>LGYU01000014.1 GCA_001302245.1 Chitinophagaceae bacterium PMP191F
ACGCCACAACAGGTGCTGGTTTTTTAACTGATTGGTAATGACCATCAGGACAAAATTTGGACTTTGACCGGTCTGTTGAAAGAAGGTTTAACGAAGTGTTGTGATTTTTCATAAAAAAACAATGGGCCATTATGGCCCATTGTTTTTTTATGAAAAATATTTTTTGTTGCTATAGCACGAGGTCGATCCCAAAAGAGAAGCTGCTGAGAAAATTGAGCCCAAAACTAGACGTCTTACTGGTGGTAGTAACATTGTTCTTGTTTTTTGAATGAAAATACCCAATGCCACCCGCATCTACTGACAATAAAATTTTAGGTGTTGCATGGTAATACACACCTGGTATAAAGCCTGCATTGTAAGAGAAAGCGTTTTGCTTGTTTTCTATACCGCTGTTGGTTGTTTTGCCGTTGACAGCTCCAACGCCCGCGCCCAGCTCAGCATACCAGCCCAGTTTATTTTTAACCGGCATATACTTTCTTACAAAAACAGTTGCTCCCAGATTGGTTGTAGTGGTTTTTGAATCGATAGTTTCTGATTTAGTATTACTGACGCCAGCACTGAGACGTGCACCCAATACCCAGTTAGTGCCTATTACTACGCCTATACGCGGACTAATGCCTGCATTGGAGGAAGAACCACCTGAATAGGTGTTTGTATTAACACCAATAAAAGCGCCCAGTAATACATCACCTTTCTGGATCTGTGCGTGGGATGAAAGCATTGCCATGATAAACGTGAGCATAAGTAAAGATCTCATTTTCATAAATAGTTTGTTTTTGTGTATTAAAGATGCAGTGCAAAAAAATTGCTTTCAACATCCCGTTATGCCTTTCACAAACATTTATGCAAAACGATTGGTGTTCGTTAAAGTAAAGTTACTGAAAGATTAAGCAGTGATTAAAGCACATATGTATTATGCCGTTAGTGTTAATGAAAAAAAACAAAAAACGAGAGCTGCATAGCTCCCGTTCTGATAATAAAATATACTACAGTATGATCAGTTGATAGATACAGCACCGAAATACCTGTGCAGGACAGCCGGTAATTGAATGCCCTTTTCTGTTTGTTTGTTTTCCAGCAAACAGGCCACGATCCTTGGCAGCGCCAGTGAACTTCCGTTCAGTGAGTGTACCAACTGGTTCTTACCATTACTATCTTTAAAACGGATCTTCATACGGTTAGTCTGGTATGCTTCAAAGTTCGACACAGAACTAACTTCCAGCCATTTTTCCTGGGCGGCGCTGTACACTTCAAAATCGTAGGTCAGTGCAGAAGCAAAGCCCATGTCGCCACCACAGAGTTTTAAAATGCGGTAAGGCAGTTCCAGTGATTGTAACAGTTTTTCTACATGGTTTACCATTTCTTCCAGCACATCATAGCTTTTGTCAGGATGTACCAACTGAACGATCTCTACCTTGTCGAACTGGTGCAAGCGGTTAAGCCCACGCACATCTTTGCCATAGCTGCCAGCTTCGCGTCGAAAACACGGTGTGTAAGCCGTCATTTTCACAGGAAGGTCATTTTCCTTCAGCATCTCATCACGGTAAATATTGGTTACCGGTACTTCTGCTGTAGGTATGAGGTAAAATTTATCCTCTGTTACAAAATACATCTGGCCTTCTTTGTCGGGCAACTGTCCGGTACCAAAAGCAGATGCTTCGTTCACCATATGCGGAGGCATGTATTCAGTATAACCAGCTTCGGTATTATAATCAAGGAAATACTGGATCAATGCACGTTGCAGCTTGGCACCCTTACCTGTATAAACAGGAAATCCGCTGCCGGTGATCTTGTTGCCCAATTCAAAATCAATAAGACTGTATTTTTTAGTAAGGTCCCAATGCGGAACCGCACCTGTATGCAACGCTGGTTTTTCACCGCCGGTGCGTACAGTAACATTGTCTTCCGGTGTTTTTCCCACAGGCACCTGTGCTGCAGGAAGATTGGGTAGCTTCACGATCAGGTCAAGCAGTTGTTTTTCTGTTTCGGCCAGTTTTTCACTGATGGGTTGCAGGGATGTTTTAAGTGCAGGAATCTCCTGCTTCAATTTTTCTGCTTCCTCTTTTTGTCCTTTTGCCATCAGTTGCCCAATCTCTTTGGACGAACTGTTTACTTTAGCCTGTGTGGTATCGAACTCTAACTGTAATTTTTTGCGTTCATCATCCAGGGAGATGATGGTGTCAACCAGTTCTGTTTCCCTGAAATGTTTAATGGCCAGTCGTTCTTTAACCAGCTCTGCGTTCTGACGAATAAATGCTACCTGTAACATCTCAAATGCAAGTTTGTGGCAAATATAACTGCAAAGTGCGGAAGTAGACAGACCCGAATGACAAGTTATTGGTTAATAGTTGTGACAACCGGTGTTATGAAGGTTGCTGCTGCACGTATACATCCGGTTTGTGTAGTGCCATCAGGTTTTCGGGAGATGTAATTGCGGTGAATCCAAACTGGCGGTACAGGCCATGTGCATCGCGTGTTGCCAGCATAAAACGCCGTAATCCCTGCAGATCCGGGTGTTCCATAATGACTTGCATCAGCCATTTGCTCAATCCATGACCACGGAAAGTTTTATCAATAAATACATCGGCCAGGTAAGCAAAAGTGGCTTTATCAGTAATAACGCGGGCAAATCCTACCTGTTGTTGTTGCCGGAAAACACCAAAAACCAATGATCCGTTGACAGAACGTTGTACCACTTCCACCGGAATATTTTTGGCCCAGTAAGACTGGCTGAGGAAACCGTGGATAAAAGCAATGTCCAGCCGCTGCGGATCGGTGCTGATGGTGAATTCATGTTGCTGCCATTCCATAGATAAGTTTTTTGTAAAAATAGTAATATCAGGTATTCTCTTTTCCGGCCAGGGCAGTAAATACTATTTGTTATCTTTGCAGTTATGCAAGTGCAAGATGATCTGCAGTCCCGTTGGTGGACATTGGAGGCAAAGCTGGTAGAGCGTTTCGGGAAAAAGCCCGATATGGAGACCATTTTATTCCTGATAGGCATCCAGGAACTGGGTGATGTACGTAAAAAATTCAGCAAGGAACAGAAACAGGACCTGATGCATGTGGCTGTTTGTTCATTGCTGGCTGAAAGCGGTTATTACGAACTGGAAGGTACAGACAAGGATGGCTGGCCGCATTTCAGACAACTGAAGGCATTGCCGGTTTTAAGTATGCCTGAACAGGAAAACTTTCTGAAAGATCACATCCTGTTGTATTTCTCGCAGCACGATTTTTAATTTTTAGTGTTTGTTATTGCTTTTTCTTTTCCGAACTGATATCTTCAGTACTAAATCTGATATTAATACCCTTAGCGCATGCTTAATCGTATTATATTACTGGTAACATGTGTTGCCTGTGTGTACTGCAACCCGCGTATGTCGAACGGTTTGCGTAAAAATGATCTGAACAGGGATGTGGAGATCGTTACTACCAAGGGTACCATGATCATTCGCCTGTCTGATTCAACACCTGTACACCGGGACAATTTTCTGAAACTCGTGAAGGAGCATTATTACGACAGTATATTGTTCCATCGTGTAATAAAGTACTTTATGGTACAGGCCGGTGATCCTAACAGCAAGCAGGCAAAACCGAGTGATCAGTTGGGTGATGGTGGTTTGCCATATACACTTCCCGCTGAATTCAGAACATCGTTGTTTCACAAGAAAGGGGCGATTGCTGCAGCACGCAAGAGCGATAATGAGAATCCACAGAAAGCTAGTAGCGCCACACAGTTTTACATTGTACAGGGCCGCGTGTTTACTGATGCCGGACTGGATTCGGTAGAAACCTTCCGGCTGAAAGGACGTAAACTGCCGGCAGCACACCGGACGGTATATAAAACACTGGGTGGTTCACCGCATCTTGATCAGAACTATACTATTTTCGGGGAGGTGATTGCAGGGTTGAATGTCATTGACAGTATTGCTGCTGTACCTACCGGTGGCCGGGATAACATAGACAGGCCTTTGCAGGATGTACGGATCATCAGGGCAAGATTGGTAAAGAGAAAGTGATTTTAGGTTTATACTGATACCACGGGTAAAACCCGGAACATTATTTATGTTTGCAGCATTAAATTTTAACGCATGAATATTCCGGATAATCTTCGTTACACTAAAGACCATGAGTGGGTACTGCTGGAAGGAACTACCGCTACTGTAGGCATTACAGATTTTGCACAGAGCGAGCTGGGTGACATTGTATATGTGGAAGTTGAGACCATAGGTAAAACGCTGGAGGCAGAGGCTGTATTTGGTACAGTAGAAGCGGTTAAGACCGTATCCGATCTTTTTTTGCCCCTTGAAGGCACAATTAATGAATTAAATCCTGCTTTGGGGAGTGCTCCCGAACTGGTAAATACCGATCCGTATGGAGACGGCTGGATGATCAAAATGACTGTGAGTAACCCTTCAGCATATAATGACCTGCTGGATGCGGCTGCTTACCGCCAGTTGGTAGGTGCTTAATTTATCCGGTATTATATTATTTTTATATGGGAAAAAGAGTGGTTTATACCGCTCTTTTTTATTACCTTAATCCTGCTAATGGCTAAACTACCGTTGGGCACAACAGATAAATATACCGAACAAGAGCTGGTAACACTTCTGAAAAGTAAGGACAGCAAAGCATTTCACTACCTGTATGATAACTATTCAGGAGCATTGTATAGTATTGTATTGCAGATAGTTATTGACGAAGAGCTTGCCAGTGACGTATTGCAGGAAGTATTTATCAATATCTGGAAGAAGATAGACATCTATGATCCCGCCAAGGGCCGCCTTTTTACCTGGATGCTTAATATTGCCCGTAATCTCTCCATAGATACACTTAGATCCAAAAGTTATCAGAACACTCAGAAAAACCAATCACTCCCGGAAAACGTAGATTTTAATATGATGAGTCCTGCGGTTCAGATGAACGTGGACAATATAGGCATACGCAAGGTGCTCGGTAAACTGAAAGAAGAATACCGGACCCTTATTGATCTTGCTTATTTTAAAGGCTATACACACGAAGAAATTGCGGAAATGAAAAATATTCCGTTAGGAACGGTTAAGACGCGAATACGGAATGCCTTGATTCAACTACGGGGGTATCTGAAGTGAGTAATATACAGGAATATATAAACAGTGGCATAGTTGAAAGCTATGTGTTAGGGCTGGCTGATGAAGTAGAAAGTGCCGAGTTTGAAAGACTTTGCAAACTTCATCCTGAAATAGTAGCAGCACGTATTGCATTTGAAAAGGGAATTGAAGACCTGAGTATTAAAAATGCATTACAGGCTCCACCTATTGTTTCAATGCCGAAATACCTCTCGCTCATGGGCGGGGGTAGTACGGGCAACCTAACCCAGGCTAAATCTTTAACTATGGTAAATAATGGAAATGTAACACCTGCACGCAGCACAGGTATGATTGGCCGGATACTGGCCGTTGCTGCAATCCTTGTTTTAGCCGCATGTCTTGTTTTCATGTATTTCCAGATGAGTGAACTGAAGTCTGTCAATGAAAAATTACAGGCCGGTAAGAACACTTCAGACAGTCTGATCCAGCGTATTGTTGCTGAACAGAAAGCTATCAACGATTCCAACGTGGTAGTTGTAAACATGGTGGGTACACAGCAAACTCCCCGTTCATCTGCCAGCATTTACTGGGATTCAACCAGTTCAGAAGTTTTCCTGGTGGTAAAGAATATGCCCAAATTACCGACCGACAAACAATACCAGCTCTGGGCACTGATAGATAACCAGCCCAAAGACCTCGGTGTGTTTGATGCTACTGATGATAAGGTGATATTGAAGATGAAGAATGTTCAGAAAGCACAGGCTTTCGCCATTACTATCGAAAAGAAAGGAGGCAGTGTTTCTCCTACACTTGAAAAGATGCAGTCGCTTGGAAAGACGAAGGTCCAGTAGCGACAATAACATATAACTTTTAATGCAAAAGAGGCAATCATAATCATGATTGCCTCTTTTGTTTGCAATGATATACAAAGGACTGTATTATTGTTTATAATAACAATTAAACGGACAATGACTGTGCTATGGATTTACTAACTTTCGGCGCATGAGGGTGTTTTTCGTAAAGCTTTGCTCGGTTGTACTGGTTCCTGTAAGCTGGACTGTTTTTACTGTAATCCTGTTATGTCTTCCTGGATCTGCTATACCTGGAACCGGGTTCTTTGGCTTGCCCGGGTTTGATAAGGTGGTGCATGTACTGCTGTTTGGTGGTATTGTATGGTCGTGGGCTTATCATTATTACGGGCTGAATAATCTGAAATGGCGCAATACGGTATGGGCTGCAGCAGTCTGTGCTATACTGCTGGGTATTGTACTGGAATTTATACAGCTATACTTTATTCCGGGCCGCAGTTTTGACAGTTATGACATAGTTGCGGATGCCGGCGGTGCGTTAACTGCCACCCTGATATTATTACTTCTGCGCAGAAATGCCTGAGAACTGCTAAACGTTTACTAACCTGTTTACTTGTCTGAATTACAATTGTTATTGCAAAGGCTATAAAGCACTGATAAGGGGTATGGTTAATAACTGTAAAGTACAGGGCAAAAAAAAGCCCCTGTAGAAACAGGGGCTGTAACCAAAACTAACTGCTTATGAGAAAATTGACTGCTTTGTGTGAGTCTTTAAAAAAGAACTTCTGAAATATAATAACGCAAATCCGGTGCCATTAGTGTGATGCCATTCGTTAAAGAACGTTTAAATGACATCGGCAAAGAACTTACGGTGAAATCGTTTCACAAAGGAACTATCTACTTCTGTAATTTCCATCCTTTTAAAGTAATTTTTCAAAACGTTAACATTCAAAATCGCTAAAACCCTCGTGGAATAAGGGTTTTGGCGATATAAAAAAATAGTGACAGGTTAAAAAGGTATTAAAAGAATAAGCATTGATACATTTGTTACCGCACTGTTAACTGGGTCAAAAATTCTACTGTTCCACATTTCTATTATGCATGTTTATGCAGGGAATATGGTAAAAGGATCAGTATATATACCTATGAATGGTTATAGTGCCGGATAAATGGTAATACAGGGATAAGGATAACAGTAAGTGTATTGAACCAAGTATAAAAATACCCGGAATATTCCGGGTATTTTATCAGAATAGGCCGTATTTATACTGCTTTATTTAAAGAAGCCCTTTACGCTATCCAGTAACCCTCCTCCTTCACTTTTGTTATTGTCGGAAAACATGGTTATTACATCCTGCAGGTCTGTATGTCCGTCGCCATTTTTATCCAGGCTGCCTTTGAACTTTGAAAAGATATCCTGGATATTGATGCCCTGTGCCTTGCCATTGGTAAGCGTGTTGAAGATGCTTTGCAGATCAAAACTGTTATCGGACGGGTCATTTGTTTTATGTATCAGTTTGCCCAGTATGCCGGGTAAGATGCCGCTGGTAATGCTGCCGGCAGTCTGTTGATTGAGGCCAAACTTTTCCATGAAGTTGCGTGTCAGATCGCCGGAGATGTTCTGTACTGCCGGTGCATCGGCGGCAGACTGGCCATTGAACAGTTGCATTACGTCTGTTACATTGCCATTGGATATCATCTGCTGCAAACTGCCTGCTATGGAATGGCTGGCAGTTTCAATGGCTTCGTCATTGCGTTCATTAGGAATTGCGGGGTTGCTGATAATGGTATCGCCTGCCTGTTCTTTTACAAGATTGATGAGGTTTTCAAGCATAACGCAAGTAGTTTAAGAGTGAAAGGAATTGATGTTAATATGCTTTATGATGTAATTAACGTCAAAAAAACTGAAAAGGATTACAAGTAGCATATCGTTAACATGGATTGATTGGGTATACGCGCCAAAACCTGGTGCCGGTACAATGCTTTAAGCTGCGTAGTTTACATTAAGTTTAGGTTAACAAAAAGTCAATACAAAGCGGTATAGCTACTTTTACAAATGTTTTCTTCAATTATCGCTAAACCGCTACAGGCATTTCATAGGCGTAACATTGTTTCTTTTTTTGTATTGCTTTTTTTATGTCCTTATCATCCTGTTCTTTCTCAGGAAGCGCAGTGGGCATTTACATTGGAAAAAACAGAAGTGCTGGCTAAAACCGAACCTGATTCGGCCTACGTGATATTGAAGGAGCTGATGATGCATGTGCAGGAAAAAAAGGATCCGCTGATTGAAGGCACCTGTTTACAACAAATAGGATTGGTGTTTTATAATTACAGCAATTATACCCAGGCTGTAGATCATTTACTGCAGGCAGAAAAGATATTTCGTGAATTACGGGCGAATGACAGACTGGCGAAGAACCTGAATTACCTGGGCGAGGTTTATTATTCCAATAAACAACCCCAATTGGCTGCCAAACAATTTGATGAAGCACTTTTACTCAATACGCATCTGAAAGATGATGCAGCCATTGCTTATACTTATGGTAATATTGGTCACCTGTATGAGAAAAGACTGTTGTACGATAGTGCTTACCTGTACCAGCAGAAGGCCTTGCAGTTATATAGTCATGTAAAGGATAGCATGGGGGTGGCTAAAATATTTGAGAACATAGGAAGTATTTTTGAAGACCAGGAGCGTTTTGATTCTGCATCCTATTATTTTCACAAAGCGCTTTCTATTAACCAGTATTTTAATAATGAAATTGCGCAAATAGAAATATTGAATAACCTGGGTGATGTGCTTCGGAAAAATGGTAATTACACCGGTGGTCTTGCATTCACCCGCAAAGCACTGGCACTTGCCACAAAAACACAATCGCAAAGTCAACTGGCCAGTGCCTGCAGGGATATGGCCAAAGCGTTTGAATTACTGGGTGTTTTTGACAGTGCTTATTATTATAACGAACATGCCCGTAAACTGGTGCAACAGATCTATTCTGAATCCAATAACCGCCAGATAGCCTTGCTGGAAACCATTTATGATGTAGAACAGAAGAATAATGAAATAGAGCAACTGGCGCTGGATAAGAAAATAGATACTATCATTACCATTGCTACTATTGCTGTGGTAGTATTGCTGGTAATATTGGGCGCTGTTGTCATTAGCAGGCAGCGATTGAAGATCAGGAACGAAAAAGCCCTGAACGAACAGAACAAGCACATTTATGAGCAGAACCGGGAGCTGATGCAGGTAGAGCTTAAAAATAAGCAGTTGGAAGAAGATAAGCTCCGGGCAGTGCTGGAAGTAAGAAGTCGGGAACTTTCGGCCCACACACTACATATTATACAAAAGAATCAACTGCTCGAAGAGTTACGCAATACCTTGAATGAAATGGCTGACGATGATTCACGAAGCCAGAAAAAACAACTGAAACAATTGACTCAAAAGATCAATGTGAATTTTAACCAGGATACCTATTGGGATGAATTCAGGGTCATATTTGACCAGGTACACCAGACCTTTTTTGCCAATTTAAAACGACATGCAGATAGTCTTACGCCCGCTGAGCTGAGATTGGTTGCATTGCTGCGCATGAACCTGAGTTCCGGCGATATGTCTACTTTGCTGGGTATTTCGCAAGACAGTCTGCGGGTGGCAAGATACCGTTTGCGCAAGAAACTGAACATTACAGAAGGGGAGTCGCTTGCTGCTTTTATTCAGCGTTTGTAAGTGCGTAACATTTCTCTAATGTTGCCGTAACAATTAGATAATGCTACATTACTGCGTCTTCAACTGGTTGAAATATAGTTGTTTAAAAAGCCGTGTTGCTGCTTTGTTAACGTCTCTGTAACCGTTGTTTCCTTTTTGCTTACACCCAGTTTATTGTCTCACTACAGCGCTTCACTAGGTTTGCTGTCGAAAAAAAACAGTAATGCGCCCAAACCTAGTTTTCTTATTCCTGCTTTTGTTTCTGAACATTTCTGTAATGGCCCATACTATACGTGGCCGCGTTCTTTCCAGGGAAACCGGGGAGGTTCTTACCGGCGCAGTGGTTCAGGTGGAAGGAACTGCTCACCGCGCTATTTCCGGTCTGGACGGTAGCTTTATTATCCGTGATATTTCTAAAGGGGAATATATCATTGTAATATCTATGATGGGGTATACAGCCCAAAGCAGGCAGTTGAAAGTAGAAGAGAATATGGCGCCTGTAATCATTGAATTGAAAATTGCGGCAAGAGATCTGGATGATGTTGTGGTGAGTGCCGTGAAGGAAAAAAGCGGCGATGCTGGTGTACGGAACTTGGAGCGTACCTCTGCACGGGTGATGAACGTGGTTTCTGCCAGGGCCATTGAAATTTCACCGGATTTAACCGTAGCGAACGTAATACAACGTGTTTCGGGTATCACTGTGGAAAGGAATAATACGGGTGATGGTCAATATGCGCTGCTGAGAGGCATGGACAAGCGTTACAATTATACACTTGTAAACGGAGTGAAAATACCCAGCCCCGATAACAAGAACAGGTTTGTACCGCTGGATATTTTTCCTGCCGAGATGCTGGAAAGACTGGAAGTGACTAAATCGCTTACGCCTGATATGGAAGGTGATGGAATTGGTGGTGCTGTAAACCTGGTAATGAAAGATGCGCCGGAAAAACTACAGATATCAGCCAATATTGCTACCGGTTTTAATACGCTCTTTTTTGACAGACCATTTTATACTTACGATAAAAAGCAGATCGCTGCTAAAACGCCTTATGAATCGTTGGGTGCTAATTACCCAGCCAAAACAAGAGATTTTAACGCACAGTTGCTGGATGTTAAAAAAGCAGGGTTCAAACCCAATCTCTATGGCGGCTTTTCGCTGGGTGACAGGTTCCTGAAAAATAAGCTGGGTGTGCTGATTGCCGGAACTTACCAGAACAGTTTACGTGGCAGTAATAGCACCGACTTCCCTTTTACCACTGCTACCAGCGATGCTTCAAACCTGCCTGTACTGACAAAAGTGAATCACAGAACATTCTCTGAAGAACAGACACGTGCAGGTGTTCATGCCAAACTGGATTACCGTATTGCAAAGAATCACAAGCTGCAATGGTATAATGCTTATATGGATTTCAAGACATACCAGGTAAGGGATGAACGTAAAACAGATTTCTCCGTTGGATATGATCCTGCCAATAAGAGCTATAACCTGAGTTACGACAGAAGATTCCGCTATACGCATCAGCGCATCATTAACAGCACGCTGAAAGGTGACCACCGTTTCTGGAATAATAGATTTGAAGTTGACTGGTCTGCTGTTTATTCAAAAGCTTCTAATGAAGTGCCTGATAACAGTACTGTGCATTTGGTAACAACGGTGAGAAATGATGTGGAAAATCCTAAATCGGTAGTAGTTCTGGGTGGTGCGGAAAGAAGATGGGAACATAATACTGATGAAGACAAAGCTGGTTACCTGAATTTTAAATTTCATACCGGAAGTGATAAAATGCCTGTTGTAATTGCTGCAGGAGGTATGTATCGTGATAAAAATAGGACCAATTTCTTTAACCAGTATGATTTCAGACCGTATGACGAATCAAAACCCGCAGGGTCTGAAAAGAATCTGATAGAAGGAGTTGACTGGAGCAAGTACAGTGAGATCAAATTCCAGGTGTTTAACCCGTACGGTTCTACCGGTGATCCGTTGAACTATGATGCATCAGAAAAAATCGCTGCCGGTTATTTACAGGGTAAGTTCTCTGCTGCCAGGCTGGAAGTACTGGCAGGTGTAAGAATTGAAAACACCAACCAGGGATATTTCCTTCAACATCCCGTGGCTGGCCTGGCCAACGAAGGCAACCAGAAATATACAGATGTGCTGCCAAGTGTGAACCTGAAATACCTGCTGGCTCCCAGAACAAATCTCCGTGCTTCTTATTATAAAGCTATTAATCGTCCCAGCTTTTTTGAGATTGTTCCCTACAGGATCGTTAACGAGGAACTTACTGAAGCAGGTAATCCTGATCTGAAACATACAGTTGCGCATAATGCTGATATCCGGTATGAAATGTTTCCGCGTGCATCAGAACAATTTATGCTGGGTGCTTTTTACAAAAAGATCATTAATCCCATTGAGTTTGGTATGGTGTTGCAGGGGCAGGGATCTTTTTATATGCCCACCAACTTTGGAGATGCTACCAACTATGGTTTTGAACTGGATTACACCAAATTCATTTACCATTTTGGTATGAAGCTCAATTATACTTACACCAATTCAAAGATCACTACTACCAAGCTTTTCTATTACAATAATCCAGATCCTACTGCTACTGATCGTGTATTGATTAAAAATGTTGATCAGAGCAGACGGCTTGCAGGTCAGGCTGCACATGTTGCCAACCTCACAATGTTGTATAAAAGTGTAAAGAGTGGTGTGGATGCTCAGCTTTCAGTAGCGTATACCGGCGACAGGTTGTATGCGGTTTCCAAGTTTCTCGACAACGATATATGGCAAGGCGGTTTTGTACAGTTTGATGCTTCCGCAGAAAAAAGATTTTCCCGCAGATATGTATTGTTTATAAAAGCAACCAACCTGCTGAATACACCGGTGAAGCTTTATGTTAAGAAAGTAAATGCAGCCAATACCAAAGCTGAAGGCTATCAGACTTTTAATAACGGAACAATGATCAGAAACGATAAATACGGACAAACCCTTTTGCTGGGCTTCAGGGTTAAATTTTAAAATATCATTCAGTTTAAAAAACATCCATTACAATGAAACAATTAACATGCAGATTTTTCCTGGCGATAGCAGCTGTATTTATGCTGACGCAGGGGTGTAAAAAGGACAGTGCCGATCTTTCGGTAAAGGGAATTACTTTGTCTAAATCAACAACAACACTGAAACCCGGTGTTACTGAAACGCTGACTTTTAGCATTTTTCCCGAAAATGCAAGCAATAAAAATGTAACCTGGTCTACTTCAGACTCAACAATAGCAACTGTAGATACAAAGGGTATGATCACTGCCCTAAAGCCCGGTAGCGCTATCATCACAGTAACCACACAGGAAGGAAGCGAAAAAGCTAATTGTTCGGTAACCGTAACACAGAATGATGCTAAAACTGTATCTGGTAACGTAGAAGGTACATGGGCTAAATATTCTGTTGTTAACGTAACAGGACAGATCAAGATAGCTGCCGGAAAATCGCTGACCATTGAAGAGGGTGTGGAAGTGATTATGAGTACTGGCGGACAGGATGCCAACAGCACCAAAATTGAATGGATCGTAGATGGCAACCTGTATATCCAGGGCACTGCATCTGCCCCGGTACGTGTTTCTGTACCTGCTGCTGAAAGAACCACTGCTAATACTTTCAAACGTCTGTGGGGTGGTATTATTGGTTCTGCTACCTGCGCTGAAATTTTGATCAGCAATGCTATTATTGAATATACCGGTGCAGTTACTACTGCTACATCTCCTTCTGTTGTAGCCGGTTTGTTTAAAGCAGGCGGTGGAGAAGGTATGGTTGCATTCAATACCAACAATCCTTCCGGTAAATATGTAATTCAGAACACTATTTTCCGCAGCACCGGTGAAGATGCTATTTATGTTCAGGGTGGAAACTGCATATTCACCAACAATACTTTCTATGCAATAGGTGAAGCAGGTGGTGAAGCCATCAACGTAAAAGCCGGTTGTAAGGTAGATGCTGCTTACAACGTTATATACAGCGCAAATACAAATGCTTTCAAATTGTCTAATTCAGGTGCCAGCTCAAGCCGTCCACAGGCTCAGATCTATGCATATAACAACACCATTGTTAATGCAGGTTGGAGAAGAGATCCCAATGCTCCCAAAGGTGGTTCTATCTGGGGTGAAAAAGGTGCCCTGATCAATGTATATAACAACCTGGTGGTAAACTCTATGTTCCGTTCAAAAGCACCTGGCTGGGGCGTAAATGCAACAGACGGTCCTGATCTTAGCAGTGTAATGGACTATAATTTCTATGCAGCCGGTACACAACAGAGTGCAGTACCACAGCACGTTACAAACGGTACAGTTACCGGTTATGATGGATTTAAAACTGGTGTAAAAGATGCTGTATACAGTGCTCATGATATTTCCGGAACATCTGCCGGTGATAAGGATCCTAAGTTTGTAAGCTTCCCCTTTTCTACAGATCCCTTACTGAGCTATGCATTTAATACTGCATGGGACTTCCATCTGCAGACAGGTTCTCCTGCGCTTACCGGTGCTAAAACAGATTTCACCCCTTATTTCAGCTCTACAGGTGTGACTGTAAATGGCAAAGCCTATAAATCCCCGCTTCCAAGTGCATTCTTTGGTGCTTTTGGTACTAAATAAAATGTAACAGGTTAGCTGATCAATAATGCAGGCAGGTTGTTCAGAAGGAATGGCCTGCCTGTAATAATAAAACCTGGATAAAGATGCAGGTTTACAAAGGTTGGTCTGTAAGATGATTATGACAGACCTGTACTACCAATATCATAACGTCTATTAATCGCAATTACAATCAATGAGAAGATTCATTTTACCGGCCGGGATTATTTTGCTGTTGTTCGTAAAATGTAAGCCAGGCCAAAAGCAGGAACAGGTAAGTGGTAACGAAGTAATTAAACCGGCTATAGTGACGGAAAAGGTGAAACATGACAGTGATGATCCTGCTATATGGATCAATCCGCAGGATCCTGCTGCCAGCCTGATCATCGGTACTGATAAAGATGCAGATGGAGCTTTGTATGTGTTTGATCTGAAAGGGAAAATTATCCCGGACAAAGTAGTGACGGGCTTGAAAAGACCTAATAATGTGGATATAGAATATGGTTTGCATTTGAATGGCAAGCTTACAGATATAGCGGTAGTCACAGAAAGGTTTACACACAAACTGAGAATATTTTCTCTGCCTGATATGCGCCCGGTTGATAACGGCGGTATAGAGGTGTTTGAAGGAGAAACAGGCCCCGAATTTCGCGACCTGATGGGTATTTCTTTATACAAAGACAGCAGTAATAAAATATACGCGGTTGTTGGCAGAAAAAGTGGTCCGCAGGAGGGTTATCTCTGGCAATACCAGTTGGAAGATGCCGGTAACGGAACAGTAAAAGCAACGCTGGTACGTAAATTCGGAAAATACAGCGGCAAAAAAGAAATTGAAGCAATAGCTGTGGATGACAAACTGGGGTATGTTTATTATTCTGATGAAGGATTTGGCGTGAGAAAATATTATGCCGATCCGGCAAAAGGTAATGAAGAACTGGCTGTGTTTGGAAAAGATAATTTTAAGGCAGATCATGAAGGGATCAGCATTTTCAACGCAACTGATTCAACAGGTTACATCCTGGTATCTGATCAGCAGGCAAACCGTTTTCATATTTATTCCCGCGAAGGGGTAAAAGGAAATCCTCATGATCACCTGCTTGTTAAAACCGTTTATCTTTCTACAGAAGAAAGCGATGGTTCTGATGTAACTTCTTTACCGCTGAACGGTGAATTTAAAAAAGGTTTTTTTGTGGCAATGAGTACAGACCGCACGTTTCAGTATTACAGGTGGGAAGACATTCTGAAATAGGCACCACAAGAAACCGGGACAACTTATATGTCCCGGTTTCTTTTATATATGATGAGTTGGCTGTTCTTAGCTTTGCTTGGCCAGCTTTTCAGCGTTTTCGGCAAACTGTAATTTTTCAATGAATTCCTGTACGTTCCCGTTCATTACATCATCCAGGTTATATACGGTCAGCCCGATACGGTGATCGGTAACACGACCCTGTGGAAAGTTGTACGTACGGATCTTTGCACTGCGGTCGCCGGTACTTACAAGGCTTTTACGGTGACGGGCAATTTCATCTTCCTGTTTGCGAACCTGTTCTTCATACAGTTTTGTACGCAGCATCTGCATGGCTTTTTCGCGGTTGCCCAGCTGTGTACGTTCTGTCTGGCACATTACAACGGTACCGCTGGGTAAGTGTGTCAGGATTACTTTAGTTTCCACCTTGTTTACGTTCTGACCACCGGCACCACCACTTCGCGCAGTTTCCATTTTTACATCACTTTCCTTTACTTCCACGTCTACTTCTTCGGCTTCCGGCATTACAGCTACGGTTGCCGCGGATGTATGAACGCGACCGGATGCTTCCGTATCGGGTACGCGTTGTACACGGTGTACCCCACTTTCAAATTTCAGGGTGCCGTACACATCATCGCCTACCACTTCCACCTGTACCTCTTTGTAACCGCCAACAGAACCTTCTGTTTCGCTGAGAATGGCTGTTTTCCAGCCTTTTCTTTCGCAATAGCGCAGGTACATGCGCAACAGGTCGCCGGCAAACAAACTGGCTTCATCACCACCGGTACCTGCACGGATCTCAAGAATGGCATTTTTATCGTCCTGCGGATCTTTGGGAATCAGCATTTGCCGGATATCTGCTTCGAGAGTGGCTTTCTTTTCTTCCAGGGCGGGTAATTCTTCCTTGGCAAGCTCACGCAGTTCTTCGTCATTGCCATTCAGCGCTTCGCGGTAACTATTCAGGTCGTTCAATGCCTCCTGGTAATCATTGCTGGCCTGTACTATCTTTTCAAGGCTGCGGTATTCCTTACTCATAGCGCTGAACCTTTTGTTGTCACTAACAATTTCAGGGTTTGTCAGTGCCACACCAAGATCTTGGAACCGTGCGCGTATTGCTTCTAATTTGTCTAACATGTTTACAGTATTTTTATGCAGTCAAACGAAGTGCGGGTATCAGCCTCCAACGGGAGGTTTCTGCTTCTTCTTAATTTATCCGCACATCTTCTGCAAAAAGGTGTGCAAAGTTAATCGTTTCATCGTTTACATGGGTTACAGAAAGTTCAGAGCCGACTACTTATTTACCGGCAACGGTTTGTTACTGAAAGACAAGGTGTTGATAACCGGTCATGACGGACGTATCCTGTCGGTAGTACCCGCTGCGGAAGCCGGAGAGGGGGTGGAAGTGTTTCCCGGCATTCTGAGCCCGGGATTTGTGAACTGCCATTGTCACCTGGAACTCAGTCACATGAAAGGTGTGATCCCTGAAAGAACAGGAATGACAGACTTTTTGCTGGGGGTAATGCAGCAGCGGTCTTTTCCGCATGAACAAGTACAGCAGGCTATTGCTGACGCCGAAATGGCCATGTGGCAACAGGGGGTTGTGGCGGTGGGTGATATCTGCAATACTGCTGATACGTTGGTACAAAAACAGTCAGGGCGTTTGCGGTATCACAGTTTTATTGAGACGATGGGTTTTATACCTGCTACAGCAGCACTGCGTTTTGAGGCTGCCCGCAAAGTGTATGAGCAGTTTGTAGCTGCGCAGGGTATAGCCGGAACTGTTTCACTGGCGCCACATGCTCCTTATTCGGTTTCGCCCGAATTGTTCCGGTTGATTACACAATATCCCGGTAATCGGTTGCTGACGTTGCACAACCAGGAAAGCAGTGCTGAAGATGATTTTATCAGGAGTGGTAATGGTGAATTGCTGCGTTTGTACGAAGCAATGGGATTGGATATTTCCTTTTATAGTCCTTATGGAACAGATAGTATTCAGGCCTGCCTGCCTTATTTTTTACCTGCACAATCTGTGCTGCTGGTACACAATGTGCTGACCAATGCAAGTGACCTGGAATTGATTGCGGCGTCTCCGGTTGATGTACATTTCTGTTTGTGTCCCAATGCCAATGAGTATATTGGCAATGGCTTGCCGGATATTGATCTGATCAGGCGTTATGCAGTAAATATTGTAACAGGAACAGACAGCCTGGCTTCCAACCATCAGTTAAGCATCTTAGAAGAATTAAAAACCATCCGCAAATATTATCCTGCTATTGATAAGTATGAGTTGTTGCAATGGGCCACACTGAATGGCGCCAAAGCCCTGGGAATGGAAAAACAGCTGGGCAGTTTTGAAGAAGGAAAAACTCCTGGTGTGTTATTGATTGCCGAAGACCTGGGAAATGTGCAACGGTTGATATAGAGATGGCATCAGGAAAGGATCTGTTGCAGGATTGGCCATGTGCGCATAGTGCCAAAATCCTGCACATGCAATGCATAGAACATCTGGTAAGCCTGTAGCAATATGCGTCGTGATTCGTAATTCAGTTTAATTTCTTTCAGTTCATGTGGCAGCATAACTTTCAGCAGTTGTGAGGTAATGCTGCTATAGGGTTCCTGTAAAAAGTGGGGATGTAGTGGATGATCGTGCACAAAAAGGCCTTCTTGTAAGTCAAAAAAAGTTGTTTGTGCGGAATAGGTATCACTTAATTGAAAACCGAAAAATGTGGCAAGGTGCAGCGAGAAGTACAAAGGATAATTGGCAGTCATCTGCTCATCGGCACTGTCAAGATGTGTAAATGCATCTTCCAGGAAATAAAAGAGAGAAGGATTTGATTCCGGTTGCTTCAGGGTTTTCTGCAGCAGTTCTATCATGAACAGCGATACCGCATTTTTTATCACATCAAAAAAAAGGTGCTGGTACAGGTATCCCCATTTAAATTCTTTTAACCGTTGCAGGTTGTGCAATTCATTGTGATACGCCTGCAGATCCAGTATTGCTCCGGGTTGAAACAGGTTGGCTTTGCCCATCCCTTTTTTAGAGGAAGTGCGTACGCCGTTTACGATGTAAGATTGTATACCAAACAACTCGGTATAAATGGTAACAATGACGCTGGTTTCACCATACTTCACTGTTCTGAACACAATACCTTTTGTTGCGTGTATCGTCATTGTTTTACAAATA
Organism: Chitinophagaceae bacterium PMP191F; assembly: GCA_001302245.1. Classification (GTDB taxonomy): domain Bacteria; phylum Bacteroidota; class Bacteroidia; order Chitinophagales; family Chitinophagaceae; genus PMP191F. The sequence continues at coordinate 18,638 of LGYU01000014.1, forward strand.
CAATTTTGGTCACTATTTTTTCCTGGCCGCTATCACTTTTGGCCAGCACAATATATACGCCACTGCTGATTACCTGCCCTTTATAGTTTTTCCCGTGCCAGATAGCTTGTGTGCCCAGTGCTCTTGTCTGGTAAACCAGTCTGCCATCCAGTTCTGTGATCTTGACTATGGCATTATTAGGTACGCCTCTTACAGCAATATTGCCTGCATAGCCCGGTGGCACGGGGTTGGGAAATACCAGTACATTATTGCCGGTAGCTTCGGGTTCTGTAGCTGTGCTTCTGTAAGAACAAATGCCTCCGGCGGTAGCAAAAAATACTTCACCTGTTTTGCCATCAATAGAGATCTGCTGTACATCGTTGCTGAGCAGCGGACTGTTGTCCGCAGAAAAACGATAGATGGTCTTACTGCCATCAGCATTGATAAGCCATACGCCGTTTTTTGTACCCACCCATTTGCGGTCAGCGCCATCTACTGCAATGGATTGGACCTGTTCATTACGGAACAGGTAACCGGCAAAATTATCCTGCTGAACAATGGGTAAAACTGCTTCGCAACCACGGGTGAACAATTCCTGCGGACATTGTATTACGCCGATGCCCTGTGCGGTGCCCACCCAGATAAACCCGCTTTTGTCTTTGGCAATACAATACACCGTATTATCCGGAAGATTGCCATTACCCGTACCTGCTTTGAACCATTTCCACTGATCATCACCCGGGTTTTCGATGGTTAGTCCATGATTAAAACAAAACAATCCATTGCCTTTGGGTGAAATGATCCATTTCTGGTTCTGGTCATCAATAACGATTTGCGAAACGGCATTTTCTGCAATGGGATAAGGGATGGTAAATGCATTCCATTTGCCATCAGGTTTCCGCACCAGTAGTTCTTTCTCTGCGCCATAATTAGATATCCACAGATTGCGGTCAGCATCAAAAGCCAGTCCGCTGATGCGGTAACTGTTCGGGGCAAAATAAGCAGGTTGTACTGCTGAGTTTTGTTTATACGTTGTGAGGCTATGATTGGGTTGAATATTGATTAGCCCACCTCCGTATGATCCTGCCCACACATTGCTACTGAAAGGATCGATTGCAACTGTAACCAGGTCCGGAAAAGTGTCTAGTGCCGGAGTGTTAGTGTTGTTAAGGTAACTCCATTGCTGGTTACTGAAATTGTATATGCCATTTTTATTGTCTGAAGGTTGCCATAAACCAGTTACTGATCCGGCTGTTACCCAGGTGTTGTCGTTCAGCGATTGCATGGCGCCTGTTGCAATTCCTGGAGGTGCATTGGGAACATAGCTGTCGAACCTGGTTCCATTGTAGCGCGATAACCCTGCAAGGTTATCGGCAATCCAGTAATTGTTCTTAAAAAAAACAGCTTGTTGCGGCGAATGTGTCAACTGCTGGTTGCTGATAGTTTGTTCTATAGCACCTGTGGTGTTCAGTGAAAGGATGCTTCCCGGTTTACTCAGCAATAATTTTGTACCGGATGCAGTGATATCATTAATGGGATGATTACCTGTATAAAAAAGCTGCCAGTTGTTGCCGTTCTGGATAAAAAGAGAATCATCTTTACGTACCAGTATTTTTTGCTGCCAGGTAATTACCTGTTGTACGGCTCCGCCTGCCAGACCAGCCGTACCGGAAATGGTTAACCAGTTGCGGAAATCGGCCAGATTATCATTATTCAGCGGTGCTTTTTTTAGTCCTTCTGCAGTAGCGGCATACAGCGAGGTACCATCGGTTGTTATGCCGGTAATTTTTAGATAGTTACCATTGTTGCCAATGATATAGGTGTCTTTTATTTCATATTTGGTAAGGTCCAGTGCGATAATGCCGATCCCTGTAGCCAGGTAGGCTATCTGGCCGTAAGTGTAAATGCTGTAAATGGTTTTATCGCCGGTGAGGGATGCATTTTTAAAAGCACTGACGGAATAGACATTGTTGTGGTGCAATACGTCTATCTGGCTGCTGCTATAGGCAATGATCAGTTTGTCGGTAGCAGAATCGGCCCCGATTGTACTGATGCCGGTTTCGCTGAGGCCATTCATCCTGCTATAGCGGGTGATGTCGTTTTCCGGCTGTTCAACAGAAAAAACGCTGTAAGGAGTGGCACACCAGATGTAGCCTGTTGTTGCAAATACACGGGTTGCCTGCTGGTAAGGTAGATGTTCGCGCCAGTAGCCAACGGGTTGTAACTGGGCGTTTGCCTGCATGGAGGTTATCAGCAGCAAATGATAAAATAATACAATACGCAACAGCATACCTTACCAAAGGTACTTGTAATGGCGTAAATAAACTTCGCCAATACCCCCAAATTAAGTTTCTTTGCTACCGTCAAATTTTTTAATCATCCAAATCCCTGAAACTATGTGGGGAATGCTCGCCCGTTTTATTCTTCATTTTCGCTGGATGTTGCTCGCTTTGTTACTGGCTGTTACTGTATTGCTGGGCTATCATGCCTCCAAAGTGCAGATGAGTTATGAGTATACCAGGGCTATACCCACCGATAATCCCAAATACCAGGATTACCAGGCTTTCCGTAAGCAGTTTGGTGAGGATGGTAACCTGATGGTGATCGGTATTCAGACCAACGATTTCTTCAAGGCGGATTTTTTTAATGATTATGTGTCGTTGCTGGATACTGTAAAACAGGTAAATGCCGTGGAAGATATATTGAGTGTGCCTGCTGCCAGTAACCTGGTAAAAGATACTGCCACTGAAAAATTAAAGGCAATACCTGTTTTCCCAAAAGTTGCATTATCGCAGCCGGCACTGGATAGTGCTGCTGCTGTTTTCCGCAATCTGCCTTTTTACCAGGGATTGTTGTACAACTATTCCACATCCACGTACCTGATGGGGATCCGCATTAATAAGGATGTGCTCAATTCCAAAAAAAGAAATGATGTGGTAGCTGCTATTGTAAAGGCAGCGGATGTTTTTGGTAAGAAACACGATGTTGAAATGCATTACAGCGGATTGCCACTGATACGTACCAACCTGGCAACAAAAGTGGCCAAGGAAATGCAGTTGTTCCTGCTGGGGTCTTTCCTGTTGTCTGCAGTGATATTGCTGATCTTTTTCCGGAGTATCAGTGCCACAGTATTATCGCTTACCGTAGTAGTAATAGGTGTATTGTGGAGCCTGGGCACTATGCAATGGCTGGGCTATAAGATCACATTGCTCAATGCGCTTATTCCGCCGTTGATTGTTGTAATAGGCATACCCAATTGTATTTATTTCCTCAATAAATATCATACGTCGTATAACAGTGTAAATGCTCCATCACCCGAAAAGAAGCATAAAGCGTTGGTGGAAATGATCAGTCGTATGGGAGTGGTAACACTGTTCTGTAATATCGCAGCGGCTATCGGTTTTGCAGTATTTGCATTGACCAAAAGCGCCATATTACAGGAGTTTGGTGTAGTAGCTGGTATCAATATCATGGCTCTGTTCTTTATTTCATTAATACTTATACCCTGTGTGCTGAGTATTCTGCCGGAACCTAAACCGCGTCATACCCGCTACCTGGATAATAAATGGCTGCTGGCTGTGCTGGACAAACTGGAAGTATGGTCATTACATCATCAGAAATCCATTTATCTGGTAACAGTTCTGTTGCTGGCAATATCTGTGGCAGGCATTATGCGATTGAAGTCGGTTGGTTTTATGGTGGATGATCTGCCGAAAACAGACAAAATCTATACAGACCTGAAATTTTTTGAACATAATTTCCGCGGGGTAATGCCATTGGAGATTGTGGTGGATACCAAACGCAAAAATGGTCTGCGTAGCAATCCATTGCAAACATTTGCCAAAATTGATTCTTTGTCACAGTTTATAGCCGCACAGCCGGAAATGGCCCGCCCGCTTTCAATTGTGGAAGGATTGAAGTTTGCGAGGCAGGCATATTACAATGGTGACAGTGCCAGTTATGGTTTGCCCAATGCGTTCGATATCAGTTTTTTGGCACAATATCTTTCTGCCGGAGGCGGCAACAATGACAGTAGTGGTAAAAAAGACAATTTTACCCGTGTGGTAAGTGCTTTTATGGATAGCAGCAGACGCCAGGCACGCATCAGTGTAAATATGGCTGATGTAGGCAGTAAACGACTGCCCGAATTACTGGCAGCCATTGAAAATAAAAGCAGCCAGATATTCGATACTGCCAGGTATAAAATCGCACTTACAGGTACCAGTGTAACCTTCCAGGAAGGAAATATCTTTATCATTAATGGCCTGAAAGAAAGTATCATGTGGGCATTTTTGCTGATCGCTGCCTGTATGTTGTACCTGTTCCGTTCTTTTCGTATCCTGATCTGTTCGCTGGTGCCAAATCTTATACCGCTGGTAATCACAGCCGGTGTAATGGGCTGGGCGGGTGTTGCCATAAAACCCTCTACTGTACTGGTGTTTTCAGTAGCGCTGGGAATTGCTATTGATATTACAATTCGTTTCCTGGTGAATTACAAACAGGAATTACAGAGCAATACGCGGCCTGCAAAAGAAGTGGTAGTTGATACCATTCACAAAACAGGTATCAGTATTATTTATACATCGCTGGTACTGATAGCGGGATTTGTAATATTCTGTTTCAGTGGTTTTGGCGGTACGCAGGCGCTGGGCTGGCTTACCTCGCTTACATTGGTACTGGCTACGCTTACCAATCTTATTTTCCTGCCGGCTTTATTATTAACCCTGGTAAAAAAGAAATAGGGGTATCCGGAATTTTCCGGTTTTATCACCGGATCTGCTCCCAAACCCTAAAGTTTCAAATTGCTCATTTGCTGTTCCTGTATCAGGAACGGCATTTGGCGTTTGTAGTCATCACACTTTGTAGCATACTATCCCAAAGAATTTAAACTTGTCTTGATTTTAATTACCTTTTTGATACTGCCTGCACATGCCTGCACATACTAACGTTTTTGCATTACTGATATAAAAATACTGACGCTGATCTAAATATGTAAAATGTGCTGAAATCCTTTGTGGGACTAGCTTATCTGTAAATAGAAGCTTTTGGTATTGCCTGTAATTAATATATTTTTTTCTGATATGCATGCCGCAGTTGTCGCGGCAATAACCTGCATTGATTTACATCAGATTCCGAAAATGGTTGAAAAAAAATTAAATATAATTGTCTAAAGCAGCGCGTATATGTCTTATATTGTCCATTCATAATAGTATAACGCTGTTTGTACTATTTAATGATTTTTTGAACCAAAACTAACAAAGCATGAGAAAAATGCTATCACTTGTGGTAGCAACGCTGCTCTTTGCAGGGCAGCTAGCTGCACAATCCCGGGTAATCACCGGAAAGATTGCTGATGCCAGTGGAAATCCCATTCCCAACGCATCAGTTATTGTAAAAGGTACCGCCAACGGTACCACATCTACTGCAGATGGTACATATTCACTAACAGTTCCCGCTTCATCCAGAATTCTTACTATTTCAGCTGTAGGTTTTTCCGAAGTAGAATTTACCATCGGGAATAAAGCTGTTATCAATGCTACACTGGAATCTGCTGATAAAAATCTGCAGGAAGTAGTGGTAGTGGGATATGGTACACAACGCAAAGCGGAAGTTACAGGAAGCTTGGCCAGTGTAAAAGGCGCAGTAGTTGCTGACAAGCCTGTACAAAGTTTTGAGGCCGCACTGGGTGGACGTGCTGCCGGTGTGCAGATCACGATCCCTAACGGCGTGCTGAACAATCCCCCCGTGTTCAGGATCAGGGGAACCAACTCAATTTCTTTGAGCTCATATCCATTGATCGTGGTAGACGGTATTCCGACTTTTACCGGCGATTACAGTGGTACCAATGCTGGCGCCAATGCCCTGGCCAGCATTAATCCCAGTGATATCGAAAGCATTGATATCTCTAAGGACGCAGCTGCTTCTGCTATTTACGGAAGCCGTGCTGCGAACGGTGTAGTATTCATTACTACTAAAAAAGGTAAACTTGGCCGTGCAAAGGTTTCGTATGATGGTTGGGTTGGCTGGACTACTGTACAGCGTTTGCCCGATCTGCTGAATGCACAGCAATACACTGATTTTAAAAATCAGGCCCTGAAAAACGCAAATACTTACAACGCTACTACCAACTACTTTGCATTGACAAACGATGCTAATGGTAACCCTATTAATACACGCTGGTATGATTATGTCTACCGCACCGGTTTTTCTCACAGTAATTCAATTAATGTGTCCGGCGCCACAGAATCTACCAACTATTACTTCTCCGTTGGTTATACAGACCAGGAAGGCATTGTTCGTAAAAATGACTTTAAGCGTAAAAACATTTTATTCAATATTGATCACAGGGCCAATAAGGTACTCTCTGTAGGCGCCAAGGTGGCTTATTCTAATGAACAGAACCTGGCAGCAACCAGCTCCGGTTCTTTGCCCGGAGAAGCCTTCTCTACCGGTGGTTTGGGAAGGGTTGCTGTTGTTACTGCACCTAACGTAAGTCCTTATAATAATGATGGCAGCTACAATATTAACAGCGCCAGCCCATCATTGATAGGCAGCATGAATAATAAACAATCACAGATCGGTTTTTACAACCCTGTGATCTCGCTGGATAAAAACAAAAGTAACAGTGAGTCTAATCACACTCAGGCCAATGCCTATATACAGATCAAGCCATTCAACTGGCTTGCTTATAAATCAGTATATGGTATCGACTACCTGTATTTAGATAATCTGGTATACTATGATCCTATCAGTGGTGAAGGTTACAGCACTACTGGTTATGCTGCCAGTAGCTATTCAAAAAACAAACGTAGTGTATGGACTAATACATTGTCTTTTGATTATACAATAGCAAGCAAACACACCATTGGTTTGCTGGCTGGTATAGAGGAGCAAAGAACAAACACTGAATCATTTGGTTTGGCAAGACAAACTGTGTCTGATCCGTATTTTACCAATATCCAGGGTGGCTGGGGTGTTAATAATCCAGCATCAATGAATATCGGACAGAACTATTTGTATTCTCAGTTTGGTCGCTTCAACTATAATTATGATAAGAAATACTATCTGAGTGCTAACCTGCGCCAGGATGAATATTCAGGTTTGGGCTACAATGCACGTAAAGGAACTTTCTGGGGTGTATCTGCCGGTTGGGAGATTAACAGAGAAAATTTCTGGAATTCAGCGCATCTGGACAAAGTATTCAGCAGCTTTAAACTACGTGGTAGTTATGGTAAAGTGGGTAATATAGGAGGTATTGGTAACTTTGAATCGTATACTTCATATGGTTCCGGATTATATGGCGGCCTGGCAACTTTAAACTTTAGCGGCGCCGGTAATACTAACCTGACATGGGAAACCAGTAAAAAGCTGGATGTAGGATTTAGTTTCGGCATACTGAATGAGAGAGTTACCGGTGAGTTTTCTTATTACAAGAATAATATTGACGGATTGATCCTGGATGTACCACAGATTCCTTCTGCTGGTATACCCAATAATTCTCTGCGCGGTAACGTAGGTTCTATGTACAACAAGGGTGTGGAATTTACTTTAAATGCTACACCAGTAAGCACAAAAGATTTCAGCTGGAATACTTCATTCAACATTGGTATCAATAAAAATGAAGTAACGTCACTGGCACCTGGTATTCCTTTTATTATCATTACTTCCCCTGCCGGCGCATCTACCAACGAAGCAGTGAGTATTACTCAGCCAGGATATTCTATCGGTACCTTATATCTGATCCCCACCAAAGGTGTAGATCCGCAGACTGGTCGTAGGATATATGTAAATGCTAGTGGTAAAGATGTATATTATTCTCATCCGGGTCTTTGGCAGTATGCAGATGGATCTACCGCTTCTGCTATTTCAACTACAGACAGAAGAATTGCTAAGAATACCAACCCCAAACAATATGGTGGTTTTGACAACACTTTCCGTTACAAAGATTTTGAAATGAACGTGTTGTTGACCTACCAGTTGGGCTTCTATGTATATTATGGTACAGAAGCTGGTTTAAGAGACATGCGTTTCTGGAACAATGAAACGGCAGTTCTGAGGGCATGGACCAAACCTGGCGATGTTACTGATATTCCTAAGGCCGTGTTTGGAGATAACTATTCCAATGGTTCTGCAATTCCTTTGGATGTACATATGTACAAAGGAAATTTCATGAAACTCAGAAATATTACGCTGAGTTACAATGTGCCAAAAAAATTACTGGAAAAAGCTAAATTCAGCAGTGCCCGCTTCTATGTTAGCGGACAGAATCTGGCAATCTGGACTAAATATCCTGGTCCTGATCCTGAGACCTCTACCAATGGTAATGGGCCTGCCAACCAGGGTATTGATCGTAACCAGGTGGCTAACGGACGTACCATTACTGTTGGTGTGAAAGTTGGCTTATAACCGGTTTTTTTATTTGTAAAAACAAAGAGTATGAAAACAGCAATAAAAAGTATTATACTGGGAACATTGGTACTGGTTGCTTCCTGCCGCAACAAAGATCTGATGGATCCCAAACCCACAACAAGTATTCCGGATATAAATGCATTTGACACACCCGATAAGGTACTTTCGCAGGTAAGGGCGTTGTATGCTAATCTGAAAGGTGGTCAGTTTTATGGTGGACGTTATCTGATCTACAATGATATACGGGCAGAAGAGTTTTTGAATGAACTTACCAATGGTGTAACTGCACTGCAAACATGGAACCATTCTCTGACTAATACTGTAGCCGAGGTGAACGGACTTTGGGCACAGGGCTTTTATACCATTAATACCTGTAATGTGTTCCTGGATGGAATGACTGCCAAAGGCACTTCTGTAGTAGGAGATGCATTGTCTAAAAACTATACCGCAGAAGCAAGGCTTATCAGAGCGCTTTCTTATTATAGTCTGCTGCAATTGTATGCAAGACCTTATTGGGACGGTAGTGGTGGTAAGGATGGTTTGCCGTTGCGTTTGGTGGGTAATAAAACATCTGGCGATTATAAGCTGGCGCGTAGTACAGTGGCACAGATCTATGACCAGATCTTTACTGATATCAACTATGCAGAAACCAACCTGCCTGTAACCTACAGTACGGCTGCATTGAACACTACCAGGGCTCACCGTAATACTGCTATAGCTTTAAAGACAAGAATATATCTTAGCATGCGCAAGTATCCTGAGGCTGTCACTGAAGCTAATAAAATAGTATCTGCTACTGCTCCTTTTACAGCTACCTCAGGTGTAAATCATTCTCTGCAGGCTGATATTACGAATGTGTTCAAATCACCATACACTACAACAGAGTCTATTTTCTCATTGCCCATGAGTTCTACCAGCGGTGACAACCCCGGTACACAGAACCAGTTAGGCTACTATTATTCTCCTACTGCTGCTAACGGTGGTGTAGGTAACGGTGAGTATTCACTGAATCCTTCCGGCATAATAGGTGATGCATACTTTACTACAGCTGATAAAAGAAGAACAGCGTTTGTAAAATCATCCGGAACCACTACTATTAAATATTGGCTTACAAAGTACGCAGCAGCTTCTCCATACACTGACTACGTACCCGTGATCCGTTATTCGGAAGTATTGCTGAACCTGGCTGAAGCCAAAGTGCGTGCCAACAATGCCGTAGATGCTCAATCTCTGGCATTGCTGAATGCTGTGCACCAACGTTCAGATCCTGCTACCACGCTGGCTCCCGCAACTGTAGCTGATTTTATTACAGCTATTTTAAAGGAAAGAAGAATAGAGTTCCTGGGTGAAGGTCTGCGCAGTCCTGATCTGTTGCGTCTTGGTTTAACAATACCCGGCAAGTCAACAACATCGGGCTCTGCGCCTGCTGTACAATCTACTGACAAGGCGTACATCTGGCCTATCTCTTCAACAGAGCTGGATTTAAATAAGCTATGCGTAGATAACAATTAGTATAACCGATTTTATTTATAGCTGACCCCGGGCAATTGGCCCGGGGTTTTGTTTTTAATACCCGTAGCCGGTAAAATATTTAGTGAGGATGCTTGTAAAGAAGAATTCGCCCACGGTTATTTGCGGTGTATTTAGTTTATTTCAGGTAATATTTCGTAATCTTAGGGGGGTAACATAACGGTGAGATAACGGAGTATCGGGCTGCATTGTAAAAAAGAAAGCTGTTTTTTGATGTTAATACACGTAAAATGCCTTCAGATAGTGGGTTTATACGAACCCGTAAGTGGGTATTTTTCGATTTTTTTTCATTTCCGGAAAATAAAATCAAAGTGCTTTTTAGGCTGTTCTGCTCAGCTTTAACGTTGATATATAGTCTTTTAATTAATCAGATTTTAATTCAAAGTTCATATTAAGGATAAATTACAAGCAGCCTGATTATTATTTTTACTGTCTATTTCCCAGGGGCCAAACACTTGTTTGGATATTGTTTACTAAAAAATTACACGTTTATGAGAAAAATTTTCTCGCTTCTGGCGGGGCTACTCCTTCTATCAGCACAATTGCTGGCTCAAACACGAACTATTACTGGACGAATTACGGATGCAAATAACAATCCGGTTGTTAATGCATCCGTTGTTGTAAAAGGATCCAAGGTGGGTACTACCACCAAAGCAGATGGTACTTTCTCCTTAACAGTACCAGACAACGCCAAAACATTAACTATTTCATCTATTGAATTTGTTGAGCAGGATGTATCTATTGGTAACCGCACGGCTATCAATGTATCATTACTGCCAAAATCAGAATCACTATCAGAAGTAATTGTAAGTGTACCTTATGGTACCATCAAAAAGACCTCGTTTACAGGTTCTGAAGCCACCGTTACTTCCAGAGTAATTGAAAGGCAACAGGTTACATCTGTAACCAGGGTACTTGAAGGGACTGTGCCAGGTATCATCTCCACTAACGGTGGCGGTGCTCCCGGTTCCGGTGCTGATATCCGTATCAGGGGCTTTGGTTCTATTAACGGAAGCAGTACTCCTCTGTATGTTTTAAATGGCGTGCCTTATGATGGTTCTATTTCTTCTATTTCCAACGATGAGATAGAAACTGTGACTGTGCTGAAAGATGCTGCTGCGGCTGCACTGTATGGTTCAAGGGCTGCCAATGGTGTAATTATGATCACCACTAAAAAAGGCAAACGCGGCAAAAACGCTGTTTCAGCCAACGTACGCCAGGGCTTTATGAGCAGGGGTATTCCCGAATATTCCAGAGTGGGGCAGAAAGATTATTATGAACTGAACTGGGAATCTATCCGGAATTCATTTGTTGCTCAGGGTGATTCTTACACTATAGCAGGACAAAAAGCTTCTGCCCAGTTAACGGATGGTAATCACCTGGTGTATAACGCTTACAATGTGCCTGCAGCACAGCTGGTTGATCCTGTAACGGGAAAACTGAATCCTAACGCAAAATTATTATGGACCGATTCATGGGAAGATGCCCTGTTTCGTACAGCTGCACGTACCAACGCCAATGTAAATATTTCAGGCGGTGGTGATAAAAGCGATTATTTCCTGTCACTGGGATACCTTAACGAACAAGGTACCATGAAAAATACCGGTTACAAACGTTATAATTTCCGTTTGAATGTAAATACTGCTGCCACTACATGGCTTAATGCAGGATTGAATGTTGACGGAGCATTGTCTAACAATAACAACGTTCTTAACGGTGGTACCGCTACTTCCAACCCGTTCTATTATACCAGGCAAATGGGCCCTATTTACCCGGTTTACCAATACGATGGCAGTGGAAATGTTGTGCTCGATTCTCTGGGACAGAAAGTACTGGATTGGGGTGTTCCTGCGCAAATGGGTACCAGACCTTATGCCGGTAACTCAAACCTGGTAGGTAGCCTTGCACTGGACAATCGTTCCGGACAACTGATCAACGCTAATGCTAACTCTTTCGTGGAAGTGAAATTTTTGAAAAACTTCTCTTTCAAAACCACTTTAGGTTTTAATATTTGGGATAATCGTACTACTACTTACCAGAACAACCAGTATGGTGATGCTGCAAATGTTCGCGGAAGATCTACTAAAACAACTACCCGTCAAAGTTCATTGACCCTGAATGAAGTGTTAAGCTGGAGTGAGAACTTTGGACAACATTCTGTAAGAGCCCTGGCCGGACATGAGAACTACAGATTACAGTCTAATGCACTGACGCTTACCAGAACAGGCTTCCAATTTCCCGGACAGACAGAGCTGGACAATGCGGCGTTGACTGAAAGCGTAGGTGGTTCTAACGAAGATAACCACAGAATTGAAAGTTATTTTGCTGGTGTGAACTACGAGTTCGATCAGAAATACCTGGTATCAGGAAGTTTCCGTAGAGACGGAAGTGCCCGTTTTATAGATTCTGTTCGCTGGGGTAACTTCTACTCTGCCGGTGTGGGTTGGAGAATTTCCCAGGAAAAATTCATGGGTCATATCAAATGGCTGAACGAATTGAAACTGAAAGCCAGCTATGGTGAACAGGGTAACGAAAACATTGGCCTGTACTATCAGTACCTGGATTATTATTTTGCTGATGGCAGCGGTGGTTACAGTACACCTGCAAGACCTGCTAACCCTGCATTGAAATGGGAAGCTAACAAAACACTGAACGTAGGTTTTGACTTTGCTATCCTGAACAACCGCTTGCAGGGTACTATCGAGTACTTCAACAAAGTGTCTAACAACCTGTTGTTCGATGTACCTGTACCAACTTCTACCGGTAATGCTTCTTACTGGGCAAATGCAGGTGCTTTGAAGAACTATGGTATTGAAGTTCAATTAGGATATAATGCTATCCGCAAACGTGATTTTGACTGGCGTGTAGATGTGGCACTGACACACTTTAAAAATAAAGTGACCAAATTACCTCCCGTACAACGTGAAAGAGGTATCATCAGCGGTACCAAAAGATTACTGGAAGGTCGCTCTATTTACGACTTCTGGGTAAGAGAGTATGCTGGTGTAGATGCTGCTACCGGTGAAGCACTGTACTATACAGATGTATTAGGTACAGATGGTAAACCTACAGGTCAGCGAGTATTGACCAATGATGTTACCAAAGCCAGCTACTACTACAAAGGCACTGCTGTTCCTGATATCTCTGGTGGTGTAACCAACTCATTCCGTTATAAAAACTTTGATCTGTCATTCCTTGTAACATTCTCTTATGGCGGATTATTTTATGATGGCAACTATGCTGGTATTATGCATTCCGGCAGCTATGGTATTGCATGGGCTTCTGATATCCTTGGCAGATGGCAGAAACCTGGTGATGTAACCAATGTTCCGAAAGTGCAGAATTCACGCATTTCACTGCAGGACGGCGTATCCTCAAGATTCTTAATGGACGCTTCTTATGTGAATATCAAGAACATCTCTTTGAGTTATACTTTCCCTGTATCTCTGATGCATCGTATTGGTAACGCTGTATCTTCAATTCAGGTATTTGGCAATATTGATAATGCCTACCTGTTCACAGCTAAAAAAGGAATGGATCCTCAGCGTTCTTTTGCAGGAACTGCAGACGCTACCTATCCTCCCTTCCGTACCATTACTTTTGGACTGAATGTTAAGTTATAAACCTGAAGAGATTTAAAAGAGAGCAATATGAAAATCAATATATCAAAATATTTAGCAATACTGCTTCTGCTGGCAGTAGTAAGTTGTAAAAAAGACTATCTGGAAACAAAGCCCAGTAACGGGGTTACCAGAGATCAGCTGCTTAGTCATACAGCAGATATTTCTACTGCACTGGACGGTGCCTATAAAGCTTTGTATGCTTATGGAGCCAATGGTACTACCGGGCACGACAACTTTGGCCAAAAAGCTGTAGACCTGGCTTCTGACCTGATGGGTGCAGACATGGTAGTACACCTGGCTGGTTATGGCTGGTTCAACCGCGATTACCAATATGCAGAATGGATACTGCCGGATGCAACCAACCGTCGTCCTGACATTGTATGGTATTATTATTATGATATTATCAAACAGGCAAACATTATCCTGTCAGTTATCGATCAGGCAAGCGGTCCTGTAGCCGACAGAGAGTCTATTAAAGGACAGGCATTGGGTTTAAGAGCCTACTCTTATTATTACCTGATCAACCTGTTTCAGCAAACCTATAAAGGTAACGAAGGCAAACCTGGTGTACCTATTTACACAGAACCTGCTATTGATGGTAAACCAAGGGGAACTGTTCAGAATGTTTATGATCTGATCCTGAAAGATCTGACAGATGCTGAAACACTGCTGGCAAATAAAACCATGCCAGACAAAGTGCATATCAGTGTAAATGTGATACGTGGTTTCAGAGCCCGTATAGCTATGCTGATGGAAGACTGGGGCGCTGCTGCTACTTATGCCAACAAGGCGCGTACTGGATATAGCCCTATGACCTCAGCACAATATGGCCAGGGCTTTTCACAGATCTCTAATCCTGAGTGGATGTGGGGATCTCTGATCACTGCAGACCAGGCTACCATCTATGCATCGTTTTTCTCTCATATGGATGTTGCCACCGGCGGTTATGCTTCTTTAGGTGGCCAGAAAAAAATTACCAAAGCATTGTATGACCAGATACCTTCTACTGACGTAAGAAAAACTTTGTTCAGAACACCAGGTACTGGAACCAGCACTTATCCTGATTACAACCAAACCAAGCACCATGTACCTACACCTGGAAGCTGGGTAGCAGATTACCTGTATATGCGTGCTGCCGAAATGTACCTGATCGAAGCTGAGGCATTACAACGTCAGGGCGGCCAGGATGCTAATGCGCGTACATTGCTGGAAACCCTGATCAAAACCAGAAACCCATCATATAGCGCTGGCACATTAAGCGGGCAGTCATTGCTGGACGAAATTCTGTTGCAGAGAAGGATCGAACTGTGGGGTGAAGGATTTGCATTAATGGATATTAAACGTTTGAAAACGGGTCTTCACCGTGCTACCGGTGCCGGTAACCACGGATCGCCCAGCCTGGATCCTGTAGTCTATAATCTGCCCAATGCAGATCCTACTATGATCATGAAGATCCCGAAAAGAGAAATGGATAATAATGCAACATTTACTGCTGCAGACCAGAATCCTTAATGTTTTAACAGCCATTCTAATTCAGAAACGTTATGAAAAAGAACAGATTTATATATATAGTCGCAGGTTTGTTGCTGACAAGTGCAGTGGCCTGTAAAAAGAATAATATTGCCGTAGATAAGGATGTAACACCTCCCGAAGCAGCACGTTTTGCTGTTAGTGGAAGCGTTTACTCTTATTATATACAGGATCTGGCCGCTGGCTCCTTTTACAAAATCCCTGTGGGCATTACCAATGTTTCAAATGTTGACAGAAAGATTCAGTTTACATATGCATCACCCACCGGTGCAGCTAACGGAACCCAGTATAAAGCTCCCCAGACAGTTACCATACCTGCTGGTAAAGCGCTGGATTCTTTAGTGGTTCAAGGTCTTTTTGCGGGTTATCCAACAGGCAGAAAGGATACGTTGAACATTAAGATCACTGGTGGCGACGGATTTGTAGCACCCAATGCTTACAGCACTAGTATTGCATTGATTATGCAGAAATACTGTAACGTGGTACTGGCTGATCTGCAGGGTGATTATACCAATACACGCGAAACCAATAGCAGTGGCGGCAGCCCCTATGGTCCTTATGATTCTGATGTTACCCTGACGCCTATTGCTGGTTCATCTACCACCGCGTCTGTAGTATTTGGTAATTTCTGGGATTCAGGAATTGAGGCTGCAGGCACTATTGACTGGTCAGATCCTGCAAACTTTAAGGTAATCATCCCTTACCAGTATTCGGGACTTGACTATGCTGCCAATCAACCGTTGTACATCCGTACTTCATTAACACAGGCCAGCACATTCTCTTCCTGCGATCAGTCTTTCTCTATTACTGCAGATTTCATTATCCAGAATTATAACAATACAGGTAACAGTGCCTATTATGCACAGAACTATAAAATATATATCAAGAGATAATTGATATTGTATCGCAGTTCAAAAAGGCCATCCCGTTCGGGATGGCCTTTTTGTTTTCGATCCCTGACTAGAGGTGAGCAGGTATTTATTTATACAAAGTGTGCTTTCAATTTCCTATTGAATTCTCCGGAAAGCATTGCAAGTTGTCTATTGTCTTACCAGGCCTGGTAAATCCACATTCAGTCGTCGGGTTGTAATTGACTTTGGTAGGGCTGGATAATAATAAGGTTTCCTTGTTAGTCCATTTGTCGATCTAAAATGGTTATTTATCATTGTAAAATGCTGATTAAGCAGCTTTTTAATTTAGTTAACTGTCAAATACATGTCCGGATAGTTAACAGTTGTTAGTTATCCGATTCTAAACCTAAAAACTATTCGTAAATGAGAAAATTTCTATTGCTTCTGGGAGGCATGTTATTGCTTTCCTGGCAGTTAATGGCTCAAAACCGGAGTATTTCCGGAAAAGTAGTGGATGAACAAGGAAAGGCAATACCCAATGCCACGGTTGTTATTAAAGGAACGGCAACCGGAACTTCTACAAAAGATGATGGACACTTCACAATCCTTGTAACACCTTCACAAAAAGAACTGGTTATCTCCAGCGTGGGATACACACCTCAGACAGTTGTTATCGGAAAATCTAATACAATTAATGTTACACTTGCAAGTATTTCTACCGAAATATCAACAGTTGTAGTTACTGGTTATACGCAGGCCAAAAAAAGCCAGTTCTCCGGAGCTGCTTCTGTTGTGAGCGCTAAACAAATTGAAACCGTACCTGTAGCATCTTTTGATCAGATATTGCAGGGACGTGCACCCGGTCTGCTTGTAAACTCAGGTAGCGGCCAACCTGGTTCGTCTGCCCGTGTTGCAATTCGCGGTGTTCAGTCAATTTCCGGCGCCTTTGTACAACCTTTATATATAGTAGACGGTGTGCCGATGGAGGCAAATGCGTTCCAGGCCATTAACTCAAATGATTTTGAGTCTGTAACCGTTTTGAAAGATGCGAGCGCGTCTGCTATTTATGGTTCAAGAGCAGGTAACGGCGTTATTGTGGTTACCACCAAAAAAGGCAAAGCAGGAGCTACCAACTTCACTTATCGGAATCAGTTCGGTGTTACACAGACTCCCAAGTGGAACAATTTCGATATGATGAATACAGATGAGATCCTGTCTTATGAAGAGCGTTTGAAATTAACGGCTCCTGGATGGACATATTCACGTAATAATCCTGCATATGCAGCTTTGCCTGCTACTTCTCCTGTTAACGATCCTTATGCTGCTTCAAAAGCACGTTATGATTTCCTTTTAGACAGCTTCCGCAATATTCATACAGATCCGCTGGATGTGTTATTCCGTCAGGGATTTTCACAACAGCATGAGATGAATGTAAGCGGTGGTGCAGACAGAACCCGGTATTTTATTTCCGGCAGTTACCTTGGACAGAATGGTATCGAATTGCGTTCTGATCTGAAAAGATATACCACCAGGATAAACTTCAGCCATACCAGTAATAAATTCACCATCCAGTTAAACTCAACCACCGGCTTTGCTACCAGCAAATATGCTGAAGGTGATTTTATCGGAAACAGTGCCAGAAACTCTTTTCAGATAGCATGGAGAGGCAGACCTTATGAGAATCCGTACAGACAAGATGGTACGCTGAACTTTGGTACCAGCACCGGCTTGGCTCCAAAACTGTTTGCAAATACACTGGAAGGTATTCAAAATACCGAGCTTACGCTTAATCAGTTCAAAGCAAACGCTGGCTTAACCCTGGCTTATCAGTTGTTACCTTACCTGTCGTTAAAGAATGTGGTGGGTATTGACCACCGCAATGATCGCTGGGGACGTTGGATCAATCCAGCTTCACAGGTAGGTAGTGGCGCTTTATTTGCAAGAGGTCTTAACTCTGAAGTGAATGAAGTATACACACAGATCATCAATACTTCCAGTATCAACTTTATGAAATCATTTGGCGAGAAACACGATGTGGAAGCCAATGCGTATTTCGAAGTATTACGTACTTATAATAAAGGATTAGGTTTTACTGTTTACTACCTTGATCCCCGTTTACCTCAAACAGGACAAGGCGCTGGTAACGGAACACAGTATCCCCCTGTAGCTACCAGTGCTAAATCAGGTTACGGTATTCGTTCATACTTTGGAACCCTGCGCTATACTTACGATGGAAAGTATACACTGAATGCTATCCTGAGAAGGGATGGTACTTCCAGGATCGTAAATCCAAGCAATAAAGAGATCACTACATGGTCATTGGGTGCTACCTGGAACCTGGCACAGGAAAATTTCTTTGCAAATCAGAAATTGTTTAATGATGTAAAGCTCCGTGCTTCATACGGTATCACGCCTAATATCAGTAGTATTCCTACCGGTAGTTATAGCATGCTAAGTCTTACTAGCATCACCAACTACCTGAGTCCGCAGGTACCTGCTTATGGTGGTTCAAACTATGCAGGCGCATTATTGATTTCTGGTCTGGCTCCAACTTCACCAGGTAACCCCAACCTCAGAATTGAGAATATCAGAAAATTCAATGTGGGTACAGACCTGTCGTTCTGGAAAAACAGAGCTAGACTGACCGTGGAGTACTATATCAACCGTACTGTTGACCTGTTTGTTAGCCAGCCATTACCCCGTGAAAGTGGATTTACTTCAGCTACTATCAATGCCGGTATCATGAGTAATAAGGGTATAGAGGCGTCATTGAGTGTTGATGTATACAAATCCAAACTAATCGATGTAACAGTTGGTGCAAACCATGCTTTCAACAAAAACAGAATAGTAGATCTTGGCCTGGTAGATCAATATGAGTCAGGAACATTCCTGATTAAAAAAGGCCTAGCCTACGGTTCTCACTATACTTATAACTACCTGGGTGCAGACCCTGCAACCGGACAGCCCGTATACGAAACCCTGGATGGCGGTAAAACGACTGATCTGGGTAAAGCAGGTCGCTTTGCCAAGTTTGGTACATTTATGCCTAAACATATCGGTGGTTTTAATACTGATATAAGGATTGGCGACTTTACTGTAAGCGCATTGTTCTCTTATCAGTTTGGTGTGGTAAGGTCTAACAACATTGAAAATTGGGTAGTACGTGGTACTCCAGGTTATGCAGGTTCTGTTAACCAGTCAAGACGCCTGCTCACACAGCAATGGCTTAAACCTGGTGATGTGGCTAAATACCAAGGATTTGCATACGACAGAGATTTCACTTCTTCTGATCTGCAGGATGCGTCTTTCTTGCGTTTCAGAAATATTACCATTAGTTACCAGATGCCTCAGGTTAAAGTGGCAGGAACAAGAATTATTAAATCCGGAAGGATTTACGCACAGGGTCAGAACCTGTTTGTATGGAGTCCATGGAGAGGACCAGATCCTGAGGATAACAATAATATCAGCTTGAACGAATATCCCAATCCAAGGATACTGGTAGTAGGCCTTGATATTAACTTCTAAAACTTTAAATGGGCAACGATGAAATTTAATACAGCAATATTAATTATATCCGGAGCACTTGCTTTTGCCTCCTGCCAGAAGCTGCTCAATATCCCGGAGACGGATTTTATAGATGCAGATAAAGCGCTTAAAACGATTGAAAACTGTGAACAAGGTACTATTGGTGCCTACGCAGGTATGCAAGGTGAAGGTAATGTGATACTTAACAGTATTCTTACAGACGAAGTAAAAAAGGAAGAGTTCTATAATGCACAAACCATACACGAATGGATCTATAGTGCTGATGATATCATATTAACCCGCGATAATTACAATATATATGGGATCGCTTATAACGTGATTGATCGCGTAAACAGGGTTTTGAAGGCGCTTCCGCTTGCCGATTCTACCAGGGCTGGTGATAACCAGTTGCGTAGCCGTTTAAAAGGAGACCTGCTGTTTATACGTGCATTCTGTCATTTCGAACTGTTCCGCTGGTATTGTAAAAATTATGATGCTGCGGGAATGGCACTTCCTTATATGAAAGATCCTTCTTTAGGATACCAGGCAAGGATAGAAATGGGCCCTTATTTTCAAAATTTACTGACAGACCTGAATGATGCCAAACCGCTTGTACCAGATAATCTTTCTGACGTAGGACGTGCCAATAAACTGGCTATTACAGGACTGCAGGCTCGTGTTGCATTGTACATGCGCGACTGGCCTAACGCTGAAACATATAGCACAGATTATATCAACGCTCTTCCGCTTTCTGATCGTGCATCTTTCAACGGTATCTGGCAAGATGCAAACAATGTAGAGGTGGCATTTAAATTAAAAAGAACAGTCAACATTAACCCCGGACGTTTGGGTTCTTTTTACAGGGGTATTTCTACAACGGCTACCAATCTGGGAACTGTAACCTGGGCACCATCCTGGAAAATATGGAACAGCTATGATCAGACCAATGATGTAAGGTTTGCATCTTATCTGAAAAGCGAAGCCTTGTTAACTTCTGCAGGTCGTCAGCCCCGCATTATACAAAAATATGCAGGTACCGGCTATGCAACAGCAAGTGAAAATGTGGCCGATTGCAAAATCTTCAGAACAGGTGAAATGTACTTAATTCGTGCAGAAGCAAGAGCTGAACAGAACAAGTTTACAGGTGCTAATTCTGCAGAATCAGACATTAACAATCTGCGTGGTACAAGGATTAATGGCTATGCCAATGTATCATTTGCAAGTAAAGATGCGGCTATTGCCGCTGTAATAGATGAGCGTTTTAAAGAACTGGCATTTGAAGGCCATCGTTTATGGGATCTGAAAAGGCGCAATCTGCCTGTACAGCGTGACCTGATCGATGCACCCAGTGCTACCACCACCACTTTGTCTGCCGGAAATATCAGGTTTGTAATGCCTATACCGTTTTTTGAAATGCAGGCTAACAGATCGATGAAACAAAACGATGGATATTAATCAAAAAAACTATCATGAAAAAGAGCTTAATTATATTGCCGGTGATCGCATTGTTTCTGACAAGATGCAAACCTGCTGATTATAAGATAGAATCATTGTCGAGTATTGCAGTAACCAACGCTTCTCCATCGAACGCAACGCCGTTGCTTGAAATGGATGTTATGATCGATGGACTTATATCCAATCCTAACAAACTTTCTTTTCCGGTTACCACCATATCCAAAACGGGCGTTACTGTTCCTTACCTGCCGATAGGTACTGGCGAGCGCTTAATTCAACTTAGCAAAGATTCAGGTAAAACCAGCTTTGTAAACACAAAGCTTTCTTTTGACCTGGCTAAGGCATATTCAATTTTTGTGTATGATACATTAGCAACAGCCAGTGGCCAGCTTCCGTTTTTCAGACTTACGGATGATCTGACATTGCCAACGGGAGAAAATACACATATCAGATTTTTACATCTGGCACCAAGAGGTGCTGCTTATGATATCACTTTTGTAAGAGGCACTTTGTACGATAGTATTACAGGAACCAGCACACAAACACGTATGTTTATCCCTCAGGATAGTGTAACGCTGAATAATAAAGTATATGTTGGTGCAAATCCTGATGCAAATGCATTATCAGCTTTTACACCTGTTAAAGGATCTTCGGCAGGTCCAATTGTGCGTGTTGCCGGCCTGGCCAGTGTACCCACTGCCAGCAAAAACAACAGGTACGATGTTGTGATTAAAGCTGCAGGTACTCAGAATGTAATATTCCGCACCGGAAGTACAGGGTACACTAACCTGACCACCGGAAAGATCTATACACTTTTTGCCCAGGGAACTGCCCAGGGTAAAGCGTTGGGTATTTCCATCGTTACTAATTATTAATTATACATTTTATACTAAGCAAAGGGCTATCCTGCCAGGGATAGCCCTTTTGTTATTTATGCCGGTTGCTGTTCATATACCACTGCATTGTATAGATTGGGAATGGCCTGAAAAGTGTAAAAAAAACATAGTGATTAGTATATTCTAAATTCAGTTCTGTCGATAATTAATAATGATTAGTCGATAAAAATTAATTTTTGTATAGTATAACGTTATATGTCATACGATTTCATCCGTCGCCTGGATCTGTTGCCTGGATTTGCTTTTGCTTAGATAATACTTGACCGAACGCAATTAATATTGATTGATACCCTTCTCTTCAACCTGTTTTTCGAAAAGCCTGTATGTTAAAAAGTGGGCATTCGTCGATTTTATAGGTGGTTCTGCCTATAATGACTTATGTGATCACAGCATTTAACGTTACGATGATGTCTTGGAATTGGAACTTCTAAACTCTTAACACTTTTTAAAACTAAAGGCGCATGAGAAGGTTAATGCTCTTGATGTGTTTTTGCATGCTTGTATGGGGCGGTGCAATAGCACAATCCAAAGTATTGTCAGGGAAAGTCACAGATTCGAAAAAAGAACCCGTAGTAAATGCCACAGTGATGGTGAAAGGCACTACAATTGGTGCTACTACAAAGGCAGATGGTACATTCAGTATTTCAGTACCCGCAAATGCTAAGGTGCTTGTTGTTTCTGCTGTTGGACTTACCGAACAGACAATCACAATCGGTAACCAAATTTCTTTCAATGTTGAAATGCAGTCTGCTGCCAATCAGAACCTGGAAGAAGTGGTTGTAACTGCTTACGGAAGCACACAGAAAAAATCATTCACAGGTACAGCTTCCACTATTAAAGCCGACAAGTTTAAGGACCTGCAGGTAAGTACCATTACAGGTGTGTTACAAGGTAACGCCAGTGGTGTATTAGCTGTTAGTTCAAACGGTCAGCCGGGTGAAAGCCCCACGATCCGTATCAGGGGTATTGGTTCAGTAAACGCTTCTTCAGATCCGTTGATCCTGGTAGATGGTGCTCCTTATGGTGGCAACCTCAACAGCATCAACCCTTCGGATATTGAAAGCATCACCGTGTTAAAAGATGCGTCTTCTACTGCATTGTACGGTTCACGTGCTGCAAACGGTGTGTTACAGATCACTACCAAATCCGGTAAAGGTGAGCCTAAAGTGAGCATCAGCGGTTTAACCGGATGGTCAACCAGAGCTGTAAAAGATTATAGCTATCTTTCTTCTCAGCAGATCTATGAACTGACCTGGGAGGCATTGCGCAACCAGGCTTTGATTACTCCCAACCTGATCACATCTACCGGTTCTGCTTCTGCTGAAGAGTATGCCAGTAAAACTGTTGCTGGTACACTGGTGTACAATCCTTACCGTATAGCACAGCCTGTAGGAACAGACGGAAAGCTGAAAAGCGGTCTTACTTCTTTATGGGATGAGGATTGGTCAAAAGCATTATTGCATACAGGTATAAGAAAAGACGTGAACTTTAACATTAGCGGTGGTACTGATCGTTCCAGGTACTACTTCTCTGGTGGTTATCTGGATGACCAGGGGCTTGCCATTGAGTCACGGTTTAAAAGATATACCGGCCGCTTGAAAGTTGATAATAAGATCAACAGTTGGTTAAATGCTGGTGTTAATACTAACGTTGCTTACTCTACACAGAACTATCCTTCACAGGGTGGTAGTGCCTATAACAACGTAATCGGCTGGATCCGCGGCGCTTCCAGCATTTACCCTGTATACCTGAGAGATACTGCTACCGGTAATTATATACTGGATGCTAATGGTAACAAGCAGTATGATTATGGTAACAATGGTCAGTTGGCTCGTCCTTACGGGAAAGGCAGCAATCCTGCCGGAACAACTACTCTGAATCCTACTTCTTATACAAGATTTATTTCTTCTGCAAACGGTTATGCTGAAGCAACGCTGATGCGTGGTCTGAAACTTCGCACTCAGTATATTCTTGATTACTACCAGTATGCACAGGATACTTATTACAACCCTTTTGTGGGTGATGGTGCTGCATATAACGGAAGAAGTTATAAATCCCGCGAAACCAGCTCAACACAAACATTCACCAATACGCTTACTTATGATAAACGTTTTGGCGGTATCCACTCTATCAATGTAGTGGTGGGTATGGAATCATACAAATATCATGATGCTGTTGTAAGTTCTGAAGCAAGAGGGTTCACTTTCCCGGGCGTAACAGAACTGTCTTATGGCAGCACCCCTTATTCTGCTTCTTCTGCTACTTATGATAACAGGATGGCGAGCTATTTCGGTCGTGTGAATTATGACCTGATGGATAAATACCACCTGTCTGCGTCACTGCGTCGTGATGGAACCAGCCGTTTTGCCGATTCTGTAAGATGGGGTACCTTCTAT
Source organism: Chitinophagaceae bacterium PMP191F (assembly GCA_001302245.1). Lineage (GTDB taxonomy): Bacteria > Bacteroidota > Bacteroidia > Chitinophagales > Chitinophagaceae > PMP191F. The sequence continues at coordinate 42,832 of LGYU01000014.1, forward strand.
TCAGTAGGTGCTGCATGGAACATCGACAGAGAAGCGTTTATGAAGAATGTAACACTGGTGAACGAGTTGAAACTACGCGCCAGCTATGGTACTACCGGTAACCAGTTCCTGGGTGGATATTATCCTTACCTGGGTAGCTATTCTGCCGGTGCAAACATTGCGGGGTACAGTGGTTCTATCATCAGCACACTTACTAATGGTGCACTGACATGGGAAACTCAGAAAACACTGGATCTGGGTGTTGACTTTGCTATCCTGAAAAGCAGGTTGTCAGGTTCATTTACTTATTTTGACAGAAAGTCTTCCAAACTGTTATTCGGTCGTCCGCTGCCACCATCAGTTGGTATTTCCAGCATCAACGACAATATTGGTTCTGTGGAGAACAAGGGTATTGAAATTGACCTGACCAGCGTTAATATCCGCAACAGGAACTTTGAATGGACCACTTCAGTGAACCTGACACACGTTAAGAATAAGATCACTTCTTTACCACAGGCTTCTATTGCAGGTAGCAACTACAGCAACCTGATTGTAGGCGAGTCTCTGTACAACTTCTATATCCGTGAGTATGCAGGTGTGGATATGACCAATGGTACCCCCACATGGTACATCGACAAAACAGATGCTACTACTGGCAAAACTTACAAGGATACCACTCACACTTACAGCCTTGCAACCCGTTATTATAAAGGAACAGCACTGCCTACATGGACAGGTGGTATGACCAACACTGTACGTTATAAAAACTTCGATCTGTCTATGTTGATCTCCTTCAGCATCGGTGGTAAAATTTATGACGGTGACTATGGCGGTCTGATGTATGCTACAGTTGGTACTACTCCCGGTCAGAACTGGACAAAAGATATCCTGAACAGGTGGCAGAGTACTTCTAATCCCGGCGACGGAAAAACTCCCAAGCTAACCTCTACTACTGACTATCAGGGTACTTCTGCTTCAACACGTTTCTTATTTGATGCTACCTATGCACGTGTAAGGAACGTAACCCTGGGTTACCGTATTCCGAAAACACTGCTGAGCAAAATTAAATCAAGCAATGCCCGTGTGTTTGTTGACTGGCAGAATCCTCTCACCTTCTTCGGACGTAAAGGACTTGATCCTGAGTCTGGCCTGGCAGGTGTAACCAGCTCTACTTCCAGTGTGTATAAGACTATCTCCCTGGGTGTAAATATTGATTTCTAATTGCAAACGGTATAATCTAAATAATATGAGATTGTATAAATATATTATGATAAGCTGTGCAGGTGTGATCATGCTTGCCTCTTGTTCAAAAAAATTCATTGATGAAGTAAAGCCTTCTGATGGCTCATTGTCTGAGAATATCATTTTTGGTTCCAGGGCTGGTGTTGACAACGCGTTAACAGGTGTATACTACCTGATGCGTAACTATGCTACCGGCCAGCAGAATATGTACGGGATCAAAACAATCCAGTTCAACTTCGATATGCGCGCAAATGATCTTGTAGCAAATCCCTCTAACTGGTGGTTGTATGAGAATAACTGGTCTGACAATACTTACGGCAGAATTGCTACAGCAAGCCGTAATCTGCAGATCTGGAACCTTTTCTATAAAGTGATCAATAACGCTAATGCTATTATTAAGAATGTTCCCGGCGTTCCCGGTATTTCATCAGCAGTGCAGGATACCTTAATTGCTGAAGCAAGGGCGTTGAGGGGGTATGCTTATTTTTATCTGGCCCGCGTTTACCAGTTTACTTACGCTAAAGATCCTAACGCTGCCGGTGTGCCTATTTATACTGTGCCTGCAAATGGTTCCAGCACAGGTAATGCCAGATCTTCTCTGAAAGATGTATATGCTTTAATTACTTCAGACCTGGAGTTTGCAGCATCTAAACTGGGTACAGCAAGGGTCGATAAATATCGTGTTAACAAAAACGTGGTACAGGGTATGCTGGCTGAAGTATACCAGGAAATGGCAATGTCTGATAACACGCTTTGGGCAAAAGCGCTGAGCAATGCACAGGCTGCACGTTCCGGTTTTTCACTGATGAGTGCTTCTGATTATAAAAGCGGCTTCAATTCAGTTACCAATGGTGAGTGGATGTGGGGGCTTCAGTTCAACTCTTCACAGTCACTGTCTTACGCTTCTTTCTTTGGATATATTGAGCCAACCAATACGCCCAATACTTCTTTCAAAGCAAGGTATAACTGTATCTATGTAAACTCATCTTTTGTAAGCCTGTTTGCCAGTACTGACGTTCGTAGTCAGTCTCTGATCGCAGCAACCGGTCAGAGTTCATCTACTCCATGGAAATTGTGGGTAACCACCAAATTCCAGGATAATGCTACACAGTCTGGTGATTATGTAATGATGCGTGCTGCTGAAATGTACCTGATTGAAGCAGAAGCGCAGGCTCAGAGCAACCAGTTAGAACTGGCTAAAGATGCTTTATATGTTCTCCAGAAACAAAGAGATCCCAGTGCTGTTCGTTCTACTGCAGCAACTAAAGATCTGCTGATCGCTGAAATTCTGAAAGAGCGTCGTAAAGAATTGTACGCTGAAGGCGGCTGGCCTTATTTCGATCTGAAACGTTACCAGTTGCCGTTGGTCCGTGATGGCAACCAGTGGAGCCTGCTGAACATCCCTGCTACTGACAACAGGTGGAGATGGCAGATTCCTCAGTCTGAAATGGATGCGAATAAAGCACTCACTACAGCTGATCAGAATCCTTTGTAAACAAGAGATACAATACATGTATAAAATAAAGAAGCTGCATCTTATGATGCAGCTTCTTTATTTTATAGCTTTTAAGTTTAAGGAACAGGTATATTATTTCAATACTTCCTGCAGTTTGCTTACCAATGCTTCACCACGTAATCCTTCGGCAATTATTTTACCGGTAGGATCGATCAACACATTGAAAGGAATGCCTTCAAAGCCAAAAGTGCTTACTGCTTTGCTTTTCCAATATGCCAGATCGCTGACATGTGTCCATGTTAAATGATCCTGCTGAATGGCCTGCAGCCAGCTTTCTTTTTTCTGATCCAGTGATACGCCCAGAATGGTGAAATTTTTATTCTTAAACTGGTTGTAAGCTGCTACTACTGTAGGGTTTTCCTGGCGGCAGGGGCCACACCAGCTTGCCCAGAAATCAACCAGCACATATTTGCCTTTGAATGATGCGATAGAAATATTTTTTCCATCGGCATCAGGCAATGTCAACTCCGGAGTTTGTTTGCCCACCCAGCTACTTTCTTTGCGACGGCTTTCTCTTTCGGCAGCCATCTGTTTCTGCGCTTCGTATCTTTTCTGCAAGCCAGCCAGGTCGGCATTATCGGGAAAACGTTTAGCCAATTTATTCAGCTCGTTTTCAAATTCACTCTGCTGCATAGTGCGGGCTGAGCGACCCAGTGCAAAAGATGCCACCACGGGGTGAGAAACCTCTGCAAGAGTGGTACGCAGAAAATCATTCAGGTTGTTGATGGCAGCATTCTTTTTATTGGTCATTGCCACTGCAATGCTATCTGTTGCACCGAATTGTTTCAGGCTGTCTAATTGCTGCATCACGCTGCTTACCTGTTCACTTTTATCAGCGTAGGTAAAAATGAAGTTCTGCAGTTGCTTACTGGCTATAGAACCCTGCGCATCATAAAATTTATCCTTGCCGGAGAAATCCAGCTTCACCGTAATGTGTGAAGTGTCACTTACCAGCGGTACAACCGGCCCGTTTTTAATAACGATATCAACCATGCTGTTGCTGCCGGACTGACCACGGAGTGCAAAGCTTTTATTTTTGGCGGGAACTACCAGTGAATCCAATACAATAGGAGGTGTTTCTCCACCGAATGGTACCACATACAGCATTAATGTCAGTTTCCCATCGTGTACAGTACCCGGGTATTGTGCTTCCAACTGGTCAACATTTTCCAGTGTACCATTAATGGTTACTACTCCCTTGGGAGAAGAGGTACAGGCCGATATAAAAACGGCTGTTGTAAAAGCGATACTACTCCATCTGAGTTTCATAATACTATTGTTGTAATTTTTTTAATAAGATATCGTTCGTTAGTTTGGGGTCAGCTTTTCCTTTGGATACTTTTTTTACTTCACCTACAAAAAGGCCTATCAATCCCTTTTTTCCTTTGCGGTATTCTGCTACTTTTTCCGGCATATTGTTCAGTACCTGTTCTACCCACAATGATACATTGCCTTCATCCGAATCTTGTAACAGGTTCAGTTCTTTGGCCAGCTCCAGCGGATCTTTACCAGGTTGCTGCAATAGGGCATTGAATATACGGGTAGAGGCAGAAGAAAAGTTAAGTTGTCCTGCATCTACCAGTGCAATGAGGCGGGCAATTACCGGCGCTTGTATGGGAAATGCAGTAATGGATTGATTGTGTTCATTCATCCATGATTTTACAGGGCCCTGCAACCAGTTAGCTACAGCTTTGTAATTGGTTGTGTGTTCAATTACCTGTTCAAAATAATCAGCCGTTTCTTTTTCATCAGTCAGAATACGGGCATCATATTCCGGCAACTGCAATTGCTGTATATAACGGGCAATGCGTTCTTCGGGTAAGGCTGGCAGTGATGCGCGGATCTCCTGCAGCATTTCGTTGGTAACCCTGAAAGGAGTGAGGTCCGGATCAGCAAAATACCGGTAATCGTTGGCCTCTTCCTTTGTGCGCAGGGCAAAAGTGGTACCATTGGAAGCGTCAAAACTTCTTGTTTGCTGAATGATCGGTTCACCTTTATCCAGCAGTTCCATCAATCGTTTTGATTCGTGTTCAATGGCCCGTTTTACGTTGCGGATAGAGTTCAGGTTCTTTACTTCTACTTTAGTGCCTAATTTTGTATCACCTTTTTTGCGAACAGAAATGTTGGCATCGCACCGCATACTGCCTTCTTCCATATTGCCATCACAAATACCCAGGTAACGAACCAGCTTTCTCAATTCAGTTAAATAAGCATAGGCTTCCTCACCACTGGCAAGGTCTGGTTCTGTTACAATTTCAACCAGCGGTACACCGGCGCGGTTATAGTCAACGGCGGTGTTGTAGGGATCTACATCATGCAAACTTTTACCGGCATCTTCTTCCATGTGGATGCGGTTCAGCTGTATATTTTTTTGTGTACCTGCTACCTGTATAGTTACATATCCTCCTATGCAAACGGGAGTGGTATGTTGTGACACCTGGTAGCCCTTGGGCAGATCAGGGTAAAAATAATTTTTGCGGGCAAAGTAGTTATTACGGCTGATCTCGCAATGACAGGCCAGACCCATTTTGATAGCATATTCCACTGCCTTTTTATTCAGCTTCGGTAATGTGCCGGGATGTCCCAGTGTAATGGGGCTGATATGTGTATTGGGTTCGCCGCCAAAAGCAGCGCTGTCGCCACAGAATAATTTACTATTGGTAAGTAATTGAGCGTGTACTTCCAGTCCTATTACCGTTTCGTATATTTCGTAATTCACCGCCATTGCGTATATTTTGTTGGGTCTGTTACCAGCTTTCCGGCATTTGGGGAAAGCGCATAGCTACAAAAATACCTTATTGAGCCGGATTTCTTCCCGTTCTGCAGGAGATGGAAAAGAAAAAGCCGTTCCGCAACTGCGGAACGGCCTGGAACTCTATATTTTAGTTTTTCTTACAGGTTGGCTGTCTTCAACTTGCGCGGCGTTTTGATTTCCACGGTCTGTTGTTTGCCGTTGCGGCTCAGTTTCACCACTACAGATGTTTTTTCGCGGGCTGCGCGGGCAAGATTGGCAAGTGTATCTACATCGTTTACCGCTTTGCCATCAAACTCTGTAATGATATCGTCTTCTTTGATACCGGCTTTGTCTGCGGCAGACTCATCGTCTACGTCCACCACTTTTACGCCTTTGCCATCTTCAGTATCCTGTGCACGTAAGCCTATACGCGGTCTGTTATTCATTACTTCACCAAATGCACGGGGCCATGACTCAACGCGGGGAGTTACATCTATGCGCGGATGCACAGGCGCCATTGGTGCCATTTCCGGTGCAGTAAGAATATTGAGGTCGTCAGGGTTCAGCCCCGGGCGCTTGCCCAAAGTAGCTGTTGCTTTACTTTCTTTCCCGTCTCTTTTGTAAGTAATGGTAATTTTATCTTCGGGTTTGTATTTGCCAATAGCCTTGGTCAGATCTTCAGGGGTGCTGACTGCAGCATCGTTGATCTTTGTGATCACATCACCTTTTTTCAGTCCTGTTTTTTCAGCGGCGCTGTTTTCTGTTACCTCAACAATAGTGGCGCCATCGTCTTTCTTTTCGGTAGCCACACCCAGGAAGCCTGCTTTGGAGTCATAGAAAAAAGTATTGTTGTTGCTATCAAAGCTCCAGGTACCCCCTCTTGAACGGAAGGGCGAACCGGGTGCTATAATATCTGCCATAACAGGTACCTGGCGTTTGCGGACAGAGATATTATCATCACTGTATTCATCCAGCGGTTTGCCATTCACAATTATATTACCATCTTTAATTTCAACGGTTACTTTTCCATTGGCATCGCCTTTCTTTTTAATGATGATCTCATCATATTCACCCAGCTTGCTTTTGTCTTTCCCCTTGGGTCCCTTTTCCTGGGCAATAGCGGTATTGGACAGCAATGCTGCCAGTACAAAACCGGTTACAGGAATAAAATATTTCTTCATCGTTTCAGGAAGTTTGTGTTTATAATAAATAACTACGTCAACTTTCGTACATCAAATATAGGGAAATAATACAAATACGAAAAGTTTCGGAAATAGAAGGGAGGATTTAACGGATTATTAAGGAAGTACGGAAGAAAGGCCCTGAAATGAGAAATGTTGAATACCAAATGTCAAAGTCTTGGAAATGTACAGTTAAGAGGTTGATAAGTTTTAAAGATATTAACCACGAATAACAGATAGCAGGCATTCCTGCACCTGCCTATTTTTCAAAAACCACTGCATCGGCCCGGGCGCCTAATTCCTCCAGTGTTCCGGTTATGGCCGCAATCATAGGGTCGGGACCGCAAACGTAGAAGTGTTTATGAATGTCAGTAATATGCTGTTGTAAAAATGTTTTATCTATATAGCTTTTAATATAGCCTGGTTTGCTTTCGCCCTTGGTAATGACAAAGACCGCCTGGTCTCCCAGCATTTTTTGCAACTCTTCCTCACGGATAACATCAGCGGCTGTTTTGTTGGAAAACCATAAGGTATTGCCGGCCAGCTTGCCCTGTGCATGCAAATGGCGCAGAATGGTAAGAAAAGGAGTGATGCCTGCGCCACCGGCAATAAAATAACCGGGTCCTTTGTATTCAATAGCGCCCCATACGTCACGGATGATCAGTTCATCACCTGTTTTCAAATGGTGTAGCTGGTCTGTTACACCGTGGTGATCGGGATATCCTTTAATGGTGAATTCCAGATAGGGATCATCGGGTAATGCGGTAAATGTGAACGGCCGTTTTTCTTCTTTCCAGGGATCTTTGTTAATGGATACATCTGTTGCCTGACCGGGAACAAATGCGTAATCTGCGGGTCTTTCTATGCGGAAGCATTTCACATCGTGCGTAACCTGTTCTATGGAAATAATTTTTACAATGTAGTCCATGGTAATGATTTTTTAAGAAAGAATAAACGGATCCTCCATGCTGTTATACAAGCCGTATGCCTTAAAGGTACGCTTAGTTTGTACGCGATGCGCTGCGGAAAAGGCACCAAAAAAAGACGGCTCCTGCTAAAAGGAGCCGTCTTTACAGATGTATTATTACCTGGGCTTTATGCCAGTAACCCTTTTACTTTCTCAATGACCTGTTGCAGGTTGCCGGCATCCTGTCCACCGGCTGTAGCAAGATTTTTCTGTCCGCCGCCTCCACCTTTGATCAGCGGAGCCACATGTTCTTTAATAATCTTGCCTGCATCCAGGTTTTTAGCGGCTACTACAGTATCTGCAATACCGATGGCAACAAATGGTTTGCCGCCAATATTGGCTACCAGCACCACCAGGTAGTCGTTCAGATTGTTTTTCAGATCAAAACACAACTTTTTCAGTGCATCAGCATTGCTTACATGCACAATGTCGCCGATGAAAGTAACACCATTGATGATCTCGTCTTTCTGCAACAGCTCATTGCGAACACCTACCAGTAAGCGGTTTTCAAAATGTTCCACCTTTTTCTTCAGGTCAGCATTCTCAGTATTGAGATTTTCAATAGCTTTCAGTGGTTCTTTGGCATTTTTCAATGACTCGCGTACTGCACGCAATACTGACAGCTCATCACGCAGATATGCTTCGGCAGCAGCACCACACAAAGCTTCTATACGGCGAACACCGGCTGCAACAGCCGCTTCATGTTTGATCTTAAAAATGCCCAGCTCTCCTGTTGCCCCCACGTGTGTACCACCGCAAAGTTCTACGGAATAAGCAGGATCCATTACCACCACGCGTACTACATCACCATATTTCTCACCAAATAATGCCATCGCGCCTAACTGTAATGCGTCTTCTTTAGGCATTTCCCTGATCACTACAGGAATGTTTTCACGGATCTTTTCATTCACCAGTGTTTCCACCAGTGTTATTTCCTCATCAGTCATTTTTGAAAAATGTGAGAAATCAAAACGCAGGTACTCATCATTTACCAGTGATCCTTTCTGTGCTACATGTGTACCCAGCACTTTACGCAAAGCTGCGTGCAGCAGGTGGGTTACTGAGTGGTGTACAGTGGTTAACCTGCGGCGTGCAGTATCTACCTGCGCATCTACAGCTACTGATATATCAGCCGGTAGTTTATCGGTAAAATGAATAATGAGATCATTTTCTTTACGTGTATCTGTAACCTGTACTTTTTCTGTACCAAAGGTCAGCGTGCCGGTGTCGCCAACCTGTCCGCCGCTTTCAGCATAAAAAGGAGTGGTTTCCAGTACCAACTGAAACGACTCTTTTCCTTTGGCCTTTATCTTACGATAGCGTGTAACTTTTGTTTGTGTTGCCAGCAACTGGTAACCTACAAATGTTGAAGCAGCATTGGCATCCAATACTACCCAGTCCTCTGTATCCAGTGCTGTAGCAGCGCGACTACGATCTTTTTGTTGCTGCATTTCTTTTTCAAAACCAGCTTCGTCTACAGTCAGCTCATTTTCACGTGCAATTAAACGCGTAAGATCAATGGGGAAACCATAGGTGTCGTACAATTCAAAGGCAGCATTACCGCTGATGGTTTTGTTGGATGCAGTTGCTACCAACTCATCCATTTTTTTCAAACCTTTTTCAAGTGTTCTTAAAAATGCGTCTTCTTCTTCCTTCACTACTTTACTTACAAAGTCAACCTGTTGCTGTAATTCAGGAAATACTTCTTCAAACTGTTTTGCCAGTACCGGCACCAACTGGTGCAGTAATGGTTGTTTGTAATGCAGGTATGAATAACTGTAACGAACAGCGCGGCGCAATATCCTGCGGATCACATAACCAGCCCCGATGTTGGAAGGCAACTGGCCGTCGGCAATGGTGAATGAAATAGCACGGATATGATCTGCCAGTACGCGGAATGCAATGGCTTCCTTACTGTCGCTGAAGTCGTATTTTTTACCGGTAATGGTTTCAGTAGCTGCAATGGTTCCGGTAAACACATCGGTATCGTAATTACTTTGTTTGCCCTGCAGTACTCGTACCAGGCGTTCCAGCCCCATGCCGGTATCAACATGTTTGGCGGGCAATGATTGCAGGCTGCCATCTTTCAGGCGGTTGAACTGCATGAATACATTGTTCCATATCTCGATCACCTGCGGATGATCATTGTTCACCAGTGTTTTACCATCTACCTGTTTTCTTTCATCATCATTGCGGCAATCTACATGTATTTCAGAACAGGGACCACAGGGACCTGTATCGCCCATTTCCCAGAAATTATCTTTTTTATTGCCCATCAGTATCCTGTCTTCGGCAATCCATTTTTTCCATTCAGTAAATGCTTCTTCATCCCTGGGCAATGCTTCTTTGGCATCCCCTTCAAAAACGGTTACATACAGACGGTCTTTGGGAATTTTATATACTTCGGTCAGTAATTCCCAGCTCCAGGCAATGGCGTCTTTTTTAAAGTAGTCACCAAAGCTCCAGTTACCCAGCATTTCAAACATGGTATGGTGATAAGTATCCACACCAACTTCTTCCAGGTCGTTATGTTTACCACTTACACGCAAACATTTCTGCGTATCGGCCACGCGTGGGTAGGGCGCCTGTTTGTTGCCTAGGAAATACTCTTTAAACTGGTTCATACCCGCGTTGGTGAACAGCAGGGTAGGGTCATTTTTAATAACAATAGGGGCCGAAGGCACAATTTCGTGTTGCTTCGAACGAAAAAAGTCCATGAAATGCTGGCGAATGGCTGCACTGGTCATCATAAACAAAAACAATCTTTGAATGGTGAATGCCTGCCGGCTGCCTGAAATAATATTTACCGATCATACGTTGAGTAATACAAGCCGGCTGTTGAAGGCACAAACCTGCACAGGGCAGATGTACTACACAAGTCAGCACCCAAAGGGCAATATTCAACCTGCACGAACGTCGGGTAATATCAGTGCCCGGTATTATTTATTTTTTTAATAACGGGCTGCAGCCGCCCCAAAAAATACTTACCATACATAAAATCATGATTTTATAGTGTTTAAAAATCATCATTTTCGTGTAGGTTTGTACCCGTTGGCTCTGTTTGGCGTGGTGCAAAGGTAATCGAAATCAGGCGGTTTTAGCTGCCAAAAGACAACCTTGACAGAGGTTGGCATCATGAAGAAGATTAAGTATTTCTATAACACAAATACGCTCCGATATGAAAAGCTGGAGACTCCGCTTCGGGTAAAACTGTTGCGGGTATTGGGCTTTATATCTGCCGCCATTGTTACCGCCATCATTATTGTATCTATCGCTTATCGTTATTTTCCTTCTGCCAACGAACGCCGGCTTATGCAGGACAATGAGCAATTGCAGGAGCAGTTTATGGTGCTGGAAGAACGTACCAAAAAGCTGCAACAGCAGATGGGAGAGCTGGAAAAACGTGATAATGAGGTATATCGCACCATATTTGAGGCTGCGCCTGTGCCAGATAGCGTACGTGCCAAAGAAATAGAACAGCAGAAAGAATTACAGCAGGTGATGGCCATGAACAATTACCAGTTACAGACCTCCATTGTAAAGTCTATCGGTAACCTGGTGAGCCGGATGACCTACCAGGACAAATCCTACAACGAGATCACGGGTTTCATTAAAAATAAACAACAACTGCTGGCCTGTACACCGGCCATTCAGCCGGTGAGTAACAGTGACCTGAAAAGGATCGCCTCTGGTTTTGGTTCCCGTATTGACCCGGTGTATAAAACAGTGAAATTTCATGCAGGGCTCGATTTTGCAGCGCCACAGGGCACGCCTATTTACGCTACTGCCAACGGGGTAGTAAAATCTGCCGGAAACCAGGGCACTGGCTATGGTAATCACGTGGTTATCAATCACGGATATGGCTATGAAACCTTATATGGACACATGTTCAAGATCAAGGTAAGGGCAGGACAGCAGGTAAAAAGAGGTGAAATTATCGGCTGGGTAGGCAGTACAGGGAAATCTACTGGTCCTCACTGCCATTACGAGGTACATAAAAACGGCACACCCATTGATCCCGTATATTTCTTCTATAACGATCTTACGCCTGAACAGTATGACCGTTTGCTGAAAATTGCCGCGGCCAGCAACCAGAGCTTTGACTAGGGGCAATTCAGGATACCGTAAATACCGGTATCTATAAAATCTATCTGTTTTCAACTTTTTGCAAGCCAGTTTGTTACTAGTATCCGCAATCTTTTGACAAGTTGCTGACGAAAAATTGACGTTCTAACTGTAAATTTGCCCCGCAAAATCATGCATAACCCTCCTGATATACTGACACTGGCTTACAAACAGCCCATGATGCACGACCATCTGGTAACGCTGCAGGAAAAAGAGCAACAGATACCGGGTTCTGTTCAGTACACCATTAAACGTTATGGCCGTCATACTCAATGGAATATGGAGGATACAGGCATGATGGTTTATCATTACCGCAAAAATGAACCTGTTGAGAACTACCTGGAGTTGCGGTTTTGTATTGCAGGCAACGTGTATTGCAGTCAGAAAAATATCGAATGCAACCAATGCAAATTGAACGCTTCTCCCTCATGTGGTGAAAGAGTGGATACAATTGATGTAATGAGTTTCCGGTTTTCACCGGTGCACCTGTCGCAGTTTGTAAAACCACGCAAGCAGAATGAGCAATCCCTGACAGATGATATTCTGCAATTCAGTCACGTTTCTTCTTTCTCTAAAATATTGCCGTTGTGCGGACGCACACGCATGGTGCTGGAATCATTACTGAACCACACCTATACAGATAGCCTGGAAAATATCTATTTCAATGCACAGATGCAGATGTTGCTGTTGTATAGCATGGAATGTATGCTGGGAGACGATAAGGAAGTAGAAACATTCCAGTGCAAATTCCTGGCGAATGAGGCCGATCGTGAAAAGATCATCAAAGCCCGCGAAATTCTGTTGCAACACATTGGTGAGCCCATCACCATTAAGGAATTGAGCCGTAAAGTAGCTATCAACGAATGTTATCTGAAAAAAGGTTTCAAGGAGTTGTTCGGAACTACCGTGTTTGATTTCTATCAAAGCCAGCGTATGGAACATGCCCGTTATCTGTTGTATGAAAAAGGACTGAGTGTTACCGACGTTTCTATGATGCTGGGCTATTCTTCCATTTCACATTTTTCCACAGCCTTTAAAAAGCATACAGGATTGAAACCCTGCGAACTGTTATTGCACTAATCAGCCTGTACTGATGATTTGTCATGAATGGGTCAGTTTACCTTTTGCGTAAATGGCTTTTTCTTTTTTTGTAAGTCATACAGCAATGTGGTCAATAGCTTTGTTGTGTTGCCGGTAAATGGGCAACATCCGCCAGAATGTGCAATTACCAACACTTATTTCATGATGATAAAACGGGTTATGTGATCCGTTGCGAAGCGTGCGGCCATTTTCAGGTTTGTTTTGGCAATGTACTGATCACCCTGGGTGAGGCTGCGTTCCGTGACTTCTGTTTCTGGATAAGTCGCTGGCGCGAAGAGCAATCTTATGCAGAGGATATGTATGTAAAATCTGTTGTAATTCCCACTCCCTGCGATGGTATGAAGTTGTTGCTGAGCAAACGTGAGTTGCATGAGCTTGATCTGATGCTGGAAGCAGCAGATACGGAATGGCGTTCGCAGGAGATGCTGAAACTTTTTTCTTGAGTATCCAGTCATATATACATGTGGAAAAGTGCGGCCCTGTTCCCGGGGCCGCACTATAAATTTTATAATAGGCCTATTTCGTGTATATTGGTAGTACACCAATAGTTTTATCTATGTCTGCCTACGCCCGGACCGGTAAGGTCATCAGCATGAGTATTATTGCATTAACGGGAGCTTTTGCGTTAGTACTGCAATTTTACCTGATGGTTACCATTCCAAATGCAGAGCATTCCCTGCCTTTCCGCATCGTTAATTTTTTCAGCTTTTTTACGATCCTTTCCAATATACTGGTAGCCAAAAGCCTGGCCATCCTGTTGATCATGCCATCCTCTTTCTGGGGGCGTTTTTTTGGTAAGCCTGCCGTGCAGACTGCCATTGCCGTGTATATTGCTATTGTAGGCATTACCTATTCGCTGGTATTGCGTGCATTGTGGCATCCGCAGGGATGGCAGCTGGTAGTAGATATGTTGCTGCATGACGTAATACCTGTGCTGTATATTGTTTTCTGGCTGGTGTTTGTACCCAAAGGATCATTGAATTGGAAACACCCGTTGTGGTGGTTGTTGTTCACCCTGGTGTATTTAATATATACGTTGGTACGCGGTGCGGTTACTAACTGGTATCCTTATCCTTTTATAGATGCAGGCGCATTAGGTTATAAACGAATTGCAGTGAATGTATTTGGGCTTTGTTTCGCCTTTCTGATCATGGGGTTTGTCCTGATTGTAATAGATAAAATGATGGGTAAGAGAAAACAATTGCTTGATCACAACGATAGAAACGATATCTCTTAATATCGATAAGGACAAAGCCTGCCATTTTACGGCAGGCTTTGTTGTGAGATGCAATATACGTTGATATTGCTGTTTCTGTTACTGACTGCATTATCCGGCAATGATTTGCTGTGCAGTAGGATTGTAGCCGTTATCAATTGCAGTATACGAATCTGTAATAGAGCCAGCCTTCACTAATTTAGTAATACCGAAAAGATTCTTGAGTGCCGTATTTTCAATGATATTGATATTGTTAATTGTTGCTCCGAAATTTACCAGGTATGAGAAGAATATTAACAAGAATCTTTTTCATAAACCCGCTGCACTTTAATGGTGAATTGGGTGCATCAAAAATCTCATGTTCAGCGCAGCAGGAAAATACCTAATTTGTAGTATACCGATGTCTGCAATAAAAATGGCCACTATATATAGCGGCCATTTTTAACTATCAACTATGCTGTTCGTAAATTGTTTATCCCTGTATTTCCTCCAGGCTTTCTTTTGCAGCCAGGATGGTATAATCAAGATCTTCCCTGGTCAGCGCACTGCACAGGAACCAGCTTTCAAATGCTGATGGAGGCAGGTATACGCCACGTTTCAGCATGGCATGGAAAAATTGTTTGAACAATTCATTGTTGGCAGCGGCTGCGCTGGCAAAATCAGTAACAGGCTTGCTGCTGAAATGTACACTGATCATAGATCCCAACTGGTTGATCACATAGGGTGTGTTGGCTGCTTTCAGCGCATTGTCTAGTCCCTGGTGCAGGTAGTTGGTTTTTTCTTCCAGGTCTGCATATATAGAGGGGTTGTCTTTTAATACTTTCAGTAATGTAAAACCGGCAATCATAGCGATCGGGTTGCCACTCAGCGTGCCAGCCTGGTATACATTACCCAATGGAGAGATCTTTTCCATGATGGCTCTTTTGCCACCAAATGCACCAACCGGCATACCACCGCCAATTACCTTACCATATGTTACCAGGTCTGCGTTGACTTTTAATTTTTCCTGTGCGCCACCGGGTGCCAGGCGAAAACCGGTCATCACTTCATCCATGATAAATACAATACCTGCAGTATCGCAAAGTGTACGCAGTCCTTCCAGAAAACCTGGTTGCGGAGGGATACAGCCCATATTGCCGGCAACCGGTTCTATGATGATCGCTGCAATTTCATCCGGATATTCTGCTACCAGTTGCTGTACTGCCGCAAGATCATTGTAAGGAACTGTCAGTGTATCATTGGCCACACCACCTGTTACACCTGGTACAGTTTGTATGTTGAAGGTTGCAAGACCACTGCCTGCTTTTACCAGGAAGCTATCTGCATGACCATGATAACAGCCTTCAAATTTGATGATCTTATTGCGGCCGGTATAGCCACGTGCCAGGCGTACAGCGCTCATACAGGCTTCGGTACCACTGTTTACCATGCGCAAAAGGTCTACATTGGGCACCATACTTTTGATCAGTTCCGCAATTTCAATTTCAAGTTCTGTAGGTGTACCGAATGAAGTAGAATCTTTTACTTTTTCCTGGATAGCTTTTACCACAGGTTCATAAGCATGTCCCAGTATCATGGGACCCCAGGAGTTGATATAATCAATATATTTTTTACCATCAGCATCATACAGGTAAGCACCTGCTGCGCTTTTCATAAATACAGGTGTGCCACCCACGCTTTTGAAAGCTCTTACCGGCGAGTTGACACCACCAGGAATACTTTGCTGAGCACGGGTAAAAAGCGATTGACTTTTTTCGTACATGAGGTATATTATAAGTTGTAAGTTATATGTTGTTTGTTGAATCTCTTATGCTCAATGCTTAACACGGAGCGAAAAACGCTTATGCCAGAGCGTCGCCTCATTCCAGATTGCTGTTTTTGCATTCACATATTGTTATACCTGCACATTAATTAATTAGTCTCACGGCATCTTTTGCAAAATAAGTGGCAATCAGATCGGCACCTGACCTTTTCATGGAAGTGAGTGTTTCAATGATCGCTTTATTCTCATCAATCCATCCCATTTTGGCAGCTGCTTTGATCATGGCGTATTCACCGCTGATATTATAAGCACTTACCGGCACTTTTACTGCATCTTTCACTTCACGGATAATATCCAGGTATGACAATGCTGGTTTTACCATTACAATATCTGCTCCCTCTTCCACATCCTGCAATGTTTCTTTTATAGCTTCAATACGATTCGTATAATTCATCTGGTAAGTTTTCTTATCGCCAAATCCGGGTGCTGAATCCAGCGCATCACGGAAAGGACCATAAAAACAGGACGCATATTTGGCGCTGTAGCTCATAATGCCTGTTTTTGTAAAACCGTGTTGTTCAAGTGCTGCGCGTATCGCTCCGATACGTCCGTCCATCATATCGCTGGGTGCTACAAAATCAGCACCAGCCTGTGCATGACTTACGCTCATTGCTGCCAGCACTTCAACTGTAGCATCATTCACAATTTCATTACCTTCTACTATCCCATCATGGCCATAAGAAGAAAATGGATCCAGTGCCACATCGGTCATGATCAGCATATCTGGACAAGCATCTTTGATGGCCTTGATACTGCGTTGCATCAATCCATCCGGGTTTACGGCTTCTGTACCTTTATTGTCTTTCAGTTCGTCCTTGCATTTGATGAACAGCAATACGCTTTTCAATCCCATGCTCCAGAGTTCTTTTACTTCCTGTACAGTATGGTCCAGGCTCATGCGGTAATATCCGGGCATGGAAGCAATTTCAGTTTTCACCTGTTTGCCTTCATCAATAAACAAAGGAACAATAAAATCATTCGGGGTCAGGATCGTTTCCGCCACCAGGCTCCTGATAGCAGGTGTGGTGCGGAGGATGCGGTTGCGTTTTTTGAGATGCATATGTTCCAATTTGTGAATAGTGAATGGTCAATAGTCAATAAGCCGTCTTCCTCATAATTAATCCTGTAAGCAATTTAAAGCACGTGACCATTGTCTCATTCAACTTGTCAGTTTGAAAATTTTTTAAGTAATTTAATTCATTAGCAATGTCTATTGCTGCGTCAATTTCAATTACGGATCCTCTGGCAATTTCGTAATATCTTTTTCTTTCTGCTTCTGATTTTCTTGAACAACCTTCAGCAATATTAAGATGCACTGATACTGCTGCTCGTCGTATTTGCGAGATTAAACTAAATTTTTCTTCAACAGGTAAATGGTTTGTTAGTCTATAACATTCCAAAACGAATAATTTGGTTGCAGCGTAAATTTCTAACTTTTTGTGATTTAATTTCAGAAACATATCCGGGTTTTAAGATTAGATAATGGATGTTCTATTACTAATCTACAGCCTTGTAATGTTACTGATCAGAGCTTTTACTGATTGATAGTTCATAATTGACTATTCACTATTGACCATTCACAGTCATTTATGAAACCCATTCCCTCGGAACCAGGCACGCCTGCAACAATTTATCTTCTTCACTACCGGGAACAGGGTGATAATTATATTCAAACCGTACTGTAGGTGGAAGACTCATCAGAATGCTTTCTGTACGACCATTCGTTTTTAAGCCAAACAAAGTACCACGATCATGCACCAGGTTGAACTCGGTGTAACGTCCGCGGCGGATTTCCTGCCAGAATTTGTGTTCGGGTGTATAGTTAGTATGTTTTCTTTTTTCAACAATAGGAATATAAGCATCAATAAACCCATAACCACAAGCTTGCGCAAAGCCAAACCAGAAGTCTGCATCTTTACCTGGTGCAACACGCTGGTAATCGTAAAAAATACCACCGATACCACGACGCTCTTCATTACGGTGCCAGTTAACAAAATACTGATCACATTCTTTTTTGAATGCAGGGTATAATGAGGGATCAAATTGATCACAGGCATTTTTGTAGGTCTGGTGAAAATGAATGGCGTCTTCTTCAAACAGGTAATAAGGAGTAAGGTCGGTACCGCCACCAAACCAGCGATCTATAACGTCGCCGTTGTTGTTGTACAACTCAAACATGCGATAGTTGCAGTGAACGGTAGGTACAAAAGGATTGGAAGGATGTATCACCAGGCTCAATCCGCAGGCAAACCAGTTATCACCGTTGATGTTTAATTGTTTGCGCATCGGATTTGTAACAGGGCCGTGTACTACAGAAATATTAACGCCGCCTTTTTCAAATACATTACCATGTGCAATCACACGTGACTGACCACCACCACCTTCCGGTCTCGACCATTTATCTTCCTGGAAAGTTGCTTTTCCGTCAGCCTTTTCAATGGCTGAGCAAATGCGATCCTGCAGATCGTGAATAAAAGCGGTAAACTGCTCTTTGATAGAGATGTTGGGGGTGGTGATCGTTGTTGACATGTGAAATACAATTATGATTTGAGAAAATCCAGCAGGGGTTCTATAAACTGCTGGAATGTTTGTATATGCGGAAGATGGCCGGCAGCAGGAATTTCTGCCAGCTTTGAATTTTTGATTTTTTGTTGCGTAGCACGACCCAATACCGGATAATTGCCCATGGTATTGCGTACAACTTCTGATACCAGGTTTTTGCCCAATGCAGTTCTGTCACGCTGACCAATGATCAGCAACGTAGGAACAGTAATATTGCTGAACTCATAGCAAACCGGTTGCGTGAATATCATGTCGTAGGTAAGTGCTGCATTCCATGCAATGCGATTGTATTCCGGGCTTAATGTCCAACCAGCCAGCAGGTTTACCCATTGGTCGTATTCCGGTTTCCATTCGCCGAAATAATAATTGTCCAGCTGGTATTTTTTGATCTTATCGTAATTCTGCTTTAACTCACTGGCATACCATTGTTCAACGGTTTGATAGGGAACCTTCAGTTTCCAGTCTTCCAGCCCGATAGGGTTTTCAAGAATGAATTTTTCAACTACTTCAGGATACATCAGCGTAAAACGGGTTGCTACCATACCGCCCATGGAATGCCCCAGCACTGAAGTACGGCTGATGTGCAAAGAATCGAGAATTGCTTTGGTGTTTTGTGCCAGCAACTGGAAAGAATATTGAATATGTTGTGGCTTGGACGATTTGCCAAACCCGATCTGATCGGGAACTATGACACGGTATCCTTTTTCAATCAGTGCCTGAATGGTAGTGGCCCAATAAGCGCCGTTAAAATTTTTGCCATGCAGCAGTATAATATTGTGACCATTGTATTGTGCTGGCTGCACATCCATATAGGCCATTTTTAACTGTTCGCCTTGTATGTTGAGCGAAATGTACTGTACTGGATAGGGATAGGCGTAATTTTCAAGACAAATACCCAATGGAACTACCCTGGAAGATTGAGCAACGGAAACCACAGTAAAGAGTATTATGGCAATACCTGTCAGCACTATTTTTTGAAACCACTTTTGCATAACACCGATTTTTATTGTGAGATGGAATGATGCAGAGATTTTGAAATGCTCAATTCTAAAATCTCTGCATCTCAACATCATGCATTTGCTTTTACGGCAGAGAAGCGTTTTACAGCTTCTACAAAAGCTTTTGCATGCGCAACGGGTACGTTGGGTAAAATACCATGCCCCAGGTTGGCCACATAATGTCCATGACCAAACTTGCTCAGCATTTCTTCTACAGCCTGTTCAATAACCGGTATAGGAGCAAGTAATTTGGCAGGATCAAAATTGCCCTGCAGGGTAATGTTTTTCCCTGCCAGTTGACGGGCTATTGCCGGTTCAATACACCAATCAATACCCAGACCATGTGCACCGGTCTGGCTCATGCTTTCCAGGGCAAACCAGGCACCTTTGGCAAAAATGATCACAGGACATTGATCTTTCAGAGCAGTGACGATCTGGCGGATATACCGCAAAGAATACTCCTCAAAATCGCCAGGACTCCACAAACCACCCCAGGAATCAAATATCTGTACGGTGTCTGCTCCTGCTGCCACCTGTGCCTGCAGGTATGCAATTGTGGTATCGGTGATCATCTGTAGTAAACGATGTGCTGCTTCCGGCTGGGTATAACAGAATGCTTTGGCCTCATCAAAGGTTTTGGAACCTTTGCCCTGCACCATATAACAGAGCAATGTCCAGGGTGCACCTGCAAAACCGATCAACGGTACGCGGCCAGCCAGTTCTTTTTTAGTAACACGGATAGCATCCGGTACATAACCCAGCTTTTCCTGTATATCGGGAATGATCAGTTTGTCAATGTCTCTGTATTGTTTGATGGGGTCTGGTAACAATGGTCCTTTACCTTCTATCATTTGCACTTCCATACCCATGGCCTGTGGTACCACCAGGATATCAGAAAATAAGATAGCGGCATCAACCCCTACCTGTTCTACAGGCTGAATGGTGATCTCTGCTGCCAGTTCGGGAGTCTGACAACGCTCAAAGAACGAATACTTTTCTTTCAGCTTCATATAGTCGGGCAGATAGCGGCCTGCCTGGCGCATCATCCATACGGGTACACGTTCAGTTTGTTCTCCCCTCAATGTGCGTAACAATAGATCATTTTGCAGCTTGCTCATTCGTGTTGATTAATATTATGTAAATAAAACAGCAGGTTTTTTATCATTGTTTCCTGCGACGGGTCGTCGCTGGTAATAATACGATTATTGGTATAGCGGTTTATTTCCGCCGCAGTTGTTGGTCCGATAGCAAAACAGGCAGTTGTTGCCGGGACCGTATTGACCGAAAAAAAACTTCTTACAGCACTGGGGCTAAAAAACAATACCGCATCGGTATTGGTATCAATAACCGCCGGTGTTGGTTGCGTTTCATATACCACTACTTCAGTAACTGTAATGTTTTTTGCCCTTAGCAGTGAAGGTAATTCTTCCCTGCGCAGGTTGCCACAGAAAAACACCACGTGTTGTACATTGCCATTGCTGATAATAGCCTCAGCCAGTTCTGCTGCACTGGCACCGGTAGCGATGATCTGTTTTGCGCGCAGGTATTTTTTTACCAGTTGTGCTGTAGTACCCTGCATACAGAAAATCTTCCATTGGTCGGTAACAAAATAAGTATTGTCATGATCAAAATGCAGTGCAGTATATTCAACAGCATGACCGCTGGTAAATACTACATACAGATCTTCCGGGCGCAGTGCCCATGATATCACTTCATCATGCGTTTGCTGTGATAAAACGGGCTGTATGGAAATGAACTCTTCTTCTCTGAACACAATGCCTTGTTGTATCACTGCAGCTTTCAGCAACGGGTTGATCTTTTTCGTGCTAAGTACAGTGTACTGCGACATGTGTTATTGAATATTGCTTTGCCGGCGGATGCCATCTGCAATGGCTTGTCCACCGTTTTGTAATAATTCCAGTGCTGCTGTAGTGCCAAGTCCTGTACTTCCTGTGGCAGGAAGTTTTTTCTCAATAGCAGCCTTCTGCTTGCCATCCAGGGAAAGAATGCTGCCTTCAAAATGCAACTGTCCGTTCTGTACGCTGGCCAGCGCGCTTACAGGGGTAGAGCAGCCGCCCAGCAGCGTGCGTAAAAAATCTCTTTCAATACCGGCGCACAAAGCAGTATCAGCATCATTCAGTAAAGCGCAGGATTCTTTTGCATAAGTATCATTATCACGACACACTACCATAATAGCGCCTTGTGCAGGAGCAGGCAACATCCAATCCAGTTCAATGGCATTGGCCGGCCGCAGGTGAATGCGTTCCAGTCCGGCGGCGGCAAAGATGGCCCCGTTCCAGTTACTTTCTTCCAGCTTACGTAAACGTGTGTTTACATTGCCGCGTAAGTTATCGATCACATGTTCAGGATAGCGGTTCAGCCATTGTGCTTTGCGGCGGATGCTGCTGGTAGCGATGGTGAATGGTGAGTTATGAGCTGATAGTTGAGAGCTGATAGTTGCCATATCTCCCTTAAACACCAGCAGGTCTTTGTACGAGCCGCGTTTCAATACTCCGGCCTGCACAATACCTTTTGGTAACTGCGTCGGTACGTCTTTCATGGAGTGTACTGCAATATCAATGCGATCATTGAGCATAGCAATATCAAGGCTACGGGTAAAAACGCCCTGCACACCCATTTCATACAAAGGAGTTTGCAGATCGAT
Organism: Chitinophagaceae bacterium PMP191F; assembly: GCA_001302245.1. Taxonomy (GTDB): domain Bacteria; phylum Bacteroidota; class Bacteroidia; order Chitinophagales; family Chitinophagaceae; genus PMP191F. The sequence goes on from LGYU01000014.1 coordinate 64,940, forward strand.
ATCTCCTTCGCTTTTTATATACACCAGTTCGCTGGCAAAACCCTGTTGCAGCAATAATTCCTGCACCTGTGTGGCCTGCCATACGGCTAGTTGACTTTCTCTTGTTCCGATCCTGATCACTTTTTTCATCCGTGTAAAATAATTGTTAGCAGCAGTAGCTGGCAATGGTTATATGTCCGGGCAAAATACACCTGTTGCCCGGCTCAGGCAAATGCTGCTGGTTAATTATATGTAAGGAATGTATGCCTGGTTTTTTTGCCGCTGCAAAGTTAATTGGTACCCCTGGCAATAAACTCATTAATAGCCTCTATGTAGTTGCAGCCTCCCTGGTTATGTACGCGCATTTTAGATGCCATGCCATTGATAACACGTTGAATTTTCTGTTGTGTATCAGCCGGGCAGCTATCAGCAAGGGTAAGCTGGCTGTATAATGGAAAGGTCTGTATTTCCTGTAGTTTGCTTTTAACTGCTTTCAGTATGGGAACGTGTCTGCGCATGTTTACCCATTCAACAAATTCAGTTCTGTGCTCTTCAATGATTTCCAGGGCTCTTGGCACTTCTTCCTGGCGTTTCTGAAGGGTTTCATCCTTCAGTTTTGACAGATCATCTACGTTTACCAGTTGAATATCGGGTAATTGCCGGGCGGCAGGTTCTACGTTGTAAGGAATGGAAAGGTCTATGATCAGTTTCTGACCCATATTGGCAAGCTGGGCGGTATGTACTACCGGTTTTGCCGAATTGGTGGCTACCAGAATAATGTCAGCCTGCTGGATATGTGTGGTCAGATCTTCATAGGCTGCATGGTGCAAGCCCAATTCACCGGCCAGTGCAGCAGCTTTCTCTTCGGTACGGTTAATAAGCGTAATATGTGTGGCATCGAGGTAGTCAACCAGGTTTTTACAGGTATTGCGCCCAATTTTGCCAATACCCAGCAACAGTATCTTTTTACCTGCTACTGACCCCATTTTTTCTTTAATATATTGAACAGCAGCGAAAGAAACAGATACTGTACCCCCGCTTAATGCAGTTTGATTTTTAATGGCTTTGGACGATTGCAGTACACAATTCACCAGGCGTTCCATAAAAGCATCGATATGATTGTGCTCCCAGGCAAATTTTACAGCCTGTTTAATCTGTCCTACAATTTCATAATCTCCTAGTATCTGGGAATCAAGACCTGCAGCAACTGAGAACAGGTGGTCAATGGCCTGGCTGCCTTTTTTGATATATGACAATTTTTTAAAGGTATCAATGTTACCTTCAGTTTGTGTACACAGCAGGTGTACCAATTGATCAGCATGCTCTGCAAAACCATAAATTTCAGTACGGTTGCAGGTAGAAAGCACAAAAAGTTCCTGTATTCCGTAAGATGGAGCAAGTGAAAGTAACTCGGCATATTGCTCATTATTAATGGCAAATGAGCCTCTTACAGAGGCATTGGTCTTTTTGTAGTTAATCCCCGCTACGAAAAACTTTGAAATATCTTTAAAGTACTGTCCGTGCATCAACAATCAATTATAGAATATGAACACCGCAAAAATACTTTCGAAAGGTGCAACGACCTAATATCTCTGTCATCTGTCTGTCATTTTACCACCTGATTGTACTCACATAAAAGGGTGACAAAAGTCAGTATCTGCTGCATTGCAGGGCATTTTGATATAAATTGACCGGGCAAAAGATTGTACAGGCAGTATTTCAAGTGTGTTCACTTAGTACTTTTGCTAACCATTTGTATTATGACTACTACTAAAAAAGGAATTGTTTTAATGAATCTGGGCTCTCCGGATTCCACCAGCGTAAAAGATGTGCGCAGGTACCTGAATGAATTTTTGATGGACGAGCGCGTAATTGATATGAACTGGCTGGCAAGAACACTGCTGGTAAGAGGCATCATTGTACCGTTCAGAGCTCCCAAATCGGCCCATGCTTACCAGGCTATCTGGTGGAAAGAGGGTTCTCCGTTGATGGTGCTTACAAAACAATTGCAACAGGCAGTACAACAACAGGTAGAAGAACCTGTGGTAATTGCCATGCGTTACGGAAATCCTACACCACAGGCTGCGTTTGATGAACTGATGGTAAAAGTTCCCGGACTGGAAGAGGTGATCGCTGTACCTCTGTATCCGCACTATGCAATGTCGAGCTATGAAACAGCCGTGGAATATGCAAAGGAAGTACACTCTCGCAAAAAATATCCTTTCAAACTGACTTTCATTGAGCCTTTTTATAATGAATCGCATTACCTGCATGCGTTGAGTGAAAGCATAAAACCTTATCTACAACAGGAATACGATCATATCCTATTCAGCTATCATGGTATACCGGAAAGACATGTGCACAAAACAGATCCCGGTGGCAAGCATTGTCTACAGGTAAATGATTGTTGTAATGTAGCATCAGAAGCACATAAATTCTGTTACCGGCATCAATGTCTCACCACTACCAAACTGGTAGCGGCAGAACTGGAAATACCCGAACATAAATATAGTTTCTCATTTCAGTCACGACTGGGACGTGATGAATGGTTAAAACCTTATACGGCGCCACTATTGGAAGTGTTACCGTCACAAGGCATTAAAAAGTTAGTGATAGTTTGTCCTGCATTTGTAAGTGATTGCCTGGAAACGCTGGAAGAAATTGCCATGCAGGGAAAAGAATCGTTCCTGGCTGCGGGTGGAGAATCATTCACCCTGATACCCTGTTTAAATCTGCATCCGTTGTGGGTACAGGCACTTGCCGGATGGGTAAAACAGGACACACAAAGCTGGGAAAGAACAGTAGCAGATAGTGTGCGGTAAAGCTGAAGTATGATTTCTGAAATAAGAGATCTGAAAGGCGGAAGAAAAATATAAAATAACAAGTACGGAATAGCTTAGTGTGTTGGACCGTGGCTCACGGCTCATAGTTGGTATTAGGCAAGCCTTCAACTTAAAATTTACTACTTACAACCTGATGTACAACTACGTAAAAGCGCTGCATATCATTTTTATTGTTACCTGGTTCAGTGGTATGTTCTATATCGTACGATTATTTATTTACAATACTGAGGCGGGTGAGAAAGAAGAACCTGCGCGTACTATTCTGCATGATCAGTTTGCAATCATGATCAGGCGTTTGTGGATGGGAATAACCTGGCCATCGGCAGTATTGACATTGGTGTTTGGAGGCTGGATGTGGAGTTTGTTACAAGCGCTTCCCGGATGGTTGTTAATCAAACTATGTTTTGTAGCAGGATTGTATGTATATCATTTTACCTTGCATGCTATTTACAAACAGCAGATGCAAGGTGTTTTCAAATATACCAGTCAGCAATTACGTATATGGAATGAGGTGGCCACTATCTTCCTGGTGGCTATAGTAATGCTGGTAGTGGTAAAACAGAATATGAGTGTGGTATGGGGATTAACCGGGTTGATATTACTGGTAATAGCTCTGATGAGTGCGATCAAAATTTACAAGATCGTGCGTGCAAAAAGATAAAAATAATGAAGGGTTTCTTTTCTGCGTATCTGTTACTGGAAGAACCAATGATTTTTGTGGAATAAAATCGGCAAAAAGCATTCCTCACCCTGGGGAAAATCCAGGTAGAAGAACCGTAGAGGTAAGCATTAAAGTGTTGAAATAGGGTACGGAATACTTGTCTGAATATGGATACTATCAGTAATCAATAATTGATCCGCCCACTCAGGATAAAAGGCTTGTAATGCTTGTTGAATGAACCGGGGAGAATAAGGCTGCCAGAAATATAACGGTGCATAACGACCGTAATAAAAGAGAAAAACCTTTCCTGATTTTTAGTGTTTTAAAAGGAAAGGGGAGTAGGAATACCCCCCTTTTTAACCCCTAAACCCTAAACCGTAGAAAAGGTTTTTCACGTAATGCTTTATAAAATTAAGTCAAATATCTTAGCTCTGAAAGGTAGAACCACTACGTATTTGTAGTGATCATCCATATGTAAGAAAAAACCGTACCAACACTTATTCAAACATACTGCACACAAATTCCTGCATCACGTTCTTACATAAAATATATTTCCAGAAATTATGCCAAAACTAAATAATGTGGAAAAACTACTCGCATAACCAATGCGTTGCAAGCCTTTTTAATCTCGTTTTAACACTATGTTGACGGCATCTGGCAGCTTACCCGCTTAACTGTTTAGCCATTAAAACCATTAGTGCACTAAAAATATATACAAATCGACCGGTGATCATTGATCAGATTTTTTTTGATCCTTATTTTTTTATGTAATATCTGTGATCGTGTACGTATAGCAGCAGTATACAACAGTTGCCGGCAAGGTGTTGCAGGATCAGGTTTTCATTGGAAAAATGCTTTTTTGCATTGCGTATGCACTAATTAGTTAGTTCTGATCAGTTTATAAAGCATATAGAAGATAGTTGGAGGTAGTTAATATTAATGTGTCTGGGTATGATCTGTCTTTGTATTCCATGAACAGGATCTGCGCAGGAATATACAGGTAAGATTCAGGGGCGGGAATTATAGCCTTACTGAGTTAGTCCGGCGAATCGTGTGACCACAGAAGAAAGTAATGTCTGATAGTCGGAAAAACGGGGAGAGCTACTCCGGAAACGAAAAAAAACAAAAATAACCGGTGTTTGGCGGGCTTCAGGCAGGCCTTGTTCACTGTGCGTGCCTATAAATTCAGTAACTTTGCACACTTTTTAACCACGGATTTTTACTGAATTACCGGATAAATTTTATGGCAAGCAAGTACAGAGAGTTCTCGCAACTGAATTTACCCTCTATAGAGCAGGAAATATTGGCTTCTTGGGCTGATAATCAGGCTTTTGAGAAAAGTGTGTCTTTACGCGAAGGAGCAACTCCTTTCGTATTTTACGAAGGTCCGCCCAGCGCCAACGGTATGCCTGGCATTCACCACGTTATCAGCCGTACATTGAAAGACCTGGTTTGCCGCTACAAAACCATGCAGGGCTTTCAGGTAAAAAGGAAGGCCGGATGGGATACCCACGGTTTGCCCATTGAACTGGGCGTGGAGAAAGAACTGGGTATTACCAAAGAAGATATTGGCAAAAAGATCACCGTAGAAGAATACAATAAAAAGTGCCGCGAAGCGGTAATGCGCTATAAGGACAAGTGGGACGATCTGACCCGCAAAATGGGCTATTGGGTAGATCTGCAGCATCCCTATATCACTTTTGAAAACAATTACATAGAAACGCTGTGGTACCTGCTGAGCCAGTTGTACAAAAAAGGATTGTTGTATGAAAGTGTGAGTATTCAGCCTTATTCACCTGCCGCCGGTACCGGTTTGAGCTCGCACGAGCTGAACCAGCCCGGAACTTACAAAGTGGTGAAGGATACCAGTGCAGTGGCCATGTTCAAGGCTGTACGCAATGCAAAAACTGAATTTCTGTTTCAGGCCGCACACAATGCAGATGCTGCTACTGCCGAAGAGCTTTTTTTCCTGGCATGGACCACCACTCCCTGGACGCTGCCCTCCAACCTCGGTTTGACCGTGGGAAGCAATATCAGCTATGTACTGGTAAGGAGCTTCAATCCCTATACACACCTGCCGGTGAACGTAGTGCTGGCCAAAGACCTGGTAAAGAACTACTTTAAACCAGAAGGTGAAAACGCAGATTTCAGCAGCTATCAAGAAGGTGATAAATTGTTGCCCTGGAAAATACTGGCTGAGTTTAAAGGCGCACAACTGGAAGGTGCCCGTTACGAACAATTGCTGCCTTTTGAGGCCAATTCACCGGAAGCTGTTAGCTACAGCATTGAAAATGCACAACCGTTCCAGGTAATGGTAGACAGTTTTGTTACTACCGAAGATGGTACCGGCATTGTGCATACTGCACCCGATTTTGGTGCAGATGACTATAAAGTAGGAACCAAATATGGTATCGGTTATTTTACCGGTGTGAACGAATACGGTCGCAGGGAAAAACTGGTATTAGTAGACAGGCAGGGGAAATTTGTAGAAGGCCTGGGTGAGTTCAGCAACCGTTATGTAAAGAACTACAAAGATGATCCCAATTATGTGGATGTGAATGTTGACATCTGCGTAAAACTGAAAAAAGAGAACCGCGCGTTCAAAATAGAAAAATACGAGCACAATTATCCGCATTGCTGGCGTACTGATAAACCGGTATTGTACTATCCGTTAGATGCCTGGTTTATTAAAACTACTGCTGTGCGCGAACGTATGGTGGAACTGAATAAAACCATCAACTGGAAACCAAAATCAACCGGCGAAGGCCGGTTTGGTAACTGGCTGGAGAATATGGTGGACTGGAACCTGAGTCGCAGCCGTTTCTGGGGTACTCCTTTACCTGTATGGAAAACAGAAGATGGGCAGGAGGAAAAATGTATCGGTTCTATACCCGAATTGCTGGAAGAGTGTGCAAAAGCCGATAAGGCCTTAGGTACCAATAATGGAAAACTTACTAAAGAACATACACTTGATCTGCATAAGCCTTATGTGGATGAAATAGTGCTGGTGAGCGATAGCGGAAAACCCATGAAGCGTGTACCCGATCTGATCGACGTATGGTTTGACAGCGGCGCCATGCCGTATGCTCAGTGGGGATTAGATCATGAAAAACTGAAAGCAGGCGATCCCTATCCGTTCAATCAGCCATTTGATAAAAATTATCCTGCTGATTATATCGCAGAAGGGGTAGACCAGACAAGAGGCTGGTTCTATACTCTGCATGCCATCGCCGGGTTGCTGTTTGATTCGGTAGCCTATAAAACCTGTGTATCGAACGGGTTGGTACTGGATAAGAATGGTAACAAAATGAGTAAGCGTTTGGGTAATGTGGTAGATCCGTTCCAGACCATACAACAATATGGAGCGGATGCCACACGCTGGTACCTGATCACCAATGCTTCTCCGTGGGAGAACATGAAATTTGATGTGGATGGTATCAAAGAAGTACAACGCAAATTCTTCGGCACACTGTACAATACCTACCAGTTCTTTGCACTGTACGCCAACGTAGATGGCTTCTCATTCAAAGAGGCGTATGTGCCGCTGGAACAGCGTCCGGAAATTGACCGCTGGATCCTGTCATCACTCAATACATTGGTAAAGAAAGTGAACGAGTACATGGACGATTATGAGCCTACGCAGGCCGGTCGTTTAATGGAAGAGTTCCTGGACGAGCATCTGAGCAACTGGTATGTTCGTTTGTGCCGTCGCCGTTTCTGGAAAGGAGAATATGAACTGGATAAGATCTGTGCTTATCAAACGCTGTACGAGTGCCTGGAAACGCTGGTAAAACTGATGGCGCCGTTATCGCCATTCTTCAGTGATGTGCTGTACCGGAACCTCAACGCGGTAACCGGCCTTAATAAAGAAGAATCAGTACACCATGCATTGTATCCGAAGGCCAACGAAGCAGCTATTGATGGCGCACTGGAAGAAAGGATGCAGATGGCGCAGGATATCTCTTCGCTAATCCTGTCGCTGCGTAAAAAAGTGAACATTAAGGTTCGTCAGCCGTTACAGAAGGCGCTGATCCCTGTACTGAATCCCGCCATGAAAAAACAGTTGAGCCTGGTGGAAGACCTGGTGAAAAGCGAGGTGAACGTGAAGGAGCTGCAGTATCTGACGGAAGACAATGGGTTTATCAAGAAAAGAATAAAGCCTAACTACATTGCACTGGGAAAAAAACTGGGTGCAAAAATGAAAGCAGTAGCGGCAGCGTTAGGAAGTTTTGCACAGGAAGACATCAGTAAGTTAGAAAAAGAAGGCAGTATTTCATTGTTTATTGATAACGAACCCTTAATATTACAGGTTAATGAAGTAGAGATAGCCAGCGAAGATATTCCCGGCTGGATGGTGGCAAACAAGGACGCTCTGACCGTAGCTTTAGATGTAACTATAACCCCCGAACTGGTAAGCGAAGGCAATGCCCGCGAGCTGGTTAACCGTATCCAGAAAATCCGCAAAGATAATGGGTATGAACTGACTGACAGGATATTGGTACAGGTTACCGAACACCAGGAACTAAAGGAACCGATAGCCCGATTTAATACCTATATTTGCGCCGAAATTTTGGCAGATAAACTGGAGTTAGTACCCGGTTTATCAGATGGCACTGAAATTGAAGTGAATGATATTCCTTTAAAAGTGTTCGTTACAAAAAAAGCGTAATAGTATGGCAACCAAGAAGAAAGCGGCTAAGCCAGCTAAAAAAACGATTGCCCCTAAAAAGCCCGCCCCTGCTAAAAAGGCGGCTGCCAAACCTGCACGTGCTGCAGGGAGCAAGGTAACCGCGAAGCCCGCGGCTAAAAAGGTAGCATCGAAGCCTGTTGCAAAAGCAGCACCCAAAAAAACGGCTAAGCCTGCTCCTAAACCGGTTGCCAAAGCAGCTGTAGCTAAAACCCCCGTGGTGGCTGTGAAATCTGCACAGAAGCCGGTTGTAAAACCCGCTGCAGTTCCGCCGTCGCCCCCTGTTAAAGTAGAAAAGAAAGTTGAGGTAAAACCAGAACCGGTTGCACCGCCACCCCCACCCAAAAAACCGGTAGCTCCGGCTAAACCAGTGAAGGTGGTCATTCCAGAAATTAAAACAAAAACGGTTCGCAAATACGAACCGGAATTTACTAAATCCGTATTGGATCAACCCGAAAATACACAAACAGGACCAACCATGAGATACAGCGACGCCGAATTAGCCGAGTTCAAAGATTTGATTTATAAGAAATTGGATCAGGCCAAGAAAGAGCTTTCTTATCTGCAGGGACTCATTACCCGCAAAGATGAAATGGGTGGTGATGAAACGGAAAACCGTTACATGACCATGGAAGATGGCAGTATGAGTATGGAGCGCGAGCAGTTAGCCCAGATGGCCAGCCGCCAGATTAATTATATTGATCACCTGGAAAAAGCACTGATGCGCATCGAAAATAAAACCTACGGTATTTGCCGTGTAACCGGTAAACTGATCGATAAAGCACGTTTACGCGCGGTTCCCCATGCCACACTGAGTATCGAAGCCAAGCAGATGATGAACAAATAATCCTCTTTCGGTTTAAATAAATTAAGGGGTCGGAAAGTATTTTTCCGGCCCCTTTTATTGTTTTGATAAACCGGTACAGACTGGATTCTGTACCGGCTTTTATTTTAGAATCCGCTGCGTTGGGATATTTCCCAGAATGCTGCCGGCATTGGCTTGTTCAGCAGGTAATTGTAATAGAAATTATACGCCTCTGTACGATTGTGGGCGCCTTTCAGACCACCAATACCATGACGTTCGCCGGGGTAGATCATCAGTTCAAAATGTTTCTTCAGATCTTCCAGTTTATTGATCAGTGTCAGTGTGTTCTGCATGTGCACATTGTCGTCTGAAGTACCATGAATAATGCGCAACAGGCCCTTGTACTGGTTGGCATAGGTCATTACAGACGTTTTTTTATACCCTTCCGGGTTTTCCTGCGGCGTGTCCATATAGCGTTCTGTGTAGTGCGAATCGTAAAACTGCCAGTCGGTAACTGAAGAGTTGGCTATGCCATAAGGAAATACACTTGCGCCATAGGTAAGCGCCATACAGGTCATATAACCACCAAAGCTGCCACCGGTAATACACAGTTTGCTGCCATCTACCCAGGATTGATTTTTGAGCCATTTGCCACAGGTCATAAAATCTTCAATTTCATATTTACCCATCTGGCGGTGGATGTAGTTCATACCCACTTTACCAAAGTGGCCACTGCTGCGGTTGTCCATTACTACCTGCACCAGGCCTTCCTGTGCCCACCATTGTGTAGCGCCGGCAGGAGTTACCCAGCGGTCATACACACGGCCTGCATTGGGACCACCGTAAATGCTCACCAGCACCGGGTACTTTTTGTTAGGATCAAAATTGGTGGGGTAGGTGATGGTCATGGGCAGATCAAATTTGCCATCATCTGATTTTACACGTACCAATTCTGTTTTTGGCAGATTGTATGCATCAAAATCAGCGCCTTTGCTGTTGCCCAGTTCACGTATTATTTTCCCTTTGATATCTACCAGCGCCATAGTAGACGGAGTAGATACATTGGAATATGTAGTGATGAAATATTTTGCGTTGGGAGAAAGAGAAATCTGGTCGTGGCTGTAATCGCCAAAAGTAAGACGGGTTAAACCTTTGCCATCGAAGTTCACTTTGTAGAAATCGAAACGGGCAGAGTTTTCTTTCCGTGCGCGGAAGTAGATCACTTTCGCTTTTTCATCCACCCTGGTTATGTCAGTTCCCCAGAAATTGCCGGTTGTAATCTGGTTTACCAGCTTGCCCGTAACGTCGTGCAGGTACAGGTTTTCCCAGCCATCTTTATCGCTCTGCATAATAAAACCTTTATTGACAGAGAGAAATTCAATACGGTCAGATTTATCGAGGTCGATCCAGGTAGATTGTTTTTCATCGTAAACCTCTTTTTTGCTGCCATTGTTGACATCCACAGCATACAGCTTCAGATTGTCCTGTCCGCGGTTAAGCCATTGTATCCAGAGCTGACCATCAGGGGTCCAGTAAGGTGCGCCAAAATACTGGTCGTCCTTTTCATTAAAATCAGCCCAGGTGGTAGTGGTATTGTCTACCGATACGATACCTATTTTAACAGCCGGGTTTTTATCACCAGCTTTGGGATAATGCTGGTTTTCAAGATAACCATGTTGTCCGTCAATAACATAAATAGGAAATACAGGTACCTGTGTGTCATCGGAACGGAAATAAGCAATGTGTTTGCTGTCCGGACCCCACCAAAATGATTTGTAGCGGCTGGCACGGCCCAGGATCTCTTCATAATACACCCAGGAAGCATAGCCGTTCAGAATGGTTTCAGAACCATCTTTGGTGAATTGTATCTCTTTACCGGTAGCAATTTCTTTTGCATACAGGTTATTGTCTTTTTTAGTGTAGGCTACCCATTTACCATCGGGTGAAGTGGTTTCATTACGTTTGTCGGATGCTGTGCTCTGCTGACCAAAGCCTCCGGCCATACGGGGGGCTTCGGACAACTGGCCGGTATATGGAACTGCTTTGCCGGTTTTCACTTCTACAGACATAGGCGTGTTTTTCCCGTCGGCGCCTCTTTGCAATTCAATGTAATGTTCATCATCCACCCATCCGCGAATGAGTGGTAATGGTTTGCTGATATTAGCCTGACCGGTGTTTTTGAACAGCTGGTCGTATGTGAAGTTCTTTTGCTGCGCGGCGGCTGGCAGACCAACGGCAGCCAGCAACAGGCAGGTAGATAGAGACAGTACAGCGTTTCTCATGAATGAAATAATTAGGCGATGAATGTACGATGGTGCCCTGAATATTTTTAAACCGGCTGTCAAATAAGACAAAAGTAGTCAGTCATTGGGGCTTTACGGTGAGGCGGAGAATTAACAAATTGTGGCATGTGCAGATTTACAGGAAGTTCCAGGGGAGCCTTGTTACATTATTATTGACGGTCTTGAAACCGGGCGCTCCTTTAATAGGTTTACTTGAAGCTGTATATGTGGTATGAATGATAGTAAGAGAAGAATGTTATTTGATAAGTGATAAGGCCGGCTTTTTAAGCATTGCATTAGCTTTCTTCAACTTTTCCGGGAACAACGTGTCTGTAGCCGCTACATTGCTTTTTGTAACAATGAAAACAGGTGAATGCTGTTTTTTAACTGCACTTTTGCGGGCTTTATTTTTTCCGGTTACAGATATATTAACAAATTTAATCAATCCGTTTAATAAAAAAGCCAAATAATCAATAGGCAAGGTTGGATCAAAAGTAACTATGGTAATTTTGTTTTTAATCTTGTATACCCCTTTAATTGTAAATTCTTTACTAAATTCTAAATAGTATGTTTTTACAATTCGGTGATAGAGTGCTGTTTGTTCTTTAGTGCTACCTAGGAACATGATTGTACATTCCGGGGTGCCCTCTGTAAAGTCTTTTATAATCTGAATCACAGTAGTCAGTACTTTTAAAATATCTCCATTATTGGAATTGAAAGGTCATCAATAGAGCCATCAGCCAACAGGTCTCCAAAAGCAAGATTGAAAACGTTATTCATGTGAGTAGGCGTAAACTCTACAACTTTTATTATGGCGCGTTTTCCGGTACTGGTAAAAGTGTGGCGTGTAGCTAACAGACGGTCATAAGAATAAGGTCTGACAGTCATATGAAACCGAGCATTTCATATAGAAACAAAAAAGAATTGATTATGCCTAAGAAATAAAATGATAAAGATTTTATTAAGCCAGAGCAAAAGTCTTTACCGATGTTTTGTGAAGTTATTATCATATAAAAATGCGCGATACAAAAGAGTTGTATCGCGCATTTTATTTAAAAAGCTGATTTGTATTTACATGCTGCAATTATTTCACTTCCTGCATCTCTACCAGTTTGCGATAGAAACCATTTTGTGCAATGAGCGAGTCATGTGTGCCGCGTTCAACGATCTGGCCTTTCTGCAATACAATGATCTCGTCTGCATGACGGATAGTGCTGAGGCGGTGCGCAATGACAACACTGGTACGGTTGGCCATCATTTTATTGATAGCATCCTGCACCAGGCGTTCGCTTTCGGTATCAAGAGAAGAAGTTGCTTCATCCAGGATCAGGATGGGGGGATTTTTCAATACCGCACGGGCAATGGTTACACGCTGACGCTCACCCCCACTCAGTTTGCTGCCGCGATCACCGATATTGGTCTGATAGTTCTCTTCCTTCTGCATAATGAAGTCGTGCGCATTGGCAATCCTGGCTGCCTGTTCTATATCATCAATGGTTGCCACGGGATTACCTAATGAAATGTTGGCAGCAATGGTATCATTGAACAGGATGGGTTCCTGCGTTACAATACCAATCTGGTCGCGCAGTGATAGCAGGGAAATATCTTTGATATTAATGCCATCAATTAACAACTCACCATTGCTGACGTCATGAAAACGAGGGATCAGATCGGCCAGGGTTGATTTACCTGCACCGGAAGAGCCTACCAGTGCTACTGTTTTCCCTTTTTCAATGGTCAGGTTGATATTGTCAAGAATGGTAACATCATCATACTTGAAGGTAACATTGCGAAACTCAATGCCTTTATTAAAACTGTTCAGTTGTACAGGGTTGGGTGCCTCCTGTACTGTAACGGGCGCTTTTAATACTTCTTCAATACGTTTGATGGCAGCGCTTCCACGTTGTGAATTGTAAAAGGCTGTTGACAATGATTTTGCCGGGTTGATGATCTGTGTAAAGAATACGATGTAGGTAATAAATGCATCAGATTGTAAGGCTGGTCCACCCAACAGATCCTTGCCTCCTAATACCAACTGACCGCCAAACCACAATACGCAGCACAGCACAATTACACCCAGGAACTCTGACATAGGAGATGCGAGGTCCCTGCGGAAATTCATTTTGTTACGTATATGGTTCAGGGCTGTATTGGTGCCAAGAAATTTAGATTCTAATAATTTCTCTGCATTAAATGCTTTGATAACACGAAGACCACCCAGTGTTTCGTCCAGGATAGACATCATCAATCCCATCTTCTCCTGAGCTTCGTTAGATTGCTTTTTTAAAGAACGGCTTACACGGCCTATAATAAAACCGGTAAGTGGCAACAGTACCAGCAAAAATAGCGACAACGTGGGACTGAGCATGGTAAGGCTTACCAAGATGATCAGTATGGTCATAGGTTCCCTGATAAGACCTTCCAGTGTGCTCATCACACTCCATTCTACCTCATTCGCATCATTGCTCATACGGCTGATCAGGTCACCCTTGCGTTGCTCTGTAAAAAAGCCGATAGGCAATTCCAGGATCTTAATATACAGATCTGCACGCAACCTTGTCATAACATAGTTGCGCATAGGCGCCAGTACGCGGTAAGAAAGGTATGTGAATGCGTTTTTAAGGAAAATAGAGGTAATGATCACCACGCAAATGAAGCCCAGGGCGTATACTTTGCTATGGTTATCGATCAGTTGGGTGAGTATGTATTTGAGATAGAGCAGGATGCTGTCTGCCGAAAAATGCAGATCCGGGCGTACACGAACTGGCGCATCTTTTCCGAACAGCAGTTGCAGAAAGGGGGCCAGCATGGCCAGTGATACCAGCGAAAATACAATTGATAACAGGTTGAAAATAAAGTACAATACAATGCTTCCTTTCTTGTCACGGAGGTAATATAAAATTGTCGAAAACCGCTTCATGTAGGTTAAAATAGTGAGTAAAACGGTGCAAAGTAACTAATTTTACTGCTTTAATACGTTAAGGAAATGCAAGAAGGAAAACGACAGAAACAGATAGCCGCACTGCTGAATGAAGAGCTGAATACCATTTTTCAACGGCTGGGACTTAATATGATTGAGGGTGGAATGGTATCGATCTCCTCTGTAAAAGTGACTCCTGATCTGCTGGAAGCACGCATTTACCTGAGCTTTTTCCAGACAAAGAACGCGCAGGCTGCATTGAAAAAGGTTGAAGACCGCAGTTGGGAGATCAAAAAAGAGCTGGCTGCACGTGTAGCCAAACAATTACGCCGCATGCCTGAATTGAGATATTTCCATGACGATACACTGGATTATGTATTCAAAATGGAAGAAGTGTTTAAGAAGATCAAAGAGGATGAACAGAAAAAAGAGGAAGAATAGCAGCCGTCACGCATTACTTTCATACCGGCCTTGCTGGTGATAGCGCCCAATATTCAACTTTAAACCTGCAATCTTGAACTTCCTGTTCGCCTGGCGATACTTCAGAGCAAAAAAATCTACCAATGCCATCAACATCATTGCCTGGATAAGCATGGTGGCCATGATGTGTATCACGTTTGCTTTTATTGTGGTGTTGAGTGTGTTCAATGGTTTTGAAGGACTGGTAAAATCACTGTATTCTTCTTTTTATACCGATCTGCAGTTTACCGCTGCGCAGGGAAAGATCATTACCGTATCGCCGCAGCAACTGGAGCAGTTGCGTGGTATGAAAGATATTGCCGCCTGGTCGCTGATAGCAGAAGATAAAACGCTGCTGATAAACGGCGATGTTCAGGTGATTGTACAACTGAAAGGTGTAGATACATCTTATCGGGATGTAACTGATGTAGCGCCCAAAGTATTCCGGGGCATATTTGAGACAGGTAGTGCAGATGAACCTGCTTTGGTACTGGGCAGTGGTGTTGAAAATGCTCTGATGATCCGTTCGGATAAAAACCTGTACCCGTTAACTGCCTATCTTTTTAAACGAGGTATGGATGTAAATGTAAACGATCCTTACCAGTCTGTTGCTGCCGCAAAAATTACTACTGCCGGTACTTTTCTTATTCAGCAGGATATCGATAACAAATACGCCATCACCAACATCGATTTTATGAAACGGATGATGGGGCTGAAAGAGAATGAATACAGTGCCCTTGAAATTGCATTGTATGATGAACGAAAAGCTGATCTGGTGAAAAAACAACTGGCTGGCATTTTTGGCAATAGTTATCATATTGAAACCAAGTACGAGCAGAACGGTAGCTTGTACAATGTAATGGCAGTAGAAAAATGGGCCATCTTTGGTATTCTTACCCTGATGCTGGTAGTGGCGGCATTTACCATGATCGGTGGTCTTACTATGCTGGTACTGGAGAAACAGAAAGATATACAGGTGCTGAAGGCAATGGGAGCAGGCAGAGGTTTGATCCAGAAAATATTTCTTAGTGAAGGTCTTTTGCTGGCTGCATTGGGTGCGGGAACCGGTATTGTACTGGCGGTGATCTTCTGTTGGCTGCAGGTGAAATTTAAACTGATCGCATTGGAAGGCGGTACTTTCCTGATAGATTATTATCCCGTAAAACTGGTACCCGGCGATTTTCTGCTGGTAACCTTTACTGTATTGCTGGTTGCTCTGCTGGCAGCCTGGTTCCCCTCACGAAAAGCTTCATTGGAGCCTATTGAGTTGAAGAGCTGAGAGCTGAAGTCAGCTGTCTGAAGTCTGAAAAATCTCCTGGATTATCAAGAGTGTATTGTTAAAACAAAAGCCTAAAGTCAGCTCTTTCAGACGCCGTACTTCAGACTTCGTATTTCTACAACAATATTAAGGACAGAAAAATAATAAAGCGCCGGTATATAATACACGGCGCTTTACCTATAACTTATTACTTAAATCTACAACTTGCTTAGTAATCTCCCAGTGTTTCGGGCAACTGGGCCAGTGCTTTTGCCAATTGCTCATCGTTAGGGGCAATACCATGCCATTCGTGATGACCTTCCATAAAGTCAACACCTTTGCCCATAACTGTTTTCATCAGTATTACAATTGGTTTACCCTTGCCAACAAAGGTCTTCGCTTTGTCCAGGGTAGCCACAACGGCATCAACATCGTTACCATTATCAAGATGGATCACTTCCCAGCCAAAAGCCAGGAATTTGGCTCCCAGGTCGCCCAGTGCCATAACCTGGTTGGTAGTACCATCAATCTGTTGTCCGTTCCAGTCAACGGTAGAGATCAGGTTGTCAACCTTATGGTGAGCAGCAAACATGATCGCTTCCCAGTTCTGACCTTCATCCAGTTCTCCATCACCATGTAACGAGTACACAATGTGGCTGTCATTGTTCAGTTTTTTAGCCAAAGCAGCGCCAATAGACACGCTCATGCCTTGTCCTAATGAACCGCTGGCCATGCGGATACCTGGTAAGTGTTCGTGGGTTGCCGGGTGACCCTGCAGGCGGGAATTCAATTTACGGAAAGTAGCCAGTTCTTTGATATCAAAATAACCGGCTCTTGCCAGTGTGGAATAGAAAACAGGAGAAATATGCCCGTTGGACAGGAAGAAAACATCCTCGTTCACTGCATCCATGTTGAATTTGGGGTCGTGCTTCATCACTTTAAAGTAAAGTGCGGTAAAATAATCCGCACATCCCAATGAACCTCCGGGGTGGCCGCTGGCTGCACCATGTACCATACGAACGATGTCTCTGCGTATCTGCGTGGCAATCTCTTGTAAGGAAGGCATATAACTATCTTTAAATTAATGCAGGCAAAACTACATGAAAATGCTATGTATAGTCCAGCCCCGGTAAATTTTTCTTTATTATTTCAGATGTGGAAACTTTGATACTGATAAGAAAGTGTTTGGTTCAGGAGTTGTTATTCAGAAATAAGGCTGTAATTTGCATAGCGGTTTGGTTAACGTGTAGAACGGGCAGGATTAGCAGCACGTATGTTAATACGTATATATAATCAAAATAAGGCTAATGTTTGACGTATTATTTTCCGTTGCCATTTCTTTCGCCATCACTTTTTTAGCGATCCCTGTTATAATAACAGTGGCCGATCGAAAAAAACTATACGATATTCCTGACGAACGTAAGGTGCATCGGAATCCTATTCCTTCATTGGGTGGCTTAGGCATTTTTGCAGGTTTCATCATTGCCTGTTTAATAACGATCCCTTTTTCCGGCTCATCAGAATTCCAGTACTTTTTCGCAGCCTCTTTTGTCATCTTTTTTCTGGGATTGAAGGATGATATCCTGGTGATCTCGCCTATAAAAAAATTCATTGGCCAGGTATTGGCCGCTTTCCTGATAGTTTACAAGGGCAATGTACAGATCAGCAGTATGCATGGATTTCTGGGGATTTATGAATTACCGGAAATGTTCAGCCTGCTGTTCACATATCTTACCATAATTGTCATTGTCAATTCTTTCAATCTGATAGATGGTATTGATGGCCTGGCAGGTAGCCTGGGTTTAATGGCTACTACTGTTTTCGGATTGTACTTCCTGGCAGTGCAAATGCCGGGTTATGCAGTGTTATCGTTCTCACTGGCCGGCAGCCTTGCTGCATTCCTGTTATTCAATTTTCAACCAGCCAAAATATTCATGGGCGATACCGGTTCCATGCTTATTGGTCTTATTAATGCCATACTGGTAATAAAGCTGATCAATGTGGCTAATGTAGCCAGTGTTCCTTATCCGCTGGAAGCTGCACCAGCCATTGGTTTTGCCATCCTGATGATACCGCTGCTGGACACATTGCGTGTATTTGCTATCCGCATTGTACACGGCCGTTCGCCCTTCAGTCCTGACAGGAACCATATTCATCATCTGTTGCTGGATAAAGGGCTTTCTCACCGCGGTATTGCCCTTACACTGGTATCTGTCAATATCTTCTTCATTATAGCTGCCTATGCCGGACGTCAGTTGCTGGGATGTACCTGGATGATCCTGGCTATCTGCGGTATCTTCTTTGCCGGTATTGCCGTATTGTATTATACACGCCGCACACGTCCCCGGTTGTTTGTGGCCAAAGCCGCAGAGGCTGATAAAAATGCTTCCAAAATAGTGCCTCTTACACAGGATACCATACTGGAGCAAAAAAACTAACACGCAGATATTTAGAGGGTTAGGAACCCGGAATCAGGCGTTTTATTAAATCCGGGAATCACCAAATTTCAAAATCAGCCATTGTTTCTCTTTGTGCAATTTTTGAATTAATGTAGGTTTGCAGCGCATTCAATGTTTAAATTATGTCAGACGAATTAAATAAAATCGAAGATCAGTTGCAGGAAGCCATGAAAAAGGCTATTGCACACCTGGAAGCAGAATTGGTAAAAGTGCGTGCCGGTAAAGCATCTCCTAACCTGGTAGATGGCATTGTGGTAGATTACTATGGCAGTCCTGTACCTATCAGTCAGGTAGGAAATGTTGGCGTAGCAGACGCCCGTACACTTACTATTCAGCCCTGGGAAAAAAATATGCTGCAGCCTATTGAGCGTGCTATCATTGCAGCCAATATTGGCATTAATCCGCAGAACGATGGTAATATCATCCGCCTGTTCATGCCTCCGTTAACGGAAGAACGCAGAAAAGAACTGGTGAAAAGAGCACAGGGTGAAGGAGAACATTCTAAAGTAGCTATCCGCAACCTGCGTCGTGATGCAATGGAGCAGGTGAAGAAATTGCAGAAGAACGGGTTGAGTGAAGATGTGAGCAAGGATGCAGAAAAAAATATCCAGGATGTTACTGACAGGTACATTGTACTTGTTGACAAGCATCTTGCAGCGAAAGAAAAAGAGATCATGACGGTATAACTACCGGCTAAACATACTGAACGAAAAGCCGCCTGTGATAACAACGGGTGGCTTTTTTATTTACACAAACGATTGCTCCGGATACCCTGATTGGGAAAAAACTGCTTACATATCAGGTATTTAGAACGAAATGTAATAATTTAATACAGCAAAACACTTAGCTCATGGGAAATGTAAAGCTGGCCGATATCAGTACACGTGCACCAAAAGATCTGGACAAACAACAAACAAAAGTTGCTACCGAACAGTTACTGGTTGAACTGAATGAGCTGCAGAACCTGCTGTATGCAGAATCAAAACATTCCATACTGGTAGTATTGCAGGGAATGGACGCAAGTGGTAAGGACGGTACTATCCGCAATGTATTTGGCATAATGAACCCCCAGGGCGTGGCGGTACATTCATTCAAAGTGCCAACTGCTGAAGAGCTGGGACATGACTTTTTGTGGCGCATTCACAAAAATGTTCCCATCAAAGGCATGATTGAAATTTTTAACCGTTCACATTATGAAGACATCCTGGTAACGCGTGTACATAAATGGTGCAACGATAAAATGGCCCGCAAACGCATGAAGGCCATCAATGATTTTGAACAGTTGCTGCAGGAGCACAACAATACACATATTCTGAAGTTTTACCTGCATATTTCACCACAGGAACAACAGCAACGGTTGAGTGAACGTGTAAGAGACCGTACCAAACAATGGAAATATAATGAGAACGATTTTACGGAAGCAGCCTTATGGGATGAATACATGCACATGTATGAAGATTGTTTTGAAAACTGCAATGATGTTCCCTGGACCATTGTACCCTCCGATCAGAACTGGTATAAAGAGTATATCATTGCCAAAAACCTGCGCGATACCCTGAAAGGGCTGGACATGCAATATCCCGGTATCAAAAAATAAAACATGGTTGCTGCTATTAATGTACGGTTATATGCAGCCTGGCAGTGCCTGAAGTATTTCAAATACTTTATATTAGTATATCATTATCTGTTAATCATTAAAACCAACCGTTATGGGATTTGTAAAAGAGTTTAAAGAGTTTGCCTTAAAAGGCAATGTTATTGATCTTGCAGTAGGTGTTATTATTGGTGGTGCATTTGGAAAAATTGTCGATTCGGTGATCAATGACCTGGTAATGCCCATAGTAGCACGGATTATTAACTCTCCCGACTTTAGTAATGCATATATTCTGCTGAAAGGAGAAGTGCCCGCCGGAACCTCGCTGGCAGAGGCCAAAAAAATAGGACCTGTTTTTGCTTACGGTAACTTCATCACTATCATCATCAATTTCCTTTTACTGGCTATGATCATATTCATGATGGTGAAAGCGATCAACAGGATGAAAAGGAAAGAAGAAGTTGCGCCTCCGGCAGCTACGCCTACAGAAACATTGCTTGCTGAAATACGCGATGAGCTGAAGAAAAAGTAAGCAGGTGGCCTGAACAGGTAGCGTAAATTTTATTCAGAACAATTAAATAGTATGTAATGAGGAAAGTCATTTTGCTCACAGGGTTATCCGTATGCGCTATTGCAGGCATGGCCCAGGACAAGTCAGTAAAAGAAATGCAGAGCACGTCAGAAAAATCGATAGCCGACGATACAACACATAAATCCGGCTGGAAAGCCGGTGGCGTATTTTCGCTGAACGTAGGGCAGGGAAGCAGCAGTAACTGGGCAGCAGGTGCTGAAAAATTCTCTTTCTCCCTGGCATCTTATCTCAGCGTATATGCCAATTATAAAGCAGGGCGTTTTACATGGATGAATACCCTTGACCTGGGATATGCATTGGTAAATACCACTTCACAGGGAGTGCGCAAAACAGACGATAAGATAGATTTCTATAGCAAGGCTGGGCATGAGCTAACCAAAACACTCAGTTTAGCAGGTGTGGTAAACTTCCGTTCACAGTTTTATGATGGGTATGATTACAGTTACCTGGGCAAATACCAGCGCAAAACATCTTCTTTCATGGCGCCGGCCAACCTGATCGTAGCGCCGGGTGTTGACTGGCATCCGGTGAGTTATTTCAGTGTGTTTGTGTCGCCCATTTCAAGCCGCATGGTATTTGTGACAAACGATCCCTGGAATTATTATTTCCCCAACGGCGTGATCCCCGCAGCAGACGGTGGAGGGTTTGAAGCCCCTCTTTCTGTTAATTATGGCGTTGATCCTGCCCGCAAAGTGCGTGTAGAACTGGGTGGATTTGCTTCTGTAAACTTCAATAAAGAGATCTTTAAGAACGTATCATACAAAAGCCGTGTGGATCTTTATTCTAACTACCTGAAAGTGAGACGTTATACACCTGTAGGCCCTCACCAGGTACAGGAAACTACCATTGGTGCCAAACCACAGAATGTGGACGTGTTCTGGACCAACCTTATTGTAATGAAAGTCAATAAGTTCCTGAACGTAACTTATAATTTTGACCTGATCTACGACGACGATGTACGCCAGTTTGGACCCGATAAAGATGCTGCAAGAACGCAGGTGAGGTCGCTGCTGTCTGTGGGTTTTTCGGCAAAATTCTAACAGGGATATTCCTTACATTTGTCGGAATACGTCCGGAAGACGGAAGTCTGAAAGTCCGGAAGAGGGATCACTTCTTCCGGATTTTTAATCTTTCAATCATCCGGCAAACAGGGAACCGTATTTCCTTCCGATTTCCGGATCTCCTGTCTTTCAGACTTTATAAAGCCAATGTTTTGAATCAGCCAACATACCAGATCCGGTTACCACAATTTGAAGGTCCTTTCGACCTGTTGTTGTTTTTCATTGAGCGCGATGAACTGGATATTTACAATATTCCCATTACCAGGATCATCAAAGATTTCCTGGATTATATTCATCACCAGGAGCGACTGAATATTGAGCTGTCCAGCGAGTTTATCCTGTTTGTATCCACGTTAATGCGTATCAAGGCAAAAATGTTGTTGCCGCGTAAGGAACTGGATGCAGAAGGTAACGAGATCGATCCCCGCCAGGAGTTGATTGATAAGATCCTTGAATACAAACGTTACAAGGAAGCATCCGCGCAAATGGCCGAAATGGAAGCCATGCGCATGCTGATGATGAAAAGAGGTAACCTGCAGAAAGAGCTTTCCACCATTGGTGAAGAATCCGGTGAAGGAACAGAGATACAGACCATTACATTGTTCAAACTGATGAAGACGTTTGAACGTGTAATGAAGAAGGTAGAGCAACGCAATGTAAAACCGGTGCATACAGTGGTGCAGTACAATTACACCATTGAAGAAAGCAGGGAATACATGCTGGATACCGTGAAGCGGGAAAAACTGTTATCGTTTGAAAAGATCTTCGACATTTGTAACGACCGCATACATGCTATCTTCCTGTTCCTGTCTATGCTGGAACTGGTGCAGCAGAAGTACATGATGATCATGGTAGGTGAAGGAAGAAATAATTTCATTATCGAGTTCAACGAACACCGCGAAGCGGATATTGAAGTTTCTATTCCCCGTCGTGAAGGCGAAGAAGACAGAGCGCACGATGAAACACATGAAGAAGATAAAAAGGAACAACCCCGCGACCTGTTTTCTGACAGCGAAGATGCTGAACAGGCTTAATGTTTATTCATAGATCCATAACAAAACCGGTTTGTCCGATGTGTCCAGTATATGTGCCAGTTTCTGCAGGTAAGGTGGCGATACTGTAGGACAACCATCGCTCTGGCAAATAGGATAAGGTGCTACTGCTTTATCAGGCACACAGCTATGTGAATGCAATACCACAAATCTTTTAAAAGCATTGCTGTTGGTCGTATCCAGGCCGTATAGTTTATACGCAAGTCCGAATTTCCCTTTGTAAGGATTGCCGATCTTATATTTCCCCAATGAAGTGCAGCCACAACCCGGCTCATTGCCATATCGCCGGCCATTCAGCCAGTTTTCATTACATCTTCCATGTGTTACCAATCCTGCATCAATAACAGAATCTTTTTTAAGGTCGTATACAAAAAAACGTTCCTTCCCGGATTCGACACTCATGTCTACCATAAAACATACCTGCGTATTGTAGTTGTGCGATCTGGCGTATGCTGTTGCAACAGCGGCTTTATTGTTTAGCTTGTTAAGTATACTGCTTTTTACATCAGTTGCATGTCTGGCAGTATGCATACCCTTTGCCGGATGCAGACGGGTTAAATACCAGGCTGCACTACCCAGCACAAAACACAGCAATAACACACCGGTAAGGATGAAAAAGCGGCGCATGAAGAATGGTTTGGGAAAATGAGATGTAGTAATAACGCTAATCCACAGCACAGCAGATAGAAAAATCGTTAAATATTCTTAAAACCGGATAAGAGAAGACAACCTTGATCGGGTTGTTGAATATTGTGCTGCTTGTAGTAAAAGGTTGTCTTCCTTTGCAGGTGTATAAAAACCAAAACCGCTTCCTGTTGAGAAAGCGGTTTCACTATTTTAATACGAACAGGTATTAACCTAACAAATGACTTACCTGTACTTTATCTTTTATCATATTGCGTACAGCGGCTGCAATGGCTGGTGCATCATACCCGCTTTCGTGTTGCAGTTCTTTAGGTGTTCCATGTTCTACCAGTCTATCCGGAATACCCAGTATCACCACATCAGCTTTGTAGTTGTGCTGTGCCATAAACTCCAGGATGGCGCTGCCAAAACCGCCGGTTACTGTACCATCTTCAACAGTTACGATTTTATTGAACTTGCCAAACACTTCATGCAACAATGCTTCATCCAGCGGTTTTACAAAACGCATGTCGTAATGGGCGGGGTTCAATCCTTCTGTTTTCAGTTCACGGATCGCAGCAGTAGCAAAATTGCCCGGGTGACCCAGTGAAAGAATAGCAACATCTTCTCCGTCTTTTATTTTGCGACCCTTGCCGATCTCAAGTGCTTCAAATGGTGTTTGCCATTCGGGCATCACGCCTTCTCCGCGTGGATAGCGGATCACAAACGGATGTGTATTGGTAGGTAACTGTGCCGTGTACATCAGGTTGCGCAATTCTTTTTCATTCATGGGCGCGCTTATCACCATGTTAGGTATACAACGCATATATGCTATATCATACGCTCCGTGGTGCGTAGGACCATCTTCGCCTACCAGGCCAGCTCTGTCTAAACAGAAAATCACGGGCAGGTTTTGGATCGCCACATCATGAATTACCTGGTCGTAGGCCCGTTGCATGAAGGAAGAGTAGATATTGCAGAATACCGTTAGCCCCTGTGTTGCCATACCTGCGCTCAATGTAACAGCATGCTGTTCACAGATGCCTACATCAATAGCGCGGTCGGGCATTTTATCCATCATGAATTTGAGAGAAGAACCGGAAGGCATTGCCGGTGTAATACCGAAGATCTTACTGTTCTTTTCTGCCAGTTCAATAATGGTTTTACCAAAAACGTCCTGGTATTTGGGAGGCTGTGGTGTTTCGTATTGTTTTTTATAGATCTCACCGGTGATCTTATCAAACAGGCCCGGCGCGTGCCAGCGTGTCTGATCTTTTTCAGCCAGTGCGTATCCTTTACCTTTTACCGTAACAACATGCAATAGTTTAGGACCGGGAATGTTTTTCAGATCCTGCAATGTATCGGTAAGCTTGGTAATGTTATGTCCGTCAATAGGGCCAAAATAACGCAGCTTCAGCGCTTCAAAAAGGTTGCTGCTTTTATTGATGAAGCCTTTGATGCTGTGTTCCAGCTTGCTGGCCATTTCACGACTGAAGTTTTTACCTACCGGTAGTTTACCCAATGCTTTCCAGATATCATCCTTAAACTTGTTATAGGTTTGAGAAATGGAAATGTCTGTCAGGTATTCTTTCAGCGCGCCCACATTGGGATCAATGCTCATGCAGTTATCGTTCAGAATGATCAGGATATCTGAATCGGCTACACCTGCATGATTCATTCCTTCAAAGGCCAGACCTGCTGTCAGCGCGCCATCGCCAATAACGGCAACAGCCTTCCTGTTCTCGCCCTGGTATTTGGCAGCAATGGCCATACCCAATGCGGCTGAAATGGAAGTGGAAGAGTGCCCTACGCCGAAAGTGTCATATTCGCTTTCTGCACGATTAGGGAAACCGCTGATACCATGGTACTTGCGGTTGGAAGGAAATTCATCACGGCGACCAGTAAGTATTTTATGTCCATAAGCCTGGTGACCTACATCCCATACCAGTTGGTCGTACGGTGTATTATAAATATAATGCAATGCAACGGTAAGCTCTACCACACCCAGGCTGGCAGCAAAATGCCCGCCATGTACACTCACTACATCAATGATATACTGACGCAGTTCATCACATACCTGGGGTAATTGTTCCCTGCCTAATTTTTTAAGATCGGCAGGAGAATTTATTATTTTCAATAAGGGGCCAGGAGTAATCTCCATCTGGGCAAAATTTAAGCATCAAAAGTACATTTTTCCCACGTCAAGTGCGCACAGAACCTCATTTTAACACAACAAATTCAATACCGCTGAGGTTGCAGAAACAGGCAATTTTTTGTTGATTTACAGGCCGGTACCCCAAAACTGCTGCGCAGCGCTGCCGGTAGGCCATTTATTAGGCCATATATCCTAAATGAACTATATAAACTGGCTAATTACCTAGATTTGCCAGGTTCAACACCTATGGCAAAAAAAATATCATACTACTGGATTTGCCAGGTATGCGGATGGAGCGCTTTTATCCTGGCGTACATCTTCTTTTACCTGACATTGCGCACGAGGGTCACAGCAAATTTCTATAACGTACTGATGGTGGATGCAGTGGTGGGCTTTACCGTTACCCACGTAATGCGCATTTTCATCAAGCAGTACAGGTTTGTAGAAAAGCCCGTGAACAAGCAGATCTTTTATATCATCTTCAGTTCGGTGCTGGCCTCTTTTGTGTACGCATCTATTGCCGCTTCACTTGAACAATTGCTCAAAATAGAACCGGACAGGCTGAAGGCCATGGCCCTTACTACCAAGATCATGTGGGCTATTCTGGGTTGTTTCCCTTTCATTCTTATCTGGACACTGATTTACTTTGCCTATCACTTTGTATTGAGAACAAGACAGTCGCAGTTCGACAGGATACGATTGGAAGCGCTGGTAAAAGAACTGGAACTGAAAACCATCAAATCGCATATCAACCCGCATTTTATTTTCAATGCCCTGAACAGTATCCGCGCTCTGATCGATGAAAATCCCAATCGCGCCCGGAATGCCATTACAGAGCTGAGCAATATCCTGCGCAGCAGTATGCAGGCTGAAAAAGTGGAAACCGTGCCTTTTGAACGAGAACTGAACATTGTAAAAGATTACCTGGCACTGGAGTACATTCGTTTTGAAGATCGCCTGAAAATAGAATATGAAATTGATGAGGATACGCTTGATCAGCCGGTACCACCCATGATGCTGCAGACACTGGTAGAGAATGCTATTAAACACGGTATTGGAAAACAGGTGAGTGGTGGTATGGTAAAAGTGATCTCCGACTTCAAAGATAATTTCCACGAGCTGGTTGTACAAAACTCCGGTTACCTGAATGGACAGCGGAATGGTGACGGATTCGGGTTGTCCAGTACCAAAAACAGGTTGCAGTTATTGTTTGGCGAAAAAGCTAACTTTGAGATCAAGCAGGTTGAGAACGGACTGGTAGAAGCCAGGGTGCAGATACCTGTTTACATAAATTAAGGAATATGATCAAAGCCATTATTATTGATGACGAACGTTTGGCCAGGAATGAGCTGAAGAAACTATTAATGGACTTTCCCGAAATTGAAGTGGTGGCCGAAGCTGCCAATGCCGTAGAAGGGATCGAAAAAATTGAAAATATCAATCCGGACCTGGTATTTCTTGATATACAGATGCCTGGTAAAACCGGGTTTGATCTGTTGTCGGAGCTGGATAGAACTCCCAACGTTATTTTCACTACAGCCTATGATGAATATGCGCTGAAGGCATTTGATGTAAATGCCCTGGATTACCTGCTGAAACCAGTAGAGCCTAAGCGCCTGGCAGATGCAATTCAGAAACTGCATCTGCAGGAAGAGCGTGATCAAAATCCCGTAAATCCGGCCAACGTCAATCGTTCTATCCTGAACGAAGACGACCAGGTGTTTGTGAAAGATGGAGAACGCTGCTGGTTTGTAAAGCTGTCAGATATCCGTTTGTTTGAAAGTGTGGGCAACTATGCGAAAGTGTATTTTGGTCCCAACAAACCGTTGATCTTAAAATCGCTCAATGCACTGGAAGAAAGACTGGATGAAAAGATCTTTTTCCGCGCCAACCGTAAGCATATTGTAAACCTGCGGCTGATAGATAAGATCGAACCTTATTTTAATGGCGGTTTATTGCTGGAGTTGAAAGGCGGTGAAAAAATTGAAGTAAGCCGACGACAGACGGTGAAGTTTAAAGAAATGATGAGCCTTTAAAATAACATGGAATGGCATCGGTAAAGGATGCCATTTTTTATTTGATTTTTCTTTCCCTAAAAAACCATTCTATACATGCTAAAAAAGATAGCCCTTTGCAGTGTTGCGCTATTGGCTGCCAAACAAAGTTTTTTACAGAGTATTGATAAAATCATCAATGCTGCTGAAGTAGAACGCATTGAACGCATTTTATCTGCTGATGATATGCAGGGACGTCGCACGTTTACACCCGGTATTGATAAAGCTGCAGATTTTATTGCAGAAGAGTTTAAAAAATCAGGCATTAAACCTGTAGATGGTAAATCGTATTTCCAGGAATTTGCTATGATCCGTACCAAATCAACTTCTGCTGCGGTAACTGTCAATGGTACTGCTATTGAAGATAAGAATGTACTGGTGTTGTCTGCACAACCTGAGATCGCTATTAAAACTCCCGGTAAATATGAGCTGGTGACTATCGGTGCAACTGATACACTGTCATCTGTGATCACACGTTTGCAGAAAACCAACAAAACTTATTTTCTGCAGGTAGATACAGCACATGCACGGATGTTTGCCAATACCAAACGTCGTGCTGCACAATTCTTTTTCAATGACGCTACTATTGTTGCTGTATTGACAGCCGAACCTGTTAAGAATTGTGATATAAACTATAAACAAGAGGTTACTAAAATGCCTTTGAAAAATGTGGTAGGCATTATTCCTGGCAAAAGCAGAAAAGATGAATACGTGATCTTCTCTGGTCACTATGATCACCTGGGTATTGGTAAACCTGATGCTAAAGGTGATTCTATTTTTAATGGTGCGAATGATGATGCAGCAGGCTCTACTGCTGTAATGATGCTGGCACACTATTTTGCACAGCAGAAAAATAACGAACGCACATTGATCTTTGCTACGTTCACTGCTGAAGAAATAGGTGGGTTTGGTGCGCAATATTTCAGCCGACAGTTTGATCCGGCCAAAGTAATGGCTATGTTCAATATTGAAATGATCGGCACTGAAAGCAAATGGGGAACAAATTCTGCTTACATCACAGGTTATGAAAAAAGCAGCATGGGTGAGATATTAAGTAAGAACCTGGAAAAAACCAGCTTTAAATTTTATCCTGATCCCTATACTGCGCAAAACCTTTTCTATCGTTCTGATAATGCTACACTAGCCAGACTGGGTGTACCTGCGCATACCATTTCTACCTCCAAAATGGATAATGAACCCAATTATCACAAACAAAGCGATGAGATTGGTACACTGGATATGAAGAACATGGCAGAGATCATCAAAGCTATTGCTATCAGCTCTACTTCTATTGTTGCAGGAAAAGATACACCATCAAGAGTAGATGCCAGCCAGTTAAGATAATGTGCAAATTTGACAATATGCGCATGTGCAAAAGCTTTTAAATAAGAAAACCCCGGATACCCCGGGGTTCTTTATTTATCAGTAATCTGTAAATATGTATTTCATTAGTACTTCAGCTAATTGTCAAATTTGCTAATCGTTTTCTTCATTGCCGCAGCGATCATTTCATTGCACAGGTTACCGATACTGCCTTCATGCGTATGGTGTAGCTGTTTTTTATAATCGAACTGGAAAGTGCCTTTTTCAATCTGGTTACCCACTTCTTTATAAGCTTCACGGAAAGGAATGCCTTTGTTCACCAGTTCATTTACAGCTTCCACACTGAACAGGTACCTGTATTTCTCATCGTCCAGGATATTGTCTTTTACTGAAATGTTTGACAACATCAAACGGGTGAGTTGCAAACAGGCTTTCAGCTCTTCAATAGCCGGGAACAGTATCTCTTTGGTCAATTGCAGATCACGATGATAACCGGAAGGCAGGTTGTTTACCAGCAATACCAGTTCATTGGGAACGCTTTGTATACGGCTGCATTTGGCGCGGATCAGCTCAAATACATCCGGGTTCTTTTTATGCGGCATGATGCTGCTGCCTGTGGTCAGTTCGGAAGGAAAGGAGATGAAGCCAAAATTCTGGTTGATATACAAACAGCAATCCATGGCCAGTTTCCCCAATGTAGCAGCCACACTGCTCATACCCATAGCTACTACTTTTTCAGCTTTACCGCGGGTCATCTGCGCATATACTGAATTGTAGTTGGGTGATGCAAAATACATCAGTTCGGTAGTCATGGTTCTGTTCAGCGGGAAAGAAGAGCCATAACCGGCACCGCTTCCCAGCGGATTTTTGTTAGCTACCGCATAAGCGGCTGCCAACAATTCCATATCATCTACCAGGCTTTCTGCATAAGCCCCAAACCACAATCCAAAAGATGAGGGCATGGCAATCTGCAGATGCGTATAGCCGGGTAATAATTTGTCTTTGAATTTTTCGCTTTGTTCAATCAGCAGGTCAAACAACTGTTGTACTTCAGCTTTGACAGCCAGTACTTCTGCACGCAGGAACAATTTGATATCTACTGCCACCTGGTCGTTGCGACTGCGACCGCTGTGGATCTTCTTCCCGGCATCACCGATCATGTTGGTCAGCAGAAACTCCACCTGCGAGTGTACATCTTCAATACCTTCTTCTATGACGAATTTTCCCTGCTCAATATTCTGGGCTATGGTATGTAATGCAGCTACCGCTTTGTCAGCTTCTTCCTGCGTCATCAACCCTACAGTGGCCAGCATTTTTACATGCGCTATGGAACCCTGTACATCGTATTTTGCCAGCAGCAGATCAAATTCCTTATCACGACCCACCGTAAACTGTTCTACCAATTGAGAGGTGCTGGTAGATTCTTTACTCCATAGTTTCATATCTTAATTTCTTTTAGGTTATAGGTTGTAAGTGATAAGTTATATGTTTTAGTCATCCGGTTATTAGTATTTGCCCGGTTGTAGCTTTTGCTCTTGGTTAACAATATTTCAGCAACAGCCGCAAACCTATAACCTACAACTTATTACTTAAAACATGTTCCAGTAACTTCACATACAACGCAATCCCTTCTTTGATCTCTTCAATATAAATGTATTCGTCGGCAGTGTGGCTGCGAGCTGAATCACCGGGACCGATCTTTAATGCGGCAAACGGCATCAACGCTTTGTCTGATGTGGTAGGTGATCCATAATAGCTTCTACCCAACGCAATGCCTGCCTGTACTATCGGATGATCTATAGAAATTCCGGTTGAACGTAAACGCATACTTCTGGGTTGTACTGAACTTTGAACATGTTCCTGTATCACTGCCAATATTTCTTCAAAAGTATACAACTCATTCACACGGGTGTCCACTACAAATTTGCATTGTGCGGGCACCACATTGTGCGCTTTATTATCTGTTTCTATAACTGTTACACTCATTTTTACCGGTCCCAGCAGGTCAGATACTTTGGGAAAACGGTAAGTGCGGAACCATTCAATATCCCGCAGTGCATTATATACGGCATTATCTCCCTCTTCACGGGCGGCATGACCAGCTTTGCCATGTGTTACAGCATCCAGCACCATTAGTCCGCGCTCTGCTACAGCCATTTGCATTTGTGTTGGTTCACCTACTACCCCAAAGGAGATGGGTCCCAGTTCAGGAATTACCAGTTCAATGCCATTCAAACCGCTGATCTCTTCTTCGGCAGAAGCGGCCAATATAAAGTTGTATTGCAGATCTGTTCTTTCGTAAAAATAAAGAAAGGCAGCAATCAGCGATACCAGTGGGCCGCCAGCATCATTACTGCCAAGTCCGAACAGTTTTCCATCTTTTTCAACAGGAGTAAACGGATCAAGCGTATACCCTTTGTTGGGTTTTACGGTATCGTGATGAGAGTTCAGCAGGATGGTAGGCTTGGATGCGTCAAAGTGTTTGTTCTTTGCCCAAACATTGTATCCTTTCTGTTGGACCGGGATATTGCGTTGCTGAAAAAATGCAGTGAGGATAGCGGCTGTCTGATCTTCTTCTTTACTAAAAGAAGGTGTACTGATCAGTTGTTTCAGCAGTTCAATTGCATCCTTTTGTAATGTATGTAGATCGGTTGTTACCATATAGTAATTGAAAGTTGAGCATTGAAAATCGATTATTGAATATTAACTCTCAATATACAATGAACAATTTTCAATATTCACATAAACGCTACCAGGTTGGTTAACCCTGTAACTTAATAGTAGTTCCCTTTTCTCCCTTTACCAATTGCTGCAATTCTTCTGCTTTACCGATAATCACGCGGTGTACACCACTATTCAGTGCTGCAAAGGCATTGTCCAG
This sequence comes from Chitinophagaceae bacterium PMP191F, assembly GCA_001302245.1. GTDB lineage: Bacteria > Bacteroidota > Bacteroidia > Chitinophagales > Chitinophagaceae > PMP191F. The sequence goes on from LGYU01000014.1 coordinate 96,629, forward strand.
TTTAGGGATCATACCGGCAAAGATCTTCTGTTCTGCTTTCAGTGTCTGGTAATGATGGGGAGTAATAACAGAAATAACTGTATTATCATCATTGGCATCCAGCAAAACACCGCTCTTTTCAAAAGAATATACCAGGTTCACTTTGTATTGTGTACCCAGTGAGCGCGCAGTTTCCTGTGCAATGGTGTCTGCATTGGTATTCAGCAACTGGCCGTGCTTGTCATGTGTAATAGGTGCCAGCACTACTGCTATGTCCTGTTCCAGCAGGCTGTTCAGCAGCTTGCTGTTTACACTGTCCACATCACCCACAAAACCATAATCAGTATTAGCATTGGTCCTTTTATGTGCCTGTATCACGTTGCCGTCTGCACCGCTCATACCAATAGCATTGCAACCATGCATCTGTAACTGTGCCACAATGTTCTTATTGATCAGACCGGCATATACCATGGTAACGATCTTCAGTGTTTCAGCATCGGTGATCCTTCTGCCGTCTACCATTTGCTGCGGAATGTTCAATTGTGCAGCCATCTTGGTAGCCAGTTTACCGCCACCATGTACCAGTATTTTTTTACCGGGCAGTTTGGCAAAATCTTCCAGGAAAGCCGGCAATTTTGCTGCGTCATCAATAATATTACCGCCGATCTTGATTACATACAGGTTGTCCATAGGGCTTATTTATTCAGGGAAGACAGTATTTCACTCAATACCGCCTGTGCCGCCCACACGCGGTTGGATGCTTCATGTGTAACCAGGCTGTTCGGGCCATCCAGTATTTCATCGCTTAACTCTACGTTCCTACGTACAGGCAGGCAATGCATTACCCTGGCGTTATTGGTCAGTTGCAGCTTTTCGTTGGTCAGCATCCACTCCGGATCGTTGGTATATATTTTACCATAATCATTAAAAGTGCTCCAGTTCTTTACATATACATAGTCCGCATCTTTCAACGCTTCATCCTGGTTGTGGGTAATGGTAGCACCTTTGGTGAATTGCTCAGACAGCTCATAATCTTCAGGATGGGTAATTACAAAATCTGCTTTGCCCCATGCATTCACCCACTGTGAAAAACTGTTTGCCACGCACTGCGGCAATGGTTTTACGTGTGGTGCCCAGGTCAATACGATCTTCGGACGTTTGATAGCAGTGGCTGTTTCTGTAATAGTGAGAATATCTGTAAGGCTCTGCAGTGGATGCAGGGTCGCACTTTCAAGACTCACCACCGGAATACCGGCGTATTTGATAAATTGTTGGATGAAGAGCTCACTGTAATCATCATCCCTGTTCTTGAGCGAAGGAAAAGTACGGATGGCCAGTATATCGAAATACTTACCCATAATGGGAGCTGCATCCTTTACGTGCTCCACAGTGCTGCCGCTCATGATGGCTTCTTCTTCAAATTCCAGCGCCCAGCCTTCCTGTCCTACGTTGAACACAATGGCTTCCATGCCCAGGTTCTGGGCAGCGATCTGTGTACTGAGACGTGTGCGCATACTGGGGTTGAGAAACAATAGACCAATGCGTTTGTTGGTGCCCAGGGCTTTGTCTTTAAAAGGATCTGCCTTGTATGAAAGGGCTTTTTTTACCAGGCTGTCAATGTCCTGTACGTCATGAACAGAGATAAAATTCTTCATCGTAATTAATGAACGGGATTTGAGATCAATTCTTGAATTTCTTCTTTTACTGCTTCCAGGAATTCGTCGGCATCTTTTTTCCGCAATGCCAGTGAAGGCAATAAGCGGATCACGTTCGGCTTAGCTTCGCCGGTGAAAATTTTATGTTTCCACAGCAGGTTTTTCTTCAGGTCTTTCAGTGCCTGTGGTACATCAAAACCGATCATTAAACCGCGGCCGCGTACATTCTTAATTTCAGCGATCTTGCCTAGTTCACGCATCAGGTATTCACCTACTTCAGCAGCATTGCTGATGAGGTTTTCCTGTTCTATTACTTCCAGTACAGCCAATGATGCTGCACATGCCAGGTGATTACCTCCAAATGTAGTACCCAGCATAAAGTGTTTGGACTGGATCTGCGGAGCAATCATGATACCAGCCACGGGAAAACCGTTGCCCATGCCTTTGGCCATAGAGTAAATGTCTGCATCCACACCGGAGAAATCCTGTGAAAAGAATTTACCGCTGCGTCCGTATCCGCACTGTACACTGTCAGCAATGAATATAGCGCCATATTCTGTACACAGTCTGCGGATGGTTTGTAAAAAGACATCACTGGCTACATTGATGCCACCTACACCCTGTATGCCTTCAATGATCACCGAAGAGATTTCATTGCCTTGTTCTTTGAAGCAGGCTTCCAGCGCTTCTTCATCGTTGAAGGGAAGAAATATTACATTCGGTGTCTGGTTCACGGGAGCTACCAGCGCAGGGTTGTCTGTGGCAGCAACAGCCAAAGATGTTCTGCCATGAAATGATTTGGTAAAAGCGATGATCTTTTTGCGGCCATTGGTGAATGATGCCAGTTTCAGTGCATTCTCATTGGCTTCAGCACCAGAGTTGCATAGGAATAACTGGTAGTCTGGTTTACCGGATACTTTGCCCAGCTTGTCAGCCAGTTCTTCCTGCAACGGCATTTTTACTGAATTGGAATAGAAACCCACTTTGTTCAGTTGATCGGTAATACGCTGTACATAATGTGGGTGTGTATGGCCTATGGAGATAACGGCGTGTCCGCCATAAAGATCAAGATACTGATCGCCATTGCTGTCCCACACATAAGAGCCTTTGGCTTTCACGATGGCGATATCATTAATTGGATAAACGTCGAATAACTTCATTGTTATAAGTTGTAGGTTATAAGTTAATCACTGCTTTTCTGACTTTGTTGATCAGTGCGATGAGTATGCTTTAAACCTTGTTAATAATATCCGATAATTCTTCAAATACCGGGTTGTCTATATAACTGAGATCCCTGGAAAGGATCAAAAAATATTCTGCTTCATTTGCACAGCCCAGGGAAATATTTAAAAAATGCACCAATTCTGTTTGTGATCTTTCGCCACACCCTCCGCAATGTTGACTGGTACGGATGCTGCTTTTTTGAGTTGACTGGTCAGGCTGTAAAGCTCTTCTTGGGGAAAAAGTTTGGTGATCTTATATACCCTGAGTGTAATTCATGTGCTTTCTCCCAAACTTTCAGGTCTTTGTAGTTCTGCATAGCATATTGATTTTTAATGATGCTACTATCAAAACGCAACCTGTATTCACTTATAATTTACAACCTATAACTGGTTTTTAAAACCCAACCGATTTCAGCCTCAACCCTGTACTTTCATCCAATCCAAACAAAAGATTCATGTTCTGAACAGCTTGTCCGGAGGCTCCTTTCAGCAAGTTGTCGATAGCAGAATGGATCACCAGCTGGTTATCTATTTTTTCCAGTTGGATCAGGCATTTGTTGGTATTTACTACCTGTTTCAATGCAATGGCTTCTGTACTTACATGGGTAAAGGGATGATTCTTATAGAACTCCTGGTACAGCGACAGTGCTTCTGCTTCACTTAAAGAGCAATCAATCTGCGAGCTTACAAAAATACCCCTGGTAAAATCTCCTCTCCAGGGAATGAAGCGTACTGCTGCGCCCGGAGCCGAAGGTGTTGCAGGAAATGATCCCTGTAAAGTGTGCAACGACTGATAGATCTCCTTTAAATGCTGATGGGTAAGTGTTTTGTATGCCTGTATGTTGTTGGCTCTCCAGCTAAAATGTGAAGTGGCTGATAAGCCCTGCCCGGCACCGGTAGAACCGGTAATGCCGGTGGTATATACATTGTCCAATAAACCGGCTTTTGCCAATGGCAATAAACCCAGTTGAATACCGGTTGCAAAACATCCGGGATTGGCAATGTTGTGTGCAGCTTTGATCAGTTCTTTCTGCAACTCCGGAAGACCATATACAAACTGGCGACTGCCAATCACTGCACCATGACTTAAACGGAAGTCCTGTGACAGATCAATGATCTTGATATGATCGGCAATGGTATTTTCTGTCAGGAATTTTTTTGCTTCTCCATGACCTACGCACAGAAATAAAACATCAATCTCATCGCTCAGTTCACCGGAAAAAATAAGATCAGTATCACCTTCCAGGTCTGTATGTACTTTGGCAATGGGGTTGCCTGCATTGCTTTTACTGTTGATAAAAACAATCTCTGCATGGGGGTGGTTAATGAGAATTCTCAATAACTCACCACCAGTATATCCTGCGCCACCCGCAATACCTATCTTGATTTTGTTCATGTTCAAGGATGTTGTTGTGAAATTGTGAATGGTGAGTTGTGAGTGCTCGCTGTTGTTTTTGATGCTTTATAGGTCTATCAACTTTTCAATAGCAAAGACCAGTTCAACATTCAACATCTCCTATTTGTCATTATCAGCTTGTACCGCAGTCCAGATAGAAGTCTGGTTGCCGAAGATCTTGCTGAAACCGCGAACATCTTCACCGGTAAAGCCGGTATTCATTTCACCATATTTTCCAAACTTGCTGCTCATCAGGTCGTACGGAGATTCGATACCGATCACCTGGAAGCGGTAAGGTTGCAGGTGAATGAATACATCGCCGGTTACATTGCGCTGTGAATTTTCCAGGTATGCTTCAATATCTCTCATCACGGGGTCGAGAATCTGACCTTCATGGAGCCAGTTACCATAGAACTGAGCCAGTTGATCTTTCCAGTTCAATTGCCATTTGGTAAGCACGTGCTTTTCCAGTGCATGGTGACCTTTCAGAATGATCATGGGAGCAGCAGCTTCAAAACCTACACGGCCTTTAATGCCTATGATGGTATCGCCTACGTGAATATCGCGCCCTACGCCATAAGCACCGGCAATGGTTTGCAGGTATTGAATAGCCTCAGTGGGATGCGCAAAACTTTTATCGTTAACTTTTTTCAGTTCACCTTTTTCAAAGCTCAGTTTCACTTCTTCACTACCGGTTTTGGTAACCTGGGTAGGCCATGCTTCTTCGGGCAGCATGCCTTTGGAAGACAATGTTTCTTTACCGCCTACGCTGGTACCCCATAAGCCTTTGTTGATAGAGTACATGGCTTTATCAAAATTCATTTCCACACCTTTTTCTTTCAGGTAGGAGATCTCTGCTTCGCGGCTCAGTTTCAGGTCGCGGATAGGCGTGATGATCTCAATACCGGGGATCATGATGTGGAAGATCATGTCGAAACGAACCTGGTCATTACCGGCACCGGTACTGCCGTGTGCAACAGCATCGGCTTTCAGCTTCTTTACATGCTCGGCAATGTGCAGTGCCTGGCTCAGGCGCTCGGCACTTACACTCAGCGGGTAGGTATTGTTCTTTAAAACATTTCCGTATATCAGGTATCGGATAATGCGGTCATAATATCCTTTGATGGCATTAACAGTAGTGTGCGTGGTAACACCCAGTTTGTACGCGTGTTGTTCAATCTGCTTCAGCTCTTCTTCACTGAAACCACCGGTGTTTACAATGATACTGTGTACTTCGTATCCTTTTTCTTCGCTGAGGTATTTTACGCAATAGGATGTGTCAAGTCCCCCGCTAAAACCAAGTACAATTTTCTTTGCCATCTTCTGTTAAAAAGGATTTTATAGATTGAAAAAATAATGGAACAATGATTTGGGTTTCAGTCCGCCACCACCGGTGCCGTTCTGGTTGTCCTTGTTTTCTTTTTTAAGAAAGGGACGCAGCAGTTTCCACTCGCGGATGCGGTGCAGCCTGTCGAACACTTTCGATTTGCTTTCGAAGAACTCTTTGGTTTCCTGCGGCTCATAATGATCTTTAGGATCGTACAGCATGGCAGTGCACATACAGTTCTTACGTTCTTTGCTCATCAGGATCTCGTAATTCACACAGCTTTTACAGCCAGCCCAGAAGGCATCATCCTGCGTAAGCTCAGAATATGTTACAGGCTCATAACCCAACTCGCTATTGATCTTCATCACAGCAAGACCAGTAGTAAGGCCAAAGATCTTGGCTTCCGGGTACAGGGCACGGCTCAGTTCAAATATTTTGCGTTTAATGGCTTTGGCAAGACCACTTTTACGAAACTCTGGCGATACAATCAATCCTGAATTGGCTACATATTCGCCATGACTCCAGGTTTCAATATAGCAGAAGCCTGCCCAGATGTTATTTTCATTGAAAGCAATCACGGCCTTTCCCTCGCGCATTTTTTCCTGGATGTATGCTGGAGTGCGTTTGGCAATACCGGTTCCACGGGCTTTGGCAGAGGCAGCCATTTCATCGCAAATGATCTGTGCAAAGTCAAAGTGCGACTCGTTGGCGATAAGTATCTGAAATTGCGGTTGTGTTGTGTTCATTGTGGTAACAAACTGAAAATGTAAATAACGTAACTACACGAGTTACAAACGATACATAAATTCCATACCGTAGGGGTATGATTTATGTAAACACGAAGACCTTATGGTAAGTGAGTATCAACGTCGTACCCTGACGGGGACAGGACGACAAACAAAAACTGCACGAAGCTGTACAGGAAAAACCCCACGCACTATAGCCTCCGCACTGGCGGAAACATCAGCGAGCATTATGGTGAGATTTTTTTGCATTTTCTCTTTAAATGGGCTTTAAACTCAAATGGTTTTACACCGCAAAGAAACTACTTTTTTAATATGATGGGGCTTTTTTTATTGTAAAATTTTAGTGAAGGTTGGGCTGGAGGATGGTCAGACGGCCTCATGACCAGCCGGTTTGGTTGTTAAGTCGTGACCCCTACAACCATCAGACAATCAAACCATCAAACAATTGAACCTTTATTGCGCCGCTTCGGTTGTTCCATTTGCCGCCTTCAGCAAAATATTGCGCACCACCTCTTCATGTTGCCAGCGGATCAGGTGGCCGGCATCCGGCAGATAAATGAATGCTGTCTGGCTGCCGGTAAGATGTTTACGGGCAAAATCAAGATTGGCCGGATTGACTATTTTATCTGCACCGCCCTGTACCACGGTGATGGGGAGTGAAAGGCTGTCCAGTACCGGTACCAGTTTGCGCAGCTCCCGTACATGCGCATATTTTTCATCAGTAGCGTGGTTGATAAAACGTGGTAGGAACACCCGTATAAACGGGCTACGGCCAAGCGGGTTGAACCACCAGAATTTTTCAATATCAGGATTCAGTGCGGGGGCCAGCATGACCAGGTGACTGAATGATGCAGGGTAGCGGGCTGCCATGGCTGCTGCAATCGGTCCGCCGTATGAACTGCCCAGGATCACGCCGGGTGTTCCAGAGCGGTTCAGCCGCAACGCTTCATGAATGGCTATCGCCTGCCGGTCAATAGAAGTAACTGCTTTCTTTTTGTTATTGAAAGTAGACCGGTGATAGCCGGGTCTGTCCACTGAAATGATATGGTAGCGCTGTTGTAGTACAGGATCGTCCATCAGGTTGCGGTTGCCATACCAGGCACCCGGGGCACCGTGTATCAGCAATAACGGGGGTAATGTATCTGCCCCGGTAGTGGCACAGAAAAGTTTTACAGAATCGTTCTGAATGGTAAAGTAAACAGGCTTTACCGGTTTGTTTTCATAATATTTCCTGATCTGTTTTTCACTCATGGAAAAACGACTAAAACAACCAGTAAGACAGCATGCCGTAAGTATGAGCAATAGCCAACGCATATCTAAAATTAACAGCGTTTATATTTTCCCGGTTAGTAACAGCAATAATTTAACAACATGGTAAGTTGTTGGACGGGCTATTTTACAAACTAGCCTTCTGGCAGAGGGCATTTTTATAAAAAAAGGGGAATAATTTACCTGTACTAAGATAATGCCGGAACAGAATGGATAGCAGCGCTCATTTCTTTTATCAGCGATGCATCTTTTTCGATGGCATTTCCAATTACGATCACATCTGCGCCGGCCTTGCAATTGCGGTATGCTTTTTCCGGATCGGTAATACCGCCGCCTATTACCAGGGGAGCTTCTATTACCTGCGATACCTTTTCAATCATACTTTCAGTAATAGGCCTTTTGGCGCCGCTGCCGGCATCCATATAGATCAGCTTCATGCCCAGCATTTCGCCGGCCATGGCAGTACACATGGCAATTTCATTTTTATCAGCAGGCATGGGAGTAGCGTTGCTGATGTACGACACTGTGGTAGGCGCGCCACCATCTACCACCATATAACCGGTAGAAATGATCTCAAGCCCGCTCTGTTTTACAAAAGGTGCGGAAATAACATGCTGGCCTATCAGCAATTCAGGATTGCGCCCTGAAATGAGCGACAGGTACAGCAATGCGTCTGCATAAGGTGTTATCTGCGAAGGACTTCCCGGAAAAAGGACCACAGGAATATCGCAGTTCTTCTTTGCCTGTTGCACCACTTCGTCCAACCGGTTGCTGATAACCAGGCTACCCCCTACAAACAGGTAGTCTACCTTTGCGTCAACAGCCAGTGTCAGTAACTCGTCCATCTTTTTCACCGTAACCTTGTCAGGATCTACCAGTACGGCAAATGACTTCTGACCTTTCGATTTATGGTGAAGCAGCGATTGATAAATACGATTCTTCATGCATGGCCTATTGGTACTATTGCAAAAATGCGAAAAGTTTTTGGGTTTCATGCAGTTAATTCCGCACGTAAAAAACCTTAATTAACCTACGTAACCCGTTGATTGTGGGATGTAAACAGGAAAAAAGTAGCATTTGTGGTAAAATATCTACGAACACTGCAGAGGTTAACTACAAAGGCCGGGTAATAGCCTGCAAAGGTCAGGCCCGAAAAGAAAGCGTGAGGGATGGCGAGCATGTGCAATTAATTAATCACTGGTAAAGCGGCCACTCTTGTCATATACTCCATACTATAAGGTTGAGAAGTGAAGGGGGGAGACTACTTTCAGAGGAGAGAATAGTGCATTTTTTTAGTTTTTGATTAAAAACAACTAAATTTGTTAGCAAAACTTGTATGGCAAATAATAATTCTAATCAGACACAGACGCCTACACCATCTCCTAGACCCGAACGGATTGTGCTGCCGGTGTCAATTGTAATGGAGACGCGTAGCGCTAACAATGAAATAAGAAAAATAAAAGGTAGGCAATAACTGGTGTAAGAGGAATTAGTAATAATATTTTAAGGGCCTTTTCATTATTTCTGTTTCTTTTAGTATTGTTTTGTTTATTAATCTCAAGTCTTGCTTGAATGTTCTCGCATATGTGAATTATCATAGTGAGATATTGTTCTTTTTCCCCTACTTTATCATTTATTATGTCTTTACTAAGTAAATTTTTAGGATTATCACCTGCAACACTTATAGTGTAAGTGTCCAAGTTGGAAAAACTAAACCAAAGACTTACGGCTAATAAGATTAATGATATAATAGCACTTAACAGTAAATAACTGGGATACTTAGGAATATTAGTATTAAGCTCACTAATTATAAAGATAACGAGACCAGATGCTATTGGAAGTACAATTCCAAAAAGTCGCTCAGCTTTTGTAGAAATGATTTTAGACGTTTCTATTGTTTCTCTAAGGTAAGCTTCACTTTGGGAAAGTATAATCGCCGCAGTTTTTTCTGAGATTTTGTCCCAATCCTTTAAATCACATTGCCAATGTTTCATGAGTTTTTTTAATAGTGATCATATAGTTAAGGAGGATATCTCTGACATTAATCAATTGTCAAAATATAAAAAAATAGCGATTATTAGTGAAAGATTAAATCTAATTCAGATGCTATCTATAGGGAAGTAAGGTATATACAATCTTTGGATCTTATGGTTATCATAGCCTTTTAAATACCATTTTTTATGCGCACTGCCAAAAAAAATAAAGCACAAAAAGAGCCCTGAAAATGTGTAAAAAGCTAATAATGCAATGGCAGTCTGCGCTGTGTTATTTTAGCAACCTTTTTCCACACGTTGTGCATATTTGAACCGCGGAAATCCGACATTCAAAAGATATTTTCGTTAGCCCACGTCAGCCCTTAACCATTTCGTAAATATTCTAATTTCTAACCTTATGACTATTAAAAAGCAATCTGCAAAAGGTTTGCAGTTCAGCCGTCGCTTTACCCGCGAAGATGTCAACGTATTCGATCAGTTTGAGTACGATTACCGAACGTCGGTTATCCGTAATCCAAGCGGAGAAGTGGTATTTGAGATGAACAATGTGGAAGTACCGAAACAGTGGAGCCAGATTGCTACAGATATTCTTGCACAGAAATATTTTCGTAAAGCCGGGGTGCCCCAGCCTGATGGTTCATTGGGCAGGGAAACTTCCGTTAAACAGGTAGCCCACCGAATGGCCAATTGCTGGCGCGTATGGGGTGAAAAATATGGTTATTTCGCTTCTGCGCGGGATGCACAGGTGTTTTATGAAGAGCTGGTATATTGTATTATTAACCAGGCCTGTACACCCAATAGTCCGCAATGGTTCAATACTGGTTTGTTTGAGAGCTATGGTATCAAAGGGAAGCCCCAGGGACACTATTATGTTGACCCTGCAGATGGGGAACTGAAAAGATCTACTTCCGCATACGAACGTCCGCAACCACATGCCTGCTTTATTCTCAGCGTGGAAGATGACCTGGTGAATGCAGGTGGTATTATGGATCTGTGGGTACGGGAAGCACGCATTTTTAAATACGGCAGTGGTGTAGGTACCAACTTCTCACACATTCGTGGTGAAGGTGAAAAATTGAGCGGTGGTGGTACTTCCAGCGGATTGATGAGTTTCCTGAAAATAGGAGACCGCGCAGCCGGCGCTATTAAAAGTGGTGGTACCACACGTCGCGCAGCCAAAATGGTTTGCCTGGATCTTGACCATCCCGAGATCTTGGATTTTATCAACTGGAAAGTAGAGGAAGAGAAAAAAGTAGGCGCCCTGATCGCTGCCGGTTATCCCAGCGATTATGAAGGCGAAGCATACAAAACAGTCAGTGGTCAGAACTCTAACAACTCTGTTCGTATTCCCAATGAGTTTTTTGAAAAGCTGGAAAAAGATGAGGACTGGGAACTGAAAGCAAGAAGCGATGGAAAGATCATGAAACGCATCCCTGCCAAAGAAATGTGGAACCAGATCTCGTATGCTGCATGGCGTTGTGCTGATCCCGGTACACAATATGATACTACTATTAACGAATGGCATACCTGTCCGCAGGGAGGACGTATCAATGCGTCTAACCCATGCAGTGAGTATATGTTCCTTGACAATACTGCCTGTAACCTCGCATCTGCCAACCTGCGTAAATTTTATGATGAAGCTACCAATACCTTCGATGTAGAAGGTTTTGAATATACCTGTCGTTTGTGGACTGTGGTGCTGGAAGTTTCTGTACTGATGGCACAGTTCCCGTCTAAAGAAGTGGCACAGTTAAGTTACGACTACCGTACGCTGGGACTGGGTTATGCCAACCTGGGTTCTATGCTGATGGTAATGGGCATTGCTTATGATAGCGAAGAAGCACGTGGCATTGCCGGTGCTATCACTGCTATCATGACCGGTATTGCTTATAAAACTTCGGCAGAACTGGCTTCTATTTTAGGCCCCTTTGCCAAATACGAAGAGAATAAGAATGACATGTTGCGAGTAATGCGCAATCATCGCCTGGCTGCTTATGATGCAGATGATTATGAAGGACTGAGCATTAAGCCGCAGGGCATTAAAGCCAAATACTGTTCTGATGTACTGATGAAAGCTGCTACTAAGGCATGGGATGATGCTGTGCAGTTGGGTGAAAAATATGGTTACCGCAATGCACAGACCACTGTTATTGCACCTACTGGTACAATTGGCCTGGTGATGGATTGTGATACTACCGGTGTGGAGCCTGATTTTGCGCTGGTAAAATTTAAAAAGCTGAGTGGTGGAGGTTACTTTAAGATCATCAACCAGTCTGTACCTACTGCATTGAGAAACCTGCGTTATACCGAAAAAGAAATTGAATCCATTGTAAAATATGCAGTCGGTGCAGGAACTTTTGCCGGTGCGCCTTCTATCAATCACCAGTCGCTGAGTGAAAAAGGATTCATTGCAGAAGAGATCAAAAAACTGGATGCTGCAGTAACATCTGCATTTGAAGTTGGTTTTGTATTCAATGTATATACACTGGGTGAAGAATGTCTGCAACGTCTTGGCTTCAAACCCGAACAATATTTCAATTTTGAATGGAGCCTGCTGGAAGCCCTGGGTTTTACAGACGAACAGATCGAAGCGGCCAATGATTATGTGTGTGGCACCATGACTATTGAAGGTGCGCCTTACCTGAAGACAGAGCATTTGCCTGTGTTTGACTGTGCCAATAAATGTGGTAAAAGAGGTGAGCGCTTTATTCATGCACACGGCCATATTCGTATGATGGCTGCTGCGCAACCATTCCTGAGCGGAGCTATTTCTAAAACGATCAATCTCCCTAATGAAGCCAGTGTGGAAGAAATTGCAGATTCGTATATGATGAGCTGGCAACTTGGTTTAAAGGCCTGTGCACTTTACCGTGATGGTTCAAAGCTGAGCCAACCCTTAAGCAACAAGAGCGACAAAAAGAAAAAGTCGGGAGAAGACACAAGCGAAAAAGCGCAAGCAGAAGCAGAACCAGTAAACAATGAATCAAACATTGTAGACCTGGGTAAACTGACGATTGGTGAATTGCTGGAAGAAGTGCAGAAACGCGTACAGGCTTCTCCCGACACTAAATTGAAACGTGAACTGGCGCGCATTGTTGAGCGCAGAACCTTGCCGGCCAAACGTCGCGGATTTACACAAAAAGCCAAGATCAACGGACAGGCCATCTTCTTACGTACCGGAGAATACAGCGATGGTACAGTAGGTGAGATCTTTATTGATATGGCAAAAGAAGGCGCTACCATGCGCAGTATGTTGAACTGTTTTGCTATTGCTATTTCAATAGGTCTTCAATACGGTGTGCCATTGGAAGAGTTTGTAGAGAAATTTGTGTTTACCCGTTTTGATCCTGCGGGTATGGTAGAGCATCCCAACATTAAGAGCACTACTTCTATTGTAGACTTTATATTCCGTTCGCTGGCATACGAATACCTGAACAGAACAGACCTGGTACACGTGCTGGACAAACCGGAAGTAATGAATACCGGTACCGATGATTGGGATGATATTCCTGTAGCACTGGAATATGATAAGAAAACAGCCCCCGCATTAAGTGATGTGCGTGTAGTACCCGCAAAATCCGGCAAAGCACCGGAAGCAGAGCCTGCAAAAACAGTACGTGCCGCTGTAAAAGCAGGAGCTAACCTGGATGCAGTGAATGCTGCTGCCAAAAGTATGCAAAGCGATGCGCCGGCCTGCAATACATGTGGTCATATAACCATTCGCAGCGGTACCTGCTACAAATGTCTCAACTGTGGTAATAGCATGGGTTGCAGTTGATCAACAACAGAAAATTTGGACGGTTTATCAACATAAACTTCAATCCGCTCATGTCTATGGGCGGATTTTTTTCGTATACATAGTACGTTATACCCTGAAAGTGTTATATGTATTGGGTTTTGGATACCCAAAAGCATGCAAAAATCACCTATAGGTGGTATTTTATAAACCTCAGAACCTATATAGCTTTGATCAATTATTAATTAAACCAATCTATTGTTATGAAACGTGCACTCTCTCCGGCCATCTGTGTGATTGCAATATTGTTGTTTACCTGTTGCAAAAAAGGTGATACAGGACCCGCCGGCACAGCCAATGTGATCTATTCTGCATGGTTCACACCTGCTTCGTACACTAAAGACACTGTTTTTGGAATATGGGGATTTAAATATAACCAGGCTGCACCCGGCATTACACAAAATGTGCTGGATAGTGGTACAGTACTTACGTTTGGTAAACTTTCCGGTTATAATGTTTCTATCTGGCCTACAGGAAACGTAGGGCAATTACCAATTTCACTTACTTATATTTCCGGCAGTACCATGACAGATACCTGGTCTGCACAAGCTTCATTAGGTAACCTGCGTATCCGGTTTGTAAACGATAAGAATTACTGGACTTCCATTTCCAATGCCCATTCATTCCGGTATATCATTATACCGGGAGGTAAAGCCGGCGGGCGTATGGCAAAGCGTAGCTATGAAGAGATCTGCCGTGAATACAATATTCCGGAATAAGTCAACAGTTTGTTTTGGCGTTAATACACTGCGGTGTTCCGAAAGGGACCCGCAGTTTTTTTATGATGTAATTGTTGTTAATAAAAAATCCCCGGTCGTAATACAACAGCCGGGGATCAATATTTTTCTATAACAGCTTAGCGTTTCAACGCTACGTTAGGTTTGCTGCTAGGTAGTACGCCATCTTTAACCATCATGTCCACAATCTGTTTGCCACCTTTCAGGTTAGCATGCAGGTAATCGGTAAATGCATCAAGATCATGTACTGCGCTGCTGTAGTCGTATACTTTGCAACCGGTAGCCTGTTCCACACTTGTTACCAGGTGGTCAATATTCTTTACCACATATTTAGGGAAGAAGGGCCCCAGTACAAATTTTACATCAACGTTTTTAGCACGGCAATAATCAGCCAGTTGTTTCAGCTCCTGTACGTGTGTTGCCGGGGTTTTAAATTCCACACTGCGCAAGCCCACTTCTTTAACCAACTGGTCGCTGATCACTTTGCTGAAGTACCAATCATCATCCAGTTTGTTGCGATAGTACAATGCACGCTGGAATACTTCATTGTTGAAACGATAAATGTGTGATACGTTGGACGCACTCCATGTTTGACTGGCTTTGTTTTTAATAACAGAATCAATACGTGCTGAATAGGGCATATAAGTAGTAAAGCCGGGCAGCAGTTTATCGTCAGACATTTCAACAATACTGATTTCTACCAGTACTGTTTTAACAGACGGATACCTGTCAATATAATCTTTGGTCAGTACGGTAGCAATTTCACAGGGCATGCTGTAATAGCAAAGGCTGAATGTTTTTTCGCCGGTTGCTTCTTCTACATAGGGCTGATAAAAATTAAGACCGCGTGAATTGCCTACAATCAGGATATCAGCTTTGGCCTCGCCCCTGTACATGCGTGAATAGCGGAAAAGGCTGCTTTGTACTTCTTTTTGAAAAAACCATCCAATCAGGCGATCACCTGCAAATGCAACGACCAGGAATACTATCACCCATATTGCTTTTTTCATCTCAATGTATTTTGTGGTTGCAGCCAGTCCGTATGGCTGTGCTGCGCTGACTTTTTAGAACTGGAAATAAATGAATGCATTGGAAGAGAATGTTCCAAACAATGCAATAAGCCATAATAAACAGGCAAACATAGTAATACGTAATGCCGGTTTATACAACTGGATATTGTTCAGTGAAAAACGCAGGTTGGTAACTTCAACACCCAGCAGAATGGTGAGCAACAATGCTCCCTTTAAGATCTGGTATTTGTTGAATACGCTGTCCCAGTTAAAATCATTGAACGATACAATGCCTTTGATGATCTGGTTGGCTGTACTGAAACTATGATGTCCCAGGCTGCCCGACCTGAAATAGATCCACGCAAAAACGGTGAGCAGGTATACGGTAAGCATACAGATGGCCGAATTGAGTACGGAAGGCATGTGCACCAGTTTCACAAACCTGCGCCATACCGGTGTAGTAATACGTTGTACAATCAGGTACAGACCATGTAAAAATCCCCAGAATACAAACGCCAGGTTAGCGCCATGCCACAAACCACCAATCAGCATGGTGAGCATATTGTTTTTGTAGGTAGACAGTTTACCATGACGGTTGCCACCGAGCGGTATATACAGGTAGTCGCGCAGCCAGCTTGACAACGATATATGCCAGCGGGTCCAGAACTCACTGAAACTTTGTGAGAAATAAGGGGTGCGGAAATTCTCCACAAAACGGTACCCCATCATACGAGCCAGACCAATGGCAATATCGGAATAGCCCGAAAAGTCGCAATATATCTGGAAGGAATAGAAAATAACGCCTATTGTAAGATGGGAAGAGGAAAATTTACCGGGATCGGCCCAGATCTGATCAACAAAGGGAGCCAGAGAATCGGCCACCGCTACTTTTTTGAAAAAGCCCCACAGTACGCGGCCAAGACCGGAGTTGATATTGTCCCAACTGAAAGGTTTGTCCTCGTTCATCTGGGGCAACAGGTCACGGGCACGTACAATCGGGCCTGCCACCAACTGCGGAAACAGGGCGATAAAGGCCGCAAATTTCAGCATGTTGTGTTCCACCGGTATTTCACGGCGGTAAATATCAATGGTGTACGACAGGCTCTGGAAAGTATAAAAGGAGATACCGATGGGTAATATGATCTGCAGCGACGATACAGATGGCTGTAAACCAATTACATGCATCATGCTTACAAAACTGTCGATAAAAAAATTGAAATACTTAAAGAAACAGAGGAACCCGAGATTCATTATCATACTGAAAATCAGGTACATTTTTCGCCTGCGCTGATCTTCAGTGGCCCCGATAAGCTTACCGAAATTGAAATCCATGAAGGTGGAGATCATGATGAGACTGAGAAAACGCCAGTCCCACCAGCCGTAAAACACATAACTGGCAAGTAAGATCAGCCACAGCCTTGAACGTCCTTTGGTAAGGAAGTAAAGGGGAAAGAAAATTACGCTAAAAACTAAAAAAGTAATACTGTTGAATACCATTACGGTTTGACTTAATCAATGATTGGTTGCAGGTTAATGTAAAACAGTAAAAAGTGTGTTTTTGGCAACACTTTCAGCATAGCCTGTCCGTAAAAAACGATGAAAGGCTGTGCTTATTATATTTTATCATCAACCGTTATTACGGGGCGTTGCCGCCATAACGTACTAAAGTGGTTATTTATTGGATATTCAGCAGGTAAATGAATAATGCACATGCAGGACAGATCTGAATAGCCTTACAAGCAAATGACCTTGCCTGCATCCCTGCCCGGATGTAGAATGTTTTTTGCAGGAAATGGATTCCAGAGGTGTATCAAAATTACAAGCAAAAATAGAAAAACCGGTCAATTCCCGGGCTTAAATATCGTAAATGTACCCAAAATTTAAATTTGGCATCATTTTGCTATGACCTCTATCGTTTTTATTATATAATTGTCGCCAATTCAAAACTCAAACTCTGGAACCCTTTATGAAAAGAAAAACCATCCTGGCACTGGGTGCCGCCGTATTTATTATGCTCATTGCCACATCGTGCAACCGGTATATTACCACCGCTGACGCTGCCAGTGGCAGATACAAAAGCTGCAAAAGCGTTCGTTAACCGATCTATCTGCCGTTTTTCTGTACAAAATCTTTCAGGAAACTACAAGTATTGAACGCTTCTTTATAAAAAGCGGTAGAGGCATACTGTCTGCTGAGGGTAGAAAAGTAGCTGTTGCGTTTGTCGAAGTTGGATAACCAGGCAGACAGTTGCTTTTTGTAATTGTTTTCATATGTTGCCGGTAGCCTGCCCACTTGTTTCTGCTCACATTTTGCCGCCATAAAAAGACTTTTTGCCTTCATATTGGCATCAGCGGATAGTTTGTATGCCTGCAGGTAATAGGTTTTGGCTTTCTGCACATTGTAATATTCTGAATTGGCAACCATGCTGCTGTCATCAGGATAGGCATATTCGGTGCCGCTCCAGTCGTATTGAACCAGCATCCAGCTATTGCCCCAGTAACTCATATGGTACAGCCCCTTGGCTATTTCATAACAGATCCGTGCCCGTTGCTCATCGCCGGTTGCAATATTCAACTGCTGCCCCAGTCTCAGCATTTTTTGTGTAAAAGTAAGTTTGGTGTAGCGCACGGTATCCTGTTTGGTAGGTGCATGAATATCCAGGATGAGGTCAGCAAAAGGATTGGCCGCCATCCAGGTATGGTATGGCTCATCAGTATAGTAGCTGGCAGGTACTTTTTTAAACCATTTTTCCGCTTCTGTAAAATTGAGCTGTCTTAACCATGATGTGCCCGCTACATCATTTACATCGTTGCGGTTGAATACTGTATGACTGATGAGATATTTTTCAAAAGGTGATGGTGTTTTGGATTCTATAATACGAACTACTTCTTCCACCTGTGCTCCAGTCATTTTATTGCGCAGCATATCAATTCCCTGCGAATAATAACCCCAGCTTTCTTTTACATATTTTTTATTGATCTCATCTGCTACTGAAATACAGAACAAGCTACGTACCTGGTTATCGCTTTTGTTATATTTCGAAACCAGTATGTCTGCAAATATGCGCCGGTAGAATTTTGCATATTCTTCATCGTGCTGTGCTTTTTTCTCCAACCACTGTATTGAAGGCAGCAGTTGTGTTTCAAAGGTGGCATCTATCTTTTCCTGCTGATTGATAGTAAGTACCAGGTTGGTCATAGCCCACTGATCCTGCAGGTTCTGTGGAAGTGTTGTTTTCTTTGCTTCATCCAGTAACTGGCGGCTGATGCTATAGTCTTTGCTGATCAGGGCAAAATGTGCAGCAGCAAGGAGGTAAAAACCTTTGTTGCTGTTTTTTCCGGTAGCGGCCTGTTTACAGAAATCACTAAGTGCTTTTGCCTCCCGCTGCATTTTTTTAGAGGAAGTATCGGGCAGGTTGCTTTGGTACATGCCTTTGGGTGCTTTTTCTATAGAAGCAGTAAAATAACTTTCTTCCAGCTTGTGTATTTCGCGTACAGTAAGCAGTTGCAGAATAGAGGAAGCGGGGTAAAAACGATATACCTGTTGCAGCGCTTTGGTTTCCGTTACATTGCTACCCAGCAGGAATAGTCCCAGCATATTGGCTTTTTCTTCATCGTTCTTACAATATGCCAGGCAGGCTTTGCGATCTGTTTCATCAAAACGTTTTACACACCAGTCAAAGCTCATGTAGTTGGAAATTTTGCGTACCTCGCTTTTGCTGAATAGCTTACTGAACAGGTAGGCTGCTTCTTCACGATGTCCGGTATGTAGCAATGCGCCTGCTTTCAGTGACAGGCAAAGGTCCTGTAACACACTGATGGTAGTATTGTTCTTTACCAGTTCATCGTACCACCGTAAACAGTCCTGGTAGCGATGACTGTAATGGGACAGGCGTAATACCTGGTATGCATACCGCAGGCGGATGAAATCTTTTTTGGAGACGTTGTATAACTGTTGTCCGTTTTTGATCAGTTTCGACATTTTAATACTGTCTCGCTGAATAGGTTCCCAACTGGTCCAACTGCCGGTTACTTCAGGTTCTACCTGTTTGGCATACATCAGGTAGCCCAGTGCTTCCAGGTCTTTCTGTTGCTGAAAATACTGTGTCATGCCATTGTTCTTTACGGAATCAGGAATGGCGGGTGTTGTATTTTTTTCTATACCATTGTATAGTGCGGAAAGGTCTTTACGTGCAAACTGATTTACAAATGCGTAAGCTGCTTTGTCTGAAAAGGTATTACCACCATAGCTGATCCATTCGGAGGCTGTTATAGCAGCAGTATTAACAGGTTCTTCTTCTTTATACAGGAACTGGTAATTGGTATAATAAAAAGACTCATAACCCGGGGCATTGGCCAGCCTTTTATCAAAAAAGGAAACAAAGTAATCGTACGGATCGGGTTCACCTCCGGCACAACCTATTATGTTGTAGGGAAAACTAACCAGCAATGCAAGACTACTGCATGGCAATAAAAATTTTTTCCAGTTCATAAGACGGGTATTTGGTTAACACCAGTGAATCGAGATGAAAAAGTGATACCGTAAAATCAGGCATATGCCATTTTTCACGCAGGGCAGTTGCGGCATCCAGCACTTCGCTAATGTTGCTTGTTTCAGACCGCAATATATCACCTTTATTAAAAATATATCCTTTCCAGGCCGTATCATTAGTAATAAAAAAACGGTTCTCTCTGACCTGTACAAAAGACTGCTGTTTCAGGGAATCATCCGGCAGGTTCTGGATCAGCCCGCTGTAGGTATTGTTGCGATACAGTACTTTCCAGTTGAACAATGGAAAAGCTACATCCAGCGGCAGTGGATAAGTATCAAGACTGCCGGTATATTTTTTCAGTTCGCTGGTTTCAAGAATAGAATTTTTTGTGGAAAGGGCTTTGAGGTTGCCCATGTTGTAACACATCAGCAATCCGCGATCAACCGGCGGTACGCCTGTTTTAATACGATACTTACATTGGTACAAACGTATTGTGGCTGATAGTACTACTTTCTCTTTACTGAATAATGGTTGTTGCCGGAGCTGCAGCAGTAAGTTGAAATATTTGTTGCGCGTAGTGGCGGTCCAGTCACAGTCAATTTGTATTTCCGGTACAGTGAGGTTGTATTGTGTTATTTGTGTTTCCAGCAACTGGTACAGTTTGCTGCCCAGCTCTGTAATATTATCAGCGGGTGTTAACTGTAAAGATTCATTGGTGATAAAGACTACCGGTATGATGGGGATGCTATGTTGCTGCAACCAGGTTAATGAAGTGGTATTTGCCTGTACTTTGGCTACTGGCATGGACGTATTGGTGGTGGGGTTCCAGAGGATGTCAAAAAATTTGACGTACAGCTTCTGTGTATGTGTTTGTTGCAGGGCCCGCAGTTCTGTACCGGTAAGGTCCAGTGACGTTTTCCAGTAATAAAATGCCCTTTGCACCGTGTGGTGCTGCCGGCAGGCGCCACACAGTATTAATAAAAACAGATACAGGTTCTTCAGCTTCATAACCGGCCTCAAAAATAAGAGCTTAAACCGAGCAGTGGCATGAATATTAAAAATCCTTTGTAGTACAATGTTTACAGAATACGTACTTTTAGCGTTTTAAAACAGTGGAATGACAATTCAATTCGGATACGATAAAAAGCAAGTGATCCAGGCCCTCCGTTACCATTTTATTACCCGCCCTGAAATAAAGATTCTGCTGGTGTTGATCAATGTGTTTGCCATTACATCGGCCATTTTGTTTGCCCTGCATAAAATACAGGCAATTTCTTTCCTGATATTTTCATTGTTGTGGATGGTGCTGATGCTGGTGATCTGGCGTATTCTGCCAGCCAGTATCTACAGCAAGTCGGTCACTTTTAAAGATCACTTTATCATGCATTTTACCAGTGATGCGGTGGTGCTGGAAACCGAACGTGGTGGTAAGGGATGGACATGGGATAAGTTCAGTCATTTTGTTGAAAGTCCTTATTTTTTTCACCTGTACTTTGACAGCCGTTCTTTTTTTCTGGTACCTAAAGATAGTTTTGCAGGTATTCCGGAGGTGCAGGAAGTAAGGCAGTTGCTGAGGGCGAGGCTGGGGAAAGGGAAATAAATGCCAAATGCCGAACGCTGAAGACTTAACGCAAAGACATTTAAAAAGGCAGAAAGGATTCGCTTTCTGCCTTTTGTATTTATACAGGGTTGGTATTATCTCCACACCATCAATTAAGATCTGTCAATCCGCGTTCTAGTCTTTCCATCTCCATTCGCCGGCGATGATCAGCGGATCTTTCAGGTTGTTATCCAGCAAAAACTGTTTGGTATCAGCATCGTTCATGCGTGTTGCGGGTAATTGCGGTGCATTGGCCGTTGCATAGATCATCATACAACTGAACCGTACCTGGTCTACCATCCATTTTTTATCAATCAGGTCAATGCGGTCGCAGTCTGCATGATAGCAACGGAAAATATCACTGCGCATATTGCCGGTCGAAGAAGCTGTAGGAATACCCTGCAGCATAAATGGCTGATGATCGCTGTGTAAACCAGCCCTGCCTCCGCCACCATTGTTCTTGAAAGAAGTATCGACGGCTTTGATCACTTCACCTATCTCTTTAAAAAAGGCGTCAGCCTCTTTTCTGCCACCTGCGGTAAAACCGGAAGCAGCACCTGACATATCAAAGTTGAAAACATATTTCACCTGGTCAAGCGTTTTGCTTTTAAGCGCTTGTTTTACGTATGCGTTTGAACCCAGCAAACCCTGTTCTTCACCCATGAACATTACAAATTCAATGGTACGGTCGCATTGCAGGTTCAGCTTTTTGAAAGTACGGGCCATATCAAGAATGGAGAAAGAGCCAATGCCATTGTCAGTAGCACCGGTAGCAAGGTCCCAGCTATCCAGGTGACCACCTACAATGATCTTTTCATTGGGGTATTTTTTACCGGGAATAGTAGCAATAACATTTCTTGCTTTGATAGGACCACTGAAATTGGTCATGGCAATTTTGGCCTGCCATGTTTTTTGTTGCAGGATATCTTTCCACTTCATACCATCTTCGTACGTAATACACACGGCCGGAATAGGATTGAGTTTACCGGTAACAGAAGCGGTGCCGGTAAGCAGGATACCTCCCTGCACACTATTGAATAGAATAATGCCTTTGGCGCCATACTTAATAGCAAGAGCTGTTTTTTCAGAACGGTGCAGGTTGCGTGCGCCCTGGCTGCCGGGCAATAGTCCCAATGCCGCAAACACAATTTTGCCATTGGCTTTTCCGGGGTTTTTCAGGTAATCATCTTCAAGCCCGTTACCCATATCTACCATCTCCAGTGTTTCGTTGACCTTTACCGGTGAATGTGCCAGAGCAACGGACTTGATGGTAATTGATTCGTGAGAGTCCGGATTGATGAAGGCAACATCAATGGTGCCCCGGCTCCAGCTTTCTACTTCAAATGGTTGAAATTTCAGGTTGGTATATCCATAAGATTTCAGCAGGTCGTATGCATACTGCTCTGCCTTTTTGCCATTCTCAGATCCTGTAAGACGATGACCGATGGTTTGCGACGCATCGCGCAGGGTTTCATACGCCCGTGAGTTGGCATTTACTTCATTGTTGATCTTTTCAAAAACCGGTTGGTTAGTGTTCTGGGCTGTAACAGCCGCAGTTGAAAATGTAAGGGCTGCGGACAGCAGTAGTTTGTTCGATAGTATCATAGCATCCTGTTGTGTGGTTGGAATGTTTAAATGTAGGGATAAAATAGGCACAGGGGCTTACCGCTCTTAAAGAAGTAGGAAGACCGGATAACATAAAAAAGAGGTTCTCCCGCAAACGGGACAACCTCTCACCAATCGCTATAATGGAAGGGTATAGCGCGTTGCTAACAGATGCTGCATTTCAGCAATAAACGCATGTTTATTTTCTTTACTTCATATTCCCGGTGCAGTGTGGCAGGCGTTTTTTCATAAAAAAGCGGAGTGCCTATCATCATTCGCAGGTATAGTGTTTCCTGTTTGCCATTGGTAAGTGATGCCATTGAAACATCGTAGGCGGTTACAGGCAGGGCGATCGACTCACTCCATGCCTGTTGTTCTTTTTGTTTGAATACTGGCAGCCCTTCCGCATAGGCAAAGTATGATGCCTGCGGAATTTCGCCCTGGTCTGTCACTACCAAAGTTAAACCGGCAAACAAACCAATAGCTGCCTGTATAAAAATATCGTTATCCTGTTTGCAGGCAAATGTATGGGCGGGAATATCTTCCAGCCTTCGGCAACCGGCATTCATCACCTCAACGGTATAGTCTGTCACTATGCCCGGATCTGCATTTTCTGATAAAGGACGCCATGGCGAATACTGCTCACGCAGCTTATAATATAGTTGATTGTACTCATTGATCACAGAACTGTTCCATACAATTCTTGTCATGCGGTCAACGCCCTCGCCTGTTCTGCTAAAAAGTGACATCGTTTTTCTGCTCATGGTACTACAGGTATATAGACTTACTGATCTTTTTGATGGTGCAATACACCAAAGTCAGGAATACGGAGAAACACAGGATCATACCCCACGCGTATTTGTATTGTAGCGGGTGACACAATACATTGGTAATATCGGCTACCAGATGAAAGGGGCTGGTAACAACATCCCAGCTATTGAAACGGAGATAGCGTCCTATGTAAATGCCCAGTGCGTTCAGCCACATAATTGGGTAAACGAACAGCAATTCATGTTTGCCGGAAGCATGTATCTGGATCATCTTTTCCATTTGCCGTACTGATAAAATGCCCAATACCATTCCGTTCCAGGCAAAGGACAGGATCATTGCCAGGTCAAACCAGAATGGAACAACGTATGCATTGCTGAGATGAAAAAGATCGGTGATGATATAAAATGAGTTGGGTATGAGCAGCAGCCATATCAAAAAGACCGCTGCAAATTTTATTTTGTGCCTGATCCAGGATGGCCGTTGTTGCAGCCAGTGTGTAAGCACGTAGGGAATATAAGCCAGCACCAGGTTCCATACAAGGAACAGGAAAAGCGTATTGCCAGTGTATACTACGCGTGACAGTACCATTAGTATGCTGAATGCCATGGAAGCGGTAAGCAAACGATCGGTCTCGCTCCGTAAAAAGATCCATTTATTGAAAGAAAGCTGTTTACTGATGTTCTTCATATTGACATGAGTATTTTGGGTACAAAAATGAGAAGGCCAATGACCAGGGCGGTGAATGCAGCTATCAGTACTGCTCCTGCAGCCATGTCTTTAATAAGCCTGATCTGCGGATGTTGCTCTGTTGAAATAAAATCCATCATTTTTTCAATGCAGGTATTCAGTATTTCTGTTACCCACACAAAACCGATGGCAAATACCAGTGCAAATGATTCTGATCTGCTGAGCCCCATCCACATGGACAAAGCCAATGCTACCAGCGTAGCTGCAAAATGCAGCCACGCATTGTGCTCTCTTTTAAAAAAACTTCCGATACCACGAAAGGCAAATGCAAAACTTCTTGCTCTTGCATTGACAGAAAACTTTTGTTTTTCCATACAACAATCAGCTTGATTACTTTCTGTTAAAAATTACATAAATACTACACCAGATTATTCTGAGTTTGCATGGGGTGGGGTTTGGGTATCCTGTTCTGCATATAATTGCTTCAGAAAACCACCGGCAAAATACAGTGCCAGTATCAGCGCTGTATGTGCTGCCAGTATCAGAAAGAAAAGACAGCCTTCACCAAACAGTATCATAAACCCGAATGAAAACAGGTTGTAAAACAATACAATCAGAACAGATAAGCAGAAGCCAAGCCATACGATACGGGCGGGGGGACTATAGGGTAATTGTACGGAAAATCTGATCAATGCGTTGGTTAATGGCAATAGAGGAATCGCAAAAACAATACCAAGCACCGGCAGGATAAAAATGACAATAAAGCCAAAAATCTGTCCCATCAGTAATGTGCCGATACCAGTGATGAGAGCATTGAACAGGATGGTCTGAACCCATATCCGCAGGCTTAATTTAAGTATACTCATACATTACCTGTTTGTATCTGATAATGAAAGTGATGTTTTGTGTAGCAGGTACCGGATGGTCTGTTCATCTGCGTAGTTCCACGACAGCCAGGACAACTGCCTCTGCGAAGCCAGGAAAGCTTTTTCACGCTGTTCCAGTTGCTGTATATAGCATCCGGAGCATATATCGGTATCTTCTGTTGGTACAGGAGTACTCTGTTGTACAGCCTGTTGTTTTTGCAACAACACAGCACGGTTCCTGTCCAGTAATGGCAGGGTTTTATCTGATAAAGATAACAGGAAAGGTACATCCAGCTCAATATTGTCTTTCTGTTTCAGATTATAACCCACAATCAACTCATCCCAATGAATGGCGGAGGCCAAAACCAACACAACTATGCCAGCCCATGCATTCACCCGCAATAAAAAATATGTTGTTCTCCGTTGCCATATTTTGATGGACATGGTGACCAAACCTATAAATACCATAAGTAAAAAGAATAATACACCTATGCGTTTATAGGCAAGGCCATGACGGTTGATATAATAGTAATCGCGTACCAGCACAGATACTACCAGTACTGCGTTTTGTACAATCCATGCAGTGGCGCCGTATTTCAGCCATTTATTGCGTTTGTAGAAGTTCAGGTTGCCTTTAAAGAAGAACAGCACCACCATCATCGCCAGTATAACAGACAAGATCAATAGTTCGGTACCTTCATGTACCATTTTATAGGCAGGCTTATTGATCTGGTAATTTACATTGAACCACAGGCAGCTGATATCAATGGTGTTGATCACGGCCAGCAATGTATTCAGTAAAAATAAACTGATCAATCCGGTGGTGTTTTCGTTTTTCAGTGCCAGCATACCATCAGTCAGGCGGCCCATGAAATTTTTAGACAACTGGTAAAACGGCTGCTGCTGTCTTTTTTTGCGAGCACGTTGCAGGTGGTCGTGACAGTTGGTTTCTTTATTTGAAAAATAACTGACGCGGCTTTTCAACAGAATAGTAGCGGTGAGATATATACCCAACGCCATGAATAACAGGCGTTGCCAGGAGAAGAGATTGATGAACAGGAATAAAAACCTTTCCAGTTGCACACCGGCCTTGGCTGCCATTTCCTGAAAAATGCTGTTGGCAAACAGGTAGATAATGAAAAATATTGCCAGCAGCGAAAGCGGAAATATTGCAAAACGGATAAACTTGCGGGTATTCCTTTTCCTGCTTCTCACTGGGTTTATTGTGCGGAACTGTTCGGTGATGGAAGCGCTGCACAATAGTATATTCATCAGTACAGATCCTCCGGCAAACCATACTGATCGATGTGCATACTCAATAAATGCGGTCAGTAATAGTAAAGTAACTGTGAAAGCGACCTGGCTCAGCAGGGTATTGTGTACTACAATCATGGCCAGGCAAAAGAGATGGCCAACCAGTAGCCATCTCACAACAGCATGTTGCCCGGCTTTAGGATATAAAAAGGAAAGGGCGGATAACAGGAATGCATCGAACAGCACCATATTGATACCTGGTTTTTCCTGCCAGAATACCATGTTGAATAACAGCGCACCGGCAATGACCAGCAGCAGTTGTACAATATTTTTGTTCATGAGTGGGTAGTTAAGCGATTGGTGAAAATGTGTCTGAAAAAAATGGCTGCCGTTGTTGCACCTCCGGCAGCCTGTTTTCCTTTGTGATAGCAGAACCGTTTACACAGGCTGAAAGCGAATGATCTGCACAAAACCGGTTTCTGTAGGGTATTTGATCATGCTATTGCGGGAAAAGGAGTTAATGTGTTTTTGTTTTTACTGCCGTTCGGCACTTTTGAAAGGATTGCTTCCAGTACAGGCAGCATATTGTTCAATCCTTTTGTTTTAATGATGAAATTCCATAATGGTTCAAATTTTTTCCATCCACCGGCGTAAGTAAAATGTTTGACCCTGTGTTTCAGAACATCATGTTGTGCGCTGGCCTTCCATATATTTTTCCAGGAATAAAAGGAGCGGTAGGCCCAGTCATAACCTGCTTTTAGTTCTTCTGCTGTAAGACCAACCGTTTTGTATACTACCTGTCGTGTGTCGTAACGGTCCCATTCCTGGTGCAGCAGCCGGCCATCTTTTTGCATTTGCTGGTACAGGCGTGTGCCTGGGTACGGTGTAAGAATATGAAAAGTGGCTGTGGTAAGACCGCTCTTAACAGCCCAGTCTACAGTTTTTTTAAATACATCTTTATCATCATCGTCAAGACCAAACACAAAACTGCCATTGATCATAATACCCAGGTCGTGCAAACGGCGGATGGCCTGTCCGTAGTCTTTACCCAGGTTTTGTTTTTTATTGCTTTGTGAAAGATTGCTGTTGCTGAGTGTTTCAAACCCGATGAATACACTGCGCATGCCGGCTTCGGCTGCTTTTTCAATAAGGTTTCCCCGTAGAATGGCATCAACGGTAGAAGCACCCTGGAACACACGTTGCATTCCTTTCATACCTTCAAACAACGCTGTTGAAAATTTCTGGTTGCCCAGCAGGTGATCATCCAGGAAATACAGGTGGCGACCGGGCAGCCGGTCAATCTCAGCAACTGCAGCATCTACCCGTTGTGTATAGAAAGAACGGCCCCCTTCAAAGAAAGCATCTTTATAACAGAAATCACAATGATGCGGGCAGCCTCTTGTTACCACAATAGAATTGGGAACAAGGTATAGTTGCCGTTTGATCAGGTCTCTGCGGATTGGAGGTACCTGTTCAATACTCCGCGCACTGTTGTGATATACTTTTCTGGCGCATTTGTTGCGGAAATCTTTCAGGAATGCGGGAAAAGTATCTTCGCCCGGACCGATAAAAATGCTATCAGCATGTGGCATAGCTTCATCGGGCAATGAAGTAACGTGCAAACCGCCCAGGCATACGTAGCAACCTTTGGCCCGGTAATGATCTGCCAGCCTGTATGCTTTGAAAGCATTGGTAATGTAAACCTGGATAATTACCAGGTCGGGTTGATCATCTGTAACAAGTTTTTCTACATGTTCATCCTGCAAGTCAACTTCATCATCAGCATCACAGTAAGCTGCCAGTGTAGCCAATCCCAGCGGAGGGAACAGAGAATACTTGACAGGACGCCAGTAGGGACTTTTGGCTTCTGTCAACGCCGGAAGGATCATTTTGATCTTCATACAGTAGAAATTTACCGGTTAAAAGGAAAAACTTTCTGGCTGGAATTGTTCATTGCCCATTTTTTGCAGCGCTTTGAATTGAGTAGTGATGGCTATCATGCCGGATAACAATGCAGTAATGAACAATACAGCCGTTTCCCGGAAATGCATATCTGTGATCCATACAAATACTGAAAAGGTAGCCATGGTGCAGAATGCGCCGGTAAGCAATACGATCCAGAACAGCCACATGCCGGTAGCAAGACGTGAGCAGCAACGGTTAATTAGCAGCAATAATATCAGTGCTACCGGGAGCGAAAACAATGAGCCGTACAATGTTCCGAAGATGAGCAGCAGGTCTATAGCATCAGCAAAATCACCAGAGTTACCCAGTATGGCGGTGCCTGTAATGGTATTGAGCAATAATGCAATGATCCAGATCTTGAATACTACCCATAGTTGTTGTTTGAATGATATCATTTTATTTATTTTTTAAAAGTGCTTTGAAATGCAAAGTGAAAGGGCAAAAAAAATTATTTTATGCCTTTGATCATGTTTTCGAGGGCTTCAATATGTTCTTTGAATGCTTTTTCACCGGCTTTGGTAATAGAATAGGTGGTATTGGTTTTACGACCAATAAATCCTTTATGCACTTTGATGAAACCATTTTCTTCCAGGTTCACCAGGTGTGAGGCAAGATTTCCATCTGTAACGTCCATCATTTTCTTCAGGTCATTAAAGTTTACCTCCTCATTCACCACCAGGATGCTCATTACCCCGAGGCGAATGCGGCTGTCAAAAATTTTATTCAGATTTTCAATGGGATTCTTCATGTTCCTGTTTTAACTGGCCCGTTCATATTTCCACCACATCAGTGCGCCATATACAATATGCAATACGCCGAAACCAGCGGCCCAAAAATACAACCCGTTCTTAGCAGACCACAGATTAATTACGCCCAGTATCAGTTGACCATAGCCCAGGTACCGGATCTCGCCCAATGTATATTTGGATGCATTAACCAGCGCCAGACCGTAGAACAACAGGCAACCGGGTGCTACCAGTTCAAAATAACCGTATTCCATTGCCCGGTAAATAAAGAATGCGCCAACGGTCATTGGCAGAATGGTGTTCCATGCCAGCCGTTGCACTGTCCTGTCCCAGATGGGTGTTTTATTACGGCGACTGCGTGCGTAGGTAAACAAAAAGGCCGAGGTGAAAGCAGCTATAAAAGTAATGATGGCTATCCGGAGTAAAGACCCGATAAGCGATTGGGGGGCAATCACCGCTGTTATAATATTCCTGGCAGGCTCATCATCATGATAGTGGTGCAGGCGCGCATAAGCAGCCCATGCACCTCCCAGTGCGCAGATGCCGGCACTGATACCGCTCCATCCGCTTAATGAAATAAAACGCGATGACCTTTCCATCATCCGTTTAATGTCCTGTAAAGCTTCCAGCGATTGGTGTTGGCTATCCATATAAAGCACTTTGTAATGCAAAGTAATAGTTGTTTCCTGAAATATCCAAGTTCCAACGTATTTTTTTTGCTGCAGCCCCTTGCCGGTTACGCAAAACGCAGTGTATAAAGTCGTTATTGTCTGGTAAACTTATGATAATGTATAAATTAGCTTCCGATTAACGAAACCTTGCGTATTATTGAGAGCAGATACCCGACCACCAGCATGATTGAAAAAAAGATCATACAACGGCTTTATGGCTTATTGTCCTGCCTGCTGTTGTTAACCCCATCTGCCCGCGCACAGGTAAAAGTGTTGCGTGGCGTTTTAAGAGACGCGCACAGCGACGAACGAATCCCCTTTGCTTCTGTAGAACTGCAACAGCTGAAAACCGGTAAGCTGACCGATTCGGCCGGCAATTTCTCTTTTACATTTAATGAATGGCCGCAGGATTCACTGGTATTTTCATACGTAGGGTATCAGACCGTTGCTATTGCTTTTGATACAGCATTGCTGAATAAGGCCCGGAACAATGTGATCAATATTACTGTGCGACTGGAACGCGGTAAATATGAGGCCGTGGTGGTAAGCCAGAAAATTGACAGGGGCCTGCTGATGTGGAAACGTATTGTAAAACACAAACCACAGAACGACCGCTACCGCTTTGATAATTTTTCATACGAGCTATATAACAAACTTGAGATCGATATCAAGAATATCAAAAAAGATGAATGGAAAAAGCTGCCCTTTATCCGCAAGTTTGATTTTGTGCTGAATAATATTGATACTACCGATGAAGGCCGGCCTTTTTTGCCGGTGTATCTTACAGAAGCAATTTCAGATTATTACTATCAGAAATTGCCCAAACGTCGCAGGGAAGTTTTTAAAGGCACCAAAACAATGGGTATCACCAATGAAAGTGTGTCTAAACTGCTGGGCGGCCTGGAACAGAATGTAAATTTCTACAGCAACTTTATTCCTGTTTTTGATAAGAATTTTATCAGCCCCATTAGTGATAATGGCAATAATTACTATCGCTATAAAGTACTCGATACACAATATGTAAACCACCGCAGGCTGATTCATTTAATGTTTACGCCTAAATCTCCGGGTGGCAGCACCTTTGAAGGCGATTGCTGGGTGCATGATACTACGTTTGCTATCCAGAAAATGAACCTGCGGCTTTCCAGAGATGCCGATATAAATTATGTTGACAGGCTAAGCCTTATCCAGGAGTTTGAGCTGGTCAATGATACCACCTGGTTTTTGTCGCGCGATAAATTTGTGGTGGACCTTTCTTTTTCAGGAGAAAAAAGTCTTTCTGTAATTGGCCGGAAAAGTACCACTTACCGAAATGTTGTTGTCAATGACAGCGCAGTGACCAGTGAACTGGATAAAAACAAGCTGATTGAAGAAGTGATACTGCCGCCTAACAGCATTGATAAACCGGATTCATTCTGGGTGCGTTCGCGGCATGAAGAGCTGAATGCCAATGAAAAAGCACTTTACCAGACAATTGATACCTTATTGCGGTTGCCTGTTTTTCAGCGCACCGTAAAAACTGTGAATTTCCTGGCTACCGGTTACCTGGATGTGGGGAACTATGTTATCGGTCCCTGGTACAACTGGATTTATTCCAATTACCGTGAAGGCCTGCGTTTGCGATGGGATCTTGGTACCAACCGTTATTTTAATAAAAAACTGATCCTGCACGGATACCTGGCGTACGGGTTTAAAGACAAAGAGTTTAAATACGAAGCAGACGCATTGTACCTGTTTAAAAAAGATCCGAGAATGTCGGCGTCATTGAAATATATCAATGATATTGATTACGGACAGAACTATTATGATGAAGTAAGCCAGGATAATATTTTTGCTCTGGCTAT
Source organism: Chitinophagaceae bacterium PMP191F (assembly GCA_001302245.1). Lineage (GTDB taxonomy): Bacteria > Bacteroidota > Bacteroidia > Chitinophagales > Chitinophagaceae > PMP191F. The sequence continues at coordinate 128,262 of LGYU01000014.1, forward strand.
TCGCAAAAACGGTGTTCCGATCAAATTCCTTAAATCCGAAATTACACAGACGGAGTTCTTCAAAGAGTGGCATTCCGGGTTTTCTGTTACATTGGGTGCTGCGCGGAAAAAGTATACACCCCTGGAAAATCTTCCTGCCAAAGATCTGTACCCGGATGAAGGGACGGGACAAACGCTGAACACATTTGAAACATCCCTGCAGTTGCGTTTTGCCTACCTGGAAAAATTCCTGGAAACCCATTTTTACCGGTACAGCCTGGGAAGTACTTATCCTATTGTGGCAGTAAAAGTAACAAAGGGCATCCCCGGTGTTTTTAAAAGCAACTATTCGTATACCAAGATCAGTGGTAGTATTTCTGATTATCTGAAAGTATCACCCTACGGAACTGTTTATTTCAATGTATTTGGCGGCCGTACTTATGGCACATTGCCTTTTATGATGCTGGATGTAGCGCCGGGTAATGAGATCTATTACTATAACAGGTATGCCTATAGCCTGATCAATCGCTGGCAATACCTGCACGACCGTTATGCTGGTATTAACTTTGAGCACAATATCGGTAGCGGTATTTTTAAGTACATACCAATTACCCGCAAAATGAAACTACGTCAGTTCTATACGGTTAAAACGCTGTGGGGAAGTCTGAGCGCAGCAAACAAGGCGTACAATACAGGACCGGATTACCAGTTCCAGTCGCTGGATGGCAGAACGTATATGGAAGTGGGCACAGGTATTGACAATATTTTCCGGTTTATACGATTGGATTTTGTGTGGCGGGTGTTACCACAACCGCTGCCAGACGATGCCTCGCAGCGGTTTGGTATCTTCGGAAGTTTCCGGTTAAGTTTTTAATCTTCATCATCTTGGGTATTATCATCTTCTTCCTCTTCCTCACCATTCAGGTAGCTGTTGAGTAAGGCGTCTATTTTTTTCAGGTCATATTCTTTATGCCAGTAAATGCCTGTTGCGTTAGTTTCAATACGCGGTTTGGTGGCATTAAGATCAAATGGGCCGGCAACACCGAGATAGCTGGTCACATTATCATCATCTGCCTCCACATCAATCCTGTATAAGTAAAATTTTCTTTTAACGCCTTCATACATCACGTTTCGGGTAGCTATAAATACAACCTTTTTAACGCCGTAATCTTCAGAAGCATAATTGTATAGTTCGCTTTGTGACAATGCCTGTTGTGTTAAATATTTTACCGGAAATAAGGAGAGCTTTTTCAGCTCTTTCAATTCCCGGTAGAGTGATATGCGATATTCTGTATCGGCACCCAGTTTGTTCAGTGCGGTTACATCGGTAGCCTGGTTGTTTTTCAGTAATGCTTTTACAGCGCTGAATTGCAGGAAAGTGTTTCTGCTTGCCTGGTATTTTTTTATCAGTTGATAGCCTGCGGGATCCTTCATTTTTCCTATCAGTTTAAGCAGGCTGCCATATTGATAAGCATCGTCAAGGTCATCAGCTTTTCTGTTCTTTTTCAATTCATCTTCAGCCAAACCATACAATAACTTTTTGTATGGTAATATTGTGCTGCCGTTGACAAGATCATTCTCCATAAGCCTTACAGACAGGCTGATCAGCGGCCAGCGGATAACGGAATCACTGAGCAGTGGAAGAATACCGGGAAGTATGCCTGCACTCAGTGAAAGTGAATCATACATCAATCTTGAAAATAACCGGTAGACATTACCTTCTGTAGGCGGATGTTGTACCAGCAGATCTTTTATAAGGGCATAAGCTGCTTTTGTTTTATAAGCAGACAATATATACAGCAGGTCATACCGGTATTTTTCAATGTTTGGCGATGTGGAAGCATATTGCTCCAGTACAAATTGAATAGAAGAAGAGTCCCGTAGAGTAGCCACTTTGTTGAACAGCAGGTTGTTGGTATTGTTGTAATTATTGCTATCGGCGTAGGACCGCATTGTAGCCTTGTGTAGCAAAGGCATCTCTGAAGGAGCGAACTTTACCAGGTCAAGTATTTTTTTTGTAAGTATTACTGTTATTGAATCTTTGGAAGAAAGACTATCCAGTAGTTTTACGGCTTTTGAAGTATACACACTGGTAGGCAGGTGTTGATCGGTGAATGAAAATCCGGAAAAGAATCGCAATGCATTGGGGGCTTCCAGTGCTTCACGTGGAGCTACACAATAGAGCAGCATCAGCGTATCGCCTACCACCAGGAAACGCATCTTTTTCAGGTTGTGATTGTCGAACTGGCTGATCAATGCTTCGGCGCCTTTGTAGTTGCCGTTGTTCACCATTTTAAAGCTGATCAGGCTGTCGCTATAGCCAACATTCACATTTGCTTGATACCGTAATAAAGCTGAATCACTTTCAACCCAGTAATATGGATTGAACGCACTTTTCTTTATGAAAAAACTAACGGGAGCAGTAGAGTCGTGCACATAGTAAATCTTTATTTCCGGATCGTTCTCTGAAGAGTCTTTGGATCTATAATAGGTTACGGTTTCCGGCGCCCATATACTGAAGCTGTTGTCCGGAGATGTATGCTGTGACCATACTGCTTCCGGTAAAGGTTGCAGGGTAAAAGAATGGAAAAATTCATCAATTTTCTTTTTGCTTCCAACTGCATCGGCTGCAGTAGCTCCCAGTGTATAGATTCTGTTGCCACGATGCAGTTGCAGGATCTTGTTGTAATATTCCTCGCCACCACGGGCAATGATAAACTCGTGCCATATTGCAGGAAAATGCTGCACCGTATCATACCGGGTAGAGATGATCTTAGTGGCATTTTTCTTTAAAAAACTTTTGTAAATGTCAAAAACGGCTGAATCTGCTTTGAGCGAATAGCCTTTTTTCATGTCTTGCACTATACATTGCAGGTACATATTGTCTTTGGCATCGCTGGCTGCATAAATAGTAGTTACAATGGTTTCTTCTTCTTCATTGCGTCGTATGGAAGGCTTTTCGGGAAAGAGTATTGAAAAGCCGTGCTGGGTGTTGGTAAAAGTTTGCTGTGACGGTGCTTCTACTTTTATGGTCTTATTAAAAACTAGCGAATTGAAGAAGCGGGTGGCATTTAATGATTCAACAGAATCCTGTATGTCAGATCCTACCAGCAACGCATATACCACCGGAGGTCTTGAAAAAGCCCTGATACGATATGTGTATTTACCGGTAATGGCTGTTATTTCTTTCCCTTTTACACTGTCGTAAACAATAGATGTGCTTTTTACAATTTCCCCTTTACGTTTGAGGTTGTTCAGAACGGTATTAAGTACACTGTCTTCGTTCTCTGAAAGATTTACCACTGAATTCAGCGACAGGTAATACAACCCGGTATTAATATCTGTATACAGTTTTATTTCCATGTTGTCGGAACTGTATCGCGTGGTTTGTGGTACACCCGGCATTTCTACAGAATACAGGTTGTTGGTCGAGCTGTTTCTTTGCCAGGCTTGTTCACGTGCTTTGAAATCGTAAGTAGCTGCAGCAATGGTTTTGTCGGAACGTACGGGTGTTAGGTGGAAGCCCTTTAACCGGAGCATATTCACCACACCGGAATCGCCGGGGAGATGTCCCGCACCGATAGCAAAAAAGATAGAACGTTGATGTGCAAGACTGTCAATACGCCGCGCCATTTTTTGATTGCGGCGAAGCATGATACTATCCCTGGAGTAACCTGAAATGAAACTGTTCAGTGCTTCAAATTGTTCAAGGTCCTGTTCACGGTACATCCTGATCGCATCTTCTATATAGCGGGAGGTTTTTTTATTCTCATCCAGAAACTCTGTAATGTATTCTTTCAGGGGGACTTTTTTATCCGTTTTACGCTGGTCATCCAGATCTTCAATACCGCCCACCCATTTATCTTTACGTTTGGCAATGCTGTAAAAATAAAAGTCCATGGCTGTTTCGGTCCTGTTGGAGTCAACAATGTAATTTTTCCAGCCGCTGACATAGTCTCTGAATTCTGATGCCTTTACAACATCTGCCGGTTTGTGAAATTTTTCCTGGAGTTTCTTTTTAATGCTGTTATATTCTTTGGCAGCCAATACGTCTTTTACATATTGCATATCTTCAGGATCAGGAGGCTGATTCATAAAAAACGTCATCATAGAATCCACATCCAGTTCTGAAGCATAGCCTTTGCAGGATTCAAAAACAGTGTATAGTGAATCGGGAAAATTAAACAGGCGTTTATCCGGTAAATGAAAAGTGCCATACAGGTATGAAGTGTCTTTTAAACCTTTGCCGGTTATGCGCCATAGAAAACCTGGTTGTATTTCCCGTGACTGTGAATAGAGCAGAACAGGAGAAAAGGTAAGCTGGCATATTAAAAATGCTGCCAGGAAGAGATTACGCTTCATGTCGTTTAGGGGGTTGTTGCTTATACGAAGAAACAAAAAAATGCTCAATACCGGTATGGATTAAAATTTACACAGAACATGCGGCGGGATGACTTTTGCATGCTATTTTAGACAATACAAACAGTAAGAATATTGTAAAAAAGTAATATGATAAAACCGTTATTGTTTATTGCATCCTTCATTTTATTCTCCATCGTTATGCAGGCACAAACACCCGAACAGAAACTGAAAGAAAAAAATATTGTATTGCCGGCTGCTTCTCAGCCGGTAGCCAACTATGTAAACGTAGTACGTACGGGCAACCTGTTGTTTCTTTCCGGGAAAGGACCTGCCAGGCCTGATGGTACCTATATTTCGGGTAAAGTAGGTAAAGACCTTACTATTGAGCAGGGATATGAAGCAGCCCGGCTTACAGCATTGCACCATCTTGCGGTTCTGAAAGGAGAACTGGGAGATCTTGGTAAAGTAAAACGGATTGTAAAAGTGCTGGGTATGGTAAACTGCGAAGGTGATTTTAAAGATCAGCCCAAAGTGATCAATGGTTATTCTGATTTTATGGTAGAGATATTTGGTGATAAAGGCAAACATGCCCGCTCTGCAGTGGGCATGGGATCACTACCCATGGGTATGGCAGTGGAAGTGGAAGTAGTAGTGGAAATAGAATAAAGCAGTAATGCCGCTTAGATGCTATTGATAGCCTGTAAAATTATTTTGCAGGCTTTTTTTATTTCTTTCTCTGAAATAGTCAATGGTGGTGCCAGTCGTAAACACTGAGGCGCAAATAAAAACCAATCAGTTAGTACAGCTTTGTCGGCTGCCAGGCATGCATCAATGATCTTTTTATTGGTTTCAAAGCTGTCAAATTCCACAGCCATCAATAAACCGGTAGAACGGATGGTTTTGATCCTGGGATGATGTAAAAGTTCCATGAATAGCCTGGCTTTTTCACGTACACCATCGATCATTTTTTCTTCCAGCAATGCTTTCATTGCAGCCAGCCCTGCTGCACAACATACCGGGTGACCACCAAAAGTGGTAATGTGTCCCAATACGGGGTTATCTGTCAATGAACTCATGATCTTTCTGCCGGCTACAAACGCACCCAGCGGCATGCCGCCTCCAAGTGCTTTTCCCAGCAGCACTATATCGGGTACTATGCCCCATTGTTCAAAAGCCCAGAGTGTGCCGGTGCGGCCAAACCCGGTCTGTATTTCATCAAGGATGAGCAGGGTGCCGGTCTCATCACATTTTTTGCGTAGCGCCTTCATCCATTCGCGTATTGGTGCATGTACGCCACGTTCACCCTGTACAGACTCTGCAATAATACAGGCTGTTTGTTCGGTAATAGCATCAATACTTTCAAAAGCATTGTAGTGAAGATGTTCTATACCGGGCAGCAACGGACGAAAGGCATTACGCCAGTATTCATCGCCCAATATGCTTAGTGCGCCTTGTGTGGAACCATGATAGCTCTGGTTAAAAGCAATGATCTGCGTGCGACCGGTATATCTTTTAGCCAGTTTCATAGCGCCTTCCACAGCTTCGGCCCCGGAGTTGGTAAAGTATACGGAGTTGAGTGTAGCAGGCATATTATCTGACAGCATTTTTGCATATTGTACCTGCGGTGTTTCCACTATTTCACCATACACCAGTATGTGCATGTAATTGTCCAGTTGATTCCTGATGGCGCTGATCACTTTCGGGTGCCGGTGCCCCACGTTACAAACACTGATGCCTGCAATCAGGTCAATATATTCTTTGCCTGATACATCCCATAACTTACTGCCTTTGGCCTTTACAATTTCCAGTGCAAGCGGTGCTGCAGATGTCTGTGCCACGTGTTGCAGAAATAACTGACGTTGATTCATACTTTTCATTACAACTGCAAAGAACGCCAATTCTACGGAATAACGGATATTTGTGAGACAACGGAATGGAGCCGGAAGTTGAAATGGAGCAAGGCGCAAGGGAAAGTCAGAAAGAAAGCACGAAGTGTGAAGTACAGCTTTTTTTTGTTTAAGCTGAACGCCCGCATAACCAGTTATTCAGACAGGTTTGACCTTTCACTTTTCGCGTAAAAAAACAACGCTTCTTTTCATCAGGTATCCACGAATATCAGCACCGGAAACCAGAAACCTGTAACTTGCAACAGACATTTACTTTTTGCTTTATATACAGATACTACTTACAACCTATAATTTAATAACGAACAATGCCAGTTATTTTACACGTAAACGGAGTTTATCCCACTTTTGGTGACAATTGTTTTATTGCACCCAATGCTACTATTGTAGGTGATGTGGTAATGGGAAATGATTGCAGTATATGGTTCAATGCAGTGGTGCGTGGTGATGTAAACAGTATCCGTATGGGCAATAAAGTGAATATTCAGGATGGTGCTGTGATCCATTGCACATATCAGCGTACACAAGCTATTATAGGTAACAATGTTTCTATAGGGCACAATGCATTGGTGCACGGATGTACAATACAGGATAATGTGCTGATAGGCATGGGAGCTATTGTAATGGATAACGCAGAGATCGGCAGCAACTCCATTATTGCAGCCGGCGCAGTGGTGCTGGAAGGTACCAAAGTGCCCCCCGGAACTATCTTTGCCGGCGTGCCTGCCAAAAAAGTAAAAGATATTGACGAAAGTCATATTCAAGGCGAAATCAACAGAATAGCAAACAATTATGTAAGGTATGCCGATTGGTTCAGGGATCAGGTAAACAGTGAAAAAAGTTAAGGCTATTGCAACTACGGGATAATATCTTTAGATTTAGTTGCGTTTAGTCCGTAGAAACCAATATTTATGAAGTCAGTCCGTCATATCGTGCTTGCTACAGTTTGTTTCCTGCTATTCATTTCCCTGCATTCCTGTAGTTTATTTGGTCCGAAATACGGCTGCCCAAGTAATGGTAAAAATGTGGGAGCGGAACGGATTATAAGCGGTGAGAAAGTGCCGAAAGCCAGAAAATTCAAGGCATAGAGCATATTATAAACCCGGGACATAACCGGATGGTTTGTCCTGTACCCTATCCGATAATCTAAATCCGTTTCGTATGAGTCTCATACTACGTACCGACTTCGGCTGTACCGAAGCGATCATTGATGACGATTGTGGACTGAAGCGTTTTTATGAAGTGGCCAACATCCTTACCGAAGATCTGGAGATCCGTTTCACCCGCAAGGAAGATGATTTTGACACACTCACCTGGAGTTTCCTGTACAAAGGACATGTATTAACGCTCTATTACAACATCTACACCGGTATTTCAATTTACCCGTACAAGTTTCGCGATGCGTTGCGTAAAGACAACGATGCCGTAATAGAAATTGCCAGTTACCTGGAAAGGCAGTTGCTAACGCATAAGATAAAGCGTTTTGCTTCCTGAGCATGATACGCTGATGAGTGGATTATTGAAAGTAAATCATTTCGCTTTTCATATTTGACCTTTCATTTTTCACCTTCTCAGTAATTCTTATCATCAATAGTAGCCAGTATTGAGCAATAGCTGATGTAGCGTTCTGCGCTGATGTCGCCATTTTCAACAGCGCTCTTGATGGCACATCCGGGTTCGTTCAGATGCAGGCAGTTGTTGAACTGGCAATCATTGATCAGTGCTGCCATTTCGGGATAGTAATGTGATAACTCCTGCCGGGAGATATCTACAATGCCAAATTCGCGTACACCCGGTGTGTCTATGATGCTGCCCCCAAAAGGCAGGTCGAACATTTCGGCAAACGTAGTGGTATGTAATCCTTTTCCACTCCATGAACTTACGTCCTGGGTTTTAAGTGCTAACTCCGGGAACAATGCATTGATAAAAGATGATTTACCAACTCCTGAATGTCCACTCAGTAAAGTGATCTTATCTTTCAGCAGGTCTTTCAGTTCATTTACACCTGTTTCCTGTTTAAGACTCATCAATACTACTTTGTAACCGATATCGGTATAAATATCGTTCAGCTCTTCAAACAGCTCCAGTTCCTTATTACGGTACAGGTCAGATTTGTTGAATACAATAATAGAAGGAACATGATACGCTTCGCTGGTTACCAGGAAGCGGTCAATAAAACCTTGTGATGTTTTGGGTTCACGTAGCGTAGCAAATAATAATGACTGGTCAAGATTGGCAGCTACAATATGATGATGTCTTTTATTGGCAGGTGATTGGCGATTAATATAGTTTCTGCGCTTGTGTATTTCTGTAATGATGGCTGTATTCTCCGCTTCGTTTTCAAGATCAGCCTCTACTTCATCGCCTACTGCAAGAGGATTGGTAGATGTAATGTTGTCAATTTTGAACACCCCTTTGATGCGGGCATTCATCATGTTGCCGGTTTCGGTCTTTATGCTGTACCAGCTACCGGTAGATTTGTATACAATGGCTCTCATTTGTCTGAACCGCTATTTTTTGTGATTACCAGGATAAGTATGCCTGATACCGGCTGGCGACCGGCTTATGGAAAGCGAAGCTGGTACATTTTTTTGGTTTGGCAGAAAAATAATTTGTGTTTGCTGTATATAGTGTCACCAGAACTATGGGAATTTCCTGAACAGGGTATACTTCAATGCTATTTCCAGCAACAGGAATATGAAGGCTGCTATTGCAAACGGGAAAAAGCGTTCTGTATAGCGTTTTAATGCAGTGATCTCTATCCGTGATTTTTCCAGTTTGTCAATCTCATTATAAATGCCTTTCAGTGAATTGTTGTCGCGTGCACGGAAATACAGGCCCCCGGTCTCATCGGCAATTGAACGCAATAATTTTTCGTCAATATTCACTTTTTGTGGCCGGGTAGTGGTTCCATCTACCGGTACCTGTGCGTAACCTTCAGACCCCACGCCAATGGTATACACGCGTATGCCGTAAGCTTTGGCCATTTCTTTGGCAACCAGCGGATCGATACGGCCACCCTGGTCCTCGCCATCGGTCAGCAAAATGATAATGCGGGTTTTGGTTTTAGAATCTTTTAAACGTTCCACACTCAGGCCAAGTCCGTCGCCAATAGCAGTACCATCTTCCAGCGCGCCTCGCTGAATATTGTAGATCTGTGATTGCAGTACATTCTGATCGGTAGTAAGCGGAACCAATGTAAAACCTTCTCCGGAAAAGATCACAACGCCGATCCTGTCTGTAGCCCGCTCTGCCACAAATTCGGCAGCCACCTGTTTGGCAGCTTCCATACGATTGGGCGTAAAGTCCTGCGCCAGCATACTGCCGCTTACATCGAGACATAAAATGATATCAATACCCTGACCGGATTTTAGTTCTTCATCGTTGCGCGTTTGCGGACGCGCCAGTGCAATGATGATACAACTAATGGCCAGCAGGCGAAATACAAATGGGGCATGACGTAAAGTAGTTTTCCAGGAGTTCTTTTTCCGGAATGCCGCCAGTGAAGAAACACGTATAGCCCCTTGCTGTCTGTCACTTTTCGACAGGTACCAATAGATCATCAGGGGCAGCAATGCAAGCAGCACAAACACCCATTTCCAGGCAAAAGTGATATGTTGAAACCAGTTGTATAACACGCTTACGGTGTATTGTTGAGTGTTTTAATAGCCGAATGAATGATGTTGAAATTGTTTTCATTATCAGCAGCTCCGGGTTGATAGCGGGCAAATTTTACAAAGTCTGCCACCTGTAATGCTTCAGCCAGTTGCCGGTATAGTTTATCATCCAGTGATGAACGTTTCAGTTGCATGATCAATTCATCGTTGGTTTTTTCCAACGAGGCAATATTCAGTTTGCGGGCAATGAACTGTCGAAGAATATTGTTCAACCGGGTGTAATATGCTTTTTCTTCATCCTGCAGGTTCCAGCCTTTTTTACGTAGCTCTTCCATTGCCTCCATCGCTTCTTCATAGGGCGATAGTTTGATGACAGGTATAGCCGGAACCTCCCTGCGTTTTTTCAGCTTACGAATGGCTAGTATGACGATGGCTCCCAGCAACAATATTCCGGCTGCAATGATCCAGGGCAGGTATTTTACCCATTTGGGAGGCTGTACATCTTCAATTTCTTTGATGTCGTGATAATCTTTTGACAGATCCGCTTCTGTATAAGCCACTGCAATGCCAATAGTATCGGTATCGTATGTTTTATTGCCGGCCTGCAGTTCCAGTGCGGGTATCTGCTGGTAACCGGTATCATAACTGGTAATGGTCAGTACCTGTTCTATCTTTTTACCATCAATGCCATCGGTGGTATCGGGTTTGCCTTTGCTGATAAATTCAAAATGCGGAATAGAATCCAGCCGGAACCAGGTCACAGGTTCGCCCAGGGGAAGGTGTACACTGAGTGTAAGTTGAATAGGTTCGCCAATCAGTATATTATCCCTGTCAACGGAGGCCTTTACCAATACCTGTGCGTTCAGCAACATGGTGGCCAGCAACAGTACAGTGCAACAAGCTATATGTGGAATGATCTTTTTCTTCATGCTATCGGTTACGCCCGACAAAAAATTTCTGCAATATTTTTACATAATCATCATCTGTGCGAACGTGCAACAGTTCACAACCGGCTTTCACAAAAGCGTTTTTACAATAGTCCGTATGATTAAAAAAATCGGTCTGGTATTGTTTGCGTACCAGGAAATCGCTGGTATCGATCCATTCGTGCGCACCTGTTTCAGCATCTTCTACCTGCAGTAAACCGGCATTGGGCAATTCCATATCCATTTTATCGTACACCTTAATGCCGATCATATCATGTTTTCTGCCGGCAGCTTTCAGGGTATTTTCAAATGTATTATCAATAAAATCGCTCAGTAAGAACACAATGCTTTTCTGCCGTACTGCATTGTTGAGACGCTGCAGGGCTATATCCAGCCGCGTACCTTTGTGTTTGGGCTGTGTGGTGAGCAATTCACGTACAATGTACAGGATATGATCACGCCCCTTTTTAGGAGCAATGTATTTTTCAATGATATCACTGAACAGGATTACGCCCACTTTATCATTATTGCTCATGGCAGAAAATGCCAGTATTGCAGCTATTTCAGTTACCAGGTCTTTTTTACGTGCCTGCGTGGTACCAAATAGTGAACTGGCGCTGATATCTACCATCAGCAGTACTGTTAGCTCGCGTTCTTCTTCAAACAGTTTGCTGAAAGGGTGATTGAACCTGGCAGATACATTCCAGTCAATAAAACGGATATCATCACCGGGCTGGTATTCGCGTACTTCTTTAAATAACATACCACGACCCTTAAAAGCACTATGATACTCGCCGGTAAAAAGATGCCGGGTGAGTTTTTTGCTTTTAATTTCCAGCTCACGTACTTTTTTTAATATGTCGGCGGTGGTCATCATGGAACCTGTACTACACGTAATACTTCATCAATAATATTTTCGGCGCGTACATTTTCGGCTTCAGCTTCATAGCTCATGCCGATGCGGTGACGCAATACATCTTTTGAAATGCTGCGCACATCTTCAGGAATAACAAAACCACGTTTGTTAAGGAATGCCTGTGCTTTGGCTGCCAATGCCAGGTTAATGCTGGCCCTGGGCGAACCTCCGTACACGATGAGCGGCTTCAGTTTTTCAAGCCGGTATTTTTCCGGAAATCGGGTGGCAAATACAATATCAAGAATATAGTTCTCTACCTTTTCGTCCATGTACACCTGGCGTACCAGGTCGCGTGCCTGCAATACTTCCTGCATAGATACCACGCGGCCTACTTCGGGTTGTTTAATGCCCTGTACATTCTGACGGATGATCAGTTGTTCTTCTTCCTTGGTAGGATAATCAACAATCACTTTCATAATAAAGCGATCCTGCTGTGCTTCCGGAAGCGGGTAAGTGCCTTCCTGTTCCAGCGGGTTCTGGGTAGCCAGTACCAGGAAAGGTTCATCCAGTTTATAGGTAGTGTCACCAATGGTAACCTGGCGTTCCTGCATGGCTTCCAGCAAGGCACTCTGTACCTTGGCGGGGGCCCTGTTGATCTCGTCGGCCAGTATGAAGTTGGCAAAAATGGGCCCCTTACGAACGATAAATTCGTTTTTGGGCTGGTTATATATCATGGTGCCGATAACGTCGGCGGGTAACAGATCGGGCGTAAACTGAATACGGCTGAATTTAGCGTGTATAGCCTGTGCCAGCGATTTGATTGTAAGCGTTTTGGCCAATCCCGGTACACCTTCCAGCAGTACGTGCCCGTTGCTCAGCAAACCAATCAGCAGCCTGTCCAGCATAGAATGCTGCCCCACAATTACCCGGGCTGTTTCATCGCGCAGGCGGTCAATAAACACGCCGTGGTACTGTATTTTTTCGTTGAGCTGGCGAATATCATCGGCTGTTAACAGCATAGAACGAGTTTAGTATGAACGATTGATAATCAAGATATGAAAATACGAACAAAGCTGTATCAAGATGCTTGCCAACCTGCTAAAAAAACCAAAAAAGCCGATAGATAATCCATTCCGGGCAATAAAATGATGCTGTTGCAGTTAAAGAAATTAACCCTATTACAGTTTAAATCAATACTTATGAAAAAAAGTATACGCTACATGTTGCTTTTAATGGTTGTTACACAGTTCACTTATTGTAAAAAAAGCAGCAGTTCCGAAGATACTTCGCGTACCACACTTATTACCAGCGCTTCCTGGAAGTTCGACAATGCCTGGCTGGATGTAGACAAGGATGGCAAGGCCGATTCTCCTATTCCTTCCAGTTACCTGAAAAGCTGCCAGACAGACAATGTGGTTACACTGAAATCTGATGGTACCGGTACACTGGATGAAGGTGCTTCAAAATGTAATACTGAAGATCCGCAAACCAGCAGTTTTACGTGGTTGTTCAAAGACAATGAAAATACCATCAATCTTTCCACTGCCATCATCACCGGTGTTGAAGGCGATATTAAGATCACTGCTTTAACCGGCAGCAAACTCCAATTGCAGAAAGAGGTTGTTTATGTGGGCTTCCCTCAGTCTGTAAACATAATATTGGATCTGAAACATTAGGAGTGTGGTGAGTTGTCAGTCAATGTCGTAGAATTAAGCTCGGTCAGGAGCCGGGCACAAGTACATTTATCTACAGGCGCCACGATGTGGCCAAACTAAATTTAACGATATTGAGTTGAGTTATCATTGATGATGAAATCAAAAACGCCAGTTGCAGGTTATATGGTTACTAACTTGTAACTGGCGTTCTGCATTAAGCATTTATCAGCCATTCATTAAAACACAGCCTCAACTTATCTTCCCCACTAAAACCTATCACTGTATTTAGCGTCTCAGGAAAGATATTTCGCTACAATAGGAACTCTCCGGCCAACACCAAATGCCTTGCTGCTTACACGGATAATAGGGCAGAACTGGTTGCGCTTGTATTCATTGGTGTTCACCAGCTTCAGTACCCGTTTTACCAGCGCTTCATCAATACCCATAGCAATGATCTCACGGGGGCCTTGTCTTCTTTCAATGTATTGATACAGTATTTTATCCAGTATAGAATAATCCGGTAAACTATCACTGTCCTTTTGATTGGGACGTAATTCTGCAGATGGTTCTTTATTGATAATGTTTGCGGGAATGATCTCACCATTGCGGTTAATATACCTGGCCAGCGCATATACCTGCATTTTGTATACATCACCTAATACACTCAAGCCTCCGGCCATATCGCCATATAATGTGCCATACCCGGTAGCCAGTTCGCTTTTGTTGGAAGTGTTGAGCAGGATATACCCGAATTTATTGGCAACAGACATCAGCAGGTTGCCGCGTGTACGGCTTTGCAGGTTCTCTTCAGCCAGGCCAAAAGGCAGGTCGCCAAAAACAGGTTTCAGTGTAGACAGGAATGCATCGTACACATTGCCAATGGGAATTATATCATAAGGATTGCCCAGTTGCTTGCTGAGTTGTTCCGCATCTGATACAGAATGTGAGGAGGAGAATGCAGAAGGCATCAGGATGGCGCGTACATTGTCTTTACCCAGTGCTTCACAGGCCAGTGCCAGTACTACAGCGCTATCAACGCCTCCGGATGAACCAAGAATCGCTTTGGAAAAACTCATCTTGCGAAAATAATCACGTATACCTAACAGCAATGCCTGGTGTATTTCGCCAATGTTCTTTTCTGCAGTGAGATATTCAATGATCTTTTCAGGATCTTTTATTTTGGCTACCCGCGTTTCACGGTTAAAATCGACAGCCTGGAGCCTGGGAATAGATAGCTTTTTAGAGGTGTCTGCTTTTTTATTCTGCGCGGCAGCAGCCTGTATAGTTTCCTCTTTTACTGCATTTACTTCTGCTGTGTCAACAATGGTAAAATCTTCTTCAAAGTATTTCATTTCCTTTACGATCTGACCTGCAGCATTCATAACAAGACTGCCGCCATCAAATACAATTTCAGTCTGCGCGCCTACTGCATTGCAATAGAACATGGGCAGTTTATATTTCAGCACATTGGCCCGGATGATTTCTTTACGGTCATCATCGTGATCATAATCAAAAGGAGAAGCAGAAATGTTGATCATAATATCCGGCTGCTGTTTCACCAGCATATCCATAGGGCATATACGATACAGTGGATTATCGCCAAGGTTCCAGATATCTTCACAGATGGTTAATGCAATGGTGTGTCCTTTGAAAGGAATTACTTTCCATACATTAGCCGGTTCAAAATAGCGGTCTTCGTCAAATACATCGTAAGTAGGCAGCAATGTTTTGTGCGCTACAGCCTGCACTTGTTTATCGTACAGGAACCATGCTGCATTGAAAAGGTCTTTTCCTTCCGCCTGCGGGTTGCGCTGCGGACTGCCAATGATCACACCAATGGTATCGGCCTGTTCTTTAATGATATCAATGGCTTTGTAACATTCATTTATAAAATCGGTAAACTCTACAAAGTCCCGTGGAGGGTAACCGCAGATGCTCAATTCTGAAAATACAACGAGGTCTGCCTTGCGGGATTTGGCATATTGAATAGCACCGATGATCTTACGGGTATTATCTTCAAAATGACCAATATGATAATTCTGCTGGGCTAAGGCTATCTTCATATAGCGAATTTACATCAACTACATTAATTACCGAAGTATGTACAGCACAATACAATAATTTATATATAGCTATATTCTACATTTGTGTTGACAACATAATTCTTTTAATTCCGTTTTTTCAGCATGAAAAGAATCGTACTTATACTGGCTGGTATTATGATGCTGGCAGGTTGCAGATCAAAAGGTATTCCTGATGTTTCAGGTATAAAGGTTTCCTTGCAGGTGGAGCGTTTTGAACAGGACTTTTTTGCTATTGATACCAATAATATCCCGGCTTCTTTACAACAACTGGGTATAAAGTACCCCGGTTTCCTGCCGGATTACCTGCAGGGTATTCTTGAATTACCACCCGGTTCAGATACCAGTCTGCAGGTACAGGAAGTATTAAGACGTTTTATTGCCGATTACCATTCTGTAAAGGTTGCTGCAGACAAAGCCATCCCGGATATAGCGCCATTTAAAAAACAGGCAGAACACGGCCTGCAGTTTGTGAAATACTATTTCCCTGCATATAAACTGCCCGGAAAACTGATCACATTTATCGGTCCCATGGAAGGATATAGCGATATTCTTACCAAAGATGCCCTGGCTGTAGGCCTGCAATTGCACCTGGGTAAAGACAATGCGCTTTATACCAGTACCACAGGACAGGAGTTTTTCCCGCTTTATATTTCCCGCCGTTTTACACCCGATTATATTGTGGTGAACTGCATGAAGAATATTGTGAATGATATAGCGCCCGGCAAATATGTAAGCAAGCCGCTGGTAGAACAAATGGTAGAAGAAGGAAAACGGTTGTATGTACTGGACCAGTTGTTGCCCGAAACAGCCGATACACTAAAGATTGGCTATACTGCGCGTGAACTGCAATGGTGCTATAACTATGAGGGAAAGATCTGGAATTTCTTTCTGACCAATAACCTGCTGATGAGTACTGAACCAGGACTGATGAAAGATTACCTGAATGAAGCTCCCCATACGCTTGCATTTGGCGACGATTCTCCGGGGTTTGTTGGTTTGTTTGTAGGGCGTCAGATCGTAAAGAAGTACCTGGAAAAACATCCCGATGTGTCGCCGGCAGAGTTGTTAAAAACAGATGGTATGAAGATATTTGAAGAAAGCAAATACAAACCGAAATAATACTATCAATGCTGTTGTTAAAACAAAGCGGGCTCAGAATCATCTGAGCCCGCTTTGTTTATATGTTATGTGTGATCTGGTTAGAAATCCACACCCATTGCAAAGTACAGGATAGGTTTACCTCTGAAGAAACCATTCATTTCCCAGCCGCTATCCAGGCGCAGGAAGTAACCCAGTAAGGTGCTGCGTACACCAAATCCATAACCACCTGCAAACGGACCTACACCACCGGCTTTTACTTTTATAACGGCTGAACCATCAGCGTTTGGATACTCAACCTCTGGTCTCCTGATGTTCTTGATGCCATTCCATGCACTACCCAGGTCAATGAACTGTGTTAACTGGAAATTGCGGAGAAATGCATTGTTGATGGGGCGGTTCAGTAATGTGGCAAATACCGGCAAACGGAATTCACTGTTCAGTACTACGGCATTGTTACCGTTGGCCACGTTTTGCCTGAAACCACGCATATTAACAGCCAGTGACTGGTAGTAGTAATCGACATTAGCATCCGGCTGGGGATTGCGGTTGTATTTGGGGAACATCCAGCTATCTACACCACCCAGGTAATAAATGATCTTCTGGTTACCCCATGAAAAATCGCCTGCCGCACGACCGGCCCAGATAAAGTTGCGATAGATGGGATAGTAGTACCGTCCATCAAATCCGAAATTGAAAGAAAGCTTACCTGATTTGGCATTGCCGAAAGCAGGCGTATTGATCTGGCTGTTCAGGTCAGCATAGATTTTATACTTCAGACCATTCCAGATATTGGTAGCCTTCATCACAGAGTTGTCGTACACATACTCCAGTCTTGATACGGCAAATACCTGTTTGTTGAAAGTAGGTGCTTTCAGAGAAGCGGTGTCGAAATATTGTCCCCTGATAACGATCTTATCAGTACGGATACCGGCAGATAAACGTATGCTGCGTACTTTGTCAAACGGATATTTTATTGTCAGTTGGTACAGGTTGGTGTACATCTTGCCTTCATAAATTTGGCTGCTGCCGTTTACTCCTGTAACACCGCCAATATCTGTTTTACGGTAATAGATCAATGAATAATCAAGACGTTTTTTAAGATAGTCTGCACGTGCATACCATTCACCGCCACCATCGAACAATGACTGGTTAACAGGTATAAACACGCTGCTGCCACCGGTTCCAATAGCGGCTGCACCACCACCACCGCCAATCAGCGGCAAACGTAATGCTCCGGTAAAGCGGATATCTTCAAACAGGTCGAAGATCGATGCCTTCAGCATACCATTAAAGGCGCCGCCGCTTTGCAGGGTTACAGGCAGTGACCCTGTATATGGCTGGTACCGGCTGATGAGGATATCATTATTGAAGCCTCCGGAAATATTATCTACAGAGAACTTGAGTTTATAATCGAACAGCTTGGCTTTTTTCAGAACCGACTCCGTTTGTGGAGAGGCGGCTGTAGCGCCTGCTCCCGCCGGTACCCCTGAAGGCTGTGTAGCAGGTTTGCTGCTATCTTTTTTCTCTTTTTCAAAGCCTGTTTCAAAAATATCGTTCAGCTGTTTATTGCCGGATGATGGTTGTTGCGACTGGATGGTTTGTCCGGCAGACTGTTGTCTTTCAATAATAGTTCTGCGACGATAATCCGTTGGTTTAGGATTCACGTTCCTGCGGGTCAATGCATTTTCATCCACTTTCAGTTTGTACAGCAGCTTCAGGTTGCCTTCACCTCGAACCTCACTCACCTGTCCGTTATCACCGGCAATTTTTGTTTCCAGCAAACCACTCTGGTAGTTGGTGATGGGGAATACATAGGCAGAGTCATTGGTTACGGAATAGGCAAACAATGAATCGGGTTCTGTTTTGCCCCAGGCTTTGAGTGTAGAGTCCAGTTCATTCTTGTCGGGGTTACGCAATACCTGGTCGCCCACCAGGTACACGCTGTCCAGCCCTGCACGCCTGGTAGAAAAGAAGCCTGCATAGCGGTTGGCAATACCGGTTTCATCACTTATAAAAGTAAAGTGCGAAGTGTTGTATTGCATCGGGTAGCGGGCATCAGAATATTTCATATTGGTGAGCTGCGTGATCTGGCGGAACTCACTCTTGTTGTAAATATCTGTCAGGAAAACATTAAAACGGGTAGAGGGAACAGCAGTGTCCTTGCCGATAGTGGTACCGTCGGGCCTGTTAGATGCGAATATAACACCGGACTTATTCGGGAAAGATACAAACGTGGCATCCAGGTCGGCATACGCATCATTGGTAAGCTGTTCGTAAGAATCCTTATCAATTTTGTAAATAAAGATGTCTGACTGGCCTTTGCGTACGGCACTCAGCAGCAGGGTATTGACATCCAGCATAAACTGCATGCTTTGTATCTGTTCAAATTCTTCTATGTTCTGTTTGATGTACTTATAGTGCTTAACCATATCATATACAAACAGTTTTACCTTTCCTTCGGACCAATAGATACATGCCAGCCTGGTGCCTTTACCATCCCATGCCAGCAGCGGGTAATTGGGGTTCACTTCGTTTTCATTTACCCGTACCCCGGTTTTCAATAATACCCTGCGGTCTACATAGTTTTCGTACAGCACAACCTGGTATTGTCCTTTGATGTATTCTACAACTGCATAAGTCTGGCTGCGGGGAGCAGGGTTGGGCGTGAAGCGGATATAATCTCTGTTCTTGGTTACTTCCTCTGTAACGGACATTGCGCCTTTAGGAAAGTTCCTGCGGCTGCGGATGTCTTTATAATATGTTTCTTCGTATTCAACCATGAAGTCTTTCAACACATCTTTAAACTTCTTTTTGCAGATGCGCTGAGATGCATTGTTCAGGTTGCGGTATACGCGTGCCAGGTATAGGAAATAAGTAACGTTCTCTTTTTTATATTTATCAGCTATATAATGCCAGAAAGCGTGTCCGGCAAGATTGGGCTTTTCAAAAGCAAAATGATAAAAATTCTTGTAGGTGCCGGAAAGCAGGGCCAGTTTCAGTTGGTCATCCAGTTCAGGACTCCAGGGTTCTGCAACATATTCAATGTATCCGTCAACCAGCCATTTTGGAAGATCAAGCAATGCCTGGTTGGCAGCAAACTCCCCCAGGTCGTCACCAAAAAGGATGTTTTCAACCAGCACCCGTGCAATACCCAAACGTACCTGTGTACGCAGGTGTGAGTGGTCACCGTCGAAATACACGATCATTTTGTTGTTCACCAGTTTGGTAATGCCCCCGGTGGTTTGCCAGTCAAGACCAAGACCAATATTGGATTGTTCCAGCTCATTAAAGTGGTTGTACACCACAATATTGGTACGGCGCTGCAAACCATATTCAACAAATCGTTCAATGTCAGGCAGTTCCTTTTCAGCGATCTGCGTTACGTAATTGGCAATCGTTTTACCGTTCTCGTAGAAGTAAGTATTAAAATTGGGAGTTTGATAGTACTGCCATTTAAACTTACGAAACTGAACACGGTTCTTTCCAAACTCCACTGTATTTACCTGTGCGGATGTATAGAAATGCAGAAACAACGCTGTCGTAACTAGAAAAAAAACTTTTGTCTTTGGCATAATCTGTTGAAATTGCATATCCTATGTTAATGAGATTTTAAAGTTATAACAATCCGTATTACCGGTAAAATTCTATTTCCTTCCGATTATGTTCATAATAAAGCAGTTCGTATTCAGTCCCATCCAGGAAAATACATACGTGATATACAATGAAACGGGCGAATGCTGCATCGTTGATCCGGGTTGCTACTTCGGTAATGAACGCAATGAATTAAAAGAATTTATACAAGAATCCGGTCTGAGCCCTAAATATTTGTTAAATACCCACTGCCATCTCGATCATGTTTTTGGCAACAAATTCATCCACGCTACGTATGGGTTAGTACCACATGTGCACGAAAAAGAAGTTCCTGTGCTGAACCGTGCCGCAGAAGCGGGTGTAATGTGGGGAATGCCGTTTGACAATTACCAGGGCGACCTTATCTTTTTACGCGAAGGAGATACCATACGGTTGGGTGAAGATGTGTTTAAGGTCCTGTTTGCACCCGGTCATTCTCCCGGCAGCATTGCCTTTTATTGCGAAGCACAGAAATTCATATTGGGAGGCGATGTATTGTTTCGTCGAAGCATCGGCCGTACCGATCTGCCCGGCGGTGATTTTGATACCCTGATCAACAGTATCCGACAGCAGTTTTTTACATTGCCGGATGATGTAACCGTATATTCCGGCCACGGCCCTGAAACAACAATTGGGTATGAAAAAGTGAATAACCCGTTTCTGACCTGAGTTGCTGAATACGAAGAATAGCTGAATGGTTCAATGGTTTGATTGTTCAGAAGCATCCATCAGGCAATCAAACAGTATAACCATCAAAGGAATGGGAACATAGTTACGTACGAAGAAATTTACCAATTACCGGCAACTTCTGAAACTCCTTTTTTTCCACCCGCAAAATAAAAAGCCCGTAAGCACCGGTGAGTAAAGTAGCCAGTGTTAAGCTGAGCCAGGTAGAAGGCCATACGCGCGTAAGCCCGTGATGCACGAAGTACAACAGGGCAACGATCACCATATAAGCCACCAGCTTTTTCCAGGCATAAGGAACACGGTAACTCTTTTGTCCCCATACATACGAGATGACCATCATGCTGCCATAGCAGATAAATGTAGCCCATGCACAGGCCATATAGCTGAAGTAAGGAATGAACAGGTAGTTTATAATGAGTGTCAGTGCTGCACCAATAAGGGTGATGTAGGCACCGGCGGAAGTTTTTTGCGACAGTTTGTACCAGATGGACAAGTTAATGTATATGCCCAGGAAAATATTGGCAAATAACAATACCGGTACCACTTTCAAACCCTCCCACATAGAGGTATCCCTGATAAATTGTTTCCATATATCGAGATACAAGGCTACCACCAGGAACATAAACGTCAGTGTGATCACAAAGAACTTCATCACACGGGCATAGGTGCGCGGAGCATCTTCCTGTACAGAATTACGGAAAAAGAAAGGTTCAGCTCCCATACGGAATGCCTGGATGAACAGGGAAATAAGGATAGATAGTTTGTAACATGCGCTGTAAACACCTACCTCATACTTGGCTGCTTCAGGATTTGCTACCGGCGCCAGCCATTGCAGCATCACCCTGTCAAATGTTTCGTTGATCATGCCTGCAAAACCGGCAATGGTCAGTGGCAGCGAATACAGGATAAGCTCCTTCCACATGTCGTATTTGAACTTCCAGCGGAAGGCCAGGAATTCTTTAGAAAGACACACCAATTGAAAAGCAGACTGAATAAGGTTGGCGATCAGGACATAGCCTACCCCAAAATCTTTTTTATAGATGATCAGTAAAACACTGTTGGGATGCTCCTCCAGCAGCCTGGGACATACGCTCAGAAAGAAATAAACGGTACCGATATTCAGCAGAATGCCCACCACGCGGATCAGTGCAAATTTGCGCGGACGCCCCTCATACCGCAGTTTGGCAAAAGGCAGGGCCGACAAGGCATCCAGGGAAATAATAAAAATGCTCAGGATAATGTATTGCGGGTACTGGGTACTGTCAATCAGTGCTGCCAGCGATTTGTAAAACACCAGGGATAGCAGGGTAAGTATAAGCGTGCTGCCGATAAGCGAGGTCAGCAGCATGTTGTAAATGTCGTCCTTAAACTCTTTGCGCTGGATATAACGGAAATAGGTGGTTTCAAATCCGAAAATGAACAGGGTGTTCAAAAAGGGGATCAGGGCATAGATAAGGCTCATTTCACCATAAGCTACCGTACCTTTGAACTTTAAGGTGAGGTAAGGTGTTAGCATGTAGAACAGAAACCTTGCTAAAATGGAACTTGCTCCGTACC
This sequence comes from Chitinophagaceae bacterium PMP191F, assembly GCA_001302245.1. Taxonomy (GTDB): domain Bacteria; phylum Bacteroidota; class Bacteroidia; order Chitinophagales; family Chitinophagaceae; genus PMP191F. The sequence continues at coordinate 150,620 of LGYU01000014.1, forward strand.
AGATTGTTTGCCCCGCTAATTTTTTGATACCACTCAAGGAAGAAAAATTTGGATTATTCTATCAAAATTAAGGCTTAACTGTCACGAACGGCAGGATTTTAACGTCTTTAATGGCTGATGTATCTTTATTATATTAAAATTAATGACCATGAACCCCAGACTTTCTGTGCTGATGATGGCACTGCTGCTTTTTATTACCAATGTTAATGCCCAATCCAGAGCCAGTGAAGGTAAAACTGATTTCCAGGGCAAAAAAACTGCGGCTATTATTGAATTACCCTACGCTTCAGATATTGTAGAAGATGCTATTAAGGACCAGATGGCATCACGTGGTGTAAAAGGCAGTAGCTCCAAAGGTTTTGCAGTATACCGCAGCACCAGGGTAAACCCTGACCGCGATGACCAGGGAGATTTTTATTTTAAAGTAGAGCGTAAAAGCCGCAAAGAAAAAGATGTATCTCTTGTATACCTGATCATTGGCCGTCCTGGTGAAAATATAGGTACCCGTACCGAAAATGATGACCATTACCTGCAGGAAGCCAAATCTTTTCTGAATGATGTGGCGCCTTCTGTAGAAGCCTATAAACTGGAAGTGGATATTAAAGAACAGGATGAATTGCTGGGCGGCGCCAATAAAAAACTGCAATCCCTGATCAAAGATTCGATAGACCTGGATAATAAGATAAAAGGCCTGCAACAGAAACAGGAAGAGAACAAAACAGCCCGCCAGGCACAAACGGCAGAGATCACCAAACAACAGGGTATACTGGATGCCATGAGAGGCAGAAGAAAAAAGAAAGATTAAGTTTCACTTGCAATCAATACAAAGTTACACACGCCGGCATTTCTTCAGGAAAGCCGGCGTTTTTTTATGAGGATGAAAAAGTTGAATAGCTATAATTAATAAACTGATCAGGAATAAAACAATTTCAAATCCAAAACCTCAAATCCGAAACAGTTACTGTTGTTCTGAAAAACGTTTATTGTTCAACAGGGTAGAATCTGTAAGTGTGCGCAGGAACTGGTACAGGTAAAACTTCTCCACCTTACTTAGCGGTATTTTATTTTTTAGTAAAGTATCCAGCGTTGGGCTGTCCTGTATACCGCTGCTGTAATGATCCAGTACCTGGCTGATGCCTATAAAACGTCCGTCGTGGCCGTAGGGAAATGTAAGGTATACATTGCGGAGACTGGGCACTTTGAATTTCAGGGAATCTGCCTTGTTACCCGTGATTGTCATCCGGCCATAATCTTTCAGGGCAGGATTTATGGGCAGGCCGTTGTTGCGGTAACTGTTATCGGTAAATAATGGTTCTGTATGACAGCTATTGCATTTTGCCTGAAAAACTGCATAGCCGTTCTGTTCATCAGTATTGAAAACAGCTTTACCGCGTTTTACCTTATCATATTTTGAATCGGCAGAAACAATAGACGTTACAAACTGTGTCAAAGCCCATAACATCCGCTGGCTATTGATAGTAGCATCGCCAAAAGCAGCTTTGAACATTTTCCTGTATTCCTCGTCTTTTTTCAGTTTGCTGACGATGGTGGTCAGGTCTTCTGCCATTTCATTAGGCGCTGTAATAGGTGCCAGCGGCTGTACTTCCAGGTTGTTGATGCCGCCATCCCAGTGAAAGGTGCTTCCCCACGCCATGTTAAAAATGCCCGGGGCATTGCGGGTGGTAAACTGGTTGTTGAACCCGTGACTGAGATTGTGCTCAAAATTGGCAAAGGCTGCAAACTGCTGGTGACAGGAACCACAGGGAAAGTTGCCGTCTTTTGACAAACGGCCATCATAGAATAACTTGCGGCCCAACGCAAAACCTTCTTCTGTAAGCGGGTTGCGTGTAAAATTGTATTGGGGGGCGGGAAAACCGGGTGGAACTATAAATTGAATAGGATGGATTACCGGACTTTCAGCAATGGGTTCATCTTTTTTGCATGCATCAATGATAAGGATGCCTAAAAAACTGCTGAATAAAATCCTTATGGTCCATACCAGCGTCATGCCTATTCGTTCTTAATGGCTGTAATAGTAAACATTTTTGAATAATTTTCCGCCACCTGTACTGCCAGCGTGCCCGGGGTCATAATGGCCGGGTTTACGCTGATCTTCACATCGTGCGGATTGTAGAACCAGGCATTCACATCGGCCGTAATGGTAATTTCGGCTGTTTTACCGCCTTTCAGTTCCAGTATTTCAGCGTAAGGCATCAGTAAGGTAACCTTTCTTAATGCGCTTTCGTTTTGCTTAAAACCACCGATATGGTATTTGAACATTTGTCCAGGTGCTGTGGATGCGGGGGAAGTGCCTTCCAGTTTGGCCATGATGTAACCGGTATTCCAGGTCCAGAACATGCCCAGTGTAGGATCCAGTGCACCGGTTTGTGCCCCGCTGACATTACGTGCACTGTCAACGCCAATGGTAAAAGCAATGCGGTTGTATTTGAACGGTAATGCAGCTACTTTTACCTGTGCTGTAAGAGAGTCGGAACAATCTACCAGGAAATAATCTCCCTTGTTGGCTTCAAATACCCTTCCGGAATCTGTATTGATAAACTGTACACCGTGAACGTAAAATTTAAAGGCAGAAACAGTGTATGATTCATTAAAATGATTGGTATAGGCTTTCCCAAATTCAAGCGTGTTAGTATCATAATCAACCACCGCTTTAAAGTTCAGGATAACATTGTAAGGTTTGTCAGGTACAGTATCAAAATGCAGTTCGCGCTGGCAGGAAAGAATAACGATGCAGGCAATGATCAGCACGGGAATGGCCAGTAAACGTTTGCGTTGATTGTACAGGGGTAGTAGTAGTTTCATAGATAACTGGTTTAGGTTAATCATGATAGCGCACTTTTTGCCGGTTTTGTTTTTGCTGTGAACTTTTCTTTTTTGATTCCAGCCGCCGTTCTTTTACGGCTTTACCCGGTTTGGTGGCTATGCGTTTAACGGGAACCTTCAGTGCCTGTTCCAGTAACAGGTTCAGTTTGCCAATTACTGAAATCTTGTTTTCAAGCTGGCTTCTGAAAGTCTGGCTCTTTACCTGCAAAAACCCTTCCGGATTTAATTTATCATCCAGTTTTTCCAGCAATGTTTTCTTCTGTTCGGGTGTAAGTATCAGAGAATTAGCGATATGAAAATATCCTTCCACCATGGTTTCCACCTTGTTCACATGCTGCCCGCCTTTGCCGCCGCTGCGGGCCGTTTTAAAACGTATTTCTTTTGAAACATCTATCTTCATAGCTCAAAGTTACTACTACGCTTACTGATTCTGCACAACTGACGGTTGCCGTGTAGTATATTATCAAAAATCACTTATTTAACGCACAACATGCGGGCTATAGTACAAAGGGTAACACACGCCAGGGTTTCCATTAATAATAGCATTCATTCGTCTATTCAAAAGGGGCTGCTGGTGCTGCTGGGTATAGAAGATGCTGATACGGAAGATGATATTACGTGGTTAAGCAGTAAGCTGGTAAACCTTCGTGTATTTAATGATGCCGGTGGAGTAATGAATGTATCGGTAAAAGAAGACGGCGGTGATATATTGCTGGTAAGCCAGTTTACCCTGCATGCGTCTACCAGAAAAGGAAACCGTCCATCGTACATCAGGGCCAGTAAACCGGATTTTGCCATACCGATGTATCGGAAAATGATAGCGCAATTACAGGCCGACCTGGGAAAAGAGATCCAAACTGGCGAATTTGGTGCAGATATGCAGGTGGAATTACTGAATGATGGTCCCGTAACGATCATTATTGATACGAAGAACAAAGAATAATGTGCAGATGAGCCAATGCGCGAATTGCCCGGCAAATTTGAAAATTAGCAGCAATCGCACATGGTCAGGTGTTAAGCGTTCGGCCCTACTTACAACCTACAACTTATAACTTACAACCCAATATGGAAATCACTATCCGCGAAGCACAGCAACAGGTAGACCACTGGATCAAAACAGTAGGCGTGCGTTATTTCAGTGAACTGACCAATATGGCCATCCTGGCTGAGGAAGTAGGTGAACTGGCCAGGCTGATGGCGCGCAAATATGGAGATCAGTCGTTCAAGGAAAGTGACAAAGGGCGTGACCTGGGCGATGAAATGGCCGATGTGTTGTGGGTGTTGATCTGCCTGGCAAACCAGACAGGGATAGATCTTACCGAAGCATTGACCAAAAATTTTGAGAAAAAAAATATCAGGGATGCCAACCGGCATCACGAAAATGATAAACTGAAATAAGATCTGTGCTCAGGTATAGCTAGCGTACCAGCGTAACTGCCTTATAAATTAAACCTGCAACACCTACTACCAGCATACAGATGCCCCATATATACGAAAGACTACCCGATGGATATGTGCTTATGCGGATACAGCCTGCAACAATTAAGTAAATGGAAACAATTACAGAGATGATACCAATGCTTTTGTCGGGGCGTTTGGAGGTTTGTTCTTTGCCGGCGATGTTTGCTGCTGATTGTTCGTCAGCTTCGTTTTGTGGCGGATAGTTTGTCATAGGAAGGATGTTGATGCGTTAAAAGTAATACGCTGCTTTGTAAAATACAACCCTGGCTACAAATATTGTCAGCCAGTACAGGCGGGCATTTCAGGGCTTTTAAAAAACAATTTAGCCTTTAAAACGTCAAATTATTTCAACATCACTTTATATTTGTAGCCTTATGGCAACAGATAACAGTAGGTTTCAGGCAATTATATCACACTGCAAGGAGTACGGATTTATTTTTCAGTCAAGTGAAATTTATGACGGCTTAAGTGCAGTATACGATTATGGCCAGTGGGGCAGTGAGTTGAAAAGAAATATCCGTGATCACTGGTGGAAAAGCATGACACAAATGCATGAAAATATTGTGGGCATTGACGCGGCAATATTTATGCATCCTACAACCTGGAAAGCAAGCGGTCACGTAGACAACTTCAGTGACCCGATGATCGATAATAAAGACAGCAAAAAACGCTATCGCGTTGACCACCTGATAGAAGCGTATGCTGATGAGCTGGAAAAAGCCGGCAAAAAACCGGAAGCAGTAACTGTACTGGCAGAAATGGATCGCTTACTGGCAGCAGATGACATGCCTGGTCTGAAACAGTTAATTGAATCTCACAAAATAAAATGTTCGGTAAGTGGCACCGGCAACTGGACCGATGTGCGTCAGTTCAACCTGATGTTCTCTACACAGTTGGGTAGTGTTACCGATGAAGCCAGCGAAATTTACCTGCGTCCCGAAACAGCACAGGGTATTTTTGTAAACTTCCTGAATGTGCAGAAAACCGGCAGGATGAAAATTCCTTTTGGTATTGCACAGGTGGGTAAAGCATTCCGTAACGAGATCGTTGCCCGTCAGTTCATTTTCCGTATGCGCGAGTTTGAGCAGATGGAAATGCAGTTCTTTGTGCGTCCCGGTACACAGAAAGAATGGTACGAGTATTGGAAAGAAGCGCGTTTAAAATGGCATCTTAGCCTGGGTATCCCCAAAGAAAAATACCGTTTTCACGACCACGTAAAACTGGCGCATTATGCTGATGCTGCGTGCGATATCGAATACGATTTCCCTATCGGTTTCAAAGAGGTGGAAGGTGTGCATTCACGCACAGATTACGATCTGAAACGTCACCAGGAGTTCAGCAAGAAGAAAATGCAGTACTTCGACCCGGAAATTAACCAGAACTATATTCCCTACGTTATTGAAACGTCTATAGGTTTAGACAGAACGGTAATGATGGTAATGAGTGAGGCGTATACAGAGGAAGACCTGAGCACGCCTGAAAAACAGGATAGCAGGGTGGTACTGAAATTTTCTCCCAAGCTGGCGCCCATTAAGCTGGCGGTACTGCCCTTGCTGAAAAAAGATGGTTTGCCAGACGTGGCGCGCAGTATTATGGACAGCTGCAAAAGCAGGTTCAAATGCTTTTATGAAGAAAAAGATGCCATCGGCAAACGTTACAGAAGAATGGATGCCATCGGTACCCCTTTCTGCGTAACGGTCGATCACCAGTCGAAGGAAGACGGTACCGTAACTATACGTTACCGCGATACGATGCAGCAGGAGAGGATTCCGATTGAACGTATAATTCAGATCGTAGAATCACAGGTAAACGCCTAGTAAAAACAATATATTTTGTTGTTTTACAGCTATTTCCGGAAAAAAGCTGTATCTTTAAATACTTTTTCGTGGATTTTTTCGTATATTCATTATGCATATAAATTCATATCCTGAAATAAACTAATATATGCTTGCTATCATACTACCAATTAATGTATTTCTATTAGGTGGCCTGCTTATTTTAGCTGTATTAATAGGATTTCTTGTACGTAGTGGCCAGATAGCTTCTCTGAACAGGAAAGTAGGGGAACTCGAAAAGGAAATGTTGACCAATCATGCTGAAATCCTTGAATTACAGCGTGAAAAAGCAAATCTAGAGCAACGGTTGAAAGAGTCGCACATTCCGGTTATCCCTATTTCTTCAGTAGAAGAAGAAAAGGCTATTCGTAGTAAGTTGACACAACAGCCGATTAAGAAGCATTCCTAAGCAGAACCGGGCGTAAAACGCTATCCGCTCACCCATACAATTCCTGGTGTATGCTTTTTCGTTCGTACCCTAATGCCTGAATCCGGTCTTTCGCTTCGTCTATCATCTCTTTCCACCCACACAAGTAAAAATACGCCGGTTTAATCGTGTTAACCTGTTGATCTGCACTCATTATTGTATTGTTCCTGCATATTTCTTCATATACATGGTGTACATACCCTGTTTTGAAAGTTTCCGTTCCGTTATTAGTTTCTCTTGAATACGTTGGAATATACCTGAAACCGGGCACCTGTGCCTCCAGTTCCTTCATTTCCTGTCCGTAAAGGCTATCACAGAGTTTGCGGCACCCGAAAATGAGATAGATATGCTGATGGGCTACAGCATGGTCCATGATGTGATGCACCATAGAGCGGAAAGGCGCAATGCCGGTACCAGTACAGATCAGGAAAAGATCGCGGTCAATTGTTTCAGGTAATACAAACACGCCCTGCGGGCCACGCAATATAAGCGTGTCGCCTTCTTTGATCTCATTAAACAGGTAAGTAGTACCAGCTCCGCCATCCAGCAATACAATCACCAGTTCCAGTACATTGGTGCCATCAGGCCATGAAGCGATAGAATAACTGCGCCAGCGTTTGTTGGGCTTTTCGTGAATGGGAAGATCGAGTGTAACAAACTGGCCGGGAGTGAAATCAAAAGACGCCAGTTCCGGCACTTCTATCCAGAAACGCCTCGTGGTAGCTGTTTCATTGGCAATGCGAATCACCTTACCAGTTCGCCACGGTTGTAGCATAAAGTAAGTTTTCACTAAATATACAAAAAACAAAGGGCAGGCTAAGCGGGAAAGACAGGGAAAGAAAGCAGGAAAAAGAATTTGTGAGTTCCCGGTTTACGGAAAAGGATCTGCATCCTGCAATCTGCCAATTTGCATCATCCATTTGAATTCTGCCCTCCGTGTTCAAAAAAAACGGTGTGCATTATGCACACCGCATCTTAAAATTACCGTTATGGCAAGCAATCGAGCAATGCTAATGTAGTGAGTTTGTAGCATATATAGCTGTTTGGGGTAACTGATTGTTCATCAAAATATAAAAGTTTGACTTATGTCAAAAGGCAACCACATTTCGTCTTTATAGGTAAATTAACATATTACAAATAACTGAGACTGTGCATACAGTAAAGTTGTTGGTATAAACACATGCATGTAGTCCGTGCTATTTAGTATCTTTGCGGCGTTTTATGAACCTGCAACAATTGCAGCATACGTTTTCTGACAACCCCCGCCTTTTCCAGTTGGCGGACAGGCTTTCTTTTGCCCAACCTCAGGCTATTTTTTGTGAAAACCTCCAGGGAAGCGCAGCTGCCTTTATCATCGACGCTATTTTTAAACATGAGGCCTGTAGCCAGCTCAATCACGTCATTGTATGTGAGGATGCGGAAGCTGCCGCCTACATGCACAATACACTGGAAAATCTTACTAATGCATTGAATATCTTTTTCTTCCCGTCTTCTTTCAAGAACAGGAAGAATTTCCGTTTGCTCAATTCATCGCACGTAATGTTGCGTACAGAGGCGCTTACCCGTTTCTCATCCGGTACCGGTTCGAGAGTGGGTGTGCTGGTAACGCATCCTGAAGCTTTATTTGAAAAAGTGGTGTTGCCCAAAACATTGTCGGGTAATATCATTCATCTCAAAACAGGCGATACACTGGCAGTGGAAAGCCTGATGGAACAGATGATAGGATACGGATTTAAGCGAACAGATTTTGTTTACGAACCAGGACAGTTTGCATTGCGTGGCGGTATCCTTGATATTTATTCGTTTGGCAACGAAAAGCCGTACCGTGTAGAGTTGTTTGGTAACGATGTGGACTCTATCCGCATTTTTGATCCCGAAACACAGTTGAGTGAAAGAAAACTGTTACAGGTAAGCATTATTCCCAACGTAGAAACGCATTTTGACAGCGAAGAAAAAATATCCCTGTTCGATTTTTTGCCCGATAATACTATTATCTGGATGCAGGACTGGGCGCTGACTAAAGAAAAGATTCTGGTACAGGAAGAAGACCTGGGGCTGTTCCTGCAAATGCCATTATCGGCACAGACTGCTAAAGAAGCCGATGACGATAAAGTAGAAAAGATCCACATAACAGCCAATGATTTTGTACCTGCAACTGTTATTGAACAGCAATTGCAGACCAGGCATATAGTGGAGTTTGGTTATGAAAATTCTTTTGCTTCGGCACATCATACACCGTTCACGATTACTTTCAACACAAAGTCGCAGCCGCCTTTCAACCGGCAGTTCGATCTGCTGATCAAAGACCTGAAGCAATGGGAAAGCAAAAAGTTTACACTGTATCTTTTTGCAGAAAATCCGCGTCAGTTGGAAAGATTGCACAGCATTTTTGAAGACCTTAAAGCAGAGATACCGTTCATTCCCATACCGATATCTGTTCACGCCGGGTTTATTGATGAAGACCTGAAAGTAGTATGTTATACGGATCACCAGTTGTTCCAGCGTTACCACAAATACAAGATCAAGCAGGCATACAACAAGAACAAAGCACTTACACTACGTACACTGCGTGAACTGCAGCCCGGTGATTATGTAACGCATATTGATCACGGAGTAGGAGTATACAGCGGTTTGCAGAAAATAGATGCCAATGGTAAACTGCAGGAAGCTGTACGTATTATTTATAAGGATAGTGATATCCTGTATGTGAACATCAACTCGCTGCACAAGATCAGCAAGTATACCGGTAAAGAAGGTACAGTTCCCAAAGTGAATAAACTGGGTAGCGATGCCTGGAACAAACTGAAGGAAAAAACCAAGACCAAGGTAAAAGAGATTGCCTTTGACCTGATCACATTGTATGCGCAGCGTAAAGCACAACATGGATTTGCACATTCGCCCGATAACTATATGCAAACGGAACTGGAAGCCTCGTTTATTTATGAGGACACTCCAGACCAGGGCAAGGCATCAGCTGATGTGAAAAAAGATATGGAGGCGCCATCACCCATGGACCGCCTGGTATGTGGTGATGTAGGGTTTGGTAAAACAGAAGTGGCGATCCGTGCTGCCTTCAAAAGCTGTTGCGATAGTAAACAGGCTGCAATACTGGTGCCTACTACCATCCTGGCTTTTCAGCATTACAAAACATTTAAGGAGCGGTTGAAAGATTTCCCGGTAACCGTTGATTTTGTGAATCGTTTTAAATCTGCCAAAGAGAAAAAAGAAACGTTCAAAAAACTGGAAGAGGGAAAGATCGACATCATTATCGGTACACATACCATCCTGGGAAAAGATGTGAAGTTTAAAGACCTTGGTGTACTGATCATTGATGAAGAACAGAAATTTGGGGTAGCACACAAAGAAAAGATCAAAACACTGCGTACCAATGTGGATTGCTTAACGCTCACTGCTACGCCCATTCCGCGTACGCTGCAGTTCAGCTTAATGGGTGCGCGTGACCTGAGCATTATCAATACACCACCACCCAACCGCCAGCCGATCCAGACTGAAATAATGGTATATAATGAAGATGCCATCCGCGATGCAATCTATTTTGAAACAGAGCGTGGCGGACAGGTATTCTTTATTCATAACCGTGTACAGGGATTGCCGGAAATGGCAGGCATTATACAAGGGCTTTGTCCTGACCTGAGCATTGGATATGCACATGGGCAAATGGAAGGACATATACTGGAAGAAAGGATACTGGACTTTATTGATAAAAAATTTGATGTGCTGGTTTGTACCAACATTGTAGAAAGCGGTGTGGACATTCCGAACGTGAATACCATTATTGTAAACAGTGCGCATCATTTTGGATTGAGTGACCTGCACCAGCTACGCGGACGTGTGGGTAGAAGCAACAAAAAAGCTTTTTGTTATCTGGTGGCACCATCCATGAGTACTTTGCCCACCGATTCGAGAAAACGCCTGCAAACACTGGAGCAACACAGTGACCTGGGAAGTGGTTTCCAGATTGCTATGCGCGACCTGGATATCCGAGGTGCCGGTAACCTGCTGGGCGGAGAGCAAAGCGGGTTTATGGCCGAGATCGGTTTTGAAATGTACCAGAAGATCCTGGAGGAAGCGATCAAGGAATTGAAGCGTACACAATTCAGGGCGTTGTTTAAAGAAGAGGTAGCCAAACAGGAAGACTTTGTACAGGATTGTACCATTGATACAGACCTTGAAATACTGATTCCCGACAGCTATGTGGAAAGCATTACGGAACGTCTTTCATTGTACACCAGGTTAGATAACTGTAGCAATGAAGAGGAACTGAAGAATTTTGCCGGTGAACTGGAAGACCGTTTTGGTCCTATTCCGCACCAGGTGGAAGACCTGCTGGATACAGTACGTTGTCGCCGACTGGCTGTGGAAATGGGTTTTGAAAAAATGATGCTGAAAGATGAGGTATTGCGTTGTTATTTTATCAATAAACCCGATTCACCCTATTTTGAATCTGACGTTTTCCATAACATACTCAACTATATACAAACCCGTACCAATAAGGCGCGTTTGAAACAGAACGGCAAAATGTTTATGCTGGTGGTGAATGAAATGAAGAACATGCGCCACGTGCGTGACTTCCTGCAAATGATGCAACAGTTTGTAACAGCACCAGTTGCTGCACAATAATTTTCAGGAGTAACATTTAAAGTGTAAGGTTTAAGGAGTAGGGCGCAGTTGTGCGGAGCAATTGTATTACCTTTTGGCTCTGATTTTTGCAAAGTTTGAATGTATATGAAAGAGCTCGCTGCGCAAAGTTGAACGACTTTTTATACCTTAAGCTTTCTGCATTCAACCCTAACCCTGTTTTTTCCTGTTCCTGATCCACGCCATTACAATAAATGCAATGAACAGCAGTGGTATTCCCCATATAAGAGCTGCACTGCGTAAAGTACCTGAGGCTTCTTTCTGTGCATGTTGCAACCCCTGTTTGCGGGCATCGGCCAGTGGCTTTAATGACGGAGCGTACCCTGCACTGAAATCGTAAAAAGGAATTGCCTCGTTGTAAGAAACAGTTTTGGCAACAATATCTGCAAAATCAATAGCCAGTCTGCCAATGATGGCATCGGGTGCAGCATACAGGTATGTGCGCTCATGTAGCTGGTAAGCCAGTTGCAGTTTGAGTGAATCGGCTGATTCGGGGAATTTATAATCACGATCTGTAAGCCAGGCAGGAAAGTTTTGAATACCAAGTCCTGTAACGAGTGCATAATCGGGTTGGACTGCAATTTTCTGTTCCAGTATTTTAATGTGTATCCATTCAGAGCCATAATGTGAGCCAGGACTGAGCGCTATAGCTTCCTTCAATAATTCAAGCGCCCGTGCATTGTCATTGTTCAGTTCGCAGGCAGTAGCCAGGTTGATGACAATGTTGTATTCATTGGGATGTGCGGCATACAGTTGTTCCAGCAAAGCAAAAACTGCATCAGAGCGGTCACCCCCTTTTAATTTCAATGCAGCAATATCCGACTGCAAACGGAAGTCATGGGGACGTTGCTGCAATACACCGGTTAGCGAGTCAAGCCGCGTCAGCAAAGTATTTTCCGGTTCTGCAGGATGGTACCAGTAAGCAACTGAACCGGGAACTGATGGAAGCAGCGATTTCAGATCAAGCTGCTCATTTCTAAAAGGATCGGCGTGATAATATTCATTCAGACAGGCGTTGGTAGTACACCATGAAAGACTAAAGAGCAGTAGTAAAAGTAAAAATTGTTTCATGGTATGCTATACAATTACCGGAAGCAACGGTGTGTTCCGGGAACATTGAATATGTATTAAATGTAATGTGTGGTTGTCAGGATAATTGCTGCCGGAGATCTACAGGCTTTTTTCCATGTTAAAATGTGGAATGGTCACTTCAATGAACTCTTCACCGGTAACAGAATAACCCAGTTTTTCATAAAATCCGATAGCTGATTTGCGGGCATGCATGGTAATACGGCGGAATCCAAGATCGCGGGCAATATTTTCTGCAAACTGCATCAGTGCCCGGCCAATACCTTTACCCTGAAGATTATTGAGAACGGCCATTTGCCGTAACCGGATGGTTTTAGTGTCGTATTTGATCAGCATACAGCATCCCAGCATTTTTTCTTCTTCAAATGCACCGATAAGGATCTCATCTTTTTCTTTTTCCAGTTCTTCGGGGTCAAAGTCAAGTCCTAATGGTTTCCGTAATATGTCTTTACGCAATTGTAGCATCTGGCTGTACTCTTTGGAGCCGTGATCGATAATTTTAAGCGCCATGCAATCTTTGTTGGGTGGTATATGGGAGGTATGCAATATAAGGAATTTAACAGGTCAGGGCGTATTCAATGTTTGGAAATTGACCGGACATGAAATGTATAGTATGTAATTTGATGGCTGTAATGTCCGCGTGCATTATATTGCAGCCGATACGGGTGGCAATAGGGCTGGCGCTCACTATCAATCGTTTAGCATTTATTTCAGATGCCGGGCGGATAGTACTACAAAAGCGCCAGACTACCAAAATATTGCCTCCATGAATTAATAACCAGTGATTTGTTGGTATTATCCCAAAATCTATATTTTTGCAGCCGTAACTAAACTTTACAAAAATGTCAGACATCGCAACAAGAGTTAAAAAGATCATTGTTGATAAGTTAGGTGTAGAAGAAGCAGAAGTTACCAATGAGGCTTCTTTCACCAATGATTTAGGGGCAGATTCCCTGGACACCGTTGAATTGATTATGGAATTTGAAAAAGAATTCAATATTTCTATTCCTGATGAGCAGGCTGAAACTATTACCACTGTAGGCCAGGCTATTGCTTACTTAGAAGAGCATGCTAAGTAAACTGAACATCCCCGTATGATTCAGGTGCAATAAAAAATTATAATCCGCCTTTCGATAGCTGGCGCTTGCTGCGAAGGCGGATTTGTTACTTCAATAAACCTCCCGGCCTGCGCTATGCAATTGAAAAGAGTTGTTGTTACTGGTATAGGTGCTTTAACACCTATCGGCAATAATTTACAGGATTACTGGAATGGACTTATCCATGGCGTTTCCGGTGCCGCTCCTATTACCTTATTCGATGCTACCAAGTTCAAAACACGTTTTGCCTGCGAACTGAAAAACTTTGATCCGTTTGAATTCCTCGATAAAAAAGAGGGCCGTAAAATGGACCGGTTTACACAAACCGCATTGGTAGCCAGTGATCAGGCTGTAGCCGATGCTGGTATTACGGATCAGAACGTAAATAAGGACAGGGTAGGGGTAATATTTGCCAGCGGTATCGGCGGATTGATCACCTTCCAGGAAGAAGTAATGAATTTTGCCAAAGGTGACGGCACTCCCCGTTTCAATCCCTTCTTCATCCCTAAAATGATCCTGGATATTGCTGCAGGTCATATTTCTATGCGGCACGGTTTCCGGGGACCCAATTTTGCGGTGGTAAGCGCCTGCGCATCTTCAACCAATGCTATTATGGAGGCTGTTAACATCATCCGCCTAGGTAAGGCTGATATCATCGTTTCCGGTGGTTCGGAAAGTGTTATCAGTGAAGCAGGCGTTGGTGGTTTTAATGCCATGAAAGCGTTGAGCGAGCGTAATGATGATCCGCAAACAGCCAGCCGCCCGTACGACAAAGACCGTGATGGTTTTGTAATGGGCGAAGGTGCCGGTGTACTGGTACTGGAGGAACTGGAACATGCCCTGAAACGCGGTGCTAAAATTTACTGTGAAATAGCAGGAGCCGGTGCTACTGCAGATGCTCACCATATTACAGCCCCTCACCCTGAAGGTCTGGGTGCTAAAAATGTAATGCTGGCAGCCCTGGAAGATGCAGGTATGAAGCCGTCGGACATTGATTATATCAATACACACGGTACCTCTACCCCGCTGGGTGATGCTGCAGAGGTAAAAGCTATTACCGATGTTTTTGGTGAACATGCCTTCAACGTTAATATCAGTTCTTCTAAATCTATGACAGGCCATTGCCTGGGTGCTGCCGGTGTGGTAGAAGCCATTGCCTGCATTATGAGTGTTATTCATGATGTAGTGCCACCTACCATCAATCACTTTACAGATGATCCCGGACTGGATTCACGTCTTAATTTCACCTTTGGAAAATCCCAGCAACGGACAGTAAGAGCAGCGCTCAGTAATACCTTTGGTTTTGGCGGACATAATGCCTGTGTGATTGTAAAAAAATACAGCGCATAATTTTTCATAGACCTTATTCGTTGAATAGTATCGCATTAACTTTCACAGTTGTGCCTTGAATTGTTTTTTTGGCTTGATGAAAAATTTGTAGCTTGACAATCGTGGGAATCCTGAACCGATTATTTGGCAAGGAGAATAGCACGTTGGCTTTTAAGCAAAACCTGCATAATGTGCTGGGGTTTACCCCGGGGAAGACCGCTTTGTATAAGGCAGCACTTACCCATCGCTCAGTACGCGATGGTGCTGATGAGAACAATGAACGACTGGAATATTTGGGAGATGCCATCCTCAGTGGCATTGTAGCCGACTTTCTCTTCAAAAAATATCCCTACAAAGAAGAAGGTTTTCTGACCGAAATGCGCAGTAAAATGGTCAATCGCAACAAGCTGAATGAGATTGCCATTAAAATGGGCCTGAAAAAGATCACTTTCTACAATAAGTTTGATAACTCTCTCAAAATGAGCCAGATATTTGGCAACACGCTGGAAGCAGTAGTGGGCGCCATTTACCTGGATAAGGGGTTTGAAAAGACTAAAAAATGGGTCTTTGAATGTATAATCATTCCTCACCTGTACATGGAAGACCTGGAAAACCTGGAGATCAACCATAAGAACAAGCTGTACGGCTGGGCGAACAAGAATGGTAAAAACCTTGAATTTGAAACCCTGGATGAACGTATTGAAGGCGGTCGCCGCCTTTTTACCATTGGTGCTGTAGTAGATGGCGAACTATTGGCACAGGGCAAAGCATACAATAAAAAAGACGCCAGCCAGATAGCCGCTGCCATTGCCATTGACAAACTGGGATTGAATAAGGTGGTGGATGCAGAAGAAGAATAGATGTAAGCCGGAGAGTAGCGTACGCCTAATGAAAATGCAGTCCGGAGGTCTCGGGGTTGAAAAACAGCAGTCATTCACTATTATTGACCATTGAACATTCACTACTTCCCATCATAGCTTACCCGGTAAATAATTCCTGCTTTATCATCACTGATCAGTAAGGCTCCGTCTGCGGCCACTTCTACGTCCATTGGTCTGCCCAATACATCTGTATTATTTTGTAACCATCCTGTTGCAAAAGGTTCGTATTTCACCACTTTATTGCTTTCCAGTGTAGCTATCATAACGCGGTAACCAATAGGCACGCTTCTGTTCCAACTGCCGTGCTGTGCAATGAAGATCCGGTTGTGGTATTCAGCGGGAAACATCCTGCCGGTATAAAAACGCATCCCCAGCGGAGCAACATGCGGTCCCAGTTTGGCTGCCGGTGATGTATAATCATTGCAGTTCTTTCCTTTTCCAAATTCCGGATCAGGAATATCTCCTTCGTGGCAATAAGGAAATCCGAAATGCATGCCTTTGCGTGGAGCATAGTTCAGCTCGCAATTGGGAATATCATCACCCATGTTATCGCGTCCGTTGTCGGTAAACCACAGTTCGCCGGTTTCAGGATGCCAGGCAAAACCTACTGAATTACGAACGCCTTTGGCAAAGATCTCCATACCTGACCCATCGGCGTTTATACGGGTGATGGTAGCAAATACGGAATCCTTTTCGTCACAAACATTGCAGGGGGCGCCTACGGGTACATATAATTTCCCATCGGGGCCAAAGGCTATGAACTTCCAGCCATGATGTGTTTTGTCGGGATACTTATCGTACACCACTACAGGAGCCGGTGGGTTGGTAAGCCTGTTCTCAATATCGTCGTACCGCAGTATACGGTTGATCTCTGCCACATACAGGCTACCGTTGTGAAAAGCTACTCCATTGGGCGTATTGAGATGAGAAGCTATAATTGTAATATCATCGGCCTTGCCGTCTTTATCGCGGTCTGTGATGGCGTACACATTGTCCTCTCCCCGGTTGCCAACAAACAAGGTTCCCTTGCTTCCCTGGCACATGCTGCGTGCATCCGGCACCAGTGCATACACGGATATATGAAAACCCGGCGGTAGCTGGATCTTATCCAGTTGGTATTTTACAGCCAGGTCATCGGGTGTTTGCTGGTGTTTTTTATCGCCCGACTGGCAGGCAAAACATCCGGTAGCTATCAACAGGCATATCGTGAAACGGGTATGCATAACAACAACCTTTTGTGAAAAGATACGAAAAGCAGCAAGCATGGGTAATGAAAAATCGTTTAGCTGTGTCCCTTTTTGGGATAAAAATTTCCTTTTTTGGGACAAAAAGAGAGTTGTTCCGAAATGCCATTATTAGGCCCAGTGAAAAAGTGTAATAAATTCTGGTTTTCTAAATAATTGATAATTAAATAATTGAATTTTATTTTAGAAGTTTCGATAGGTATGTCATGTGGCTTTACAGGTGTGCCAGAAAATGAGGTATGATGATTGACAAATGTAATGCAGTTCAAACAACTGAATAAACACAAAGTCGCTACAGTGCTTTTGACAATAACAGTAACGGCTTTTTACAATATTTAATAGGTAATAGGGTTTTTCATTGATCCCGCTGTTTCAACAGCGGGAATTTTTTTTAATAAAAAGGCGCCGGAAACACCAGCGCCCGGATAAGGCGGACAGTAATCAGTGGATACCAATTGAAACAGGTGTTCCCGGGACATTTCTTCGGATGTGTTTACCCAGGTATCGCTATGGACGGTTCATAATAATACAGCACAGCTATTTCATTATTTCTTATAAACGTGGTCAGGCATTTAAACCCTGCCTCTTTTAACACATATACATACAGGTGATAGTCTGCTTCCATCATAACACGTTTTATTATGGAATTAACTGCTATCTGTTTTAAACAGGATTGTAGTAATGCGATGTATATTTCAGCCGGCATTATCCGCTGCGGATCTGTCAACAGGCGTAATATATAATCACCCTCACGACAAGGATAGTACAGACTTATATCATCGTTTGTAACACTGCTGACCTCAGCATAGCCGATCATTTCATTTTCCAGCATACCAATAGTAATATCTGCCAGTCCGCTTTCCAGTGCCAGCTCGCTGGTTTCTTTCAGCATCAGGGCAGTGGCCTCTGTATCCTGCCAGTGAGGGCCCGCGTATCTTCTTTTCATCCATTGGTAAATGGTAGGAAAATCATCTTCCAATACAACGGGACGCCAGGTAAAAGCAGCATGTGTACACTGAAACGGTAATATTTCTTTTTTGATTTGTTCTGGCGGTGTTACTGCAGGTTGCGCCGGTAAAGACTTCACTTTCATAAGCGTGGGTTATAGGTATTGATGAGTTTACAACACACAATAAACAATATCCATGCACTAACAAGTGCATACATTGAGCTTTATGGAGTATCAGGATTCTTGAGCATGTAACGTCATGCCCGGGCGCTAATCAGTGTCTTTTTGAGTAGTTGCTACTGTGTAATGGAAGGGAGTAGTATGCTTATTTGCCGTAAACAACAGGTGCTGCAGAACAGTGGTTGCTGATTGCTGGCAAGTACATCATTACAACATCTATATAAAACAACAGAAGGTTTACAGAATAACCAAACCGGTTATACGAATTTTATAAAAATACACCGTACAGTTTAGGCTGAAATATATGATAACACTTATATTATACGGTTAGTATAAACGAAGTTATGATATTTGAAATT
Source organism: Chitinophagaceae bacterium PMP191F (assembly GCA_001302245.1). GTDB lineage: Bacteria > Bacteroidota > Bacteroidia > Chitinophagales > Chitinophagaceae > PMP191F. The sequence goes on from LGYU01000014.1 coordinate 168,974, forward strand.
ACTATGCTTTGAAGCGGTAAGTAAGTTTGTAAAAAAAGATGCATTCCGGGCAGGTTACCGCTAGTTTTTGGAACGGGTTTGGCTGAGAATAGGAACCCTGTTTGTTTCTACTAACGGGTACAATTTTCTCATTTCTAATCCGCCGCTGTACTTCAGTACAGTGGCTTTTTCTATGCCTGTTGTGACTGATTTGCGGCCTGTAATAATCGTTTTTTCTGCTGAAAACAACTGTTTTTCCTGCTTTCTATCCCTTTTGTGTAAGATATTAGCTTTTTCTATGTGAAATTATTAACAGGATATTCTTTACTTTAGCAGGCCAGATATCCTTACTATAACAATCCCCCGTAGCTAAGATGTGTTGATCACCCGGAATGTGCCTGATAGATGTGAGGAGCCGGTATATGTGGTATGATGTATAGATGTTGTGAAACCGGGACAGATGCAGGATTGTACTTTCGTTTACTTTGCATGACCTACCTCTATAGAAATCCGTTTATGAAAACCTCCAACACTTTCTGGGTAAAGTGATGGCCTGCTGCTACCTGTTCAGGAAGAAGCGGGAAATGGTTTCCAGAGCATGAGATTCTCACCAGAGGAACAGCGTATGTCTGTGCATATGCCCTGTTCCGCCCGGCAAGGGTATCAGTATTTACCAGGAGCAATCCGGAACAAGTCTGTATTGTGTTTTGTATGCCAGTGTGCATGACGTGATTGTCTGCATGTTTGTGCTGTGCATTTGCGCAGGCACATTACTATGGGCATGGTTAAAGGCAATACATACCTGGCACCTTTTAACTAAAAATAATGAGACAAACATGTTGATTAAGATTGAGGCTCGCAGCAGCGGGGAGCTGAAGCTGTCTGATGGGGTACCATCTGCGCTGGAAGCTTACAGGATACCGGGGGCCGATTTTATAACAGCTTCAGGAATAGCCGGAGACCTGCTGTTCCAGGAATGGCAGGGGGCAGGTTTTTGCATCGTCTATATGTGTGCATTGCTGAAACGCGCTGAAACGTTTACCTGCACAGGAGGTTTATCACAGCCGGCACTGCATATTAATCTTGTAAACAGCCGGCTGTATGATGCAGGAAATAAGGCAGAACGATTGATGCATGAGTGGGCATATAATATGTTATATGTACCTGATACACCTAATAATATGCGCTTTCGAAAACCGGGCTATTATGAGAATATCTCTATTTACTATACAGAACACTATTTGTCCAGGTTTATGAAGTATTATCCTGTACTGGGTGACTTTGTTAGTAAGATGGGTCAGCAGCAGGCAGGTGTGTTGTGGCGGACCAACCAGGTAGCATCTACTGAAATGCTGGATACTGTAGATAACATACTGCGCCCGGTAGCCGGTGCTGAACCCATACACTTACAGCTAAAAACAAAGGGTCATGAAGTGCTGGCCTTGGCTTTACAACAGGCAACGCTGAACCCGGTGATAAGAGCGGTAAAGTTCAGTGACCGGGAAATGGATAGTATATACCGTACCCGCGATTGGTTACTGAAAAACCTTAACCAGTATTTTTCATTGCAGGAAATAGCAGTGTCTGCGGGTGTTACGGTATATAAGCTGCAGGCCGGTTTTAAAAAGATCTATGGTATGCCTGTATTTGAATTTGTACGCTGGCATCGTATGGTAAAGGCGCGTAAACTGTTGGTGACAACAACACTTACTATGTCAGAAATTGCCAACCGGGTTGGTTACCGTAATACGGTTACTTTTTCGGCTGCTTTTAAAGCCTGTTTTCATACCCCCCCAGGCAGCTACCGGAAAAAATAAACTTTTTTTCATTTTTCATCATAGCGGTATATTTTTTAACGGAATTGATCGACTATAATTTTACTGCGTTTTTATCTTTGGCGCACTGATATCTACGCCGGGGTGGTTAGCAAAGTATGGAGGCGCCTCTTTTTAACTATTGTAAACCGGTTATTATACATGCCTGCATACTGTTATATTGAACAGTGTGCTGCCTGGTGTGGTTTTAAGTACAGCAGTCATTTTTAATGTTGATCGGATGTTACAGGCCACATAACTACGTGGTTCAGGTATCCTTTTGTTTAATTGTTCTGTAACAGGTGTCGTATACATTGCGCTAAATACAATTACCTGCCTTCTGATGATATATCTTTTCTATAGTTTTTATTTGCCCGACAGCATAAATAATTAATGTAAAAAAGTACCGGGATCTTTGGTAGTATTTATTGCACAACTGTTTATATAGTGCATATCTACTATTCGATTTAAAAGGCTCAGGTACAAGCATAGAGCGGTGTTGTAAGGTCGCTGCCAGGCGCAGCGGCCTTTTTTAGTGTATATATTCAGGTTAAAAATTGGACAATTGTAGTTATGATCGTAGGGGAGCATGAATTATATTTGTTTTATCCTGAATTGTCGAACCATTAAACCACCTCTATGCAAACTAAAAGGATAAAGGGGTACGACTATGGCATGGTTGCCATGTCGCCTGTTAGCCTGGAGGAATTACGTTTGTTGAAAGCAGCCCTGTTGTTTACAAAAGAAGATGAACTGCAGCTTCGTAAGGCGGGCGCTATCCTGTCTGACCAGGTAAGCAGCATCCTGGATTGCTGGTATGAGTTTATAGGGCACCAACAACACCTGCTGCATTATTTTACAGAAAACGGACAAGCTAATCTTACATATCTCACCGCAGTACGCAAACGGATAGGGCAGTGGCTGAAAGATCTCTGCTTTCGGGTGTACGACCAGGAATGGTTGAACTACCAGCATGAAATTGCATTACGCCACCACAGGGCTAAAAAGAATAAGACAGATAATGTAGCTGCAGAGCCCATAATACATTACCGGTATATGATTGCCTTTGTGTACCCTTTTACTGCAACCATAAAGCCTTTCCTGGCACAGAAGGGACATGCTGCCAATGAAGTGGAGGCAATGTACAATGCCTGGTGTAAGGCTGTATTGCTTACAGTTATTCTGTGGACACATCCCTATATCCGGGAAGGGGAGTTTTAAGTAACCGGCTTTATAAATATCATTTTACTGAAGTCTTCAGCATATTTGTTCTTTCCTGATATCGAAATGCTGGCATTGATCTGTGTAAAAAGAAAAATCCTTCAAATATTGAAGGATGTATGCAAAAGATCGTTCATGATTTACCAGGCGCTTAATTTTTGTAACAGCAGTTAATCAGCAAAAGCGCAGGCGTAAAAAGAAGCGGAGACGGCGAGATTCGAACTCGCGATACGGTTTCCCGTATACACACTTTCCAGGCGTGCTCCTTCAACCACTCGGACACGTCTCCGGGAATAAATCATTACAATGAACTGTTTGCCTTAAAGGCGACTCTGGCTACCCATTTTTTGAATGGGGTGCAAAAATACAATTTCACAACTTAGCTTCCGAATATTTTTTGTGCATTGGCTGTAGTAACTGCAGCAACCTCTTCCCGGCTGCAGTTTTTTATCTCGGCCAGTTTATCTGCCACATATTTTAAATAGCTGCTTTCATTGCGTTTGCCGCGGAAAGGAACCGGCGATAAGTAAGGCGCATCTGTTTCCAGTACAATATGTTCCAGGGGAATATCCTGTAAGGCTTCGTCCAGTCCTGATTTTTTATAGGTCAGTACGCCGCCGATGCCCAGGAAAAAGCCAAGATCAATCACCTTGCGGGCCATTTCAGCACTACCACCAAAACAATGGAAAATGCCGCGAAGATTACCGTTCTGGTGCTCTTTAACAATAGCGATACTATCATCCATGCTTTCACGCGAGTGGATCACGATGGGCAGCCGGTAATGTAAAGCCCATTCTATCTGGCGATGGAAAGCTATTTTTTGTTCTTTATCAAACGAGCGGTCCCAGTAATAATCCAGGCCGATTTCACCCACAGCGGCAAACTTTCTTTTGCCCAGCCATTCTTCTGCTATTTTCAGTTCGTTTTCATAATCTGCCTGAACAGAGCAGGGATGTACCCCCATCATAGCAATGCATTTGCCGGGATGACTGGCTTCCAGTTGCAACATCGCTTCGTGGGTTTCATTATCAATTGCCGGCAGGTAAAACTGCTCTACCCCTTCCTGTTCAGCTCTTTCCAGCACTGCATTGATGTCGGTTGAGAAAACCTGGGAATACAAATGGCAGTGTGTATCAATTAATTGCATGCTCATAACTGGGTGCTAAGTTCTGACAAATAAACTATTTTTTAAATTATTTCATCCGGCTGTGTATGGCAAGCTGGCAATAGGTTCCATATTAAATTATTGTGTTATCTATAGGGTTGGAAGGTGTCTAAAAGCGGCTAAATGCTTTGAGTAGTTCTACTGATTTTATGGATCGGGGAAAGATCGAAAAAAAAGTAGTTCTACTGAATTGTTGCAGAAGAAAATCCAGACAAAAAGTATGGTATCTACCCGTCTGGGCAGGCGGGTAGTGAGTAACTGTTAATAGCCTGCCTGGTTTACGTGATGTTGTGAACTAATTGTTTCCCTGTAACAGGTATAATGAATTGTAACAGTAGTTTATAAACGGCAGTGTTGCACAATACAAGATGAACTGTGTAATGAAACAGCCTGTATTAGCGGCCTGACGGTATTGATGCACGTAAAAGTTGTGTGCATTGCGATGGATAGATGATCGAAAACAATTGTTCAGATCTGTTTGCGGCAACGCATGGCTTATGTTGACTGAAAAGCGTTGGTGAAACTTTAACGGATCGATACCAGTTCGTTTTTAACCGTAAGCAGACTCTGGTTTTTGGGTAGAGCCGTTGTAACCGGCGCCTGCGGCTGGCTTGCGGAAAACCTGTTAATAAAGGGTGCTGCGAAATTACTTTGCATTAATCAAAAAAGTTTATACCTTTAAGTCAGTTTTCATAGGGTACGGATTAAAAACGGGCCAGGGTGTCTACCCAGGCCCAACTTTTTTTAGAGAACTTCTAATTCATTTTGCTTCCGCTTCGCTTACATTTTACAGTTGAATTGATTCAAACCTGTAGCCTCTTGCACTAAAGTATTGTAATGTTTTTGGCAGCGCAGTCTGCATGCGTGGAAATGCTTTTGTACTATCGTGAAATACCACTATTGAACCGGGTTGCGTGTTGACAATAACGTTGACGGTACATTTGTCTGCACTTAATGATGTATCAAAATCACCGCTCAGAACAGTCCACATAATAATGCTGAAAGCTTTGCTGCCGGCAGTTGCGGGAGGATCGGACAATAGCCTGGCCTGTAATTTTGAAATTCTTCCATACGGTGGGCGAAACAGATCGGAATCAATATAGTCTGCAGCTTCTGTAATGTTGCGGATATATTTTGCATCATCTGTTTTCCATCCGTTCAGGTGATTGAATGTATGATTGCCGGTGCGGTGACCTCGGAGTAATATTTCCTGGTATACATCCGGATGTGCTTGTACATTTTTGCCGATGCAGAAAAAAGTGGCCCGTGCCTGGTATTGCTCAAGCGTATCCAGTACAAATGGCGTGATCTCCGGATGCGGTCCATCGTCGAAGGTGAGATAAATGATCTTATCCTTTACAGGGATATCCCATATACATCGCGGATATAATCGTTTTAGCCACCAGGGCGTTTTTACCAGGTACAACATAAATAATTTGACCTTTATCAAAGGTGACCGAAGTTACGGAGCATATCCTGTAATGTGAAAGATCCTGTTTTTGTAACGGTAGATCTTTCCATTCTTTTCGAGGTATTGTTGTTGCAATGTTTCGTTGGTGAGAATTTTGTCGAGATACTCCTGTATCTTTTCACGTGGTACGGTACCTGTATGTCCATACGCAATAGCTTCTTCAATATATCCATGCAGCAGGGATTCGAGCTGGCCCTGAAAAAGATTTACGCCTGCAAAAATATCACAACCGATAATCTTATCGCCGCTCATGCATATAAAGCCGGTTACACTGCTGTCTACCTGCCGGAACTGTTGCATAAAGTACCGGAAGTATTCGTCCTGCTGCAGCATAAATTTTTTGTCCTGCCGACGGGCTGTATAGGCCAGTGATGGAGAGTTGATCTTACTGTAATCGAGTTGACCCAGTATTTCTTTCCAGATCAGTAACTGGTTTTTGGATTGGTCAAGTACTTTGCGCAGCCGGGGATTGGCATAATTGTAATAGGTGAATTTTTTTTCCTTGTCACTCCACCTGCCTTCTTCCACACACATTACCGGAATGTATTCGTCACGGTCGGAAGGTGCCAGTATGGTATCGCGGGTTACCATCCGGTCCTGGCGGCCGCCCATGATCATTTCACCGGAGGCAATGAAGATGGATTTGCCGGATTTATTGTTGATCCGTAGCCAGTGTACATTTTCAGTGGAAGCCGTGCCGCGTTCGCTGATGGTGGCCAGCCCCTGTTTCAATGCCTGGCTGAGAGAAATAATATCGGGGTAATTGTACAGCAACCTGGTTTGTTCACCGAAGCCATTGCCACGCGGACGAATAGGAATGATGGTAAGATTTTTATAGGTCTTTGCACTATCATAATCAACATACAGGTTTTGGTATGTTAACTGTGATATGGCTCCGTTGGCTGCCAGCAGCAGCAATAGTACCAGGCGCAGACTTTTACGCATGTAGCTATAACGCGCTGTAGCAGCCAATATTGCTGCTTCATGGAAAGGGTGCTTCAGAATAGTATGGAACCGGTATTCCTGTAATGCCGGTTGTCGTATTCGGAACCGAAATCTCTATCTTTGCGGCCTATGGCAAAAAAAGTTAGAGTGCGTTTTGCGCCCAGTCCTACAGGAGGTCTGCACCTGGGCGGCGTACGGACAGTGTTGTACAATTATCTGTTTGCCCGTCAGCATGGCGGAGATTTTATCCTGCGTATAGAAGATACCGATCAAACCCGTTTTGTACCGGGTGCAGAAGAATATATCACTGAGTGTTTAACCTGGTGTGGTTTGCAACCGGATGAAAGTCCCTATAAAGGCGGCCCGTATGCTCCCTACCGCCAGAGTGAGCGGAAAAGTATTTACCGTGAATATGCCGAATTCCTGGTACGTGAGGGAAGGGCTTATTATGCGTTTGACCGCCCCGATGAGCTGGAAACCATGCGCGAGAGATTTAAAACGCCGGAAAAACCTTCTCCGCAATACGACCATACCATCCGCATGCAGATGCGCAATTCATTGTCACTGACTTTTGAGGAAACTCAAAGATTGCTGGAAGATGGTGTTCCGCATGTGATCCGCATTGCCATGCCGGAAAATGAAACCGTTTCTTTTACCGATATGATCCGCGGTGAAGTAAGTTTTCATACAGGACTGGTTGATGATAAGGTACTGCTGAAAGCTGATGGTATGCCTACCTATCACCTGGCGGTGGTGGTTGATGATTACCTGATGAAAATCACCCATGCATTCCGCGGAGAAGAATGGCTGCCCAGCGCACCGGTACACGTATTGTTGTGGAAGTACCTGGGTTGGGAAAGCGATATGCCGCAATGGGCACATCTGCCATTGATCCTTAAACCGGATGGTAATGGTAAACTGAGCAAACGGGATGGCGACCGTCTCGGTTTCCCCGTATTTGCGATGAACTGGCTTGACCCTAAGAGCAACGAGCTGGTAAAAGGTTTTCGCGAACTGGGTTTTGTACCCGAAGCGTTTGTGAATATGCTGGCCATGCTTGGCTGGAATGATGGTACCGACCAGGAGATCTTTACCCTGGAAGAACTGGTGCAGAAATTTTCGATGGAACGCGTTCATAAAGGAGGTGCCAAGTTCGATTTTGAAAAAGCCAAATGGTTCAATCACGAATGGATCAAAAAACAGGATGCTGCCGCGTTGATGCCTGCAGTAAAACAGGTGCTGGCAGATCGTAACCTGCAGGTAACTGATGATACTAGATTGGAAAAGATCATTTCGCTGGTAAAGGAGCGTTGCGCATTGCTGACAGATTTTTATCCGCAGGCTGTTTTCTTTTTTGAAACACCTGCTACAATCGATATTGATGCTGTGAAGCCTAAATGGGATGATAAGAAAAAACAATTCTTTACTGCATTGACTGAAACCTGGCAGACCGGTACCAACTGGCAGCACGATGAACTGGAAAAAACATTCAAAGAGCTGGCAGCCTCCAGCCAGATCAAACCGGGTGAACTGATGTTACCTCTGCGTATTATGCTGGTAGGTGGCAAATTTGGTCCGGGTGTGTTTGATATTGCCGCTGTGATCGGGAGGGAAGAAACGATTAATCGGGTTCGTACAACTTTGGAGTTACTGTAAGCTTCGGGCTGCCAGCCTGATACCGGCGATTGCTTATTTCAAAATATCCATATGAGAAACTTTCAAGAATCAAGAATCTGGCAAAGGGGATTTGAGATGCAGTTGGTTCTTTTAAGTTAGCAGGTACTTTTCTGAAGGAGGAAAAATTTGGATCTCGTCACAAATAAGCAGGTGTGCAATTCCTATTCCATTCTAATATTGCGGAGGGAAGCAGCAGAAGCAGTGAAAAAGATTATAAGCGGTTTATAGAAATATCACCTGGCTCAAGTTTTGAACTGGAAACACAAGTGCTGATAGCACAGCCCGTAGAATATGGGAGATAAAAAGCTGCGCGATGAGTTATTAAAAAACGTGGATGAAGAATAGAAAATGCTTATGAGCTTTATGAATAAACTCGGTTAAATTTGAAGGGTTTTAAGGCTCGTGGGCGGAAGCTCATGGCTCGCAGCTTATAACGATAAAATTGCTATATGAATCAAATTATGGAGCGTCCTATAAGGGTATTGGTTGCCAAGGTTGGTCTTGACGGACATGATCGCGGTGCGAAGGTGATTGCCACTGCGTTGCGTGATGCGGGTATGGAAGTGATCTATACCGGCTTGCGCCAGACGCCGGAAATGGTGGTCAATGCTGCATTGCAGGAAGACGTAGATGCTATTGGTGTCAGTATTCTCAGCGGAGCCCATATGACTGTTTTTCCCAAGATCATTGCCCTGATGAAAGAAAAAGGAATGGACGATGTGCTGCTGACCGGCGGCGGAATCATTCCTGATGATGACGTACAGCAGTTGCAAGGGCTGGGCGTAGGCAAACTGTTCCCTCCGGGTACCTCTACCGTTGATATTGCCGGCTATATTACCAACTGGGTAAAAGAGCATCGTAGTTTTTAATATCCATATTTACCGGGAAATGGGATAACAGGTTATTTTGTTGCTCATCCATGTAATTGACCTTTTATCCCTGTCATTGCACGCATTTACCAGGTGTAAAATCTTTTTTTCAGCAGTTGTAACTTTTGTGCTGGCCTGTCGTATCACTTGTATAAAATCAACTGACATGAAAAAGATATTGTACGGTGTAATAGCAATGGTATTAATAACAGTTACTGTAAATGCTCAGCAAGCCGATATAAAAGAAAAGGATAAACATATGTACTTTACTGCCGGCGGCAACGGTGGCATTATCTCTTTCTCTTCTGTAAAAGACAACAACAACCGCGTTACCTCTATTCCCAGGTTTACATTATTCTTTAATGTGGGTGCTAATTTTAACTATGATGTGTCGGATCACGCCGGTTTTTTTACCGGTTTGAACATTAAAAATATCGGTCTGATCACAAAGGTTGATTCTGTAAAACTGAAAAGACGTGTTTATACCGTAGGCATACCCATTGGTTTTAAATTGGGCAATCTTAGAGAAGGAACCTTTTTCTTTGGCGGAGCAGAGCTGGATATGGCCATGAACTATAAAGAAAAACTATTTATTGGCGGTGATAAAAAAAGCAAGTTCAATGAGTGGTTCAGCGACCGTACCGATAGATTTATGCCCTCATTATTTGCAGGTGTGCAGGTAAACAAAAATTTCAGCTTTAAAGCACAATACTATCTTAACAACTTTTTCAACCAGGGTTATAGAGACGGCAGCGGCGTAAAAGTATACCAGCATACAGATGCTAAAGTATTCTTTTTAACCTTCGGTTATAGCTTCTACAACCGGGCTTACCCTACAGTAAAGATAAAAGCTAAAAGAGACAGGGTAAAAAACGGATAAGTATCAGTAAGTCATGAAAAACAATTCAACCCTCTGCCCGCCAGGCAAAGGGTTACTTTTTGTAACAAGAACCGTACTTTTGAAAAAAATATTGTATGTATCAATCGCTTCTTGTTCATACGGAAAACAATATCTGTACAATTACTGTAAACAGACCTGATAAGCTGAATGCACTGAACAAAACAGTGATGGATGAGTTGGATGACGCCGTAGACGTTGTGTATAAAGATCCTGCCATACAGTCAGCCATCATTACGGGTGCAGGTAACAAGGCGTTTATAGCCGGTGCTGATATCAGCGAGTTTCTTACATTGACACATGAAGAAGGCATTGATCTGTCCAGGAAAGGCCAGGATATTTTTTTCAAAATAGAGCAATCGCACAAGCCCATTGTAGCTGCTGTAAATGGGTTTGCGCTGGGCGGTGGCTGTGAGCTGGCTATGGCCTGTCATTTCCGGATTGCTGCTGAAAACGCAAAATTTGGTCAGCCGGAAGTAAACCTGGGATTGATTCCCGGTTATGGTGGTACACAACGCCTGACACAACTGATCGGTAAAGGCCGCGCACTGGAATTACTGATGACAGGAGGAATGATTGATGCGGCGACTGCATTGCAATACGGACTGGTAAATTATGTAGTGCCGCAGGATGAACTGTTGAATAAAGTGCGTGGTATACTGGCTACCATTAATACAAAGGCACCGCTGGCCATTGCCAAGTGTATCCAGACTGCCAATGCAGTATTTGATCATACGAAAGATGGATATGCGGCGGAAGCCAATGCCTTTGGTGAATGTTTTGCAACAGAAGATATGAAAGAAGGAGCTACAGCCTTTCTTGAAAAGCGTAAAGCAATATTTAAAGGAAAATAAGTGAAGCGGTCCCGGCAAAACCGGGACCGCTTGTTTTATAATAAGCTCTTTTTAATTACTCTTTCTGAACAGAACATTGTCGGGAATGATGCTCTTGTTAAATCCCGGTCCCTTCCAGTATAGTTTAAGATCGTCGCTTCCACTGTTTTCAAAGAACAATACTTTGATCGTATGGTATCCTTTTGCCAAGGGCACACTGCTGCTTTTTTCATTCATACCATGCAAGCCATCATTGTCAATGGCAATTGCATCATCAATCAGCAGTTTGCTGCCATCGTCGGAAGAGATATAAAAAGTATATACGCCATCCGCCGGTATATTGATCAGCCCGTCAAATACAAAACCATATTCTTCCTGTCCCTGTTTGGAGCGTATATCAAAATTGGCAACGTGTCCGCTGTTATCGGGATTAAGTGTGGAAAAATCGGGTACCACATTCCACTTGCCTTTGTAAGAAGCGAATTGTAAACCCTGTCCGCCAACGGAAACTATTCTTGCAGGCGCAGGTATTACTTTTTCAAATTTTACTACCGATACAGATGATACCGGTTTGTGATTGACCACACAAACCGCTTTGATGGTAGAGGTTTGTTTTAGTACAATAGGGGCTGATACCTTTTGGGAAGTAATACCGGGTTCCGTACCATCAGTGGTATAGTGTACAAATGCATTGGGTACATCTGTACTGATATTAACAACCAGTTGATCGGTAAATATGTTTTCATCTGCCCTGATAGCTGGCTCTGTGTATACAACCGGGTTGCCGGTAATATCTACTGCTATTACTGTTGCATACTCCTGCTGCGATACACCAGAGATATCAATGACCTGGCTGGCATGTTGCTGTGTTGTTTTCAGGTTTTTTTTATTATGTAAAGCAAAGGCTTTGGTAATAGTATTGCCCAGGCCGGGTATTACCAGTTTATTGTCGGAGGGCCAGTCGAATATGTGCAGGTACAGACGTGTAATCCCATTGATCTTTTTTTGTGTACATCTTCCCCATTCCAGTTTCCTGAACGGACTGGCTGAAGTACCGTAAATAGCTTCGTTGTTTATTTTCATCCAGCTACCGATGGCTTTCAGCCTGTCAATACTTGCCTGTGGGAACAATCCTTCAGCAGTGGGACCAACATTCAATAAAAAATTACCTCCTTTAGAAGCAATGTCTACCAGGTTGCGTATCAGTTGCTGTGGTGATTTCCAATTTTGATCATGACTGTTGTAACCCCAGTTGTTGTTCATGGTCATACAGCTTTCCCAGTCAGTGCCTGGAATACCGGTGGCAGGAATTTCCTGTTCAGGTGTGCCATAATCACCTGCAAATTCACCTGATTTAGTAGAACCTTCCATTCCATCACGACCCACATCCACACGGTTGTTGATAATGATACCGGGTTGTAAACTGCGTACATAGTTGTACAGATCTTTACCGCGCTGATGATTCCAGGTATTTTCCCATTCACCGTCAAACCATAGTACACCGATCTTGCCATAGTTGGTAAGTAATTCACGCAACTGGTTCTTCATATAGAGTACATAACGATCAAAATCTGCTCCTGCAACAGATCTGTCTGTTTCCCATGTACGACGTGGCAGGTAATCAGGATGATGCCAGTCCATGATAGAATGATAAAAACACAGTTGAATACCTGCTTTGGTACAGGCATCGGCCAGTTCCTTCATGGCATCGCGGTGAAACGGTGTTGACATAATATCGAAGTCAGTAAAGTTTGAATTGAACATGGCAAATCCATCGTGATGTTTGGTGGTAACCACAATGTATTTCATACCTGCTTCTTTGGCCATTGCTACCCATTTCGCAGCGTTGAATTGTGCGGGATTGAACTGCTGCACAAATTTATCATAGGTTTCCAGAGGAATTTTAGCATTGTTGCGGATCCATTCCCCGTAATTTGTTTGGCCGTTCCATTCGCCTGCAGGAATGGAGTACAATCCCCAGTGAATGAACAATCCAAAACGAGCATCGCGCCACCATTGCATCCTGGTTTCTTTTTCCTGTGCGTGTAACCGTCCGGGTAATAATAGGAGCAGTGCAATCATACTGTAACATACATAGCGCAGACATGGATGCGGCAAATACATTCTCATGTTAATGTTTTTATTGTACTACAAAGCGGTGAGGAGATAATAAATATACAACTACCAGTGCAAACAAAGAAAGCCCGGCATCTGTGGTATGAGCTCAACCACATTTTTGCCCGGAATGACTGGATTTATACCAAAGGTACGAAATATATCGTACCTTTGGTATGCGCAAGGAGAATGCTCCCTTGTTAATAAATATTAAAACTTAAAGCCTGAAGCATGAAAAACAAAACTATTGCTCACGTAGTTTTTTTAATGGTATGTATTATACATACCGTACAAGCTCAAAACCTCACGATCATCAACCAGGATTATGAAAAAGCCAAAGCAGAATGCCGGTTGCAACATAAATTGCTACTGGTAGATTTTTATACCAGTTGGTGTGGTCCGTGTAAAGATCTTGACAGAAGAATATTCCGGGATACAGCTATTGCCAATGAGATCGGTAAAAAATTCATTGTACTGAAGTATGATGCGGAGAAGGATAGCGCACACAGGCTTACATTGAAACATCATGTAGGCATGTACCCTACTACTATTGTTTTGAATGAAAAACAGCAGTTGCTGAATAAGTTATATGGATTTGGGGGTTCAGATGAGGACCTTGTTAAGAACTACCTTGCTTTTCTTGACGAAGGTATTATCAGGAACAGGAACAACAACTATGTAAAAGGGGTATCAGTTTCCACTGCATTAATCTATCCCCGGTTTTATGAGGAGTATGTTAACAGGGTTAATATTAAGAATGTTGATGTAAGCGTAAAGGCTTACTGGGATACAGCCAACAACTATCTTGGCGAAGCACCTTTTGCCATACTCTGTTATTTTGGAGGTGGCAATGAAAAGGTGAACAGATTTTTCCTGGATAACATAAAAAAATACCGGGAGTTGTATGATAAAACAGATGTGCTTTTTATTGTTACGATGATTACCATACAGAAATTTTCTGATGCTATACGTCAAAAGAACAGGGCCATGTTTGATACTGCAGTACATATAGCCCGGCTGCATTTGGAAAAAGAAACAGTAGGTACCTTTCTGCAACAGAAGGAAGAAGCGATGTTGCGTAGTGAAGGCAGATGGCCGGAAGCGTTTGCAATGCTAGCCGGCAGAATGAATGAGCATGACCCGGATGTATATGCTGTCAGCAGTTTTTGCCGGGATGCCATCGAGCAGTGTGATGATATGAAAGTACTGGAACAATGTGTATTGTGGATGAAAAAGGTTACGACCAAACAGGAAGAGCTGTATACATTGGATCTTTACGCAAGATTGCTGCACAAAACTGGCAACAAAGAGGAGGCCCGCATACAGATGGAAAAAGCCATTAAAGCAGGTAAAGAGAGTAAGGAAAATACCCAACGCAGTGAAGCCTGGTTATTAAAAAACGGCTAAAAATACAGGCGGCAAAACTGGCAGGTAATATGTGTGGCGGAGCGGGGAAGCATGAAAATTATGTAGTACAATAAGCCTGGCAGATTACCGGAAACCTGTTGTTCTTTCCTACCTTTGCCCAAATTTTTATAGCATGGACTACCGCATAGAAAAAGACACCATGGGCGAGGTGAAAGTACCCGTGGACGCTTTATACGGCGCACAGACACAACGCAGTATCGAGAATTTTAAAATTGCGCAGGACATTAACAGGATGCCGAAAGAGATCATCCGGGCGTTTGCTTACCTGAAAAAAGCGGCTGCCCTTACCAACCTGGAAGCGGGTGTACTGCCGAAAGAAAAAAGTGATCTGATAGGGCAGGTATGTGATGAAATACTGGAAGGTAAACTGGATGCTTACTTCCCGTTGGTGGTATGGCAAACCGGTTCAGGTACCCAGTCGAACATGAATGTGAATGAAGTAGTTGCCTACCGCGGACATGTGTTGAAAGGCGGTCAGTTGTCTGACAAAGAAAAGTTTCTGCATCCGAATGATGATGTTAATAAATCACAGTCTTCCAATGATACGTTCCCTACTGCCATGCACATTGCTGCCTACAAAATGCTGGTAGAGGTAACAATTCCCGGTATTGAAAAACTGCGTAATACACTGGCTGCAAAAAGCAAACAGTATATGAACGTGGTGAAGATCGGCCGTACACACTTTATGGATGCTACACCGCTCACCGTAGGACAGGAGTTCAGTGGTTATGTATCACAACTGGATCATGGTTTGAAAGCTATTAAGAATACGCTGGCGCATTTAAGCGAACTGGCACTGGGTGGAACTGCTGTTGGTACGGGTATCAACACACCGCCCAACTATGCTGAAAATGTAGCCAGGCATATTGCTGCATTAACCGGTCTGCCGTTTGTTACTGCTGAAAACAAGTTTGAAGCACTGGCTGCGCACGATGCTATTGTGGAAGCACATGGTGCATTGAAAACCGTAGCTGTAAGCCTGATGAAAATTGCCAACGATGTTCGTATGTTGTCATCCGGGCCACGCAGCGGCATTGGTGAATTATTCATTCCTGATAATGAGCCGGGTTCTTCTATCATGCCCGGTAAAGTAAATCCCACGCAGTGCGAGGCGCTGACTATGATCGCTGCACAGGTACTGGGTAATGATGTAACTATCAACATCGGCGGTGCTACCGGTCACTTTGAGCTGAACGTATTTAAACCGGTAATGATCTACAACTTCCTGCACAGCGCCCGTTTGATCGGTGATGGCTGTGTAAGCTTTAATGATAAATGTGCTGTAGGTATTGAGCCGCTGGAAGAAAATATTAAAAAGCACGTGGATAATTCATTGATGCTGGTAACTGCTCTTAATACAAAGATCGGTTATTACAAAGCAGCTGAAATTGCACAGAAGGCACACAAAGAAGGTACTACACTGAAAGCAATGGCAGTGAAGCTGGGTTATGTTACGCCCGAGCAATTTGATGAGTGGGTAATACCTGGTGATATGGTAGGAAAGCTTGGTTAATGTGCAGATGAATTGAAGTGATTTCCTGATTATATAAAAGTCCGCTGAGTATTAGATACTCAACGGATTTTTTTTATCTGTATATTATTTAATAAGTCGTTATTGAATGATCACTTTTTCTGTTGCCAGGTTAATACCAATACCATTATACAGTTTCACTATATAAATACCACGTGGGGCACTGCGCAGGTTAATGGCAAAAATGTCTTTGTTGTTCTGCAGCTCAAACAACTGTCGACCGTTCATATCAAATACCCGTAACACCAGCGGTTTGGATGTGTTTTTGGGTGCTGCCACATACAAGGTATTTGAGGCAGGGTTGGGATAGATCTTTACCATCTCGTGCACAGGCGGGGTGGGCTTTCTTTCCGGAAGACTTACCTGTGGCAATGTCTTCATATATACCATGCGCAGGATAAATCCCGGGTTACGGGTTTCAACAGTTGAGCCACTGAAACCACCAGTGGGCCCTGAAGTGCTACCCGAACTGTCAATAGCAAAGAAGAGTGTATCGCCTGTAGGGTTGATGGCCAGGTCTCTTACACGGTTGTTGGTAAGATAGCGAATGGTATCGCCGGAAATACCGGTGCCGGTAGTGTTGAGTTTTAAACGAAACATGCCGAATTTCAACGAGGTGACCAGCAGTGAGTTTCTCCAGTTGGGAATATACATTCTATCATAAAAGTCAATGCTGGAAGGAGCAACCGTTTGCCAGGTATAGATATTGGGCCAGTAGTTAGCGGCATTTGATGGCCAGTCGTAACCTTGTATGATTGTTTTATCGGGTGAGAAGAAAGTAAAAATAGGCTCCTTTACATTGTGGTTCACGGCAAAGGTGTCTTCATACCCAATGTTCTTACCGGCCAGTTTGTCGTTTTTCGGATATGCTGAACCGTCATGAATGGTGTAGTTGTTGTCTGCATAGCCTGCAACAAATGGCCAGCCGTAATTCCTGCCACTTTCCAGGATGTTAACTTCGTCGTCAGATACATCGCCATGTTCAGAACTGTACAAACGCCAGGTGCCGCCTGCATTTCCCCATACCACTCCCTGCGCATTGCGATGGCCAAAAGTAAATACGGCCGATTGGTGCCCGGTTACAGTATGTGTAAACGGGTTGTCGTTCGGGATCCACCGGTTGAAAAATCCATCATCGGCATCAGCATCCGGTTCGGTATTCAGGCGAAGTACTTTACCTTCATAAATGTTGGTGTTCTGCGCATTGTTGGGACGATTCAGGTTATTGAATTGTCCTGCGCCCATATCTCCGACAGTATAATACAGGTGATATTGCCCGTCGCTTTCCACAGGTCCGATGGTTAAGCGACCTGAGTTGTGATCATTGCTGCCGTTGAGCCTGTCCAGTACAGTAACTGGTGATGCAAGCGTGCTGGTGGCAACATTGTATGTATACCGCAGTATCTTTGTGGTGTAATAGCAGGGACCGTCATTACCTGCCGGTTTGCCATACTGGCAATTGTCGTTGTTCAGGGCATCTCCACCATCATTTCTGTGGTATACCAATGCTACATACACATAAGGTTTTCCGGAAAGCAGTTGCGGATGAATGGCCAGTCCCATCAAACCACCCTGTGGTGCCTGCATGGCTGTATAATAACTGAAATCTTTAAGATTGTTGAGATTTAAGATCGTTCTGCTGCCTTTATTGGCGGGGTGTATTTTGACAATACGATAGCCGCGTGTTTCTGTTACCCAAAGGGAATCGTCAGGGCCGTAGGTCACTTCCCAGGGATAACTGAGGCCTCGCCACTGGCCGGAGGTTTTAGCAGCAGGGTAAAGTGTATCAATTTTAAAAACCTGGTCGTCAATAGTAATGGTCTGCGCACCTGCCTGGTATACAAACAGGGTAAATAGCGATAAAACCAGGTAAGGGTATTTGGGTTTTACCATAGGGTACGGATTAGTGTACAGGGGGTATAACGTGTTTTCAATCATTATATTACTAATAACTATGCCAAATCATGTGTTGTCGTAGAAGATTCATAAGGGCATGGGGTAAGAATCCAGGGTAAGTGGGTAAAAAATGTCTCGTACAAATACTATTGACCGCTTATAATAGTTTTTATATGTTTACGGTGCGAACGTGTGTGTTTTGAAGTACCCAATTGTCCAACTCTATGAAAATAACTATACAAGTAACCCTGTTACTGTTTGCCTGCATCCTTACCCTGCACCAGTCTATGCAGGCGCAGGTTGTACAAACCGGGAAGAGTTATATAAACATATCAAAAGGTACCAGTGGTGGTACCATTGAACCCGGTGATACGCTTGAGATCCGCGCTACTATTGCGGTAGGCGACTGGGATGGAAGTACCATTACCCTGGTACACTATGTAGATACTATTCCCGCCAATACCATTTATGTTACCAACTCTTTAAAGATCCTCACCAACGAAGGTGTGGTATACAGTGCATTTACAGATGCCAGCGATGCTGACCTTGGTATGTGTGCTGTAACCGGATCGCTGCGTACGTTGCGTATCAATATGGGTAGCCAATACAATGGTGGTTCGGCCGGTACTGTAAACCTGGGTAGTGCCTGTACTACTACTGCTCCCAGTACTACCGGGGGCAGCGGCGGAAGGATCAGAAGCGATGGCCGCCCTTCTTTTTATGGTGGTGTGTGCATCATGTCGGCTTCCTATCGCATAGTAGTGCCAATGACGCTTACCTATGGAACACAGATCAATACATATGGCGGTGCATTCTGGTACAGGATCGGTACCAATACCAACAATACCAGCAGGTACCTGAGCCCTTATAAAATCATCTTAACCCAGAACCTGGGTTTATGTTCCAATGCCATTGGTGCCAATGCGGTACTGGAAAACGGTGGAACTTTTGGTGCGGGTAATACTCAGAACAGAACTACTTCGGCTATTGTTCCGGGTTATAATTTTACAAACGTATCAACCGGTCAGCCTAATGATGGTTCTTATGCTATTGTAAATAACCTGAGCCCCAGTGGCAATACCAATCCCAACAGCCAGATCCCCAATAGCACCAACCGTGTGTTTGGTTACTGGGATATTATGGGCGATCATACCAATGCCACTGACCCGTATGCGGGTAATAATCCTGTGGCTCCGGGTGCCAATGGTGGTTATTTTGTAGCTATCAATGCCAGCTATGCCAACAGTAATGCCATTCAGCAAACAGTAAGTGGTCTTTGTCCCAATACTTACTACGAGTTTTCTGCATGGTTTAAAAATATCTGCCGCTATTGTGCCTGTGACATGTATGGTACAGGTCCTTACAACGGCACTACACCCAATTCTGCTTTTAAAGGCACAGATTCATCCGGTGTAAATCCTAACCTTACTTTCACTATTGATGGGGTTGATTATTATACTACCGGTACCATGAAGTATACCGGCAAGTGGGTGAAGAAAGGTTTTATTTACCTGACCGGCCCATCGCAAACCTCGTTTACCATGACCATCCGCAATAATGCACCCGGTGGTGGTGGTAATGACTGGGCTATTGATGATGTTACGCTGGCTACCTGTACACCCAATCTGGATATGCGCCCTTCGCCGTCGCTGCAGGTGTGTGCGGGCGACCAGGTGGATGTATACGCTATTGTTCGTTGTTATTTCCCCAACTATATCTACTGGCGCTGGGAAAAAAGTATTGATAATGGTACTACCTGGAATATTACAGGTATAAGCGGAACAGCTTCTCCTGTACTGAATGCCGGTGAATACCAGTATACAGCAGCTTATCCTTCATTCCTGGCCACCAGTAATGCTATTTATCGTTTGCGTATTGCTTCCACATCGGGTAACCTGAATAATACTGCCTGTTCGTTTGTAGCTACCACACAGATCACCATTGGTGTAAATACCTGTACGGTACTGAACAGCAATATCAAAAACTTTACAGGAAAAGCAGTGAACCGCCAGTCGGTACTGCAGTGGGCGGTAACAGGTGAAACCAATGCCAGCAGCTACGAAATTGAAAGCAGTGACGATAAGCAACACTTTAATAAGATCGGAACTGTTAATGCTCCTTTTACCACTACCGGCGATAACAGCTACCAATTTGTAGATCCTGTATTGCTGAGTGGTGCGCGTTATTACCGCATTAAGGTGAAAGAAGGCACCAGCGGCCGGTACAGTAAGATCATTGTGCTAAGCAGTGAGGCAATGGCGCTGGATGTTCGTGCGCTTGTCAATCCTTTTAATGATAAGATCAGTTTTGACCTTATATCACCAATAGAAAGTGCTACCACTGTGTCGGTAATTGATTCGTACGGCAGAATGGTAAAAAGGATCAGGATCAGTGCCGTACAGGGACTGAACACTGTACAGGTAAATGGTCTGGAAAAGATTGCATCAGGTATGTACATATTGCAGGTGCAGCAACAGGATGTGATCATCAGCAAGCAGGTGCTGAAAATAGAGAAATAACCAGTTGGTGCCTGGCATTTGTTTAGTGTTTTTTTTCAAACAATAACTATCAACGGGAGACTGTATCTGTAACATGAGCAGTCTCTTTTTTATTGGTATACGTGGTGGTAGGGCAAATAAAAAACGGGCATAGTCCGTCTACGCCCGTTCCTGTATATCTTAAAGCTGTTACAATTTACACCGCTTGTACAGAATCGTTTACTGAGTTATTGCTGTCAGCAACCGGATGTGTTTCTTCGTGCGGATGTTTCTTAAAGAATTTGCGTTGGAACAGCAGAATAACAATCACACCAATTGAAATGGATGCATCTGCAATGTTGAAAATGGGAGAGAAGAAGGTAAAACGCTCACCACCCCAGAACGGGATCCAGGAAGGCAATATCTTGTTTTCAATGATCGGTACGTACAGCATGTCTACCACTTTACCATGCAGAAAACCTGCATAACCGCCGCCGGGCGGAAACATTGTAGCCAGCGCTGTACCATCATCACTGCGTGAAAAGATAAGACCATAGAACATACTGTCGATCAGGTTGCCCAGTGCACCCGCGAAGATCATACCTACGCAAATGATATAACCGGGATGAAATTTTTTACTAACAATGCTGCGGATGTAGAACACCCCAAACACTACCGCTACCAGGCGGAAAAGTGTAAGGATAAGTTTGCCCCAGTCACCACCAAATTTCCAGCCCCATGCCATTCCTTCGTTTTCAATAAAGAAAAGTCTGAATGAACGTCCCAGCAGATAGATCTGCTCACCATAGTTCATGCTGGTCTTTACCCATATTTTTAAGGCCTGATCGGCAATGATAATGCCCAGTATAACAAATACAACTGTTCTGATCTTCACTGTGTATTTTTTAGATTTTTCAAAGATAATGCTATTCAACCGGAGTTACGACCACCGGAAAACAGTTTTAAGAGTTCTGTAAGTGCCATTTTTAAGGGGTCCTATTCCTCGTAATAGATCCTCTTTACCCGGTGCGATACGCTGGTTAGCATTTCGTAGGGAATGGTTTGTGCCCAATGAGCCACCTGTTCGGCAGATAGTTGCTTGCCAAATATCACCACCTCGTCGCCTTCCTTTATATGAGGAATATCTGTAATGTCGATCATGGTCATATCCATACAAATAGTGCCTATTACCGGGGCCAATCTGCCATTGACCCACATTTTTCCGACACCATTGCTCAGGCGGCGCGGGTAACCATCGGCATAGCCTATGCGAACTGTGGCAATGCGAGAATCGCGCGTAGCCACTCCTCTGCGGCCATAGCTTACAGTTTCACCAGCCTTGATGTTTTTTATCTGTGCAATGGTTGATTTCAATGTTGATACCTCGCGCAGATCCATTTTGTGCTGGCTGGTGCTGTCGATGCCATACAGGCCGATACCCAGCCGGATCATATCCATTTGCCATTCCGGAAAGCGCATAATGCCCGACGTATTAGTGATGTGTCGCAGGAATGGGTATGATATTACAGCCTGCAGTTGTTTTACCATGCGCTGAAAGGTATCGAACTGCTGGTGGCTGAATTCATCATGTTGGGGATCATCACTGGCTGCAAAGTGACTGAACACACTCCGTATAGTGAACAATGGATTTTGTACTGCCTGCAATAATACAGGCAGTTGCTGTTCTGAAAATCCCAGCCGGTTCATACCTGTTTCCAGTTCAATATGAATGGGGTAGCGATTGATACCCTGTTTCCGGAGAAAGTTTTCAAAAGATGTCATCAGTTCGGGCGAGTACAGATCGGGTTCAAGATTGTACTGTACGATCACATCAAATGTTGAAGGCTCAGGGTTCATTACCATAACAGGCAGGTTGATACCGCCTTTGCGCAATTCAACACCCTCATCGGCATAAGCCACCGCCAGGTAATCTACTTTATGGAACTGTAATACATTGGCCACTTCATAACTGCCGCTGCCATAGGAAAATGCTTTTACCATGGCCATCAGTTTAGTTGATGGTTGCAGCAGTTGCTGGTATTGCTTCAGGTTGTGCACCATGGCTGTAAGGTCAATTTCAAGCACAGTCTGGTGTACTTTCTGTTCCAGCAAACGGTCTATCTGTTCCAGTTCAAATATGCGTGCTCCTTTCAGCAGAATGGTTTCATCGCGGAAATGCAGATGCAGAAAATCATTTTTAAATGCATCTACAGATGGATAGAAAGTAAGTTCCGGAATACCTGCTGTTTCAAAAATATTGCGGTGGTGTGCAATGCGTTCACCAATACCAATAAGACGGTTTACCTGTTTTTGTAACAGCATGCGTGCTACTTCGGTATACAGCTCTTTTTCGCTACGGGCGCTTTGCAGAATATCTGAAAGAATAGCGGTGCGTTTGGCGTGCTGATGCTGTTGTGCCAGAAAATCAAGCGCTATTGTGAAAGAACTGAGGTCGGCGCTATAACTGTCGTTGATGACAGAACAGTTGTTGATACCTTCTTTCATTTCCAGGCGCATGGCAACGGGACCCAGTTGCCACATTTTCTGCTGAATGGCAGTAGCCGGAATTTGCAGGTGCAATAACAGGCACCAGCAGTGAATGGCATTTTCTACAGAAGCATCGTCGGTAAAAGGAATGGTAATAGAAATTGTTTCCTCGTTGTACGACGCAGTAATGATGGTTTTGCCATCTTCTTTATAAATGGTGAGTATCTGTAAGGTGGCATCTGTTACCATGCTCCAGTTGAACAGTTCGGGATGCCGGTGTTGCATTTGTTGACGTAACAATGCAACACCTTCGTTGATATCCGGTGCGTCTTTACAATAGATCAGCAGTTTTACCTGCGAAAAAAGCCGCAGTTTTTCATTTACTTTCTGCCGTACATTCAGAAAACCTTCGCTGTGTGCCTCACCGATATTGGTGAAGATGCCAATGGTAGGCTGAATGATCTTTTGCAGTTGATCCATTTCACCGCTTTGTGAAATACCTGCTTCAAATATGGCCAGCTCATGGGTTTCATTCATGGACCACACACTCAGTGGAACACCGATCTGTGAATTATAGCTCCGTGGACTGCGGATGATATTGAAACGTTGTTCCAGTAACTGGTTCAGCCATTCTTTTACAATGGTTTTGCCGTTGCTGCCGGTAATACCAATTACAGGAATGTCAAATTGTTTGCGATGCCAGGCCGACAGTAATTGCAACGCCTGCAATGTATTGCTGACCAGTATAATGTTGGCTTCCGGTAATGGTATAGCCGGCAATTCGCTGACTACAAAATTCCGCACGCCTTTGTTGTACATGGTTTCCACAAACAGGTGCCCGTTGCGCCGCGGCCCCTTCAGGGCAAAAAACAAAGTAGTGGCAGGGAAAATCAGTCTGCGACTATCTGTCAGCAGGTGCTCAATAACAGCATTTTCCCGGCTGGCTGTAAGTCTTCCCTTAATAATAGATGCAATCTGTTCAATGGAATAGGTCAATGTTTAATGGTTTGAGCGGTTATTGTTTTATGAAGCATCTTTTTCTTCTCGGTTGGCAACACCAATGGAATAAAGAATAGACGCAACAATACAACTTACAATTACAAGTAGTGAAATGTATACAGGGATCTTAATATGGAAAAACTCAATCAGCATCTTAATACCGATAAATACCAGGATAATGGCAATGCCCTGCTGCAGATGTGAAAATTTGTTTACGGCTCCTTTCAGTAAAAAGAATAAGGAACGTAAACCCAGCACAGCAAAAATATTGGAGGTATAGATCACCAGTTTGCTTTTAGAAATAGCAAACACTGCAGGAATAGAATCAAGGGCAAATACAATATCTGTAGTAGCCAACATAATCACGACTACAAAAATGCTGGTGTAGTATTTTTTGCCTTCGATAGTTACACGCCATTTCCCTTCACCATCCCTGGGGGTAAGCGGTAGTACACGGCGTAACAGTTTGTATACTTTGTTGTGCTCTATGTCTACATTCTCCTCATCTTTTGTAGTGAACATTTTGATGCCGGTGTATACCAGGATAGCGCCAAAAATATACAGCAGCCATTCAAAGCGGGTAACCAGTTCAATACCGATGGTAATGAATATAACGCGGAATATGATGGCCATCAATATACCGATCAGTAATACGCGTGCATAGAATTTATCGCGCAGACCAAAGAAGTTAAAGATCAGGATGAATACAAAAATGTTGTCAATACTCAGTGACCATTCCATGAGGTATGCACTCAGGTATTCCATGGCCATTACATGTCCATCTTCGTACCACATAAAACCAAAAAAGATCATGGCGAGCGATACCCATAAAGCCGTTTGCCACAACGCTTTTTTGAGCGTGATGTGTGTATCTTTTTTGCTGAGCAGACCCAGGTCAAAAACTAATGCCAGTAATAAAACACCTCCAAAAGCTAAGTACGTGATTTGTTCGTTATTCATTATCGGAAAAAATTGGTCAAAGATACTGGAAAAGGGATTGTTTGTTGGTAAATAGCAGTTTGCAGATAATGGTTTGCAGTTTACGGTTTCCCTGTGTTGCAGGTATAGCCGGAATAAGCTGCAAACAGCAGTTTG
Source organism: Chitinophagaceae bacterium PMP191F (assembly GCA_001302245.1). Classification (GTDB taxonomy): domain Bacteria; phylum Bacteroidota; class Bacteroidia; order Chitinophagales; family Chitinophagaceae; genus PMP191F. The sequence goes on from LGYU01000014.1 coordinate 193,874, forward strand.
TTTGTTGATAATCAGCAAACTTGTATTAAAAATGCCGGTACCGTTTAGCCGGTCATGAACAGGTTTACCGGGAATATTTCTTTTTGCGGATTGCCTGGTAAATGGCGCCGAAAATAATGACCAGTATTACAGGTAAACCAATGTTCAGCAATTGCCAGATTGTTCTTTCATCTTCGGTTTTGCGGGCGTCCAGTAAGCGTACAGTAAAGTCTTTGGCCCTTGTTTCGAGAATAGGGGAAGGATTGACCAGGTATTCGATACAGTTCTGTAAAAAATCCTGGTTGGCAAAAGTATAGTTGATGTCTTTGTTATAGCCCATAGGCAGTGGTCCGCGCTGTTCAGAGATTTCATTCAGCAATATGTCGGCGTCTGCCACAACAATGATCTTTGCATCTTTGGATGCGTTTGCCAGGAAAGGTGCGTGTGATACTGCTGCAAAAGAATCTTTTACGGCAGCAGACAAACGGTTGGCAAACAGGGAAGAGAATTTTCCTTCCAGCAACAAGCTTACCGGTATCCTTGGCTTGTTGAAAACATTGGGATCATCGGCCACTTTAATACTTTCAAAACTGATCATTGCAGGTGTGCTGATAATACGTCCGTTGTTGCTGGTGGACAGCAATACTGTTTTATTGATGCCAGGTGATTTGATGGTATCAATAGAGTTGGGAAACTTGGAATATACCGGGTCAAGATTTTTGGATATAGGATGTGAAAGACTACCACTGAGCAAGGGATAGTAAGGCCATTTGAATAACTGGAACTGTGGTTTGTCGCCCACGGTGCCTACTACCAGGCTGATATTGCTGCATTGCATATCCTGCACCAGGTCTTCGTTGATACGGAAACCATACTTAAAGAAAAGGTCCTGCAGATCGAGTCCTCTGTCGAAAGCCACGGTTTCATTGCGGGCGCGCAGGCTGTCCATTGATGCATCCAGTACATCCAGTGCAATCAATAGTTTTCCGCCATGCATTATATATTGATCCAGTTTCAGTTTGTCGCTGTCTGTAAATTTTTCCCTGGGTTGCAGCATTACCAGTGCATCAAACTTTTCAGGAATGAAAGTGGCCGTTTTCAGGTTCACTGAATCCATGCGATAGTGGGATGACAGGAAGGTAAGGGCGCTGTAAGCTGAATAGCCCAGCGGCTCGCCATTGCCCAGTACATATCCCAGCAGCGCATGTTTTTCCTGTGTGATCTTATCAATGGCGCTGGCAAATTTATATTCCAGCAATGCTTCTGCGTTGGTGTATAATTCATTCTCGTCTGTATTGCGTACACCGGCCAGCAGGTTTACAGGAATTACCCTGCCTTTGTATTGTATAATAGCGGCGGGAAATACCACGCGCTGACTTTGTTCTTCTCCCTTTTTGGATTGTGCTACCTGTGTCATAGGACTGATACCCATGCGTTGCAGTGAATCGCCCAGTGCAGCGGCGGCAGAATCGTTCAGATCACTCAATGGATTGATAAAATGTACTACCAGTCTACCATGACTATAATCCTGGAATTCCTGTAACAGCTCATCAGTGCTCTGTGCCAGTTTTTTGATGCCCGATTTAAAATCACCTTTCAGGAATACATCAACCTGTACATCATCCTGCAGGCCGCCCAGTAGTTTTTTGGTAGCGTTGCTAAGGGTATAGCGATGTTCCTGTGTAAAATCAATACGATAATGTACTACGGAGGCCAGGTAATTGACACCTGCCAGTATTATCAATAAAAAGATCCACCAGTATTTTGAAGACAATAGTTTTTGCATGGCTCCGGTTATCGTTTCAGTAAGTTTCTGTTGGTACACACCAGGAAAAATCCGATGACACTGATAAAGTAAATAATGTCGCGTGTGTCAACCACCCCGCGACTGATACTGCGATAATGAAAATCAATACCCAGCATTTCAATATAATAATCTGCACCGGCCGATAATGCGGGCAGGCGGCTGATGGCGTTAAAACCACTGTATACCAGGAAGCAGGCAAAAGCGCTGCTGATAAAAGCAACCACTGCGTTGGTGGTGAAACTGCTGCAGCAGATACCGATGGATACAAAAACTGCGGCCAGCAATAACAGGCCGATATAAGATCCGATGGTGCCACCTGTATCAATACCTCCCTGGGCAGATAACTGTTGTATACTTACTGCATATAAAATAGTAGGTAATAATGCTATGAGTACTACCAGGAATGCACCGGTATATTTACCACCAGTGATCTGCCAGCGGCTGAGTGGCCGGGTTTGCAGAATTTCAAAAGTTCCTGCCCTGAACTCATCCGCAAAGCTGCGCATGGTAATAGCGGGGATCAGCAATAATAATATCCAGGGGGCTAAATCAAAAAAGTTCGACAGGGTGGCATACCCAAAGTCGAGAATATTAGTATCAGGAAAAACAAACAGGAAAAGGCCATTCAGCAGGAGGAAAACAATAATGGCGATGTACCCGGTTAAGCTGCTGAAGAATTGCCTGAATTCTTTTTTACAAACAGACCACATAGATACGAAAATAAGGGATTATAAGTATATGTTAAGAAAAGTTGGGACAGGTTGATGGTACGTAAGAGTATTTTCCTATATTCGTTCTCCACTTGTAACGATTGGAGCTTGCTGATATACTATTCAACGGTTCTTGTCTATTATAAGAACAATAGCCAAAACCCACTGCACGAAAAGTCCTTCCTCACGGAAGGATTTTTTCATTTAAGGACATGAAGACGAAGTATGAAGTGTGATGTACGAAGTGAATTACACTAAAACAATCTTTTCCTGATTACTTTCTACCTGTACAAAGAATGAAAACTTGTTTTTCCGTAATAAAACTTAAAAATAAGTTGTTTGACTGAAAAATACGTTATACCTTCGCTGTACAATTAAAAAGCAGTTTATGGAAGAGCTTACAAAGGTGGAAGAACGTATTATGCAGGTAATATGGCAACTGGGACATTGTTTTGTGAAAGACATTATTGAACACCTGGAGGAAGAACCCAAACCTCCTTACACTACAGTGTCTTCGGTGGTACGCATCCTGGAAACAAAAGGTTTTGTGAATTACAAAGCGTATGGCAAAACACATGAATATTTTCCTGCCATCAGTAAGGAAGAATACGGTAAACAGAGTTTTAAACGCATGTTTAAAAAGTACTTCGATGGGAAGGCTGAAAAGGTATTGTCCTTTATGATCGAAGATGAAAAGATGAGTGCCAGGGAAATTGAGGCGTTAAAGAAATTCATTGACAAACAATAAACCTTACTGGCATGTCCCTGCTGCAATACCTGCTGAATGCTTCACTGTGCCTGGTTCCTTTTTACCTGTTTTATATTTTGCTGATGCGCCGGTTTACTTTCTTTACCTGGAACCGGTGGTATATTATCAGTTCATTATTGTTTTGTGCCATTATTCCTGTTTTGCGTATCCAGCCGCCGGAAACGATACAATATGTAAAATTTCTGCCCAATCTTACTATGTTGCCAGAACAGGCCCCTGCAATACCGGTGGCAAATGCTACCGTACACACTGTAAGAAGTTTTGACTGGATCACTATTGCCGTGATGATATATGTAATCGGCGTAATATTGGCGGCAATAAGATTGCTGTACAACCTGTGGCAGGTAGTATTGATGATCCGCCGGGGAAGAAAAACTGCTTATGAAAATTGCTGGATCGTACAGGGAAAACATATCCGGCAGAATGCTTCTTTTTTTCACTACATTTTTTTACAACAGAACCTTCATGAACAGGAGATCCAGCCGGTGATAATGCATGAACGCATTCATGTACGGCAATGGCATACTGCAGATGTGTTGCTGGCTGAGTGTTTTAAAATATTGCTGTGGTTCCATCCTGTTGTTTTCCATTATAAAAGATTATTGCAACAAGTGCATGAGTTTGAGGTGGATCATGAAGTTGCCACAAAAACAGATAAAAAAGAATACGCCCATTTACTGCTGAAACTGCAAAACGGTGTCGCAATTACCGTTGCCAACCTTTTTGGCGCAGGTAATACACGCAAACGTATAGAAATGTTATTTACACAAAAAAGTATAGCAATGAAAAAAGTATTTTACTTATTGACCATTCCCTGCCTGATGCTCACCGCTACTTATTGCAGCAGGAAACAAGACGCGATTACTGTTATTGATAATGATACCCGTGTTCAGAAGAAATATGGTGTATTGGAAGAAAGCAATGACCAGATCAGTTATATACTGTTGCCTGAAAAGATCATAGACCTGAAAGATTATCACAGCTTTTTGAACGGTGGAGAGTTTACTGAAATTAGAAAGCTGTTTGAAAAGTATGGAGTATCTGCACGGGCATTGACTGTACCTTATGTTTCAGGTGGTACTGAACTGTGTGGTTTTATGCTGGATGGGCAGCATACAGAAGCGCAGGCCTTTGCCCGGGTGGCAGAAATGATACACAAAAATCAGGCAATGGCCTGTACTATAAACAAACAGACAGGTAAGGCATCTGTAATGGTTGTATCTTATGATCCAACTGCGGGAAAGAATAAACGCATGGTAGAAACAGGCACTGGTTCTTTTTTTATTAATAATGACAAGGAGTTATATCTCTGTATCAATCCTGCAGGTTTTGCTACACTTGATGATAAAAAAGGACTGGAAGCATTTATTGAACAGATATCCGGAGCTTTCAGGAAAGAGGGGTTTACCAGTGTGAGTCTGGACGTTGCAATAGCTGAAAAGGATATTACCAGCTTGTCTGATATTGCTAAAATGACGCTGCGGCTTGAAAATTCCAGAAACGGAGAGAAAGCAGAAGCCACTTTTGCTATTAATGAAATGCTGGTAAAACAACAGAATGTGATCTGCCGGGTGGATAAAAAACTGCATACTATCCGCCTCGGTACCGGACAAATGCCGCTTGCGCATGTAAACCAGCAGGTATTTAAAGCTGATTGTGCTAAATGTCATACCTCAACGGAAGGAATACATGTACCGGCTGCTGATGTAAGTGCCGGACAGGACAGGAAGGCTGTTCTTGCCTTTATGAGTAATAAAGCCGGTTTTTAATTTGTTGCAGCATATCACCAGGTCAGATTTCTGAAGACATTAATTGGCTCACGATCTCTTTAACCCGCCCAATGGTGTAATCAATCTCTTCTTCGGTAGTAAAGCGTCCAACACCAAATCGGATGGATGCATACGCAAGAAGGTCCTCAACCCCCATTGCTTGTAACACGTAGCTGGGTTCCATAGAAGCTGAAGTACAGGCGGAGCCCGAAGAAACGGCAATGTCTTTATTGAACCCCAGTAACAGGTTCTGTCCATGCAGGTGTCTGAATGAGATATTGGTGGTTTGCGGAAGACGGTGTAGCCTGCTGCCATTTACCTGGCAGTCTGTTTGTTGCAGTAATCCATTTTCCAGTTTGTTACGCAGATAGCTTAGATGTTCAGTTTCGGTGGGCAATAGGGTTTGACAAAGTATTGCTGCTTTACCAAAACCAACAATGGCGGGGACATTGAGGGTGCCGCTACGCATACCGCGTTCGTGTCCGCCTCCGTCAATCTGTGCAGTAATGCGTACGCGCGGATTTCTGCGCCGTACATACAAGGCACCTATACCTTTGGGGCCATATATTTTGTGGGCAGACATTGATAACAGGTCAATACCGTCTGTCTGCACATCCACGGGTATTTTGCCGGCTGCCTGTGCAGCGTCGCAAAAGAAAAGTACATTGTGTTTACGTGCTATACGGCTGATTTCCTGCACCGGTTGTATCACCCCTGTTTCATTATTGGCATACATAACAGCTATTAGTACCGTAAGCGGTGTAATCGTATCTTCCAGTTGCTGAGTATTGATCAGGCCCTCCGCATTTACCGGCAGATATGTAATGGCAGCACCCAGTTTTTCGGCGTGTTTGCAGGTATCCAGCACTGCTTTGTGTTCTGTGGTTACCGTAATGATATGGTTGCCTTTGGCTGCATACATTTCCATTACTCCTTTAATGGCAAGGTTGTTGGCTTCTGTAGCGCCGGAAGTAAAAACAATTTCTTCCCGTTCCGCATTTATTAATGCTGCCACCTGTTCGCGGGCATATTGCACTGCTTCTTCTGCCAGCCATCCGTAACTGTGGGTACGACTGGCTGCATTGCCAAAATGTTGGGTGAAGTAAGGTAGCATGGCTTCCACTACCTGCGGATCACAGGGAGTGGTGGCGTTGTTATCGAGATATACAGGTAGCTGTAGCATATACAATGGTAGTTACAAATGTAACGGTAAAAAGTTGTTGCATCGTACACCTGGTATTATGAAACCGGTCGGCAATTGTATCAAAACTGTACATGTGTACGGAAATGATTTTCTTCAGCTTGCTGGTTATTAATCATGTATATATATGGCATTTTTTTAGCTGATTATATGGTTACTTCCAAATACGATTAAATACCTGCTACTATGTTTAAAAGCTATTTTAAAACTACCTGGCGCGTTATCAGTCGTTAAAACGTACAGTATCCTGAATATTTCGGGGCTGGGACTTGGCATTGCTTCCTGTATGATCATTTTCCTGGTAGTGAAGTATGAACTGGGATATGACAGTTTTCATAAAAAAGCCAACCGTACTTACCGGGTTACGCTCAATGCCATCGACTTTAATCCCAGCGTTTCTTTTGGCATTGGTCCGGCTATGAAGAATTACTTTCCCGAACTGGAGCAGGTAACAAGGGTGTGGTATAAAAATGATGGTGTGATCAGGATCAAAGATGCACGCTACCGTGAAGAAGCGTTCATGTTTGCCGATGAATACTTTCCCAAAATATTTGACTACACGTGGCTGAGCGGTGATGCCAATACAGCGTTTACTGATCCCAATTCCATAGTACTTACAGAAAGCATGGCGCATAAATATTTTGGCAACACCAATGCCATAGAGCAGTTGATCAACCTGGACAATGATCTTAACCTGAAGGTGACCGGTATTATTAAAGATGTGCCGGAGAATACTACATTGCCTTTTAAAAGCATAGAACAGTTATGGCATCCTGAAGCCATCGGATTGATGCTGGAGGGCTTTATAGTAATGAGGGGGGTATGCTGTAATGTGGCAGGGATAATGTAGATTGCCTTTTCATAACATGTTGCCATGCTGAAAGTTGAACATATCGGAATTGCTGTAAAAAGTCTTACAGATGCGGTGCCGCTTTTTGAAAAGTTGTTGAACACGCCCTGTTATAAAACAGAACCGGTAGAAAGTGAAAAAGTAACAACTGCTTTTTTCAGACAGGGAGAAACCAAGATCGAGCTATTGGAAAGCAGTGACCCTGATGGAGTGATTGCCAGATTTATTGATCGTAAAGGTGAAGGAATGCATCATATCGCCTTTGAAGTAGCTGATATTGAAGCAGAGATGAAACGTTTGCAGGCAGAAGGATTTGTGTTACTGAATGAAACACCCAAACCCGGCGCTGATAATAAACTGGTTTGTTTCCTGCATCCTAAAAATACCAATGGCGTGCTGGTGGAGTTGTGTATGGAGAAACCCTAAAAGCTAAACGCTGAACGCAGGTTTGCGTTAGGCGTTCAGCTATAAAACCAATTGCTCATACAGTCTTTGCAGCGTTTGTTGCGGATCAATGCAGAGGCCGGGATGTACTTTTGATGATTGTACTACTGTGCTGCGGGTAGCAGTAAGCCAGCGAAAACGGGATGCCATATCCAGTTTGGCAATCGGGCCACCTTCTGCATTACCAGCACTGATATTTTTAATGGCACAGAAATAGGCATGGATTTCGGCAATATCAATAGCCGGGGCAAAAGCCAGTAACCGGGCGTCGTTCAGGGTAAACAAGGTTTGCAGAAACCGTTTGTCTTTGCAATACAATATCACTCCTGCATTGAGGAATTCTTCACGTTCTACTTTTGGCACAACGCGGATAACGGCATACTCAAATAAGTGACTCCCTTGCATGTTGTGCTTCTTTTACAAAAATGGCTGATGATTCGGTTCTGGTGATCAGAAAACGGCTATACACTTCCCGGCGTTCTTCCGGTGACTCAGTTTGTGAGCCGCCGGTTAACCAATCGTCTGGTACCACAGATACAATACTGCGGATACGTTCAGCATTCAGCTTACTGCGGAATTCGGCATCTGCTTTTTCCAGTTCCGATGCCCATGGCAGTAATACATGATCTTTTACCTGTACAAAAGGTTTCCTGGCCTGTTCTTCCCAGTTGCTCCAGGAGTGATGAAAGTATAAAGCAGCACCATGATCGATCAGCCATAATTCTTTATTCCATATCAGCATATTGGTGTTGCGACAGGTACGGTCTACATTAGTCAGCAGACAATCAAGCCACACAATTTTTGATGCCAGCAATGGATCTACAGTCGTTACAACAGGATCAAAGGTAATAGAGCCTGACAGGTAATGCAGTGCAAGGTTTAGCCCTACACTGGCTTTCAGCAGGTCCTGTATCTCTTCATCGGGCTCGGTACGTCCAAATGCAGTATCAAGATTGGCAAATACAATTTCGGGTACTTTGAATCCGAGTGTACGGGCTATTTCTCCGCCAATCAGTTCGGCTATCAGTGCTTTTACACCCTGGCCGGCACCCCGGAACTTCAGGGCATATAAAAAGCCGTCCTCTGCTTCTGCAATAGCGGGCAGTGAACCGCCTTCACGAAGGGGCGTTACATAACGCGTAACCTGAACGGTCCTTATCTGCGGTGGTTGATATGTATTATCCGGCATCGTGTTCTCCTTATTCTGAATCATCAACGGGAAAGCCTGAAAATTAGGCCAAATTTTGAACACGGCAAGTTTTTGACTTTACCCAGTGTTGTATGCTAAAGGTCATTGCAAGTGGTTTAGGGGTATCATGATAGCTACATTAAGAGGTATTAGCAGTACAGATCGGTACACTTTATAACATAACAGTAAGACAGGCAATGTTTATGAAAAAAGGATACAATAAAAAAAGAGACAGCTTATGGCTGTCTCCCTGTGGATGAAATGGTGCAGTTACCGCTTATGCAGGTGGTTTTTCTGTAATCAGGTTAATAAATAATGGTGTAACCGGGATCGTTATTGATATAATAGTTTTCAGCAGAGTAATTGCCGTCGCAACCATCGTCGTAAAAGCTCAGCATATCATTGTCTACAAGAGTAGAAGTGCCGTTGCAATAAATAGTAAAATCCGAATTGCTGACAGAAGTATTGAAATTGTAAAAATGATGCAATGATACCGGCAAATTGCTAACGCTTACAGGAACGGTACCCAGATCATCTGAAAAGAAATGAAGCGTTACACTTGAATATTCTTCTGTGAACGGACAACCGCTTGGTCCGTTGGTAGTGAAAATGCGTGTACCCACTACATCTAAGCGTACATAAATGGTATAATTACTATATTTAATAGGGCGTAGCGATGGCGCATTTCCGGCAGTATGATAAGAAGAGAATAATAAGGAACAGCAGATCAGTACCAGATACGTGACAGGCACGACTGTGAGGTGTTTTTTCATATGCAAGGTTTTGGTGATCTTAAGATACTGAATACATTTTGTAAAAAGAAACAATCGGCATGAAAAAAACGTTAGCCATGATTGTTATAGTATTATATCAAATGTACTCTTACCGGCAATGTTACCCATAAAACTACTCATGTAGTTTTGGGTTGTCATGGATAGGAATGTTGCACAAATTTGATTATCCGCTGATATTCAGAATGTTTTGTTCGTTGGAGGCATGGCATAATTTCTGATACAGGTATAATTGGGCAGGTAATCACTACAAATTATATGGCTTAAATAACACACCTTATGTTTTGCGTTGATGAGAATATACGTGATAAGTTTATGTGACAGGAAAAGATAATATGGCACACGCTGCTATCATTAACCAGTCTATTTAGTCGGCACCCATAAAACGAGGCCCGGGTAAAATACCCGGGCTTTTTTTATTGATGGTAGAAAGAAAAATCCAATTGGGCAGATCACAGTTTCCGGAGTAACGCTGCTGCTTTTTCGCTAACAGGGGTACCGGCAGGAATCTTTTGGAGCCATTCCCTGGCTGTTGCATTATTATTCTGTTGTGTATAGCTGATGGCTATATAAAAAGCCGCTTCATAACGGAGTACTGATTCGCCATTAAAGATCGTTTCTAGGTCCTGACGGGCGGCATCAACTGCATGCGTATGCAGGCGCGCAACGCCCCTGTAAAACAGTACCAGTTGATCAGTAGAATCAGATTGTACCACTTTATCCAGGATAGGAAGGGCTTTGTCAAATGCTTTTGCATTAAAGAAAGCGGCAGCCTGTTGAAACAATGAATCATTGGTATTGCCGCGTTCGGTAACGGTAACCATTTGTGTATCGCCATATTTATTCAGGTAACTACCGTGTGGCCACCATACTATTACAGCAATGATGAGTATAGCCGCAATGGCTGCAATGCGGGGCAGGTACCGCATCATCGGAACTACTTTTGTTTTTTGGGTAAAATGTTCAGCGTTCATTTGTTGCAGGGTATTGCGCAATGCTGCTGCCGTTGCATCATTGGGCAGGCGTTGTTGCAGGGTGGCCAAAGCTTCACGGTACAAGGCAACTTCAGCCGCCAGCGCAGCATCAGACTGCAGGCTGGTTTCAAACGTACTGCGCTCTTCAGCATCCAATTCATTCTGCAGGTAACGGGCTATATATTCTTTATCATACGTGGGCATACATTATATTTTCTGTGCTTGTATATAGGTAAGCAGTGTGGCCATGCATTCCGATTTTTTTTTGCGCAGGTAACCATAGGTAACACCCAGTAATTCCGCAATTTTTTCCTGGGCTTCCCCGGTCATACTCAGCTTTAATATCTCCCTGCATTTTTCACCAAGCCGTTCAAATTGTTCTACAAAAACGCGTGCTTTGCTTTCTTCCTTTTCTACCTGCTCGGCAGCGGCAAACACATCTTCTCCTATATCAGATAACTCATTCCCGTGATTTGTTACCGGGGTACGACCTCTTTTTTTAAGTTCATTCAGCCATTTTCTTTTGCAGATCAGTAAAAGAAATGGTTCAAAGGGGCAGGTCAACTGCAGGTTTTTGTGTTTAGCCTGGTTATAGATATCCATTACAGATTCCTGGAAAATGTCTGCAGCATCATCTTCTGAACCCTGGTTGCGGATAATATAATATTTAATGGGAGAGGCAAAACGCCGGTAAATTTCCTGTATCACCCGGGTATCGTTCTGCAACAAACCTTCTATGTATCGCTGATCTGCGTGCTGCACCATATTAAGTAATAAGGCATTAAGCTACTATCTATTTCTTTTCCGGCAAAATAGCCCACCTATATATGTATTATAATACGATACAGTGGTAATGTATTCAATGATTGTACTTGTTACCACGATGTGTTGATCTTTTATTCAAATGTGTATGAAAAATATTTTCATAAGTAATTGTTTATTAGATGTTTATGTTTTGGCGGAAAATAATTTAAAAAAAGTCTGGTAACAGGGGGTAACAAAACAAACAGGCTGCTGATATACTTACAAAGAGCAATCAATTCTTTAAAAACAAAAAAACAGCATATGAAAAAGTTATCAGCTACCTCGATCATCCTTACCATTGCCATGGCGATCAGTGTAACCGCCTGTAAGAAGAACAAAGATGTTACTCCGCAAAATTATAATGACGGCAAACTGATGGCCGACTTTATGAAAGATAATGGTCCGAAGTTTCAGAAGTTTACTGTAGACGCAAGTACCGGTGGTGTGATCACTACCAGCAAAGGGTCCAAATTCACCATCCCAGCCAATGCGTTTGTAACAGCCGGTGGTCAGTCGGTAACCGGTGCAGTGACCATTTCTATTAAGGAAATAAAAGATGTAAGTGATATGATTCTGGGCGATAAGCCTACTACTACCGCCGATGGACGTATCCTGGTATCGTATGGTGAGTTTTTTGTAAAAGCAGAACAGAATAACCAGAACCTGCGATTGAACAGGGATGTCAATGGTGCCAATGGCGGCGGTATACAGGTACAGGTAAATGGCAAACCTGCCAATCAGGAAGTACCAATGTGGCTGGGCGACTCTACGATCACTACTACACAAAGCGGCTATAGTTATCAGAATAATCCTGTAACAATTACTTCTACTATGTCTGTAAATGCAGGTGTATTGTGGAACCAGATCAGTGGCAGCTATGCCATCTTCAATGGTGCAAATGGTACACTGAACTTCCGCCTGGACAGCCTGTTGCATTGGGTAAACTGTGATGGTCTTGCCAGTCTGCCAGGTACCAAAACAACTGTAATGGGATATTTTGCTGAGCATTTCAATGCCTCTACCGGTTCAAACTACGGAGGCGAGCAACCCAGTATGTTGTTCTTCAAACCCCGCAATCAGAATACGCTGGTGAAATTCTACAATGTGATCATGACCCCTCCGGCAGGATATGAAGGTTTACACAGCTATCAGACTTCTATACCTGTAGGACTGGAAGGAACTTTTCTGGCAATGAGCAGCGTGGATGGCAAGTTCTACGCACAGATGAAAGATGTAACCATTGGCACGCCTACCGCAACATATACTTCCGTAACATTTAATCCCCAGGAAGTTTCTGAAACCACTTTGCTGAGCCTGATTAACCAGATGAACAGCAAGTAAAAGATTTCCCTATGGCAACTTGGTGCCTGTTCCGGCCACCGGGTTATGCGGAAGCTAAATAGTCGGCGAATGTTAAAATGTGCTTATCTTAATTATAGCTACGGGTTTGAGTCGGACGGGATTTTGCGGAAAGCCGGTACAATGTACCGGCTTATCTGCCGTTTAAGTGATTGGTTGAACCTGAGTGGCTTTTTGTGCCATACCAATAACAATAGCTTATGAATAATTGCACCAGTGTATACCTGGCAAAAACAACAATGACCGTACTGCTGCTGGCAGGTATTTTCTGCATCTCGAATGCCCAGGTAAAAAAGAATGTACCACCACCTGCACCGGTAGCACCACAGGATACCATTCCTGCCGCAATACTGATACGTGAAGAAGGCGATAGTCTGCGGTTTGGTGCTGAGCTACGTGCGTTGCGCCAGGTGGCGGGTGCACCGGCTTCATTCTACACTTACTTCTGGGAACTGGGTGATGGAACTTTCAGCTTCGATAAAGCACCGTTACACCAGTACAGTGATACCGGTATTTACCAGGTGCGGTTATACGCAACGAATAATTATGATGATGGCAAAGCGCCACCTACACGTCCGCGTCCGATTAAGGTCAATAAAAAACCCAATAATCCCGGTTACTGGGCCTCGCATTTCTTTCATGAAAAAGGAAGCATTGAAATGAAGATCAACCGGAACCCAAAACCTGGTGAAGATTTTGTAGCACTGATCGGTTACCGCAACCAGTCTGCACAATCCATGGGCGGATCGCTGGTATTGTTTTTCAATGAACGACAGTTTGCTACAGAAGGCTTTAAGTTGTCCGATGCCAGGACATATCATGGTGAAGACAGCAGTTCTCTGCATACCCTGCTGGCCGACCTTTCTGAAAAAGAAATATCGTCAGCTTTTGCTATGCGTTCCGGTCCTTTCAGTAATGAAAACTATATCTATGCGGGTGATGCACGCAACATGCTGCAACAGTTACAGGCTACCTATACGCGCAATACCACCCTTCGTTTTACTGCTGCCGCACCCGATGAAGAACGTTTTGTGTTTGTGAATATGAATACATTGCCTGAAATGATACAGGATACCAATGCTACAGTAACCATGAGTGCTATGCTGGTGCCTGATAATCCTGACAAGCAGCCGGAATTGTATGAACTGGAAATGCAGATCGTGTCCTCGCACGATCCCAATCGTATGCAACTGAAACAACGGCGGATCAATTACCGCTTTATGGGCAAGAAAAAGGAGCTGACCTATAAAGTCCGTTTCCAGAATACAGGTGAAGGTCCTGCAAAAAAAGTAGCGATCGGTATTGCAATGCCCCGTCAGTTAAATACACAAACCATTGCTATTAAAAGTATGAGCCCTGTTTGTGTACAGTGCGATTCTGCCTATGGTGGTCAGAGCTGTATTGACACGGTGCGTACAGCGGATAGTGTATATTTTGTGTTCAACAATATTTATTTGCCGGGCCTTCAACAGGATGGTGTAACAGATAAGGATTCTACCAAAGGATTTATTGAGTATACGATACGGTTTAAGAAAAAACCAAAGAAAATACCATTCAGCAGCAGTGCTGCTATTATATTCGACAAGAATGAACCGGTCTATACCAATCGTGCCACCGGGCGGTTTATAAAAGGCATTTCACCGGGTATTGTGGCTGGCTATAGTTTTGCTTTATCCGGTGAAAGCGGCCGGAACACGGTACGTGGTCCGCTGACACTGGGTGTTACCCTGGGGCCGTATGCGCCTGACAAACCTTATTTCCAGGTAGAAGCCTATGCGGGGTTATTACAAATTGAAAAAAGTTCTACAGGTTTTATTGATGAAAAAAAGGACTCGGTTGTCAATAACCGTGACTATCACATCCGTGGCCGCGAACGTGTAACAACCAAACAAAGTAACCTGTTGCAGGTAGTGCCATTGCATTTCCGGTACAATATTGGTAAATGGGTGGCGGTAGGAGCGGGAGCACAGGTACAATTGTCAGTTACAGAACAAACAAAAACAAAGGAAACTGTATTCCTCTCCAACATACAACAGCCCGATATCACTATCGCTACGGCCGAATATAATACTTCAGACGCTACCAGGTGGCTGGCAAACTGGAATGCTGCCCCTTTTGCTGATCTTCAGATCGGCAGGGTGAAAACAGGTCCTGCTATTGGCATCCGTTATCTGCATCAGCTTCGGGGTGATGCAAACAGCCGCTTTTTCATATATGGTATATTCAGGTTGTAATGTAAACTTTAATAATACGCTGAGTTCCAATTGTAGATTTTTATACAATTGCCGGTGCTGATACCGGTTAAGCGGCACATTTCCTATCTTCATACTGCATGTTGCAGTATTCCAAACGTGGTTCCGGAAAATATTTTCTGCAGGTATGGATCGCCTGTTGCTGTATACTATTGTCCGGGGCCGGTTCTCCGCAATCAGATGTCTTTCCGGTTCCTGCCGCATTACAACAACAACTTTCCGATTATCGTCAGCAGGATGACCTGGCAGGATGGATCTACGCACAGGTGCAATGGGTAAGTGAAGAACGCGCCACGCGTGCCGCTCTTTTAAAAGAAGCAACAACCGCGGCATGGCGTCAACCAAAAACACAGGAAGAACAACAGGCATGGCTGGACCTGCTGATGAATGAAGGGCATGCGCAACTGGTAAGCGGAAATATTGTGTACTCTACGGATGCGTATCGTGCTGCATTATTATGGGCCGGGGCTCATTCTCAGATTGTAGATGATGAACTGGTGCTGGAGTATATTTTAAAGCCACTGGGAAATAATTATACCCGCCTGGGTGATTACGAACAGGCGCTGTTTATACACAGCAAAGCGCTCAAAACGGCCATTGCACTGAATGATAAAAAAGCAATTGCAGCTACTTACAGCAACCTGGCTACAACCGTCAGTGCTATGGGGCATCCTGAACAATCTGTTCAATATTGCAGGGAAGGCATGAAGATGCTGGATCATACACAACCATTGTACGGTTTGCTGTTGTGTGAACAGGCAGATGCGCTGTTTGCCCTGAAGCAGGAAGATGCTGCAAGAAGCACCATTCAACAGGGAATTAAAATACTGGAGAATGACCCTACCTGTGATGTTGGTACACCATACTGGCTATTGATGGCTTACCAGCAGGCCGGCGATATGTTGCTGGTGCAACCTGCAAAGGCATTGCAATTGTACAATAAAGCATTGGCGCTGCAGGGAAAGCTGGTGCAGCAGAATAAAGGCATTCGTGTAAGGGAGCGCGCCAAATTGTTTTACAGGTTGGGAAGACTGGCCGCACAGCAAAAGCAATACAAAATAGCTGAAGAACGATTGCTGGAATGTCTTGAATTATTGTTGCCGGGAGTTACCTGGTCATCAGTCGATGCATCTGATCTTTATGGTGAGAACACGCTGGTAGATGTATTGTTTACACAGGCGGTTATCAGCCGTGAACAATACCGCGTGGAGGATGCTATGCGTTTGTTCACCCTGTGTTTTGCAACAGAAAAAAAACTGCGTAAAGAATATGTAACCGCCAATTCCCGTGAACGTTCAGTAAAAGAAAGCCGTCGGCGTTATGAAACGGCCATTGAAACAGCTTATAATGTATGGCTGGAAACAGGGCAACCATTGTACCGTATGTATGTATTGCAGTTTATGGAAAGTGGGAAAGCCCAATTGTTGCAGGAAGAAGTACAATGGCAACAATATGGCGCCAATAATGCAGCCGATAGTATTGCCGCTCGTATACGCTTGCTGGAAAAGGCGCTGGTTTATTATGAACGTAACCGGCAGGAAAAAGGCATACAGTCCAAGCCGGATAGTATTGCTGCAAAACAGCAAAGAAAAACAGAGTGGGAACTGGCCGATCTGCGTAAACAATACAGTACCCAAACAACACAACAGTATGATACTGTGCAAACCTCAGATGCCATATTGCTGAAAACTGTATTACAAAAAGGACAAATAGCCCGTTCTTTTTTTACAGGCGAACATGCGGTGTATTGCGTAGAGGCAGACAGTGCAGGAATATTGTTTGCGGAAAAGTTACCGTTTACTGCATCTGCCGGGGATAGCATCGGGCAATTTGTACAGCAGTATTTCCAGAGCGGCCCCGGTGCCATGCTGAATCATCCCCGGTCATATTACACACATGCTTTTACTATTTATCATTGGCTATCGGGAACGCATCCGTTACAGGAAAACCGTCAGTACATCATTTTGCCGGATGGGGTTCTGAACCAATTACCGGTAGAAGCGCTGGTCACTACACCAGGCTATACAGAATCTGTAGGGCAATGGCCATTTGTAATCAGACAATCGGCAATATCTTATGCTTACTCATTACAAACGTTGTGGCAGCAATGCCGCCTGCCCGTAACAGGAAAGGGTATTACAGGACTGTTTATTGCGGAACATCCCAAACAACAATCAGCATTGAATGCCGTGTGGAAAGAACAGGAAGCAATGAGTAAGATCATCAGCAGTGGGAAATGGTTATTCAATGAACAGGCTACTGCTGCTGCATTCCGGAATGCATTGTCTGAAAATACAGTAATACATATCAGTACACATGCGTTTGCAGGCAAAGACAGTACAGAATTACCGCATATCCGGTTGTATGATACTCCTTTTTACCTGTTTGAACTGAAAACGGGTCAACAGCATCCTGCATTGGTAGTATTAAGTGCCTGCAGGACCGGCGATGGCAGACTGATCACCGGGGAAGGAGTACAAAGCCTTGCCAGGGCATTCACTGCCGCAGGAACACATGCGGTCATTGCAGGCTGGTGGAACGTGCATGATGAAACAGCGGCAGTACTGGTAAAAGATTTTTATGCTTCACTATTGCAACAACCTGATGCTGCTACAGCTTTGCGACAGGCAAAACTGAATTGGTTGCAAAATAAAGAAGTGGCCTACTTGCACAAACTGCCTTATTACTGGGCTGCTTTAAATTATCATGGGCAACCTGTTCCTGCATTGAATACAGATTGGGCCACTCCGTCTACTACAAGTTATAAATGGTTATTGGGTATTGGGGCTGCTCTGCTGGTATTGGCGTTGGTATTGGTAGCAAAACGAAGCAAAAAGAAGAAAATGTAGCCCGTTGTTCAGTGATAAAATCATTCATTTCACCTATCGCTTTTGGCATTTCGAGCGTTACCGGTTCCAGGTACCTGTGTTCAACTGTTATTTTGCGTCAAAAAAAGTAACTTATGGAACGCCGGGTATTTGAAAATCCGTTAATAAAAGACAAAGTGACCATGTTGAAATACTCCCGGGAAACCGATGGTGCTTTTACACTGGTAGAAGTAGAACTGCAGCCCGGTGGAGGTACGCCGCCACATTACCACACTACATTCAGCGAGGAGTTTACAGCTATTGATGGTATACTGGGTCTTCAACTGGATACTAAGCAGCTTCGTTTACAACCAGGACAGCAGGCAATGGCTTCCATAAAAAGATTACATCGTTTTTATAACCCCGGTGAAGAACCCATCCGGTTCCAGGTGCGCTTGGTACCCGGAAGTGAAAGGTTTGAGAACATGCTGAAGATCATGTACGGTCTTGCATCGGATGGACTTGTTAACAAAAAAGGATTGCCCAAAAGCCTGGATCATACCGCGGTGCTGATCACAGAAGGTGACACCAATGGTACGGGATTGATGTCTTTGCTTTTTCCTTTGTTGCGTATGCGGGCAAAAAAATTACACAAAAAAGGACTGTACCAGGCGTTGCTTGCAAAATATGCCTGATACAATTTTAAATAATGTTCCTGTGGATAATATATCCGCAGGCATTAGAAATTCACTACTTCAAAAAAGGCTTTCTTGGGTTGCAGTTGCTGGTCGAATAACAACGGATAATTCTTTCGCCCCATTACTGGATATTCATCCAGCCAGCTATGTTTGTCAGAAATATTCCAGAAGGTAACACCGGTGATCACCTTGCGAAAATCACGAAATACCCGGAAAGCCATTTTGTATTGTTCCAGTTGTTTTTGTTCCAATGCTGGTGTAAATACATCTGACTCTCCTTCACGCCGCGGGCGCCTGTTCTTTTCCCAGGGATATACAGATACATCCAGTTCTGTGATCTGCACCTGCAATCCCAGCGAGGCAAACTGTTGGATGGTACGACGCAAACCGGCTTCATCCGGCTCATAAATAGACCAATGTGCCTGTAAGCCTACA
Source organism: Chitinophagaceae bacterium PMP191F (assembly GCA_001302245.1). Lineage (GTDB taxonomy): Bacteria > Bacteroidota > Bacteroidia > Chitinophagales > Chitinophagaceae > PMP191F. The sequence goes on from LGYU01000014.1 coordinate 212,712, forward strand.
CCATGAACGGGTACTTTTGCTGCTTTCAGTTTTTTCAGCAACTGGTATACCCTGGCTGTTTTTTCAGGTCTTTCAGTATTATAGTCATTGTAGAAAAGGGCCGCTTTCGGGTCTGCTGCATGCGCATATTCAAATGCTTTTATAATAAAATCATCACCGCATATCTGGTACCATAATGAGTTGCGTAAAAACTTAGTGCTGTCATCGTCAATAGCTTCATTCACTACATCCCAGGCATATACCTTCCCTTTATAGCGATCTACTATTGTTGTGATATGTTCTTTTAAACGTTGTAACAATACATCTTTGGTTACCTGTTTGCCGGTACTGTCAATAAACAACCAGCGGGGTGTCTGTTCGTGCCAGCACAATGCGTGTCCACGCACGCGCATGCCATGTGCCTGCGCAAACGCTACGATGGAATCTGCATCTTTCCAGTAGTAGCGGTGTTCTTCAGGATGGATGGGCCCCATCTTCATAGCATTTTCCGGTGTTACGCTGTTGAATTGTTGTTCAATCAATAATGCCTCATCCGGTGTTTTTAATGCACGGGGTGAAACTGCTACGCCGATAGGGAAATAGTTCTTGTAATAATCTTTCAAACCTTTTGTTATTACAGGTGTATCATTGATTGTATTTTTTCTGCCCGCGTGAATACCGGTCACCAACAGCGCAATAAGCATGGATGCAGTAATAATGCGTTGGCGTGCAGATAATATGCAGGTTCGTTTCATGATAATGTAATTAAGAATACAATGTTATTGATGTGGTTGGTAACGTGTTTCCGGTGGTCCCAGGTAAGACGGACGCAATGTACCGGTATAGGCTACCAGCTTTTGCACTACTACAGCGGCATCTACCGACCAGATGTGGATGGTATGTTTACCAGCCCTGTTGACGGCATGTGCTGAGATCGTGATAATCGTATTATTGGCTACCCATCGTTCCCAGGTTTTGTTGGATGGATCTGCATTCAGCACAATGGTCTGCGGATCAGCATCGTCTATTGATATTGCATAGCGAAGTCCTGCTGCATTATGAAAGCTGAGTGTGGGTGCGCAATATACCTGTAACTGAAAGGTGCCGGTGTCACTGGTATACATGTCGTATTCAAGTGCCGCACTGTTGCCGGGTGTTTGCGCAGGCGCAGTTACTGGAAAGAGCGTCATGCCTGATAAAGTACGGCCCAGTTGCGGAATGCATTGCCATTCCGTATTGTTTTTAGCTACAGAACGACTGGGATGCGCGGCTTCAATAGACACAAAATTGTCAATCTGCACAAATGTATTGGTACCTGCCTGGTTATGCCATGAGGGTTTATTGATCACTGCATATACTGTAATGGTGCTGCCATTGTAACTGACAGTAACCGGAACGGTATGCTTACCGGCAGGAACTTTTTTCCAGTCAGCATTTATGATGATCTCCTGTTGTTGCTGAACAGTACCTTGCTGTGGAGTGATCAGTAACCAGGGCATAGAAGATCTTATGGTATACCTAAATGATTTGGTACCACGATTGAAGAGTTGTATAGAACGTGTGCCGGGAATACAGGCATTCAGTTCTGGTAATACTGCTGTAGTGTTGGCTGCCGGCCACCATGCTTCAGAACCTTCTATGGCAAAGCCCATCATTGCAGTGTCGGGCAATTGTATATAAGTGGCTGCTGGCATTATATTCACAGGTGGTTGCTGCCACCAGGTGTAGCCGATATGTGTCTGGTCCATCATGTGATTCCACTTGCCGTTTGCCATTATATGATTATAGTGCCAGGAAAGCAGTGAGTCTTTAATGAACAATGTTTTTACTGAGTCTGCAAACATATTGGTGGCGGCACGTCCTTGCGTTGAATACAGCTTGTTCTTACCGGCGGTTACATATAAAGTATTCAGATTGGCACATGCCTGTACAGGAAACAATACCAGTTGTTCGAACGCATCTTTGTACGCGGCTGGCAACGATCGGTAAATTTTTTCAGCATTTACAGCCAGTTGCCGGTATTCTTTTACAACGGTTTCAGCTTCTTGGTAATTGGTAAGACTATAGGTGTCAGGCGATAGAAGTTCTGGTTTTCGCCGGGCATTAAATTGTGTATACAGATCCAGTATGCCGGCTATTGTACGGGCAAGTGGTTTTCCGAATTGTTGTGCAGCCCATTCTTCTGTATAGCGGGTAAGATTACCGGCATTCCATTGTTGCGGTGCCCATGCATAATCGAGGAAAAACGAAACAGGCAGTTCCATGGGTTTCAGATCGCCCACATTTACAATCCAGATCTTGCGCACATTGTATTCCCATGCAAGATGCATCTGCTCCCACACGCGGGCAATGGAATTTGTATTGAGCCATTTATAATTTCTTGGTCCGCCTACATAATCAAAATGATAATAGATGCCATAGCCCCCGCTTCTGGGCTTATCTGTTAGTTTGGGAAGTTTACGGATATTACCCCAGTTGTCATCACAAAGCAGCAGGGTAATATCGTCCGGTACGCGCATACCTTTATCATAATAATCCTGTACTTCTTTATACAGTGCCCATAACTGGGGCGTGGAAGAAGCTGGCTTATGGGTAACCTGTTCAAGAATACTGCGTTGGTTGGCAACGATCTTTTCCAGCAATGAAATATTGCTTTGTTCGCTCATTGGCATATCTCCATCGCCACGCATACCCACTGTAACAATGCTTTCGTGGGTGCCCATATTTTCAATTCCCTTTTTCCAGAATGACTTCAACACACTATTGTTGGTTTCATAATTCCAGTCGCCGCTGCCATAGCGTTTCCACTCCTGCTGGGCACGCAACATCGGTTCGTGGTGTGATGTGCCCATCACAATACCCCACGCATCTGCCAGTTGTGGATTCAGCGTGTCATCGTCATTAAAGGCATTGCCCCACATGGCGGGCCACAGGTAATTGGCTTTTAAGCGTAACAGCAGTTCAAATACTTTTTCATACATGCGGTGATTGAGGCCGCCAAATTTTTCCTTTGCCCAGCCAGACAAGGCAGGGGCTTCATCATTCAGAAAAATGCCCCTGTACTGCACACCCGGTGCACCGGTAATATTGGTGTTATTGTTAACATACAGTGTGGATGATTTTTTGACCGGTACATCTGCCCACCAGTACCAGGGTGAAATGCCCAATTGTTTAGATAGTTCAAACACACCATAGGCAGTACCTCTTTTATCACTGCCTGCAATGACCAATGCATGCGCAATACCAGGAAATGGTTGCTGCACAGTTTGTATATGATAAGCTTCCCATTTGTGTTGTATGCTGTCTGTGTTGAATTTGCGGATTGCTGTCAGTTGCTGAATTATATCGCAATCGGCCAGTGAACCAATAATGATCATATTGGCGGCGGCAGATGGAATATTGTGTGTAATAACGGGTTGGCGTCCGGTTACGGCCAGTATATCCTGTTGCAATAAGGCGGCTGCTTTGTGTATCAGCCAGTCATCGTGTTCGTCGGTATATAAAAATGTTTGCTGTGTGGGTGTAAGTAATGGTATGCCCGTTTGCGTGCTAACAAATTGCTGTGCCTGCAGTGGCTGTAGTGCATACCATAATATAATGATGAGCCAGGTTGTTTTTTTCATAGTACAATCGTTAGAACAAACGAAGTAAAGGGCGTTGCTGGTGATTGTGTACAGTGCCGTTTTAACAGGGAATACGCTGGTTGCCTGATAACATACTGCCTGGCATTGACAGATCTTATAATAGCATTAAAGCTGTTGTATTAAAAACCAATCGAGTTTCCGCCATCTACAGGTAATATCACGCCGGTAATATAGCGTGCAGCATCAGATGCCAGAAAATAGGCTGCATCACCAATATCGGCAGGGGCTCCCAGTGCAGCCATAGGCGTACGCGACATTACTTTTTGTTTGCGTTCAATATCATTGTTCAGTGCACGGGCCGACATGTCAGTAGCGATGAATCCTGGTGCAATACAGTTTACACGAATGCCCATCGGTGCCAGTTCCACAGCCATGGCCCTTGTCATACCTTCTACGGCTGATTTGGAAGCTGAATAGGCAATTACCTTGGGAATGCCATATTGCGATGCCATGGAGCTGATATTGATAATAGAGCCGCCTCCATTGGTTTGCATCTGTTTTACTACTTCGCGCGATAAGGCAAATACAGCAGTTACGTTGGTGAGCAATATTTTCTGAAACTCTTCGTCTGTTACCTCTTCAAAATTCTTTTTCATGTTAATACCTGCATTGTTCACCAGGATATCAATAGTTCCCAGTTGACTGTAGATCTTGTCTATCATCTGCGGAATAACAGCAAGGTCGCTCAGGTCGTAACCGAAGGGTATACACAGGGGGCCCAGTTCATCTTTGGCTGCACAGAGCTTTTTCTCATCCCGTCCTATTATTACAGTAGTGATCTGTTGTTCTACAAATTTCCTGGCAATGGCCAGTCCTATACCAGAGCCACCTCCTGTAACAATAGCCTTTTTTCCGTTGCTGGATAATTCCATGCTATATGGTTTTGAAACAATAATGAATTAACTGGACGGCTGATAAAAAGCATATATGTTATTTCCGTATGCAGGACTGTTCTTAAACGCATTTGCAAGCCTTTCCCGCTACTATAGAGGAATAGTATATACAATCGGTTACATGCTATTTATGAGGCTAAAATAAGGAGTTTTTTAAAAAAAATAATGTAATCGGTTACATTTTTAAGAAAATTGTCTATTTTGGTAGTAGTAAAGCCGCAAAACCCAGCAGATACCGTGTGTCAGCAATAGCAGAAGAGACTTGCAGCCCTAACATCCAAAGGCTTTATGTGAGGGACGATTTCTGTGCGAACGATTGATTACGTACACCAAAACAACGCCATATGCCAACTACCACTGGCGGACCTGTCATCCGCAAAAAAATCCAGCAACACCTGCCGTTTGTACATGCAGCAATGCATTATGCTTTTGTACCGGTATCGCCTTGTAAATGATCTATAAAAGTAATACTGTACAGAGTAGTAATAATGATTGTGCTGTGTTCAGCCAGCCTCTTACCGATACTGATTTTCTCCCGTATTCTGTGGAACTATAAAAATTAACTACTAAAACGATTGTTTATGAAAGCAATGGTTACGCAGCGTGTCGCGTCAGCCAGCCTGTGTTTTACAGGTAAACTATCCATGCTTGTTTGTTTTATAATAGCACTACTGGTCACAATGCCGGTAGCTGCACAAAACGCTTTCCTGCTAAAAGGACGTGTTACCAACGAGAACGGACAACCGGTTTCAAGAGCTACCATTACTGTTAAAGGATCTGCTACGGGTACCAGCAGTAATGATAATGGCAACTTTGAAATCACTGTCCCATCCGGAACTGTACTGGTGGTTTCTTCTGTTGGGTATACCGTAAAAGAAGTTACCGTAAATAGTAATGCGCCTCTTACCATTGCCCTGGTTGCAGTACAGCAGTCGCTGGATGATGTAGTGGTAATAGGTTACGGACAGCAACGTAAAAAAGATATTACCGGTGCAGTGGTTTCAGTAAGCAGCGAAACTCTGAAAGAAGTAGCTGCACCCAACGTGATAGCACAGTTAAAAGGAAGAACCGCCGGTGTGGATATTGTAAGTAATGGTGCTACACCCGGTACCAGCGGACAGATCCGTATCAGGGGTAACAGAACGCTTACTACTTCACAAGGGTCCAGCGATGCATTGGATGGTCCGTTGCTGGTGCTGGATGGCATTCCTTATGGTGGAAGCATTAATGATTTTAGTCCCGATGATGTTGTAAGTCTGGAGATACTGAAAGATGCATCTGCCACTGCCATATATGGTTCTAGAGGTGCAGGTGGTGTGATCCTGATCACTACCAAACGTGGTAAGACTGGCAGAGCGGTGATCAACCTGGATGCTTACTATGGTGTTTCAAACATCATGGGTAAATATAAAGTATACGACGGACCTTCTTACGCACAGTTCAAAGCTGATGCCGCTGCCTATAACAGAACCAGTCCTGGTACTTCTTCTTACCCGCTTACACAGGCAGAAAAAGATGCACTGGCTGCAGGTATTTCTACCAACTGGCAGGACCTTATTTACCAGCAGGGATTTGTAACCAGCAATCAACTGGGGCTTACCGGTGGCACAGAAACCACACAATATGGTTTGAGTGGCAACTATTATAGAGAAACAGGCATTATTCCCAACCAGAACTATACGCGGTATTCTATCCGTGCTACCATTGATCATCATATTAATAAATGGGTGAAGGTAGGGTTGAATACTATCAACACATTGTCCTATACCAATACACCGGGTGGTGCGGGTGTACCCTCAGGACTTATACGTACTACGCCATTGGCGGCTCCTTATAATGCAGATGGAACTGTAAACCTGAAACCCGCGGCAGGTTCTATTGATGATCCTATTATCAGTCCGCTGACACTGATCACCAAAAAAGATGCGATCCTGGCAATGAATCGTCGTATCAGAACATTTAATAGCCTGTATGGTGAAGTGCAGATCGCTCCGGGTTTAAAATACAGGTTGAATGTAGGATTGGATTTCAGACAGGAAAATGGTAATGGTTATAACGGACCGCTTACCTATACCAATACAGCAACTGTACAATCTTCTTCCAATGCCAGCATCAGTAATGCTGAAGCGTGGACATACAATATTCAGAACCTGTTGTATTATGATAAAATATTTGCCAAGAAACATAAGGTGGGTGTTACCGGCCTTTTTGAAATACAGAAAGATCATAGCCAAAATAGCGGATTTACTGTAACAGGTGTACCGGCTGATTATATCATGAATACTAACTTTTCACTGGCAAGCGGTCAACCTGCTGCAGATGTTAACAATACCGGCTTTACAGAATCTGGTCTGGTTTCTTATATGGGGCGTGTGAACTACGGATATGACAATCGCTATTTGTTAACAGCTACTGTACGTGTGGATGGTTCTTCCACCTTGTCTCCGGGACACCAGTATTTTACTTATCCTGCATTGGGACTGGGTTGGAATATCAGCAATGAGAAGTTTATGCAGAACGTATCCTTTATATCTCACCTGAAACTGCGTGGCGGGTGGGGTATTTCAGGTAACAGGAACGTAGCTCCTTATCAAACATTGGGATTGCTGACTGCTAGTACCTATAACTTCGGTCAGGGCACACCGGGACAACAACTGGCATACCTGGTTACCACACTGGCCAATAAAGAACTGGGCTGGCAATCTACTTCTCAAACAAACGTTGGTGTGGAATTCGGTTTGTTCAATAACCGCATTACCGGTTCAGTGGATGTATATGATCAGCGCACTAAAAATATTCTGCTGGGTGTGAACCTGCCGGCCAGTAATGGTGCAGGCACTACAGTAAAAAATCTCGGAAAAACAAAAGGTAGCGGCTTGGAAATAACACTTAGCACCATCAATATTCAGAGTAAGGATAAAACCGGATTTAGCTGGAGCACTGATCTGAACTTTTATTTCAATCGTGAAAAAATTATACAGCTTACAACACCCAGTGAAAAATCAAACGTAGGCAATGGCTGGTTTGTAGGTCAGCCGTTGAGTGTAATATATGATGTGAAAAAGATTGGCATCTGGCAACTGGAAGATTCTGTGAAAGGAGCGCTGGCTGCACAAACATCACCGGTACAATACCCAGGACAGATAAGAGTGGAAGATTATAATAACGATCATAAAATAGATGCAAACGACAGGCAGATACTCGGCAACTTCCAGCCACAATGGGAAGGCGGTATTACCAACAGGTTTACGTATAAAAACTTTGATCTGTCTATAGTGATCTTTGCCCGTATGGGAATGAAGGTGGTGGTTCCTTATTTAACAGCTGATGGCGGTTCCCAGGGTTTTCCTTTCTTTAACCAGGGAAGGTTAAACCAGGTAAGGACCAATTACTGGACACGTACCAATCCTACCAATGATTTTCCCGCACCTGATGCCGGTACAGACAGGTTGAATTTTGGTTCCACGCTGGGTTATCAGAATGGTTCGTTCATCAAATGTCGCAGCATTAACCTGGGATATGAGGTACCTGCACCCATGCTTAAGAGAGCCGGAGTAAGCTCATTGCGGTTGTATGTAAATGTTACCAATCCTTTCATTATCTATTCTCCTTTTGTCCGTGATGGATTTGGGCCCGATCCGGAAGGTAATGGATACGGCGGTGCGGTGGGTACGGCTGGTACTTCGGATGTTGGAACGCCAACGCGCCAGATCAGTGTGAATGCTAATAACCCATCTTTCCGCCAGTTCCTGGTAGGTCTGAATGTTAAATTTTAAACTGCTTAAAGTTTCCCATATGAAACTCCATAAAAAAATAATCAGCTACATCTTTTTAAGTTCAACGATGCTGTTATGCAACAGTTGTAAGAAACTGCTGGAAGAGCATCCGCAGGCCAGCATTGTACCTTCATTCTTTAATACGCCGGCAGGTGTGCTGGGCGGTATTTCCGGTGTGTATAATGATATCAGGAGTGCCTGGGGTACCGAAGGTTTCTCGGCCCAGATGGTAGCCGGTACAGACGAACATCTTGCGGGGGCCAGTGCCAGTGGTATCAGGCTGTATACCTATAATGGGTTGAACAGTTCGGATGTGGAAGGATGGTGGAACTCTGCCTATACCGATATCAACACATTGAATGGTGTATTGCAGTACGGACAAATCATTGACCTGGCAGATGCTACCCGTAAACAATACCTGGCACAGGCAAAGTTTTTACGTGCATTCTGGTATTTTCACCTGGTACAGAGTTTTGGTGATGTGCCGTTGCATACTACTTTTATTACTGTTCCTTCACAGGCAGACAGCCGTCAGTCGGTGGCAGATGTATACAAACAGATCATACAGGATCTTACAGATGCAGCAGTTGATCTGCCAGCTACGCCCACCGCACCATTCCTGGGTAAAGCTGCTACCAAACCGGTAGCACAGTATCTGCTGGCAAAGGCATACCTGACAAGAGGTTGGCTGAACAACACACAAGCTGATTTTCAACAGGCATATACTATTGCAGCGGATATTATTACCAACAAAGCCACTTACCAGTTAGACCTGTGGCAGGATTATGGCGATGCATTTAATCCAATAAATGATTATGGTAAAGAAACTATGTTTGTAAGTGATCATAGTTCTGATCCGAAATACGGACAATATACTGTGGGTGGTGGTGCTGCCGGTGGTGCTGCACAAAATCTTACACCATGGTTCTATATCTGGAACTATCCTTCCAACAGTGGCATCAACTCATTTGTGAATGGTTCGGGAGCACTGGTAAACTCTGGTTCATCTCTGATGTTGAGAGATGCTGCAAATGGCAGACCGTATGTTCGTACCAGGCCTAACACGGTAGTAAACTCCAGTGGTGTAAATGCCGGTAAAAGGTATATACTGGATCAGGCGTTTGTAAACAGGACTAGTGATTCACGGTATGACAATACTTTTCAGAAAGTATGGCTTTCCAATACTACAGTAAGCAATACGGCGGGTGCTGCTAATAACCAGCGTGGTATTGGGTACACAATGACACAGGGAGTGGATACTGCCATCTGGATGCCTGATGTGGAAGTAACCGGTGCGCCGCAGTTCAATGGTGCTGTTCCGTTCAAAGGAATTATTATTCCGCCAAGCCTGTGGACAAATAGCTATTTCCCCTCTGTAAAAAAATTCATGGATCCCAGCAGGGGAGCAAATTTCAACGATCCCTCTACCAGGCCGGTGGTGATATACCGTTTTTCTGATGTATATCTCATTGCTGCCGAAGCTGCTTTTAAAGCAGGTGATAATATCAGTGCCGCCAACATGCTGAACGTGGTGCGTCAACGGGCTGCTTACCGTAAAACAAATACCGCAACACAGAATGCAGCGGCTGTTACTGCAATGACCATCACACCGGCCAATGTTACGCTGGACTTTATACTGGACGAACGTTCCCGTGAGTTTTATGGCGAGTGGCAAAGATGGCTGGATCTGGTACGTACCAGGTCGCTGGTAACCAGGGTAAAAGCATGGAACCCTGAAGCTTCGCCTTATATCAAGGATTTCCACATGTTGCGTCCGATTCCGCAAACACAGATAGACAGGGTCGTGGAAGGACCTGCATTTCCACAGAACTTTGGTTATTAGACTATAAATAAAATATATAACCTGTCAGGTTCAGGTGCTGAATGCGTGCGTATAAAAAGAAATTAGCATGCACCAGGTGCCAGGGCCTGACAGGCTTTTTTATGCGAGAAAGATCTTTAGTTTTTCTTTTTCAGTGAAGAGGCTCGTACAATCAGGTCGGCCCTTAACAAAATGGTATTGGTTGCAGTAATGTTGGCCGTGCCATTCAGGTGATTGATCAGTTGCCTGGCAGCAAGTTCGCCCATCTGGTAACCGGGATAATTTACTGTGGTGAGATTGGGTTCAATAACTGTAGAAACGGGATCGTTGTTAAAACCAATAAAGGCAATATCATCGGGAATGCGTAGTCCCGCTTGTTTCAATGCCAGCATACAACCCACAGCGCAATTGTCATTGGCAACAAAAACACTATCCGGCAAGGTTTCCATCTGCAGTATCTGGGCAGCGGCTGCTACACCTGCTTCCTGGCTCAGGTTGCTGATGATCAGTAACTTTTCGTCAAAGGGAATATTGTATTCAGCCAGCGCGTCTTTATATCCCTGCAAGCGATCTACGTATACATTACGTCGTGGTGTAGCCGTAATATGTACAATGCGTTTACAGCCTTGCTCAATCAGGTGCACAGTAGCCTGGTAAGCGGCTTTGCGGTTATCAATCAAAATACTGGTGCTGACATTCTCTCCCGCCACACGATCAAAAAAGATGAGAGGAATATTCCGTTTCAGGAATACATCAAAATGATTAAGATCTTCTGTGTCATATGCAAGTGATACCAGTAACCCGTCCACGCGGTTGTTGAACATGGTTTTGGCGTTGGCCATTTCCTTGGCAGCAGATTCTGACGACTGGCTGATGATAAGATTGTACCCGGCATGGTTGGCAATGTTTTCAATACCTGAAATTACGCTGGACATGAAATAGCTGTTGAGCCTGGGTATAATAACACCGATAGTATTTGTTCGCTGAATGCGGAGGTTGCGTGCAAAGTGATTGGACCGATAGCCCATTTCTTCTGCGGCTTCAGCAATTTTCTTCTTGGTTTTTTTGCTCACAACGGGGTCATCTTTCAACGCACGGCTTACAGTGGCGATGGAGATATTCAGTTTGCGTGCAATATCATAAATAGTCGTCTCTTTTTGCTTTATCATACGAGGGTGTTGCTCACGTATCGTAAAGCTATAAAAAATATGTTACAATGGTGAACGGGTGGTTGCTTTTAACAAGTCTGTACTATATTATTTTACAATCAGCTTCTCTATCTTCTTACCAGCTTCGGTATATATGTTCAACAGGTAAGTGCCTGCTGTAAGGTTATATACAGGCAGAAAGAACCGCGTGCCCTGTACTGAAAGGGATTTCAATATTCTGCCCTGAATGTCTACCACCTCCAGACGGTAACTGTTGGATGAAGTGGTAATGATAACATGCGCCGGAGCTGAAACCGGGTTGGGATACAGCGATACCACCAGGTCTGATTCATCACCATTTACTTTACGTACGTACGAGTATACAAACTTACCATCCTTGTCAAGCATCTTCAGGCGATAGTAATTCACTGGTAACAGTTGTTTATCTGTAAACCTGTAATCGGTAGCATTATTGCTATTGCCTGCTGCCAGTACCTCTCCGATGGCAGTAAAACGCGTACCATCACTGCCTTTTTCAATAATGTAGCGGTCGGTATTGGTTTCCTGTAATGTTTTCCATTGCAGCAACGCTGTGTTCTGCTGACGTGCAGCGATAAAATAATCCAGCACCTGTGGCAGTGCCTGGCTTTGCGTGGTGCCGCCACCATTGATCCAGAATTCTGAAAAATTGCTTACCTGGTATTCTGCATAATAGCCATTGTCATAAGGAATGATAGATACATCGCTGCGTGGTAAAAGGAAATGATAGCTACCGTTCATATTATCACTGAGCGTGCCGTTCTCTTCTGTCGGTGCATTGCTGTATTGCGTAATGCCGGCTGCATAAGCATCCACCGGAGTGGTACAGGTAGCGCAACCGGTTGCATTCAGCAGCTTATTCATTTCACTGTTCAGGAAATAAAATCGTACTGATATATTACCGGTAGGCGCATTGGTTGGCTGAATTACAATGTTCCTGTCGAGGTAATATTGTTTATTACCACTGAACCGTATTGTACCTGTGTTGAAGTATACTTTCACGGTTGTATTACCCAGGTCCTGTCCGTTGGGATTAATAGATACTACGCGGTTGCCACCTACGTTGAAATGGATCCAGTTGTTGTCTTTTACAGTTTGGGTAAGTCCGCTGGTAACATCAGCACCGCTGTATACTGCAGCTTTGTCAAATACGTGTATATCATCAATGCCAATGCCTTCGTAAGTAGTACCCGGATCGCTGCTCATTACAATACGGAAACAGATCTTGGTGGGTTTTACAGGTACATCAATGCTAGATACATGCCATTTGGTATCAGAAAGTTTCCAGGTTTGTTTCGCCGCATAATCATACCAATTGGTACCATTGCCAACGGAGCCCAGTTTGATCCAGTTAATGTCATCCAGCGAATATTCCACCCAATGCTGGTCGCAATCACAATTGTCTTCCATACTGAAGATATGGCTGAATGAAAACACGGGTTGTGCAAGACTGCTGAGATTGAAACAAGGTGAATACAGGTAAGACAATTCACTATTGTTATAAGTGCCTGTAAGACTGGTAAACCATCCTTTGGCACCACTTGCGGCTTTATTGATGATCGTTTTTTGAGGTTTGCCCCATTGCCAGGAAGTATTGATGCCATCTGTATACCAGTAGCCATCACTGGTTTCAAACTTCTCCAGGTAAGGGAAAATGCTGATCACCGGTACGGTATTGAAAGAGATTTCCGGTAAGCTGTCATTATTTTTATAATTGTCTCCGCTGTACTGAACCCATGCGCGCATGGTGTACGACTGGAATGCAGCCATGTTGGCTGTAGCAGTGAATGTGTATGTTTTGATCTGTCCTGCGGTCAGCGAACCTATATTTTCAGTAACGGTGGTGTTGTTTATACGGTAACTGGCAAATACATTATCGAGTGTGGAAGTGCTGTAATTTTTTACGACAATGCTTATCTGTTCGGTGGCCGACAGTTGACAGATACCGCTGGTAACAGGTGCTGCCAGCGACTGGATACCCACGTCATTGCTGGAGCGTGTAAGAATAATATCATCGAAAGTGTACCCGTCATCCAGGTTACCATCTGGTATTACTGAGTTGGCAGAGGTGAAACCCTGTTGCCCGAATTTTACCTGGAAGCTGCTGCTGATTGTTTGCGCAGGAACAGCAGCAGACAATATTTCTGTAATGTTAATGCTGGGTGCAGCGCGGTAAATACCAAAATCAGCAACATTGGCCGGCAGGGTAAAAACCGGCAGCCATGCGGCCTGGTCATTACCTCTTATCCATACCTGGTTGCCCGGTAATACAAAATCAACACCCTGGTTGCGATAGTAAAAATCGAACCACAACTGGTCTGTGGATGTATAATTTGACAGGTTGAATGTACAGATAAGGCTATCAGATGTTGATACAGCGCTATTGCTTACCTGGTCAAGTGTAATACTACGGTTGCCGGAACGTGCAAAGCCGCCGTTTACAAAAGTGCGCAAACGTGCGTTGCTACCGGAAACCGTGAAGTCGCAACGGTCAAGCCCGTTAAGACCCATTGTGGCACTGGTATAGGATTGCGGTATACCTGTTTCAAAACTTTCGGTATAGGAAGGGGTCAGCACCAGCGGATCGTTGGCCAATGTTTTTACCACGGTTACCAGTGTATCGTTCAGGTGTCTTGTATCATTATTGTAAGTAACCCATGTTTTAATAGTATAGGTACCGGTAGCCGAAAAATTATATGCTGTAGAAAATGTGTACAGATAAGAAGAGGCATTGTTAATAACCTGCGAACTGGTTTCGTTCACCACACTGCCTCCATTTACCTGGTAAGAAACTGTAAAGTTCCCGGAAGAGTTAACATTGCCCAGGTTGCGGATATTGACCTTTATATATTGGCTGCCGGGTTGGGTGGAAGTGAACATGCGGCCATTTTGTGGCCCATACAATGAATCAAGGGTAAGGTCATGATCAAATGCGCCGGCAGCACAGGTGCCAGAGTTGGGAATAATGTTTTGCGCCAGGCAACGACGGCCAGGTGTTGTTCCGTTCACGGCGCGTACTGCCAGCCAGTAACGGGTTTGTGTGTTCAATCCCTGCAGCAGGTAATTTGTACTGGTGGTATTGGCAATAACCTGCATGGTATCACCTTTCATCATCATAATATCGTACGATGTGGCACCGGTAACAGCACCCCAGCTTAGCTGTGCATAACCGGGGCATGCGGCAGAAAGCGTAAGAGTGGGCACTCCCAGTATAGAGAAGGTGAAATCACTCTGGTCAGAATAGCTGGTGGTATTACGGGTAACGCGTACCAGCGCATTGGAAGTAACAGTAGCAGGTACTGTCCATGTATAGGTGCGGCTGGTAGAAGGAACATTGTTGCTGATCACCGTCCAGCTTGCACCATTATCGGTTGAATAATCAATGGTAAATGTATTGCTGTCACCGCCATAAGCGCTCCAGCGGATATATTCGGTTTCATTGGGCACCCAGGTTTCATTACCAAAAGGATATTCAACGGTAACATTGGGGCTAATGATCTCATAGGTTACCACATACTCCTGCGGTCCAATGGGAACATTGGAGCCTTTGATAGTCACTGTATAATTGCCGGCAGGTGGTGTATTGATGATCACCTGCTCCACATTATTTTTTCCGTCAACTCCTTCTGTAGCTATGTTATTTACGGTAGCTGTAGATGCGTTCAGTATAAGCGGATAATGTACTGTGCCGCCGGGCATGGTGACAGTAAGATCAAGATTATTGACCAGCGCATTGGCTGCGCCGGGCATGGCAGCAGGGTCATTCCAGTACAGCATTACCTTTAACTGGTAGGTGCCGGCCGGCATACCGGTAATGGTATGGGTATTGGTGCCGCTGTTGTTCACGGTGTTAATGAAATAGCGATTGCCTTCCATGGCCTCTACTGCTTTGCGTGCATTGAGCATGCCAAAACCATAGGTAAAATCAGGACCGAGATTACCAAGATCATCGGCGCTGTTACAGGCCAGGGCTTTGATCAATGCTCCTTTAGGATTGGCACCGGCGTTTAACTGCCGATAGCGCTCATACAAAAGTGCCAATGACCCTGTAACTGTTGGACTTGCCATACTGGTACCATTGGATGCACCGTAAGTATTGTTAACATAGGTAGACATGATAGCCGTACCGCCTGCTACAATTTCCGGTTTGATCCTGCCATCTTTCACTGGTCCGCGACCAGAGGTGTACCAGATATTATAATTATCAAGATTGTTGATATTACCAACTGTCAAAACATTTTTACCACTTTGAAAGCCTGACTTTACAGTAGAAAATGAATTGGGGTAAGGTGCGCAAGTAATATTGCCTTCGTTACCGGCAGCAAACACATGCAGTATATTAGGGTAAGTGTTCAGTTGTGCATCTGCATAATAGCTCAGAAAATCATATTCTCCCATACCGGCACATCCGCTGAGGCTGGATGTATACGAGTTATTGGTCAGGGCCATATTATAATCTGATATGTAGGTAGGTGTATTTACCAGTATATCGCTGAAGTACTGGCTGATCAGGGTGCTTCGCGGGGCCATCCCTTTATACATAGGATTGATAATGCCACCGCCACCAACTGTGCCGGTAGTATGGGTACCATGTGCAGCCGGTGTTACGGGAGTGCGGTTGATTAAACGTGTGCTGTAATCAATATGGGTACTGGGGTCGCTGTTATCGCCCACACCTACTACTACATTTTTACCTTGCAGGTTCCTGGTTTGCGGAGCACTTAGTGCATGTATGCCATGCGCAGCCTGGTTGTTATAGTTCAGTGCCACATCCTTTAAAGCCTGTTCACCAATAAAACTTACAAAAGGCAGAGCAGCTATTTTGCGGATCACATCCGGGGTAGCATCTACAAAAATGATATTGGAGGGATGTATTTTGGTATTAGCGGGAGAGGCGCCTGCCTGCCTGATCGCCTTCATTACTTCTTCGCGTGAAACATTGCCAAAAAAGCTTACCCCGATTGTTTGCGACTGCAATGCAGAAGCACGGGCAGCCAGTTGGGGAGAGAGCTTTGCCGATGAATCCATATTGTACACCCCGGCCACCTGGTATTGTTTCAGGTTGCTCAGTGGTATGTTAGCCGGTACTTCAGCCAGGAATGCATTTCCTGGTACATAATCATAAAGTTGTACGCCAGAAGCAGTAAGTTGTTTTTTAACTTCGGAAGAAGGCAATTCTCTGAACTGTAATAACAGGTAACGTTTGCCAGGCAAAGCGATACGGGCTTTTGCCGAAACAACAGTATCCTGTAAAATAAGATTGTCTGTACCTGTAAATGTGCCGGACTTAAACTGGATAGCGGGAAGCTTTTGTGCAGTAGCATACAGAGAGAATATTGCAAAAGCAAACAGCAGGTAAATTTTGTTCATCAGCAATTTTTTTTATCCCTTCCTTGTACAATGGAGCATCAATTCAGAGAGGAGCACGTACTATAAAAATAAAAACGTTTTATATCAATCGTATATTATGTACAACTCTTCGCATAAATATTTCACTGACATAGAAAGGGTAACTGAATGAATTGGTTTTCAAAGTGATATTAGCGAGCTAAATATCAATAAATTTATTTATACGACTGGTCGGAGAGGTAAGGCCAGATTCATTTTTGCATGTAAAACTAAAAATCCGGTACAGCTTTTTATGTATTGTCTCCGAAAAACCAACTGATGGGGGTATAACCCGCAGGTAACAGGTCGTAATAACCGGCCCTGTTAAGTTTTGGAATGGATTATGCGCGTGATGCAACAGGTGGAGCGGGGGCTTCTTCTTTATTACGCAGGTTGACGGCAGTGGTAAAACCTACATTATACATCCGCAATTGCTCTACCAGTTCTACTACATTCGATATACGTAGTTTATCAAAGATCCTTTTTTTGTAAGTACTTACAGTAGATAGTTGCAGGTTTAACGTTTTGGCAATATCAGCCAGGCTGATGCCCTTTGCCATCAGTTGCATTACTTCTGCTTCCCGGTCTGAAAGGGTTAGCAAAGGATGCATCTCAATGGGTTTACCGGCAGTAAAATCATTCAGCAGGTGTTGCTGTACAGCATGACTGATATATTTCTTACCATCTACCAATACCGTTCGGATAGCATTGCGGATTTCCTGTTCTGATGCATGTTTCATCAGAAAACCATCTGCACCGGCCTGCAGGTAATGCAGTGCAAACAACTGTTCGTCGTAAGAAGTAAACACAAGAATTTTAACAGAGGATTGGCGCACGCGGATGGCGTTGATCATTTGCAGATTATCACCGCCCGGAATATTAATGTCAAGTATCAGCAGGTCATACGACTTGTTTTCGAGATGCAGTAATGCCTGGTTAAATGTTTCTGCTTCCTGTACTTCTATATCGAATAAGATTTCGCGAAGGAGCAGGGTAACTCCGTAACGGATTATGGCGTGGTCATCGGCAACTAAAATGCTATTCATGGGTATTGTTTCTAGGTAACAGGGTATAATAGGTTTCACAAAAATTTCGGGGAGTGCACGCGGCATGGGCTTTTCTCGGGAATCTGTGCATCATTGAAAACAGGTGTAATATAGGGGTTTTCGCTTATATCGGAAATCCCGGGAGTAACAAAAAAATAATTTTCGTGTGCTGTGTATAAGCAGCAACGCATGCAAACGATTGCAATCGATCGTAAATTTACGATGGACTCATGCAGGTGATGGGGACGTAGTATTGCTGGCAATTGATGGCCTTGAGTGAAAAAGTAGTGTACCGGTCAGGCTCCCGTGCTTCTGTAGCGTAAAATCAGGAACATTGCCTAACGGTGTTCGCATGTGTTTTTCTTTGGCAAAAAAAACTGTAATGGCTGTTTGTGAATGCTGTTATTATTGTTGCTGCAGTATAGTGATCAGTGGCAGGTAGTCCTTATTTACACTCCTGGTAGCCCGTAATATAGGTTGCTAACAACCATTAGTCTACTGGTTTTGTAGAAAAATTTTTCATAATCTGCGGTTAATGGCTATATTTGCCTACAGTTTCAGTAGACTATTTATACGATGCAATTTACTACTACGATAAAATTTCTCCGCATGTTGTGCTTTAACAAGTGTTGTTGTTGTTAAGCTGATCTTCTCTTTCCGCTTTGTTTGTTTTTACCTTTTTTTATCTGGTTCACAGAACAATAAAGTACAATGAGCTCAACACTTGTTAATCATCTTGCAGAGTTAGCCTACCAGTCTGATAGACTAAATACAGGCGATTTCCTGGCCTTGCTCACGCGGCAGTTTGCAGGAAAAGTAACTTTTTCCACCAGCTTCAGTTATGAAGATCAGGTGATCACTCATGAAATTGCCAGCAGGCAACTGCCTGTTACCATTTTTACGCTGGATACCGGTCGCCTGTTTCCCGAAACCTACTCTGTGTGGAATAATACCCGCGAAAAATACAATACTCACGTTCAGGCATACTACCCCGATTATCGCCTGCTGGAAGAGTTTATTTCAGAAAAGGGGCCCAGTGCGTTTTATGAGTCTGTAGAGAACAGGAAGCAGTGCTGCTATATTCGCAAGGTCGAACCACTAAAACGTGCGCTGCAGGGATACTCTATCTGGATAACCGGTTTGCGCGCCGAACATTCACCCGATAGAAAATCGCTTGCCCAGCTTGAGTGGGATGAAAGTAATCAACTGATCAAATATCACCCGCTGCTGCACTGGACAAACGATGATGTAAAGCAGTATATCAACAAACACAATGTGCCCTATAATATCCTGCACGATCGTGGTTTTGTAAGTATCGGCTGTGCACCCTGTACCAGGGCTGTAAAGCCGGGGGAAGATTTTCGTGCAGGACGCTGGTGGTGGGAAGATGCAGCCAAAAAAGAATGCGGGCTGCATGTGCATAGTTAACACATTACAAAATTTCAAATTGTTTTTATGAGTGCGTACAGGCTGGATTACCTGGATCAGTTAGAGTCGGAAGCCATTCACATTTTGCGTGAAGTGGCCGGGCAGTTTGAGCGCCCCGCTTTATTGTTTTCAGGAGGAAAGGATTCCATTACATTGGTGCACCTGGCATTAAAGGCATTTCGTCCCGGAAAATTTCCTTTTCCGCTGGTACATATTGATACCGGGCACAATTTTTCCGAAGCATTGGATTTTCGTGACAGCCTGGTGGAAGCGCTGGGAGAAAAACTGATTGTGCGTAAGGTAGAAGATACTATCCGTGCTAAAAACCTTACAGAACCCAAAGGTAAATTTGCAAGCCGCAATGCTTTGCAGACATTTACTTTGCTGGATACCATTGAAGAATTTCAGTTTGATGCCTGCATAGGGGGGGCACGCAGGGATGAAGAAAAAGCACGTGCTAAAGAACGTATCTTCTCTGTACGGGATGAGTTTGGACAATGGGATCCCAAACTACAGCGTCCGGAGTTGTGGAATATTTACAATGGCCGTATCAGCAAGGGAGAAAACGTGCGGGCATTTCCTATCAGCAACTGGACAGAGCTGGATGTATGGAATTACATCCGTCGTGAAAATATCGCTCTGCCATCTATTTATTTTTCACACAACAGACAGGTGATCGATCACGAAGGACAATTGGTGGCAGTATCTGATTTTATCCGCCTGGATGATACCGATACCGTGCAGACCCGTAAAGTGCGTTACCGAACGGTGGGCGATATGACCTGTACGGCTGCAGTAGAATCGGATGCTGTTAATATAGATGATATTATCCGGGAGATCACAGCGGCCAAAACCAGCGAACGTGGCGAAACACGTATTGACGATAAAGTGTCTGAAGCTGCGATGGAAGACAGGAAGAAGAATGGATATTTCTGAATTGCCGATTTTGCGATTGTGGGATTTATAAAATCACTCAATCCTGCATCTCAAAATCAAAAAAATAACTAACAATGGATTTACTACGTTTCATAACTGCCGGTAGTGTAGATGATGGGAAAAGCACCCTGATCGGACGTTTGCTGTATGACAGCAAGAGTATTATGATCGATCAACTGGAAGCTATTGAAAAACAGAGCAGGAGTAAGGATGAAGGCGTAATAGACCTGGCATTGCTGACAGACGGTTTGCGGGCCGAGCGGGAACAGGGTATTACCATTGATGTGGCATACAAATATTTCTCAACGCCCAAACGCAAATTCATCATTGCCGATGCACCGGGACATATTCAGTATACCCGAAACATGGTGACAGGTGCTTCTAATGCAGACCTGGCAATCATCCTGGTAGACGCAAGGAACGGTGTAGTGGAACAAACACGTCGCCATTCTATTATCGCATCGTTGCTGAATATTCCACACATTGTAGTAGCCATCAATAAAATGGACCTGGTAGACTATTCAGAGAATGTATACAATAATATTGTGATCGACTACGCGGAAGTGGCACGTACACTGGAACTGAATAACGTGACCTATATTCCTATCAGTGCGTTGAACGGTGATAACATCGTTGTAAAATCAGAGCGTCTGAACTGGTATGAAGGCCCCGCATTGCTCAACTTCCTGGAAGAAGTACAGGTGCAACAGGCTGTAAATCTTACCGAAGCGCGTTTGCCGGTACAATATGTCATCAGGCCACAGACAGATGATCTGCATGATTATCGTGGGTATGCGGGTAAGATCATCAGTGGTATTTACAAAAAAGGAGATGCCGTAACCATACAGCCTGCCGGTATTACCAGCCGAATTAAGGCTATTGAAACAGGTGGCCGTGAAGTGGAAGAGGCATTTGCACCGCAAAGTGTGGTGTTGCACCTGGAAGATGATATAGATATCAGCAGGGGGGATGTGATTGTAAAAGCGGAAAATCCGCTGCAGGTATCACAGGAACTGGAAGTATTGTTGTGCTGGATGGATAACAAGCCTTTGCAGGCAGGCAACAAATACCTGTTGCAGATCAATAGCCGTGTAGTGAAAAGTGTGGTAAAAGATATTGAATACAGACTGGATGTAAATACGCTGCAACGCGAGGCGTTGCCTTCGGGTGCCGTTTTGAATGATGTGGTAAAAGCAACCATTAAAACCGCTTCTGCTATTCCGTATGATGCTTACAAAACGTTGCGGGCAAACGGGGGAGCCATCCTGATTGATGAGACCAGTCATGTAACGGTCGGTGCGTGTATGATCCAGTAAGCGAAGATCAATACTTAATGTCCGGACAGGAACAGAAGGCATTTTTTATACTTGTTTATCCTACTAAAAAAGTAGACAATTAGATAGAAATATGAGCACAAAAAATCACCCAGCAGGGAAAGTGATACTGGCCGGCGCAGGCCCGGGTGACCCGGACCTGCTTACAATCAAGGCAGCACGCAGCCTGCAGCAGGCTGATGTTGTGCTTACAGACCGGTTGGTGAGTGAGGACATCCTGAAACAATATGTACGCGCCAATGCTATTGTAGAGTATGTTGGCAAACAATGCCGCAGGGGAGCCTCCACACCGCAGCAATATATTAACAACCTGATGGTTGAATATGCATTGCAGGGAAAACAGGTAGTGCGGTTGAAAGGCGGTGATGTATCTGTTTTTTCAAACATCCTGGATGAACTGCAGGTGCTGGCCCGGCACCATATTCCTTATGAGATCATTCCCGGTGTTACTGCTGCATTAGGCGCAGCAGCATATGCTGGTATTCCCTTAACAGCACGTGATCATTCAACTGCAGTGCGGTTGCTGACATTCTATAAATCGGGTGTGGTAACAGAAGATTACTGGAAAGAGCTGGCCGCTACAAACGATACACTTGTATTCTATATGTCGTCTGAAACACTGGACGATGTGGTTGCCAATCTTGTTAAGAACAATATTCCGGCAGACAGGTTGCTGGGAGTGGTAGAGCAGGCTACCACACCATTGCAACGGGTACATACCTGCAACCTGTATACATATGAACAGGAACTGAAAGGAAAAATATTTGTTTCTCCTTCCCTGGTGATCATTGGAAAAGTAGTGTCATTGCATGCACAATTCGGCTGGTTGGCAAACAGCAACAGCAGTGAACATTATTTTAAACCTGTGGAGGGATTATTTGCCACACTCAACGATAATGTAGAAAAAGTAACCAAACATGCTAGCAGAGCCTAAATTGAAATTATTACTCGACCTGGTAAGCACCTCGTCGCAACAGGAAGTTGCCTGGATGAGTGGTTACCTGTCCGGTTTACTGGCCGGAAGCGCTCCTGTGCAACAACAGGAAGTTGCGCCGCTGGTTGCCACAGCCAGACCCGCTGTGCAGAAGATCACTATTGCGTATGGTACAGAAACCGGCAATTCCAAAAAGCTGGCTTCGGTATTTGCAGCCCGCGCCAAAAAAGAGGGTATCAATGCCAAAGTGGTAAGCCTGGATCAGTACAGGTTAACAGACCTTACCAAAGAAGAGTATTTTCTTACCATCATCAGTACACAGGGTGAGGGAGAGCCACCGGCCACTGCTAAAAAGTTTTACGATCATATTCACCTGAACGGGTTTAAACTGCCTGCTTTAAAATACAGTGTACTGGCATTGGGCGATACCTCGTATCCTTTATTCTGCAAAGCCGGTGAAGATGTGGATGAACAGTTTGCCAAATTGGGCGGACAAAGATTATTGCCCTTGCAGAAATGTGATACCGATTATGAAACCGATGCCGATAGCTGGTTTGCACAGGTGTTGGCTATGCTTTCTTCTGCCGGAACACCCCCTGCTGTTGCAGTGCCTGCAGGAATTAAAAAAACGAGTGGTAAAAAGATCTATACAGGAACTATTTTAACCAATGTGAATCTGAACGACAGAGGTTCGGATAAACAGACACATCATATAGAAATTGCTGCTGAAGAACTGGATTACCTGCCGGGAGACTCGATCGGTATTGTGCCGGAGAATCCGTCGGTTGCGGTTGATACTGTAATACAGCTTGCTGGCGTACATGCCGATAAAAAGATCAGCTACCGCAATGAGCAGTATAGTATTAAAGAACTGCTACAGAAAAAGCTGAATATTACTTACCTGCCTGCGCGGGTGGTGAAACAGTATGCTGTTGTAACAGGACAGGATATACCCGAAACAAAAATTGCGTTGACTGATCTGCTGAGGATCTACCCGGTAAAAGATGCATTGCAGTTTGAAGAAGTGATTGCTATTCTTGAGCCCATTGCACCGCGTTTATATTCTGTATCCTCTTCACCGGAAGCACACAGCGGCGAAGTGCACATTACCGTGGCAAGAGATAGTTTCCGCATCAACAATGAAGTGAAACATGGACTGTGCTCCGATTACCTGGTCGGTTTACCTGCAGACCAGCCTTTGAACTTTTATGTACACAAGAATAGCCAGTTCCGTTTACCAGATGCAGATAAAGATGTCATTATGATCGGGCCGGGTACCGGTATTGCACCGTTCCGTTCCTTTATTGCACATCGTGATGCCACAGGAGCCGGGGGACGTAACTGGTTGTTTTTTGGTGACCAGCATTTTACCACCGACTTTCTTTATCAGACTGAAATACAGAACTGGTTACAGACAGGAACACTTACACGTATAAATGTGGCCTTTTCCCGCGATCAGTCGTACAAACTGTATGTGCAGCACCGTATACTGGAAAATGCACCGGAACTATGGAAATGGATAGAAGGCGGAGCCTTCCTGTATGTATGTGGCGCCAAAGAACCGATGAGTGTGGATGTGGAATACACACTGCTACAGGTAATAGAGCGCTTTGGGAGTAAAACCACCAGCGAAGCGATACAGTACCTTGACAACCTGAAAGAAGAAGGCAGATATCTGAAAGATGTTTACTAAGAATA
This sequence comes from Chitinophagaceae bacterium PMP191F, assembly GCA_001302245.1. Classification (GTDB taxonomy): domain Bacteria; phylum Bacteroidota; class Bacteroidia; order Chitinophagales; family Chitinophagaceae; genus PMP191F. The sequence goes on from LGYU01000014.1 coordinate 236,777, forward strand.
AACTGACCGGTACCAATAAGGAATTAAAAATTACTGAACACGACCAGAAGTAATCAATATGAGCGATAACCAGAACTTTTCCCCGGTAGAACGTATCAAAAAAGCCAGCGATGGTTTGCGGGGAACATTAAAAGAAAGTTTGCACGATGAGGTAACCGGTGCCATCCGCGAAGATGACCAGTCTCTCATTAAGTTTCATGGAATGTACCAGCAGGACGATCGTGATCGTCGCGAGGAACGCAGTGCCAAAAAACTGGAATGGCTGTACTCGTATATGATCCGTTTACGGTTGCCCGGTGGTGTAATGACGCCTGAACAATGGGTGGGTTTACATCATATTGCCGGTGACCACTCTACCGGGGTAATAAAAGTAACTACCAGGCAAACCATCCAGTTGCACGGTATTGTAAAATCGCACGTGAAACCTACCATACAGGCTTTTAATACCATTCACCTTGATTCAATTGCAGCATGTGGTGATGTGAACAGGAATGTAGTGTGCAGTGCGCATCCTTTCCGTTCTGCCATTCATGAGCAGGTATTTGCTTATGCGGATAAGATCAGTCAACTGGCATTGCCCAAAACAAAAGCCTATTATGAAATATGGCTGGATGAACAGCCGCTGACCGATAAAAAACAAGAAGAAGATCCGCTGTACCAGGATCGTTATCTGCCACGTAAGTTCAAGATCGGTATAGCAATCCCTCCGGATAATGATGTGGATGTATTTGCCAATGACGTAGGACTGATTGCTATAATAGAAAATACCAAGCTCAAAGGATTTAATATAGCAGCGGGTGGTGGGTTGAGCACTACGCATGGCAATCCAAATACGTACGCCCGGCTGGCTACCGTATTGGGTTTTTGCGACAGCGAAGAAAAAACGCTGAAAGCGGTATATGAGATCATTACCATTCAGCGCGATTTTGGTAATCGCAGTGATCGCAAACTGGCACGTTTGAAATATACCATTGACAAAATGGGTGTAGAAGCTTTTAAGCAGGAATTGGAAAAACGTTGCGGTTTTGCTTTGGAACCTGAACGTCCTTACACCTTTACGCAACGTGCCGATCATTATGGATGGCATCAGAATCACCTGGGTAACTGGTTCTATACCGTGTTTGTAGAAAATGGCAGGATACTGGATGATGAAAAAACGACATTGAAAACCGCATTGCTGGAAGTGGCAAAAACAGGTAAGGCAAACTTCCGTTTCAGTTGTAACCAGAATGTAATACTGGGTGATATCAACCCCGGTGATAAAGAAACTGTAGAGGCTGTACTGAAGCAATATGGTATTATTGAGCATACAGATGATGCCGGCGCTGTAAGACGCAGCGCTGTGGCTTGCGTGGCATTCAATACCTGCCCGCTGGCACTGGCAGAAGCGCAACGTTACCTGCCCACCCTGATCAGTAAAATGGAACCGGTGCTGGAAAAATATGGGTTGCAGCAGGAAGAGATCGCAGTACGCATGACTGGTTGTCCCAATGGTTGCGGAAGACCTTATGTAGCAGAGATTGGTTTTGTAGGCACCGCGTACGGACATTACAACCTGCACCTGGGTGGCGACCGTGAAGGAACAAGACTAAATAAAAAATATAAAGAGAACCTGGATGAATCATCTATACTGATTGAACTGGACAACCTGTTCAGTTTGTACAGCAGTAAAAGACTGGCTGGTGAAACCTTTGGTGATTTTGTCATACGCCAGCAATTGGTTACTATTTAAGCTATCCTGATGTCGTCGGTAAAAACAATAGAATCAACAACCAGTGAAATACTGGTTACAGAGCCTGAAACCAACAGGTTGTTCCCGGTTTTTCTGAAGCTGGAAACTTTACGGGTGCTGGTGGTAGGTGCAGGTAAGGTTGGGCTGGAAAAACTTACAGGCATATTGCAGAATGCACCTGCTACTGCCGTCACTGTTGTTGCTGTTACTATTGCTGAAGAAGTGAGGGCATTGGCTGCTGCATATCCGAATATAAAGGTTCATGAACGTGCATTTGAGCTGCCCGATCTTAATGAGAAAGATCTTATCATTATAGCAGTGAATGAACCTGTAGCCAGCAATGTAATACGTAATGCCGCGAAAAAGAACAGGTTGCTGGTAAATGTGGCAGATACCCCGGATCAATGTGATTTTTATCTGAGTTCAGTAGTACAGAAAGGCAATCTTAAAATTGCTATTTCCACCAATGGCAAATCGCCTACGGCTGCAAAACGGATCAAAGAAGTGCTGAACAATGCATTGCCGGGTGAACTGAATGATGTGATCAACAACCTGCACCAGGTACGGAACAGGCTCAATGGCAATTTCGCTGCAAAAGTGAAAAAGCTTAATGATCTTACTAAGGTATTGGTGGAAAATGAGAATGCAGAACGTGAGAGGAAATGGAAAAAGATCGCTACCCGTTCTTTACTGGCCTTCGCATTAATGCTGATAGGACATTTTATATTTTCTTATCTGCCATTGCAGAAAATTGGCGATGGGGTAGTCGATCTGTATCATTCACTGGATAAAGGCTTTTTTATTGTAATGGCAGGCGGCTTCTTTGCCCAGTTGGTAGATGGAGCGCTGGGAATGGGATATGGGGTAACCAGTACAACCATCTTGTTGTCTGCAGGTATTAGTCCTGCTGCTATCAGTGGTAGTATCCATACTGCCGAAATGTTTGCCAGCGGTGCATCCGGTTATAGTCACTACAAGTTTGGAAATGTCAATAAGAAATTATTCAAAGCATTGCTGATACCTGGTATCATCGGTGCAGTGATCGGTGCTGTATTATTGACAAAGCTGGGGGAAACGCATGTAAAATATATCCGCCCGGTAATGGCGGTGTATACCATGGTACTGGGGGTGAAGATCCTGTACAATGCGTTCAGGAAACCTAAACAACAAAAAAAGTTTAAACATTATGGCTGGCTGGCCGGTGCCGGTGGTTTCCTGGATTCATTTGGTGGCGGAGGCTGGGGCCCGATTGTAACCACTACGCTTATCACCAAAGGGCGCAGTCCGCGTTTTGTGATCGGATCAGTGAGTTTGTCTGAATTTTTTGTAACCCTGGCCAGTGCCTTTACCTTCTTCACGTTATTGGGTGTTACACACTGGCAGGTGATCCTGGCACTGATCATTGGCGGATTGCTGGCAGCGCCATTGGCAGCTAAACTGGCGGGTAAACTGCCCCGTAAAACGGCCTTTATTTTACTGGGTATACTGGTTGTATTCTGGAGCCTGAGGATCCTGGTGAAGATCTTATAACGCAATAACAATATAAAATGCTCTCTCTTTAGCGGGAGAGTTTTTTAGAAAATAAAAGTCTACTAAAACAGTAGACTAATAAATGGTAATAATTCTTAAAACAACAGCTTTATGGGAAATGTAACAGAATGGTTACTGTTGCAAAAAAACAGTAACAAAACCTTATCACGCGCACGGCAACTGTACGGGGCAATGCTGCTGCTTTTTATGTTAACCACCAATGCCGGTGCGTATGCGCAGGAAGCAACGTTGGTGGAAATCTCCGGACAGGTATTGAACCAGGAAAAAAAAGAACCTTTATCTGACGTAAGTGTCCAGGTAAAAGGAGCTGTAACTGGAACTATTACCAACAGTACGGGCAACTTTACTTTAAGAACCAGGGTAAAACTACCATTCACACTGGTATTCTCTTCTGTTGGGTTTCAGCAACAGGAGTTTGAAGTAAAAAGTCTTAATTCAAAATTGCAGATAGAGCTGGTAACACAAACTGTTATTGGCAATGAAGTAGTGGTAACTGCATCACGCGTACAGGAAAGCCTGCTGAAATCGCCGGTAGCTATTGAAAAACTGGATATCAGGGCTATCCGTCAATCACCGGCGGCCAGTTTTTACGATGCACTGGAAAACTTAAAAGGAGTTCAGCTAACCACTTCCAGTCTTACCTTTAAAATACCCAATACACGTGGTTTTAATATTCCCAACAATTTCCGGTTTGTACAGTTGAATGACGGGGTAGATGTACAGGCTGCCACACTGGGTGTGCCGCTGGGTAACTCCATCGGTCCTTCAGAACTGGATATTGAAAGTGTGGAAGTAACACCGGGTGCAGCTTCCGCCTTATACGGGATGAATGCTATCAACGGACTGGCCAACCTGCTTACCAAAAGCCCTTTTAAATACCAGGGACTGAGCGTATACCAGAAAACAGGCGTGAACCATGTAGGTGAATCAGGTCGTAATGCAACGGTTTTAACAGAAACAGCGGTTCGTTATGCCAAAGCATTCAAAGATAAATTTGCCTTCAAGATCAATTTCAGCTACCTGCGTGGTACCGACTGGCAATCGGACAATAAAACCGATCAGAATCCCAACAACCTGAACACGGCCAATCCCAAATATCCCGAACTGAACGGACCGGAAAACAATCCTGCGTACGATGCATGGAACAAATATGCTGATGATGCTGGCAGTAATGCTGTTTCAGTAAGTGGAGTTAATTACAATGGTAATGCCAATAACACTTTCCTGGTAAGAAGAACCGGTTATTGGGAAAAAGACCTGGTGAATCCTATCGTAACCAACCTGAAAGCAGACGCTGCGGTACATTACCGGTTCAACAAAAACGCAGAATTATCATACACTTACCGCTATGGTCAGATGGATGGCATCTTTCAGCGTGGTAACAAAATACAGCTTGATAACTTACGTGTACAGAATCATAAACTGGAGCTGAAAGGCGATGACTATCTGGTCAGAACGTATGTTTCTATTGAGAATACCGGCAATTCATACAATCTGAAGCCATTGGCCGATAACCTTGATCTTACACATTTATCCAATGCTGCATGGCGCGATAAATTCAAAGCTGCTTTACAGTCTGCCATCAATAATGGTGTAGACCTGGCCTCTGCCATGCGACAGGCGCGTGTGGTTGCTGATGCCGGCAGGGTAGAGCCCGGTACGCCGGAGTTTGATGCATTGAAAAATACCATTATCAAGATCAATAACTGGGATCATAAAAATTCCAGCCCTGCAATTCCCGGCGCACCGGCAACAGGTGGTGCATGGTTGCGGCAGTTGAGCCGTACTTATCATACAGATGTACAGTGGGATCTTACCAAATATGTAAAATGGCTGAACCTGCTGATCGGCGGTGATCTGCGTATTTACGAAGTGATCCCTGATGGAAACAACTTTGTTGATTTTTCACGTCCGGTAGCTGAGAGGAACCAACCGGTTTCAGTAAACGGTAAAGTGCCGGACTCACTGAATTTTGGTAAAAATGTATACTATAAAAAATACGGAGGTTTTGTACAGGGTAGCAAAACATTCCTGGAAGATAAACTGAAAGTCTCTGTGTCATTGCGTGTAGACAATAATCCGGAATTTTCACCCAAGTTCAATCCACGTGTTGCCTTTGTATACACAGTGGCGCAGAAACACAACATCAGGGCTTCGTTTCAGAACGGATACAGGTTCCCGGCTATTTTTGAGGCCATTTCATTTGTAAATAATGGTAATGTAAGACGCGTTGGTGGTCTTTCCTATATCAACCAGGGATTGGGTTACCTGGATAACTCATATACCCGCAGTTCAGTAGAAAAATTCAATGCTGCGGTGAATGCTGATGTATTGAACGGATCTACAACCAACGATGCTGCTTTAAAGAACAGGGCATTGTTGCAGGTAAGCAATCTGGGTACCACACGTCCGGAGCATATTAATTCATTTGAGGTGGGGTATAAAAGTGTACTGTTCGAAAACCGTTTGCTGGTGGATTTTGATGCTTACTTCAACCAGTATGATGGTTTCCTGGGACAGGTGGAAGTATATGTACCGGAAGCGGATTCTGTAAAAGTGAATACAGACAGGGCCGTAGTAGACATGCTGGATGCCAACAGGGTAAAACAGAACCGCTATCGTGTATATACCAATGCCAAGAATAAATATACCAACTATGGCGCGGCATTGGGATTGACCTACAATTTCTATAAAACATATACTGTATCCGGAAATGTGAACTACAATGCCATTACCGATAACAAACAGGCAGATATTTTTGTAACAGGTTTCAATACACCTAAATGGTTTACCAGTTTTTCTTTTGGCAACCGTGAAGTAGTAAAGAATACCGGTTTCAGTATCGTATGGAGATGGCAGGATGCTTTACTGTGGGAAAGCCCGCTGGCCAATGGAAATATTTCTGCCTATAGCACTATAGATGCACAGGTTACTTATCGCCTGCCGAAACTGAAATCAAATATCAAGATCGGTGGCACCAACCTGTTCAATCATCGTTATATACAATATGCCGGTGGCCCTACTATCGGTGCATTGTATTATGCAGCAGTAACTGTGGATGGCCTATTGAAGTAATAATTTCATTCCTGATAATGCAAGAGGCAACACAGGTTATGTGTTGCCTCTTTTATAAATGATAATTGCAGTAAACAATAAAACTTAACTGCCCTGGCGGTGAGTCACAAGCCGGAAAAATTTATAACTCCGACAAACTGAATGGAGTTGTCTTAATCACGCAGCCATTTACGCAGGTGTTCAGAAATCTCCTTCGCTTCAACCAGGAAGCCATCATGACCGTAGGCAGAATCAATTTCCACCAACGTAGCATTGGGCATCTGTTGCTGCAAATGGCGCTGTTCTTCCACAGGACATAAAATATCACTGCTGATGCCGATGATGAGTGTTTTCTGATGAATGCTTTGCAGTACGGTATCTGCGCTGCCACCACGGCCGCGCCCCAGGTGGTGTGTATCCATGGCTTTGGTAAGCAGCCAGTAGCTGTAAGCGTTGAAACGTTTTACCAGCTTATCGCCCTGGTAGTTGATATAGGAAGCGGCTTTATAGTGGTCGAGTTTTTCAGCATCGTGGTCGGTTTGTTTTGCTACCATAATGCCATAATTGCGATAGGTGAGAATGCCGATACCACGGGCAGCTTTCAGCCCTTTTTGTCCGGCATTTTCAGAAGGCTCATTCCAGGTGCTGTCGGCTTCAATGGCCAGCCTCTGTGTGGCATGGATAGCAATGCCCCAGGCACTTTCGGTAGGAGAGGTAGCCAGCAGGAACAGGCGTTGGATAACATCTTTTTCCATTACACTCCATTCCATAGCCTGGTAACCACCCATGCTGCCACCCATCAGCAGGTAAATACTATCAATGCCCAGGTGTTGGCGCAGTAAGATGTGCGCTTTCACCATATCGCGTATAGAAATCTGCGGAAAGCTATGATAATAAGGTTCTTGAGTGTCAATATTAATACTCAGCGGCCCGGTAGTGCCATAACAGGAACCGATAATATTGGCACAAACAATAAAATATTCACCGGGGTTGATAATATCATGTTTGCCAACCAGGCCTGCCCACCAGTCAGTTACATCGGCATTGGCGGTAAGGGCATGGCAAACCCATACTACATTGCTTTTAGCGGCATTAAGTTGCCCGTATGTATGGTAGGCAACCGTCAATCCGGGCAGTTGCTGCCCGTTTTCCAGGGTGAAAGGTTGATTGTAATTAAAATACTCCATGTGCCCTACAGATAATTCAGGGTGCAAAGTAAATGCCTGCATGAATTACATTTGCAAAAATCTTTACCATGATAAAAATTGAGCTGAACCGCGTAGCAGGGGACTACGGTTTTGAAGCAAAGGATGCTTATGGACATACTGTACAAATCGACAACAGCCCTGAAGGCGGTGGTTCCAATTTTGGCGCTCGTCCTATGCAGTTGCTGCTGATGGGCCTGGGAGGATGCAGTGGCATTGACATTGTATCTATTCTGAAAAAACAACGTCAGACAATTGACGGCTTTTCCATGAAAATTGAAGGGGAAAGAGAAGCCGGCAAAGAACCTTCTTTATGGCAGGATGTTACTATCGTATTTGAACTTACCGGCGAAATTGATCCCGGAAAGGCCCTGCGTGCGTGTGAACTTTCTATGAATAAGTATTGTTCTGTAGCTGAAACATTGCGCAAAGCCGGCGGTAACCTGAAGTGGAAAGCAGTGGTGAACGGAGTTGATGTGCAGATGTAAGACTGAAAGTCTGGAAGAAGTAAAACACGAAGCCGGAAGTTCTAGGTCGGAAAATCCATGAATTTCGAGTTGTGTGCAATTGCCAGTTGCACACTGCCAACTGTACTAAACGAAGCATACCTTTAAGCAGGAATACACGAGTTTCAGAACCAAAAACACGGAATCTACAACAGTAACCAGAAAAAAATGTCACAACACCCGATAACAAAGGCCATCCGTATACAAACTGAGCGTACCAATGAAATGGAGCATGCCACACCTATGTTCCTTACCAGCAGTTTTTGTTTTGACAATGCTGAAGATATGCGGGCTGCCTTTGCCGATGAATCTGATGATAATATTTACAGTCGTTTCAGCAATCCTTCTGTAAGAGAATTTACAGATAAGATCTGTGCACTGGAAGGTGCAGAAGCTGCCTATGCAACTTCTTCCGGCATGAGCGCGGTATTTGCTTCTTTCATGGCATTGCTGAAAAAAGGTGATCACCTGTTGTCGTGCAATGCTATTTTTGGCAGCACGCATACTGTGATCTCCAAGTATCTGCCCAAATATGGTATGGAATACTCCTATGTAGGCGCAGGCGCCACGCTGCAGGAGTGGGAGGCTGCTATCCGTCCCAATACGAAAATGATCTATATAGAAACGCCTACCAATCCCGGTCTGGAGATCCTGGATTTGGAAATGATCGCTGCACTGGCTAAGAAGCATAATATCATCCTGAACGTAGATAACTGTTTTGCCACACCTATAAGTCAGCGTCCCATTGACCTGGGTGCAGACCTGGTGGTACACTCTGCTACCAAATGGATTGACGGACAGGGACGTGTACTGGGCGGCGTTATAGCAGGTCGTAAAGACCTGATACACGACGTTTACCTGTTTTGTCGGAGTACCGGACCGGCGATGTCTCCTTTCAATGCATGGGTGCTGAGCAAAAGTCTTGAAACGTTGGATGTGCGTATGGAGCGTCATGCCGCCAATGCGCTGAAGATTGCTCACGCACTGGAAAATCATCCGAAGATCAGTTTCCTGAAATACCCTTTTCTGCCCAGTCATCCACAACATGCCATTGCCATCAAACAAATGAAAAATGGTGGAGGTATTGTTTGTTTTAATCTTAAAGGCGGACTGGAAAGCGGTCGTTCATTTCTTAATAACCTGAAAATGTTGTCGCTGACTGCCAACCTGGGCGATACACGCAGCATTGCTTCACATCCTGCCAGCACCACGCATGCAAAACTGACGGAAGAAGAGCGCTGTGCGGTGAATATTACGCCGGGGCTTATACGTATTTCTGTAGGACTGGAACATGCTGATGATATACTGCAGGATATTTTGCAGGCATTGGATAAGAGTTGATCAGTTGAAAAGTTTATAAGTTAAAAGGGGCAGCAATTTTAAAATTACTGCCCCTTTTGCTATATCTGTTTTTCAGACTTTCATTTGCACATTAACCCAATACTTTCTCCATCTGCATGCTGCGCGAGCCTTTGATGAGGATATGGGTATTTTGAAAATGCTGTTGTTGAAACCATTCAGCAGCTTCGGCAGCATTATTCATCTTCAGAAAGGGGTGATCCAGCTTTTGAAAATCACCACCTACCAGTACAACATGTTGCCAGGCGTGTTGCCGGATCAGGTCAACAATGGCCTGGTGCTCCTGTAGACTGTCTGCACCCAGTTCAGCCATAGCACCCAGCATCATTACTTTTGAAGTGGCGGATATTGCCGCAAAATTTTCAATGGCTGCCTTCATACTGGAGGGGTTGGCATTGTAGGCGTCCAGTATAATATGGTTCGTGTCTTTTTCCAATAGTTGAGAACGGCTGTTGGACGGGGTATAGGCTTCTATTGAGCTTTTGATATCCTCGTCAGATACATTAAAGTATTTGCCCACTGTTACGGCCACCAGTACATTCGGCAGGTTGTAACTGCCTACCAGTTGTGTGCGGATCAATGGAATATCAGCTCCTTTGGTAATGGCCACTGATAAGAAGGTATCCTGTTGTTGTGCTTCACCGGTTACGTCTGCTGAGGAGGTACCGTATTTAATGATGGTGCCGATATCATTGCTCATGTCACGCAGGTAATCATAATCCCACATTACGAAAGCAGTACCATTGTTGCTGCGCAGGAAATCATACAATTCCCCCTTGCCTTTGCGAATATTCTCTATACTGCCAAACCCTTCCAGGTGTGCTTTACCGCAATTGGTAATAATGCCATGTGTGGGCAATGTATAGCGGCAGTAGCCTTCAATTTCTTTCAGATGGTTGGCACCCATTTCAATCACGGCCATTTCAGCGTCTTTATGAATGCGCAGAATGGTCAGCGGAATACCGATATGGTTGTTCAGGTTACCCTGGGTTGTATACGTTTTGTAGGTGGTAGACAGAACCGTGTGTACCAGTTCTTTGGTGGTGGTTTTCCCGTTGCTGCCGGTAATGGCAATAAAAGGGATATTGAACTGCTGGCGATGGTACAGGGCCAGTTCCTGCAGCGTGGTCAGCACATCCTCTACCACTATGATGCGGCTGTCGGGCGATGGCGGGGCCTCATCCACAATGGCATAGGCTGCGCCGGCCTGCAATGCAGCGGTGGCAAAGGTATTCCCGTTAAAGCTGGGACCTTTCAGGGCAAAGAAAAGGTCGCCTTGCTGCAGTTTGCGGGTATCTGTTTGTACTGCGGGATGTTCCCGGTAAATGTCGTACAGTTGCTTGATGGTCATACGCAAATGTAACCAACAAAAAAACCATCCCCAATGGCGGAGATGGCTTTTCCTTGTTATGTTGAATCAAAAAATGGTTAACGCTTACGGCTATTCTGCCTGCGGGATGGGTAGTTGATACCTGTTTTGCGGCCATTGCCTTCAGGGCTACCTACACGATCCATAGCGCAACGGAAACCTACGGTGCTGCTTCCCTGGTCTTCTTCCATGAAGCGGCGTGTACCGGGGCTTAACCAGTAGGCGCGGTCGTTCCAGCTACCACCTTTGATCACTCTTGATTTATCGCTGATCAAAGTAGTTAAACCGTATCCGCGGCCGGCTGCAGTGTTTTTAGCAATATCGGTTTCACCGTAGCCAACACCTGCCACCAGGGAGTCACCATCCAGGTAATTGATAACATTACCTTTCTGGTAGTTGCGGCGGTTCTTAGCGTCTTCGTCGGTTACATATACTCTTTTTACACGACCCAGGCTGTCTTTTTCAAATTCGCCGTCTTTATTTTTAAAGTCATTCTGAAAGTAGTTACCACGATAAGGAGCTACATCATCCTCGTCGGTAGAAGACAACGGACGATAAACGTCGGCCACCCACTCACTTACGTTACCAGACATGTTATAGATACCAAATGCGTTGGGGTAGAATGAATTTACAGGGGCAGTATATACCGCGCGGTCGTTCAAACCACCGGCCACACCCATGTTGTCACCGTTGCCACGTTTAAAGTTAGCGAGGAAGGTACCTTGCCAGCTGCCACGGCGACTATCGCGCAGGCCGTTTACGTTCTGGCTCCAGGAGTAAACCTGTTTGTTGGCGATCAGCTCCTCACCACGTTTGCCTTCTTTTTTGCTGGGAGCAGGGTTCTGACCAATCAGCGCCAGTGCTGCATATTCCCACTCCGCTTCAGTTGGCAGGCGGTAAGCAGGTGTCAGGATACCATCTTCAAAAGTAACCTGAGTACGTGGCGTGCCGTTCGGGTTTTTCAGTGGGTTCTTTTTAGAACGAACGTTGTTACCCGGAGTAGGAGTAGTTAAGCCTAACAGGTATGCTTTGGTGTTAAAACTTTCGCTACCCTGACCAGTAATATTTTTTAAGCTGTTCTTGTTGATAAAACCTTTATCCATTAATGCTTTCTCGTTCACACGGTCAGTACGCCACAGGCAGAAATCATACGCCTGGCGCCAGGTAACACCTACTACGGGATAATAGTTGTAGGCCGGGTGACGGAAATAATATTCAACCAGTGGCTCGTTGTAGGCCAGCTCACTACGCCACACCAATGTATCGGGCAGTGCTTTATCGCGTACTTCCTTGTACTCATCACCGTCAAACACTGTATTGATCCAGTACAGGTACTCGCGATAGTGTATGTTGGCTACTTCGGTACGGTCAATGTAGAATGAGTTTACTGTTTTACGGGTAGGAATATTGTTCCAGTCGCCCATTACATCTTCTTCAGTGGCTCCCATCTGGAAGGTACCACCTTCTACAAACACCAGGCCCGGACCAGTCCTTTGTTCCTGTTCTTTGGCTACCTGGAATCCGCCCATGTTTTTATCATTGTAATTCCAGCCTGTTACGTCGGATTTTGCATGCTTGTTCGACTTACAGGAAGCGACCGCAGCAGCACATGAGACCAGGACAATTAGGTTTTTCAGGTTCATATAAGTTACTTTTTGCCTTTTTGATTCAACTAGATTAAACGCTGTTTAATTGCAAATATTGTACAGTTTTTTACCTGTTTTTCCACAGCGTACGGAAGGAAGGGCGAATATAAGCACTTTCAATAAAACAAGCTGATCGTCAGTACCCTTTCCATTAAAAATGAACTATTTTTGACCGGATGACCCGTGCTTGCATTTGCTGCTTTGTGCTGGCCTCCCTGACTGTAATAAAGGTAATGCCGGTAGCTGCCCAGAGGCAGTATGCAGCCCATTCTGTACTATCATCAGGCAATTGGTATAAGATAGCGGTGAAAGAGGCTGGTGTGTATAAAATTGACCTTCCTTTTCTTAACTCATTGGGTATTAATACCGGTTCACTCGGTTCAAACACTATCAGGATATTTGGCAATGGAGGTGAAATGCTGCCGGAAAGGGCCGGAGCCTCCAAAACAGACGATCTGGCCGAAAACTCCATCTGGATAGAGGATGGCGGTGATGGCGTGCTGAATGGTAATGATTATGTCCTGTTCTATGCCCGCGGTCCGCATATATGGGTAAAGGATTCAGCAAATAAAACCTTTGCCCACCTCAAAAACCTCTACAGCGAACAATCATATTATTATATAACGGTAGGTGGCAATAATAAACGGGTAGAAACATTCAGTAACCCCGGTTTCAGTAATGTGACCATTACCGATTTTAACGAGCGGTATTTTTATGAAAAAGATACTTTCAACCTGCTCAGCAGTGGCCGCTCGTGGCTGGGAGAGGAGTTTTCAGACGGCCCGGGCAAAGTGCTGACCCGTACCTATACTCTCCCTGTAACGGCTGTAGCCGGTATGCCCTGTATCTTTAATTCCACCTGTGCCGCCCGCTCGTTCAATACAGCCAGTCGCTTTGCGATAAGGGTTAATAATCAACAGGTTACTGCTTTCAATATAGCGCCTGTGGCTACCGGGCCGTACGATCTGTTTGCCACATCGCAGAAAAATTCCGTGTCTTTTGTGCCGGTTTCTACTTCCCTCTCGGTCAGTTTTGATTATACTACCGGCAGTACGGGGTCGCAGGGATGGCTGGATTGGTTTGAAGTGCTGCCCCGCAGAAGTTTATCGCTGGCCGGGGTAAATCAGCTGCAGTTCCGCGACTGGAACAGTGTGGGTGCCGGTAATACTGGTCGTTTTATAGTAAAAGATGCCACCGCTGCCACACAGGTATGGGATGTAACCAATCCTTTACAGCCTGTTCGCATGCAGGGTAGTATAACCGGAACAGATTATATTTTTAATGCGGCTTGTAACAGTCTGCGTGAATATGTTGCTTTTAACAACAGCGGTTTCCTGTCGCCAACCGTCGTGGGGCGTGTCGGTAACCAGGATCTGCATAACAGTACAGTGACAGACTATCTCATTGTAACGCATGCTTCATTGCTGGCGCAGGCAAAGCGACTGGCGCAGTATCATCAGCAAAGAGATAACCTGCGTACTGTAGTGGTAACAACAGATGAAGTGTTCAATGAATTTTCTTCCGGAACACCTGACCCTTCGGCCGTACGCGATTTTGTAAAGATGTATTTTGATAAGTCGGGTAATGACAGCACCATCAGGCCGCGTTACCTGTTATTGTTTGGCGCAGGTTCATTTGACTATAAGAACAGGGTTGCCAATAATACCAACCTGGTACCGGTGTATGAAACGCCGGAGTCGCTGGATCCGCTGGCAACCTATACTGCTGATGATTATTTTGGTTTCCTGGACGATAATGATGATATCAATGGCAATGGTACTTACCTGCTGGATATTGGCATTGGCCGTATTCCCGCTGTGTCAGAGAATGAAGCACAATCGATGGTTGATAAGATCGTTGCATATAACAACACCACTGCATTTGGTTCGTGGCGCAATGAATACACCTTCGTGGCTGATGATGAAGATAATAACCTGCATCTGCAGGATGCAGAGGCCATTACAGCCATTGTAGCGGCCACCGATTCCCTGTTGAATATTGATAAAATTTACCTGGATGCTTATAAACAACAGAGTAATTCTTCCGGCAGTCGTTACCCGGATGTAAACCTGGCGATCAATAATAAAATATACAGCGGAACACTGATCTGGAATTATGCAGGACACGGCAGTTACCGCAGGCTGGCAGAGGAAGTGATACTGGATCAGGATATTATCAATACGTTCAACAATCCCACCAAACTACCTTTATTTATTACAGCTACCTGCGATGTGGCGCCGCATGATAACCCGCTGGTGAGTTCAATAGGAGAGAACCTGCTGCTACGCGCCAGAACAGGCGCTATAGCGCTGATGACCACCACAAGACTGGTGTTTGCTTACAGTAACCGGATCATGAATGCCAACTACACATCTGTATCATTGACCAAAAAAACAGATGGTACTTATCGTAGCCTGGGTGATGCCGTAAAGCTGGCAAAAAATACGACTTATACTTTTTCGGGTGATATTAATAACAACCGCAAGTTCACCTTGCTGGGTGATCCCGCTTTAACACTGGCCTTTCCACAGTATAAGGTAAGAACTACGGCTGTCAATGGTACGGCAGTGGCAGCAGTGCCTGATACATTAAAGGCATTGTCGGAATATACTATTACGGGACGTGTTGAAGACAATGCCGGTAATATTATGACTGGTTTTAATGGGACGGTATATCCTGTTGTGTTCGATAAGCCGCAAACGGTAAGCACACTGGCCAATGATCCCAGTTCATTCAAAACCACGTTCCAGGTACAGAAAAGCATGTTGTTCAAAGGAAAAGCACAGGTTACCAACGGGGTGTTTTCCTTCAACTTTGTGGTACCGAAAGATATTAATTATCAGTACGGTAATGGAAAGATCAGCTATTATGCAGCCGGAGAGACCACTGATGCCAACGGCGCACATACCAATATAATAATAGGCGGTTCCGGTAATGGTGTAACAGACAAAGACGGACCGGGCATAAAAGCCTATCTGAATGATGAAAAATTTGTGAGCGGCAGCATTACGAATGATAAACCTGTCTTATTGGTGAAACTGGAAGATTCTACCGGTATTAATATTATGGGAACTGGTATTGGTCACGACCTGGTGGCAATACTGGACAATGATCAGAAGAATCCTTTTGTGCTGAATGAATTTTATGAGGCGGAGGTAAATAATTATAAAAAAGGTATGGTGCGTTTCCAATTGCCACAGATGGCAGAAGGATTGCATACTTTACAGATCAAGGCATGGGATGTGGCGAATAATTCCAGTGAACGTACGCTGGAGTTCAGGGTAGTGAAACAAGCAGATTTTGCCCTTGATCATGTGTTGAATTACCCTAATCCGTTCACTACGCATACTACTTTCTGGTTTGAACACAACAGGCCTGGGGAACAGTTAAATGTAAGTATCCGTATATTTTCAGTGGCGGGTAAGCTGGTAAAAACAATCAGGAGTACAATATTTTCGCCCGGCAATCGTTCGAGTGAGGTGCAATGGGATGGTAGGGATGATTATGGAAGCAAAATTGGTCGCGGCGTCTATATTTACCGGTTACGGGTGCAAACCATAGATGGTAAAGCAGTAGAGCGACTTGAAAAATTATTCATATTGTGACTTTTAATTATTGAAAACTTATTATTTTACACGCTCTATTGATTAAAATTCTACTCTGAATCTTTATTGTTCCCTTTTAACAACACATCACAGGATGGTATGACTGCTGTCCCTGCAAGTTGTTCATTGTTTCGCGAAAGCGGAACGGATTTAAAATTGAATATAATCAAGTATGAAAAGAAAAACCTCAAAACTGGCTGCCATAACGATGATCTTTTTGGGAAGTGCAGGAGTTTTACAAGCGCAGGATACTATTAACGTGGTAACAACTGCGGTCCCCTTTCTCCGGATATCTCCTGATGCAAGAGCGGGCGGAATGGGTGATCTGGGAGTAGCTACATCCCCGGATGCTTCGTCTTCATTTTATAACCTGGCAAAAACACCGTTTGCCAAATCAAATTTTTCAATAGGTCTTACATATACTCCCTGGTTAAAAGATCTGAATGTAAACGATGTTTACCTGCTGGCTTTATCAGGATACTACAAGCTTTCTGAACTGGAAGCTATCACTGCTTCAGTTCGTTATTTCAGCCTGGGCAATATCCAGTTCACTGACAATAGCGGTACCTATTTTGGCGATGGACGTCCCCGTGAGTATGGTATTGATGTAGGTTATTCACGCAAACTGTCTGATAAATTATCTCTGGGTCTGGCATTGCGCTATATCTATTCCAACTTGGCAGGTAATGCCCCCTCAACCGGTACTACCTACAAAGCAGGTAATGCTGTAGCTGCAGATTTAGGTATATATTATACTAATGTAAACGATGCCGGACAGGGATTGAGCCTGGGTGCTGTAATGTCAAACCTGGGTACCAAGATCGGATATACTAATGACGCTACTCAACGTGATTATATCCCCGCCAACCTTAGTCTGGGTGTAAACTATGCTAAGGTGTTCGATGAAAGCAATAAGATCAGCTTTGGCCTGGACATTCATAAATTACTGGTGCCTACACCACCTACTTATGTAAATAGCGGTAATGCCAATTATGATGACAGTGTAAATACGGAGTTGAACCAGAAATACCGCAACAAAAGTGTATTCAATAGTTGGTTCAGTTCATTTGGTGATGCTCCTGGTGGTTTCAGCGAAGAGTTGAAAGAGTTCCAGTTTTCAGTAGGTGCTGAATATGGTTACAACGACCAGTTCTTTGCCCGCCTCGGTTACTTCTACGAAAACAAGAACAAAGGCAACCGTAAATATTTCACTGCAGGTTTAGGTATTAAATACAATATGTTTACCCTGAACTTCTCTTACCTGGTACCTTCAGGTTCCGGTGTAACCCGCAACCCGCTGTCCAATACATTGCGTTTTGGCCTGGTGTTCGACCTTGACAACGTAACCAATGGCAGCAGCAGCGACAAGTAAATATGTGCTGATATAAATAAAACAAAATATATTTGAAGCGTCCGGCTGTAATGCCGGGCGCTTCTTTATTTAATGTAACATTGCACGCAATGGCCGGAAATACCGGTTTGCATTCTCATATTTTCAAATTTGCATATTCATTATGTACAGAACAGGATTCGGGATCGATTTTCACCAGTTAACAGAAGGCAGACAATTATGGATAGGAGGCGTACTGATACCACATACCAAAGGTGCGCTGGGACACAGTGATGCAGATGTATTGTTACATGCCATCTGTGATGCACTGCTGGGTGCCCTTGCATTGGGTGATATTGGTGTTCATTTTCCCAACACAGACAATACTTATAAAGATATTGACAGCAAGATCCTGTTACAGAAAACATATGCACTGATCAAAGCCCGGAACTATAGCGTGATGAATGTAGATTCATCCATTTGTCTGGAAGCGCCGAAAATCAAAAAGTATTCAGATAGCATGCGGGAAGTGATCGCTGGTATCCTCAACATTACAACTGACGATGTATCTGTAAAAGCCACTACCACCGAACGCATGGGTTTTGTAGGACGTGAAGAAGGACTGGTGGCGTATGCTACAGTGTTGTTGAAAAAAGAAGGGTGAGGTTGGAGAAGCCTTGAGCAAATACAGTCGGGAAGAAGGAAAAACAGGAAGTCCGAAGTCTGAAATACAAAGTCTGAGAAGCCGCAAGCTTTGAGCAACGAACAAAAATGGCAGTGACCAATCAGGACTGACGTATCACGATTCACGATCTGCAGTCCCAAACCAGTAACCGCCCCAGAAACTTGTAACCAAAACCGCTAACTGCCTTAACTTCGCGCCATGTCAAAACTTAAGGTTAAAATCATTAATAAATCTACCAATCCTTTACCGGAATACAGTACACCGGGTTCGGCTGGTATGGATATCCGCGCTAATCTGGAAGCCCCACTGGTATTGAAACCGCTGGAACGTTTTCTGGTACCTACTGGTTTATTTATTGAACTGCCCGAAGATTATGAAGCACAAATAAGACCCCGTAGCGGTTTGGCCATCCGTCAGGGATTAACCTGTTTGAACACACCCGGTACTATTGACGCCGATTACCGGGGCGAAATCAAGATCATTTTAATTAACTTGTCGCAAGAAGAACAGGTCATTCATCACGGCGACCGTATTGCACAGATGGTAGTACAATCTGTAAAACAGGTAAAATGGAAACTGGTAAAAAAGATATCAGTAACCGAACGTCATGAAGGTGGCTTTGGCCATACCGGCAAATCATAATACTGTGGCACAATTGTGGTGCAAATACTATTAAATTATACCGGGGCTTTTTTTACCGAAGCCCTGATCTCTGTTGAAATTCATTAAAAGACGATTAAATTCAGATGAAATATTGTCAATGGTTATTGCTCTCGATAGTAATGATTGCAGCGCTGGATAGTTGCCGCTCGGCCAAAAAGATCCAGACTGCCATTGCCAAAAAAGATACCGCACAGATAGTGATAGTGCCCCCCATCGAAACCCGCGACCTGCATGCTGACTCCATGCGTTATATACACGACGTATTTGACGCGGTACAGAAAAACAGGCTCGATTTTAATACCTTCTCTGCCAAAGTAAAGGTAGATTTTAAAGGAAGTGATGGTAAAAGCAGTGATTTTAACGCTTTTCTGCGTATTAAAAAGGACAGCGTAATATGGGTGAGCATTATTGCAGCGCTTGGTATTGAGGCATTTAAAGTAATGATTACGCCCGATAGTGTGAAGGTGCTGAACAAACTGGATAAGATCATACAGCTCCGGTCGCTGGAATACCTGCAGGACGTAACACATTTACCTTTTACATTTAGCGAGTTGCAGGATCTGCTGCTGGGAAATCCCATTTACCTGGACACTAATATTGTCTCTTACCGGAAACAGGATAAAAATGTATCCCTTATTAGCGTAGGGTCCTTATTTAAACACCTGCTGACGGTTAACAATACCAGTTATTTGCCCGAACACAGTAAGCTGGACGATGTAGGACTGATAAAGGCCCGCACATGCGATATCACCTATGGCGATTATGACAGCAAGAATGGCTTTCGTTTTTCAAAATACCGTCGTATTACCGTATCAGAAAAATCGAAGCTGGATATAGAGTTACAGTATAAACAATTTGATTTTAACGTAGATTTAGAGTTCCCCTTTAAGATTCCTAAAAATTATAAGCGTCAATAATAAAGGAGCCGTGTTGAGCGTTGCTTTTTTTGTTGTTTACTAACTTTTAAAAATTCCGGTATGCTAAAAAAACTGGGTTTGTGCTTTTGGGGGGTGGTTTTCTCGTGTTCTCTGGCGGTAGCGCAACAGAATAGTGAAGACCTGAAGAAGAAACAAGTGGAGATACAGCGTGAAATTGACGATCTGAGACATACGCTGGAGGAAACCAAGAAAAACAGGAAAGCTGGTCTGGGCCAGTTGGCCATGATCCAGCGGAAGCTGCGTTTGCGTGAGCAGGTGATCAACAATATCAACGAACAGATGGACGTGATAGAAGGCAATATCAGTCAATCCAGGAATGAGATCACTCGTCTTACGCGTGAACTGGACACCCTGAAATCGCAATATGAAAAAAGTGTAGTATACGCTTATAAGAACAGAAGTAACTACGATTTTCTCAACTTCATATTCTCTGCCAACGGTTTTAATGACGCATTGAAACGTATTGAATACCTGAAATCCTATCGCCTGTATCGTGAGCAACAGGCTGATAATATCAAGAATACACAGAATATCTTAAAAGGAAAGATCACAGGTTTACAAACTGCACGTGAAGAAAAAGGAAAAGTGCTGAAAGAAAAAGAAAAGGAAAGAGGTGTACTGGTAGAAGAGAAAAAAGAACAGGATGAGTTTGTTGGTAAGCTGAAAAGCAGGGAAAACGAGATCAACCGTGAGTTGACCGCCAAACAGAAAGCAGATAAAAAACTGCGTGACGGTATCCTGGTAGCTATCAGGCGCGAGGCTGAAAAAGCAAAAGCTGCAGCTGCTGCAGCGGCCGAAGCAGCAAGAAAAAGAGAACGTGAAGAAGCCGCAGTTGCCGCGAAAAACAATGCCGCTAATGCCAGCAACAATAACAACAGCAATCCTATTACAACCGCAACGGCCCCTGTAGCAACCAATAAGCCTGCAGCACCTGCCAAAACCAAAAGCGTATTTGAAGCTACTCCCGAAGGCGAATTATTGTCCGATAATTTTGAAAAGAACAAAGGCAAACTGCCCTGGCCACTGGAGAAAGGAGAGATCAAACTGCATTACGGATTGTATTCTGTGGCTGGTACTTCTATCAGGGGTAACAACCCGGGTTTAACGATAGAAACAGAAAAAGGGGCCCCGGTTAAAGCAGTATTTGATGGAGAGGTGATCTCTGTGTTTGATGTGGAAGACAATGCTGCGGTGCTGGTACAGCATGGTAAATTCTTTACCTCTTATGGTGGTCTGGCTGCTGCTGCTGTATCTAAGGGACAAAAGATCAAAGCCGGACAGGTAGTGGGCAAAGCTGGTACCAATGATGATGGTAACGGGGAGATTGAGTTTATCCTGATGCAGGATACCAAGAACCTGGATCCTGAAGTATGGATCAGAAGGAGATAGGAATAACAATATTGTAAGCATTTCAGCAGGGGTGCTGTTCCGTAGGAACAGCACCCCTGCTGCTTTTAAAAAACGTACTTGCGATAACGGAGAAGTGTTGTGAATGCTATCTGGCAGGAATAATACAGATCCTGCCAGATAGCTGAAGAGGCACTGACAGGATACAATGAGCATCGTATCCTGTCAGTGGGTTATCTATAAAAAACGATTGTATAGTTCTTCGTAGCGGGGAACGATATTGTCTATGTCGAACTGGTTTGCCTGTGCCGCGGCCTGTTCACGGAAATACTGCAGTTTGCTTTCATCCGACAACAATTCAATAGCATGATTGCTCATTGAAGTGATATCTCCTACATTACTCAAAAAACCTGTTTTACCCGGGATGTTGATCTCCGGTAAACCACCTGCGTTGGTAGAAATAACAGGAACACCGGCAGCCATAGCTTCCAGTGCTGCCAGACCAAAGCTTTCATAATCGGAGGTCATTAAGAACAGGTCAGAAATAGCAAGGATCTCTTCAATCTGTTCCTGTTTCCCAACAAAACGTGTTTCATCACAGATACCCAGATGGCGGCAAAGTGCTTCTGCTTCGGGCCTGTCTGGCCCGTCGCCTACAAACAACAATTTGGAGGGAACTTTTTTCAATACTTCTGCAAAGATGTAGATCACGTCATTCACGCGTTTCAGTTTGCGGAAGTTGGACGCGTGTAATAATATCTTTTCGCCATTCGGAGCAATAACGCGGCGAAAAGCGTCAATAGGTTTTTTGCGGAAACGTTTTACATCCACAAAGTTGTGGATTACCTGTATCTCTTTTTCAATGGCGAAGTGTTTATATGTTTCATCGCGCAGGTTATTAGACACTGCAGTGATGGCATCACTTTCATTCATAGAAAAAGTAACCACAGGTTCAAATGTTTTATCTCTGCCTACCAGCGTAATATCAGTACCATGCAGTGTGGTGATCACCGGAATGCGCTTGCCTTGTTTTTCCAGTATCTTTTTTGCCATATAGGCGGCAGATGCATGCGGAATAGCATAGTGTACGTGCAGCAGGTCTATATTGTTGTTCACAATAACATCCACCATAGTGCTGGACAGTGCTGTTTCGTAAGGAGGATAATCAAACAGCGGATAGGTGGGTACACGCACTTCGTGATAAAAGATATTGGCATTAAACTCGCTGAGTCTTACCGGCTGCTGGTAAGTAATAAAATGTACCTGGTGGCCTTTGTCAGCAAGGGCCTTGCCCAGTTCCGTTGCCATTACTCCACTACCACCAAATGTTGGATAACAAACAATACCAATGCGCATACGGCGTAAAATAATTTAAGTGCCCGAAGGTAATTTAATTCGTTGAATGTGTTGTCTGAGATCAGGGGGCAGAAGTCAGATGCCAGAAGGAGCCGGATTTACAGACAGGTTAATTTATTGTTACTGCATAATAATTTGCTTTATGGCAGGTTGAATATTAAACTTTTAGGGTCTGCCTGATTTCAGTCTTCAGCCTTCATACTTCATGTTGTTCCCTTAACTTTAGCGTAAAATAACATGTACCATGAGAAAATTGTTTACAGCCCTGGCACTATTTATAGCTCAAACGGGATGGACGCAACAGGACGATTCGCTTTTTATAAGAAAAATAGCCGATGAAATATTGATGAACGGCAAGGCTTATGAGGACCTGCGTGTGCTGACCAAACAGGTAGGAGGCAGGCTTTCAGGCTCTTCCGGCATGTACAAAGCTGAGGCATGGGGACAAAAAGCACTGCAGCAGGCCGGTGCAGATAAAGTATGGCTGCAGCAATGCATGGTACCACACTGGATACGTGGCGGCAAAGATGAAGCATGGTTCGCTGTTGATGGCAAAGCCGGAAAAGTATCGCTGGATGTATTGTCGCTGGGTGGTTCTGTAGCTACCGGAAAGAACGGTATACAGGCGCCGGTGATACTGATCAATTCCTTTGACGAACTGGAGCAACGGAAAAATGAAGTGAAAGGAAAGATCGTATTCTATAATTATAAGTTTAACGATAAATTACTCAAAACCTTTTCAGCCTACAGCGACGCCGTAAAGTATCGTGGCCAGGGACCCAGCAGTGCTGCCAAATATGGTGCAGTAGGTGTGGTGGTACGCTCTATGAGCCATGCTACCGACAACAATCCGCATACAGGTGGTTTGCATTACGATTCGGCGTATGCTAAAATACCTGCACTGGCTGTGGGCTTGCAGGATGCTGATAAACTGGCGGCTGCCATTACTGCCAATAAGAATGTGAAAGTGTTTATTAAAATCAACGCACAAACATTACCCGATACAGTTGGTCATAATGTGATCGGTGAACTGAGAGGAACGGAATTTCCGGACGAATACATTACAGTTGGCGGTCACCTGGATTCATGGGATCCCGGTGAAGGCGCACATGATGATGGCGCTGGTTGTGTGCAATCTATTGAAGTATTACGGGTGTTGAAAGCACTGGGCTACAAACCCAAGCGTACTATCCGGGTAGTGTTATTTGCCAATGAAGAGAACGGTACACGTGGCGGTTTGAAATATGCTGCTGAAGCAAAGGAAAAAGGTGAGAAACACATCTTTGCACTGGAAAGTGATAACGGTGGTTTTACACCCCGTGGATTTGGCCTGACAGCTCCTGCTGCGCAAACAGCCAAAATCACAGGCTGGGCACCGTTGTTCAGACCTTATGGCGTATACGAATGGGGAGCGGGTGGCGGTGCCGATATAGGCCCGCTGAACAAAACATTTGGTACACCACTGGCCGGTCTGCAACCCGACTCCCAACGCTATTTTGATCTGCACCACGCCCGCAATGATGTCTTTGAAGCAGTGAACAAACGCGAGCTGGAACTGGGTGCTGTAAATATGGCTGCATTGATCTATCTTGTAGATAAGTTCGGATTGTAATACAGGATCAGTACGGGTCGTTTTACTATTAACCTATAACCTATACGCAATGAAGCTTCGTCATTACATTATCCTTTTTGTTGTAGCAGCACTGGCCATTTTTGTGTATTTCCGTTTTTACTGGGTATTTGCCGAAGGAACCAAAGCCGGTGTACTCAACACATTCCAGAAAAAAGGATATCTTTTTAAAACCTACGAAGGAAAGATCATTCAGAGCGGGTTTAAGGCCAATATCCAGAGCAATGAATTTGATTTCAGTGTAGTGGATGAAAAAGTAGCGGATATCCTGTTGCGCAATTCCGGTCGTGAAGTAGAGCTGCATTACAAAACCTATTTTGGTGTATTGCCCTGGCGCGGATGGCAGCAGTTCATTGTAGATAGTGTATTGGAAGTACGTGTTACAGGCAATGAATCGGTGATCAAGCCGAAGTAAAGGATAAGAGGAAAAGGTACAAGAGAACAAGGCAGATAAAAGTTACATACTTTTTAATACTAAGGGATAGCGAAAGCTGTCCCTTTTTTGGCTATGAAAAAGATGTGGGATGTCTGCTGTCAAAGGTCTAAAAGACTGTGAGCTACGAACTACGGGCAAATGCAACTAAATGAGAAATATTGAATATTGAATGTTGAATGAGAAATGTTGAAGTGAAGACAGGAAATCTGAGTGTAACTGAGTAGAAAATCGGGATCAGGTATCAGCGACGCTAGTTTCATGGTTGACATTTCACTTTTACATAAAAACAAAACCTCTTTTCTTCAGGTATCCTCGAATATCAGAACCCTAAACTCAAAACTCCTAAGGTGCTAACAAACAAAATATCGTAGGCCTTTTATGTAGATCCGGTAATTGCTTTTTCCAGTCGGCCATTGTACGGGTATGGATAAATTCATCGGTTCCGGTAATATCAGCAGCAATACATAGCTGCGTATTGGGTTTGCAGGTTTTCAATAATACTTCCAGCAGTTGATTATTGCGGTAGGGTGTTTCAATAAATACATGTGTACAGTTACGCCGGGATGATTCTGCTTCCATTTCACGAATGGCTTGCATACGGGCTCCGTTATCAATGGGCAGGTAACCTGTAAAACGGAATTGTTGTCCGTTCATACCGCTGGCCATCAATGCCAGTAAAATAGAGCTGGGACCTACCAGTGGTTTTACTATAGCGCCTGTTTCGTGCGCAGCTTCAATCAGTATCTGCCCGGGATCTGCAATACCCGGGCAACCGGCTTCACTGATAATGCCGATATTTTTTCCTGCACGTATATGCTGACGGAATTGATTTTTGACTGCCTGTTCAGCCTTATGAATAGTTACCCAGATGTAATCATCAATCACCATTTCTTTCCAGAGACTTTTAAGAAAACGCCTGGCACTACGTTCATTTTCTACAAAGAATACCTGGCATTGCCGCACGGCATCTACCACATAAGCGGGTATAGTAGCGGTAGCGGTTTCATCCAGTACCGACGGGATCAGATACACTGTGCTTGCAGAGGCCATGATCGGGAATTAAATGAACGATTTAAAATGCTATTGCGACAGGTTAGCTTTCAAAATCCTGGTGCTGGTGATACAGGCTGATGGTAGCAGCTACTACTGCATACGATGGAGCCAGTATCCAACCTACAAACGGAATAAGATGCATCAGGTAAAACAAAATGCCATTACCGATGGCAAGACCTTTATGTTTACCGATAAATTCGATGCTGGCTGCGGGTGACAGTTTGTGTCTTTCACAACTATAGTCAAGCATGGAAAAACCATAGTAATAGCATTCTACCAGCAGCGCAATGACAGGGGTGATCCAGCCCACTAATGGTATAAAAGAAAGGATCAGTATGGATATGCTGTATACAGTTTGCCAGAGTGTGTTGCGTAGTGCCAGTTTAATACCACGCACTATATCTTTCATCAGCTGGCGGAGGCTGAAAGGAAATTCACGTCCTTCGATGATGGCTTCTGTCTTTTCACTGAGATAAGCAAACAGTGGTGAACCAACGATGAGGAAAATATATTTGAACAGGGAGAAGTAGAAAAGCAATAAGATCAATTGCACCATGATGCCGCCCATCATGAAAAAGAAACTAAGAATACCGCTTCCCTGGCGGTGGAGCCAGCGATCAATACCCAGGCGGTGGCTGAGATAACTTACTGCATCTGCAGAAGAAGACCAGAAAAAGAACATACCCACCATAAACAGGATGGTATACAATATGCCGGGTATCAGGATCCACTTCCACAGTTCATGCTTGCTGATAAAACGATGCGCCTTGATGTAAGACTGTATGGCAGTGACGATTTCTTTCAGCAAAGTAGTTTCGTTTAAGCTGTTTTTTGTTTATTTGTAATGGTCCGATCTGTATACAACAGAGAACTTCAAACATACCAAATATTTCTGTGGATTAGGCTATTAAAAGGGAATTAATGGGTGAATTGTAACAGATTGCAACCGGTAACATTGTACCGTATTTTTACATTTTTACTTTGAAGGTTTGATGTATGCATAAGCTGGATAATGCCTTTTACAATCGTGCAGATGTGGTTGCCATTGCCAGGGATTTACTGGGAAAAGTAATGGTGACCCATTTTGATGGTTTGCTGACTACTGGTCGTATTGTGGAAACGGAAGCCTATGCCGGTGTAACAGACCGGGCCTCACATTCTTTTGGCGGACGCCGAACAAACCGTACTGAAATTATGTATGGCGCTGGTGGCACTGCGTATGTGTACCTGTGTTATGGCATTCATCATTTATTCAATGTAGTGACCAACCTGCAGGACGTTCCGCATGCTATACTGGTGCGGGGTGTAGAGCCTTTGCAGGGTATTGATACGATGCTGAAACGTACTGGTAAAAAGAAAGCAGATCATACGCTTACCCGCGGACCCGGTAATGTATCCAAAGCCCTGGGCATTTTTACACATCATACCGGTGCCGACCTGATGAGCGATGAAATGTATATTGGTGATGATGGCTTCAGAGTTTCCCGTAAAGATATTATTGCCACACCCCGTATAGGAGTGGACTATGCAGGTGAGGATGCAAAACTGCCATACCGCTTTATAGTGAAAGACAATCCGTATGTAAGTGGGAAACGCGGATTATAGAAATTTTAGCGCAGATCAGGTAACAGGTATAACAGAATGCCGGGCATAAAAAAAGCCACTCTTTACAGAATGGCTTTATATCCTCAACAATTATTTAAACATTTGTATTCATTTCTCGATCCGCACGATCCGTGTTTTAGAAGCGTGGGCAAGGTATACCTTTATAAGCACCGGGACGACTGATATAGATCAAAGAGATCTCAATGCCTCCACGACTTTGTGAAGCTGTTTTTAAGCTGGAAATATTTACGTCGTATGAAGCACCGAAACGCAGGCTGCCAAATTCAAGACCGATATAGGGAATGATGGCATCGTTCACGTTGTTAAAACGTGTCCACGCACCTGCGTAAAAATTGGTAGGATTTTCTTCATCGTTATTCAACAGAAAACCTACAGCACCACCGGCAACAATATTGTTGGCACCGGCCTGTCTGCTGAACAATGAACTGAGATAAATGGTACGTGTGCGATCTGCAATAGGAAGGGCAGCGCCTGCATGTGCAGTAACACGCGGACTCAGTGTATAGAATGCGTCGTTGGCAAAAGATTCTTTAGGTTTATTGATGTGGTATACGGAAGCGCCAAGATAGAAGTTATTGTATCCGTCGGTAGAGCCGTTATACAATGCGCCTAATGATACATCGAAGTAACTGAGGTTGATCTGGCGGTTGTCCACTATTTCACCGCTGGGTATGGTCCAGCCTCCGTATTGGTCCAGTTCATCTTCAAAGTTCAATTTGGTACCATCCAGTCTTTTGGTATTGTAAGTGCCCTGAAAACCTACACCGATCTGGTGCAGTCCGTCTTCGTCTAATCCTTTATGGTAAGCTGTAGTGAGTGAGATCATATTGGTTGATAAAACGCCATTGGCAGTTTTATCTGTCATAGCCAGCAATCCCACACCCCATGTATCCAGTTCATCAAGCTTATTTCGCAGGATCGGCATGTCCACTGAAATGGTAGACGTAACAAACGCTTTACTGATAGCAGGCCATTGATCGCGATAGTTACCGGCTACTCTAAAGTTACCATTGAATTTACCGGTAAGAGCCGGGTTGAGGGTAAGCGGAGATACAAAAAACTGCGAAAAATTTGGGTCCTGGGCTACGGCGGTTTGAAACAGAGCACCGGAAATAACCAATAATAATAGTTTTCTCATCAGCATAAGATAAAAGCATCAATTCGTTCGGGCAGCGACTTACTTACAAAGTACAAAAAAAGCCAGACTGTTTACTGTTAAATATTACACCTGTACTTTGGTGCCGAAAGCCAGATCGCCTGCATCTCCAAGGCCCGGAACAATATAGCCTTTGGCTGTCAATTCCTCATCAATGGCACCGCACCATATTTTTACCTGTGGCTCGCTGCGGCGAACATACTCAATACCAACGGAACATGCAATAGCTGCAACAATATGAATTTCACTGGGATGTCCTTCTTCACGCAGGTACTGGATGGTTTTTACCAGCGAAGCGCCGGTAGCCAGCATGGGATCTGAGATAATGATGACTCTGTTTTCCAGCTCAGGACAGGAAATATAATCGAGGCTTATTTCAAAACTGCCATCGCGGTTATGCTTGCGGTAGGCAGAAATAAAGGCATTGTCTGCTTTGTCAAAGTAATTCAGTAAACCCTGGTGCAGGGGGAGTCCGGCGCGCAGAATGGTAGCCAGAACCGGTTGCTCTTTCAGCATTTTACACATAGAAATGCCCAGCGGAGTTTGTATTTCCCGCTCTTCGTGGGTCAGCAGCTTGCTGATCTCGTAGGCCGCCACTTCTCCAATACGTTCAAGGTTACGACGGAAACGCATACGATCCGTTTGCACTTGTACATCTCTTAACTCGCCTACCCAATTGCTCAGGAGCGAATGTTGCTCGCTTAAATTGATAACCATGCTTTTAGTTTTGGATTTTGGACGCCGAAACGTGAAATTTGACGCACAAATATAGTCTACAGGGAGAGAATTCGGGGATTTTAAGGACTTTGTACAATACGATTTTGCGATTTGTTGTGAAAGCAATCGGTTTTTACTCTTCCTGTATGATAGCAGTCAGTAAACAGAAATAATTAAAAAATTATGGTATACCGTGCAATCGGGGTCATGAGTGGCAGTTCACTCGACGGATTAGATGTGGCGTTTACAGAGTTCACTGAAATGGCCGGAAAATGGAGCTATGAAATAAAAGCGGCAGAATGCCTGAAATATGATGATGTGTGGGTGAAAAAACTGCAACAGGCTACTACACTTTCTGCACTGGATTACCAGTTGCTGCATACAGCGTACGGACATTATATCGGGCAACGTATTAATGAATTTGTAGATAAATACGGATTGCATTACCAGGTACAGCTAGTTGCCAGTCACGGGCATACAACTTTTCATGTACCGGAGCACAAGATGACGGCACAACTGGGTGATGGCGCTGCCATAGCTGCTGTAACAGGCATCAACGTGGTAAGTGATCTGCGTGCTATAGACCTGGCACTGGGCGGACAGGGTGCGCCGATAGTGCCTATCGGAGAAAAATTATTGTTAGGGGATTATGCTTTTTTCCTGAACCTGGGCGGTATTGCCAATATTTCATACAATCATCCCACACATTATGTGGCTTTTGATGTATGTCCGGCCAACCGGGTATTGAATATGCTGGCAAATGAAGCCGGTAAACCTTATGATGATGGCGGGCAGATAGCTGGCACGGGCAGTGTTAACCGCTCATTGTTATCAATATTGAATAACTTTGAATACTACCGTCAGCATTATCCCAAATCGCTGGCCAATGATTTTGGAACAGGTGTTGTTTTCCCTGCTATTGATAATGCGGCACTGAGCACGCCTGATGCACTGGCCACTTTTACTGAACATATTGCCGTACAGGTAACTGATGCGGTACGTAAATTGTCTGCTGATCTGCCACTGCATACAGAACAACCTAAAATGCTGATCTGCGGCGGTGGTGCTCATAACCATGTACTGGTGGAGCGTTTGAAGGAGTTGCTGCAACAATTATCTGTGGAAGTGGTGGTACCCGATGATCAGTTGGCTGATTATAAAGAAGCGTTGATCATGGCGCTGATAGGTGTGTTGCGCTGGCGCGAAGAGAATAATGTACTATCGTCGGTAACCGGCTCTGTGCGCGATAGCATTGGTGGGGCTGTATGGATCGGTCAGGAAGCGTAAAGAATGCCTGACGATAAATGCGGAACGTTGGTTTGTCACTTGTAATTTCCTTTATGAAATACATCACATCATCCATCTGTCTTATTCTGTTCAGCTATGTTGCGGGTGCGCAGCAGATACAACAGGAGCAAAATTATCTTCGCCTGTTACGTGATAATTTCCGTGAACAGAATGCTTTTGAAGCCGTTGCTTTTGTAGAGCAGCGCTGGCGCCTGGCCGGTAACAGCGGTTTTAATGAAAGTATTTATTATGTGGAAAACATATTGCAGAAAGCTGGTTTTGTAAAGGAAGTAAAAGGTGAAAGTGATGCCACGCTTACTTATCGTATAGAAACAAGACCCATGAAGCGTCCTACCTGGGAACCGGTTGATGCTCAATTGTTTATTGTAGGCGAAGACAAACCCCTGCTGGAGTTTAAAACTAACCGTAATATGATTGCCATGTACGCGGCATCTACTCCGGCGGATGGCATTACTGCTGAATTGGTGGATATAGGAAAAAGCTCGGCGAAAGCCTATGAGGGCAAAGATGTGAAGGGAAAGATCGTAATGGCCGATGGATCTATTGGCAGTGTATACGGTATGGCAATCAAGAACGGAGCCATTGGCGCATTGTCTTACAGTTTACCGGCATATACACAGCCCACCAAACATGTTAACTCCATACAGTTTTCAGGAATAGGGTATACAGATTCGCTAGAACAGAAATGGGGCATCCTGTTATCAACAGTTGCACGTGAACGTTTAAGAACCGCCCTGGAAAAAGGGCCTGTACAACTACACGTGAATATTAAAACCAAAATATATCCTTCCGAAGAGCTTACCATTGTTGCCAATGTGCGTGGTACATCCCAACCTGACGAGCGTTTTGTATTCAGTGCGCATGTACAGGAGCCTGGCGCCAACGACAATGCTTCCGGTGTAGGTACCCTGGCTGAAATGGCACGTGTAACAGCACAATTGGTAAAAGAAGGTAAACTGTCGCCCAAACGTACCATTACCTTTCTATGGGGTGATGAAATTGTTTCTACCGGCAGGTATATTAAAGATGATTCCGTTCGTGCAAAAGGTATTAAGTGGGGATTGAGCCTGGACATGGTGGGAGAAGACATCAAAAAAACAGGCGGTAGTTTCCTGATTGAAAAAATGCCCGATCCTTCTGCTATCTGGACAAGAGGCAATGATAAACATACAGAGTGGGGGGGCAGTGCATTGAAAGAATCAGATATGTTTCCGCATTATTTTAATGACCTGTTGCTGAACCGTTGTTTAAATGAAGCAAAAAATACCGGCTGGGTGGTTAATACCAACCCGTTTGAAGGCGGCAGTGATCATACACCTTTCCTGCGTGCACACATTCCGGGTTTGCTGATGTGGCATTTTACCGATGTATTTTATCATACCGATGGTGACCGTATTGATATGGTGTCTGCCGAAGAAATGAAACATGTTGGCATCAGTGCCCTGGTTACTGCGCTGCTGCTTACCAATACAAACGATAAACTGATCACTGCACTGATTGATGATATTACGGGCAATGCACTGCAACGTTTGCAAACGGAAGCTGTTTTAAGTAAAAAAGCTGTGACCGACGGTAGCAGTACTAAAGAAAAGGAACAGCATATACTGGAAGTATGGCGCGATTGGTACATCACCGCCATTGGTAATACCAGCGATATGAGCAAGGCTGTTCCTTCTGTAACTGTAATGAAAGCAGTTGTCAGGGCACAGAAAAAGATCCGTGAGCAGACTGCAAAATATATAGCGGACTTATAACACAGTGCTTTATTGTTTCTGCACTTTAATCGTTTCATGACCGGTGGTGATAAAGTAAGCACCGGCACTTAATCCTTCCATATTCAGGCGCTCATTGCCAGACGTGTTCACCTTTTTACTGAGAACCTGCCGCCCGTAAATATCAGTTACAATAATATTCCCGGTGGGCGGCAGGTTGCTGATCTGTATATATGAAGTAAAGGGGTTTGGAAATACTTGTACTGTTGAATTCTTCCTGAACGTAACGGTTTTGATACTGCTGTAGAAATCTTCACCAGCATCTGACCGCACGTGTAAACGATACCATGTACGATAAGAATAAGGCGATCTGTCTTCTGCTGTATAGCTGGTGTTAGGAATGTTTTTCGATATGCCCGGAATGCTGGTCACATTTTGCCAGGTAACGCCGTCTATAGAACGTTGTATGGTAAAGACCGTACCGGGATCTTCATTGTCCGTTTTCCATTGTAGTGTTGCTGTATTGTTGCCGGTGGCGGCAACGTCAAACTTTGTAAGTATTACCGGCAAAGGAGTAGGCAATGAATAATAAACGTTAATACGTACATCGTTGATCCTTACTGACGGTAGTAATGCCACTACTCCTGTAATGGATGCTGAAAATGCCATACCGAAATTGGTTGCATTGATATCGGCCGGAGTCCATGTTGTTCCCCACAGATCGGCGCTTCCTCCATAAGTGATATACGTGTCTGTAGAGCTCCAGTGTGAGGCAGTAGCATAGTTGCTGCCTGTAAGCACATTCCCTTTTAACAGTCGCACAATATTATCATTGACCCATGCTACTTCAATACCCAGAAGTTTGCCGATACCAGTAGCACTACGCTGTATCTGCAATTCTATACCGCAGATAGACGCTTTGCTGGGAATGGCGAAATTGAAATTGGTGGTTTGCAGATAATTGGTCTGGCCGGTAAGCAATGCCAGCACTGCAGAGGCTGTAGCTCTGTTATTGTCTGATATAAGACTGTAATCAGGATTGCTGAATGCGAAGGAACTTCCGGTAAAACTTACATCAGTTGCTGTGGTTGGATTTTTGTTGCCGGATGAAGAACATTGTGCGTATAATACATTTCCGGTAGCAACGCACATCAATAAAAAGAATAGCATCCGGAAAACAGGTTTCGGGTTACGGAATTTCATAAAGGACGTGATTAAATATTATAGATAACGTTTATTCGTTATCGGTATAAATCAGTGAAGCTACCGGATCAGAGTTGAGCGATTAGAACGGAGGGTAAGAAATAAAAATTGCAGCTTGTTGTGCGAAAGTTGTTTGATAAAGATCAAAAACAAATCGGTTGTTGATGATAGTTTGATATATGTCTTATCAGTATGATCTTATTCGGGTATTTTTGAATGGATGCGGGTATTTGTTTGGATGAAGGGGCTAATTGAAAATTTGACTGGGTGATGGTTGGTTTTTTTCTACTACAGAGGGAAGGCAATCTTCGGCAACATCTGAATTTTTTTCTACAATCTGTTAAAGGTTGTTTTCCCTTTCCAGTCAGGAAAGTTGGAAGTAGAGTTGTCCGATGGCTGGATTGTTTGATGGCCATTGTCAGATTTCTTCTTGTGCTGGTTGTTACCAACATTGCTATGGGCCTTCGGGGTGCGGTCCTTCTTTTTATGGGTTGTTAACAGTATTGCGGTTGTACAGGACTGTGGCTGTTAACATGGAAAGACAGCCTTCTGCAATATCTGAATTTTTTTCAGCAACCGGCAAAATGTTGTCATTCCTGGTAATGATCGATGCATCAGATACCCAGCACCTGTTTCAGTTTGGCATAGCCTGTTTTGCTGACGGGTACCTGTGCGCCCGTAGAAAGAATTACAAGGTAGCTGTCTTTTTCATAAGGATCGATCCTGCTGATCAGTTGTACGTTGATGATGTAAGAACGGTGCGTACGTACAAACTGGCTGCCCAACAATTGTTCAAACTGGGACATGGTTTTGTTTTTCAGGAATACACCTTCCCTGGTGTGAATCTTTACATAGTCGTCGGAAGCCTCCAGGTATTGTACTTCTTCAACAGGAATAATTTTAATACGGCTGCCGGTTTTTACCACAATACGCTGACTTTGCTGTGGTGCATGAGCTGCTGTTTCCAGCAATGCGGGTGTTGTGTTCTCTTTTGCAGGCGTTTGCTGTTGATCCAGCCATTTGTTCAACGCCTTGTCAAATCTTTCTTTACTGAAAGGTTTCAACAGGTAATCTACTGCATGGTTATCAAATGCCTTGATAGCATATTCATCAAATGCTGTGGTAAAAATAACGGCGGGTGGTTGTTCTATCAGCTCCAGCATCTCAAAGCCATTGATCTTGGGCATCTGGATATCTAAAAAAATAAGATCAGGCTGATGTTGCATGATGGCTTTTACACCTTCAAAGCCGTCGTTGCATTCCTGAGCCAGTGTTATCTGTGAATAAGATTGCAGGTATTCTTTTACAATCATACGTGCCAGCGATTCATCGTCTATAATAATGGCTTTTATCATGCCTGCGGTATTTTAATGAGGGTGGTAAACTGGTTGTCCTGTGTGGCAGTGGTAACAAGATCCTGCCGTGCGAACAACAGATACAGCCTTCGCTGTACGGAACTCAGTCCAAACCCGGTACCTTGTTTGGGAGAGGATGTTTCCGGATCGAAAGGGTTTTGAACGGAGATATCCAGGTAATGATCTTTATACTGAACATCGATACGGATGGTAACATCTTCGGTAGTATCGTACAGTCCGAATTTAATGGCATTTTCTACCACGGGTTGCAACAACATGTGGGGGATGCGTTGTTCACGTGCAATGTCATCACAATGAACAATGGTATTAAGCCGGTGACCAAAACGTACTTTTTCAATATCCAGGTACAGTTGCAGGTGCTGCAATTCCTCACCCAGGGTGGTCCATTGATTTTCTTCTTTTTTCAATGTGCCGCGCAAAAAGTCAGACAGTTGCTGTATCATGGTGCGCGCACGATCGGGTTGTATGTTTACCAGCGCACTGATTGAGTTCAGGCTGTTGAATAGAAAGTGCGGCTGTAATTGCTGACGTAGTTTATATAATTCTGCTTCAGTTGCTAATTTTTCAGCGGCAGTTTTCCGGGCCTCATTTTCTTTTTGTTCTTCAAGCGCAAACCACAACTCACTGATCAGGGCCATACACCCGGTAGCCAGCCAGGCAACTGCAAAACGCACGGACATTGATTTTTGCAAAAAAAGCAGGTATGCTTCATTGCCTGTAAATAATTTTATCAGTGCGTACCGGGTAGCCAGGCAGTACAGTATGCTGATGGCAGCACAGAACAGCATAATATACAGGTATCTGTTCTTTTGCGGTCTGTAATATGCAAAGCTGTTGGATGCAAGCTGACAAATAATTGCCAGCAATATATTGGACACAGAACTGTCTGTCAGTGCGGTTTGCCAGTCCATATTCCAGTTGTATAGAATAGCAAAATGCACCAGCAGCCATGCCAGCCAGCAGGCAATGAATATCAGGCGATTTTTAACAGCAGATAAGGGTGATGGCACTGTAAACCGGTTTTAAAACAGTTGGAAAAACTTTTGCAGGATGTTGGAACGCAGGTAGGCTGCTTTTTTATGTACGGTTTCAATATACAGATCTGCGCGTTCGGTCTCTTCTACCCTGGAATACAATTCAGCACCATCGATCAGTTCTGATATCTTGTATAGTTCACTGACATTTACAAATTGCCAATGCACTAGTTTTTGTTGTTGGTTCAGGAAGATCTCCTGCTCCTGATCACCGATCTTTCTTGCTTTTTCAAATGCAGCAGTTTCATCTTCTGCTTCAATCAAACGCAATTGTTCATCAAACTGGGCTGTATGATTGCCTTCGCCGCAGATGATCCGGTAAACAATTTTAGCCAGGAACCAGCTCATAACTCAGTAATTTTTGAATGTTGGCAACAGAACTGTTTAATAACTCTTGATCTCAACACCACCAAATAATACAGCACCCCTGATGATAAGTACTTTGTCAACAGCCGTAATGCCGCTTGGAGGACGTTTGTCTTCCACGCTGCCAAAAATAGGCGTAGCTTCAGTGCGGACTGTCCAGTGTGGGGGAATAATGAGTTTGGCTCCTCCGAAAATGGCAACTACTTCAATAATGATGGCACCATTAAAATCGGCCTGTGTAAGATTAACATCGGCACCGCCAAATATGGTTACAATTTCACCACCGCGAAAAGTTTTGGAGTACACGCTTCTTTTTACACCGCTAAATACAGATACAATATCAATGGAATCATCAGTAGGCACCTGGCTTGTATAGGCGTTTGCAGCACCTGTGGAAGAAGTATCAGGGGCACTGGTAAAAGCCGGAGGTGCAGGAGGTTGTTGGGGAGGTGTAAAGTCATTGTTGTGATGCATGTGGTTTCTGCAACGTCCACCGCGGGTAAGGATCAGCAATCCAAAACCAATGACTGCAATGGGCCAGATGTAAGGACGCAGTGAAATATCGGGAATAATATCGTCTGCCAGGAAAACAACACCCACCAATATTAATATCAGCCAGCTAAGATCGCGGAAATTATTCCTGGCGCCTATAACAACACCCACTACTATCAATATCATTGGCCAGTGGAAGATCCAAGAGGGAAAAAATACACCCAGTTGTCTTAATAGTAACAGGCCACCAACGCCTATCACCAGTAGACCAATCATGGCATTGTTACCGGCTCTTCCATGTCTTCTTAACTGCCTGCGTTCTTCTCTTCTTTGTCTGCGATAATCTCTGTCGTCCATATTGATTAATTTTCAACAAAGCTATGTAGCCGCAGCAGGCCGGACAAGAGGAAACAGGTTATAGTCATGAACTGGTCGGTAAAACAGGCTTTTTTACCGGT
>LGYU01000015.1 GCA_001302245.1 Chitinophagaceae bacterium PMP191F
GGGGCGGGTGTCCCCCCCGCCGTTAAACACTTTTCAATGAAACACCTGCATTTACCTGTTGCGCTTTTGTTGACGTGTTGTACAGCTTTTGCCCAAAACGCAGAAGAATGGAAAGAACCCAGTAAAGAAAGCTATGCCTATCACGATATCCGCATGACCATTTCTGAGCCGCCGTACAGTCTGAAAAAAATCAAAGCGTTAATTTCCAAAATAGAAATGAAAGGAGAAGAAGGTGAACCTGACAATGACCGGCTGAGCCCTTCCGTTTACAAGGCACTCTCTTTTCGTGAAAAATTTACCTACAACATGCTGCATGGCGATTCTTACAGCCAGAATTGTGATGCTTCATTTCCGATACAGGACGAGCACAAAAAAATATTCGGACAATTGCCGGATGTTTTTGACGAAAATGCATGGAGCGAAAGACAACTGGCATTTTTCAGAAGCAACCGGGATTCTGTAGTGAAACTGCTGAAAGAGAATATCACCCGGGATGGAAATATCGGGTTGAATTATAAACACATTCTTGTTGAGATCAATGCAAAAGAACTGGTACCGCTGATCATTGAAACGTACAATAAGAAAAAAAATGACCGCGATGTACTGACGGTATTGCTGCTGTTGATGCGCAACAATAAATACAGTGAACTGTTAACCTCCCAGACATATAAAAAGCTGTATGCTGTAAAAGACCAGTACAGCGCCTTTATCAACTTCAACACTGCCAACGAAGAACTGATCATTAAAAGAGCTACCGATTTTTACAATGGCCTGGCTAAGTAAACTGTTATGCTGTATACTATGGCTTGTACCCACGGTGTCTGTACAGGCACAACTGCATAAGTTTGTACTGGTGCCAGCCGGTACGTATACCATTGGTAAAAAGGGGCATCCTGTAAATCCGCTCCGTACAGTAACCATTGATAGTTTTCGTATAGCAACCACAGAAACTACCAATGCACAGTTTGCCGCTTTTATAGCCGCAACAGGTTATCGTACCGATGCAGAACGTATGCACAATGCCATGGTGTTTGA
Organism: Chitinophagaceae bacterium PMP191F; assembly: GCA_001302245.1. Classification (GTDB taxonomy): domain Bacteria; phylum Bacteroidota; class Bacteroidia; order Chitinophagales; family Chitinophagaceae; genus PMP191F. The sequence continues at coordinate 1,036 of LGYU01000015.1, forward strand.
ACCGGGACTGGATGAATTTGAGTGGCTGGAAGATTCTACTGCTTATTGGCGTTTTCCCAACGGCATTACAAGAGGTGGTATCGACAACAAAATGGATCATCCTGTTACCTGTATCAGCTACAGTGATATTATGGCTTATTGCCGCTGGGCAAAACTGCGTTTGCCAACACTGGAAGAGTGGGAGGTAGCTTGCCGGGCCGGTTCATCGACCGATTTTTTCTTTGGAAATGACGATAAAAAGATCAGTGAATATGCCAACATCTGGCGTGGACACGATCACCGGGTAGCTGATAGTACCGATGGATATATGTACACAGCACCGGTAGCCAGTTTTGCATCCAATGCCTGGGGCCTGTATGATATGTATGGTAACGTATTTGAATTTTGTACGGGAAAGCTGCAACCGGATGAAAGTGCATCAGTGGCACATGCACGCGGAGGATCGTGGTGGTGCAGCAGTTATGCATGTCATTACTTCAACTCATACGATATTGGTCGGGTGAACATCCATGCCTCTTTCAGCAACCAGGGCTTCAGAACGGTATTGTTAAGTACGAAATAAAAAATACGAAGTACGGGTATGTTGAAACCCGAAAAAGTTCTGTAATCTTACCTGCTTAGGGATTTGTTATGCCGAACGAGCGGCAGTGAAGTATGAGCGGACATAAAAATCACAGCAGCAAACCTATCAACTGCAATTCATCACTTACAACTTTACTCATCGTTCCACCTGTTTTACCAACCTCACCAGCGCGCTGCTACCTTCATTGGCAAACAATCTCGCCTCATATCTTTTATTACCCACAATGGCTACCATAAATGCCGTGTTGGGAGGAATAGAGCCAAGATTCTCAGCCACCATTACCAATTCATTATCGTCTTGCAGATCGTCGGCCTGCAAATAAATGGTATAAGGCTGTTCGGTAAGACGAATGTTTTTATAGATCATCCTGTTATTCAGGAACAAGGCAATAGAATCGCCATCCACTTGAGCGTTGTCATAAAAACGTAGCTCTATCTTTTTAGCTGTGATGGGAATGACCGTTTGCAGCTTTTTAGTACGTGAAGTGAATTTCTGCTCAATAGAAGGATCAGCAGGCTTTGTAGTAGTAGTGACTGGTGAAGGCGATTTAATAGCTACAGATGGCGCAACCGGGGGACTGGTTTTTACAGGAGCAGGTGCAGGCGTTGATTTCTCCGCCATTTCAATGGGCGGTGGCGCAAATGATAAATGTGCTATACTGTCAATGACAGAAGGCGTATTGGCGCCTACAAAGTAATTTTCCAGTACATAGTCCCATTCATCAGAAAAAGCTGAACGGCTGATTTTTTGTAATTGCACAATACCCTTTTCCTGTTCTCTATCATCACGCTCTGTACTGTTACCTTCCAGCTTCATAACATTTTCACCGGGGCAATTAAAATCTGCAACTGACAACAAGGCATCTTTATTGGAAGCAAAAAAATTGTCAGAACCTTTTCCATCCAGCAATACATCATCCCACCACACCACTGCATTCGTAACATCGTCAAAATAACCACGCACCGCAAACCGGCGGTAATGATTTTTAGAAGTGTAATAGTAAGAAGTCCCTAACAGGCTATCGCCTTTTTTTACCAGTTTCAGCTCAGCTTTGACATTGCCTATTTTGCCTCTCCAGGCGCCTGTAATGGTTTGGGCCTGCAATGCATAAAACGAAGCAATAAAAAGCAGTATGGCAGCGGCGAACAGGCGATATAGTGTCAAGTGATTGATTTTAAATAAAGAGTATGCACTTAAACGCAAAAATGAACCGGCTATTTTGCCCCTGCCCGTTTTTAACGGATCGTTACACAAAATTTACCCGCAAAGCTTGTCTGCCTGCTGTTTTTATAGGAAATTCATGGTATGGCATATCCTACTGTTGAATTGATTGAGGGGCTGCGCAATGCCGCTGCCAACCTGAGGAATGGAGCATTTTATGCATGGGGACATCATGGTGCCTGCAATTGCGGACAATTGCTGCAGGCTACCACTGCATGGAGTAAGGAAGAGATACTGACCTGTGCACATACTGGTGCAGGTGAGTGGACAGAAATAGCTTCCGAAGCCTGCCCGGTAACCGGAGCTCCTTTAGAAATACTACTTACCAAATTACAGCAACTGGGACTTACGCCCGTGGATATTCATTACCTGGAATACCTGCAGGACAAAGAAGTGCTGAATCATCTGCCCGGAGGTTTTCGCTGGCTGAAACGGAATGTACGGGAAGATGTAATAGCCTATTTTGACGCCATGGCCAACCTGCTGGAGCACCGATTGACGACTGCCAGGAAGCCATCTGTACAGCAGGCAGAAATTCCCAGACAAAACCTTGCGCAAAGAACAACAGCCCGGCCCGCTCTTGTTGCTATATTATAACCTGCTATCGGTTACAATTCCCGTTGTGTATTATTGCTGGGCTTATTGACAAACGGTGCCTGCATTTACTGCATTCATTGTAATTTCAGGCATAAACTATTTGTTGATGAAGCGTTTATTATACTCCTTCCTGTTACTGGCTGCAACCCCTGTGGTGGCACAGAAAAGTGAAGCCGGTTTTCTGACGGGACCCGCTATTACGCCCGACGGGCAAACCGTAATTTTTTCATTTGAGGGTGATCTGTGGAAAGTGCCTGCTGCCGGCGGACAGGCCGTGCGTATTACCGCCATGCAGGGCTATGAAACCAGTCCACGTGTTTCACCGGATGGTAAATGGATCGCCTTCACCGGGCGCCAGTATGGTAATGCCGATGTTTTTATCATTCCTGCCGAAGGTGGTGAAGTAAAACAGCTAACCTGGCATAGTGCCAATGATGAAGTGAACAGTTGGAGCTGGGATTCCAAAAGCATTTACTTTACATCAGGCCGTATGGGGCAGATCACCGGTTTTACCGTAAATCTGCAGGGCAGCACACCGCAGCGTGTATTGGGTGATTATTTCTTCCAGTTCGATCACAACCTGTTTGAGCATCCGTCAACCGGCGAAATATTCTTCAACGATACCTGGGAAAGTAGTAACCAGGTACAGCGCAAACGTTATAAGGGGCCTTTCAATCCCGAAATTCAGTCATACAATCCCAAAACAAAAAAGTATACCAAGTATACGGACTGGAAAGGAAAAGATTTTGGCGCTACGCTTGACAGAAAAGGCAATATCTATTTCATTTCAGATGAGGCCAATGGCGAGTACAACCTGTACACCTTTGTAAATGGTAAAAAAACGGCGCTCACTTCTTTTACTTCATCCATCAAAAGCCCGGTAGTAAGTGCAGATGGCAGCAAAGTGGTATTTGAAAAAGATTACCAGTTATGGATATACGATGTTGCTTCAAAGAAAAGCAGTAAACTGGAAGTAAATATTCTGCGCAATAATGTATTACCAAAAGAAAAAGACTTTGAGGTAAGGAACAACATTTCCAATTTCGATGTTTCGCCCGACGGCAAAAAGATGGCCTTTGTATCACGCGGTGAAATTTTTGTAAGTGATGTGGAAGGCAAGTTCATCCGCCAGTTGGTACGTGGCAGTGCAGAGCGCGTAAAAGAAGTCAAATGGATGAGCGATAACAAAACCCTGTTGTTCAACCAGACTGCCGATGGTTATTTCAACCTGTTTACCGCAGCAGCCGATAACAGCGCTCCGCTGAAACAACTGACCACCGATAAAAGAAATAACCGCGCTATTGTATTGAACAAAGCAAAAACCAAAGCGGTTTACCTGAGCGGACGTGATGAAGTACGTTTACTGGATCTGAAAACATGGGACAATAAAACCATTGTAAAAGATGAGATCTGGGCATTCCAGAATAGCAATCCAGGTTTTTCTCCCAATGATGAATATGTATTGTTCACTGCTATCCGCAATTTTGAGCAGGACATTTTTGTATACAACATCAAAGAAAATAAAACTACCAACCTTACCAAAACCGGTGTAACAGAAGCTGGTCCCCTATGGTCACCGGATGGTAAATACATCTATTTTGTTTCTTCACGCTTACGGCCAAGCTATCCGCTGGGTATGCAGAACCCGAGGGTATACCGTATGGCACTGGAAAAAATAGATGAGCCTTACCGTGCTGATAAATTTGATGAATTATTCAAGGAAGAAAAGAAAGACACCAGTAAAAAAGTGCCTCCTGCAGTACCTGCTGTTGCAACTATTTCTATTGATACCGACAAGATCATAGAAAGAGTGGAAACGGTTGGCGCGTCCGGCGGATCACAATCACTGGTTGGTGTATATAAAAGCGGAGAAAAGACCATTGTGCTGTATGGCAGCAATCATGAAGGCAGGCCTGCGTTGTTCAAAACAGTACTGGAGCCATTTGAAGTTCCTAAAACAGAAAAGATAACCGGGGCCGATGGGTTTAACTTCAGTGTTGTAGAAAATAGTGGCAAATACTATGTATTACTAAATGGCAATATTTCCAAACTAAGCCTGGATGCCAATAAAACTGATCTCATCAATGTCAGCTTCACTTTCCGCCGTAACCTGGCACAGGAATTCAGCCAGTTGTTCAATGAAGCATGGGCTTATATGGAAGAAGGTTATTATGATGAAAAATTTCATGGTCTTGACTGGAAGAAGACCAGGGAATATTATAGTAAGTTTATTCCTGCTATCAACAACAGGTCTGACCTGCGGATATTGCTCAATGATATGTTAGGTGAGCTTAATTCATCACACCAGGGATTCTCAACGTTTGGAGATGATGAAACTATTGCATTGGCCAATCGTACCATGGAAACAGGTATTATGTTTGAAAATGCCAGTCCCTACACGGTAAAATATGTACTGAAACGTTCTGCAGCCGATAAAAAAGGTATTGATGTGCAGGCCGGTGATGTACTGGAAAAAGTAAATGGTGAAGTAGTGGATAAGAATATCGATCGCAGCTACTATTTTACGAAGCCATCTATTGACAGGGAGATCAAACTTACCTTTAGCCGTAAAGGGCAGCCTTATGAAGTCAAGATCCATCCACAGACTTCGCTGGGTGGGAACCTGTACGATGAATGGGTGGATAAAAACCAGCAGCGTGTAGATGAAAAAAGCAAGGGCCGCATTGCTTATGGGTATATGAAAGATATGGGTCAGGGTGAACTGGAGCAGTTCATTGTAGATATGACACAGGAGCTGAATGGTAAAGATGCTTTGATATTCGACCTGCGTTACAATACAGGCGGTAATGTTCACGATGAAGTATTGCGTTTCCTGAGCCAGCGTTCTTACCTGAACTGGAAGTACCGTGAAGGAAAACTGACACAGCAATCCAACTTCAGCCCCAGTGATAAACCGATCGTATTACTGATCAACGAACAGTCACTGAGTGATGCTGAAATGACCTCTGCCGGCTTCAAAGCACTGAAACTGGGTAAGATTATTGGTAACGAAACGTATCACTGGATCATCTTTACCAGCGGCGTAGGATTGGTGGATGGTTCATTTGTACGTATGCCGGCCTGGGGATGCTATACCCTGGATGGTAAAGACCTGGAACAGACAGGCGTACAACCCGATATACTGGTGATCAATACGTTTGAGGACAAGATCAATGGTCGCGATCCGCAACTGGACAGGGCAATTGAAGAAATACTGAAGCAATTGAAATAGAAAACACTGCATTTTCAAAAAAGGTCATGCTGCAAAACGGCATGACCTTTTTTAATGTATAAAACGGTGTAATTTGTGGAACGAACAGCGCATGAATCCTCTAAGCACCATATTATACAGGAACAGGGAAAGCTTTCACCCCGTAGTAGCTTTCAATCCGGCAACCGACAAATTGCTGCCGCTTGATTTTACGGCCGCCAACACAACCCTGACAGCGGAGATCATTAACGATACTTCCCGGTTCGGTCAATACATTCAACAGCAATTGCAGATAGCAGGTGCACGTTATGGCATTGGTGGTTATGATGAGCACCGCACTATTTACAACAGAAGTACGGTGTTTGATGGAAAACCGGGAGAAGAACCGCGCAGGCTGCACCTGGGTATTGATATCTGGGGAGCGGCAGGTACACCGGTTTATGCTTTTATGGGTGGCATGGTGCACAGTGTTGCTTTTAATGACCAATTTGGTGATTATGGCGCCACCATGGTATTGCTGCATCAGTTAGACGGCATGCCGTTTTATACTTTATATGGACACATCAGTCTGGCCGATATCCAGGGCATGTCTGCAGGACAGTATGTTATCCGTGGACAGGAAATTGCCCATTTCGGACAGCCTCATGAAAACGGGCAATGGCCGCCGCACCTGCATTTCCAGGTAATTATAAACATGGAGTTGAAGCAGGGCGATTATCCCGGTGTGTGCAAATATTCCGAAAGAGAAAAATATCTTGATAATTGTCCTGATCCCGACGCTATCCTGCATCTCAACCGGTATATCAGGTAAAGAGCTGCATAGAAAATGCTATTCCCCGGTTAAGCAAAAATCCACTATTGTTTTCCATTCTTCTGCAAGTGTACAGGCCGGACGTTTGCGTTCGGCGCGACGGTACCAGTAATCTGCATTCCAGGTATCGCCTTCTTTACGATGCAGGTAAGCATGTATCCATGCTGCAATGGTATTCGTTTTGAGGTCCTGTATCAGTGAATGCGCCTGTTCCCAGTTGTTATTGGCATCATACCACAATGCCTGCAGGTAAATGCTGCTGTCTGCGGGAGGTTTACCCTGTGCAAAACTGGCTTCAAATGTTTCTATGGTCATAGTAAAATTTCAAAGGCCTGTAGCATTAAAGGTAAACACTTTCCCCGCCACAACCGGCTAAACCGGTTCACAACAGTGATTGCTCTATATATTGAAATGTGATTGCATGCAGGCTACTGGTTAGCATTGTATACGGCGGCAAACACTTTTGCAAAATCGGCAGGTTGTACATTGTCTGTGGCAACAGAAGGATGACGGTAATAATCTTCTGTCATGCTACCCGCCTGCAATACATTACCAAGATCAACATATCCCTGGGCCATAATGGCAGGTAAACCCGCTTGCAGTAAGGCATCTGCCAGTTGTTCATTGGTAAATTGTACCCATTGCAAATCCGGTTTGCCAATAGCAGCGCCGATGGCAGCAGCAATTTCACCGGTACCGGTTTCTGCACTTACAACATACTGTACGGCATGACCAGTGAAGGTTGGATGCAGCAATTGTGATGCTGCAGCGGCAGCAATATCGGTTGTATCTGCAATCGGGAACTTACCTGCCGGCAAATCGAAATTGCTGCCTATAATACCCGCTTGTTTTACCAGGCCAACACTACCCAACAAATTGTAATAGAAATAAGCAGGACGCAGGAACAGGATATTGGTCTCTGTTAATGTTTTCAGTATTGTTTCTGCATGGTATAACCCGGACACAGGACCCGCTCCTTCGGGCAAATGAGCGCCCATGCTGCTGAGTACTACTGCCTGTTTAACGGCATTGGTTTTAATGGCCGTAGCATAATTGGTAGCAATAGCATCAAAATAATCATACAGATTTTTTACGGCAGAGAAGTCGGGTGGAAACATCAGGTATACGCCATCAGCACCGGCAAAAGCAGTGGTTAAGAATTGTACATCACTAACAGATCCGACAGCTGTTTTGGCTCCTGCAGCAGCAAGTTCAGCAAGATTATTTTCATTGCGGCCAATAACGGTTACTGAATGTCCTGCTTTTAATAATTGCAGCGCAAGTGGTTTTGAAATGTGACCGGCGCCACCGGTAATTATGTAATTCATAATGTGTATTTGGTTTTCATTTTTGTATATACAAATATTAATGCAAAAAAAATTAACCTTTTAGTTTATCGGCTATTTTCACCATGTTATCTACCATTGTTCTGCATTCTCTTTCACCCAGTATCTTTTCGTAGGTAGTATAAAATTCATCCCGGCATGCCAGCAAAGTTGGATGCAGACCTTTGCTTTTGGCAGTAGGATATACATTGGTGGTTTTACCTTCCATTACCCGCACTACCATTTTTTTATCTTCCAGTTTTTCAATCAAACGGGTAATGGTAGAGGGAGATAGGTGTAATTGTTCGCTCAATGCACCGGGCTGAATACCGGGATTGTCAATCACCAGCATCAGCAGATAAGCGTGACTGGGCGAAAGATCAACCCGTTTCCAGCTTTCACTGGCCAGCTTTTCTACTTTACGTGCCAGCGCACTGGTTACAAAGTACAGACATTGATGATATGTGCTGTCTGAAGTTTTCATTTACAGGACAAAGGTAAGATTATTTTGTTTGTATGTACAAATAAAATGTAAAAATTATCCCAAAGCCAAAAACCGGCCGGTTGTATAAAATGTACATGCATGGTTTTACTGACTTACTTTTGTGTAGCTTTACAAAGCTCCGAATAAGAATGTCGAATCCTAATTTACATACAGGCAAAGAAACAATCAGTGCAGCGGATAAAGAGTTTGAGAACAATATCCGGCCGCGTGAAATTGCAGACTTTGCAGGACAGCCACAGATCATTGAAAACATCAGGATCTTTATCAAGGCTGCCAGAATGCGCGGTGAAGCGCTGGACCATATCCTTTTTCACGGCCCTCCTGGTTTGGGTAAAACAACCCTTAGCCGTATAGTTGCCAATGAACTGGGTGTGAATATCAAAGAAACTTCCGGACCGGTAATTGAAAAACCCGGTGATCTTGCAGGCTTACTGACCAACCTGGAACCTAATGATGTGTTGTTTATTGATGAGATACACCGGTTGAGTACAGTGGTGGAAGAATACCTGTATGCCGCTATGGAAGATTATCGCATTGACATTATGATCGATAGCGGTCCCAACGCACGGAGCATCCAGATTAGTCTTAATCCTTTTACACTGATAGGTGCCACCACGCGCAGTGGCTTGCTTACAGCACCACTCTTATCGCGCTTTGCCATCAAATCGCGCCTGGAATATTATAATGCCGATACGTTGCAGAAGATCGTAACACGTTCGTCTTCCATCCTGGGCACAAAGATCACCTCAGATGCAGCCGGTGAAATAGCCCGCCGCAGTCGCGGAACGCCGCGTATTGCCAATGGATTGTTGCGCCGTGTACGCGATTTTGCACAGGTGTTGGGCAATGGCATCATTGACCTGGGCATTACACAACACGCGTTGCGCGCACTGAATGTGGATGAACATGGACTGGATGAAATGGACAACCGCATATTGCTGACCATCATTGATAAATTCAAAGGCGGTCCTGTAGGCATTACTACCATTGCAACAGCAGTAGGTGAGGAAACCGGTACGCTGGAAGAGGTATATGAGCCGTTCCTGATACAGGAAGGGTTTATCAAAAGAACACCCCGTGGACGTGAAGCAACCCTGAAAGCGTATGAACACCTGGGTAAAAGTCCCGGAGGAAGTGCCGCAGCAGGTAATACACTTTTCTGATAATAATTTATTGCAATAAAAAAAACAGGCAGCTCAGTTATACTGGCTGCCTGTTTACATTATGACTTACTTTACCCAGAATCGGATTACTGATGCAGCAATTGCAGATCTTCGGAATGTATTACATTCTATGGTCAGCAATTGCTATATGGTGGTGGGCACTACCAGGCGGAAACCGTTGCCGTGGATATTTACGATCTCAATATTGCTGTCATCTTTCAGGTACTTGCGCAGTTTGGCAATGTACACATCCATACTACGGCCATTGAAATACGTATCGCTGCCCCATATTTTTTTCAATGCCTGTTCCCTTGGTAACAGATCATTCATGTGTTCGCTCAGCATTTTCAGCAACTCATTCTCTTTGGGAGAAAGTGTCTGATTTTTGCCGCTGTGGCTCAGTTCACGCAATTTTGGATTGAAGTGATATTCGCCCAGGTCATACTCTTTGTTTTCCTGTTCTTTGGTTACTTCTTCATTGCGCTTCAGAATAGCTTTTATTTTCAGCAACAGCACTTCACTGTCGAAGGGCTTGGTAATATAGTCATCTGCACCCAGTTTATATCCCTGGATGATATCTTCCTTCATGGTTTTGGCACTCAGGAAGAATAAAGGAATATCCGGATCTACATCCCGAATCTCTTCGGCCAGCGTAAAGCCATCCATGTGTGGCATCATAATATCCAGCAGACAGAGATCAAATTTTTCGCGTTGAAACGCTGCCAGACCCAGGCGGCCGTCTCTTTCCAGTGTAACATCAAAATCATTCAACTCCAGGTAATTCTTCAGTACCATGCCTAAGTTCGGGTCATCCTCGCACAGGAGAATTTTCGGTTTCTTTCCTTCCATGTTAACGTAATTTGGTTCTATGGTGTAAATAAAGTTAATTCATTTACGAAACTTAGCAAGTTCCGTGTAATGTTTTGTTAATAATAACGGTGGTTACCATGCATTTTTTATGCCGCGGTAGCCCGTGTACAGCGGTTTGTGGCGCGGTAATGCCCGCAAAATACCTATGCTGATTTTTGTAGTATTTTTGATGTTTCAATAGTGTTATATGCGACTGACTACGGATAATAAATTCAGGAAACTCATTGTGATTGGCGACAGGGTACTGATTCGGCTTACCAGGCCCAATGAAAAAACAGAAAGCGGTCTATATCTGCCGCCCGGTGTACAGGAAAAAGAGAAGGTACAACAGGGATATGTGATCAGAACCGGTCCGGGCTACGCTATTCCCATGCCGGTGGAAGATGAACCCTGGAAAAATGAGGACGACAAGGTAAAATATGTACCTCTGCAGGCAAAAGAAGGCGACCTGGCCATTTTTTTACTGAGCGGAGCTACAGAAGTATTGTATGAAGGAGAAAAATACTATATCGTTCCGCAAAGTGCCATACTGATGCTGGAACGCGAAGAGACCATTTAACCTGTTCAGCAGGATCAATAATAGAGAAAGAGGTTGTCATCATTGTACATGAGACAACCTCTTTTTGATACCGGTAAACAATCATTGACCTGTAACCGGGATGCTTCCCGGAAAGCAGGCGGTGTTATTAAATAACAACCTGATTCAATTGTTGTGTTACCGGAGGTCAGCACGCCTTGCCTATCCGCTTTTCACGATATTTTTGGTTCCACTTTACCGGTGGCAATGGTTATAAAAATTCATGGCTATACCAACGGTATGATGCTGACAGCTATAGGCCATTAACATGAAATGAAAATGCAGTTGCCGTTCGTTAGTGCATCTGGTGTATCCGGATAGCAGGTGCTATAGTCGGAACGGTTATGTTTCGATAAAATACGGTGGCAAAAGGACGGGGTAGTAGCCGGTGCAATATCCGGCGTAAAAAAGGTACGGAATTCATAGTGCAAAGGTTAATGGTAAATGGTCTTTGATTCCGGTGCAAAGATAAACACCGGTATTACCTGTTCAAATACCACATTGTGGTAATTCTTTGTAATGCTTATCCTGATCAGTAACAACCATGTGATATAAAGTAAACCTGTTGTTGCGGCAAAACACCCAATTACCCTGGTTGCTGTTTAGGTGTGACTGTTAACGGGTATCAAGGCAGCAGGGCAACATACCAAAAGCTTTATAAAAGCCTGCTGTTTTTTATCTCTGCCTGCCACGAAATTTTTCTTTTTCAATACTTTAATCCTGTAACTTTCGCATATAAATTTTACTTATGGCAGCTACGGATAAATTTTTACAAACTATTCAGGAAGGATATTCTTTTAAAGGCGAAGCGGCTGTTCTGGGTATTGGTATGCTTGACGGGCAGGTAGTAAGCGGAGCTTCGGTAAAACTGCCACTCAAAACCATGAACCGTCATGGTCTCATTGCAGGTGCAACCGGTACCGGTAAAACCAAAACATTGCAGGTCATTGCAGAAGCGCTGAGTGATGCCAGTGTGCCGGTGTTGCTGATGGACATAAAAGGAGACCTGAGTGGTATTGCTGCTGCCGGTACTGTGAACGATAAGATCACGGACCGCATGGGTAAAATAGGACAGGAGTGGAAACCCGCAGCTTTTCCGGTAGAACTGCTTACGCTGAGTAATGAGAAAGGTGTAAGGCTGCGCGCCACCGTAAGTGAATTTGGCCCCATCCTGCTATCTAAAATCCTTGACCTGAACGACACACAGCAGGGACTGGTTGCCATGATCTTCAAGTATTGCGATGATCATAAAATGCCTTTGCTGGACCTGAAAGATTTTATTAAAGTATTGCAGTACATCAGCAATGAAGGCAAAGCAGAGATAGAAAAAGAGTATGGCAAAATAGCCACTACCAGTACTGGTACTATTTTACGAAAAGTAATAGAACTGCAACAGCAGGGTGCCGATATCTTTTTTGGTGAACCTTCTTTTGAAGTAGATGACCTGATGCGTATTGCAGATGATGGTCGTGGTATGGTGAGTATACTGCGTGTAACAGATATGCAGAACAGACCCAAGCTGTTCTCGACTTTTATGTTGCAGATGCTGGCCGAATTGTATTCAGTATTACCAGAGGCCGGTGATCTTGATAAGCCCAAACTGGTGATGTTTATTGATGAGGCGCATCTTGTTTTCCAGGAAGCAACCGATGCTTTGTTGCAGCAGATTGAAACGGTGATCAAACTGATCCGTTCAAAAGGTGTAGGCATCTTCTTCTGTACACAAAATCCACAGGATATACCTGCCGCAGTATTGAGCCAACTGGGTTTAAAAGTGCAGCATGCATTGCGTGCATTTACTGCTGCTGACAGAAAGACCATTAAGCAGGCTGCAGACAATTATCCGGTAACGGAGTTTTATAAAACTGATGAACTGATAACGCAGATGGGTATCGGTGAAGCGCTCATAACCATGCTGAATGAAAAAGGTATTCCTACGCCGCTGGTACATACCATGCTGGTGTCACCACGTTCAAGAATGGATGTGTTGATCGATAGTGAAATTGATGGCCTGGTAAGCCGTTCAAAACTGGTAAAGAAGTATATTGATTCAATAGACAATCAAAGTGCGTATGAAATACTGACTGCCAAGCTGGAAACAGCCGCACAGCAATCTGAAGAAGCGGCTAAGCCGGCCTCACGCAAACAAGAGAAGCCATGGTGGGAAACAATGCTGAACAGTTCAGCCGGCAAACAGCTGCAACGTTCTGCCATCAGGGGTATATTCGATGTGTTGGGCCTGGGTGGTAAAAGCAGTAAAAAAAGCAGATAACAGCTACAAGATAACTATCAGCTACACAGGTAAGAACAGGGGAAAATGGCGGGTACAGGCAGTTACTTTTGTTAACCGCTTGTTACAGCATGCGCAAATCGTCATTATAACCGGTATTTAAGGCATTTTAATGTCTGTATCGGGGAAAGAGCATAGGGGTAAGCCTGATTTAGGTATTTTCTCAATACCTATACCTAAACCAATGACTTCCGTAACGTGCAGTTTGAAAGGTTTTCATAACTGCAATAAAACGGGTGTTATTACAACCAGGAAACGATATGCGTCGAGCTACGGTTTTGCTATTCTGTTTTTTATGGTGGTATGTTCCTGCTTTTTGCCAGGAAAATGAAACAGAAACAAGTGCTTTTGAGTCACAACCGGATACGGTGGTGGTACCTGTACAGCAGGTGCCCCATGTTTCTTTTATGAAGAAGACCGGTTTTAACGGCTCAGGCTATATGCGTTTACTGACCAGTAACCTGGCTTACCAGGCTACTTCGCCTTTTAAAACGCGTCCATCTGCCAAAGCTCTGTTACCGCTTACCATTGCAGCAGTTTCTTTACTGGGTGAGGACAGGCGACTGAACCACGAAATGCGGGGGGTAAAAGATAGAAGCTGGCTGGTACATAAAGGCAGTCCGCTGATCACCAAAATGGGCGGCTTTCATGGCATTGTACTACTGGGGGGGCTGGGTGTGTTCGGAATTGCTTCGCACAACGAAAAACTGACCACCACCGTTATGCTGTCCTCTCAGGCATATATTACCTCCGGCATATGGGCGTTTGTGTTTAAAACAGCTCTTGGTCGTACAAGACCCAATGAATACAACCACTGGACCGGTCCAGGCAGAATATTTCGTCCCCAGGACCGTCACCTGGTGGGATGCAGCGAGTTCAATTCATTCCCCTCAGGCCATACTACTACAGCCTTTGCCATTGCAACCGTATTTGCCAAAAGGTACAAAGACGTTCCGGCCGTGGGTATTGCCGCATACAGCCTGGCCACACTGGTGGGCGTTAGCCGTATGACGGAAAACAGGCACTGGGGGTCTGATGTGCTGGCAGGTGGACTGCTGGGATACCTGTGTGGAAGCAGTGTTGTTAAAAACTATGAAAAAAGATTACTGAGTTCCGTAGCGCGCAATTCAAAAAAAGAAAAGATACTTTCGCGTATAGGCATAATGCCTGTATATAATTCGTACGCTACTTCTTTATTAATTAATTATGCATTGTAAGGTAAGGTTTAACATGCGCATTGTTTTGATAGCAGTTTTGTGGGTAACAGGTTTTGCAGCAAAGGCGCAGGATAGTGTAAATACAGTACCCCCGGTTTATAAAGACACCTCATGGCGTCATGTGATACACCAGGATGCGCAAAAAATACAGTACGACCGGCCTAAGAAATGGGGATTCATTACCAACGTACCCGGAGATCTTTGGCAAATTGCTAAAGTACCTTTTAAAAAAGAGAACCTGAAAGGCCTGGCACTCGTTGCTGTTTCTACCGCCGCTATTATTCCGTTTGACCAGAAAATACTGGATGGTGTTAAAAACGTTTCCGATAAAATTGACCTTCGCAGAGAAACTGATTACAAGATCGTTTTCAAAGTAGGCGATACCAAAATTCTGAAAGTTCCCAACAACATCAATTCAGCCCTGTACCAATTGGGCGAAGGTGGTACCAGCATGATGATTGCCGGCGGCTTATACCTGTATGGCAGGATCAATAAAGATTACCGTGCTTTGCAAACAGCCAGCGATATTACTGAAACCTTTATTACCATGGGCATTACTACGCAGATCGTTAAGCGCATATCAGGGCGACAAAGCCCTTTTATGAGTACGCAGAGTGGTGGCGCATGGCATCCCTTTCCTTCATTTAAAGATTATCAGACCAATACTTCCAACTTCGATGCATTTCCGTCAGGACACCTGGCAACCATGATGGCTACAGTAACTGTACTGACCACCAATTACCCCGAAAAACAATGGATAAAGGTGGTAGGCTATGGTCTTATCGGGTTAACCGGCTGGGCTATGATCAATACCGATGTTCACTGGATGGGAGATTACCCGCTGGGATTGGCGCTGGGGTATATTTCAGGAAAGATCACCTGTCTGCGACACAAAAAAGTGATCCCCAAAAAACTGGTAGTTTGGTAAATGCCAGGTGTGTAATCAGGATTATTTAACTACACGCACAAATCCTTTTTCATCGATCTGAACCTTGTTTTCAGCCTGTAGAAAGTTTATGACTTTCCAGAACTTCTCTTTGCTGATATTTTTTATATGCTGCTGCAACTCATCACTCCGCACCGGTTGTGTATTGAGTGTTTGTATAATATGTTGGTGAATGCGTTCAAATTCATCCGCATTTAATTCCTGGTTCACCTGCCTGCGGCAGTTATCGCATATTCCGCAAGGCCTGGTATTATTATCACCAAAATAAGCAGCAAGGTACTGGCTGCGACAATCTGTAGTGTTGCGGGTATATTGTACCTGTGCTGTAATACGTTCTATGTATTGTTGTTTTCTTTTTTCGTAGTCAGCTGTTTTGATCTGTAAGTGTTCTGCTTTTACACGGTTCCGCATCAGATACAATTGCGGTGTGTCTTTTACCGGCACATATTCAATAATGTTGTACACATGCAATTGTTTTAGCTGTGCAACAATTTCCGGTTCCGTTTTTTTCAACAGATAAGACAGTGTTTTTTCATGTATACTTACCTGTTGATCAAAAATACCTTCATAAGTACGTAACAGTGCTTTGATCAATGGTTCAAGTGCAGGATTGCTGTTCTCAAATTCATATAACCACGATTTTCCGGTAATGAAGCCTGCTCTTGATGGAAGAAATACCTGTTCATTAAACGACAACCATCCTTCCTGCGCCAATGCCCGGATGGCATGGATAACGAGTTGTGAATCGAGTTGAAACTTTTTCAGGAAATCGTTGAGATCAAAATTGTAATATACTTCTTCTCCCGATCCCGATGGTATCTGCAGGTAATTCATCAATGCCTGGTACACCGTGCGTATATCCTGCAGTGATGGAAATCTGGCGTCCGGCAATTGCTGTAGTTCATACAGCTCCCGGTCATCGTACAACAGTACTGCATACGAACGTTTGCCATCGCGGCCAGCCCTTCCGGCTTCCTGGTAGTAGCTTTCCGGGCAGTCGGGTACATCCGCATGGATCACTACCCGCACATCAGGTTTGTCAATGCCCATTCCAAAGGCATTGGTACAAACAATGGTGCGGATATTATTCTTTATCCAGCTTTCCTGTTTTTTATTGCGTTCTTCCTGGTTCAGCCCGGCATGATAAAAGTCGGCCCTGATACTATGCATATTCAGCAGATCGCTGATCTCTTTGGTTCTGCGCCGGCTTTTGCAATACACAATGCTGCTGCCATTCACCTTTTGCAATATCTCCACGATCTTATTGATCCTGGCATCGCTTTCAAATACACTGTAAGATAAATTGGGTCGTTCAAACGACTGACGGAATATAGCCGGAGATGAGAAACGCAGTTTATCACAGATGTCTTCCTGCACCAGTGGTGTTGCAGAGGCAGTAAGTGCCAGTACCGGAACATCCGGAAGTTCATCACGCAATGCAGCAATGCGCGTATAAGGTGGACGAAAATCATATCCCCATTGCGAGATACAATGTGCTTCATCCACAGCCACCAGGTTGATATTGAGTGAGGGCAGGTATTCTTTGAACAGTGATGTTTCAAGTCGCTCGGGAGATACATACAGGAATTTGCAGTTGCTATTACCTGCTACCCGCAACGTGTTCATCACCTCTTTGCGAGTCATGCCAGAGTAGATAGCAAATGCCGTAATACCTTTTTTACGCAGGTTCTCCACCTGGTCTCTCATTAAAGCAATCAACGGGCTGATCACCAGGCACAATCCTTCTTTTGCCATTGCCGGCACCTGGAAACAGATAGACTTTCCTCCACCTGTGGGCAGTAATGCCAGCGTATCTTTGCCTTCCAGTACAGCCATGATAATATCCTCCTGCATCGGCCGGAAGGAAGCATAGCCCCAGTAACGGGAGAGGATGGCGTGAAGGTTCATTTGTTTTTTTATCGTGAATCGGCAGACGTGAATCGGCAAATGAAATTACATTACAGAAGGCAACCTGCCTTTACTTTAAAAGATGAATTTAAGTTATTTGTGAATTAATCATTTTAATGAGTATTTGAACACAGCGTGTCATTAGTACGCCTGATTCGCTGATTTCTTCAGCAGTAATGTATTTTAATTCAATGGCAATATCCAATGCGGCATCTATTTCTATCAAGGAACCGCGTGCTATTTCAAAAAATCTTCTTCTTTCTGTGGCGGACCTTCTCGATGCTCCCTCTGCGCTCTTCCGGAGGAAAAGCATGAATCAGTTTATAACAGGCAATTACAAAACGTTTGGATGCCCGGTAGGTGTCCATCTTTTGATGAAACAATTGCAAAAACATGTCTGTTGATTTGGCTCAAGCTAGGGACTTTTATATAGGATCGGTACTCCTAGCGGCTATCAATGGTCAGTATCCAGCAGAAGTTTGATAATATTTATTGAAACACTTGAATTAAACGTATTTACTGCCGGTTGCCGCATGCCGATTCACGACTGACGTCTCACGTTACTCCCTGCCCCGTCATACCACCCGCTTCACAAACAACCTTATCGAATTTACTGCCAGTACTACATCACTAAGCCCCATTACCAATGCGGCAAAAGTAGGTGTCAGTAAACCAAAGGCTGCAATAGGAATGGCAACAATGTTATAAAGAAAAGCCCAGAAAAGATTTTGTTTGATGGTAAGAAAGGTATGCCTGCCCAAACCCAGTGACAAAGGCAGGTGTTGCAGACCATGATTCACCAGCACCACATCAGCAGTTTGCATGGCAACCTGTGAAGCGTCGCTCATAGAAATACCGATCGTGGCTTTGGCCAGTGCAGGAGCATCGTTGATACCATCACCTACCATAGCGGTGGCCCCCTGCAGGGTAAGATCTTCTACCACCTGTAGTTTTTCTTCCGGTGTTTTTTCAGCAATCACTTCATCAATACCTAAAAAGCCTGCAAGCTGTTTGCATTTTTCGAATCTGTCGCCGCTCAATAATATGGTGCGTATATTTTTATGTCGCAGGTATTGCACCACACCAATCGCTTCAGGACGGATCTCATCCTTAACATCTATCCAGCCGATCAGTTGATCATTTTTCAGGATGTAAACATTGTGGGTATCATCAGTAGTATGTTGCATGGCTATTTTCCAGGAACCAGCCTGGAATACATCTCCTTCTTTGGTAGTGCCACGCATGCCCAATCCTTTTACTTCTTCAATGCTGCTCCAGCGGATAGCATCTTTTCTTTTCCAGGCAGTGGCAATGCCATTGGCGATAGGGTGATTGGAGTACTTCTCCAATGAAAAAGTGATCTGCTGAAACTGATCTTCGGAAATATCAGCGGCAAGGATCTTTGAACTGGCCAATACAAAGTTGCCGGTAGTAAGTGTACCGGTTTTATCAAACACCACCTGCTTCACGGTTCTGAAAAGTTCCAGGCTTCTGGCATTGCGGAACAATATGCCTTTGCGTGCTGCGCGACCAAGACCTACGGCAATGGCTGCGGGTGTGGCAAGTCCCATAGCGCAGGGACAGGCAATGACCAATACTGCAATGCTGCGCATTAAAGAAGCAGTGAAATTGTGCAGGATAATAAGATTGGCAATAAAAGTAACAAGGGCAATACTTAATACCAGTGGTACAAAGATGGCACTGATCTTATCAGCCATTTGCTGCACGGGCGGCTTTTCACCCTGCGCTCTTTTTACCAGGTTAATGATATTGGCCAGTACTGAATCTTTGGCTTCAGACAATACCTGTGCTTTTACGGTACCATTGATGATGATACTGCCGCCAATCAGTTTGTCTTTAATGGTTTTGGTAACGGGTAAACTCTCACCGGTAATGATAGATTCATTGACAGTGGCATCGCCGGAAAGTATTTTACAATCTGCCGGAACCTGCTCACCGTTTTTGATCAGGATCAGGTCGCCGGAGCGGAGCGTAGTATTGTCTACGGGAAAAATGATCTCCTGGTGATTTTCATCAAAGGCGATCATGTTGGCTGTGACCTTCTGTGTTTTGGCCAGTTTATTCAGCGCCAGTTGAGTTGATTGAATAGTAGCGTCTTCCAGGTAGTTTCCCAGGAATACCAGGGTAATAATAGAGGCTGTTGTTTCGTAGAACAGGTAGCCTTCACCCAATTGCAGTAATGTACCGGCCAGGCTATAGATAAAAGCCGCCGTGGCGCCCAGTGCTACCAGCACATTCATGTTGGGCATACGGTTGCGGATGCTTTTAATGGCACTGCGGCCAAAGAAATCCATACCCACAATGTAAACGGGTAAACACAGTGCCAGTTGTATCCAGGGGTTCATCAGCCAGTGCAGGTGTATCCATTTGTTGAACATGTGCAGCATCAGCGGCAACGTAAACACCAGGCAAAGCAAAAAACGTTGCAGGTGGTTGGCCGGGAATTTTTTACGGCGTGTGGCAGATGGCATTGCCTCGTCGTGTACACGGTATCCCAGAGATTCAATGCCTTTCATCAATTGATCCCTGCTGTGCCCATTATTAATATTAAAGCTTACATCACCACCGATCAGGTTCACTTTCACAGAATCCATACCTTCCTTTTCCAGGTATTGATGCACGGTCAGGGCACAATTGGAGCAGGTCATGCCCTCCACTTTCCAGGTCACATTTTGCATAATTAGTGGGAGTTGTCCGGTGGCAAATTTACCAATGTATAAGCTGCATGCGCCGATTAATATCTATACCCTGTTGCAATTTTTGCTTTACGCGTGGCTGCTGCCTGTATCTTTGCAAGGATATGGAGTTACATTTTACCCTGGATACAATTGAAGAGGCGGCCCGGTGGGCCCTGAATATAATAGCACAGCGGAAAGTAGTGGCATTTCATGGCGAAATGGGAGCCGGTAAAACCACCTTTGTACATGCTTTGTGTATTGCAAAACAGGTAAAAGGAACTGTAAGCAGCCCTACGTTTGCCATTATTAACGAATACAGCGCACCGGAAGGACCCGTTTACCACATTGATCTGTACCGGCTGAACAGCGAGGAAGAGGCTATCAGGGCAGGTGTGGAAGACTGCCTGTATTCGGGAAATACCTGCCTGGTGGAATGGCCGGAAAGGGCGCCGGGTATTTTTCCCGATGATACGGTGCATGTTTACCTGCAGGTCCTTGATTCACAAACACGTCACATAAGGATAGCAGATAAATAAGTATATTTGGGAATATGAACAATAGTAGTAGAATGGAACTATTGCCCTGTTACTCCGCCAGGAAAACGCTCCGGCATTTACCCGACGAAAACGCCGAACGGTTATATCTGCCAGCCCATTCAATTGAAACATAAGTAACGGCAGTTAATACATACACTGCAGAATTTTTTAACTGTAAACCTGTCTGCCGTAATTAATGAAATAACGGCAGGCTGCAAATTGAAAACTGTTTCATGTCCCAGCAAAAGCCGATTATCAGCACGTCATTCAGTTACGAAACCCTGGAAGAAACGCTGGATATAAAACCCAAAGGATCATTATTGCATATTGGTATTCCCAAGGAAACAGCATTCCAGGAAAATCGTATTGCATTAACTCCCGAAGCGGTGGGTGTGCTGGTGAGCAATGGTCACCAGGTAGTAATAGAACGCAATGCCGGTGAGGCAGCGCATTTCCGTGATAAGGATTACAGTGAGGCCGGTGCACGGATAGTATACGATAAAAGTGAAGTATATAAAGCGCCGGTGCTGGTAAAAAGTGCGCCGGTGGTAGAAGAAGATCTGCCTTACCTGCAGATGAACCAGGTAATTATTTCGCCTATTCATTTGTCGGCCATGAAGGCAGAACTGTTGCAGAAGATGATGGAGAAACGCATCACTGCCATTTCATTTGAAAATTTAAAAGACGATAGCGATAGCCTGCCCATTGTACGCAGCATGAGTGAGATTGCGGGGAGCGCCGTGATGCTGATTGCTGGTCAGTATCTCAGTTCTGCCAATCATGGAAAGGGGGTATTGCTGGGTGGTATTTCGGGCATTCCGCCTACCAAGGTCATCATATTGGGTGCCGGTATAGTGGGCGAATTTGCTGCACGCGCTGCCCTGGCATTAGGTGCCTCTGTAAAAGTTTTTGACAGCAGTGTATATCGTTTAAAAAGACTGCAGAACAATATCGGTCAGCGCATGTGGACCTCGGTAATGGAGCCACGCATCCTGGCCAAGCAATTAAAAAGCTGTGAAGTGGCAGTAGGCTCACTGGGTTCGCAAAACGGGCGTACGCCTGTAGTGGCTACGGAAGAAATGGTGAGCAATATGCGCCCCGGTAGTGTGATTATTGATGTAAGCATTGACCGCGGAGGCTGTTTTGAAACCTCAGAAATTACCAGTCATGAACAACCCATTTTTATGAAATATGGGGTGATCCATTACTGTGTACCGAATATCCCCTCTGGTTTTGCACGTACTGCCTCGCAGGCCATCAGCAACGTACTGATGCCTTTGTTACTGGAAGCAGGCGAAGCCGGTAGTTTTGAAAATCTTGCCTGGCACAAAGTGCATTTGCGCAGTGGTATCTATCTTTTCAAAGGCGCATTGACCAATTTCCATCTCAGCCAGCGTTTTGATCTGAAATATACAGACCTGAACCTGTTGATTGCCAGTAGCAGATAATAACACTGCATTAGTAGTAATTATGTTTCATCAGTAACACTGATCTTTTCTGCGCGTAGTTTTTCTGCCAGTAGTTTCCATGTTTTGCTGCGCAGGCTGCCTGCGGCATATTTTTTCTGACTGAAATCATTGGTGATAATGGTCAGGGTGATAGATCTTTTATAAGGCGTTTCAATCACCACTTCTCTTATATTTTTCAACGGAAATACTTTCTGCTTCCACAAAAAGACATGATTCTTTACTACCAGATAATTGGCAGAAAGCAGGAAATAATGCAACTGGGTGCCCATTGCAAAAACAAGCAGTGCCCATACAAACAGCAATACCATTCCAGCCATTACAGGATGCCCGTTGGAAGGTGCCGGGTTGCGGAACATGGCAAAGGCCATCCATGCCCAGAAAATACTGGTGCTATAGATCATCAGGCCATTGATGTTGAAAAAATGGTTACCGGCAAATTTTTCCATGCTGCCCAGGTCGGTTGGCATTGGATGATCCTTTACAGATGTTTGTATTGATGCTGATACCCGCGCAGAAGTAAGATAATGTTGCAAAGTTTGCTTCAGTATAGCACTGTTGCGGTACCACGCATCGGCAAATACAAGTTTTTCTCCGGTCTTTAACTCAATAATAATTGCACTGGTGGGTCTGTGATTACTAAAAAGACCCAGGTTAACACGGCCTGTTAGTATCACAGTACTGATATCAGTTTTGGAAATATATGCTGTTTTCAGCAGGCTGCTGACACTGATGCCTTCCTGCTCAATGCGAATGCGCCTGGTATGCTTCAATAGCAGGTAAATAAAAAAAATGGTTAAACCACAGACAATTAATCCCAGTACCATACCGCTGGTCTTAATACCCAGTTTGCCTTTAAACTGTTGTTCGCCATGTATTATAAGGTAACAGCCTACGGCAAAACCACCCAGTATCAGGGCGTATACAAAGTAGATATTCCAGAAGCTGAATTTACTGGTGACCATTTTTATAGGAAAGAATATTGATGGTTTCGCTGCAAAAACCATACTCCTGTATGTCGTTGGAGCTTACAATCACCAAACGATCACTGCAATAGTCCTTTACCAGTTGCTGGTACAGGGCAATTCCTTCTGCGTCAAGATTGGTACAAGGCTCATCGAGTAACACACAGTGTACATTGCTGAATATTGCCTGCGCAAGTTTTACACGTTGCTTCATGCCACTGCTGTAAAACCTGATCTGTTTATGAGCTGCTTTTTCTAATCCTACCCGCGCAATGATGGCGGGAATACTAACACCGGGCAACAGTGTTTTAAACTGGCTGTGAAAAGTGAGAAATTCAGTTACGGTCATTTCTTCGATCACTTCCAGGTAAGGGGCAGCAATGGATAAGTAACGAAATACCTCTGTATCCTCTATTATTTTAGGCTTTGTATCGTGTATCTCGTATTGCAGTTTTCCTTCACTGGCAGCAACAGCACCACCAATAACCTGTAACAGTGTTGATTTGCCCGACCCGTTAGGACCGGTAATGGCATAAGAAACGCCTGTAGTAAATTCGTACGTAACGTTACGGAATATCCAATCGCGGTTGAAACGCTTACCTGCTTTAGTCAGCGATATCTTCATCCACACTATTTTTTGAATAGCGTTTAATGATACCACGACCGCTTTCGCGGATGAAGGTTACAATTTCATCCCGCTCGTCAGTAGCCGGGAATTCTTCTTCCAGGTATTCCAGTGCCTGGCTGGTGTTCATTCCCTTGTTGTAGATAATGCGGTATATATCAAGAATGTGGTTGATCTTATCGAAAGTGAACCCCCTGCGTTTTAAACCAACGGAGTTAACGCCGGAGTAGCTCAGTGGCTGACGACCTGCTTTGATGTAAGGAGGAATGTCCTTACCTACCAGCGAACCGCCGCTTACAAAAGAGTGCTGACCTACTTTTACAAACTGGTGAATGGCACACATACCACCCAGAATAGCCCAATCGCCCACTTCTACGTGACCGGCAACCTGCGAATTGTTACTCAGCACACAGTAGTTGCCGATGATACAATCGTGCGCCAGGTGACTGTAGGCCATGATCAGGCAATTTTTGCCCACCTTGGTTTTCCAGCGGTCCTTGGTTCCCCTGTTGATGGTTACAAACTCGCGGATAGTAGTATTGTCACCAATTTCTACAATGGTGTCTTCACCCTCAAACTTAAGGTCCTGAGGAATGGCTGCAATAACAGCTCCGGGGAATATGCGGCAGTTTTTACCAATGCGCGCACCTTCCATAATGGTTACATTACTGCCAATCCAGGTACCCTCGCCAATTTCTACGTTCTGGTGAATTACGGTAAAAGGATCAACTTTTACATTAGTAGCAAGCTTGGCGTTAGGATGTATATAAGTGTGGGGATGAATCATTGTATTCAGGTTCTTAAGTACAGGCGTTTCTGCAATTGAAGACGCGCTGTCGTCTGCAACAGGATTTAACTTAGGACGATCTGGTTGATTATTGGGTTTCAAGAAAATATTTAAATAAAGAACGTCAGAATATTAAACTGACGTGCAAAAGTAATCTTAAATTATGGAAAATCTTCGTTTTAGCTCAAATCGCTTCTTTTTACCAACTGTGCCATCAGGTCACCTTCAGTGGCAATTTTGTTGCCAATATACACCGTACCCCTCATTTCACATATACCACGGCGTATTGGAGCCATCAGTTCCATCTTCAGGATCATGGTGTCACCCGGCACTACTTTTTGCTTGAATTTAACATTATCGATCTTGATAAAGTAGGTGTCGTACTTACCGGGAGGCATTGCGTTGATGCACAAAATACCGCCGGTCTGTGCCAGCGCTTCTACCTGCAACACGCCCGGCATTACCGGGTTGTTGGGAAAATGACCTCTGAAAAAAGGCTCGTCATAGGTCACATTTTTTATACCAACTATGTGTTTATCAGATAGTTCTATAATTTTATCTACCAACAGGAATGGATGACGGTGCGGAAGCACCTCTTCAATCTGTTGCAGGTTATAGATAGGCGTGGCGTTGGGATCGTATGCCGGTACACCCTTATTCTGTTTATTCTTTTTAATATACTGCTTGATCTTTTTGGCGAAGTCAACGTTGCTGCTGTGCCCCGGGCGATTGGCAATAATATGGGCTTTGATGGCGTAACCGCTTAATGCCAGGTCGCCAACAATGTCCAGCAATTTGTGACGGGCAGGCTCGTTGGGGAAGCGTAATTCCAGGTTATTGAGGTACCCTTCGCTTTTTACAGCCATTTTTTCACGGCCAAATGCTTTTGCCAGGCGGTTCATCTCTTCATCCGTTACCGGTTTGTCTACCACCACAATAGCGTTGTTGAGGTCGCCACCCTTGATCAGGTTGTGTTCCAGCAGCATTTCCAGTTCGTGCAGGAAGCAGAAAGTGCGGCAGGGCGCAATTTCCTGGTTAAATTCCTGCATGTTTTTGATGCTGGCATGCTGGGTGCCCAGTACCTGGCTGTTAAAATCAATCAGGGTAGTGATCTTATATTCGGAAGAAGGCATGGCGGTCATTTCCACGCGTTTCTTTTCGTCAAAATGGGTCAAGTTACTGTCCAGGGTATACCAGGTCTTGGCAGCATCCTGTTCTGCAACACCTGCAGCTTCAATAATTTTTACAAAAGGTGCTGAACTTCCGTCAATTATGGGAATTTCAGGGCCATTTACCTCAATCAGACAGTTGTCTACACCCATACCTACCAGTGCAGCCAGTATGTGTTCTACAGTGCTGATCTTAGCGCCATTTTCTTCCAGGGTAGTACCGCGTGAGGTGTCAGTAACGAGGTCACAATCAGCTTTAATGGTAGGCTGTCCGTCCAGGTCAACACGTTTAAACTGGAAACCAAATCCAGGATTGGCAGGCTTCAGCGTCATATCCACATTGATACCGGTATGTAATCCTGTACCGGAAATACTCGTTGCCTCTTTCAGTGTATGCTGCTTGTCCGGGTTAAAATGCTCGTTCATGAATCGACAGATTAGCTGATCATTAATGATTTAATAAAAAGATAAAGCGTGGCAAATATACAATTACGACGCTAAAGTGGAGCGATACGTAGCCGAACAACTGTAAAAAACGGGTTAACAGTTTTATTGTGTTGCAGGCAAAAGTATTTTTTTACATTTCAAACAGCTTCACACGCAATTCATCATATGTCAGGTTTCCCGGTTTTTGCCGCCTGGCTACCTTAGCCGCAGTTTAAACCTTAACCTGTATGATAAAGAAGATCCTGAAATGGACAGGCATTGTTTTTCTGTTATTGACCATAGTATTGGTAGTAACGGTGTCGTTGCGCCAGAACCTGCGTTATGATGCCCCTTATCCCGATCTGCATGCCTCAGCAGACAGTGCAGTGGTTGCACGCGGTAAAGAAATTGTATGGGGTGCCGGGCATTGCGCCGATTGCCATAGTGTAATGAATGTCGATTCAATGCTGAACCTGGGTATTGAACCGGCTTTAAGTGGCGCCAGAAAGTTTGCGTTGCCGTTTGGCGATATCTATTCCATGAACATTACGCCCGATAAGGAAACCGGCATTGGCGGGTTCACCGACAAAGAGATTGCACGTTCACTGCGTTATGGTGTTCATCCCGATGGTACGGCTGTATTTGATTTTATGGCCTTTCATGATGTGGCTGATGAAGACCTCACGGCAGTGATCTCATACCTGCGTAGCCGCCCCGCTGTACGCAATGAAGTACCTGAACATCGGCTGAATGCCATAGGAAAGACAATAAAGGCATTTATGGTAAAACCTGTAGGCCCTTCCGGACCTGTTCCGGAGCGTATGCAACGTGACACTTCAGCGGCTTATGGCAGATACCTGGCATTCAATGTGGCGGAATGTAATGGTTGTCATACCATGCGTGATATGACCGGTGGTTTTATTGGAGAACCTCTTGCCGGTGGCCGGCCGATGGAAAGCGAAGATGGCATTTCTCCGGCATTAACACCGCCCAATCTTACCACCGATTCATCCAGCCGTTTATTCGGATGGAGCCAGGAAACTTTCCTGAAACGTTTCCGCCAGGGAAAGATCATTCCTTACAGTCACATGCCCTGGAATTCGTACAGCCGTATGAGTGAAAATGATCTGAAGGCATTGTATAATTTTCTGAAGTCATTACCACCGTCAAAAACAGGAGCGTTGAAAAAGAAGTAGAGAAGTGGAGATTTTGTTATTGCGGATGCCGGGATTCAGATCAGAGCCAGGAGATTCTCCGGCTGGTGTCTCACCAGCCGGAATCAGCATTGCGGAATTTTCAAATCAATCTTTCAATTCCGCAATGCCAAAATCATTATATACTGTTGGTACGTTCTGCTACCAGTTGTTGTACCAGTTTCTCCAGTTCCTTAATGCGTTTTTCAAGATCGGGCAAACTTCTGCTGACTGCCTGGCTGCGCAATGCGCTGGTATAGTCGTACGCAGGTGAACCGGTTACTGCGGCCCTGGGGGTTTTGATGGATTTGCTTACACCGCTTTGTGCGTTGATGCGTGCACCATCAGCAATCTGTATGTGACCAACAATACCAGCCTGTCCGCCGATCATAACATTGTTCCCCAGTTTGGTACTGCCGCTAACGCCGGCCTGTGCTGCAATAACCGTGTTGCTGCCTACTTCTACGTTGTGAGCGATCTGCACCAGGTTATCGAGTTTGGCGCCTGCTTTAATAACAGTAGAACCCATAGTAGCGCGATCAATGGTAGCATTGGCGCCGATCTCTACAAAATCTTCTACTACCACATTGCCGATCTGCGGTACTTTCTTAAATGTGCCATCGGCCTGGGGTGCAAAACCAAAACCATCACTGCCTATAACACTGCCGGCATGAATGGTAACGTTTTTACCAATCACACAGTCATGGTAAATTTTCACACCAGGGTGTATAGTTGTATTGTCCTGCACTTTCACATTGTTGCCGATAAAAGCACCGGGATAGATCTTCACATTGTTACCGATAACCACCTGTTCACCAATGTAGGCAAAGGCACCTACAAAAACCTGTTCGCCAATTTTGGCAGATTTGCTGATGTAGCTGGGTTCCTGTATGCCGGTTAATTGCTGTGCCGCAAATTCCTGGTATTTGGCCAGCAGGGTAGCAAAGGCCGTATAAGCATCTGCCACACGGATCAATGCGGCTGATACCGGTTGTTTCAGCGCTAAACTTTCATTGATGATGATGATAGAAGCCTGGGTGGTATACAGGTGATCTTCGTATTTGGGATTGGCCAGGAATGCCAGTTGACCGGCTTTGGCTTCTTCAATTTTACCAAAAGAATGTACGGCAGTATTGGCATCGCCTTCTACTTTACCGCTGATGAGCATGGCTATTTGTGCAGCAGTGAATTGCATGTTTTTTTGTTATAAGCTGTGAGCAACCAGTTGCGAGCAATAAAGCTGCCTGTTTTTCAGGCCGGGGCTTGTAGCTCAAAGCTGGCGGCTATTTAAGGTAACAAATGTAATATTTTTTTACAGGGCTTGCCAATGCCTGATGAATCAATGCATTATCTACCTGAGAAATACCTTTTACCGAACCGTCTTTGAACAGGATATTAATGCGCTCTTCATGGGGGTCATACGTGGTGTTCACCGCTTCCCCGCTGAACAGGAAATAATGGCAATCGGCTTCGCTGATGTTCAGTTGTGCGCAGATTCTGTTCCGCTGTTCCTGCACCCAGGCAGGATCAAAAGGCTCAGCCTGTAGTTTAACTTTCAGTAAACGGCGTTGTACCAGGCAACTGCACAGGGTAGATAATATCACATCTGAATGGAATACCCAGTTTTTGATGGCTGCCATCACATCCACATCATCCAGCAGACAGAATTTGTCCAGGTGCTGTTCTATGGGAACATGTTGTTGCAGAAAAAGATCCAGCACCGGCGATGCTGCTAATTTTTCACCCCGTGCAATGAGCTCTTTGGCACGTTCAATGATCTTTACAGTGAGTTTTTCTGCACCCAGCACCGTTTTGTGAAGATATACCTGCCAGTACATCAGGCGACGTGAAACCAGGAACTTCTCAATGGAATAAATACCTTTCTCTTCCACCATCAGTTCACCATTGTGCACGGTAAGCATTTTGATGATACGATCATACCCGATCACACCTTCCGATACACCGGTAAAAAAACTGTCGCGGGTGAGATAGTCCATACGGTCCACATCCAATTGACCTGAAATAAGCTGGTGCAGGAATGGTTTGTGATATTGATTGGTAAAAATGTCAATGGCCAGTTGCAGTTGTCCGTCAAGCTCCTTGTTCAGCGTATGCATGATAAGAATAGAAATAGACTCATGATGAACACCGCTGATCAGCTTGTTTTCGAGGGCATGGGAAAAAGGGCCATGACCTACATCGTGCAGCAGGATGGCAATTTTGGCAGCCACTTCTTCATCGGGGGTAATGTCCACACCCTTGCTTTTTAATTCGTACAGGGCATTGCACATCAGGTGGTAGGCGCCCAGTGAATGGTGCAGACGGGTATGTACTGCACCGGGGTATACCAGGTGTGCAAAAGCCATCTGGTGAATACGGCGCAAACGTTGGTAATAAGGATGGGCAATGATCTTTAACACCAGCGGATGATCAATAGTAATAAATCCGTACACGGGGTCGTTGATGATCTTTCTGAACCTTTCTGTCATACGCTGCTTGCTATTTTGTTAAAATTACTGCCAAAAACAGTAGACGAAAGTACAAAGGCTGGCTGATTAAATTACATTTGGCGAGGGTGGAATTTGTTGTAGGTGGTAAGTTTTAAGTTATAAGTAAGGCTTACAGGAAGTCTGAGGTCGGAAGTAAAAGGTCTGAGAAGCAACAAAATCAGTATTTGCAGTGAGTAAGAACAGCAGCAATCAACTGCCAACTGGTTACTATCCGGTATCCCGAATCCCGTATCTTGTAGCCGGTAACCAGTATGCGGCATCCTGAACATTAAACTTTACACTTTAAACCTTGCACATGGCATTAGGAAAAATACTCTGGGTTGATGATGAAATAGAAAGTCTGCAATCACAAATTCTTTTTTTACAGAACAAGGGATATGAGGTAGCTGCACTTACCAATGGATTTGATGCAGTGGATTTTGTGCGCGACAATCCTGTAGATGTAGTATTGATGGATGAGACCATGCCCGGTATTACAGGACTGGAAACCCTTGCCAAGATAAAAGAAGTGAACCAGCAGATCCCTATTGTGCTGATCACCAAAAATGAAACAGAGAACCTGATGGATGAGGCCATCGGCAGCCAGATAAGCGATTATCTTATCAAGCCTGTTAATCCCAACCAGGTATTGCTGAGTCTTAAAAAGATCATTGACAATAAACGACTGGTAGCAGAAAGAACTACTACGGCCTACCAGCAACAGTTCCGCAACCTGTTCATGGCGCTCAACAGCAACCCGGATCACAATGAGTGGATGGACATTTACAAAAAGCTGGTGTACTGGGAACTGGAGATGGAGAAAAGTGATAGCCCTGAAATGCAGGAAGTATTACAGACACAGAAAAGTGAGGCCAATACCGAGTTCTTTAAATTTGTATCGAAAAACTATGCCAAATGGGTAAACCCCAAAAGCGCGGAAGGCCCGGTAATGTCGCATTCACTGGTACAGTTCAAGGTATTGCCGCATGTAGAAAAAGGAGTGCCAACGTTTTTCCTGCTGATCGATAACCTGCGTTTTGATCAATGGAAAGCCATACAGCCTATTTTTGCAGAAAGCTTTCGCATACTGGAAGAAGATAGTTTTTACAGTATTCTGCCTACCGCCACGCAATATGCCCGCAACGCTATTTTCAGTGGGTTGTTACCGATAGATATTGAAAAGGCTTTTCCGCAGCAATGGAAAAATGATGATGATGAAGGTGGAAAGAACCTGTACGAAGAAGAGTTTTTCCGTGCACAGTTAAAGCGCCTGCGCAAAGACAACCTGCGTTTTTCCTATACCAAAATACTGAACAACCAGGCCGGGCAGGAGTTGGTGAACAATATCCATAACCTGCTGGTAAATGATCTCAATGTTATTGTATACAACTTTGTTGACATGCTGAGTCATGCACGTACAGAAATGGAAGTGCTGAAAGAGCTGGCAGGTGATGAGATCAGTTACCGTTCTGTAACACGTAGCTGGTTTGAGCATTCACCATTGCACCAGGCATTAAAAAAGATTGCTGATAAAAAGATCAATATCATCCTGGCAACAGACCACGGATCTGTACGTGTAAAAACGCCGGTGAAAGTAATTGGCGATAAGCAAACCACTACTAACCTGCGTTATAAACACGGTCGCAACCTGAATTATGAAGCCCGTGATGTATTGGCCTTCCGCGATCCGAAAGAAGCGGGGTTGCCGGTGCCAACCGTAAACTCATCATTCATTTTTGCACGGGAAGACAGTTTCCTGTGCTACCCCAATAACTACAACTACTACGTAAATTATTACCGCAATACCTTTCAGCATGGAGGTGTAAGCCTTGAAGAAATGATTGTACCGGTGATCAAGATGACGAATAAATAACTATTGCTGATTGTGGAATTTAGTGATTGGGTGATTTTGCAGTAAGCTGTATTTAGAGCAATTCCGAAATCACCCAATGTTCAAAATACCAAATCTGTAATTCACTGTTTGTGGATAACATTAAATGGCTCAATGCCCCTGTACGCTTACATTTGGTTACTTTTGCAGTGCTAAGTACCTGAAGAACAACTATGAAGTACACACAGACTACCCTTGATAAAATAGAACGCATACTGGACGAGGCCGAATACATCGTTCGGTATGAGCGGGGTACCTTCCAGAGCGGGTATTGTATCCTGGAGCAGAAAAAGGTGGTGGTACTGAACAAATTCCTCCAGATGGAAGGGCGTATAAACACCCTGATAGATATTATCCCCCAGTTAAAGATCAATCCTGACGCACTCACTCCCGAAGCGCGCAAAACCTATGATGATGTATTGCTGAAACATGCAGAGGAAGAGAAATAGTGTTGGGTTTGAAGTTTAGTGTTTCGGGTTAAAGGAAGCTGAAGTCGACAATTGGCAATTTGCAATTTTGTTCAACTTTACTTAAAATATATAACTCACAACCGGGTTTACATATTTTCAAATTACTACGTTTTCAAATTATCATTCCTTCGTAATTTTATCTTGTGAGTTTACACATTACATTTTTAGGTACCGGTACCAGCAGTGGTGTGCCGATGATTGGTTGTGATTGTATGGTTTGTACTTCCTCCAATAAAAAAGATAAACGTCTTCGTTCCAGTATCATGGTACAGTCGGCCAATACTACACTGGTAGTAGACGCGGGTCCTGATTTCCGTTACCAGATGTTGCGGGCAGGTGTAAAACACCTGGACGCGATCATCTTTACACACTCACACAAAGACCATGTAGCCGGATTGGATGATGTACGTGCTTTCAATTTCTTTTCCGGTAAGGGAATGCCTGTTTACTCAAGCGAAATGACACAGGAAGTGCTGATACGTGAATTTCCTTATGCTTTTGCAGATACCAAGTATCCGGGATTGCCGGAAATTCAGCTGAACAGTATGCCCTCCGAGTCATTTATGATCGGTGATATACCTGTTACGCCCATTGATGTATGGCATCTTAAAATGCCGGTACTGGGTTTCCGCTTTGGAAAGTTTACTTACATTACAGATGCAAACCGTATAGAACCATCAGAAAAAGAAAAGATCAAAGGTTCGGAAGTGCTGGTGCTGAATGCGCTTCGCAAGGATAAACATATCTCGCATTTCAGCCTGCCCGAAGCTATTGAACTGGCGCAGGAACTACAGGTGCCTACTACATACTTGACACACATCAGTCACCAGATGGGATTGCATGATGTAGTAGAGAAAGAATTGCCACCCGGTATTCATTTTGCCTACGATGGATTGCAGATCGATGTATAGCGTTTCTTCCGGGTTACAGCGAACGTAAGACTGCTGCTTTCAGATTATAATTTCCCGGCAGCCATCAGGCACAATGCGCCTTCTTTCATTGGCTGTATTATTCCTGCTGCAGATTGTTTATAGAATACAATACCGGTTGTGAGAATCATAACTTCACCACAGGCATTTTCCATAGAATGTTGTAGTGTAATAATGCCTGTAGCTTTATTATTCAGGGGAAGTAATGCTGTTTGGCAGTGATTCATAGCTGCACAATTCTGCAGTAACATCAATACTGATGTACAGGATACTATTCTGAAATGCGTAGCTCCGGCAGGAGCGGTGACCTTTTTGTCCGGTACAAATGAAGGGATTGTTACAAAAAATTTTTTTTCAGGGATATTGCCGTCCACTGCGGGTGTTATATGCAGCGCATCATATAAACTATATCGGGTATTCCACTCAAACCCTTTTAATAGAGAAAGATCGCCATCAGCCAGTTGTCGCTCGCCTTTTACATGCAATGTGTCTGATTTTATTACCTTATCAAAAGCGGCACTCATTTTACCGGAAATCATCTGTGCGGGCAGTAGTTCATGTAGTGGTTCCAATGTCTGGCGTAGTAACCTGGCTGCGCTGCTGGCTCTTCCAAATTCAGCGGCATGCGCACGGCTGCCTGCAAAGGCCTTATCGTGCCGGAACCTGTTTGCAGTCAGGCTGCTCTTGCTCCGGACGATCTGTCCGGTACCGGTGGTGCAAAAAGTATACTTCCCCATGCTACCACTAAGCTGGTTGCGGTCATTTATTCTTGCCATACCGGTTCTGTTTAGTAAATATAATTTACTGAATAGTAGCTATACAATATGTTAAAGCCTGTTGCGGATATGGGTATTTTTTTAAAGCTGCATATTTTATATCCCTTTACTGTATATATGCAGCATAATGACTGGTATGTTGCTGTATACTCTGGGTTTACTCCGGGTATACTCAGGGCTTACGCCGGATCTGTATGGAGTGATTCGTCTTGAAATGGCAGTAAGGACGGAATGAAGTAGCAGGAATGTACCGCAATGGGGTATATAGCTGGCAGCAACATTTTATAACTGAGATACTGTTGCTGAATAAGGATAATGATATAGATAAAAATTCCGGTCAGTTAAAGTTCGTTATTTTTTTGTTCTGAAAAATTTATAATACTACCACTACAGGTAAAAATAAAACTTCCTGGTCTGCCTGTTCGTATATGGATAACAGCTATAACAGTTATTTTCTATGGAAAACCAATGGAAAGATTATTTTACCTTCTCTAAAAAGGAAAGGACCGGTATTATTGTATTACTGGTATTGATCGCGACAGTGACCGTATTGCCCTATTGCTGGTCTGTACAGTTCGATACCATTGTTCAATCAGATGAACAATTGGTGGCACTGGTGCAGCAGTTAAACGATACTACACAGAATGTGGTAATAAACGAAAAACCGTTCTCATCTCAGGCCAATGATCATGTTGCTGCGGCTACACACCCGGTTGTATTATTTGAATTTGACCCCAACACATTACCGGCTGATGACTGGAGAAAGCTGGGTTTGCAGGAGCGTACTATTCAAACTATTCAACGATACCTGGCGAAAGGCGGAAAGTTCCGCAAACCGGAAGATCTCGGGCGCATTTATGGAATGACTGCAATGCAGGCCCAACAACTGATGCCGTATGTACGTATCGTTGTTGACGGATCTCAACAGAATACGTTTGCTGCATCATCTGCACCGGTCCGTACAGCAATTGCAAAACCTGTCATTGAAATAAACCAGGCTGATACAACAGCACTGATCGCTTTACCTGGTATTGGCAGTAAGCTGGCACAGCGCATTGTGAATTTCCGTGACCGCCTGGGTGGTTTTTATGCAGTAGAACAACTGGCAGAAACGTACGGCCTGCCCGATTCTGTTTTTCAGCGTATCCGCAACAGGCTTCAGTGTACGGATACCTCACTGCGAAAGATCAATATCAATACGGCTGTTGCTGAAGAACTGAAACAACATCCCTACATGCGCTGGAATATTGCCAATGCCATAGTACGCTACCGGCAGCAGCATGGGGCTTTTAAAACGCCCGATGAACTCCAGCAGGTTGACATTGTGACGCCTGATATGCTCCGTAAATTATTGCCGTATATTACTGTAGATTAAATAGCAGAAATATTAATAGCTATTCTGGTAGTAAAAAAACGCATTTATGAGTAAAATAGGTTAATAAAAAACGGCAAGGTAATCCTTGCCGCTTTTTATTTTAATTAATTAGGTTTACCATCCGCTTGCCTCTTTCATAGTTTGCTTCATAAAAAGGGTATTAAGGTATATATTATAACGTTTTGATACTGCAAGTATTGTCAATATTAATAGACTATTTATTACGCCATTTTGTTGCAAGGTCTGTAAATTTTATCCAAATATTAGCATTACTGTATTTCTTTCTGCGATAACTAATATAAAATTCGTAATCATTAAGATACGAAATAAAAATCCCTTTAAAAAATTTATTCATAAAATCTTCGTCGTGAAGACCTTCTGAAATTCCTAACGAAATACATTCTAAGTAATTGAAAATTGAGATTAAAGCAGCCCTGGCTTCTTCATTATCTTCTAAAAGTTCAGAGAACTCTTTTGACTTATTTTCATCAATTAAATGCTTATGCGCTTCGTATAGCTTTTTCGTGATTTTTAAATTTTTTACTATTGAATCCTTATGCCATTCCGATGCAATTTGAAACGAAGCACTTTTCTGGGCCAGCATTTTTTCTGTCTTATATTTATAATAGTTTATTTCGTAATTTAAGATAGCATAGAAAATTCCTATAACTACTGACCCACACGTAAATACCGCTGATATATTTTTAATTCTTTCAGTTTTTTCTGATGTACTCCAAACTGCAGTTCCCAACACAATAAGTGTTGAAATTGCAACTATAACAATAATCATTCTATAAAAAAAGATAAACTGGACAGCTCGATTAATAACTTTTTCAAATCCTGTTAAAGTAAAAGAATTGTTAACATGTGAATGGTGTGACATAATAAATTAAAACGGTTTGGTAATAGTATGATTTTAAAAAAGATGGATCAAACAATTGTAAAAAGAGTAAAACACTTTTTTCAGGAAAGTGATTAGATGAAAATAAAATTCTTACTAACGTTTGTTAGTTTTCAAAAAAACTGTTTACTTTGTCAAAGCCTTTGACGATACTTGCCGTAAACAGAATGTATGAATTTTGAGATTTCGGAACTAACACAACAGGTTACACAAACGGCGCGCGATTTTGCCCAGCAGCATATCCGGCCTTATGTTATGGACTGGGATGAAAGCCAGGAATTTCCCCTGCATGTATTTAAAGAAATGGGAAAACTGGGTTTGATGGGGGTGATGGTTCCGGAAGCATATGGAGGCGCAGGTTTAAGTTACCTCGAATACGTTGCCATAATACAGGAAATAGCCAAAGTTTGTGGATCTGTAGGATTAAGCCTTGCTGCTCACAATTCCTTATGCACCGGTCATATACTGGCTTTTGGTAATGAAGAGCAGAAAAAGAAATACCTGCCACTACTGGCCTCTGCCGAATGGCTGGGAGCATGGGGTCTT
This sequence comes from Chitinophagaceae bacterium PMP191F, assembly GCA_001302245.1. Classification (GTDB taxonomy): domain Bacteria; phylum Bacteroidota; class Bacteroidia; order Chitinophagales; family Chitinophagaceae; genus PMP191F. The sequence continues at coordinate 37,503 of LGYU01000015.1, forward strand.
ACAGAACCCAACACCGGCAGTGATGCCGGAAACATGAAAACCACCGCACGTAAAGAAGGTGATGAGTGGGTGCTGAATGGTACCAAATGCTGGATCACTCATGGTAAAAGCGGTGATGTGGCAGTGGTGATAGCCAGAACAGGTGAACCAAGAACCAAAGACAATGCTACTGCATTTATTGTAGAACGTGGTACACCGGGTTTTGCGGCTGGCAAAAAAGAGAACAAGCTGGGCATGCGTGCCAGTGAAACGGCTGAAATGATCTTTGATAATTGCAGGATACCTGATGCCAATCGTTTGGGTGAAGTGGGGGGCGGTTTTAAACAATCGCTGAAAGTGCTGGATGGCGGAAGAATCTCCATCGCTGCGCTTTCACTGGGTATTGCCAAAGGAGCATACGAAGCTGCCCTGCAATATTCAAAAGAGCGTCACCAGTTTGATCAGCCTATTTCCAATTTCCAGGGAATTTCATTCAAACTGGCTGATATGGCTACTACCATAGCTGCGGCAGAATTGCTTACGCTACAGGCCTGCGATATGAAGATACGCGGCGTTAAGATGACGAAAGAGGCGGCGATGGCCAAGTATTATGCCAGTGAAGTGGCAGTAAGGGTGGCAGATGATGCTGTACAGATATTCGGGGGATATGGTTACACCAAAGATTTCCCCGTTGAAAAATATTATCGCGATAGTAAACTATGTACCATCGGTGAAGGAACTTCAGAAATTCAGAAACTGGTTATATCCAGGGAAGTACTTCACCCGTAAAGATTCTCAGAGTTTAAGGTTGCTTGTCATGTCAGAGAAAGGCTCCGCACCCGCGGGGCCTTTTCGTTTATAGCAATGAGCTGATAGATTGTTTTACCAGAATTTCCACCAGGGTTTTGAAGAGGTGCCTGAAAGTGTTGCCGTAGCAGCATCTTTCTGAGGCTCCAGTAAAATATCTTCAGTCCACAAGGCATATACATTACCGGTAGCCCTGGCGTTTCCATCATCATCCAGCGGATAGGGAAGCTGTAGTTTCTTCATAAAATCAAGCAATTGCCAGTCTTCCTGCACAAAAGTATCACCTGCATACGCCTGAACGGGTTCTGTGTCTGTCTCCCAGCTTACCAGGTATTTTTCTATGGACTCTTTTTGCACACCAGGTACATATTGTTCAATAATAGCCGCATTGCCTTTCCAGGCTGCTTTTTCTTCATCAGTAATGTCGTCACTCCAGTAACCAGGTACAGGATTGAACTGGTCAATAATTTCACCTTTGTAATACAGGATGTACATCCATAGATCACTATCATGTATATGGAAAGAAAAGACAGGTGTATTCAGGTCCTGCGACAAAAAAGCAGAAGCTTCGTCCCAGTTCAGAAAATCATCCGGGTAGAAGATAGAAGTATTGTTGTTGTCCTGTTCTATTACACTGAAATTTTTGTGATTGTTGCTGAGCAATTGTTGCTGTAATCCTCCGCCAACAGATTGTGCATATCTGCCAAGACTTTCGGCAACAGCGGCTTGGGGTTTTCCGATAATACCTGAAATAGCCAGGAACATTCCCATAAAAAAAGAATTGAGTTTACGGTTTGGTTTGACGAAAGATAATCCGGTTGTATCTATAAATCAATAGCATCCGGTAAATTCATCAGGTTCTATTTTTGGGGCGCGTTCCCGTATTGCAGTGGCAGGTTTATTCCTGTCATATTGATTAAATAAAAACATAATGCAATGCCGGCTTTGCAAATGCCGTTTTCCGTCAGCAACTTTATAGCCTGACCTGTATTCTCAAAAGAGTTTTGCTATCGCTTGTTTTGATGTAGTGGATCAGAAACAATGCTGCAATTCTGAAAACCGGCAATAAATACTTTAACGAGCTCTATATTAAATGGAATAGAATACCGATGAACCTTTTTCCTGATCTGACAGATGATGAAACTGAAGCGATCCTATACTACTTAAATGATCGGGGAGAGGTCAATAAATGTTCTGCAGGCTTATTTTTTCTCAATACTATCCAGCACCCGCTGATAATAATCTTTTCTGTTCTTACCAGGTAATGTGTCCACTACAATAATACCATTAGCCTGTAACAGATCTATCTTTTCACGGGAGCCTTCTTTGTATTCTTTTGGTATGAAATAGTATATTTTGTTGGGGATGCTTTTGCCTGAATAATATTTCATTCTTGCCCGGTAAGTAAGCAGCCACCACAGATCAGTTTCTACAAAATCGAGCGACAGACCAAAGATGTAAATATCAATAGTAAAGAACAACTCGATCCATGAATATTCAGTGATAAAGTCTTTGTCAATCCGGCGGGTAAGCGGCAGCCTTGGTACTTTTTCGTTGGCATAATTAGTGCCCGTAGCCACATAGTTCCTGATCTGTTGTAACTGGCCGCCATAATGTTCAAAACCAAGATTGATACTGTTAGGCACACGACAGTCGCCATGTATATGCCAGTATCGTTTGCTGCCTATAATGTAATGTCTGAATACACTGTATAGTTTTTCTTCCACCAGCGCATTACTTTTTCCAGGAACCTGTCCTTCCAGCGTAAACTCATAATTGGTGGTCAGTATATGGCGTATCGGTAAACTTCTGATCCTGTCGTGGATCTCGTTGCCGGCAATCTGTAATACTTTGCTGCTGATGAATTTTTTCAGATCGCTTTCCTTAAACCGGTCTGCCTGTATGGATTTCAGAAAAATCTCTTCATACAGCAAGGGGAATGGTTTATTATCAAAATTCCTGATCAGTTGCCGCGCATTGCAGAAATCAACAATTTCATGCAGCAGATCCTTCCAGCTATTGTTGGGTACCAGGTTATTGATGTCGTTGCCTACCAGTAGTGCGTACTTTTTCATGTAATAAGGTTGGTTTGCTTTGTAGCAACTACCCAAAATTACATCAATTGAAATACCTGTAAACAGTATACCCAATATAAAAAGGGCCACCCCAAAGGGGTAGCCCATCGCTATTGCCTGTATGAAAACCAGCTATGGAATAAAGACTTTATTTGATTTCACCAGCTCATTGCGGTCGTTGTATACATTCAACCAATACAGACCTGCAGATAATTTGCCGGTCTTATTAACCGTAATGACCTGTTGACTTTGTGATACCTGTACAACGCCCGACTGCTGTAACATGCCCGTTGTATTGTATACGGCAACACGGTAAGCGCCTTTTTCAAGACCATTGCAGCGCAGTACAAAATTTTCTTGTACCGGGTTGGTTACACTTATGCTGGTGGTGGCCGTATTGGTAGTGCGAATGGCTATAATAGCAGAATAAGTATAGGCACCATCTTTATCAACGATCTTCAAACGGTAAAAATTAGTACCGCTCAAAGGTTGTTTGTCTGTAAAAGAATAGGTGTTGCGTAAACCACCTTCCTGGGGAAACACCATTCCGATAGTATTAAATCCTGAAGCAGGACTATTGCTTCTTTCCAGTTCGTAGGCATTGAGGTTTTCTTCCTGTGTTACTGTCCAGCTTAATGGGATGATATTGTTTTTCAGTTCGCCTGAAAAATCCAGCAAACGTGCAGGAAGCGCGTTGATTTGTGCATTGAATGTGTAGGCCTTTCCTACACCGTTATCACCGCTGGTAAAATTCATCAGTGTGTTGAGTGTGCCGCCAATGTTCAGCACGCTGCTGCCAAAATCAAGTGAACCGGAAGGTGAGCCGATCATAATACGTGGCGCTGTACCTGCACCACGTACATTGGGAACTCCTGCTACACTGAAACCGAACAAAGCTGCTGCATTTACGCTTAAAAATTCCGATCCGTAAGTAGCCTGTGCATCAAATGCGGGTACCGGCAGATAACCGCCATTACCATCGCCTTTAAACACATATACTGCACCACCGGCTGCATTGGCCTGTAGTCCGGCCAGGTTAGTTCCTGTAGACAAAGGTTCGCCAACTACCAGGTCGGGATTGTTATCGCCGTCAATGTCGTAGGCATTGTCAATGGCTGCACCAAACAGCACACTCAGGCTCAACGTATTCAGCACACCCAATATTGAAGATGGTTTGGGAGACTCCAATACCTGGTCTGAAGTAATGATGCCGGTAGGCGGAGAAGTTTTCTTTTTAAAGATATGTACGCTGCCGGTTTTAATAGAAAGACTCAGCAGGTTGGAAACAGCTCCGGCCAGCGGCGCACCAATAGCAATATTGCCATTGCGCACACCCGCTGCATTGCGGATACCTTTTACTTTGAAGCCAAAAAGATTTACCGCATTGCTGAGTAAGCCTGTAGTACTGGCTTGTAGTGTAACACCTATATTGGTATTAACGCCATTGGTGTTGCCGGTACCGAAATATACAAAAGCCTGTCCGCCCAGTATCTGTCCGCTTAATACGGCTGACAAACCGCCCAGGTTCACACCGGCAGGGGCACTTACAATCACATCCTTTTTTCCATCGTTATTATAATCACCCAGTCCGTCAACACTATAACCAAACAGTAAACCGCCGATGCGAAGATCTGCCAGGCCAAGCGAAGAGATCAGCGAACCCAATCCCAGCAGGTCTAGTGTGGGGGCCTGCAGGTATTTAGGAGCAGAAAATGTATTGTCACTGTTGCTCAGGTATACAAAAGCACCGCCGGTCTGTATTACCGGTTTGGCCAGCAGGATGCCTGCAATGCCTTCCACCGGAATTTCAGAATAGCCGGGAGCACCTACAATAATATCTTTTTTACCATCGCCATTCAGATCTTCTGTAACAGCTACAGAGAAACCGAATAAAGGTTTTATGGCTGCATTGGTCACCGCACTGCTGAACAGGGGTTTGTACCCATTGATCAGTGTGCTGTTCAGTTGTATTGTAACGAATGATGCATTGCCGGTAGTACCCAGGTTGCTGCCGCCGGGAAATACATATACACGGCCAATCTGCGCGGTTAATGTACCCACGCCTGAAGTGCCGGTAGCAATGCTTACCTGGTCAAGCGGTGCACCGATAATAATATCATTAATGTTATCGCCGGTCACATCACCTGCATCAATACTAAAACCAAACAATGCACTCACAGTAGAGTTGGGTTGCAATATTTTGTTAGGTTTTTTGGAAAGACCAGTATCTGAACCATAAAAAAGATATACTGCGCCAACGCTCAGGATACTGCCACTGCCACTAAAAATATCTATTACAGCCGGTGCGCTGATAGCGGCATCTCCATAACCATCGCCATTTACATCACCTAGCCCGGTAACCGCATAGCCATACAGACCTGTCTTTAACTGCAGTTGCGACAGGGAAGTGGTCAATCCGTCCATGGATGTATTCCAGTCTGGTTTGCGGTTTACCGGGTCAATGGTAATGGGGTAAGTGGCATTTTCATCTTTTACCACGATGCTCAATACCTGTTGATCGTTCAGTACCATAGAAGCCTGCAGGGGCTGCATGTTAGCATCCCATACACGCAGGTCTTCATAGGTAATTTGTACCGCACCGGCCTGCTCAGGTGTATGCAGTACCATTTTATTATTGCTAAGCAGTGCGGGTTGCAGATCGCCGCTTACAGATAGCTGTAAGCGCAAAGAACCTTTCCCGGCAGGCTTTTGTTTAATGATAAAATTCTGCCGTAAACCAGCTTCGTTATTTACGTACTGTATATCCAGCGCATCGTATTGGTATTGCAATGCATTATTTTGTTGTGCAATGGTGTATTTATTGCCAGGACACCATGTGATATGTTGTCTGCCCACACCCAGCAATTGCAGGGTACTTTTCCAGCGTTGATTATCCTGGTTAAGTGATTGTGCTGTATAAGCTGCAGGTTGAATACAGAATGCATTTTCCTGCGCATTGTTCTGCACCACATAACTGTTGTGATGCAGTGGTGTGGGATAAAAAGCATAAGCTTTTTGTTGCAGATCCGAAACAGCGGCCCGGTACCAGCCGGAAGTGGCGCCTTCCGGTAATGGTTTATCTGCTGCTGTGGCAGCGGGGTTTTGCTGCGCCTGCAAACGGGTGCCTGCAAGCAGTGATAAAGGAATAAATAGTGTGTAAAATTTTCTGGATTTCATAAAGGCACGGTGTTTTTGTGTGTTAAGAGGTAATAAGGTTCTGTGCCACAGCAATGGGTAGTTGCTGTAGCGTATAATTTTTTAACTGATATGAAAAACGGAAACTGCCGGAGTGATGCCTGGAATAATATCCGGGCAAACAATCGTTGACCAGGTTTTACATACAGATGACGTTACTGAAAACAGGTGATTGATTAGCGGGTGGGTAGATATTGGATGTGTTGACTAAAGTAGTGGTACAAATGTAGCAGCAGGAATGGCCAGGTATTTACCTTACCAAGGTCAATGAATACCCTTATCCGTTCAGGTTATAAAAAACAGGTTGGAAAACAGCCTGGTAAACTAAATGGATAAACGTTTTTTTGACTATAATCAATTTAATAAGTAGAAATATCTATGGCGTAATGATATTTTATATATAATTTTATCGTACACCACATCCATACTTTAGTGCTCTGATTGGTAAGCGGACGTTATAATCATTTGTATTGAATCTGCAAATTGCCCGACTTACTATGGAAAACAATATATACTATTCGTGCCTTCATACAGAAGAAGGATTTGGTGAACTGTCCCTCGCTTTAGGCGCATTGCCGCATACTACCAACAGCTACCAGTTTCCCCCAGACAAACGGTGCAGGACTTTTGAAAAAAGTCAATCTGTATGCAGGTGTACAGGCCGTAGCCTTCAATTTTAGTTTAGAAAAGGAAATATTACTGTACAGGGAGCCCTGTAAGGGTGAATCGGCACGAACGTTTACGTTCACCTACATTCTTACGCCTGAGGCACTTGTATTACAGCATGTTAACAATCATGCCCAGGTGCAGGTACATGGCGCTACTGCGCTGTTGTTCAGTGCGGATGATGTGGGGATGATTTTTAAACTATTACCGAGAAGACTGGTAAAAGTGCTGACCATTACCACGCCTGCTGCCTGGTTATTGCGGCATGCAGAGGAAACGGCTGCTGCAACCGAAGAAAGTATGCGTTTGCTGACCCGTACAGATATGCCCGTGGTCATCCAGGAATCCTGTGGCGGTTCGGAACTGACCGAGGTAGCGCAAATACATGCTGCATTGGTAAACGGTAGTTTTGATCAGGCTGCCATGATGAATAAGATATTGGGCCTGATCAATGCATTCTGGAAAAAGCTGCACAACCATAAACGGATGCATGTGATCGAAAACAGGATTATGCACGCAGAGAAGATCATTGAGGCAGAATCTATCTTAATGGAACATCTTACCAAAGATCTTCCACGCCTGAGTGTGATTGCACAACGGGTAGCATTGAGTGAATCCACTCTCAAGCGTTACTTTAAAGTGATGTTTGGCAGAAGCGTATATGATTATTACCTGGAAAAGAAAATGCAGGTAGCGCGTAATATTCTCCAGGAAGATTGCCTGAGTGTGAACGAAGTGGCAGATATGGTGGGATACGAGAAGGTGAGTAATTTTATTAAAGTGTTCAAAAAATTTCATGGCTTTTCGCCAGGTACCATAAAAAAGAGAAGCCCTTTTAAAACTTCTCTCAGTATCTGATAAGTTATATGGTTATTAGGGCATAAAGTCATCGTCGTCTTTGGGGCCATACTTGCTGAACAGCTTGTCTATGGCTCCGCCAAAAACAGGGAATTTCTCTTTGGCAAAATCCTTAATGATCTCGATGGCTTTATATGCCTGTTGTTCCGTTAACCCTTCCGCCATCAGGCGTTGAATCAGTTCCTGCATATAGAATGTATTTATGGTTTTATGGATGTGTATGTAGATCAGGGATGCAGATGACGGATGTAGTAATAACAATGACCTGGTGACCCGTATCTTTCTTCACAGAATTTTTTGGCTACTCTCCGAAGATAGGAAATAAAAAAACGCCGGAGTCTCTCCGGCGTTTTTGATTATTTGAACATTACGTTAAGCTACTTTCAGGATGCTCATTTTACTCTTGTCAAAATTCTTACGGGCGTACTCCAGTGTAAGATGGAATATACTTTGTTTGGAAGAAGGCAATTCAAACATGGCATCGGTAAGAATACTTTCACAGATGCTGCGTAAACCGCGGGCACCCAGTTTGTATTCAATTGCTTTTTCAACCATAAACTCCAGTACATCGTCATCAATGAGCAACTGGATATTTTCCAGCTCAAACAGGCGTTTGTACTGTTTGATGAGCGAGTTTTTGGGTTCTGTTAAAATAGAACGCAGTGTAGGCTGATCCAGCGGGTTCAGGTGTGTTACCACCGGCAAACGTCCCAGCAGTTCAGGTATCAGGCCAAATGTTTTCAGATCTGTTGCGTTCACATACTGCAGCAGGTTTTTCTTCATATTTTCCTGCAGCTCTTTGTTTACGTTGAAACCAATGGCATTGGTATTCACCCTGCGAGCAATAACACGGTCAATTCCATCAAATGCGCCACCGCAAATGAAGAGAATGTTCTGTGTGTTGATCTTGATAAGCTTTTGTTCGGGGTGTTTGCGACCGCCCTGTGGGGGTACCAGTACATCAGTACCTTCCAGCAGCTTCAGCAAACCCTGTTGTACACCCTCACCACTTACATCGCGTGTAATGGAAGGGTTATCGCCTTTGCGGGCTATTTTATCAATTTCGTCAATATATACAATACCTCTTTCGGCAGCAGCCACATCATAGTTGCACACCTGCAGCAGGCGGGTAAGAATGCTTTCCACGTCTTCACCTACATAACCAGCTTCTGTAAACACCGTAGCATCTACAATAGCAAATGGTACATTCAGCAGTTTAGCAATGGTTTTGGCCAGCAACGTTTTACCGGTACCGGTTTCGCCCACCATTACAATATTGCTCTTCTCAATGTCTACATCGTTTTCGCCGGGTTTCTGCTGTAATCTTTTATAGTGGTTGTACACTGCTACAGCCAGTACTTTTTTGGCATCATCCTGTCCTATTACGTATTCATCGAGGAAACGTTTGATCTCAATAGGCTTTTTAATACTGAGCTTGAATGAAGAAGATGAAGATGGCGTACTTTCGTTACGTGATATCAACTCCTGCTCAATAATCTCCCGCGCATGTTCCACGCAGTTTTCACAAATATGTCCTTCCTGGCCCGCAATCAGGATCTTTACTTCGTCCCGGCTACGGCCACAAAAAGAACAATGTAAGGTAGTTTTTGCCATTTTATTTGGTAAGTCGATATTTTACAAAGGTATCTAAATGGAATGCCAAATCCCAATAAAAAATCCCAAGCCCTAAGGTAAACGTAATTTACCTGGATTTGGGATTGCAATAAATGGGAAATATTTGTTATAATTTCTCAACTATTTGATCTACAATGCCATATTCAATGGCTTCCTTAGCATCCATCCAGTAATCACGGTCGAAATCCTTCATAATCTGTTCAAATTTCTTACCACAATTATCTGCCAGAATGCGGGCGCTTACCTCTTTTACGCGTTTGGTCTGTTTAGCCTGGATTTCCAGGTCTACACTTACGCCCTGGATATAACCGCCCAGGCTGGGTTGGTGAATCATCACCTCACCATGCGGGTAGATATAGCGTTTGCCCTTGGTGCCACCGCTCAGCAGGATGGATCCCATAGAAGCTGCCAGACCCATGCAGATGGTAGAAACGGGACTTTTCAGCATTTTCATGGTATCATAGATCACCAGGCCGCTGGTTACCACACCACCGGGGCTGTTGATGTAAAATTTGATCTCTTCGCCGGGTTTATCGGCATCCAGCAGCAGTAGTTTGGTAGTGATGTCTTTGGCAGATTTGTCGTCTACCACACCCCATAAATGCACGCTGCGGCTATCGAAAAAATAACGCTCCAGCTTTTTCATCAGCATACCGGCTTCCGGACCTTTTTCTTCCTTATTGTCATTCTGTGGTTCATCTTCATCTCCATCGTCCAGGCGGTAAGGTTTGTTGTTCCAATATTTTGAGTATTGTGCCATGTGTTTATATTTTGCTAAGAGGAAAAGAGATACAGAGCTTTTCTTTTTCTATCCTCTATATTGGTTTTTAATTTTTCGATTACAATCAGGAACCGGGAGATATTGATCCAGGAGCAAGAAGTATTTCTCCTTTCCTCTTTATCTCTTATCATTTAGTCCCTTTTTTCCTTGCGTGGATTGATCAGCAGTACTTCATCTACCAGGCCATAGGTTTTGGCCTCTTCTGAAGTTAACCAGTAGTCGCGGTCGCAATCTTTCTCTACTGTTTTAACCGGTTTGCCGCTGTGGAAAGAGATCACATCGTACAGGTTCTTTTTGATCTTTTTGATCTCGTTTACGGTGATATCAATATCGCTGGCCTGTCCGCCGATGGCGCCACTGGGCTGGTGCAGCATTACACGGCTGTGTTTAAGCGCTGTACGTTTGCCTTTGGTACCGGCACACAGTAATACCGCTGCCATAGAAGCTGCCATACCGATACAGATGGTAGATACATCGGGAGTGATGTACTGCATGGTATCATACACACCCAGGCCAGAGTATACACTACCACCGGGAGAGTTAATGTACATCTGGATATCGCGTGTGCGATCTGTACTTTCCAGGAACAGTAACTGGGCAGTAACAATATTGGCTACTTCATCATTGATAGGATAACCCAGGAAAATGATCCTGTCCATCATCAGGCGACTATATACATCCATTACAGCGATGTTCATAGGGCGCTCTTCAATGATATTGGGGGTAAGATTGGTTACCTGGTATTTCTGAAAATCGTTTAACGTGTTGCTGGAAATGCCTCTGTGCTTCACAGCGTATTGCTCAAATTCTTTTCCGAGGTTCATAGATTCTTATTTCGGTTTAACGTATAATCACCTGTTTGGGTCAGCAATTTAGGTTTTTGTCATCATCCAAATACCATGCTACACAAAAAACCAGACATTTTGGCCTTTAAAAAGGCTTCAGGTGCAGCGCCAACTGCTATTTGAGCAGATTGCCATACCAAATCCGGGCCAGCACGGCATTTCTCCCGGTGTGACGTAGTGACGGATGCCGGAGAGTAGAGTAAAAAAAAGCCATCCCGCAGGATGGCCTTTTGTATTTCAAACTTCGTATCTATCTCTATTAATGGTGGTGGTGCTGGTGTTTTTCCAGCTCAGCTGTAAACTCTTCTACGCTTACAGGTTTTTCCACCGCGTTGATCTGTGTTTCTGCCAGTGCAAACACCTTATCGGTCTGGATACGGTGGTAAGCATCTTCCACAAACTTTTTGTCTTTCATCATGCGGTTGATGTAGTCAGCAATCCAGGGCTGTTCTTCACCCCCGGGATTCATGCCCATATAACCGAACAACTGTTGTTTGGCAAAGTTCTGAATATCTTCAGGCAGCACTTCCAGGTTATTATCGCGTACTACTTTGTCAACGATCAGGGTCCATTTCAACTGGTTGGCAAAAGAAGGGAATTCCTGCTCTGCTTCAGCTTCAGTTTTGGGCTTTTCGCCACTTGTCTGGATCCAGCGTTTCAGGAATGAAGCGGGGAATTCAATATTGGTATGATCCAGTAAAACATGGTACAGCTCATGCTGCAAATGATTGCGTGACTGTGTATCCCAATAACCTTCGATCTCAGCTTTTACTACATCACGGAATTCAGCTTCCGTTTTAATGTTTTTGCCGGGGTATACTGCATTGAAGAATTCTTCATTCAGTTCAGCTTTTTCAATCAGACCAACTTTGGTGATGGTCATTTTGAAATATTTCTGTGCCGCGGCTGCATCGTGTTTATCCAGTCCCAGATCGCCCAGTACCCATTCTCTTTCACGCTCATCGAAAGCAGTTGCCAGTTGCAGCACCATACTGTCGTCTTTTTTCTTGCCAATCAGGCTGGGGCGGATAGATTCTGCAAAATATTTAACCAGTAAAGAATTGTCTTTGCTGATGCCACCTTCTACAGGATTGCCGTCTTTGTCGCTTTCAGTGAAAGTAACATTCAGTACATGCTCGTCGGTATCGGCAGTTTCAGGATCGGTCATTTTGCCGTGACGTACCTGCTGACGACCAATCTCTTCGTCGATCATAGCATCGGTTACAGTCACTTTATAGCGGGTAACTTTTTCTTTAGCAAGATCAGCTACTGCAAAATCAGGTTTCAGACCTACTTCAAAAGCGAAAGTGTAGTCGGCAGGTTTGTTCATGTCTAACTGGCGAACATCGTTGTCAGACATAGGCAGGGGCTGGGCAAAGATTTCCAGTTTTTCGTTCTGCATATAGTCAGTCAATGACTTTTCTACTGTGCGCAGTACTTCATCAGTAAATACAGACTGACCGTGCATTTTTTTAATCATGCCGGAGGGCACCATTCCTTTACGGAAGCCCGGTATATTAGCGTTTTTGCTATAACTCTTCAGCGCTTTTTCAAAAGAAGGCAGATAATCTTCACTGGCCACTTTAACGGTAATCTTATCATTGAGGAGCCCGATGTTCTCCCTGGTAACTATTGCCATAACAATTTTTTTAAATTGGGCTGCAAAGGTAGGATAAATCGTGGAAAAGAAAGTGCCGGGTTTAGAGTTTATAACCGGTAGGCCCGCTTTCAGGGCGAAGTAAGGGTATTCTTTCGGGCTTATTCAGGAATATTAAACAGTGATTGGCGAACAGATTAATGGATCTGTAACGAAGTGCTATAGCATGTCAGTTTGTTAGTATATAATTGTTTTTCAGGATTTTATATACTTTAAAGGTCGCGGTATTCTAAGTGGAGCAATGATTTTTTTGCATGAAGCGACTGCGATCTATATTTTATTCTGCAATACCAGTAAAGGAATATGCGTTTCGTACGCCATATCGGCAGTGTAGGTTTTGGAGAACAGGCGCTCAAAAAAACTGTGTTTGTGTGCCACCATTACCAGCAGCTCGCTGTTGTGCTGCTGCAGGTAGTCGTGAATGCTTTGTTTAATGGTAGTGCCTTCTACAGTAATATGCTCGTGTTGTATTTGCTGAAAAACCCCTTCGTATTTATTGCGGTTGATTACTGTTTTGTCTTTTTTGCGTTGCACGTATACAATTTGTGTATGGGCATTGAAGGCGGTAGCTATTTCCAGCAGGGGAGCAAATAATTGTGCGCTGGCGGGATAGCTGTAATCACTGGCGTAGGTGATATTTTTTACCGGCAGGTAAGCTGCGTCATTCGGAATGATCAGCACCGGTGTTTTTACTTTATACACAACATTGGTGGTGGTGCTGCCGATAATTTTATCCAATCCGCCGGCTCCTTTAATACCCATCACAATCAGGTCAGTGTTTTTTTCTGTGGTCAGTGCCCTGATCTCATCCGAAGGAATGCCAATGCGTACCAGCCACTCTACTTCAATACCGTACGTGGTGTGCAGAAAGTCCGCTTCCTGTTTAATAAGGCGCTCATTTTCCTGTTGCTGTTCATCAATGGTGATCATATTGTAGGGTACCTCACTTACAGGAGCAGGGATCATGTAGGAGTGGAACAATAACAAACGTGCTTTGAATACACGAGCCAGCTCTGCGGCATATACAGCTGCATTCCGGGAAATAGCAGAAAAATCAACCGGAACAAGAATGTTTTGCATGACTATATGCTTTGGTACATATTAAAGTTAGTAAGTATTGAGTGATTATGGATGGTTGGTTGACTGTTGCAGGTTTCGGGGCCTGTTCGCGCAAAGTCGTATACGGTATCGCAAAGAAGGCAAAGGTTTTTCCTGCGTTCAGTACGTTACCCGGCCTATCATTCAGGACGTATAACCTGCAATCGTTTTTGTGTTCAGCACTAAGCGTTGGACGGATTGCTCTACCTATCACTTACAACGTAAAATCTACAACAACACTTGTCTTCAGCATTCATCCAGAAAAATATTTTGCTCTCCGATAAAAGTTAATATATTCGTATAGTAGGATAGAATAGGACAGGCTAATAACGATTGCCCACCTGTCACTTTCAGATTACCTTGCACGAATGCACAGGAGTTTGTCTATTGTATTCTAAACGAATTTGTTATGTACGACGTGTATCAACAGATCCATGAGCTGGAAAATATCAGCGGTTTGTCAAAACATGAACAACTGGTTCAGGGCATTATCAATGCCATTAACGGAAAGTTCCTGGGCAAGGGCGATATGTTGCCTTCGGTAAACAACCTCATTAAAGAATTTGGCTTTGCCCGAGAAACAGTAGCCAAAGCATACAAAGAACTTACCAACCGGGGCATTGTAGAACCCAAGAACAGGGTAGGTTTTTTTGTAGCCAATGACGATACTGATCAAACCCTGAAACTGGCATTGGTGATCTTTGCTTTCGACAGCTTCCAGGAAGTATTTTATAAAACACTCCGCGATCGTTTAGGCAGCGGCGTGCACATTGATGTGTTCTTTCATCATAACAATATTGATATGTTTGAAAGCATCATTTCCAATGTACGTGGCAAATACGGCATGTATGTAGTGGCGCCCATTCCGCATAAAAAAACAACTTCTATTCTAGAAACACTTCCGCTGGATAAGTTTCTGATGATAGACAGATATCATGATATGCCGGATGATTGTTCGTATGTAACGCAGGAGTTTGAAAAATCATCTTACGATGCTTTTGCTGAACTGGCAGATACCATCCGCAGGTATAAAGGCATGATCTATTATCATCGCCCGGCTGCAGATACACCTATTGAAATACTGGATGCCTACAATAAGTTTATTAAAAACTTTAAGATCAATAGTACTATCCGCACCGAATATGTGCCCGGTACTATTGAAAAAGGGTATGTATACTTTACCATCAACAACACAGAACTGTGGGCAATGCTGAAAGACTGCATGGCAAAAGGGTACAGGCTGGGAAAAGATGTGGGCATTCTTTCGCACAACGATGACCTGGTGAAGGAGATCATTTGTGATGGCATTACTACTTATTCCACCGACTTCAGTAAGATGGCTGAAAAGTCGGCGGAGTTTGTACTGAACCGGAAAAAGATACAGGAAATTATACCTACCGTATTGATAAGAAGGAAATCGCTGTGATTGATAATTTATGAACACCGGCGTTATTATAAGTTTCTTTCTTTTTACCCTGCTGTCGGCAGGCATTGCGGTGTATAAAACAAGGAAACAGAAAAAGAACACGTCGGTTGATTTTTTTCTGGGAAGCCGTAGCCTGGGTTTCTGGATGATCGGCAGTTCGTTATTGCTGACGAATCTTAGTGCCAACCAGTTTATTGGCGAAAATGAATTTGTGTACACCACCAACATGTCTGTAATGGCATGGGGGATGAGTTCTGTGCTGGCTATGCTACTGGTAGCAGAATTTCTGATGCCGGTGTATCTGAAAATAGGTGCTATTACAACGGTAGATTTCCTGGAAAAACGGTTTGACAGCCAGACCAAAAAAATGGTGTCGGTGGTGTTCCTGCTAAGTTACCTGGTGAACCTGGTGCCTGCAGTATTGTATGGCAGTGCGGTAGCGATCAATGGCATTTTTCACATTGATGTGCATTTTGGACTTAGTTATTTTTCTGCCATCAGGTTGTTGGTGTTGTTGGTAGGCACTGTGGGTGGCATGTATGTGTTGCTGGGTGGTTTAAAGGCCATTACAGTTTCAGATGTGGTGCAGGGAGCAGGCATGCTGGCGGGAGGACTGTTACTATGCTGGTTTGCTTTCAGTAAGCTGGGCGATGGCGATGTATGGGCAGGCGTGTATAAAACGGCCACAGAAAATAAAAGCCATCTGAATGCTATTGGCGGCCCGCATGATCCGCTGCCCTTCAGCACATTGTTTACCGGTATGCTGCTCATCAATATCTACTACTGGGGTATGGAGCAATATATTGTGCAGCAGGCGCTGGCATCTAAAAGTCTTGCAGATAGTCAGAAAGGAATTTCGCTGGCCTGTGTGGGTAAGCTGATCTCTCCATTATTGCTGAATATACCGGGTTTGATAGCATTGCAATTATACCCGGGTATAAAAAATACAGCTACGGTGTTCCCGGCACTGGTAGGGGATGTTTTGCCTCCATTGCTGGCAGGATTTATTGCGGCGGTTATATTTGGTGCAGCACTGAGCACATTCAATGCAGGCATGAATAGCCTGGGCACATTGTTCGTTATGAATTTTTATATGCCCTGGTCAAAACGCAATATTGTTTCGGATGATATAGAACTCAGGGCATTGCGGACCGGTAAAAAATTCCAGTTCCTGGTAATTGTGCTGGCAATATGCTGCTCGCCTTATATCATGTTCTTTAAAGGAGGATTTTATGACTTCCTGCAACGCGCCACCAGTTTTTTCAGTGTGCCTGTTTTTACAGTAATGGCAGTAGGATTGATAACGAAGCGTGTGCCTGCTATTGCAGCTAAGATCGGTCTGTTCTTTTTTACAGGAGTGTATTTTCTTACGCAGTTTGTATTTGATACAGGAATGCATTACCTGCATGTGCTGGCGGTATTGTTTGTAATTACCATGGTGCTGATGATGGCGATTGGAAAATTGAAGCCCCTGGCTGCACCCTTTGTACTGCCGTCGGCAGGTGCAGTAGATATACAGCCATGGAAACAACGGCACTGGTATTTTGGTATATTGATCATACTGATGATCCTTGTATTCGTATTGTTTTCACCGCTAGGGCTGGCCTCCTGATGTATGGTGAATGATTATAAATTTTTACACGTTTTTTATATGGAAGGATAAGCCTGTATGGGCTGACCTTAGAAAAAATTATCAAATGAAAAAGTATTTCATTTTCAGCACGCTATTGTTTGCACTGTTGATGGCAGGTAAAATATTGCAGGCACAAAGCCGTATTCCCATCCATACCAAAAATTCTACGTTGTTGTTTACAACAGGTAAGGATGGTAAACTGTACCAGAGTTATTTTGGAAAAAGGATTGCTGCAGAAACATCTTTAAACCAGGTGAGCATGCAGAATATTGAAAGCTACCAGGTGGCAGGTGGTGAAAATCTATTTGAGCCCGCATTGCGGATGATCCATGCCGACGGCAATCCGTCTTTACTGCTGAAAGTAAAGGACTTTAAAGAAAACCGGGTTGATAATAACAATACGATGACCAGTATTACATTGGAAGATCCCGTGTATCCTGTAAGTGTGGTACTGAATTTTTCTGCCTATTATAATGAAGACGTTATTAAAGCGTGGGTTGAGATCGTGCAACGTGAAAAAGGAAATGTTACCATGACGGGATTTGCATCTTCCATGCTGCACTTTGTTTCAGACAGTTACTGGTTGTCACAATTTCATGGCGACTGGGCCGAAGAAGTACATCTGCAGGAATCGCAATTGACCAGTGGTATCAAGATCATTGACAGCAAACTGGGTAGTCGTGCGCACATGTACCAGACACCAGCTTTTCTGCTGGCGCTGAATGCAAAGGCTACAGAAGATGAAGGGGAACTGATTGCTGGTACATTGGCATGGTCTGGTAATTTCCGTTTCCTGTTTGAACTGGATGAAAAAAATCAGTTGAGGATCGTTTCCGGCATCAATCCATATGCATCAGAATATGTATTGGAGCCCAATAAGAAATTTATTACCCCTGAATTCATTTTTACATACTCTGATCAGGGTAAAGGAAAAGCCAGCAGAAGCCTGCACCAGTGGGCACGTAACTATGGCATTAAAGATGGCAATGGCCCGCGTATGACCCTGCTGAACAACTGGGAAGCTACACAGTTTGATTTTAACGAAGCAAAACTGGCCGGTTTATTTGGAGAAGCCAAGCAACTGGGCGTGGATATGTTCCTGCTGGATGATGGTTGGTTTGCGAATAAGTATCCACGTAATGATGATCATGCAGGATTGGGTGACTGGCAGGAGAATAAGCTGAAACTGCCCCATGGCATTGGGTACCTGGTAAAAGAGGCACAGAAAACAGGAGTGAAGTTTGGCATCTGGATAGAACCGGAAATGGTGAATCCCAAAAGTGAGTTGTATGAAAAACATCCAGATTGGATCCTGAAACTACCCAACCGTGAAGAGCACTATTTCAGAAACCAACTGGTGCTGGATATCATCAATCCCGAAGTGCAGGATTTTGTATTTGGGGTGCTGGATAAAATAATGACCGATAATCCGGGGGTTGCTTTTATTAAGTGGGATTGCAATCGGATGATCACCAATGCCTATTCACCCTACCTGAAAAACAAACAGACGCACCTGTATATTGAGTATGTAAAAAGCCTGTATGCCATATTGGACAGGGTACAGAAAAAATATCCTGCACTGCCTATGATGTTGTGCAGTGGCGGAGGCGGAAGAACTGACTATGGTGCATTAAAGTATTTTACTGAATTCTGGCCCAGCGATAATACAGATCCTGTGGAGCGTGTATTTATTCAATGGGGATACTCTTACTTCTTCCCGGCAAAATCCATTGCCTGTCACATTACATCCTGGGGAAAACAATCATTGAAATTCAGGACAGATGTAGCCATGATGGGACGCCTGGGATATGATCTGAATGTGGCACACATGACAGCCAATGACCTTAGTTTCAGTCAACAGGCAGTGGCTAACTACAAGCGTTTAAATCCTGTTATCCTGCAGGGTGATATGTATCGTTTGATCAATCCTTACAACAACGACAGAGCTGTAGTGATGTATACAGATCAGCACAAAGACAATGCCGTGTTGTTTGCATACAACCTGCATCCGCGGTATGGTACCAACTGGCCCACTGTAAAACTGAAAGGACTTGATGTAGCGAAGAATTATGTAGTAACAGAGATCAACCTGTATCCCGGTACACAATCGCAACTGGCAGAACAGGGAAAGAGCTACACCGGTGAATACCTGATGAATGTAGGACTTGCATTAACCAATTCTACAGAACTGACCAGCGCGGTTATTGAAATCAAAGCAAAATGAACAGGCTACCGATAATAAAATATTTCCGGCTGGCAATTGCTTGTACGCTATCATGTTTGTTGGTTGTAGCAACTGCTAAAGCACAACCGGGTCAGCTTTCTATCCCTTTTGGGAAGAACAATAAAATAGTATTCGATCTTACTGCTGGTATTTATACTGTTCACTTTGGTGGAAAGGTATATTTCAATAATGCATATGTAACTGCCGGGGGTACGGAAACTATTGACAGCAGAGCAATACATAGCTGGACATATAGTGTAACAACTTCTGGTATCGGGTTCGGTAAAGGAAAATTGTATACCCTTACCTGCGATAATAGGACCATGCAGTTGATGTTTCATGTATTTCCGGATAAAACATACTTCGTAGCAGAAATGCGGGTAAAAGGAGCATGCAATTACATGTCGCCATTAACTACTGACCAGGTACAGTTGCATGAAAATGGTGATAACCGGGCATTATTTGTTCCTTTTGACAATGACATGTGGGTGCGTTATGATGCAAAACCGGTTAGCAAGGCCGATTTTACCGGGAGCGAAGTGCTCGCTGTGTATAACAATGATCATTACAAAGGTCTTGTGATGGGTTCACTGGAGCATACTACCTGGAAGTCGGGTATCCGGTTTAAAGGCAATGATAATAACCAAGATGGAAGTGTGGCACTATATGCCGGTTTTACCAGCACGGTCATTACCCATGATAGCTTGCCACATGGAACCGTGCAGCCCGTGGATGGCTATTGCAGATCACCCAGGATGCTGATTGGCCTGTTTTCTGACTGGCGTGATGGCATGGAACAATACGCAGCGATGAATGTGCAGGCAGAACCACGTGTAATAAACACCTGGAAAAAGGGTGTGCCTATGGGCTGGAACAGTTGGGGCGCTCTCCAAACAAAATTGAATGCCGATAATGCAGGTAAAATCATTGACTATTTCTATGATTCGTGCAAGGCTTTCCGCACCAGCAATAAAACATTGTATATCGACCTGGATTCTTACTGGGACAATATGACCTCCGGTGGTATTGATGGAGAAACTTCTCAATTAGCAGACTTTGTGAAACATTGTAAAGCAAAAGGATTCAAACCGGGTATATACTGGGCACCTTTTGTAGACTGGGGGAAATATGCACGTAAAGTGGAAGGCACTGATGTGGACTATACAGCAACATGGGTGCGGCAAAATGGTAAAGTAGTGGATGTGGATGGCGGCAGGGCAATGGATCCTACGCATCCGGCTACACGAAAAAGGCTGGTGCATTATTTTGAGCGTTTCAAACAACTGGGATTTGAAATGGTAAAAATTGACTTCCTGGTACATGGCGCCTTTGAGGCAGATAGTTTTTTTGATACAAAAGTTACTACGGGTATGCAGGCATTCAGCAGTGGCATGCAGTTGCTGGATAGCGTGGTGAATGGAAAAATGTTGCTGTACGCTGCTATATCGCCCAATATTGCTACTGCACGCTATGTACATATGCGTCGTATTGCCTGTGATGCTTTCAGTGCCATTGACAATACGGAGTATACACTGAACAGTACAGGCTATGGCTGGTGGCAGGGAAAAATCTATGATTTTATTGACGGAGACCATGTGGTGTTTGGTCATGAATCACCCGGTTGCAACAGGGCAAGACTGGCCAGCGCATTGGTAACCGGAACGCTTATTACCGGTGATGACTATGCTTCCTATGGTCCCTGGAAACAGGCAGCCGCCACATTATTACAGAATCAATACCTGTTACAACTGGCTCATTCCGGAAAAGCATTTCGCCCGTTGTTGGCAGATACCGGCAACAAAGGCGTTAATGTACTGGTACAGCAAAGCGGTGGATACCGTTACCTGGCGGTATTCAATTTTTCCAACCAGGATACGGTATTCAGTATACCGGCTAATAAAACCGGTATAGTATCCGGTACTGCTGCGCTGGAGTTATTCAGTGGGAAGACCAGTGTATTGAATGGTTCGGTGAAAGTGCCTGCAACCGATGTGCTTATTTTCCGTACAAAATAACAAAACACAATCCCTGTAATCGACAACAATTAAGTCCGGATATAGCTATCCGGCTGAGGCGTATCCTATTCATTTTCAAACCGTATAGCAACAACTTCAGAGTGTTCTTACAGACTTTCTGAAGCGGCAAAAATCGCAATGTGAGCAGTATTGGAGAGTGCTACAAGATGAATAATAAGCTTAATAGACGGATAACTTTTGCACTGCGATAATTTTTTTGAAGTCTCCAAACTCGTTATATTTGATATGTAGTATAGTATAGGATAGAATAGAATTTCAGGAAACTAATTCACTTATTCATTATACACCAAAGATTGCTCGCTTATGAAAAGAAAACCTGGTTGCTCTGGTCGGGGATTACGTGCTCCGGGCAACAGACTGCTCAGTATGCCATTGGTGCTACTGTGTCTTCTTTCCTTTTTTAACACCCATTCTCAAACTCCCGCTAATGTTACTGTAACCGGTATTGTTACCGATTCGCTGGGGAGGGTATTGGATGGGGCCAGTGTGATAGCCAACACCAAAAAAACAACAGCTACCAGTACAGACAGGAATGGTCGTTTTATCCTGGAAGTACCGGCAGGGGCTGAGATCATCATTTCTTATGTAGGCTTTATTGAACAGCGGTTTGCCATTACTGCGGGTATCCGGGAACTGAAGGTGATACTGCTGCAAACTGCGCTGACGGGCGATGAAGTGGTGGTAACAGCCTATGGACGCAAACAACGTAAAGAAGCGGTGGTAGGCTCGGTTGCCAGTGTTAACCCTGAACAATTGCGCATACCTGCCAGTAACCTTACCAATGCTATGGCAGGCCAGGTGGCAGGGGTAATATCTTTCCAGCGTGGCGGACAACCGGGGCTGGACAACTCGCAGTTCTTTATACGTGGTGTTACCACTTTCGGATACAGTGCCAGTCCACTGATACTGGTAGATAATATAGAACTTTCTGCCAATGACCTTGCACGCTTGCAGGTAGATGATATCGCTAGTTTTTCCATTTTAAAAGATGCGAGTGCTGCTGCGCTATATGGAGCCAGGGGCGCCAATGGTGTAATACTGGTTACAACTAAAGAAGGTAAAACAGGTACGGCAAGGATCGGCGTGCGGTATGAATCTTCTATTTCACGACCTACGCAAACAGTAAAGCTGGCAGATCCTGTAACCTTTATGAAACTGTATAATGAAGCGCTTACCACACGTAATCCGCTGGCAAAGCCATTATACACTCCCAACCAGATCATCAGTACACAGGCTACTATGGACAAAGCACCGGGATATAACCCATATGTATATCCTGCTGTGGACTGGATGGGCACATTGTTTAAAAAACAAACGACTACCCATCGTGCCAATTTCAATGTGTCTGGTGGCAACAATATTACCAAGTATTACATCGCCGGTTCGTATGACAGGGATAATGGTATTTTACAAACCAACCCTGTTAACAACTTCAACTCTGGCATGAAGTATGAAAATTACCAGTTGCGTTCCAATATCAATGTAAAAGCAACTAAAACCACAGAGGTGATTGTGCGGTTGTGGGGAAATTTCAATGAATATACCGGCCCTATCACCGGTGATCAGTCAGGGCTTGCCAGCGATCTGTACGACAGGGCACTGCATACCAGCCCGGTTGCTTTTCCTGCTTATTTTCCGGCAGATAGTGCCAATATACTGAGTAAACACATCCTGTTTGGCAATTCACTGTCTACCGGTGGTTCGTTGCAGGCAAATCCCTATGCTGACCTGATGTATGGATACAAAAGCTTTTCAGAATCGCGTTTGTC
This sequence comes from Chitinophagaceae bacterium PMP191F, assembly GCA_001302245.1. Taxonomy (GTDB): domain Bacteria; phylum Bacteroidota; class Bacteroidia; order Chitinophagales; family Chitinophagaceae; genus PMP191F. Next base: position 60,187 of record LGYU01000015.1, read on the forward strand.
TGCACAATTTGAACTGAACCAGAACCTGAGTTTTATTACACAGGGCTTATCATTCCATGGTTTATTCAGTACCAACCGGTATGCATACTTTGATCTTACCCGTTCATACAAACCATTTTACTATAGTGTGCAGAACTATGATAAGGTCAACAACGCCTATACGTTGAAATGGCTGAACAATCAGCCGGGTGCAGCACAGGAATATCTTAGCTATTATCCCGGTTTCAAAAACATTAATACGTACCTGTATATGCTGGGTTCATTGGATTACAGTCGTTCTTTTGGTGATCACAGTGTCAACGCATCACTGGTAGGCACGCGTCAGCAGATCCTGAATGCAGAAGCCAATGACCCCAATACCGGCCAGCCTTCATTGCAATACTCGCTGCCTTACCGTAATCTTGGTGTATCAGGAAGAGCTACTTATTCTTATGGCAGCAAATATTTTCTTGAATTCAACTTTGGTTACAATGGTTCAGAACGTTTCTCTACACAAAACCGCTGGGGCTTTTTTCCAACTATAGGAGCCGGATGGGTTGTATCCAATGAAAAATTCTGGACAGGCAAAGTTGCAGATATCATTACCCGCCTGAAAGTGAGGGGAAGTTATGGTTTAGTGGGTAATGATAATATTGACAATACAAGATTCTATTATCTTTCCAACGTAACGCCCAACGATCCCTATGGCCCTTCGGCAACCTTTGGTAATACGAATGGATTTACCCTGCGTGGCACTACTATACAGAACTATCCCAATCCCAATGTAACCTGGGAAACATCACGCAAAAGCAATATTGCACTCGAATTGACCATTCTGAAAAACCTGAACATTATTGCAGAGTACTATCATGAATACCGGTACCATATTCTGCAGGCGCGCGGATACATCCCTGTTACTGCAGGTCTGGAAGCCACTATCAAATCGAATGTGGGAACTGCCTATGCAAAAGGCCTGGATCTGCATATTGATTACAAGCAAAATATTACAAAAGACCTGTGGGCTTCTGTGCTGGGTAATCTTACTGTTACTTCCAGCAGATATGGCCATTATGAAGAGCCTGAATATAAATATCCTTACAGGTTCTTATCAGGACAGCCTATTAACCAGCAGTTTGGATATATAGCAGAAAGACTGTTTGTGGATGATAAAGAAGCTGCCAATTCTCCCACGCAGTTGTTTGGAGCATCTCCTTTACCTAAAGGAGGCGATATTAAATACCGCGATGTGAATGGTGATGGAATTATAAACCAGGATGACCAGGTACCCATTGGTTTACCTATAACTCCTTCCGTCATCTATGGGTTTGGTTTTTCTGTAGGGTATAAAGGTTTTGACCTGAACGCATTTTTCCAGGGCCTGGGTCGTGAATCATTTTTTATCAATGCTACCTCGCAGGATGACAGGTATCATGGTTTATATGGAACGGCACCCTTTGTAAACAATGCGCAGATACTGGACGCTTACGCACAAAATCACTGGAGTGAAGAAAATCAGAACCTTTATGCATTATGGCCGCGCCTGGCAACTACTGATATTCTCAATAACCAGCAGAAGAGCAGCTGGTGGCTGCGCGACGGAAGTTTCCTGCGTTTAAAATCGATAGAAGCAGGCTATACGCTTCCTAAACGATTGACCAAACGCCTGTTTATTGAAAACATGCGCATCTACTTCAGCGGGTTGAACCTGTTCACCTTCAGTCATTTTAAACTGTGGGATCCGGAGCAGGCTGGGCAAGGATTTGCATATCCGATACAGAAAGTAGTGAATGTGGGTGTGAACCTAAATTTCTAAGTTTCAAAAACAGCTATATGAAAATCTTCATAAAAGCAATATTAACGATAGCATCAGTGGTTATATTAATGTCATCCTGTAAAAAATATCTTGATGTGGTGCCCGATGATGTAGCCACGCTGGAAAGTGCATTCAGCAATGCCAACGAAGCACAGGCATACCTGTTTGGCTGTTACTCTACCATGCAGTCGCTGTCTGATGTGCGGCGCAATGCTGGTTTCACCACATCGGGTGAAGTGATCTTTCCTTATCCGTTGCAGGATCAGACAACGCTGGGTGGCCAGGGTGGTGACGGTGCATTCCAGATACTGCGTGGCACTCAAAATAGCGCCAATCCTATTCTGAATTACTGGGATGGCTACAACATGGGATTGAACATGTGGCAGGCCATCAGGAAATGCAATATCTTTTTGGCCAATATAGACAGACCTATTGACCTGGCTGCATTCCAGAAAACAAGATGGATTGCCGAAGCGAAATTTCTGAAAGCTTACTTTCACTACTGGCTGATACGCATGTATGGTCCTATTCCTATTGCAGATGTTGAATTGCCGGTAAGTGCTACTACAGAAGAAGTCCGTTTAAAACAACAAACTGTTGATTCCTGTTTCAATTATGTAGTAAAACTGCTGGATGAGTCTATTGCTGATTTGCCCAATGCTATTCAGAATGTGGCAGCAGAAGCAGGCAGAGTTACTGCTACTATTGCGTTGGCAGTAAAAGCAGAAGTGCTGGCAACACAGGCCAGCCCGCTGTTCAACGGCAATCCTGATTATGTGGGTATGAAAGGAAAAGACGGGCAAAGTTTTTTTGCTGCTACAGCCGATCCTGCAAAATGGAAAAAAGCTGCTGATGCCTGTAAAGCAGCTATTGATGCTGCTACTGCTATAGGCGGAGATCTGTACCAGTTAAGACTGAGCGGCAATATCATTCACATGTCCGACACCACGCGCAGAATGCTTACCATACAGGGTGCATTTACCGATAGCTGGAACCCTGAACAGGTCTGGACGTTGAATCCTTCTTTCGGATGGCAGTATATGGCATCGCCCAGGGTTACTGCCGATGCGGCTGCAAATGTATTTGCTGTATATTCCAATTTTTCTGTTCCTATCGGTCAGTCTGAGTTGTTTTACACCAACAACGGTGTACCCATCAATGAAGACAAAAACTGGGATTATACCAACCGTTACAAACTACAGCAGGGTGACGCAACACATCGCTATTACATAAAGCAGGGATACACCTGTGCCAAAGGGAATTTTGCACGCGAGCCCCGCTATTATGCTGATGTGGCATTTGATGGCAGCGTATGGTTTGGATCGGGCAATACAGATGATAACAATCCCAATTTTATAAATGCAGTAAATGGTTTTGCATCGCCCCCTGACCAGTTGCGCTACAACGCTACCGGTTATTGGGCAAAGAAACTGGTACCTTATCAATCTACCGCTGGTCAGAACTCAATATGGCAGGCATACTCATGGCCCTTTATGCGTCTTACCAGTTTGTGGTTGCTGTATGCAGAATGTTTAAATGAAGTAAACGGTCCTTCTGCAGAAGCATATACATGGATTGACAAAGTACGCTCAAGAGCAGGGTTACCGGGAGTGCTCACCTCATGGTCGCAATATTCCAACAACCCTTCAAAACCCACCACTAAGGATGGACTGCGCCAGATCATACACCAGGAACGTCGTATAGAGCTGGCATTTGAAGGACAGGCAGGCTGGGACCTGAGAAGATGGAAAGAATTACAGAATGTATTAAGTACCCCGGTACAGGGATGGAACGTATTCAACAGAACCACTGCCGGGTATTACCAGTTGAGCAATGTATTTCAACCCATTTTCAGTCTGAAAAATTATCTCTATCCCATACAGGATTATGATCTGCTTACCAACCCTAACCTGGTGCAGACCCTGTACTGGTAAATCACGATTGTTACTTAATGCCTCAATTCTTTTTATGAAATATGTACAACACAATATAAGCAGATTGCTATGGCTGGTAGCGGTTATCGCAGTATCACAATGGTCGTGTAAAAAAATAGATGGCTACAATGAAGTTGTATCCAATGACAAGACCAAACCCGGACCGGTTACCAATATAAAAGTGGTGAATTTTAACGGTGGTGCATACATTACCTACACACTGCCCGATTCAAAGAATATTTTGTATGTGCAGGCGGAATACAACATCAATAGTAAATCCACAAGACAAACCAAGTCTTCCTACTACTCCGATAGTATTACTGTAAGTGGTTTTGCAAAAAGCCAGGAATACCAGGTTACCCTGTATACAGTATCACGTGCAGAAGTAAAGTCAGATCCTGTAGTAGTAACGGTACACCCTGACACGCCGCCGTACCTGATGGTATTGCCTACCATAGTAATGAAAAATGATTTTGGCGGTGTGAACATTGCTGCACTGAACAAACTCAAGGCCGATATCGGTATTATTACCATTGGTCCTGATAATACCACCAAACAACTGGAGATCATTGACCAGAATTATACCAGCAGGGATACCATTGCATACAGTTTGCGTGGGTACGATACTGTTGTAAGGAAATTTGGTATTTATGTAACGGACAAATGGGGGAATATTTCTGACACGGTGTATGCTGATATAAAACCCATTTATGAAACCATGATGGATAAATCTAAATTTCAACCCTATGTGTTGAATAGTGATGCGCCTACCGGTTTCGGATGGATATTGCAGAACCTGTGGAATGGCGATATTGGTTCACCGGGATATCATACCACGCAACCGATCCAGCCACTTGTATGGCCTGCTGTTATTACGTTTGATATGGGACAAAGTGTAAGACTGAGCCGTTATACACTGTGGAACCGTGGTATAGATGGCAGCGGTAACTGGCTGTGGCAGGCGGGTGCACCTACGCAATGGGTATTGTGGGGAAGGTCAGATACTCCGGTAGATGAGACCATGCCGGATGAAAATAACCTGCCTGCAGTAGGAGCAACCAGTGCCAAAGGATGGATCAATCTTGGTGTATATACATTGCCGCCCAAACCATCGGGATTGCCCAACCCGCAATACACAACGGATGATCTGAATTTCTGGAATGCAGGTTTTGGCTTTAATTTCTCCCTGACATTGCCTAAGATCCGTTACATCAGGTTTGAATGCCTGCACAATGCAGCGCATACAGATAATTTCTTCAACCTTACAGAAATCAGTTTCTGGGGCGATCCCCGGTAATACAGCAAGTGTGACCATCCATATTCAGCAACTGACAATAAAAACTATTCTTATGCGCAATCAATATACAACCGTAATGATCTGGCTGATTGGCCTGCTCATTATTGCATCCTGCCAGAAAAAGCCAACGGATTACCGTTCTTTTCTTAATGGTGAAGAACGCACGTACCCGGGTATCGTTTCCGGTGCTACAGCATTGCCGGGCAACGGGCGACTGATGCTGACCTGGCATCCCAATCCCGATCCCAGTGTTGCCAGGTATGTAGTATACTGGAATAACTATGCTGACTCTATTGTAGTTAATGCCACAACACATAAACCGCAGGATACTGTTAAGACCATTATCAACAGCCTGGCGGAATATATTTACACCTTCTTTATCATTTCTTATGATGCTGCTGGGAATAAGTCCATTACCACAGAGATCAACAATGCTAAAGTATACGGCAATATTTATCGTGCCAATCTGCACAACCGTTTGCCGGATCAGAGCAACCCTTTTGTGGTAAAAGATGATGGTTCTGTAATACTGAATTTTTTACAACCGGATACTGTTAATATTACTACGGTGATAAAATACACCAATGCCGCAGGACAGGTTCAGCAGGTGAACCTGGCACCGGATGCACAAACGATCACCTTACCCAGTTATAAACCCGGAGCGTCAATTTTGTATCAATCATCGTATGTGCCACTCAGAAACGCAATAGATACCTTTAAAACACTTACAGCCGATACTTTTCCGCAAGTGTTCAGACTGGTGCAGTGTGATAAAAGTTTTTTTCGTGAAATGAAATTGTCGAATGACGTAGGGGCTTATGGTGAATCACCATTGAGTAAATTGTGGGATGGTAGTGTAGGGCCCCAGAGTTATCCCAATATTTTTCATAGTGATGGTTCAAAGGATATGCCGCAGACCTTCAGTTTTGATATGGGTAAAGTATACAACAATCTCAATACGGTGGAGATTACGGGTCGGGATTGTTGTCATAATCCGGATAATTTTGAAATATGGGGTATTGCAGATACCGCAGGAGCTGTACAAACGTTGCCCAGTCAGAATGCAGGCTGGCGCAACGAAACCATTGCCAAAGGATGGACGTTGTTACTGGAAGCAGTGCGTACGGACGACCAGGCAAAGGTACCTATGAAATTTGTATTGAAAAATACCCCTGCACCTATCCGCTTTATCAGGATGCGGGTACTGCATGTAGCATCCGGTTCAACCAATTCCTCAAATCTTAGTGAAGTAACATTCTGGGATAAACAGTAACAGTTTAAATAAAAGCGTTGTAAGATGATGGTAAGCTTGTTGATTAAAAAGATGAACAGATCATTATTGATAGGCGGACTGATGCTGCTGGTGCATGGAACAATGGCGCAGCAAAAAAATAACATTACAGTTCCTGCACAACCTTTACGGCTTTGGTACGATAAACCTGCGGTACAATGGGAGGAAACCCTGCCATTGGGAAATGGCCGTTTGGGTATGATGCCGGATGGTGGTGTAATGCATGAGAACATTACACTGAATGATATTACGCTTTGGTCCGGTGCTACGCAGGATGCCAATAATTATAACGCGTATAAAAAACTGCCACAGATACAGCAATTGTTACTGGAAGGAAAAAATGACCAGGCGCAAGCCCTGATCGACAAAGATTTTATATGCACGGGCAAAGGATCGGGTGCTGAGCCTTTTGGTTGTTTCCAGAACATGGGAAACCTGAAATTCAGTTTCCGGTATAACAACACTGGTGATGCAGAAGTGAAGTATGAAAATTATACAAGAGAACTTTCGCTTAGTAATGCTATTGCAAAGTGCACATATCGTGTAAACAGTGTCAACTATAAGCGTGAATATTTTACCAGCTTTGGAGATGATGCTGGCATTATCAAACTGAGTGCTGATAAAGCCGGACAGATCAACATGCATATTGCTATTGCACGTGAAGAAAAGGGTGCGGTATCGGTGAGCAACAATACGCTGGAAATGTACGGCCAGTTGGAAAATGGTACGGATGGCAAAGGCATGCAATACCTTGCCAAAGTAGCCGTACAACTGAAAGACGGTAGTCTGCAGGCTATAGACAATGAGCTGGTAATAAAAAACGCATCAGAAGTAACCGTGTTCTTTTCAGCCAAAACAGATTGGAAGGATATAGAGTTTCGTACGCATACACAACAATTGCTTGCCAAAGCAATGAGTGTGCCTTATGAAGTACAGAAGAAAAAACATGTTGCCGGTTACCAGCAGTTGTTCAACCGGTTAAAACTCTACCTGGGATCAGCAACAGACAATATCACTACCGATAAGCGACTGGATCATTTTTATAAAACACCCGACAATCAACTGGCAGCATTGTTTTACCAGTATAGCAGGTACCTGAGTATCAGCAGTACACGCGTAGGTCTGCTGCCACCGAACTTACAGGGATTATGGGCACACCAGATCCATACACCATGGAATGGCGACTATCACCTGGACGTTAATGTACAGATGAATCACTGGGGGGTAGAAGCTGGTAATCTTTCAGAACTGAACCTGCCACTGGCGCAACTGGTAAAGACACTGGTGCCACACGGTGAGCGTACCGCCAAAGCCTATTACAATGCTGATGGTTGGGTGGCACATGTGATCACCAATCCCTGGATGTTTACCGAACCCGGCGAAAGTGCTTCCTGGGGTATTACCAAATCCGGATCGGGATGGCTTTGTAATAATCTCTGGGATCATTATGTGTTTTCTAGCGATAAAGCATATTTGAAAGAAATTTATCCGGTACTGAAAGGATCTGCACTGTTCTATGCCGGTATACTGGTAAAAGATCCCAAAACAGGCTGGCTGGTAACCTCACCTTCCTCTTCACCGGAAAATTCTTTTTATATGCCCGATGGCAGCGGTCATCATGCAAGTATCTGTATGGGTGCAACCATCGACAACCAGATCATCCGTGAATTGTTTGATAATGTTATTACAGCTTCCGAACAGTTGGGTATTGATGCCGGTTTCAGAAAAGCATTGCAACAAAAGCTGCAACAGATCCCACCGGCAGGGCGTATTGCCCCGGATGGCAGGCTGATGGAATGGCTGGAAAACTATAAAGAAACCGACCCTCAGCACAGGCATATCTCGCATCTGTATGGTCTTTATCCTGCCAACCTGATCACGCCTTCCCAAACGCCTGATCTGGCAGAAGCCTGTAAAAAATCATTGGAAGTAAGAGGTGATGACGGACCCAGCTGGGCAATAGCCTACAAACAATTGTTCTGGGCACGTTTGCACGATGGCAATCGTGCTTATAAATTATTCAGGGAAATTATGAAACCCACACTGAAAACTGATATCAACTATGGTGCAGGTGGTGGTGTATATCCCAACCTGCTTTCAGCTGGTCCGCCATTTCAGATAGATGGCAATTTTGGTGCAGGAGCCGGTATTGCTGAAATGTTGTTGCAAAGTCACGAGGGATACATTAATTTACTACCCGCTATTCCTGATGTATGGAAAGCAGAAGGGGCTGTAACAGGCATGAAGGCAAGAGGAAATATAACAGTTGATTTTGCCTGGAAGAACGGGGTGATTACTGCTTATACCATCACAGCTCCGGCTGCCCGTAAAGTAAAGGTACTGGTGAATGGTAAAGTGCGTGAAGTAACAGCATTGCCTTATAAAAAAGGTAAATAATTTAAATGTTGATCGTTGTATGAAATTTCGTGTTTTCATTGTTATTGCTATTGCCTGTTGCATGGGCCAGCAATCTTTTGCCCAGGTACAGATGCCGCGGATCTTTGGTGATAGTATGGTGTTGCAACGGGAAATTCCTTTGAAAATATGGGGATGGAGTACGGCTGGTGAACAGATCACGGTACAACTGCACAACCAGAAAAAAACAGTACAAGCCGATGCAAAAGGTAACTGGCTGGCTGTGCTGGCACCTGAAAAGGCAGGTGGTCCGTATAGTTTACAGGTACTGGGAAAAAATATTGTTACACTCAATGGCATCCTGATAGGAGATGTATGGGTATGTTCCGGACAATCGAATATGGAGTTTCCTGTAAGCGGCTGGAGCAGTGTGTACAATGCGCCGGAAGAAATTGCCGCAGCTAATTATCCTGCTATTCGTCTTTTTACAGTAGATAAAAGTGTAGCAGCTTCACCGGCAGCAGATATAAAGGGCGGCTTGTGGCAAAGTTGCAACCCCGGCAGCATTAATCCTTTTTCAGCAGTAGGCTATTTTTTTGCAAGAGCATTACAGCAAAAACTTAATATCCCTATCGGGCTTATCAATACCACATGGGGCGGCACCAATGTAGAGACCTGGATCAGCAGAACAGGATTTCAAAACGATCCGTATTTTAAAAATATTATCAACACAATTCCCGAAGTAAGTTTCGATTCATTATACGCACTGCGAAAACAGAAAATGGAAGCAATGATAAAAACATTGCAGCCTTATTTTATTGATACAGACCATCAGTTTCAGTGGAAAGAACTTACCTATGATGCTGCAAAATGGCCACAGATGAGGTTGCCGGGTTTGTGGGAGAACCAGCAACCCGGTCCTATGTTCGACGGGCTGATATGGTTCAGAAAAGAGATCAATATCAGTGTTGAAGATGCCGGTCAGCCGGCAGTATTGCGCCTGGAGATGATAGATGATAATGATGAGACCTATGTAAATGGCATCAGAGTGGGCGCTACCAATGGCTACTCACTGCAACGTATTTACAACCTGGCAGGCAATGTATTGAAGAAAGGGAAAAACGTTATCGTGGTAAAAGTAGAAGATACCGGTGGTGGCGGTGGTATTTATGGTGATTCAGCTTTAATGAAGCTGGTGGTAAACAATCATACCTATCCTTTGGCAGGCAACTGGAGTTTCAGTATCCAGGAGGCACGGATGCCTTCCAGTGCTGTTAGTCCCAATGAGCATCCCTCGCTTTTGTACAATGCCATGATCCATCCTTTCATCAGGTTAGGTATCAAAGGTGCTATCTGGTACCAGGGTGAAAGCAATGCCGACCGTGCTTTTGAATACCGCAAGGCATTTCCGTTGCTGATAAAAGACTGGAGAACACACTGGCAGCAGGGTGATTTTCCTTTTTACTTTGTACAACTGGCCAGCTTTAATTCCAATAATGGCAATAGCAACAATGGCAGTAACTGGGCTGAACTGAGAGAGGCACAGGCCTTGACCTTGTCATTGCCCAATACCGGCATGGCTGTTACTACCGATATTGGAGATGCAAAAGACATACATCCACGTAATAAACAGGATGTGGGCCTCAGGCTTGCTGCCCTGGCTTTGCAACATACTTACCATATCAATGTACCAGCTTCCGGTCCGGTGTATAAAAAAATGCAGGTAACGGGTAACGCTATGGTGCTGGATTTTACGGTAAATGGTACTGCTATGGTGGCAAAGACTGATGGAGAGCTGCATGGATTTGAAATAGCCGGAAGCGATAAAAAATTCTATCCAGCCAAAGCAACTATAAAAGGTATGCAGATCATAGTCACTTCCAATGCAGTGACCAGTCCGGTAGCTGTACGGTATGCCTGGGCAGATGATGCAGGCAATGCCAACCTGTTCAATAATGCCGGTTTTCCGGCTGCTCCATTCCGCACCGATAGCTGGAAAGGTGTTACAGAAAGCAGAACTTACAAGGCTTCAATCAATTAAAAATTAATAAGTTATCAAGTAGCATTAATCATATTACGAATATCTTCGTATCAGATTAGATATTTATTTAATATTTTAAATAAGGTCGTATATTTTCGTACCTAATCGTATATTTTAATGTTGCATACTTTTGAAATAGCTCTTGATTGGAAGCTGGTAAATGAACTCAGTGCTATTGATCGTTTTGGTGGTGGGTGGTCAAGGTATAGTCAGGCGGGAAAGACCAAAGTCTAATACAATTAAAAACTATAGCCACTGTAAGAACTATGGGGGCTTCAACCCGTACAACGCCAGGCTCTTGAAATCCGTCTTATAATAATGACTCCAATAAAAAACGGGACCTGGAAGGTCCCGTTAAACAATGTGCGGATGATAGGAATCGAACCTACATGGGTCACCCCGCTAGATCCTAAGTCTAGTGCGTCTGCCAGTTTCGCCACATCCGCTTGCTTTTTCAAAATCAAATATTCAGATTTGAATTTGAAAGGATTGCAAAAGTAGGAGTTTTGTGAGAAAGATAAAACACATTCTTTTCAGTAAATTCGTACGGTATGGATACAGTAGCTGCGATACCAAAATATAATCTTAGTGACGACCAGGAAAAGAAGCTGATTCTTAGGGAATACCGTGCACTTTTGCGTTCTCTCAAACCCAAACTGAAGCCCGGCGATAAGGAATTGGTGCGGCATGCTTTTGAAATGGCTGTAGATGCCCACAAAACCATGCGCCGTAAAAGCGGCGAACCCTATATTCTGCATCCCATAGCCGTAGCCCGCATCTGTATTGAAGAAATTGGTCTTGGCGTACGCTCAACCATCTGTGCGTTACTCCATGATACTGTTGAAGATACCGACATTACGCTGGAAGATATTGAACGCGAGTTTGGTAGCGAAATAGCCCGCATTGTAGATGGATTGACTAAAATTTCCAATGTCATAGATGTCAATGCGTCCCAGCAGGCAGAAAATTTTAAGAAGATACTGCTTACGCTTACTGACGACCCCCGTGTCATTCTCATCAAACTGGCCGATCGCCTGCACAACATGCGTACGCTGGACAGCATGAAACGTGAAAAGCAGTTGAAAATAGCTTCCGAAACCGTGTATGTATACGCCCCCCTTTCACACAGAATGGGATTGTATAACATCAAAACGGAAATGGAAGACCTGGCAATGAAGTACTTGGAGCCGGAAGCCTACCGTGAAATTGCCCGGAAACTGGCCGAAACCAAAAGAGAGCGTTCTCGCTATATCAACGAGTTTATTAAACCTATCAAAGAAAAGCTGGAAAAAAGCGGCTTTGTATTTGAAATATATGGTCGTCCGAAAAGTATTCACTCCATCTGGAATAAGATCAAGAAAAAAGGAGTGGCTTTTGAGGAAGTGTATGATCTGTTCGCCATCCGTGTTATCCTGAACATTCCACCCGAACAGGAAAAAGAAGCCTGCTGGAAAGTTTATTCATTCATTACAGACGAATACACTCCCTCGCCTGAGCGTTTGCGCGATTGGTTAAGCAATCCGAAATCGAACGGATACGAAGCCCTGCATACTACTGTAATGGGTCCGCAGGGTAAATGGGTGGAAGTACAGATTCGTACCAAGCGTATGAATGAAATTGCGGAAAAGGGTCTGGCTGCACACTGGAAATACAAAGAAGGAGCAGCTGATGAAAGCCGCTTTGACAAATGGTTCCAGCAGATCCGCGAAGTGCTGAACCAGGACAGCGATTCCATTGACTTTTTGCAGGATTTCAAAACCAGTTTTCTTGTTGAAGAGATCTATGTATACACCCCGAAAGGTGATGTGAAAATGTTGCCCACAGGGGCTACTGCACTGGATTTTGCCTTTGCCATTCACAGTATGGTAGGATCACAGTGTATTGGTGCTAAAGTGAACCACAAACTGGTTCCCATCAGTCATAAACTGCGTAGTGGCGACCAGGTGGAGATCATTACCTCTGCCAAACAAAAGCCTAATGAAGACTGGCTGAATATTGTGGTTACCGCCAAGGCAAAAAGTAAGATCAAAGATGCGCTGAAAGAAGAAAAACGCAAGGTGGCCGACGATGGCAAATACCTGTTGCAGCGCAAGCTGGAGCATATGGGTGCCGCGTTTAACCAATATAATGTAGATGTGCTCACTTCGTTCTATAAGCTGCCTTCACAGTTGGACCTCTTTTACCAGGTTGCCGTCAAAACGCTTGATCTGAAAGACCTGCAGGAGTTCAATATACTGGGAGATAAACTGGAGCCACCCAAACCTGCCAAGCCTGCTGTAGAGCTGAGGCAGGAAGGACTGGCGCCTGTGCTGCCTAAAAAAGATGCAGAACTGATCATCTTTGGAGAAAGCAGCGACAAGATTATGTACACACTGGCCAACTGTTGTAAACCCATTCCGGGCGATGACGTGTTTGGCTTTGTAACTACTGGTAAAGGACTTACCATTCACCGCACCAACTGCCCCAATGCTGCAAAGTTGCTGGCCAACTATGGTCACAGGGTGGTGAAAACCAAGTGGGCGAAAAATAAAGAGATTTCCTTCCTGACAGGTTTAAAAATTGTGGGTCTGGATGATGTGGGTGTTATTCATAAGATCACCAATCTTATTTCAGGTGAGATGAAGATCAACATTGCTGCTATGACCATTGAAGCCAGGGATGGATTGTTCTATGGCAATGTGAGAGTATACATTCATGATAAAGAAGAACTGGACGACCTGGTGAATAAACTCAAACGTCTTTCCGGTATTGAAACGGTAGAGCGGTATGACACGGAAGCAGTGTGATGAAAGTGGAGATTTTGAATTATAAGTGATAGTGCTTACACTCAATAAATCTTTGCCGCTTTTGCGTGAAACGTCTGCGGGTGGCAGGTTATAAGTTGTAAATGATAGGCAGCGTTCACAACGCAGTAAGTGTTCAACAAATCTTGCGCCTTTGCGCAACCTTATGCGTTTTTGCGTGAAATAACCCAATAGGCCGGAAACCTGCCTCTGCTAACCTGCTGTCTTACACCCTGCCAGGCATTGCTTTTAAACAGAAAAAATTCAAAATCTCTGAATCACGAAATTCACTCCTGTTTTTCTCCTATTTTTGCCGCCTCGTTCAGCTAATCACTCAAAATCTGTTCAATGGTTGATGTATTATTAGGTCTCCAGTGGGGCGATGAAGGAAAAGGGAAAATTGTAGATTACTTTGCTCCTGATTATGATATTATTGCCCGTTTCCAGGGCGGTCCCAACGCAGGTCACACACTGTATATCGGCGATAAAAAAGTAGTATTACACCAGATACCTTCCGGCATTTTTCATGAGAACACTACCAACCTGATAGGTAATGGTGTAGTGCTGGATGCAGTGACACTTCGCAAAGAATGCGAAAAAGTAGCGTCTTTTGGCATAGACTACCGCAAGAACCTGTATATTTCAGAAAGAACACATCTTATTCTGCCTACGCACCGGGCGCTGGATAAAGCTTCCGAGCTATCAAAAGGCACTGATAAGATCGGTTCTACACTCAAAGGTATCGGCCCTGCGTATATGGACAAAACAGGCCGTAATGGTCTGCGTGTAGGCGATCTGCTGGACAAGAGCTTTACCACTCAGTATATTAAATTGAGGCTGAAACACCAGAAAATGCTGGACAGTCTTAATTTCAATGAAGATATTTCAGCATGGGAAGAAGAGTTCTTTGATGCAATAGAATTCATGCGCCAGTTCAAAATTGTAAATGGTGAATATTTCATCAACGACAAAATAAAACAAGGCAAAAAAGTACTGGCAGAAGGTGCGCAGGGTAGTATGCTGGATGTTGATTTCGGTACATTTCCCTTTGTTACTTCTTCCAATACCATCTCTGCAGGTGTATGTACCGGTTTAGGTGTTGCGCCACAAAAAATTAAAGATGTGATTGGCGTTACCAAGGCCTATTGTACACGAGTGGGCAGTGGTCCTTTCCCCACAGAGCTGCATGATGAAACCGGCGAAGAGCTACGTCGTATAGGAAACGAATTTGGTGCTACTACCGGACGTCCACGCCGTTGTGGCTGGATTGACCTGGTGGCCCTGAATTTTGCCTGCATGGTGAACGGTGTTACCAAACTGGTAATGACCAAAGCCGATGTGCTGGATCCGTTTGAAAAGCTGAATGTATGCGATGCCTACCTTATCAATGGCGAAGCGGTAAAAGAGGTGCCTTTCCAGATGTCGAAGATTGCCATTGAACCACAATGGAAAACGTTTGATGGTTGGAAAACAGACACAAGCGGTATTAAAGCTCAGGCTGCTTTACCCGATACCATGGTGAAATATATAGATTTTATTAATGGGTATCTGGGCGTAAAAGTTGCATATATTTCCAATGGTCCCGGACGTGATCAATTGATAGAAATTAAGTAGTTTCAATAACTGTTTCAGACAATAAAAATTTTTTCAAAAAATTTGGCGAATTAAAAACTTCGCTGAAATTTTACAGTTCAATCTTACCAGGCTATGGCAGCAAAATCTGACAAGGAAAAAAAAGCCAACGAAGACTCTGCACCAAAGTCTTCTAAGGAGGCTCCAAAGAAAACAGCATCTAAGTCCAAGAAGCAATTAGAAGATGATGAGGACGATGAAGATCTGGGTGACGATGATATAGAAACTACCAAAGGAGCTAAGAAACCCGCTAAAGGTGTATCTAAAAAGAAAGATGAAGACGAGGAAGACGATGATGAAGATCTGGGTGAAGACGAGGTAGATGATTGGGATAAACCCGAAGAAGACGACAGCTGGGACCCCGACTTTGAAGAATTTGATTTACCCAAATCAAAAACCAAGAAGTCTGGCGGTGGAAGCAGTGGCAGCAGCACCGGTGCTAAAAAAGGCAAAGGTGATGATGATCTTGACTTTGAAGATGACTTCAAAGACATGGATCTTTTTAATGACTCCAACGGTTTCGATGACGAAGAAGATGATTTCTAATCGAAACGTTCGCTGTAGCTTTGCAGATTACCTCTCGCAAACGTGAACAGATACTTTACTTCATTTACTATAGCTGATTATCAGCAAGTCAAACAACAGATGTTGAGCTGGGCTAACCGGTTCAACATCTGTTGTTTTCTGGATAACCAACAGTATCACTTACCCCATCACCGGTATGAATGCCTGCTGGCCGCGGGAGCTGATGAGTATATTACAGCTTCAGCCGGTAATGCCTTTGGGCAACTGCAAGGGCTATACGAAAAACGAAAAGACTGGCTGTTTGGTCACCTGGCGTATGATCTTAAAAACGAACTGGAGCCGTTGCATAGTGAACATCATGATGGCATAAACTTTCCGGATCTTTTTTTCTTTGTGCCTGTAGTGGTAATACAGCTTTCTGAAAAAGAGCTACGGATAGGCAGCCTGCATACACCTGCTGAAACTATTTATCAGCAAATAACAGATACAGTTATTGCCCCGCATTACGAGCAACCGGAAAACATGATTGTACGCAGCCGCTTTGCGCGCAGTGAGTATATACATGCAGTACAGCAACTGCAACAACACATTCTGCGCGGCGATTGTTATGAAGTGAACTTCTGCCAGGAGTTCTTTGCAGAAAACGTTACATTAGATCCGCAGGCAACCTACCATGCATTGAGCAAGGCATCACCCAATCCTTTTGCGGCTTTTTATAAGGTTGAAGACAA
The DNA here is from genome assembly GCA_001302245.1 of Chitinophagaceae bacterium PMP191F. Taxonomy (GTDB): domain Bacteria; phylum Bacteroidota; class Bacteroidia; order Chitinophagales; family Chitinophagaceae; genus PMP191F. The sequence goes on from LGYU01000015.1 coordinate 76,568, forward strand.
ATACCTGTTGTGCGCCAGCCCGGAACGGTACCTGCAGAAAAAAGGGCTACAGGTTTTTTCACAACCTATAAAAGGAACTGCTCCCCGTAACCGCAATAACCAGGCGGAAGATGCCAGCAACAGGGATGAGCTGTACAACAGTGCCAAAGATCGTTCGGAAAACGTGATGGTGGTGGACCTGGTACGGAATGATCTGTCAAGGGTATGCGAAGAAGGTACAGTGCATGTAGATGAATTATTTGGTATTTACAGCTTTCCGCAGGTACACCAGATGATCTCCACCATAAGCGGAACCCTGCGCCAGGATGCAGCCATTACAGAGGTATTGAGCGCAACCTTTCCCATGGGGTCTATGACCGGCGCACCCAAAAGGCGAGTGATGGAGCTGATTGAAATGTACGAACAGACAAAACGCGGGGTATTTTCAGGTGCCGTAGGATATATAACACCTGCCGGTGATTTTGACTTTAATGTGGTGATCCGCAGTATACTCTACAATGCTGCCAGCCGCTATCTCTCTTTCCAGGCTGGTTCGGCCATTACTTTCTATAGCGATCCGGAACAGGAATATGAAGAATGTTTACTCAAAGCAACCGCCATCCGGCAGGTATTGGGCAAAACACACCATTTAACAGGTTTTACCGGGTAAATCAATGTATAAATAAAAAAGGTTGACAGGATTATACCTTGTCAACCTTTTCGGAAATATTGTATCAGCTTATTTTCCTGAAACAGTAGCACCATTCAGCAGCAACTGAACCGACTCATTCAGGATAGCGTATTTATTGGCTGTAAACTGCTCCATTTTATCGGCTGGTAATTTTAACTCGTAGGTATTGTCTTCACTGGCCATTTTCTTGTCAAAGTCAGGGTTATACCTATTAAAATCATCCATGCTCATGGAAACGTTGTTGGCAATGGCCACGGAGTAGAATTTACCGGAAACAGTAATACTTTTGGCGTTGTTCAACTCTTCCGGGCTTAGTTTACGGGCCAGCAGGTAAGTGGCGGTAACACCAATCTGTTCTGTAGCTTCTGCCTTGGTTAAGGTAGTTACGCTACCCTGGCCTTCCATGATATAATGAGTGCCAATAAATTTTTTTACGTGTTTGCGCGATTCTGCAGGCAGGTAATTCTGGAGCTTCCAGAAGTTACGGCTACCACTTTTGCGGATGGCACTGTATACTTTAGCGGGTCCGCCATTGTAAGCAGCAATTACCAGCAACCAGTCCCCAAATTCTTCATACAGGTCTTTCAGGTAGCGGGCGGCAGCCTGGGTGCTTTTGGTATAGTTGCGGCGCTCATCCAGTTTACGGTTCACTACCAGGCCCAGTTCACGTGCGGTAACCGGCATAAACTGCCAGGGACCCACTGCACCAGCCCAGGAAACGGCAGTGGTTTTCAGTTCAGATTCAATTACTGCCAGGTATTTTAACTCCGTAGGAAGACCATATTTACTGAAAACAGCGTCCATCATATTGAAGTAAGGGCGGCCACGCTCTTTGATCTTCAACAGATCGTCCGTGTTATTCTCCATATAATCCTGCACAAACGAAATGGCTTTGGGATTCAGGCGAACACCGTTTGACGCATTTACAAACAGTTGTTTAAAGCCCACTTTCGGTTCTGCTGTAGCAGCCTTCGCGGGAGACTGGATGGTGTCCCGGAGTACCACAGTGGTTACTTTTTTACTGCTGGTGTTGTTGTTTTTACCGGAAACCTGTTTGGCAGCAGGTTTTGAAGTACTCTTTTTCTTTCCTCCTCCGATAGCAAAAGTTGTTGAAAAGCATCCGATTAAAAAGATGCATGCCATTAATAGTTTTCGATTCATCATCGTTTTTTTAACACAATAATGCCGACCCTCAGGTATGGATTAACGAATGATGTTTTAAATAGGATGAACTTGGAAACGCTTCACATAGGATGGAAAAAGTGTGCTGATTACAGGACGCCCCGGGTCGAAGGTTTGGGCTTTTCATTTTACTTAGCGTCTCTGTACCGCTCTATCCAATCGTTGGATATACGCAGCAAAGATAACTCGCGAAATCGGTTTGTCATAATCTGCAGCCCATAAGGCATGCCATTACTGTGCCAAAAAAGCGGAATGGAGATACCGGGAATGCCGGTCAGGTTGGAAAAAACTGTAAAAATGTCAGCCAGGTACATTGCGATGGGGTCTTCCATCTTTTCGCCGGCTTTAAAAGCAGGGGTGGGAGCAGTAGGAAGAATGATAGCGTCGAAATCTTTGAAAACCAGTTCGGTTTTTTCAATCAGCAGGCGACGCACCTGTTGGGCCTTCGTAAAATAGGCATCGTAATAACCCGCACTTAATACAAAGGTGCCGAGCATAATACGACGCTGTACTTCCGGGCCAAAACCCTGCGATCTTGTCTGTTTATAAAATTCTGTTAACGGGGTATTTTTTTCCACATTGGGGCGGAAACCATACTTAACCCCATCGAAACGGGATAAATTGGAAGAAGCTTCGGCTGTGGTCAGCACATAGTAAGTGGGAACCACATAGTCCAGGAACTCAAAATCCACGGCTTCAACCTGGTGTCCGTCGGCGCGTAATTTATCCGTAAGGCCCATAATAGAGCGGCTGATCTCCTGGTCCAGTGCCGGACTTTCAAGGGCTTCTTTAAAATAAGCAATCTTCAGAGGCCTGCCGGCAGCAGTGGTGCTAGCCGTAGTATAGTGGTCTACCGGTTCCAGGGAAGCGGTGCTGTCATAATCATCGGCACCAGCCATAATTTCCAGCAACAGGGCCACATCGGGGATGTTATTGGCAAAAATACCGATCTGGTCAAAAGAAGAGGCGTAGGCAATAAGGCCATATCTTGAAATACGACCATAGGTGGGTTTAAGACCTACAATGCCGCAGAAATCGGCCGGTTGTCTCACAGAGCCACCGGTATCGCTACCCAGGCTCACCATACACAGGCCAGCCTGTACAGCTACAGCGGAACCTCCGGAGGAGCCGCCCGGAACACGTTCTTCATCCAGTGCATTCAATACCTTGCCGTAAGCCGAATTTTCATTGGTAGAACCCATAGCAAACTCGTCGCAGTTGGTAGAGCCGATAATGATGGCTTCTTCATCCAGCAATCGTTCTACTGCGGTAGCGTGATACAGCGGGGTAAAATCTTTTAAAATGGCCGAAGCGGCTGAAACCGGGTGATCTTTATGACAGATAACATCTTTCAGTGCAATGACCACACCGTGCAGTTTACCCATTGGCTCGCCGGCCTTACGCCGGGCATCCAGGGCTGCTGCCTGTTGCAAGGCCTCTGCTGCATATACGTTGATATAGGCATTCAGATGACGTTTGCTTTCAATCTGCTGAATATAATACTGCACTGCTTCCGTACAGGAAGTAGCAGCACTCAGCAGGTCAGCATGGTATTGTGTTATTGATGTGTAAGTAAACAATCCCTGTTACCGTCTTTGGGGGGAACAATCGGTTTGAAAAAATACAGAAAGAGGTACAGTGATTACTGAGGATTGGAAGCTTTGTTAGTAGTATCCTTCTCGTTCATCCCTTCTTCAATCTCTCTTTTCACGTTGCTTTTCGCATCATTGAATTCGCGGATACCACGACCCAGACCTCTCATGAACTCAGGAATTTTACGGCCGCCAAATAACACCAGTACTGCGATCACAATCAGGATCCATTCGCTACCACCTGGCATAGAGAGCATTAAGATATTGTGTAACATGATCAAGTATTTACAGTGTGAAGGGCAAAATTATGCCTTTTATAAATGTAAAACGAAGTTCCACCGGGCAAATTGCAGTTTGATACGGTGAAATATCTATCCTTTACGAGATATTAACGAAAAAGCAAGGCCGGGGGTTGGCAGCGGGTTGTTAAAAACGAAATGAGGTTGCTGTTGAAGGCAACCTCACCCGGTATATTTTGGTAAATAAACTGCAGCAACAGCCTATTTAGCGATAGCCATACGTTTTTCTTTGATCCTTGCACTTTTACCGCTACGTTGGCGCTGGAAGTACAATTTAGCACGACGAACACGACCTGTTTTATTCAGCTCGATAGAGTCGATATTGGGAGAGAACAGCGGGAACGTTCTTTCAACGCCTATGCTGTCAGAGATTTTGCGTACAGTGAAAGTGGCAGTGCCGCCGGTACCCTGGCGCTTAATCACATCTCCACGGAAACTCTGGATACGCTCTTTACCACCTTCAATAATTTTATAGTTAACGGTAACATTGTCACCTGCTTTAAAATTAGGGAACTGTTTTGTGGTGGTCAACTGCTCGTGTATAAACTGAACTGCTGCGTTCATGACTTTCAAATTTTAAGGGAGGCAAAGGTAGCTAAAAAATCCCATTTACCCCGAATTATTATCTATTATTTTTTACTTCGCTACGTTTACGGCGCGTTTTTCCCTGATCACGGTTACTTTAATCTGGCCTGGGAAGGTCATTTCGGTCTGGATCTTCTGAGCTATTTCAAACGATAGCTTATCGGAATCGTTGTCTGTAACTTTATCAGCCTCAACAATTACACGCAATTCACGACCTGCCTGGATGGCATATGCCTTTTCAACACCGGGATATGACATGGCCAGGTTTTCCAGGTCTTTGATACGCTGCAGGTATTGCTGCATAATTTCGCGGCGTGCGCCGGGGCGTGCACCACTGATGGCGTCACAAGCCTGTACGATGGGCGAAATAACGTATTGCATTTCCATCTCATCGTGGTGGGCACCAATGGCATTTACCACTGCAGGGTTCTCGCCGTATTTTTCGGCCAGTTTAGCACCCAGCAATGCATGGCTCAGCTCTGTTTCTTCATCAGGAACCTTGCCAATATCGTGCAGCAGACCTGCTCTTTTTGCCAGTTTGGGGTTCATACCCAGTTCTGAAGCCATGATAGCACAGAGGTTGGCTACCTCACGACTGTGCATCAGCAGGTTCTGACCGTAAGAAGAGCGGAAACGCATTTTACCTACAATACGCACCAGTTCTTTATGTAAACCGTGAATACCCAGTTCAATAACAGTACGCTCACCAATTTCCATTACCTGCTCTTCAATCTGGCGACGTGTTTTTTCTACCACTTCCTCAATACGGGCAGGGTGAATACGGCCGTCGGCCACCAGGCGCTGCAGGCTTAAACGTGCAATTTCACGACGCAGGGGGTCGAATGAAGAAAGGATGATGGCTTCCGGGGTGTCATCTACAATCAGGTCAACACCGGTGGCTGCCTCAATGGCACGGATATTACGTCCTTCACGACCAATGATCTGGCCTTTGATCTCATCGCTTTCCAGGTTGAAAACAGTAATGGAGTTTTCAATAGCCTGTTCAGCAGCAGTACGTTGTATAGATTGGATAATAATCTTGCGGGCTTCTTTGTTGGCTTTCTGCTTGGCATCATCAATAATGTCCTGTTGCAGTGCCAGCGCCTGTGTATGAGCTTCGTTCTTCAGGCTTTCTACCAGTTGTGTCTTTGCTTCTTCTGCAGTTAAACCGGCAATTTTTTCCAGGCGGCGGATATGTTCTTCCTGGTGTTTTTCCAGCTCAGTGCGTTTCAGGTTCACTACTTCAATCTGGCGATTGAGATTTTCTTTAATGGCATCGTTCTCTTTTACCTGTTTTTCCAGTTGCTCCAGTTTGGAGTTAACGGACTGCTCTTTCTGACGGGCCCTGTTTTCAGATTCACCCAGTTTGCGATTACGTTCCAGTACTTCTTTATCGTGTTCTGCCCTTAACTGAAGAAATTTCTCTTTGGCCTCTAATTGTTTCTGCTGTTTTACCGTTTCAGCGTTGGCTTGTGCATCGGCAAGGAGTTTTTTGGCTTGTTGTTCGGCTTCGTCAATACGTTGTTGTGTATTTTTGGCAAAGATGAATTTCCCCGCTACAATTCCGCCCACCAGGGCTACTCCCCCCACTATATAGGTAAGAATATTTTGATCCATTGTGTTTTACAAATTTTGATTGTTCTGTTATGTTGACCATCCTTTCCATGAATAATAAAAAGGCCATAGGAGGATGCAATTATGCGAAAATACGAAAAAACAGCTTCAGGAAACCAATAACCATAGCGGGATACCGGGGGAAACCGCCTGATTTGTATAGCCGGTAACAGGTGGATGAGCGCATTTTGGTACATTTAATGCTCTGATTGTGCAACATTAACTCCATTAAACAATGAAGAAAACAGGATTATTGATACTCAGTGTAGTGAGCACCTGCGTGGCATTGGCCCAGGAAAAACCTTTCTCTATCCAGGGTGATGTAAGTAAAGTAAATTACCCCGTTAGCAAAGTATATCTGTCCTACCGGGTAAACGGCGAATCCAAATCGGACAGTTTTGAGGTAAAGGACGGGAAATACAGTTTTGCGGGTAAACTGGTAGAACCTGTGGCGGCCAGGATATACCTGCTGACCGATACCGTTATTAAGGGTAAAAACTATACTTACAGCCTACCCAAAAACAGCAAAACCATTTTTATAGAACCAGCTTCCATGAAGATCAGCCATGTGGATTCTTTTGTCAATCTGCAGTTGAACGGCTCCAAATCCAATGCGGCGTTTGTGAAAATGGAAGAGTTCATGAAACCGTATAATGCTCAGATGAAAGCTGTAAGCGACGAAGCTATGACCATGAAAGACCGCAGTGAAGAGAACATTAAGAAGATACGTGAAAAATACAGCCAGGCAGAAGCTGAGATCAAAAAAGGATATAAAGAATACATTGAAAAAAATCTCCAATCACCGGTAGCCTTATATGCACTGGGTCAGTTTGCAGGTTATGAGATCAATGCCACTGAAGTAGAACCGGTGTTTAATACATTACCCGCTGCAACCCGTTCACTGCCTACCGGAAAAGAACTGGGCAGCCGTATTGAAATTGCCAGGAAAACTGGTATCGGCCAGTATGCTATGGATTTTACCCAGAACGATACATTGGGTAATCCTGTAAGCCTGTCTTCTTTTAAAGGCAAATATGTACTGGTTGATTTCTGGGCCAGTTGGTGCGGCCCCTGCCGTGCTGAAAACCCTAACGTGGTAAAGGCGTTCAATAAATTTAAGGACAAAGGATTTACCATTATAGGTGTATCGCTGGACAGACCCGAAGCCAAAGACAAATGGATAGAAGCGATCCATAAAGATCAGCTTACCTGGACGCATGTATCAGATCTGAAATACTGGAAAAATGCTGTGGCTTTGCAGTACGATGTACGCGGTATTCCTTTCAACCTGTTGCTGGATCCGCAGGGTAAAATCATCGGCAGAAGTTTGCGTGGTGAAGAACTGGAGAAAAAACTGGCCGATGCAATGGGCGTAGCCAATTAAAAAATATACAGCATCTCATTTAAAAGCTCCGCAGGGAGCTTTTTTTATGTCGGCACACAGAATCGTATTAATTGTTGATGGTTTGTTGACTGCGTTTTTTACAAAATGCCCGGATTGTTACATATTGCAACCCGGTAAGAAAAAGACACGTCTGTAATAACTGCCGGAAAAGCCAACTTATTTCTAAACACCACTTAATATAATATGAGAAGTATTGCACTGTTTACATTGTTGTTTGTATCGGGTACTGCTATGTGCCAGACCCTGAATCGTAAAGCCGTTTTTAGCAAGGATCAGCAATTGGAAAAAAAGGCTGATATGAAGATCAGCTTTGGTATGGAAATGATGGGCCAGACGATCGAAATTATAAGTGAAAACAATATTACTTCGTTGATGGCAGTAAAAAGCGTATCAGATAAAGGGTATGACATTTCCAGTATTATTAAGCACGTGGTTTCCAATACCGGGGCTATGGGACAGAACATGAGCTATGATTCTGACAAACCCGGAACTGAAGACAACGAGGTGGCCAAGGTGATGAAAAAGATGGTAGGCAAAACCGCTAATTTTTCTGTAGATAAAAAGGGTTATATCACTGCATCAGACGATACTACAAGCGCCGGTGATGGAATGGGCCAGCTTCCGGGAATGGGCAGTGGTATGATAAGCGGGCTGAGTGCTGCACAGGGCAAAGTGGGTGCTACTTTTGAACTGGTTGCCCCTGTGCCTGACAAAGTACTGAAAGCCGGCGATACCTGGTCTGATTCTACAATTGATAAGGACAGCAAACAGGTGAGCAACTATAAAGTGGTAAGTATTGCCAATAATATTGCTACTGTAGCACTGGACGGAACGGTAAGCCGTAAAGGTGAAACCGAAGCTGAAGGTATGACCGTGAACATGGATATGAAAGGTAAAATGGCTGGTGAAATGCTGGTGGATGTAGCTACCGGCATTGTCAAAAAACGTTCAATGGAACTGACCGGAAATGGTAATATGGAAATCATGGGACAGTCTGTGCCTTTTACCATGAAGATGACGATGGGCGAAAATGTTAATCCGAAATAATTATCCCTGAAGTATTTTATCTAACACCTTTTCAAAGGCCTGCAGATGCCCTTCGGCCTCTGCTTCAAAAAGCGACTGGTTTCCGGTCGCTTTTTGTTGTGTGGCATACCACAGCACTACCATTGAAATGTAGTCCTGCATATCCTTACCGGCAAACTGCGTTTTGAACTCAATGATCTTATCATTTATCAATTTAAGGGTTTTCCTTACTACCTCTTCATCGGCAGTTGCAATGCGGATGCGGTAAGTTCTGTCGCCTATTACAATATTTACCGGAATTAATTCTTCCATTACTTGCTAATTTGAAAAGCTTGTTATAAATTTATCCACATTCAATTCACACGTTACCTCTGGACAATTTTTATCGGGCAAAAGATAGACGCGAAACAAAAAGAGATATTCTATGATTACTGTACCAAACCAAAACCCAACAATGAACATGTTCGCTAAAATCAAGTCACCCGTCTTCATTGACGCCCTGACGCTCGAACTGGTAGCCCCTTTAAGATCCAGCCTTAAAGCCATATTGCGCGATGAACGTGGTTGTGAATGCAGCCGTCTTGAAACCAGCGTGCCGCAAGGCGATAAAACTCTTACCTGGAAAGGCCTCAACGATCTGCCCTATGGTGTATACACATTAGAACTGTCGCAGGGTGAAGACGAAATGAAAATGCGTCTGGTCAAAAGGATCTGATCACTTTTTACCCACTGCTTAACATGGCAATACACCGGTCTATTTCCCGGACGTATTGGGCCAGTTTTTTGTCCAATTCTTTTTTCTCAGCGTCATCCAGTTGACCGGTAGCTGTTTGTAATGCGGTTACTTTCAGCATCAGCTCATCCATTTTCTGACGCTGTAATTCCTCTTTCTCTTGCAGGGCAGCCAGTTCCTTACTGAGTTGTTCATTTTCCTTTTGCAGCAATTGGTATTGCTGCAGCACCTGCTGCAGTTTATCATTTACCCGTTTCCATGTTTGTTCTGCCTGCGACATAGCGGTCCCGTTTTACAAATACGGGTGTAAAGTTGGGGGTTCTGTATAATATACGTTGTACAATGGCTCTGCTATTCGTTGCCAGGATGGATGCATTATAATGCATATACCAGCATTGTTGTACAAGCATCAGTTGTTTTCCATGCTGTGCAATTTCCGTGCAAGGATCGGGCAAACTACTTCCTGATCTCTGCCTGCACGTCTTTTTCAAGCGCCGACATGATCTTATCCATCATACCGTCAATTTCCTTGTCGGTAAGTGTTTTGTCTGCATCCAGGAACGTAAAGGTTACAGCCAGCGATTTTTTACCCGCGCCCAGTTTGTCACTTTCAAAAACATCGAACAACTGTATGGACTGCAATTTGGCGGCTTTTGCCTTTTTCACTGCTTTCTCTATTTCAGCATAGGGCAGGGAAGAAGCTACTACCATTGACAGGTCGCGTTTTACCGGCAACTGTTTGGGCAGTTCCTTTACTTTTAATACCACTTTGGATACCAGTTTCAGAATGGCTTCCCAATCCAGGTCTACAAAGTATACGGGTTGTTTAATATCGAAGCGTTTCAGTTCATGGGCCTGTACTGTACCCAGTTCGGCCAGTACTTCATTGTTGGCTACCAGTTGCAGGCTGTTGGCCAGGCTGTGACTGGTACTTACATTCCAGGAAGCATCTGTAATACCGGTTAGCTGAATAATAGCGCTTGCAATGCCTTTAATGTAATACAGGTCGGCGGCTGTGCTTTTACCTTTCCACAGATCTTCGCCCAGGTTGCCGGTTACATACAAACAAAGGTGTACATGCTCTGCATAATGACCGGCACCGGATGTGCTATAGGTTTTACCAAATTCAAAAAAGCGGAGATGGCTGTTCTTCCGGTTCAGGTTATAGGCTACTGCTTCCAGGCCGGTATGCAGCATGGAGGGGCGCATAATATTATGTTCAGCGCTGAGGTTATTCAACAGCTTTACTACAGTAGTCAGTTCCTGTTCATCAAACCAGGCTGCATTGGTAATAGAGTTGGTGAACAACTCGTTGAAGCCCTGTGCAGACAGGTAATTGGCAATTTTTTCCTGGTAGGTATATTTAAAACCGTTGGTTTCAATAGAAGGTGAAATGTTGATAGAGGATGGGATCTCGATATTGTCCAGGCCATCTATACGCATGATTTCTTCCACTACATCTGCAGGCAGGTGTACATCAGGTTTGCTGTGCGGAGCAGCTACCCAGATATCATCCATGCCTTCCCGTACTACCTCAAAACCCAGGCTGGTAAGTATTTTCCGTACTGTATCAAAGTGGTAGTTCTTACCACTTAGCTTGCGCAGGAAATGATATTTTAACTGGATCTGTGCTTTTTCAGCGGGCAGCGGGTATACATCTACAATGTCAGAAGCAATAGTGCCGCCAGCCAGTTCTTTGATCATCATGGCTGCGCGTTTCAGTACGTTCACTGTATTGCTGATGTCCACGTTCTTTTCAAAACGGGTAGCAGCATCAGTACGCAATCCATGACGGAAAGATGTTTTACGGATATCCACCGGGTTGAACCAGGCGCTTTCCAGGAAGATGGCTTTGGTATTGTTTTGAATACCGCTGCGCAATCCACCAAACACACCGGCAATACACATTCCTTCTTCTGCATTGCAGATCATCAGGTCGGCAGCATTCAGCTTTCTTTCCTTCTGATCAAGGGTAATGAAAGGCGTGCCTTCGGGCAGATTCTTTACAACGATCTTATGGCCTTTTACTGCATCGTAATCAAATGCATGCAAAGGCTGGCCGGTTTCGTGTAGTATAAAATTGGTAATGTCTACAATATTATTGATAGGACGTACGCCGATAGAACGCAGTCTGTCCTGCAACCATTGTGGCGATTCCTTTACCGTAACGTCATTGATGGTAACACCGCTGTAACGCTGGCAGGCAGTATTATTTTCAATAGTAACGGCTACCGGCATGCTGTTGCTGTCGGATTTAAAACTATTGTTGAAAGGACTTTTAACCTTGAAGTCTTTTTTATCGTGATGGGTCAGGTATGCACATACATCGCGCGCCACACCCAGGTGGCTCATGGCATCCATGCGGTTGGGTGTTAGCCCGATTTCAAAAACCCAGTCGTTATATGGTTTGAAATAACTGGCAGCAGAGTTGCCTGGTTTCAGCGTTTCAGGCAGTATCATAATACCATTGTGATCATCGCTCAGCCCGATCTCGTCTTCGGCACAGATCATGCCATGACTTTCCACGCCGCGTATCTTGGCCACTTTCATGGTAACAGGATCGCCGTTTTTAGGATAGATGGTAGTGCCAACCGGTGCTACTACCACTTTTTGTCCGGCAGCTACGTTGGGCGCACCACAAACGATCTGTAAAGGTTCGCCGCTGCCCACAGATACTTTGGTAACGGACAGTTTATCGGCATTGGGATGTTTTTCACAAACCAATACCTCACCAATTACCAATCCCTTCAGTCCTCCTTTAAAGCTTTCAAACTTTTCCAGGCTTTCCACTTCCAGGCCTACAGCCGTCAGTATTTTACTCAGTCTTTCCGGCTCGATGGTCAACGGCAGATACTCGTTCAGCCAGTTATACGAAATCGTCATTTATCGGGTATTATTAATGTTTCAGGTTACAGGTCCGGGTCTCGCAAACAGGTATGCCATCTGCGGTTCAGATGCATGTCAGGTATTGTTACAGGTGCCGGTAAATGATTACCGGCGCCGGTTACCCGGTTCTAAACTCCGCAAAGATAACGGATTGGCAGTTTACAGCACGTACCAAAGACGGGTCATGAACCATAAAGGAGCTACTGCTGCGGCCACCCAGATGACTATAATAATGGCTACACCGGCTGCTGAAAGATCTTTGCGTACGGTGGTTTTCAGTACACCCTGGATATAGCTGATGATCCTGTTTTCATCGTGTGACATTTCATACACCTGCGGCGCTGCATCGGTGGACAGGCGGGGATTGATAGTCAGTGCTTCATCACGAATGCGCCAATATTCCTCATCGGTCAACTGGCTGAAATTCTTTTGCCAGGAAATGGACAGTTCATCCAGGCGTTGCCGCAGTTTCCGGGTCTGGGCCTGGACTACCAGTCGCAGTAACAGGAACATGCCAATGAGCAATAGCGCCCATAAATGGCGGGTAACAGCATACCAGGTCAGCAATGCCGCTGAAACCAGGATAAAAATGTTGGAAACAGTATTGTTGCTGCGCATGAACAGCGTTTTTAATAACTGGCCGCCATCCAGGGGGTAAATGGGCAACAGGTTAAAAAGGTTGAGCAGCACAAACGCATAAGACAGCCTGAGTAGCTGCAGACCATCCGGCTGGTTGCGGGCAATAAAGAAAAGTACAAGTCCGGCAATGATACCGGGCAGGGGCCCAGCCAGTAGAACAATAGCTTTTTCTTTCTGGGAGATATTTTCTTTGGTACCGCTGGCTGCTGCACCTAATAATGGAATAAAGAAAATGCTGAGATCCTGGTAGCGGAAAAATTTCATGGCAAAGAAATGTCCCAGTTCATGGATCAGCAATACCACAGCTATCACAACAAGCAGGTAAATATTTTTACTGACCAGGAAGTAATATGCCAGTCCAAACAATGCAATGCTGATAATGAACCGCACAATGGAATTGCCTGCGGGAGGTTCTGGTAATGGTTTGGGTGGATATACAAAAACAGGTGTTTCAATGGCATCTCCGGTATTATTGTCTGGTGCTGGCTGCCCGTTGTTGATTGAAAGGTCCATGCTGATACTGTTATGGTATGCAGTATAGGAAATAAGCAGGAGAATGACAATGACAAATTGTGATATAGTATCCGGATATCAGTGCCGGGAAAGAGTAATGATGGAAGGTCTGCTATAACAGGCGATGCTAATTCTTACCCAGTATAAAATTAAATGGAGGGAGTTCGTCTCCGGCCAGGATACGGTGCATGCGTTTGGGATGTTGCTCCATTTTGCCTTTTGCGATGCGTGCAATTTCAATGGAACCAGAATGGCAAAGGGCATTATGAGTAAGCAGGTTATGACACCACTGTTCATATAACAGCAGGTGTTGTGCTTCTGCGAAATATTCTTCACGCACCATTACTTCATAGTTCCTTAATTGGTAAACATGCATAGCCATCGGCAATTAGATCGTTGCAAAGTAACAACGGTTGATGAAAAAAATATAGTGGTGCTTTTATTTTGACGTTTAAATTCCAAAAAACCTGCGCTGCAATACTCCCAAATGCTTACCAGTGGCTAAAAAATGATGCCATCACAGCCTGAAAGCCTTTTGGAATGGGCAAAAAATCCACTAAAGCCAGTTGTATTGCTCTATTTACGGGACTTTTAGTGTTTTGGTTGGGCTGCGATCGGCCATGCTGCTATATCTTACCAGATGGGATTGATTACCAAATTTTACGCACAATATTCTTTCGCACAGGTCATGTGCATTACCTTTGCAAAAGGGTGGCAAACTTTTGCAAAATGTGGATAGCCTGCTGATTTTTTGTGGACAAGCTGGGATTTGCTGTGGATAATGATGAGGATTGCATGGTAAGAAATATAGACTCCTGAAAAAATTATTTGCGGGAAGGACGGACATATATTCGCCCTCCTGACTCAAAGGGGTAACATTCCGTTAACCGTGTAGTAACATTTAAGTAACACAAGCCTGGAAAAATTAACCCGCAGTCATTGGTTGGGAATAATCCAATTGAGTGGCGTTATTGTCGTCACTACACCCTGTAAAAAACCGTAGCTGTTAGGGATTTTATCAAACCAATGGTTTAACCTGTATTGCCGTGTAACTGATGGAATTAACGAATTTTAACAAGGACAGAAAAAATAACAGGCGCAAGGCCTCGGTAGACCTGAGTACCATGGTGTACGGAAAGGTGCCGCCGCAGGCAAAAGATCTGGAAGAAGCCGTTCTGGGCGCCATTATGCTTGAAAAAAGTGCATTTGATGTTGTAGTGGAGATTTTGAAAGCAGATTGTTTTTATGTAGATGCCAACCAGCGTATTTATCGCGCTATGCAAGGGTTGCAGCAGAAAAACCAGCCGATCGATATCCTGACGGTGGTGGAAGAACTGCGCTCGCGCGAGGAACTGGATATGGTGGGCGGCCCTTATTATGTAACCCGTCTTACCAATGCAGTAGTATCATCTGCCAATATTGAGGCGCACTCCCGCATCATTCTGCAGAAATTCATCCAGCGTGAACTGATCCGCATCAGCGGTGAGATCATCAGCGAATCTTACGAGGATAGCACCGATGTATTTGACCTGCTGGACGAGGCTGAAAGCAAATTATTTGAGATTACCAATAATCACCTGCGTAAAAACTTCGACAGTATTGATACTGTACTGGTAAGAACTGTGCAGCGTATTGAAGATATGCGGCATCGCAATGAAGATATTACCGGTGTACCTAGTGGTTTCCATACACTGGACAAAGTTACCTATGGCTGGCAGAATACCGACCTGATCATCCTGGCGGCACGTCCTGCAGTAGGTAAAACGGCCTTCGCCCTCAACCTGGCGCGTAATGCAGCCCTGAGCGCTACCAAGCCTACTCCGGTGGCAGTATTTAGCCTTGAGATGAGTGCCGGTCAGCTGGTACAGCGTATCCTGTCGGCAGAAAGTGAAATCTGGCTGGAAAAAATTGCTCGTGGTAAACTGGAAGAGCATGAAATGAAACAACTGTATGCCAAAGGTATCCAGCGTCTGGCACAGGCTCCCATCTTTATTGATGATACCGCTGCCCTGAACGTATTTGAATTACGTGCGAAGTGTCGCCGTTTGAAAAATAAACATAACATCGGTCTGATCATCATTGACTATCTACAGTTGATGAGTGGAACCGGTGAAGGCAAAAACACCAACCGTGAGCAGGAGATCAGTACTATTTCCCGTAACCTGAAGCAATTGGCAAAGGAGTTACAGGTACCGGTTATTGCCCTGTCGCAGTTAAGCCGTGCGGTGGAAACGCGTAAAGATGGTAACAAGATGCCGCAGTTGAGCGACCTTCGTGAATCGGGTGCCATCGAACAGGATGCGGACATGGTAATGTTCATTTATCGTCCGGAATACTATGATATTACTTCCAATGAACTGGGAGAAAGCAATAAGGGCGAAACACACGTACGTATTGCCAAACACCGTAACGGTTCCCTGGAAACGATCAAGCTGCGCGCCCTGCTGCATATCCAGAAATTCAATGTGATGGAGGATGACAACTTTGGTGGTATTGGTGGTGGCAGTGGTAACTGGAAACCCGTTACGCCTGATGCAGGTGCCGGTGGCGATGGTGCTAAATTGTATATCCAGGCAGGCAGTAAAATGAATGACATGCCGTTTGGTGATGATGATGAAGCGCCTTTCTAAAATAAGAACAGAAAAGTAAAAATATTGGCGATGGCCAGAACTTTGAGGTTGCTATGATTATACGTCAAGCAAGAGGCTTCCCGGAAACGGGGAGCTTTTTTTATGGAAGAAGTGGCGAATAGTGGAGTGGTCAATAGTCAATGTTGCTGTTGATATTGAATGGTCAATGATCAGGACCTACTACATTTGCAAAAAAGACAACTGATGGCACTGCCGTTTTTTTATATTCCTGCATTTGAATCCGGTCAGCGGGTGGTAACACTGGATGAGGATACTTCCAAACATGTGGTGAGTGTATTGCGTATGCAGAAAGGGGAACAATTGTACCTTACTAACGGCGAGGGGTATTTACTGACCGCTGAAGTGGCAGATGACCATCGTAAAAAATGTGTGGTGAATATTGTGGAGGAACGCTTTGTGGCACATAACACCCGTAAGGTAACTGTTGCTATCTCTTTACTGAAAAACGCCAGCCGGTTGGAATGGTTCCTGGAAAAAGCGACAGAAATTGGTATAAGTGAAATTGTACCGCTTTTGTGTGAACGTACCGAACGCCAGCATTTTCGTTATGACAGGATGCAGGGTATACTGATAAGCGCCATGCTGCAAAGCCAGCAGGTATGGATGCCGAAGCTGCACGAACCTCAACCCCTGCTGCAACTGGTTGAACAGGCCACACAACAACAGAAGTTCATTGCGCATTGCCTGGAAGAAGAACGCACTTCATTGGCAACAGCTGTGAATGTAAACATGACCTCACAGATCATATTAATAGGCCCTGAAGGTGATTTTAGCAAAGCTGAAATTGACCATGCGCTTGCGCACAATTTTGCCCCGGTTATTTTAGGTGAAACCCGTTTGCGTACAGAAACTGCCGGTGTGGTGGCCGCAACATTGCTGAGCATACGTTGATGCAGGATACCAATTGCCAGTTTCACGCAAAGCCGCAAAAGGTTGCGCAAAGACAGCAAAGATTTATTAAACTTTTATCTTCGTTGAGTCTCTTACTTAAAACTTATAAGGCGTTCAGCATTCTGCATTAATTACTCACTGGGCAACTTTGGCTCCCGCAACTCTACCGGTTGTTTTTTAGCTTTTTCCTTTTTACGCATCCACATGTTCAGCAATTCCACGCCAAATGAGAAGGCCATGGCGAAGTAGATATATCCTTTGGCAATATGACTTCCATGTATGGGTTCCAGTCCTTCAAAGAAAAGACTGAAGCCTACCATCAGCAGAAATGCCAGTGCCAGCATTTTTAAAGTAGGGTGTTTGTGTATGAAGGTGGAGATCCTTTCAGAAAAGAAAAACATGATGATCATGGCAATGATCACAGCAATGATCATCACTTTTACCACGCGGGCCAGTCCCACGGCGGTGATAATACTATCGAATGAAAAAACGGTATCTACTACGATGATCTGCCCCACAATAGCTCCGAACGAAGCTGTTCCTTTTTTTGCGTTGAAGCTTTCTTCATCACCTTCCAGTTTGTGGTGAATTTCTTTTACCGTTTTGTATAGGAGGAAAATACCCCCCGCAAACATGATCACATTGCGCAGGTTAAAAGCAATATGGCGATCAGAAAAGTCAAACCCGAACAATTCCTTACTGCCGTTATTGACCAGCCAGCCAATGCCCATCAGCAAACCAATGCGGATGGCAATACCGGCTATCATCCAGATACGGCGGGCCTTTAAACGTTGTGCCTGGTCCAGGCGGCCCATCAGGATGGACACAAAGATCACGTTGTCAATGCCTAATACAATTTCAAGGGTGGTCAGCGTAAGCAGGCTGATCAGCGCATCGAGGGTAAAAAGTTCTTGCATGTTGGTCGGTGATAAATACGGGCACAAAAATAGGGGGCTTTAACAGATTCTATATAAAAACACCCAATAACCCGTTAAAACGTTCATTCCGGCACAATTTTTTGTCTGTTGCTGTGTTATGTGAAGAGTATATTATTTTCTGTTATCATTTATTCCGTACCAGCCTATCGTATATATTTCTACTACGCATTGATATTGAATGTTGCCGGGCTACAAGTGATTTTTGTGTGACTGGTGGAGAACATCAGGCACTACAACTCCCGAAAAAGCAACACCTTTTACCTTAATGTTTTATATTTTATGAGAAAAATTCTTATTGTATTTCTCTGCGTAGTTGCAGTATCCACCACGTATGCGCAGTATGAAGATGAAAGTTTTGGTTCACTGAAAATCAGTGCCGGTTACACGCATGATTTTCCGGGTTTGAATGGTTATACCGTCAGTGGGGAATTTTCCAAAAAGATCAGTAATTACCTGGAAGGTGCTGTGGGTCTGAAGCGTGTACAATTAAGCGGTTACCCACGCACAGCTGCGGTGAATGAATATACCAGGGCAACTACCATAGATATGTTGCTGTATTTTCTGCTGGTTCAATCAGGACCACATACCATCCGTACTGGTTTGGGGTATTCCTTTTCATTTTACCGCATACGTCGCTCATATCCTGTAACCAATAGTGATAAAAGTACTACCTGGCAATTGCAGGATCAGCAGGGACGTACGCAGGGCTTTATTCTTTCGGGTGAATACCAGTATGCACTAACCGATCTGCCATTGAACTTTGGGGTACGTGTTGCGTTGTACAAAGCCTATGATGGCATCAGCTATGCAGGCCCTTTTGTAGCGTGGCGTTTATAAAGCAGCCTGTTTTTGTCTGTCCATACAATCTGCCCGATTACCGATACATTTGCTTGTCAGTAATGGTAAGTTATTTCTTTGTGTATGTTTCAGATGAGGGCCTATAACGTTATTATTCATATTGCAGGCTGGCTGATATTTCTGAGTTTGCCTTTGTTGTTCATGACAGGACAGAATGAAGGCAGACAGATACTCTCTATTCTCAGTTCGTCCTATTACTGGTGGTTTGGCCTGTGCTATATTTTCCTGTTTTATTTCCACACCTACTTCCTGGTACCGCAACTTTTCCTGAAAAAGAAATTTATAGGATATGTAGCGATCCTGGTATTGCTGCTGGTGCTGGTGTTTTATGTGAAACCGTTTGACATGCTGTTCACCAATGCCCCGCGTGCAGGTGGTACACCTCCACCTGTAGGTGATATGCCGGGAATGATACCCGGTCTTCCTGAAGTTTTTGAACCCGGCGGACCTCCGCATGGTGAACGGGGCAACCAGATAGATATCATCAGCATTTTTCTTTTTCTGATGGTGATTGCTTTAAGTCTTGCTATTGAAATCACCCAGCGCTGGCGGATCACCGAACAACGTGTCAGCAGGGCAGAGGCAGACAGGGCCAATGCAGAGCTGTCGTTCCTGAAAGCGCAGATCAACCCGCATTTTTTGTTCAACACATTGAATAATATTTATTCCATGGCCATTACAAAAAATGAGAATACGGCAGCCAGTATTATGAAGTTGTCCAATATTATGCGTTATGTAACAGATGATGTAACGGATGATTATGTATCGTTGCAAAGCGAAATTGATTGTATTGCTGATTATGTGGATCTCCAACGGTTAAGACTGAGCAAAAAAGTGCGGTTGGAGTTTGAAGTGTCAGGTGAACTGGAAAATAAGATCATTGCTCCCCTGATATTGATGACGTTTATAGAGAATGTATTCAAATACGGACTGAGCAACCACGAACAGTCTGTGATCACTATTAAAATTGCTGCTGAACAAAAAAGCATTACTTTTTTCAGCCGGAATAAAATTTTTCCGGTGATAAAGCAGATGGACAGAAGCGGTATTGGTATTGTCAATACAAAAAAACGACTGGAGCATCTTTATCATAACCGGTATTTCCTGGACATTAATACGGACGACGGATTTTTTACAGTACAATTAACACTTCAGGGGTGAAGTAAATTTTTAACTTTATTGGCAAACCCTAATCAAGATAAGAAACTCTCATGTTGATAAGATGTATTGCCGTTGACGATGAACCGCTAGCCCTGGAAATTATCAGGGAATATGCATCCAGGTTTCCTGCGCTGCAACTGGTACAAACGTTTGATGATGCTATTTCTGCTGCTGAATTTATGCGCAGTACACATATTGATCTTGTTTTCCTGGATATCAATATGCCTGATATCAACGGAATTGAGCTGGCCCGCTCACTCAGCAGCAAGCCGATTATTATTTTTACTACTGCCCATAAAAAATTTGCATTTGAGGGTTTTGAACTGGAAGCACTGGACTACCTGCTAAAGCCGGTGAATTTTGATCGTTTCTCCCGCACTATAAAAAAGGCCCTGGAATATTACCGGTACAAACATTCCCGGAAAGAAGAAAGTGATAGTTTGTTTGTGTATTCGGAATACCGTTTGCTGAAAATTGAACTGAAAGATGTTGAATATATTGAAAGCCTGAATGATTACATCAGGATCCATTTTGCCAATGCAAAGCCTATACTGTCCTTAATGCCTTTGAAAAAAGTGCTGGAAAAACTACCTGCCGATAAATTCAAAAGGATCCATAGAAGTTATATTGTGTCTGTAGATAAGGTAACAGCTATTGCTAACCGTAAAGTACAGTTATCTTCACAGGTTGAGCTGCCCATCAGCGAAAGCTATGCTTCCTTTATTGATGAATGGAAAAAGAACTGACAGTTTTTTATAACGCTTTACAGATATTTTTTACAATGGAAGGTCCTTCATAAATAAAACCTGTCCATACCTGCACCAGTGAGGCGCCGGCCTGTAGTTTTTCCTTTGCATCTGCCCCGGTAAAAATGCCTCCTGAAGCAATGATGGGAACCCGTCCGTTGGTCTTTGCTGCAATGTAGGCTACTATTTCAGTAGAACGGTGTGTAAGGGGTTTGCCACTTACGCCACCAGCGCCAATAGCTTCCAGCTTTGTAGCAGGGGTTTTCAGTCCTTCACGACTGATGGTAGTATTGGAAACCACCAGTCCATCCAGCCTGATCTCCAGTGCCAGGTCAATTACATCATCAATTTGTGAAGGCGTAAGATCCGGAGCAATTTTCAGCAACAATGGCTTTGTTTGTTTATCAGCAGTATGCTGTGCCAGTTGTGTATTGATGGTTTGCAGGTGCGATAATATTTTGTGCAGGGAATCTTTTTCCTGCAAAGCACGCAGACCGGGCGTGTTGGGGGAGCTTACATTCACCACGAAATAATCCACGCAGTCAAATAACTCGCGGAAGCAGAGTTCATAATCTTTCCATGCTTCCTCATTGGGAGTTACTTTGTTTTTACCAATATTGCCACCAATGACCAGGGAGCGTTGTTTACCGGCAGGCTGTTGTTCCTGCCATTTTCTGAGACGTTCGGCCACTGCTTTTACACCGTCATTATTAAAACCCATACGGTTGATCAGGGCTTTATCCTGCGACAATCTGAAAAGACGCGGTTTGTCATTTCCGGACTGTGGTTTGGGTGTAACGGTACCTACTTCCACAAATCCAAAACCCAGCACTTCCAGTTCTTTCAGGTACAAGGCATTTTTATCAAACCCGGCAGCAAGCCCTACAGGATTTTTAAAATCAAGTCCTAATAAATGAGTGGGGAGGCTTTTGGCAGCAAACCGGCCCGCGGTTATTTTCCGGGAAGTACCGGTACTGCACAGCAGCTTAAAACTGTTCATAGCAAAGTGATGCACGTTTTCGGCATCCATTGTAAACAACAACTTTCGAATTAACTGGTACATATTGGGTTGCGAAGATAATGCAACTTTAACGATAGCTGTTTGCAGGATTGCACAGGAAGAATTAACTTTGGTTACAAGGTTGCATAAACAACTATCTTGTGATAGTGGAAACCTTCAGATTGCTGATTTAAATACAACTTTTTATGCAGGAAGCCTATATCGTAGCGGGTTACCGTACCGCTGTCGGAAAATCAAAAAGGGGTGCTTTTCGTTTTTATCGTCCGGACGACCTTGCTATTGACGTAATAAAAGGCCTGATGGCCAGTGTTCCGCAACTGGATACCAGGAGAGTGGATGATGTAATTGTAGGTAATGCCGTTCCGGAAGCGGAGCAGGGATTGCAGGTGGGGCGTATTATTGCCGCACGTGCACTGGGTATTGAGGTGCCGGGTATGACGGTGAATCGTTATTGCGCTTCGGGACTGGAAACCATTGCCATTGCTACTGCCAAGATCCGTTCAGGGCAGGCAGAATGTATTGTGGCCGGCGGTACTGAAAGTATGAGCCTGGTACCTACTGCAGGATGGAAAACCGTACCTGCTTTTTCTATTGCCACTGATGAACCGGATTATTATCTCAGCATGGGACTTACGGCAGAAGCTGTTGCCAAAGAGTATAATGTAAGCCGCGAAGACCAGGATACTTTTTCTTACAACTCTCATCAGAAAGCCATCAACGCTATTGAGAATGGTTATTTCAAAAATGGTATTCTGCCTATTACTGTTGAGGAGGTATATGTAGATCCAGCTTCCGGTAAAAAGAAATCCAGGAATTACGTAGTAGATACTGATGAAGGTCCGCGTATGGATACCAGTGTAGAAGCATTGGCAAAATTGAAACCGGTGTTTGCTGCAGGTGGCTCTGTTACGGCAGGTAATTCTTCACAAACTTCAGATGGCGCTGCTTTTGTAATTGTAATGAGCGAGCGTATGGTGAATGAACTGGGACTGAAACCTATTGCCCGTTTGGTGGCCTGTGCATCAGCAGGTGTGCATCCGCGTATTATGGGTATTGGCCCGGTAGAAGCAGTACCCAAAGCGTTGAAACAGGTAGGAATGAACCTGGGTAATATTGACCTTGTAGAACTGAATGAGGCGTTTGCTTCACAAGCACTGGCTGTGATCCGCAAACTGGAGATCAATCCTGATATTGTAAATATCAATGGTGGTGCTATTGCATTGGGGCACCCGTTGGGATGTACCGGTTGTAAACTCACCATACAAATCACACAGGATATGAAACGTCTGCAAAAGAAATATGGCATTGTAACAGCCTGTGTAGGTGGCGGACAGGGTATTGCCGGAATTATAGAAAATATCAATTAAGCAGGAGAGCACTGTTTATTTAAAAATAATGATGCCTCAATGCATTCACTGCGTTGAGGCATTTTTTATGTCAGTGTGGGCGCCGCCGGCAAAAGTCGTACCTTGACAACTTTAAAAGACCCCCCGCTTTTAATATGTCCCTCCTGAAAGGCACTATTGTACAACAAATACAACGTATACTGCAAAGTCGCTATGGCATATTGTTGCTGGCGGCAGGTAGTTGCCTGGCCGAATTTTTTATATTCTATCCCGGTTTTTTATCTGGCGACTCTATAGACCAGTATTGGCAGGCTGAGCATTTGCAGTTCAACGACTGGCATCCGCCTATTATGGCAGGTTTGTGGAGCGTATTTAACTATATCCATAAAGGCCCGGAGTCCATGTTGTTTTTCCAGCTACTGCTTTTGTGGAGTAGTTTTTATATCCTTGCATCTACCTGGTTCCGTACGCCGCGTTCATTTTTGATCCTTTTCATATTGCTGTTTGCAGCGCCGTATATACAGAATTTTGCACCCTATATTATCAAAGATGTGCAGATGGCATTGAGCTGGTTGCTGGCAATAGCTATTGTTTTAAAGGCCATGTACTACCGGCAACGCATGTCTGTTCTGGAAGCCATCATTTCACTGTTGCTGATAACGTATGGCGCTATGATCCGGATCAATGCACTGCCGGGCGCTTTGCCGGTATGTTTTGTATGGTTTAGCAATATTTTTCCGGCAGTTGGTAAATACCGGCGTTGGCTGTTCAGTGTGCTGATCCTGATCATTATTGTACTGGTACAAAACGCATTGACCTTATGGATATTTAAACCGGAAAAGCGCTATCCTGAATATAAATTGTTTGCACATGATATAGCAGGTATCTATATAAAAACGGGCAAACTGTATTTCCCTGGTTTTATTACCGGCTACAATGGCTTTGATACTGGTTACATTAAAGAGCACTACACTACTGCTACGTTTGATAATATCTGGTGGCCGCCCGATGACCGAAAATTTTTTCCCCCGCTGAGTGAAGCGACCAAACCGGTACTGGCAGCAGCATGGAAACAAAGCATCCGTGAAAACCCTGCTGCTTATCTTGAAGATCGTTTTGACGGATACCTGTATTTTCTGCGTATCAGGAAAAGACCTAGTCCTTTCTATTATCACTTTTTATTTATGCCACCCAATCAATACGGGTTTACGTTTAAGGATAATATTTTTTCCAAAGCCATTACCGGTGTAATAGAGTTTCAGGAATACATGCCATATATGACGCCCTGGTTCTGGATGCTGGCGGCTGTTGTACTGATATACATTGCGGCCCGGCGCCGGAATTCACCTTTGCAACAGCTTTGTTTACTGTTGCCTGTTTCCTCTCTGTTATACTATCTTCCGCAATTCTTTATTTTCCAGGTCGATACAGACTTCAGATACTTTTACTGGGGCTGTATTGCGGCTACGCTCAGTACAATTTTATTGGTGATCGATCGTTCGGAGAAAAAGCGACGGAATGTTGCCACAGAAAGCTGATGTTTTGCCATTAATGTCTGTAACAATACCGGCAGCGAGGTATATACGTATTTTTACCAGTCAGCTTCACTGAAAATGTACGCTACTTTGCTGGTGTGCAGGCTTATGGCAGCATTTTTGTTAATAGGAACAGGTTTTACGGGATCGTTGTAACAATGGCGGAAAGCAGATTGATACATACTATCCACCCCAAAATCCAGCTTATGGACAGAAGAGACTTTTTTGCACTCAAAAAGAGAACGCCCAAAACTGCACAACCAGCTTCTATTGCTGCTCCCCGCAATATTGATTCCGGATTAAATACATATACAGGCGCATGGACCACTGCAGAGGTAGCGCACCTGCTGAAACGCACCATGTTTGGAGCTAAAAAAGCCGACGTTGATTACTTCAGAGGTATGTCTATGGAGCAGGCGGTAGATACATTGCTGAATGTATATGCTACGGCTCCGCTGCCTCCGTTGAAAAATTATGATGACAGTAGTTTTCCATCGGGCAACCCGGATCTGACAGTGGCTGCAGGCACTACCTGGGTTAATACGCCAACCGATGAAAGCGTGGTTCAGCCTAAAAGGACCGGTTCCTGGAAAAGCTGGTGGATGGGATTGATGATCAACCAGCAGCGGACCATACAGGAGAAGATGGTATTGTTCTGGCACAATCACTTTTCTACAGAAACCAATGAATATAATCACGGTGTGTTGGGATACCGTCATAATGCGATGCTGCGTGAACATGCGCTGGGAAATTTTAAAACACTGGTAAGAATAGTAACCATTGATGGGGCCATGCTGCGTTACCTGAATGGTTATCTGAATACTTATACAGCACCTGATGAGAACTATGGACGTGAGTTGCAGGAACTGTTTACGCTGGGTAAAGAGAACAATCCCAATTATACCGAAGATGATGTATACCAGGCCGCACGTGTATTAACGGGCTGGCGTATTAAATGGACAGATGATACAGTATACTTTGACGATACCAAACACGATAAGAACAGCAAAACGTTTTCTTCTTTTTATGGTGGTACAGTAGTGTCCGGTCGTACAGGAGCTACTGCCGGTGATGCAGAGCTGGATGACCTGCTGACTATGATCTTTAGCAAACAAACGGAAGTATCAGAGTTTATTGTAGGGAAACTGTATCGCTGGTTCTGTTATTATACTATTGACGCAGCCACGCAAACCAATGTGATTAAACCACTGGCGCAACTGTTTCGCAACAGCAACTGGGAAATAAAACCAGTATTGGCTGCATTATTTAAAAGCGAACATTTTTTTGATCCACTGAACCAGGGCTGCCTGATCAAAAGCCCGGTTGACATGGCTGTGGGATTGATGCGTGAATTCAACGTGGTATTTCCCGACAGCGCAGATTATGTGAACGCCTATAATATGTGGGAGTATACACGTAACCAGGCCAGTAATGTGCAGCAGAATATCGGCGATCCACCCAGTGTATCAGGATGGCCTGCCTATTACCAGTTACCACAGTATCATGAAATGTGGATCAATACAGATACTTTGCCACGACGCAATATGTTTACCGATCAGATGATCACTACCGGTTATACACGTAACAGTAAAACCATACAGATTGATCCTATCGCATTTGTAAAAACCCTGTCCAATCCTGCAGATCCGAACGTATTGATCAATGAATCGCTGGATATATTGTATCGTGTACCGATCTCTGATAACTCCAGAACCATTATCAAAAAACAGATATTATTAAGCAGCCAGGAACAGGATTATTACTGGAGCAATGCATGGAACGCCATGATTGCCAATCCCGGTGATATGACCGCTTACCAGACTGTATATACCAGGTTACAGAGCCTGTTCAAATATTTTATGAACCTGGCAGAATATCAACTGTCCTGATGCCTAAACCGATATCTATGAAACGCAGAGATTTTTTACGACATACACTACCTGCTTCTGTTACGATGCCTGCTTTGCTGAACGGTTTTTCAGTAAAGGCATATACCGGCTCTTCTCCGTTGGTACAGGCATTGATGCGTGGCACTACTGAAACAGATAAAGTACTGGTATTAATTCAGTTGAATGGGGGCAACGATGGTTTGAACATGGTATTGCCAATTGAATTGTATTCTAACTATTATAATGCAAGGGCCAATATCGCCATCAAACAAAATAAAATACTGGCGCTGAGCGGTACAGCCAAAACCGGTCTGCACCCCAGCATGACCGGTTTGCAAAGTTTGTATAATGAAGGAAAGCTGACCATTATACAGGCAGTAGGCTATCCTTCACCCAATTTTTCACATTTTCGGGCAACCGATATCTGGATGTCAGCTTCTGATTCAAACCAGGTGTTGCCAAGTGGTTGGATCGGTCGTTACCTGGGGACACAATTTCCTGATTATCCTAATGGATATCCGAATACGCAGATGCCTGATCCATTAGCCATACAGATCGGGTCGGTAAGTTCATTAACGTTGCAGGGGCCGGCATCCGGTATGGGTATCAGCATCAGTGATCCCACTAATTTTTATCACATGCTGGACGGGGTGGAAGATCCTGTTCCGGATACGCCGTGGGGAAAGGAATTAAAATATATCCGTCTGATAGCGGAGCAGACCCAGAAATATTCAACAGTAATAAAAGCAGCCGCAGCGCAGGTAGGCAGCCAGGGTACTTATCCTGAAAACAATGATCTGGCGCAACAGCTTAAAATAGTAGCCCGTCTTGTAAAAGGCGGTCTGAAAACCCGGGTGTACATGGTAAGTACCGGAGGGTTTGATACGCATTCCAGCCAGGTAAATACACTGGATTCTTCTACCGGTTTGCACGCCAATCTCATGGCGCGTGTATCAGATGCCATTAAATGTTTTATGGATGACCTGAAATCGCTGGGGGTTGATGACAGGGTGATCGGTATGACATTCTCTGAATTTGGCCGTCGTATCAAATCCAATTCCAGCATGGGTACAGATCACGGTGCAGCAGCGCCGGTGTTTGTATTTGGTAAAAATGTGCGTCCCGGAATTATAGGCAATAATCCCGAAATTCCCAGTAATACAGCAGCCAACGACAATGTGCCTTTTCAGTATGACTTCCGCAGTATTTATGCTTCTATCCTGAAACAATGGTTCTGTGTACAGGATGCAGATCTGCAAACCATTATGCTGAAGAACTTCCAGGAGCTTCCGTTATGTATCAATGCTGCCTGTAAAACAACAGGCATAGAAGATATCCTGAACAATACCGGTGAGCAGCTGATCATTAATTATCCCAATCCTTTTGTAGAAAGTACCAACATTACTTTCCGTACCAAAGGAGGGCATACGCTGATACAGGTAATGGATACCATGGGACGGGTGATACGCACGCTGACAGACAAGGAATATATGGCTGGCAGTTATACCGTCAGTTTCAGTAGTTATGGAATGCCTACAGGCGTTTACTATGCCCGTTTCCAGAACGGTTCGTTACAGCACGTGCGCACCATGCTGAAGGTCCGGTAATACACTACTTTTCTGTGTCTCAATAGCTTTCTGGTCCCAGGCGGGGACTTTTTTTGTTAAAATCTACCCAAATAGTTTATATTGCTGCCCAAGGCAATGATTAGTATGTTGCCGGTTACCTAAACCAATTGAGGACAGTGAGCTTATGGTGAAAGTTTTCATAACCGACGATCACGAGCTGT
Organism: Chitinophagaceae bacterium PMP191F; assembly: GCA_001302245.1. GTDB lineage: Bacteria > Bacteroidota > Bacteroidia > Chitinophagales > Chitinophagaceae > PMP191F. The sequence continues at coordinate 104,537 of LGYU01000015.1, forward strand.
ACCTGGAAGGTCTGGTGCTGCTGTTAAACAAGCAGGAAGGAATACAGGTTATCGGATCAGCTTTAACGGGCACCAGCCTGCTGGAACAACTGCCCCGGCACGATGACATTGACATTTTATTACTGGATGTCAACCTGCCTGACATCGGCGAGGAAGAATTGCTGAAAAAGATCCGGGAAATGAAACCGGGCATCAAAATTCTGTATCTCACCATCATGCGCGGTACGCGATACATTCACAGACTGGTTAAACATAATATACAGGGATACCTGTTAAAAAATTCCGGCATTACAGAGCTCTATAAAGCGCTGCTGGAAATTGCAGGCGGAGGCCAGTATTTTAGTCCTGAAATAAACATCCTGGATGCTGAACAGGACTTTCGCAGTACCATTACCATAGAAGATAAAAAGATAGACGAAATACTGTCAAAACGTGAAATTGAAGTGCTGAAACTGATCTGCAAAGAGTATAGCAATTCGGATATTGCCGAAAAGCTGTTCCTAAGTATCAGCACTGTTGAAACACACCGCAAAAACCTGATTGCAAAGTTAGGGGTTAACAATACTGTTGGCCTGGTGAAATTTGCGCTGAAAAATAAATTGATAGAATAAGTCTTTCTTGCCTGCCGGACCTAAGTAGTGTTAAATATATATTCTCACTGTAATCCCTCTATCAGTGAAATACTGGCTATTATTATTGCTCCTGATTACCTGCGTTACCCGCTCCGTTGAACAGCAGGTTGACACTACGTATCTCAAAACATTATACGATCGTTGTCTTGATTTTTCAGAAGATAAACTGGATTCCCTTACCTATTATGCCCGCTTCATTAAACGCGAGGCTGCAAGACTGCGTTTTGATAAAGGTGATGTATTGTCGCTGCGTTTACGGGGAATACGGGAAGACCTGGCGGGCAATTATGAAAGGGCTATTGAATATTACCTGCAGTCGCTGGAAGCTGCCCGCAAACTGCCTACACGCGAATATGAATCATCTGCACTGAGTGACCTTGCTATTACCTATGCCACTATTAAGGAACCGCTGAAAGCCAAAGAATTTTACCTGCAAAGTGCCGAGGTATCAAAAGGCCAGAAACGTATCAACGAGCTGGTCAATACCTATAATAACCTGGGGGTTATTTATACGCAGCTGGGGCAATATGACAGTGCGCGGATATTACTGAATGAAGCGATCAGGATTGCGAAACCTTATGAGGACAGGCTGGATCTTTCCAGTGAGTACAACAACCTGGGCAATGTGTATTTCCGGGAAAAAAGATATGATGAAGCGTTACAATACTTCAAACAGAATTACAATACACATATCAGCAAAGATGTGTCCAACGATCTGTGGATATCTATACTGAATATTGCAGACGTATATATTGAAAAGAAGCAATACGATTCGGCTGATAAGTACGCACGTGAAGCCATGGAAATGGCACAGCAGCATTTTGCTTCTAAAAGCAAGGAGGCGGACTGTTATTCTATCTTGGCCAAGCTGTATGAGCATAAGGGTAATTACAATAAAGCCTTTCACTACCTGAAGGCCTGGTATACGCTTGATACAGCCCTGGTAAATGCTGATACCTATCACTCAATTGCAGAGCTGCAGGAGCGTTTCAATGCAAAAGAGCGTGAAGCACAGAACAAGGTTTTGCAGGGTAAAATTGAAAGGGAAGAACTGCGTCGCCAGGGTATTACGCTGTTTGCAATAGCGTTATCGGTGATCTTGATATTGATTGCAATTGCCTTCCTGATCAAGCGTAATGCTAATAAGCGTTTGCAGGATACCAATACACAAATACTGTTGCAGAACGAAAAACTGGCGGAGTTGAATTATGAAAAGAATTCACTGATCAGCATTGTATCACATGACCTGAATACCCCCTTTGCTACTATTCAGATATGGGGACAGGTGCTGGAATCAGAAAGCGCCAATCTTACAGAAGAACAGGATAAAGCATTGCAGAAAATATTGCAGGCAAGTTATTATGGTGAAGAGCTGATCCAGCGGATATTGAATATTGAGCGTGCAGATATTGGTGCACACAAAATGTACCTGGAAAACTTTGACATTGCTGTACTGGCTAAAGAAATAGCAGAAAAATTCAAGCCTGCTGCCACTAAAAAAGAATTGCAGTTTTATACTGACATACCACAAAAGCAACTGTTGTTGATGAGTGATAAACAACTGGTGGGCAGGATATGTGAAAACCTGCTTTCCAACGCTATCAAATACACTGTGCGTGGAAAACGTATCTGGTTCAGCATTGTTGAAGACAATGATGTAGTTAATATAAAAGTGCGTGATGAAGGGGTAGGCATTCCGAAAGAAGAGTTACCTTATTTATTCTCCCGTTACAGTAAGATTTCTTCACAAACTACTGATGGCGAAGTGTCCAATGGATTAGGACTTTCCATTGTAAAGAGAATCGTTGAAGAACTGAATGGTAAAATATACTGCGAAAGCGAGCAGGGACAGGGCTCGCTGTTTACTGTTGTATTAAAAAAGTGATGTTCAGTATTCTATAAACTATATGCTCACCGTTCACATAGAATTCTCACCACCGGAAAAAATAGCAATCAGTTGAAGCGAAAATGTCTATTTTTGCAACAAAGTAGCATATTATTTGAACAAATATCCCGTCATAAAAAGTGTCATAACCAGCTTGTTGCTGTTGCTTTTTGCATTCAGTATCATGCCGAAGAAAACACTGCACGACTGGCTTGTTGATCACAAGGATCAGTCGGGTATGCACGTAAAGGCGGGAGAGGCATTGCTGAATAAAACCGGCTTTAATTGTAATTGTGAAAGCCTGGTGGCAGAATCGCCTTTTACGGCTACATCAGATCCTATAATTATTCAGGTTATCAGCCTGGTATTGCCCGAACATATTTGTGGCAAACTTCCTGCACTCTATTCCTGCACTTATTTCTTTTTTGAGCACAGAGGTCCTCCGGTAACAGTCTGATTGTTCTTGCGTGTTTTATTGTTTCAGACTTCCGGCAATGTATTGCTGACAGCCTCAGCGGCTGTAGTGGTGTTGCTGCAAGGCTGATGATTGCGCTGTGATTTTCAACTTCTGAGTATCAAAAAAATTGTAATGAAAAAGATCATGTTTTTCCTGGCGGTATGCTTACCGTCATTGATGAATGTAGTATATGCCCAGCAACTGACCAATAGTGAAACCACCCCTGTTCCTGTATCTGCAACTGATATTGAGAATGTAGTATTATCCGGTAAAATAACCGATGCCAAAACGGGTGAACCCCTGGCCGGCGCTTCGGTATATTTTCCCGATCTGAAAACCGGAACAGCCGCCAACCGCCAGGGAGAGTATATCATCCGGAATATTCCCAAAGGAAGGTATTTGCTGGAAGTAAGCTTCCTGGGATATGCTTCTTATACGGAAACCGTTGATCTGACAGGTAATGTAAAAAAGGACTTTTCATTAAAAATATCTTCTGTGGAGAACGATGCGGTAACTGTAACCGGCGTTTCTTCTGCCACTTCTGTAAAAAGAACACCTATCCCGGTAAGCATATTGAAAAAAACAGATCTGCTGGCAGGTGTATCTACCAACCTGATAGATGCGTTGTCGCATACACCGGGCGTGTCCCAGATCTCTACCGGTCCGGCTATTTCAAAGCCAGTGATCAGGGGTTTGGGCTACAACCGTGTGGTGGTAGTAAATGACGGTATCCGCCAGGAAGGACAACAGTGGGGTGATGAGCATGGTATTGAGATTGATGAATTTAATGTAAGCAAGGCTGAAGTATTGAAAGGCCCTGCTTCACTGATGTACGGAAGCGATGCGCTGGCCGGTGTAGTGAATATCATTTCTATTCAACCTGCAGATGAAGGCACTATTAAAGGCAATGTGTTTGGTACTTATCAAACCAATAACAGGATGCGTGGTGTGCATGCTGATATCGGTGGCAACCAGAACGGTTTTATCTGGGGTGTATATGGTTCTTACAAAGCAGCGGCTGATTACAAGAACAAATACGATGGTTATGTATTCAACTCCAAATTCAATGAGAAGGATTTTGGTGGTTACATCGGTATCAATAAACACTGGGGCTTCAGCCACCTGTATGCCAGCAATTTTGACCAGCACCTGGGATTGGTAGAAGGTGATCGTGATGATGCTACGGGCAAATTCACAAAAGCTGTAAACAATGGTGGTATAGAAGATGAAGAAATAGCTACTGATAAAGATTTTAAATCAACAGATCCGTTTATTCCCCGTCAGCGTATTCAGCATTTTAAAATAGCTACTGATAACAGCTTTAATATCGGTAAAGACAGGCTGACACTTACTGTAGGATACCAGCGCAACCAGCGCCAGGAGTTTGGCGATGTGCTGGTGCCTGATCAGAAAGACCTGTATTTTGATCTGAAGACGGTGAACTATAATGTACAATATCACCTGGCTGAAAAAAATAACTGGAAAACTACTATTGGTGTTAATGGTATGCAACAAACCAATACCAATAAAGGTGTCGAGGCCCTGATCCCGGATTATTCACTGTTTGATATTGGTGCATTTGTATACACGCAGAAAAAAATTGATAAGCTGACCCTGAGTGGTGGCATCCGTTACGACAATCGTTCTGTTAACGCCAAACAGATGGAAGATGGTGGCGATATCAAGTTTGAGCATTTTACCAAAGACTTCCACAATGTGTCTGGTAGCGCAGGACTTAGTTATGAAGCTACCAAAGCGGTGACTTTTAAATTGAATGTGGCCAAAGGCTTCCGTGCACCAAGTATACCTGAGCTGGCCAGCAATGGCGCACATGAAGGCACTAATCGTTATGAATACGGCGAACAGGATCTGAAGTCTGAAAACAGTTGGCAGATAGACGGTGGTGTGGAAGTTGGTACAGAACATGTATCAATGTCAGTGAGCCTGTTCTATAACCACGTGAACAACTTCATTTATTATAGAAAACTGTCTTCTGTGTTTGGGGGTGATTCCATTATTGTAGATGGAACCAATAACCTGTATGCTTTCCGTTTTTCACAGAACAATGCCAACCTGTATGGTGTTGAAGCCAACTTGGATATTCACCCGCATCCGCTGGACTGGTTGCATATTGAAAACACCTTCTCTTATGTACGTGGCGTATTGAGCCAGAAACAAGACGGCAGCGATAACCTGCCCTTTATTCCGGCTGCCCGCCTGATTAACCAGGTAAGAGGTGATTTCTTTAAAAAGGGAAAATCTGCCCGGAATATCTATCTGAAAGTGGAACTGGATAACACGTTTGCACAGAACAATCCGTTTACCGGTTTTAATACAGAAACTGCTACATCGGGTTACAGCCTGTTGAACGCAGGTATTGGTGGTGATTTTGTATCAAAGGGTAAAACCTTGTTCAGCCTGTACCTGGGTGCCAACAATATCAGTGATGTTGCTTACCAGAACCACCTGAGCAGGTTGAAATATACTGCTGAGAACCTGGTTACCGGTCGTACGGGCGTGTTTGCTATGGGCCGTAACTTCAGCATTAAACTGAATGTGCCTTTATCATTCGCAACCGGTAAATAACCGGTCGTTGAACAACAGGTACATAATAATTGTAATATAAACGGCGTTAGTAATGTATACATGGCTTACTAACCCATACATATAGGACTGGATAAGGCCCCGCTACGGCGGGGCTTTTTTGTTGTATGGGCTGATAGTTTGTTGATTGTCTGTTCCTCATAATCCGTAACGTTGTATTTTAGCCTGTAAACCCTTATCATGGAACTGTCTATCACCACACCTGCATTGCTGTTTCCTGCCATCTCATTATTGATGCTGGCCTATACCAACCGTTTTCTGGCACTTGCCAGCCTGATCCGTAACCTGCATGAAAAATATCAGAAAGATGCCAACCAGAAACATATTGTAGAACAGATCCGCAACCTGCGCACACGCATACGGCTTATACGTTCCATGCAGGCATCTGGTGTAGTGAGTTTCCTGTTCTGCGTGGTTTGTATGTTCTGTATATTCAGAGGATGGAATGAGGCTGCTTATGTGATCTTTGCATTCAGCATTATTGCCTTTGTTATTTCACTGGTGCTTTCCCTGGTGGAAATTACATTGAGCACACGTGCGCTGGAAGTAGCGCTACGCGATATTGAGGAACTGACAAATGACAGGAACCTGTTTGTAAATATTCTCAGGTCAAAAGAAGACAGAGCAGATCACTGATCCTGCTGCTTGTTGTCTTTGTAATAAGAACCGGTTTCATAATCGAAGGTGCTTACCTTCGTCTCCTTATAATGAGGATCATACCGTACAAAGAAGTACAGGTAAATAACTCGGCTGATGCGCATCAGCCAGGGCTGCATTACGATTAATAAAATAATATTAAGACCCAGCCACCAGAAGAAACGGTTATCAGAGGTAGACATACCGATAAGCACATACCAGGCAACAAAGCTTGCTACTGAAAGTGCTACCGACAACGCATAGCTTACATAACCGGTACCATACCAGAAACCAACCTCCAGTTCATAAGGCTGGCTGCATTCGGGGCATTTTTCCGGCATGTCAAATACCTTCTTCAGGTTCCAGGGATTCTTATTGTTGAACATGGGCCCTCTTCTGCAACGCGGGCATTTCATAGTAAGGATACTCCAGAAGTAATTCGGTTTTGAAGTTTCTTTGGCCATGTAACAAAAAAATGAACTGCAAAGTTACAAAAATCGCATCAGAAAGGTGTCCCGGTCATTATCATGCAACAATGCCGGTTTTCTTACGTTCACCGATCTGTTGCCGCCACATTGCGTAATAAAGTCCTTTTTCTGCCAGCAGACTTTCATGCGTGCCTGTTTCCACCACATCGCCTTTTTCCAGTACATAAATACGGTCGGCATGCATAATGGTAGAAAGACGGTGTGCAATCAGGATCGTGATCTGATCGCGTTGCGATGAAACTTCTTTGATGGTATTGGTGATCTCTTCTTCGGTCAGTGAATCAAGTGCAGATGTTGCTTCGTCAAAGATCAGCAGCCTGGGGTGCCGCAATAAAGCACGTGCAATGGACAGGCGTTGTTTTTCACCACCGGAAAGTTTTAGTCCTCCTTCACCAATCATAGTATCCAATCCTTTTTCAGCACGTGACAGCAGGTTCTGACACGATGCCTGGCTCAGTACATGCATCAGGTCTTCTTCAGTTGCAGCAGGATTGACAAACATCAGGTTCTCTTTAATGGTACCAGAGAACAACTGTGTATCTTGTGTTACAAATCCGATCTGGTTGCGGAGATCTTCAAAATTGATGGAGGTTTCATCAATACCGTTGTATAATATTTTACCCTGCTGCGGGCGATACAAACCAACCAGCAGTTTCATCAGTGTTGTTTTGCCTGATCCTGATGGACCTACAAATGCAATGGTTTCTCCTATACGGGCAGAAAAATTAATATTGTCAATGGCACGTTGACGTGCTGTCTGATGTTTAAAGCCAACTTCGTTAAACTCCAGTGTCTGCACAGGGCCCAGATGCCTGGCATTTACAGGTTGTTGTTCGGGCTTTTTATTCATCAGGTTGTTGAAGTTGTTGAGGGAAGCTTCTGCCTCGCGGTAAGCCAGCAGGATATTACCAATTTCCTGTAATGGTCCGAATACAAAGAAGGAATAGATCTGCATGGTTACGAGCTGACCTGCATCCATTCTGTGCCGGAAGATGAGCCACATCAGTATGAACAGGATCACCTGGCGCAACGTATTTACAAAGGTGCCCTGTACAAAGCTGATACTGCGTATACGTTTTACTTTGGTCAGCTCAAGTCCTAATATTTTGTAGGTATTCTTGTTCAGTCGTTCTACTTCCTGGTGAGTAAGTCCAAGACTTTTTACCAGTTCAATATTTCTTAATGATTCTGTGGTAGAACCTGCCAGTGCAGTTGTTTGTGCAACAATGGTCTTTTGAATACTTTTTACTTTTTTACTCAGCACATTGGTGATGAGCGTAAGCAGAACGATACCTACAAAATAAGCCAGCGGTACGGTCCAGTGGATCCAGATGCCGGCATAGATACATACAAACAATACACCCACAATGACACTGAACAACACATTGATCATATAATTCATAAACCGTTCTGTATCGGTACGTACCTTTTGCAGAATGCTCAGGGTTTCACCGCTCCGCTGATCTTCAAACTCCTGGTAAGGTAGTTTCATGGCATGTTTCAAGCCGTCTGTAAATACTTTGGCGCCAAATTTCTGAATGATAACATTCAGGAAATAATCCTGGAAGTTTTTGGCAATACGGCTGACCATGGCAACCGACATGGACAATATGATGATCATTACAACGCCGGGAGATTTCCAGGAAAATGACCAGAAATAATCAATCCCGGGTGCCAGTTTGTGCTCTATATAGTGAGTGGCCAGGCTAACCAGTCTGCCAAAAAGAATGGGGTCAATTAAAGAGACCCCTGTATTGATAGCCGTCAGCAGCATGGTTAATGCAACCAGCCAGCGATAGGGTTTGAGATACGTGAATAATATTTTCATATACCAGATAACAGTTGAACCTACAGGAAGTTTAAAGCAAATACTGTACAAGTTCGGTAAAAATGATAAAAAATAGGTGGTGTTAACGGGCTCTTTTGCCTGTTAACAGCGGACTTTGAGTGTTCAGAAAAAACAGGGTGTTGAAAAAAGCAAAGTAAAATACGCCTTTGTTACCCTCCAGTAAATTGTCGATCAGGCATATGCCGGTAGCAACTACCAGGAAGGTAACATACAGGAAGTTACGTGATCTGAAGGCATGGTAAAAGGAAAATATCATGGTCAGCAGAAATGCTGCCAGGCCGAAAATGCCACTTTTAAGGGCAAATGCTAGGAACTGGTTATGTGAATCATACCCCTGCCCAAGCGTAACCGTTAAGCCCAGTTTTTCATAACGCTGGAATAATACGCGTTTTTCACTGCCTGTTCCATACCCGAATACAGGATTTTCCTTTACCAACTGACAACCGGCCACCCAGCGTTCAATACGTGCACCATCATTTTTCATCAGATCATGTTGTGTGGCAGAATCCGGGTGCCTGATGAAATCAATCAGCTGTGCCAGTTTTACATCCTTGTCTACATGACTGGTAAAACGGCTTTCGAGGTAATTGCTGCTGGTAAAAAAGTAACCCAGCAATGCTACAATGACACCACCCAGCAATAGCCGGTTAAACCATTTTCTTTTTGCTATTTCATAAGGAATGAACAGGATGAGGCACAAGCAGGTTAATGCCAGTACCATTCTTGCTGCCAGCATAAAAAGTGCAATAAAGAACACCATAATCAGCAATAACAACAACCCTTTTATGAGTGAGGATCTTGTTTGACTGAAAGAGATGATGATATAGTATAATGCGATGGATGCGTATGCAGAAAGGAAGGTAGCATGCATATCGATCGGTGCAGAAAAATGGTGATTAAGGTATTGCTCCTGGAACCATCCTGATAATGGAATACCTTCTGAGATCATTTTATAAACAAAAAATACCAGCAGGTAGATCAATGCTACAGATATGGATGCGCCGAAGGCTATAAAGATCGCTTTGTTTTTAAAGGGAGTAGGTTCGTAACTGCAACAAAGCAATAAAGGTACCAGAATCATGGCCAGTTGTATCTCCAGTACTTTTAATGCCGGTAAAAAGTTATCGGGATAAAAACTGGTGGCTATAGATATTAGAAAAGTAGATGACAGTATCGCAATATTCTTCCATTGGTTATTCCATTTGGTCTTGCTCCATACCGGAATACAGCTTACCAGGAAAATGATCAGGAAAACCTGGTTCAATTCTCTTGCAAATGTCAACGTGGCAACAAAGGCCATCATTGCCAATAGCTGGATGCGCTCTTTCCAGGATAGTTTAGAGAATTCGGGGGGTGCTATCATTTAGGTGTTTTTAGGCGGCGTTTTTGCAACAGGTGTTTTATTGCCAGAAAAATAAAAACAGCGTTTCCAATTGTATACCGCTTCCACATCCGTTTTGGTTCGTGTAAAAAACGATACAACCACTCAGTACCGGTTTTTTGAAAAAAGACAGGTGCTCTTTTTTTCAAACCGAGATAAAACTCAAATGATGCTCCAATCAATACCAATATGCAATTGAAGTCAGCTTTTGAAGATAGCAAGGTATGAAGTTTTAGCGCAATTTTTTGTTGTTTGGGATTGGATAATCCAAGGAAAATAAAGTCTGGCCGGAAGTTCCGGATAATCTCTATTTGCGATAAAACAAACTGCTGAATATACTGGTCGTCATTTTCGTCAAAAAAATCAGGCACACTGAACTGTATATCCCCGTACTCTTTTTGTAATAGTATACCTATTTTTTCTGATGGCAGAATAAAGAAAGCTTTTTTGTGCTGTGTTTTGATTCTGTTCCACAGCAGGGGAAATACATCACTGCCGGCAATTCTTTTTCGTAAAGAGGGATTGTAAAATTTACTCAGCCATACAAGCGGCATCCCGTCGGGAAGGATCACTGCCGAGTGACGCAGAGATTCATAGATATCCTTGTTTTTTGTAAGGAACAAGGTTATGTCAAAAGCATTGGGGGTAATTACAAACTCAATATTGTCGTGAACAAAAAGTTCCTTTTGACTATTGTCAACCAGGATATCTGCTACTTCCTTTTCACCGGAAGCATTCCAGAAATCGAGACCGAAAAGGTTTACTTTTTGCATGGGCAGGTAAATGTATAAGAATTTTTAGAAAGCTATTTTCCAGCCCATATACAGGCCTTTGATGCCGTGTGCAACTGATTTTGGATTCAACTTTGCCCGTATAATGGTAATGAGCAGCAAAGAGGCAGTAGCTGTAAGGCTGGCAAAGATGCCAAAATTTTTTCGGGTCATGAAAATGGCAGAGCGATTGTAATTGTAAAAGAATATATACTTTTTGCCCGCAGTGCTCATACTGCCTTTATGATACACTATGCTTTCAGTAGCGGTAGTATTGATATACGAAAGTTGCTGTGCTCTTAGCTGCCAGTCTGCTTCTTCAGAATACAGGAAAAAGCGTTCATCCATCAGGCCGATCTGCTCCAGTTTGGAAATATCGGTCAGCAGGCTGGCACCATTCTGGTAAAAAATATTTCCGGGCATGGGTGGAATATTATTTTTTATAGCTGCCCATTCTTCGTTCTTCAGAAAAAGTTTTGAAACACCCAGGTATTTAAAATGCCGTACACCACAGCATTGTACCAGTTGAGGTGTAGTATAGTCCAGCAATACAGAACCGCAGAATGCAATAGCTTCATCTGTCTGTATCTTGCTGATCAGTTTCGGCAGGCTGTCTGCAATTACTGTAGTATCATTGTTCAGCAACCAGGCATACTGGTACTGTTTTAGTGCAATAAGAAACTTTAGTACGGCATTGTTGGCACCCGCAAAACCCTGGTTGAAATGATTACTGATCAGTGTTACCTGTTGGCTGGCATTAAAATCCGTGGGTAAAGTGTTAACCGTACAGTATGTATATGATATAGATGTACTGTCAAAAAAACTTCTTAGCTCAGCTATTGAGTTGTCGGAAGAGGCATTGTCTATAATGAAAAAATGAGCATCCGGTAGTGGATGTACAAAACTGTTGAGACATTCTATGGTATCCTTCCATCCGTTCCAGTTCACTATTATGATCGCAGTTTCAGGCATTGAATAGCTTAAAAGATATTTAGTAATAATCTTGTATATAACTTGGAAAGCCTGTAATAATTATAAAGGCGTTGCCGGAAGTTGAGATATGGATGCAGCAGCTTCCTGATCCGTATGCCGTGCAAAGTTAATTTTTTCCTGTTTGTCATCATGCTGGCATGTCCGAAACGGATGTATGTTTCTGTGCCCGGTTGGGGATCATAATAAAAAAAAGCATCGTTGAGTGCGCATCTGATCCAGTATTGCCAGTCTTCGTAACTCTTCATCGTTTCATCAAAAAAACCGGTTTTGTCAATCAGCGTTTTTCTGACCAGCGCATTGCTCACCTCCATAATATTATCCACCATCAATTGCCGGGTAATGGTTTTACCCTGCCCGGTGATGCGTAAAGGGAAATGATTGGTGCTGTCAGCAGTGGTCTTTCTTTCGCGATTGGCATATTGCTGGTTCAGATCGTCATTGAAAAAGAAGACTGAATTACCATATACCAGGTCAACGGTCGGTTTAAGCTGCAGAAGGGCCACCTGCAGCAGGATCTTTTTTGCATGAATAAGATCATCGCTGTCAAGGAACTGGATGAACTGACCTGATGATTGACGGATACCGTGATTCCTGGCAGCAGATAATCCCTGGTTGGACTGGTAAAAATAACGGAAACGTGCGTCCTTGTTCACAAAGCCGGCTGCCACAGCAGCGGTGTTGTCTGTAGAACCATCGTCGATGATCAGGCATTCCCATTGCTGATATTGCTGGGAAAAAATATTCTGCAGGGTTTCACCCAGGTAATGGGCATAGTTATAACAAGGAACAATTATGCTGACCAGCGGATTATCCATATAACAGTTACTGTGCGTTTGCAGGTTGTGTTTCGTTTGTTGCTGTACCTTTCTTCATATCGGTCAACATCAGCAATTCAAATAGAACAACCACAGAGAGGTATTCAAACAGGTAATCGAATAACAGAAAGCCTCCCAAAAGAAATAAAAGGTATTTGCCGTATGTAAGTTGCTTAAATCTTTTAAAAAAGAACCATACATAGGTAAAAATAAATAGCAGGAACCCTATAATGCCATATTCCCCAAAAAGCTGGTTGGCAAAGGAGTTGGGGAAATGCTTGATAGAATGGAAAGCTTTTGGCAGCAGATAGATCATTTTGAAGATCTGATAATGATCTTTTTCAAAGGCAGGGGAACGGTATTCCGGCACATAACGGAATAACCTTGACCCTTCTGTATTGCCCAGTCCTGAAGTACGCAGCGCCAGGAATGATGAGTAACTGCCAACACCTGCGCCCAGTAAAAATGGTCCCGGACCGGAAAGCAGGTAGGCCCCGGTTTCTCTAAGGGATAGTACTTTTCCGTACCTGTCGCTGAGCGTGATCAATTCTGTTGAGTCACCATACCTAACCTCGTCATGAAAATGGGCGGCATTTTGCGATAAAATGGCTTTTTCATATTCAATCAATTCGTGTGTCTGGCTGGGTGTGGTATCGATTGAGTCTTTAAGATATCGCAGGTTGCTGGGGGAAACAAACACGTAAAAGAGACCCAGCATCAGGAAACAGGCTATAATGGAGAACCGTATTTTTCTTTTACCTGAAAAAATGAAGCAGGCAACAAGCACCGGTATCAGAATAATATTGGCAAAATTGCTGGTAGTAATGATGGCGATAGCGGCAGCCAGTAATGCGTAGATTATTTTCTCCCTGTACAGGAAAAAGAAAATAAAAAACGCATTCACCATCATGTTGATGTAACAGGGAGCCATAAACAATCCCTTAATGAAATCACCGGTAGATGCATTGAAACGTTCGTCGGTTACCGTGTACGGATTGATCGATCCGGATTGATACATGGTGAGCAGCAAGTTCAGCAATGATATACCGGCATTGATAAGAAAAAATACAGTAAGGGTTCTTGCAGTTTTTTCCTTATCAATTGTATCAGTAATTGATCGGAGTTGATACAGGCATAAAAAACTGCAGATCCAGAAAGCGCATCCTATAGTAAAGGACGCAATATGTGCTTTGCTGAAATCGGTATTGAAAAAAACAAACTTCAGTAACTCAAATGCTACAATCAGCAGGTAGAACGTTGGTATGTTGCGTATTTTCTGTTTGAAACGAAAGTCGGGGTGCAATAGGTAGATAAGTACAATGCCTGCAGCTTTCAGTACTATTTTGTCAACAGTAAATACAAGCAGAAAGAGCAGCAGGGTAATGTGGATACTGTCCTTTATACTTTTTAATCTGTTTGTGGTGAGAAGGTTCATCGTGATAAGGAATTTCAGGTTACATGGCGCATCGTTTTTATTACTTCATCATAATACAGTATATGATCCCTGACGGATGCAGTAATATTGAATTGTTGTTCAATGGTTCTTTTGCCGTTCTCTGCAATCTTTTTGCGTAACGTATCGTTTGTCAATAACAGGTGTATTGCATCAGCAATGCCCGGTATGTCATCGGGATCTATCAGTAGACCGTTTTCTTTATCAGTTACCAGTTCATGACCAGAGGAGCGTGATGTATTGATAACCGCGCAGCCAACTGCCATAGCTTCAAGTGGTGCCAGCGCAAAGCATTCTGAATACGATGGAAACACTGCTGCTGTTGCTGCGGATAATTCACTGAATAATATTTCCTGTGATACATGCCCTTTAAAATGCACAGAACTGCGGGCTGCAGGTGTCAGCAATACTTCCAATGCGGCCGTATCGCCTTTGCCATAAATATCTAATGTGGCATCGGGATGGCTGGCATATACTTCATTCCAGGCTTTTAATAATGAAAAGATGCCTTTTTTGTATGTAAGCGTTCCGGTAAAAATGATCTTATTGTTGCTGCGGCTTACGCTCGGTTGCTCCGGCAGGTTGATGCAGTTGTATAATATTTTAATTGGGCGGTCAAGACCGAATAGAACGGCTGTTTTCTGCGCTGTGTACCTGCTTACAGAACACAAAGCGGTTGCTGTAGTCAGTAGTTTTTTTTCAGAATGATACACGTACTGTTTTACAGGTAAACCCAACTCTTGCCGGAAATATGAATGTGAGCCATTGAATTTTATCACCAGTGGCACTGACAAGCGGGGAAAGGAAATCGTTGCAAAACTGTTCTGAAAAAAAGTGTTCCAGTCCGGGCACTCTATAATATCAATCTGCTCTTTCTGTACCAGGTTGCTGATAAAGCGAAACATTTTCCCTACAGAATAAAGGGTGTCAAGCTGTAATAAAAGCGAATACTTCAGTAAACGGAATATTGTTTTGTCCTTAAAGGTGCCGGCATTGCTGTTAAACAGGCCTTTGTCGGTGACATACCGTAGCCGCCATACCTTTACACCGTGATCTTCTTCGTAATCTTTCTGACCATATCCATGCGGGTATAATCCTGCTACGTATACACTATGTCCCTGGCGAACCAGTTCCCTGCCCAGCGTTTTGACCATTGTTCCGATACCACCATTCCTTCCCGGCGGGTATTCTTCACAAATGAACAATATCTTCATCGTGATAAAAGCTTTTTTAATTGCGTAATGTCATCTTTCCTGATCAGCTTTACCATATACGCAGCACACAGATAAAGCAAAAGCCCTGCCGATGTTGATATAACTACATTAGTAAATATTTTTTTTGCAATGAATACCGATATCGCAGAGATGATGATGCTGACAATGAGGGGTGTGAGCCGTACTTTTACCTGTTGTTGTTTTACAAAGTACTTATACAGAATAATCTGTAGCACTGTGCTTACAGAAAAAGCAATAGCAGCCCCGGTGGCGTACAGCAGGGGAATAAGAATAACGTTCAGCAATACATTGAACAGTGATACGGCTACTGTAATGTAAAAGGTAAGTCGCATCTGGCGCTGGGCAAATGCCATGGTCCAGAGGAAGTTGGTAAAATAGTGTAATGGCACTGAAACGGCCAGCAACAGGTAGACCAGTTCACTGGAGGTGCTGTATTTACCGGCTGTTAATACGTTCATCAGGGGAACCCATGTTATGCAGAAAAAGATCGGGATCAGCACTGAGAGAAAAGCCTCAATACGCAGCAGTAACCCCAGTTCAGCCGTTTTTTCCTGCGACAACTGTTCGTTGCTGAAATAGCGTACAAACTTGGGTAGTATTACCGGTGCCAGTATCAGCATAGGTAGCCTGGATATTTCAAATATCTTATATGCAAAGGAGTATTCGGCTGTTACAGATGCCCCCGCAACAATACCCAGTAAGATCCAGTCCACACGTGCAAGTGTTGAGTCAAATATCATTACACCCAATTGAGGCAGGGCTTCTTTTACCAGTGAAAAATATTTTTTTGTGTTGAAGTAGGGGACAAGCGTAATATCGAATTTTTTACGTGCCAGCAGTAATGAAACGGCTAATTCGCAAACAGCTGCAACGATAAAGATTTGTACCACCTTTTCAGTCTGGAAAACACCCATCAGGATCAGTAACGATAACAAAACGCCTTTTACAAGGTTATTGCTGATCATCATAACGGCAAGATGTGTAAATGCTTCTTTACCATTGGCAAGTTGTTTAAACGGGCTTGATAGGAATGTTATCAGTACGCTGAGCCCAACGGAAGTAAGCAGGTAGTGCTTTAAGAAGAAACCGGGAAAAAAGTGGCGTGTGATGAATAAGGCTGATACAAGTACAATACCTGCTGCCAGGTTGTGGAATATATGTAGTCCTGTAATCTGTTTAATGTTGTGACCCGATGCGATGCGTTTGAGTACAATAAAATCAGTTCCCAGGCTGAAGATGGCAGTGATAACGGAAACAAAGGCAATGGTCCAGTTTAGTTCACCGTAATCTGTTTTACTTAGGAAGCGGGATGTGAGATAGAAAACAACAAGGCCTAAAAATTGGTTTAGAACTATTTGTACCGTGCTGGCTGATAATGTTCTGAATAGGTTTCTCGAAGTCATGAAAACTTTAAAAGGGCAAAAGAATGAATGGCTGTAATGTGCCTGTTGCCTGTTGTTTTGATTTTTGCAAAACTAACATAAGTGGTGTATCCGGTACAAAAGTTTTTATTTTTATTGGTACCATTACGAAGCTGCTATTAAAATACCATTAGGCAATTGCGCTGTAGACTCAGCAAGTAAAGAACTGTTAAATTATAAACAGGTATATATATCGTAACTTGCAGTATCTTGGTGCAGTAACTGCAATAACAAACGAAGAACAACGTACGGTGAGAGGCAATTTTAATTTTTTTTAGCCGTTTTTAGGCTCAAAAGTGTTAGCAGGTTGTTTTTGGTGCAACGTTTGTAATATCATGCTTGTCATAATGCTTACCGGTCAAAAACCGGTTTTAGGGAAAAATTACCACTTCGTGGTATCAGCTTCCCGGGAATTTTAAATTTCTTTGCAACCAGGATTTTTACTGATTAGTTTAGTTGCAAGTAATTGAAGATGCGTGTTTTATAAGGCTTAACGAATAACCCATGATAGTAACTATTGCCAAAATCCAATCCTTTGAGCAAAGGCGTAATGCGGAGAAGGAACCTTTAAGAAGGTTTATTGATGAGCGTAAGAACTACTTTTTCTTCAAAAGGGTATTCGATCTTTCCGTTTCACTTCTTGTCACTGTTTTTATCTTAAGTTGGTTATTTCCCATTATAGCTATTCTGATCAAACTGGAATCCAGTGGCCCTGTATTCTTTGTACAACGTCGTGTGGGCCGGGGTGGACGAGCTTTTGCCTGCTTTAAGTTCAGAACTATGATTGTGAACAGTGAGGCCAATACGCGCCAGGCAAGGGAGAATGACGTGCGTATTACTAAGGTGGGTATGTTTTTACGCAAATCAAACCTGGATGAATTTCCTCAGTTTATAAATGTGTTATTAGGACACATGAGCATTGTAGGCCCACGTCCGCACATGCACGCAGATTGCAATAAGTTTTCCAAAACTGTAACCGGTTACAAATTCAGGAACCTTGTAAAGCCGGGCATTACCGGTCTTGCACAGGTAAAGGGATACAGAGGTCCTACCAAGAATTTTGAAAGCATTTTCCACCGCTACCAGTTTGACGCTTTCTATGTACGCAATGCCAATTTCTGGCTGGATATGCGTATCATCCGGAAGACTGCTGCACAAACGATCAAGTCGCTTTTTCTCAAATTGTCTTCCCGCAAAAAACAGGAAGAACCCAGGATCGCTACACTCAAAGAGGCTTCCCAATCAGTTACCGTACTGAACTAGCTGCTTCGGCATTACCCCGCCCAACCCGCTCTGTCCAGACTTCTGTATTGAATGGCTTCTGCAAGATGTTCAGATTGTATTATGTCACTTTCGGCCAGATCGGCTATTGTACGACTTACTTTCAGTATACGATCGTATGCACGCGCTGACAGATTCAGTTTCTGCATAGCTGTTTTTAACAGGTTTTCACCTGCCGGACGAATAACACACACTTCTTTTAGCATCCTGCTGCTGATCTGCGCATTGCAATAAACACCCGGTTGTTCCCGGTATCTTTCAGCCTGGATACTTCTTGCCCTGATCACTCTTTCCCGGATAACATTTGATCCTTCACCACTCTTTGTTCCTGACAATTCTGAAAACGTTACGGGCGTGACTTCCACATGCAGGTCAATACGGTCTAATAACGGTCCGGATATTTTGTTGAGATATTTCTGCACGGCACCGGCAGCACAGGTACATTCTTTTTCAGGGTGATTGTAAAATCCGCAGGGACAGGGGTTCATAGATGCAATCAGCATAAAGCTGGCAGGAAAGTCTACGGCAACCCTTGCCCGTGAAATGGTCACTTTCCGTTCTTCCATCGGTTGACGCATTACTTCCAGCACAGTGCGTTTGAACTCCGGCAGTTCATCCAGGAACAATACACCGTTATGTGCCAGCGAAATTTCACCTGGTTGTGGCAAACCACCGCCACCTACCAATGCAGCATCGCTTACTGTATGGTGGGGTGAGCGGAATGGACGCCGGGCTATCAGGGAAGCATTGTCCGGAAGTTTGCCGGCTACTGAGTGGATCTTGGTGGTTTCAAGTGCTTCCGGCAGGGTAAGCGGTGGCAGGATGGTGGGAAGTCGTTTGGCCAGCATGGTTTTACCTGCTCCCGGAGGCCCGATCAATATGGCATTGTGGCCACCGGCAGCAGCAATTTCCAGTGCACGTTTAATATTTTCCTGCCCCTTCACATCGCTGAAGTCAAACTCAAAATGATTACCCGCCTGGAAAAACTCTTCCCGGGTATTTACAATAGTAGGCTGTAAGAAGGTTTCATTATTCAGAAAACCGATCACTTCGGTAATATGACTTACACCATATACTTCCAGGCTATTGACCATGGCTGCTTCACGGCAGTTCTGTACCGGCAGGATCAACCCTTTAAAACCTTCCCTTCTTGCTGTAATGGCAATGGGCAATGCGCCTTTGATGGGTTGAATGGTACCGTCAAGATTCAGTTCGCCCATGATGATGTACTCACTGAGCTTATCTGTTTGTAGCAACTGTTCACTGGCAGCCAGTGTGCCGATAGCAATGGCAAGATCGAATGCTGAACCGCTTTTCCTGATATCAGCCGGGGCCAGGCTTACCACCAGCTTGGTACGTGGCATGTGGAAGTTGTTGGTTTTAATGGCGCTTTCCACA
This sequence comes from Chitinophagaceae bacterium PMP191F, assembly GCA_001302245.1. GTDB lineage: Bacteria > Bacteroidota > Bacteroidia > Chitinophagales > Chitinophagaceae > PMP191F. The sequence goes on from LGYU01000015.1 coordinate 123,835, forward strand.
CGTTGCAGGCTTTCCTTTACTGCACTGTCTGGCAGCCCTACAATAAAATAATTGCTGCCGCCCATAACATTCACCTCTACGGTAATGGTAATGGCATCTACGCCGTATACTGCGCTGCCAAAGGTTTTTACAAGCATGGATATTGATTATGGTATGCTTAGAATATTGAACCGGGAAGATAAATAAAAAATATTTGTAATGTATCTGGTAGGCAGCAGATATCCTTTTCCGTAAGGGAAAATGTTTTCAACCTATCCATCGAAAATGATTATAGTGCTTCTGTTATGGTGCCTTCAAACAGCAGTTTTACGTTAGGGTCAAGCGAAACCTTTGCAGGTGTATTACCGGCAGGGATGGTGAAAGCCTGCTGTTGATCTTTTACGGTAAATGTATGTATAGTGGTTTTATTGCTTGCTGTTGTAACTGCTATTTCAATAGGGAACGTGAATATCCTGTCCTGCTTTTGTGAAAGTGTAATATGGATTGCTTTTTTTGTTGCGTCATATTTCCAGGTGGCGGCTATTGATGGTTGCGCAGGTGTGTACAACCACTGGCGGAAAAATAATTGCAGATCCTGTCCTGATGTTTCTTCAAATACTTTTCGCAGATCTTCAGTAGATGCATTTTTTCCGGCATAGCGTGCATAATAAGTACGTATAGCTTTTCTGAATACGCTGTCTCCCGTTTGCATGCGCAGCATGTGCAATGCCCAGCCGCCTTTCTGGTACGAATTGGCATTGAGCAGTTCCATATAATCAGTAACTGTTGAATCAACCACCGGGCCATGATTATTTTTTGAAAAAGCGATCACCTGGTTGCGGTTATTGGAAAGCATCTGGCGTGCAGTATCCTGTCCGTATTTATCTTCAAAATAGAGAATGGTCATATAAGTGGCAAAACCTTCGCTTAGCCACAGGTGCCGCCAATCTGTTTCTGTGGCCATATCGCCAAACCACTGGTGGGCTATTTCATGCGTTAACAGGGCTTCATTTTTACGCGTACCGGTTACTGAATTTTCATGGTAAAAAATAGCGCCCGCGTTTTCCATGCCACCAAAGATGGTGGTAGACTGTACATTCGCCAGTTTCTCGTACGCATAGGGACCTATGTGTTCAATAAAATAGGGAAGAATGTCAACTGCCTGCGCGTAGTCGTAAAACCCCTTGTCTTTATCTTCAGGATATACCCAACTGTAAACAGGTATATTCTGTACTGTGCCTGATTGCTGTACCGCAAAATCAGCTACGCCTATTACCATTATTTTGGTGGGAAGGGCAATGGCTTCAGTATAAGAAGTTTGTTTCAGGTTATTGTCCAGCGTTGCTTCATCGGTTTTACGACCATTGGCAACTACCTGGTAATGGGCTGGTGCTGTTACCGTAAAATCAACAGTGGCTTTATCGGCAGGATGATCTATGCAGGGGATCCAGTGATGTGCCCTGTTGGGCCAGTTGTCTGCAAAGAATCCACGGTGATGGTATTTGTTGCTGGCAATGATCAGCCCGTCTGCAGGAATACCGGAATAGCTGATAACGATAGTTTGTGTATCTCCCTGCCTCGCGGTGGCCGGTAGTTGTATGTTTACCTGTTCATTGGTATGTGTAAAAGTAAGCGGTATATTATTGCTGGTGGTAACACTGCTTACCGTCATACCTTTGCCGGATGATCTTTTTTCTGTAAGATCAAACGACACGTTACCGGTGGGATGCAAAAAAGAAAGGCTGATCGTTGCTTTTCCCTGTATAGTGTTGTTGTCGTCAGAAAGCGTGATGGCATAATGGTAATGCTGTACATCAATAACCGCACCTGGTTTTTGCGCCGTGGTTACCAGGAAGCAGTAACATACTGTACAAAGTGCCAGTAGCTTTTTCATCCGGATTGATTTTACCGGAAGATAGGCCATTCCCGCTACAATTTTTCCAGCATTTCCACCACCTTTTCTCTTTTCAGGATAAGATAACCAAGCCTGTCGTTGCTGATACCGTTCTTCAGTATGTAGCTGAACTCCAGTTGATCATCTTTAACAGTAGTTTCAAAATACCTGAATGAGATGTTGGGGTATTGTTGTAGTTCTTCACCGATCTCGTACAGGTGGGTAGAGAGAATGAATAACGAGTTCTTTATTTTGATCAGTCCTTTGATAACTGTAGAAGAGCATTTCATGGCATCCTGTACATTGGTGCCTTTGAACAGTTCATCAATCAACACCAGCCATTTGCGGCCATCATTGATCTTGAGAATGGTGTTGCGGATCCGTTGTACTTCATTGAAGAAATAGCTTTCGCCTTTTGCAATATTATCCACCACATTGATATTGCTTAAAAGCCCATCAAAAAGTGTCAGTCGCATGTGAGTAGCAGGTACGCCCATGCCCAGGTGTGCAAGGAATACTGTACAGCCTACCGCTTTGATAAAAGTACTTTTACCCGCCATGTTAGCACCGGTAAGGAAAATGAAGTTACTGTCCTTATTCATGTTCACATCGTACGGTGTTGGTATTGGCAGCAGGATATGGTACAATTGTGTGGCCGCAAGCATGGGTTGCTGCTGTTCTACAAACTCGGGAAAAGTAAGCCGGAATTTCTGCATGGCCAGTGCCATGGAATACCAGGCATCAAAACGGCCAAAAATATTGATCAGTTCAAATGCTGCATTTTTAAAATGCTCTTTGATGTAACCTCCGTAGTGAATGGTCTCTTTCCAGCTTAATTCTTTAAGCTTATCGCGCTGACGCAGTTCTATCAGGATATCCCGGTTGAGCAGATCGCGCGCGCGGTCAAGATATTTTCGTGCCAGTAAAGGCGTGTTGTCGTGATCCAACAGTTCGATCAGTTCATAAATGCCACGTACAAAATCAGCAAAGTGTTTGATAGAATAGCGTACCAGTGCAAAATCGGGTGCATTAAATACCCGGTAGGTCACTGCGTTCAGAATAAAATTTCCGGAAGGAATAGTATCAATAGCTGTATCGTAAAACCGTTCCATTACCATGATCGTACCATTGGTAACAGTTGTGGGCCAGCGATCTATATTTTCAAATATGGTGCGGATGATCTGTTGTGTTTCCTGTATCTGTTTCAGATCATTGAAAGGATTACGGAAAAAGCGCATCAGCCATTCCCTGCCTTCCAGAGTATTGGTAAAATTGAGTTTGTGAAAAATGGAAAACTCTTCTTCTGCCTGGAAAATGGCAAGATCGCTATAGGTGATATTATCTAATTCCATAATGATGCGCAGGGTTGTTTACAGAAAGTTACCGATTAAAAAGTAATCGTTGTCCTTGTTGAGATTCATCCCATACCCCGTTTCCATATACAAGATGTCCATTTATAAAAGTATGTGTAATCGCAGCGGGGAAAGTTGTGTCTTCCAGCGGGCTCCAGCCACATTTGAACAGGATGTTCTGTGGCGTAACAGTGGTAGTGGTGTTCATATCCACTATCACCAGGTCGGCCCAGTAACCTTCGCGGATAAAACCACGCTGTTCAATCTGGAAACAGGTAGCTACTGCATGGCTCATTTTTTCTACTACTTTTTCAATAGTGATCCTGCCTTCCTGCACATATTTCAGCATCATCAGTACCGAGTGTTGCACCAGAGGTAAGCCTGCATGCGATTTTTCGTAAGAGCTGTCAGTGGCTTCCCGCAAAATACCGTTGGCATCTCTGTAATAGCCTTTTTCTTCCAGTGTATGCGGAGCATGATCGGTTGCAATAACATCCAGCCTGTCGTCCAGCAATGCTTTCCACAGCGCTTCGCGGTTGTTGGGTGTTTTTATGGCCGGGTTGCATTTAATACGATTGCCCAGTGTTGCATAATCTTCACTGGTAAAATGCAGGTGGTGTACACATACTTCGGAAGTAATGCGTTTATCGGCCAGCGGCAATATATTAGTGAATAATATCAGTTCTTTTTCTGTGCTGATGTGCAGAATATGCAGGCGCGTTTCATATCTTTTAGCCAGTTGTATGGCAGAGAAAGAAGATTCATAACAACCATTTTCATCGCGTATACGTGCATGATCTGCCGGTTCCAGCGTTCCCTTTTCTTTTTTGATCCTTTCCAGGTTGTTTTTGATGATCTTTTCATCTTCGCAATGCGTGGCAATCAATACCTCGCTGTTTTCAAAGATCCTGTTCAGGGTAAGATAGTTGTCAACCAGCAGGCCGCCGGTAGAAGAACCCATAAATATCTTGATGCCGCAGATATCTCTTTTCCGGGCATTTACTTTCAGGGCTTCTTCTGCATTATCATTGGAAGTACCCATAAAAAAAGAGTAATTGGCCAGTGATGTTTGGGCGCCGATCTGGTATTTATTCTCCAGTAGCTCCTGGGTAAATACAGGAGGCACAGTATTGGGCATTTCCATAAAGGAAGTAACGCCGCCTGCTACTGCTGCTTTGGATTCGGTATAAATAGTAGCTTTATGGGTAAGACCGGGTTCACGGAAATGTACCTGGTCATCAATAGCCCCGGGTAATAAATGTTTGCCGGTTCCGTTTATTTCGGTAACAGGAAAAGCTGGTTGAATAGAGTCGGCAATTTTTTCGATGCGTCCGTTTTTAACCAACACATCTTTTACGGCAGAAATGCCTTCGTTCACAACAGTGATATTCTTAATCAGGTAATTTTGCATAACTTGAAATGCTAATCTGTTAAAATCTGAACATGCAATTTATTGTAAAAACCATTGTCCGGCTGCTGATTTTATTGTTACCCCTTACCACTGCTGCCCAGTCTACCTATTTGCCACAAGGCTTTAAACAACAACCCCTGCTTGACAGGTTGGAAATTATGTTGCAGAATAATACAGATCTGAACGTAAGTACAGCAAAACCGCTTAGCCGTAAAGTGGCTGTGCGTGTGGGTGAATATGCAGATTCACTGCAGCAGGCAGGTTCGCTTAACCTGTCGAAAGTTGACCAGTACAACCTGCAAAGCCTGCTGATGAATAATGATGAATGGGTGCAGGGCGATAAAAGTTCTTTTACCAGCAAAAGAAGTATCTGGAACACGTTCTATAAAACCAAAGCGAATTTTTTTGAGGTCAACGAGAAAGACTTTTACCTGGCTATTAACCCGGTAATTCAGCAACAACAATCTATTGAGACCGGCAATAGCGGCCAGCGTATTTTTCTCAACTCCAAGGGTGCTACTTTTCGTGGGATGATCGCAAAAAAACTGGGATTTTCTTTTTATGCTACCGATAACCAGGAGCGGGGACCTTTGTTTGTTCAACAACGTATACGCGAGTTTAATGCAGTACCGGGCGCCGGTTTTTATAAACCTTTTAAAACCACCGCTACCGATTATTTTGATGCCAGAGGTTCTATCAACTTCACTGCTGTAAAGTATATAGATGTACAGTTTGGATATGATAAGAACTTTATTGGCAATGGTTACCGCAGTTTGTTCCTGAGCGATTATGGCAACAGCTACCTGTTTCTGAAACTCAATACCCGCATCTGGAAGCTGGACTACATGAACCTGTTTATGGAGCTTACCAACCAGTTTGCCAATAATAATGGAGATAACCTGCTGGATAAAAAATATGCAGCTATCCATCACCTGAGCTTACAGGCAACCCGCTGGCTGAATGTTGGTTTGTTTGAGTCCGTGGTATTTGGCCGTAAAAATCATTTCGATTTTGCTTATCTCAACCCCATTATCTTTTTGCGTGTGGCCGAGCAACAAAATGGCAGTGCGGATAATGCCCTGGTGGGATTTGATTTTAAAGCCAATGTGGCTAAACGTTTACAGTTGTACGGACAGGTGTTGTTCGATGAGTTTAATCTGAAAGAGTTGAAAGCCGGCAAAGGCTGGTGGGCCAATAAATTCGGTATCCAGGGCGGGGCTAAATATATCAATGCCTTTGGTGTCAAAAATCTTGATCTGCAGGGTGAGATCAACCTGGTACGTCCGTTTACGTATACACATACTGATTCTGTTTCTAATTATACGCATTATAACCAGCCACTGGCACATCCGCTGGGGGCAAATTTTATGGAAGCAATTGGTATTGTTCGTTATCAGCCGCATCCTAAATGGACCACCTCTGCCCGTTTGATCCTGTACAGGCAGGGTGCTGATACAGCTAATACCAATTATGGTTCCAATATTTTCAAACTCAACGGTACCCGTACGGGTGATTACGGATTCAGGTTGCCTGCAGGGCCACGTACTACCGCATTGAATACACAATTGCTGGTGTCTTACGAGTTGAAAGAAAACCTGTTTATTGATGCCTCTGCATTGATCCGTAGCTGGAAGGCTGCATTTGATCCGTCATTAAATACCAAAACAAACCTGTTCACCATTGCAGTACGCATGAATATGTTCAGGAGAGAATATGACTATTAGGAGATGAGGCAGGAGGCATGAAGTAAGATATCTGATATTGCATCAAGGGCCGTCATCCTGAAAGATGACGGCCCTTGATCTTTTTATAACCCAATTACTTTTATGATCGGATTGCTTTAAGTATGCGGCTAACCGTACTTCGTATTTATTCGCTATCCTTCAAATATCAGCGAGAATACGATCATCCGGGTGCTTAAGCGATCGATAGTGTTGGAATATTTCAGGTTTGCGTCGCGTGAATGGATGTTGGAGATACCATTGCTGAATTTGATCTCCGGCGACAGGATGAATACCGGGAAATAGAAGTTGAAACCAATGCCGCCTTCTACTGCCAGGTTGTATTTGTTCAGTTTTACCAGGTCTTCCGCACGACGGGCTGTAGAGTTGGAAGCAAGGTCGTATTCAAACTTACCACCCGCAAACATATATACCCGGAAATTATCAATACGATCTGAACGCAGTTTAAAATGTATGGGTAAACCTACCAGTATTGACTCAATACGTTTGGTCATGATAGGTTTTTCATCCTTTGTAGGATCGGGATATTTAAGATGATACGTGAGGTTTTTGTACGCAAACATAAATTCGGGTAAGCTGGCGCGTATCTCAAACCGTTTGGATAAGCGGAATGTAAACATGCCGGATAATCCAAAACCACCTGCATTTTCAGGTTCTACTACCGTTATACTGTCGTTCTGCAGAAACAACGGGTGCTGTGCTACCTGCAGGCGCGAGGTATTGTACATCAGCCCTATGCCAAGGTAGTACGGCTTATCATCATGATTGGGAAGATTGAGTTCCTTCTGTGCCACGCATGATAAAGAGGCCACCAATAAAAACATCAGCACTGCTGCCGGTTGTACTAACCGATTCTTTTTCTTCCGCAATAGATTGTACATATTCCTAGACTCAAGCGTTTTAGCGTGGTTTCTTTAAACCCGACTTGTTGTAAAATGTGTAGAAATGTTTCGCCTTCAGGAAATGCTTTTACTGATTTGTTTAAATATTGATATGCTTCTTTGTTCTTTGATACCAGTTGCCCTGCACCCGGTGCAATCACTTTCATGTACACGTTGTACAATCCTTTGAACCACACCTTGCGGGGTTGCGAAAATTCCAGGATCATTACCTTACCACCGGGTTTTAATACCCTGAACATTTCACTCAATCCTTTTTCCAGGTTCTCAAAATTGCGCACTCCAAAGGCAACAGTAATCGCATCAAACGTATTGTCCGCAAAATTTATTGCCTCACTATCCCCACTCTGTAGTTCTATATGATTATTTAACAATAGTTTATCGATCTTCTGACGACCTATTTCCAGCATCTTTTCTGAAATATCTATGCCAATTATACTGTTGGGTTGCAGGTATTTATAGGTGGTAATGGCCAGATCGGCAGTGCCGGTTGCCACATCCAGCACCAGTTGGGGCTTTATTTCCTGCAACTCGCGTATGGCCCTTCTTCGCCAGTAAATGTCAATTCCGCCTGAAAGGAAACGGTTTAAAAAATCGTACCTGAATGCGATCTGGTCAAACATATTGGCCACCTGCTGCTTCTTGCTCTGCTCCGACTCTCCGAAGGGTACTATCGTATCGTGTGAATATTTTGACATGAGGCAGCAAAGATAGTGAAAGGCATATTATATCCATCCTTCGCGAATTGCCCGGGCTATCAGTTGCACACTGGTTCCGGCGCCTGTTTTAGTCATCATATTTTTACGGTGCTTGTCCACTGTTTCCCGGCTGATATTCAAAATGGTGGCAGTTTCTTTACTCTGATTGCCATTGATCAGTTCTTTGAGCACTTGTTTTTCGCGCGTACTCAATACCTCTTTTGATGGTTTGAAAACTTCTTACATCCACAGATGCTGCTGGCAATATTTATATCAGCGACAAGGGAAATAACAGGGTTCAGCGTTGGGCGCAATAAAAGTATAAGGACCTCCGATAGCAAACAACCCGGTACCGCAAGGTCCGGGTTATTTTGTTACCGGCAAATGGTGGTACTATCAGCCGCCGTTGCGTCGCACACTTGTACTATACCACGCTATGCAGCTACCTTTTCTGAGCAGCCCTTTCAACCCGGAATACCGAACCCGGAACCAGTTACGGCCTTTGCCGTATCTTGCACCCATGATTATCAAAACGGCGCAATATCTTATCAGCAGTCCCGATTATACCAAATGTCCTGCGCCGGACAGGCCTGAATATGCTTTTATTGGTCGCAGTAACGTGGGTAAATCGTCGCTGATCAATATGCTGTGCGATAACCAGAAGCTGGCAAAAACCTCTGGTTCTCCCGGTAAAACGCAACTCATTAATCATTTTATCATTGAGAGTACTGTTGCCAGTGGTAAAAGCGCTGATAAATGGTACCTGGTCGATCTGCCGGGTTATGGTTTTGCCAAAGTTTCGCAAAGTCAGCGCAGACAGTGGGAGCAGATGATCGAAAACTATCTGCGCAAACGGGAGAATCTTATCAATGTATTTGTATTGCTGGACGGTCGCCACGAACCACAGAAAATTGATCTTGAATTTGTAGATCAACTGGGAGCCTGGAACATTCCGTTCTGCCTGGTGTTTACCAAGGCCGATAAAGAAAGCCAGCGTGAAGTAGGAAAGAACGTACGTTCTTTCCTGGACGCTATGCGTAAGACCTGGCAGTTCTTACCACGTCATTTTGTAACCAGTGCCGTGAAAAAACTGGGCAGAGATAAAATGCTGCAGTTCATTGAAGAAACGAATGCAGAGGTGAAAGATAATTTGAAGATGTGATAAGGCAGTATGCTTAACGCGAAGATGGGTTGTAAGTAAGGCCAAATGCTTAATGCGGAAATACCTTTGCTGTCCTGGCGTAATCCTTATGCGGCTTTGCGTGAAACTTAAATCTGCAATTTTACTTTTTTATAGGGGAGACAATTCCCTAAGCCGTGCGTACACAGCTTTTGAATCATTGGTGGGGAGAAGCCAACGGAGGTTACTAGTTCACTATCTTGTTGGCGCAGCTACTGCTGGCAAAGGCTTCTGGTTTGGCTTTAAAGGCAAAGCCCATACCTAGTATATATCCCATTGCTTCTTTCAGCGCATCATTGCTTTTAAAATGCGGATTGGTATTAATGTCCGCATGCACCTCCATGTCCACATCGTACTTATTGAACAGGTTACAGAGGTCATAAGCAATTTCAATGCTCTTTGCTACTTCCACCAACATACGTTCCTTGATACTGTATTGCTGTCTTGTTTTTTCATTGTGAATGAACATGAATCCTCCATGTCCTTCACGCAGAAAAACAATTACTGTTGCAAACTCAGTTTCGGAACCTTTTACCTGTGAATCTGTACCGATGCATACCTTAAGATGGTAGCCTTTTTTTGTCTCACGTTGAATAGCTTTTTCAACTGCTTCGATGATAGGCAAATCAATCTGTTCGCCATTAAATTTTCTCCAAATCATAGTGAATTGGGTTTTCCGAATTTAACGAAAAACAGGCTGATGGCCAAAAAAGCGGCTTTAGCGGTATTTAAATCACAATTAATTAACGGATGCCGGGGGGGCTGATAGCTGCCCGGACAAATAAAAAAAGGGGATGGCATTACGCCATCCCCTTGCGGTTGCCTTGTGGGTTCAGGGGTTGCTCTTTATTGTTTAACCAGTTTGCGGGTTTGTGTTTCTGTACCAGCCTGTACACGCAGTAGCAATAATCCTTTGGGCGTATTGTAAGTGCTAATGCGGTTATATCCTGCTGTTAGTGTTCCTTTCTGCAGTAAACGGCCGGTCTCATCCAATAGCTGGTATTGATATTCTTTTGATGCTGTTACGGTTATGATATCTGTTACCAGTGTATTGTTTACGGTAAAACCACTCTCTGCTGATTCGCGCAGCGGTAATATATTGGAATAGTAAGCTCTTTCTTCCGATACCGTGATCACCCTTGCGCGGTAGTATAAAGTACCGTTGGTAAAGGGTTTCCAGGAAAACGACCTGGTGTCGGATGGCAACTGTACAAAGGTATTGAACTGTTTGCCGTCGGTTGAATATTGCAGTTCGGTCTGTTTGATGGGTTCATCAGCCTGGTAATCCCAGTTCAATGTATGTGCTGTTGTGGTAACATTGCCTTTCAGGGTTAACCGGTGTACAGGTAATGCAGTACCGATCGAACCACTGATCAGGTAATAACCAACACTATTGAAATCGGATAAAAAAGCATTGCTTACACCATCTATTACCAGGTAATAAGTACCACTGTTCAGGTTGCTGTCAATACCTGCACTCAGCAATTCTGCAGGATTGTATCGGTTAATAGTATCCGCATACTGATTCAGCAGGGATATCTTGATGTCCACATTAGCGCCGGCATTACTGCTGCCCACGTTTTGTGGTATGGCACTAAGCCTGAAATTAGTGGGAGAGTTAAGCGTGAACTTGAATACGTCCCGGTCACTTTCATTGTTGATAAGACCACTGGCTTCAAAATCAATACCAGACATTGTAATGGGCGTAGCCCCTATATGTGTATTGGAATGATCATCCGGACGCAGACCAAAATTGTTAGGGCTTCCGGCAATGATACTGATATCATCCTGCCATACATTACAACCTTTGATATTGCGGCCGTAATACCAGGTGGTAAGATTGCGTGAATAAGATTTGCCCATGATCGGTGCCCAGCCTATTTCGCCATTACCACGACCAGTGGAATATTCTTCTTTCAGTGAACAGTTGTCATCGTAATTGCTCTGGTGTTGTAAACCCAGTGTATGTCCTGCTTCGTGTGATATCGCTTCGGCAATATTTTTGGAGTTGTTGCTCAACAGCGGCGCAAAAACCCACCCGGGAGTATTATCGCCCCATGTAAATGAGCCTACATACGATACGCCGCCTGCACTGCTGCCATACCACTGGTAGGTGGAAGTAATGATGATGCGCACCCGTTGTGCAACAGGTGCATTTTTGTAGGTATTAGAGTCTGTGGTGATGTTGACATTAAAAATGCGGTAATCTTCCGATACCCGGTTAAATATTTCGGTGATCGCATCAGCGGAAAGTGCTGGTGGCTGGGCATTGATCGGACCGGCCCAGTTCCATCCTGTACCACGTACATGTTCACCATCAAAATCAAGATAAATGGTAGCCCTGGAAGATGGGTAACTGCTTAATACAGGTACCTGCGCTTCTGCGCGACTGGATATTGCAATAAAAAAAAGTACAGCGTAAAATGTTTTCATGATACAGCATTACAGGTTCACAAATGGTAGGTACTTCATGTTGGCAGGTTATTCGGTCATTAAGAATTTGCGTGATTCTTTTACCAGGAAATACCTGTTGTTCTCCTGCTTCAGCAGTAAAATATCGCCAGACTGCGGATGAATAATCCTGCCTGAGATCCTGTATGTATTATCGGGTTGGGTTAGTAAAGTGAGATTGAGTAGTGCTCCGTCATAATTGGCCAAACGGAGATTCAGGGTAGTTACACTATCTGTTTGCTGTACCCTGTCTGTAACCTCTCCGTTCAGCGAAATATCGCCGGATAGCTGGATGGTAACAGCGTCTGCCATACGGGCATTACAAAGCCTGTGCAGCTCTTTTACATTACATTCTGTTTTTGCGGAAACTCTCGCAAATAGCTCAGGTCTGGAAGGAGCAACCTGTCTGAATTGTGGTTCTGCGTGTTGTGCAGAAACAATTGTGGTGGAAAGCAGGCATACCAGCAGCCCCCCTGCGGCACATAGGTTTTTCATTACGTTAAGTTTAACGTTCAGGAATTGGATTGTCAGTCATCTTGGGGGTACGGTCAACGATTCTACAGGATAAGGTTGGTTGTTAGTGATAACAACGGAGATATGAGGCTATTATTTTACGCGGGAGCAAAAAAATTATAACTCGTTAAGTTTAGTATTGCCCGGTGCTTAATAAAACCAGGGTACAGGCTTCTACGGGCTGTATATTGTTATTGCGGGCCAGTTCGGCCAGTGCTTGGTTTTCGGTGCCGGGGTTAAAAATGATGCGTTTGGGATGCAGCCCGATAATATAATCGTAATATTCCTGCTGATGGCCGGGATTGAGGTACAGTGTAACTGTATCTATGTCAGTAAGCGCTTTTTTTTCAGTGTCAATATCCACATCAGCCACTTTTCCCTTTTTGCGGCCTATTGCCACCACCGGATGACCATTGGCGCGTAAACGGTTTGCTGCCAGGTAACTATAGCGCGCCGGATTTTCAGATGCCCCCAATACCAGTGTTTTCTTTGTGGTTGCCATTGCTTTACTGCTTTGTTGCGAATGTATCTAATTATAACAATGAGGCAGGGGATTTGTTTGCAGAGAGAAGTTGTAGATTGTAAGTGATAGGTTATAGGTTAGGGATCGCTGCGGGGAGAAGATTGTATTTATACCGGAGTCTAAAAGGTCAACCGCAGAGAAAATGAGGAGCATAGGTTTACGCAGAGATGTTCCAAACCTAATATCTGCAAACTATAACTTAATACTTCTCAGAACACCTCTTTCATCTCCACATCCGGCAAAGTCTTATCAATGCGGCGGGACAGTTCGGGCAGCTTGCTGGTAGGTACTTGGGGAAACAGATGGTGTTCGAGGTGGTAAAACATCTGGTAGGTGAAGAAGTTTTTCCACCGGCTGCGTTGCGTGCGGGCAAAGACCTCTTCATCACAGTCATGGTGTACGGTCCATACGGCAAAAAAACTGGTCATACATTCACCAATGAGCATTGCGATGAGATGATACTGTAGAAAACGGATATGGAATGTGCACACTATTGTGATAAATACAGCTACAGCCAGCAATTCCGTAATTACATTTCTTATTACTGTGCTGTTGCCGGATCTTAATGCAGTGACATGCAATTGTACAATAAATACAGGTCCGTACAAGATGGCTTTCCATGCAGGCATGCGCGCGCATCTGCCTTCTATATCTTCATCGTTCAGACAGTGTTTGTGATGACGCAGGTGATTGTACTTAACTGCATGCATGGATGCCAGCATTAGCATGCTATTGAGAAAAAGAACACACCAGGTTAAACCCCGGCTGATGCCCAGCGTATAATGAAATCCATTGTGCACCTGTCGCAATGCAGTAAGAAAGAACATAAAGGAACATGGAACAGCAAACCAGTACAATTCATACCAGGCCAGTATCCAGGATGCAGTGATCCAGGGAGCACTCACTGCATTTTCAACAAAGACATCTTTGGGTGAAAGACGCGTAAGGTCTTGCCAGCGGATATCTTTTAACCGCGGATCATGCAGAATATTCATGACAAAAAGTTTTAAAAAAGATGGTAACGGCTGCGGGGAGTATTGTGTACAATATCCTGAAGTGCGTCTTCCAGCTTATTGTATTTAAAGCGGAAACCGGTTTGTTGTAACCGGGCAGGAAGCACCCAACGACTTTTCAGGATCAGTTCTGTTTCGGTACCCATCAGTGCTGCGCCTATTTCCAGCAAAGCTGCAGGCGCAGGCAATGCTGCTTTACAACCTGTAAGTTTGCGTAGGGTTTGCATAAATGTTTTGTTGGTAACTGGGGCGGGTGCTGCACAGTTGTAGATGCCTTCCATGTCCGGATGTTCATAACACCATTCAATAGTGCGACAGAAATCTTCTACATGCAGCCAGCTATACATTTGTTGCCCATCTCCCTGGTGACCACCCAGACCAAATTTCAAGAGGTTGAAATAAGGTTCCATTACACCACCATCACCCAATGTGATGGCAGTACGCAAAGCGATCTTGCGTGTAAAGGGCGTACGTTGTAACAGGAAAGCGTTCTCCCATTCCCTGCATACTTTTACTGAAAAATCAAGTGTAGGTGCCTGGTATTGTTCAGAATATTTGCCATATACAATGTGTGCCAGCAACTGTTTCCATCTTGTACGGCATTGATCAAGGAATGAATAAGGCATATTGTCTTTTTTCCAGGGACTGATCTCCCCGGTAAACTCATCCTGTGGCTTGTCAGTAGCATTGCGGTAAATAGTGGCAGAAGCTGCATTGATCCAGAGTTTAGGCGGAGTAATGGTTTGACGGATCGCCTCACCAATGGTATTGGTAGCATCTATGCGGCTGTTGATGACCTCTGTCATTTGTTTTTCATGATACCGGCAGTTTACTGATTTCCCTGCCAGGTTGATCACAATGTCTGCAGCTTCCAGGTCATTGAGCCAGTGTTTTTCTACGGTTTTACCATCCCAGCGCCAGTAAGTGATGTTATATCCTTCTGCTGCCTGTACAAGTTTTTTATTGTAATTATTGTTATGTGCATGTACTGCCTGACGGGTAAAAATGATAACATGGTTTTCTTTGCCAAAATACCTGGCCAGCTCCTGTCCTATAAAACCGGTACCGCCGGCAATGACAATTTTTTTTTGTTTCATAGCCCTGTATTTAGGGGTTAAATAATGTTTGGTAGCACAGATCAATACTGGGCACCTTGTGTATGTGAGCGTTGGTGATCTGCTTTTTTACGCAGCCTGAAAAGAATAAACATATTCATAAAATGCATACAGCCAAGAATGAGTATGATGGCGCCGATCTTGATGCTCAGGCCTTCAATAATATCCTGTGCAGTAATGATGGCTCTGTGTACCTGTAATGTGTATATCGCATAGCCGATATTGATGAGATAAAAACCTGTAAGCAATAGCTTGTTTACTGCCGTTGCCAGTGTGGTATTACCGTGGAAGATATCTACCAGGAATACATGTCCATTACGAAAAAGCGTGTGGGCTACCCAGATAGTAAGTGCCAGGGTTACTGCCAGGTAAATGGTATAAGCCAGAACGATGTAGCTCATATAATTTTATTTTATTATTAATGAATATTTTGAATTTTCAGTAAAAATTGAAATATTGAAGCTTTAAAAAAAGCGGGTGGCCGCTTTTGTATTGATATTATTTGAAAAATCTCATCAGGCTGCTGATAAACCAGTTCTCGTCAGCTTTTACCATTACATCCAGCATTTTATCTGCCTGCTGACCGAAACGTTTAATGCCATTGATAGTTTCTGTAAACTGTTTTACATCTTTGTCTTTTTTATCGCCTTCTACATCTTCCAACTGGCCCATCAGTTTCATCATAGGATCCAGTTCGCGTTTTTTTCTTTCCTTAATGATCTGTGTGGCTACTTTCCAGATATCTTTTTCGGCAGTAAAATATTCTTTTCTTTCACCGGGAATCAATACTCTTTCTACCAGCCCCCAGTCAATCAATTCACGGATATTCATGTTTACATTACCACGGCTGATCTTTAGTTCTTCCATCACTTCATCCTGGCTCAACGGGTCTGCGCTTACCATCAGTAATGCATGTATCTGTGCCATAGTGCGATTAATACCCCAGTAGGTTCCGAATACTCCCCACGAATTAATGAACTGTGCCTTTGCTTCTGCCAATTTCATTCAACTGCTGTTTATACTGTAAAGGTATAAGTTGTTTTTGAATTTTCAAAACTTTTTGAAAATATATGAATCCGGTAAATACAAGACCTGGTTTTGAGCTTTAATATTCAATAAGGAGCTCCGTGTGTCTGGCGGATAAGCCATGAAACAAATTTCGGGAAAGGTTTCACTGTTGAGATCAGAAAACCCGATAAAGCATTGTTGCCAAAAAAGCGTTGTATGATCCTGCCGGCCTGTAAGCGACGCCCGAATTTACGTTCCCATTGCTGGGTGTATTGCAGTTCCATTTCATAGCGGCTGATATTACCCAGCAGGAATGATTGTATCTCTTCAAAAGCCAGTTTGCTGGCGTGTAATGCCATACTCATACCATTGCCACACAATGGGGTGATCATACCGGCAGCATCGCCCAGCATCAGCACATGGTTCTCCACCTGTGTTTTGGAATTGAAAGAAATGCGTGAAATGGTAAGTGGCTCTTCGTACAGGAATGCTGCTTTTGTAAATATCTCTTTCAGAAAAGGATTTTTCATCAGGATATTTTGCTCCATCTGTGCAATATCATTGTGATTGTTACGCAGGTTGGCGGCGGTAGTGAGATAGCAAAGGCAATATTTATCGTCTTCGATCCGGGAGATACCACAGTAACCATTGTCGAAGTTGTGCAATGCGATCAGGTCTGACGGAAGGTCAATTTTTACATGATATTTTACAGCTACATAATGATTGAGCTTGCTG
This sequence comes from Chitinophagaceae bacterium PMP191F, assembly GCA_001302245.1. GTDB lineage: Bacteria > Bacteroidota > Bacteroidia > Chitinophagales > Chitinophagaceae > PMP191F. The sequence continues at coordinate 140,348 of LGYU01000015.1, forward strand.
GGTTTTACCTGTGTAAACTGTCGTTTCCATTTGGCATCCAGGTTACTGCGTTTGCCATAAGTACCGGCTACTACGCTGGCGGCTGTTTCTCCCTGGCTGGTAAACAGAGTAAATGCGCCATTGCTATAGATTACGTTGTTTACCTTGGTATTTTCCTGTACAGCTACACCTTCTTTGCGTGCAATGTCTGCCAGCATATTATCAATGGTATACCGGCTGATGCCAATACCACCCAGCGGTAATGTACTTTCCAGTGCTTTTCCATCTGGTGAGCTGACCAGAATGCGGCTGATCACCGGCAATTGCATATCGCTTAACGGAATGCCCAACTCCTGTAGAAAGTTCCAGTTTTCGAGGCTGATGTATTCGCCACATACCTTGTGAAAGGGATACTGCTCTTTTTCAAAGAGCACGGTACGGTATCCTGCACGCGCACACTGGATGGATAACGCCAGCCCGGCAAGCCCGCCACCAACAATCGCCACATCATATTTAGATTCTGTGATCAAGGTACATGAATAATTATAATGGTGTTAGCTGCCTTTAACAGCATACATGGATAAAGGTTTGTGAGTATGTTGTAACAAAATACAATGCAGATATTTAATACACTGTTAAATTGAAGTTACTGTGATCAGCCAGCGGAACGCCCATTTCCAGTGGAGCGAAAAGTTAGCGATTCCTGCTGTATGTAACAATTCCTGCCATTCTTTTTTTGAGAATCCACGTGCTACTGATAACGGAGCATCGTTTTTTACCAGGTAGCTTTTTGAAAACAATGCAGTCAGGTATTTTATAGAATAATAGGCCAGTGTGTGCCGGTGCAGATCGTTTATGAAAAAACCAATGCGTGCATGCGCCTGCATCCAGCGCAATTGCTCAGTCAATACATTTTCTGTAAAATGGTGACAGAAAAGTGACGAGAAAATAATATCCGGCTGTTGCTCAAACTGAACATTTCTGTAATCGGAAGTAACGATCGTGGATTTTTCGCGGGGAAGACGTTGTATGGCTACGCCTGTGCAAAAAGGATTGCTGTCAATTCCGGTTACTGTAGCCTGTATATTGTTTTTGCTGCACCATTTTAAAATGGCCTGAAGATTATCTCCACCACCGCACCCGATCTCACAGATACTGACGGTGGTTTTTCCGGAAGCAGATAACAGTGCTTTAAATCCTGTTAACGTAATGGCATGACCACCTAGCCATGTATTGATAAAATCCAGTTCCTGCATATTACGACGGATATCTTCCTGCGGAATATCATCGCGGTCAAGTAATTCAGACTGATATGAACGATGTGTAAGATCCATGTATGCAAAAAAGGTCTTTTACAGACCGGATGCCGAAGCTACAAATGTTTCCATGGTCAATCCTGGTCCGAATGCCGCGCCAAAGATCGTTTCTTTTGCAGCGTTTTGTTTGCCGATGGATTGCATGATCTTTTTCAAAACAAACAGGATAGTGGGTGAAGACATATTGCCATACTCAGCTAATACATCGTAACTGGCATTCAGTTCGTCATTTTGCAGATGCAGGCTTTTTTGAATGGCTTCCAGTATTTTTTTTCCGCCGGGATGCATGCACCAGCGGGTTACTTGCTGGGTTGTAATACCTGCTTTGGCAAAAGCGCTGGCCGCCAGTTTATCAAAATCTTCTTCGATCAGGTCGGGCACATAACCACTCAGCGTCATTAAGAAACCGGAAGAAGAAAGTTCCCATGCCATATCCTGTTTGCCTTTGGAAACCACCTCGGAATAAAAACTATCAATATGTAAACCCCTGGCGGCATGATTGTCTGAGGAAACCACTACTGCTGCACTGCCATCTGAGAACAGCAGGCTTGATGCAATATTGTCAATAGTGCCTTCGCGTTGAAAATGCAAGGTGCACAGTTCAGTACAAACGATCAATACATTGGCACAGGGCTCGCTTTTGCAAATGGCATCTGCAATTTGCAGTGCGTGGATAGCTGCATAGCATCCCATAAAGTTTACTGATGTACGAAAGGTGTTGCGGGGTAAGTCCAGCAGTTCCATCAATTGTAGTTCCAGGCCGGGTGCACTCATTCCTGTACAGCTTACTGTAATGAGGTGCGTGATCTCTTCTTTTTTGAGCTTTCCATCCAGGCAATCCCTGATGGCGTTTAGGGACAATGGCGCGGCATATTTGTGATACCAGGCCATCCGCTGTTCCAGTGAAGGGAACGGCTCGATATTTTCGGTATGTGGGTAGAATTTCCATTCCGGCAACGGGCGACTGTAATCGGGAATAACAGAATAGCGGGTCTGGATACCGCTGTGGTGATACAAAAAACGTAGTTTACGTTTCTCTGCCTCATCAAATGTATACACCTGTTGCATGAACTGCAGAATATCTTCCTGCCTGTGTTTAAAAGCTGCTACTGCTGTACCTATCGAAATAATTTTACTCAAACGCTACCTCCGGATTAACAAGATCAGAAATGCTACATTGGTGCAAACAGATGCCAGTATGTTCATTCGCATGGTATTAGCAAAACTGGCGGCAGTTTCCTGTTTCCATACTTTGGCAAACCATATAAAAAAATATACGACAACAGGCAGCATAACAGTTGCCAGGATCACAAAATTTATTTGTGCATGCCGGCTGCTGAACCAGTAAAAAAGGCTACCCATTGCCAGTACATACATGATGCCGGTTAAAAAAAATGTGCCACGATAGCCTAGTACAGAACTGATTGTACGCACACCATCCTTACGATCGGCCTCGTGCTGGTAGATCTGGGTAAGTGGATAAAAACCACCGATCAACAGCGAAGAGGCTACCATTCCTGAAATGGGTACATCGGTAGTAAGGTTTACACTACTGCCGTGATATACCAGGAAAAACGTAACGGCACCCTGGAAGATCACTACTGTCAGGTAACCTGTTACCGGGTATTGTTTCAGGCGTATGTCCCGGTAACTGTAAGCCCGTGATGCAAGGATATAGGCAACAATACCGGTTGTAAAAACAATACTGACCAGGGTGCCCAGTAAAATAGCAACAATATCCATTGCCACACTGGTATAAAACAATTGTCTGGTAGGCTGCATAGGATTCCGGATGCCGCCAATACTGCCCTCATCTCTATCCATGTACGAATTGTATCCATTGCTGGAGGGATATACCAGCAGGTGTAGTATAATAAATACCAGCAATGCCCGTACAGTATGAATGTGTGGTACCTGGCTCAGTGCAAACAGGTACACTGGCATCAGGAAAAATGAAAAATGAAAACGAAGTAATTGTATAGTTGAACGTTGTAACACTGGTTTAAGGTAAGAAAAAAATGTGTTGCATCGCCGGGATATAAAAAAAGCGGCGCTGTTGTAACAGCCGCCGCTTAGAGTATTGTAAAAAAGTAACAATTACTTGATCAGCTCAATTTCGTTTCCGTTTTGATTATCATCTTTTTTGTTGCCCAGGTAATTGGGAAGATCCATGCCTGCCATATCGAAAATGTCTTTCAGCGGTGGTACAGCTTTGTATAATCCTGAAACAAAATTGGCTGTAGCGTTTTTGCCATCGCCGTTTGTTCCATTTTCCCAAACAGTAATCTTATCGATCTTGATATTTTTGATAGCCTCTGTCTGCATTTTTACCAGTTCAGGCAGTTTATCTGAAACCAGTAACAGTACCGCATCTTTGGGATTGTTGCCGGCAGCCTTTACGATTTTATCAAGACCTTCGGCCTGTTTGGTCAGTATTTCAAACATACCTCTTGCTTCAGCTTCCAGTTTGGCAAAAATAGCGTCTGCCTCGCCTTTGGCTTTTTCACGAATCCTTTCAGCTTCGGCCTGTGCTTCGATAATGGCTTTTTGCTTTTGTATCTCAGCAGATACCACTACGTTGGCTTTTTGTGATGCTCTTTCTCTTTCGGCCCTGGCAGCTTCTGCTTTCTGTTCGGCTAAATAGGCCTCTTCCAGTGCTTTTGCAGTTTGTACTTTTTCGGCAGCTGTTGCCCTTTTGGTAGCTTCTGCTTCTTTTTCGCGGCGTTCTGCTTCTGAGTTGGCAATCTGTATGCGTGCAAGGTTTTCACCCTGGATGGCAATAGAGTTGGCTTCGGCAGATTTGATACGGGTATCTCTGTCTGCTTCCACTTTACCGATCTGTTCGTCGCGTTTGGCGGCTGCGATCAGGATCTCTCTGTCTTTTGTAGCCAATGCGATCTGTGTATCGCGGTCACGTTGTGTTTCCGCAATCTTTACATCGCGCTCTTTCTGTGTCTGCTGCATGCTGGTATCACGTTCTCTTTCAGCAATAGCTTTACCGATCTCACCAACTTTATCCTGTTCTGCCACACTTTTCTTGGCCTCGTTCAATGCTTTTGCAGCGGCTTCTTTACCCAGTGCCTCAATATAACCGCTTTCATCTTTAATATCCGTTACGTTCACGTTGATCATTTTCAGACCTATCTTGTTCAGTTCTGCTTCAACGTTGGCGGCAATATTGGCCAGGAACTTATCGCGGTTGCTATTGATCTCTTCAATATCCATCATCGCTACTACCAAACGCATTTGTCCCAGGATGATGTCCCTTGACAGTTCGTGGATCTGGGCCTGCTGCAATCCCAGCAAACGTTCAGCGGCATTTTGCATTACACCGGGTTCTGTTGAAATGCCCACCGTAAAACGTGAAGGCACATCAACGCGGATATTTTGTTTACTCAGCGCATTGGTAAGATTTACCTCAATGGAAATGGGTGTTAAGTCCAGGAATGAATAATCCTGTATAATGGGCCAGATGAAAGCAGCACCGCCATGTATGCATTTGGCGGCCAGATTGCCATCTGAACCATCTTTTGATTTACCAACTTTTCCGTACACTACCAGGATGCGGTCACTGGGACAACGCTTGTAGCGCCGGAACATGGAAACAATAAGAATAAAAATAAACAATACCGAAGCGGCAATTGCTATCAGAATAAAATCCATAACAGGAGGGGTTTTAGCTATTCTTTTAAGAAGGGATTTTTATACTTTGCTCACCAGCAGAATACGATCGTCTACAACATCAATCACCTTAATGATCCTTCCGGTGGCAATGTCGTTTTCATCATCGGTCATGGCAGGCAATTCTTTTAATGCACCCTGAACCTTAACATGTACTTTGCCAAGTCCGTTGCGTTTTGCAGGAATGATAAGATAGGTATTGCCTATTTTATCTATGGCATTGTTCAGTTCCAGGGTGCCGCTGTGTTTTAAGCGACCAACATTCCTGAATAAAAATGCCATGATCAGTATCATCAGTGAGCCGCCGGCAAAGGCAATGCCTATTGTAAAGATTTTACTCATGCCCACATTATAGCTGGCTATGCCAATCCATCCGAAAATGGTAAAGAAAGCAATGAGATTTTTAACGGTAAAAAACTGGTAACCGATACCACCGTCGTGATCTATTGCATGATCGGCGTCACCATCTGCACCGGCATCTGTATCTGCAAAAGAAAAAACGGTTTGTAAAAGGAATAATAGTGAGAACAAAATGGCAATGATCCAGAATATCTTGTGAAACAACTCCATCGATTGCCACCAGGAAGAAACGTTCAATAACATGGTTGGTCAGGGTTTATGGGCCGAAAATATACAAAAGATTCCTTCTGCAGGGGATTCCGTGAATTAAAAATGTACCAAAAGGACAGATGGCAGTAATGCGAAAAAAATGATATTTATCTTGGTAGTATGAAACAATTGCTCCTGCTGCTGTTTGCATGTTGCTGTACAACTGGTTATAGCCAGTTTACACCTTTTCGTTTCGCGCATATTTCCGACACGCACATAGGTTCGCCCAACGGCTCGGCTGAAGAAGATCTGCGACGTACGGTGAATGATCTCAACGCTCAACCCGGTGTAGCTTTTGCCATTATTACCGGTGACATTACCGAACTGGGAACAGATGAGCAGCTAAAACTGGCCAAACAGATACTGGACAGTCTGAAACTGCCTTACTATATTATTCCCGGCAATCATGATGCAGGATGGAGTGAAAGTGGTGGTGTAAGTTTCGTTCGCACTTTCGGGTATGATAAGTTCACATTCGACTATCATGGTGTACGTTTTATTGGTTGTGCATCGGGTCCGTATGTACGCATGAGTGACGGACATATTCCGCGTGATGCAGTTGTTTGGCTGGATAAATTACTGGCAAAAACCCCGCGTGAACAACCTGTTATTTTTTGTAACCACTATCCGCTTACCAAAGATCTCGATAACTGGTACGAAGCAATCGACAGACTAAAGCAACACAATACCATCCTGGATATCTGTGGACACGGGCATGTAAACAAAGTATACAATTTTGAAGGTATTCCAGGTATTATGGGCCGTTCAAACCTGCGTGCAAAAGCTGCTATTGGTGGTTATAACCTGGTAGATGTGCGTACTGATTCCATTGTGTATCAGGAAAGGCGACCTGGTGTGGAGACTTTGGCATCATGGGCAGCTGTTAAAACAGAGCGGCATGTGTATAAGCCTTCCAAATCCTCTGAGCGACCTGATTACAGTATCAATACGCACTATAAACAAGTGCGTGCTGCATGGATCTTTGTATCTGATGCCAATGTTATTTCCACGCCTGCTGTTACCAATGGACTGGTGATCTTTGGCAACCAGCAGGGAGAAGTCGTGGCGTTGTCATTGCGGAAAGGAAAAAAGAAATGGTCTTTTGCTACACAGGGCTCAGTTTTTTCATCGCCCGCTTTTCAGGATGACAAGGTGGTGCTGGGTTCCGGCGACGGCTATGTATATTGTCTGCAGGCTGCGACCGGTAAATTATTATGGAAAACGAAAACAGGCGCTGCTGTATTAGGATGTCCTGTCATAGTGCAGGATACCGTATTTATAGGTGGAAGTGATCATCACTTCCATGCGCTGAGTATAAAAAATGGTTCAGTACTATGGCAATTTGCGGGACTGAATGGTCCTGTAGTAAGTACACCACTGGTATATGAGAACAAGATCATATTTGGCGCGTGGGACAGGAACCTGTATGCATTGGAAAGAAGTAACGGCAACCTGTTGTGGACATGGAGCAACGGATCGTCTGTGATCAACTTCTCGCCGGCCTCCTGTATTCCGGTGGTGCACAACGGAGCTGTATTTGTAGTAGCACCTGACCGTTATATCAGTGCCATTGATGCAGCTACAGGCACTACATTATGGCGTAATAATGAAGCGACAGTGCGTGAATCAATCGGCATTTCCAATGATGGTAAATGGATTTATGGCAAAACCATGCAGGATACCGTTGTTGCTTATGCTGCCAGTCGTGAACCGCAACACCCGGCGTGGAAATTGCATGCCGGTTTTGGCTATGAGCATGTTCCTTCCATGCTGATTGAAAAAGAAGGACAGGTGTTTTTCGGAACGCGCAGTGGTGTGGTATATGCCATTGGCCCGGCACAGCAAAAAGTAATATGGGCGTATAAAATTGATAACTCCATGATCAATACGGTGCGTGTGCTGGATAAAAATAACCTGGTTGTAGCTACGATGGATGGGAAAGTAACATTGCTGAAGATATCTCCATAAAGCATTACCGGAGCTAAATAATTTACATGGTCAGATCACCGGTCCAACTGGTATAGGAAGGACTGGGTTGCCCGGGAATAAGATAGGATACCACAAATCCGGTACAGGTTAAAGTGCCTGCTGAATAAGAAATTCGGGTATCATTGTCGTAACCTAGAACGGTATAAGCAACTCCGGCTGAAGGAGAGTATACAGTGATGCCTGTCACTTTCTGCCGACCGGGGTTATAATCAATGGTTACAATAACATTGCCATCATTAAAGTAGCCTTCCACAATAATTCTTGTTTCGGCTAAGGTTTTAGTAGTGTCAGTAGTGGCGTTGGTAAAGGATGTACTTAAAATGATGCAGCAAATAGCTGCGATGCAGGATTTGATTCTCATAAAGGATAAATTTTAATGGTTTAAAATGGGATAGCTCCGGTTATGCTTATCAGTAAGTTAAGGAAAATTACTGTGAACATAGTTAATGTGGTTTTCCATGTATTATTGCTTGCTGTTTGTTACTACACCTGATCGGGCAGAGTTGTACCATAAAAAAATCCCGCTTTGGAAGGCGGGATTTGCATATTGAAAATATATTGGTTCTTTGTATTACACCAGCATGGTAAGCGGCTCTTCCAGAAAACCTTGCAGGGTTTGCAGGAAAGCTGCACCAGTGGCACCATCTACTACGCGATGATCGCAGGTGAGGGTTACCTTCATAACGTTGGCTACCACGATCTGACCATTTTTCACAACAGGTACCTGGTTGATAGCGCCTACAGCCAGGATACAGGATGCCGGCGGGTTGATGATAGCAGTAAATTCTTCGATGCCAAACATACCCAGGTTAGAGATTGTGAAAGTGTTGCCTTCCCACTCAGATGGTTGCAGCTTTTTGCTTTTTGCTCTTTGTGCGAAGTCTTTTACTTCTCCTGCGATCTGTGAAAGCGATTTAGTATCTGCAAAACGAACTACGGGTACCAGTAATCCTTCCTCAACCGCTACTGCCACACCGATACTTACGTGGTGGTTTACACGAATGGTGTCGCCCATCCAACTGCTGTTAATAGCAGGATGTTTTTTCAATGCAATGGCACATGCTTTCAGCACCATGTCATTGAAAGATATTTTGTTGGCAGAAATTTCATTCATTTTAGCACGGCTTGCCACTGCTTTGTCCATGTTGATCTCCATGGTGAGGTAAAATTCAGGAGCCGAGAATTTAACCTCAGACAAACGACGGCTGATCACCTTACGCATTTGTGAAACAGGTACATCATCAAAGCTTACCTGTCCGGCCGGAGCAGTTGATGTTGCAGCAGGCGCACCGGAAGCAGCAGCAGGAACTGATGCCGCAGAAGGCGTATAGTTATCAATGTCTTTTTTGACAATGCGTCCACCATCACCGGAACCGGCAATTTTAGCAATATCAATGCCTTTTTCAGAAGCCAGTTTTTTAGCCAGCGGAGATGCTTTTACACGGCCATTTTCGGAAGCAGCAGCGGGTGCCTCAGTAGCAGCAGTGGCTGTAGCAGTAGCAGCGGCAGGCTGAGCCTGTTCGGCAGCAGGAGCTGCAGCTTGTTGCAATGCGCCGCTGCCGGTAGTACCGCCGTTTTTAGCAGTTGCAACGATCTTGTCAACATCTACTTTACTGGCATCGCCAATAATGCACAACAGGGCGTTTACAGGAACCTTGTCGCCTTTCTGTGCACCGATATATAATAGCGTACCTTCTTTATAGCTTTCCAGTTCCATGGTGGCCTTATCTGTTTCCACATCGGCCAGTAGGTCACCTTTTTTCACCGGATCACCCACTTTTTTATGCCAGCCGGCAATGACGCCTTCGGTCATAGTATCACTGAGACGGGGCATCAGGATCACTTCCTGCATGGTAGACAGGTCGAGTGATGCACCACCGGTTGCCGCAGGAGCAGGAGCGGCTGGTGCGGTTTTGGCTTCAGCAGCAGGAGCTGGTGCGGGAGCTTCTGTTTTTGCAGGAGCAGCGGCAGCAGCGCCACCACCTGATACCAGTGAGCTGATATCTTCGCCCGGAGCACCAATAATGGCCAGCAGATCATTTACCTGCAGTTTGCCACCTTTTTGAGTACCGATATGTAAAAGAGTGCCATCCTTGTAGCTTTCCAGTTCCATGGTGGCTTTATCTGTTTCCACTTCGGCCAGCAGATCGCCTTTTTTTACTGTATCGCCTACCTTTTTGTGCCAGGCCGCAATGACGCCTTCTGTCATTGTATCGCTCAACCTGGGCATTAAAATCACTTCAGCCATATGTGTATCAATAATTTGAGAAAATTGGGTTCCGGTTCATTTGCGACGCCGAAATTACAGCAAAATGAGGAATTGAAAACATGCTTCATGGAAATATGGTAAATGCTGCATTCACAGGGCAAAAAACTGCAGATTTTTGAAGAAAAAGCGCGTTGATATATGGTGTTAATTTGATATGCGAAAATACAAGGCAATGCCACCCATTGTTTTTGCAACAGGACCGCAATGCCGGAAATAGTATAGTTATCTGCAAAGAATTGGTCTGAAACTACTCAACACCCAGTTTCAGCTTGTCTTTTAATTCCAGTACCAACGGGTACTGCTCTACAATTTTGATGAACTGATCGCGGGTGGTAAGAGGTTTTTCTACGGGCCCTGTATCGATCGTTGGATTATCACTTACCAGGATGCTGAACAACAACTGGCGGTTATTGAATTTTTCCTGCAGGTATTCTGATAATACACGACGTTCCTGTTCAATAAATTTTTGTTCCAGGTTGTTATTGGTCACCACTTCAAAACAACCATCATTAATGATGTTCAATGTGGCCATGTAAAATGACTGGAAGGCCGGATTACGGTTGTCTTTCAGGTCTTTGGCAAACTGGTTCCAATATTCCATCAGTTTATCTGTAGAAAGCGGAATAGCAGCCGTATTGCCGTGTGTTGGCCTGTTGGCAAATTGCTGCCGGATGTTCTGTAGCATGCCCAGCTTGCTGCCACCGGCAGCAGGTGTTTGCTGCGAAGCAATTTGCTGTGCCGGACGTTCAACTGGTGGTGTTTGTGTGGGAGTAGAAGCTGTCTGATAAGGAACTTTGGGTTCCTCAATGATCAGTTTCGCCTCGTTCTGTGAAGCAGATGTGCGGTATTCAACAGGCACCTTTTCCGGCTGTGTTGCCGCTACTTTCTTTTCCTTAGGCGCATCAGCCTTTCTTACCTCATTGATATTGCGGAATGCAATCGGTTTTGCTGTCTCAATCAGTTTTTTTTTACCAACTCCTTCGTCTGAAGTAGTGAAACTGATAGCCTGTTGCAGATAGGTTAGTTTGATGAGCGCTAATTCAACATGCAGCCGCTTATTACGGGCTGCCTTGAAGTTGATCTCTGCTTCATTCAATATGTTCAATGCGCTGATAAGATAAGCCGCTGATACCTGTTGTGCAGTACGTACATACCTGTCACGGAAGCTTTCTACCACTTCCATCAACCTGGCTGCTTTTTCATCTTTACATACCAGCAGGTTGCGTATAAATTCAGCAAGACCATTCAGCACCAGGTCACCTTCAAAACCTTTACGGTCAATATCATCATACAACAGCATGGCACCGGCAAGATCCTGTTGCAGCATACAATCTATAAGACGGAAATAATAATCTGCATCCAGGATGTTCAGGTGCTCCAGTGTATTGGCATAGGTAACTTCACCATTGGTAAAGCTGACTATTTTATCCATAATACTCAACGCATCGCGCATACAACCCTCGCTTTTCTGGGCAATCAGTTGTAGTGCTGCTGCATCGGCCTGTGTCTCTTCTTTGCGGCAGATATCCTGCAGGTGTGCTACTGTATCCTGCGTGGTAATGCGTTTGAAGTCGAATATCTGGCATCGGCTTAAGATCGTTGGCAGGATCTTGTGTTTTTCGGTAGTGGCCAGGATGAAAATAGCATAGGGTGGTGGTTCTTCCAGCGTTTTCAGAAAAGCATTGAAAGCTGAAGAACTGAGCATGTGTACCTCATCGATGATGTACACCTTGTAGGCGCCCGCCTGCGGGGCAAAGCGTACCTGCTCTACCAGCGTGCGGATATCATCTACAGAGTTGTTGCTGGCAGCATCCAGCTCATGTATATTCAGTGAAGTACCTTCGTTGAAAGATGTACAGGAATGACATTCATTACATGCTTCACCATCTTTAGTGGGGTTTTCACAATTGATGGTTTTAGCAAGAATACGCGCACAGGTGGTTTTACCAACGCCCCGCGGACCACAAAACAAAAAGGCATGCGCCAGTTGCTGATGTTTGATGGCATTTTTAAGTGTAGTCGTAATATGTGCCTGCCCCACTACTGTGTCAAAAGTCTGGGGTCTGTATTTGCGTGCTGAAACGATAAATTTATCCATGTCGGTACCTGTCTGCGGCAAATGTAAGTAATTAGCAGAGACCTTTGGAGATGAAAACCACTCTCCCCTGACAGGAATAACAGTAACAGGAAATTATGTGGAAAATTAAACCATACCCGGCTGTCGTTTGTTGAGAGTCAGTAAGTTATTTTTAGATGCCGCATTTTTAAAATACTGCAATCATGAAACTACATACCATACTTGGCGCCGGTGGTACTGTAAGCAATCAATTGCTGCCAGTATTGCTGGAAAATAAAGAACAGGTGCGACTGGTTTCAAGGCAACCGGTTCCGAACAGTCATGCTGAAGTAGTAAGTGCAGATATTATGGATTATCCGCAAACGTTGCGGGCGATTCAGGGCTCTTCTGTTGTTTATCTGCTGGCCGGGTTGAAATATGATATCCGTGTATGGCGGGAAAGCTGGCCCAAAATCATCAGTAATGTTATCAATGCCTGTAAAGCCACCGAAAGCAAACTGATATTTTTTGACAATGTGTATATGTATGGCAGAGTAGATGGGATAATGACGGAAACAACACCGTTCAATCCCGTCAGCAGGAAAGGAGAGGTAAGGGCTGCCATTGCTTCTCAATTGCTGCATGAAATGAATACCGGCAATCTGCAGGCACAGATTGCCCGTGCGGCCGATTTTTATGGTCCGGGTGCAGATAAAACCGGTGTACCCAATATGCTGGTGTTTGCCAATTTAAAAAAAGGGAAAAAGGCGCAGTGGCTGGGAAACGCAAATGTACCACACTCCTTTACCTATATTCCGGATACCGGTAAGGCATTGTACCTGCTGGCAAACCGCGATAATGCCTTCGGACAAACCTGGCATTTACCAACAGCAGCCAATCCTTTAACCGGTAAACAATTTGTACAACAGGCTGCTGCAGCTATGCAGAAAAATGCATCAGTAAGCGTCATTTCTTCCTGGATGATGCAACTGGGAGGACTGTTTAACAGAAATATTGCTGAACTGGTGGAAATGAATTACCAAAGCGTGTATCCATACTTGTTTGATTCTTCAAAATTCAATGCGGAGTTCGGATTTACACCAACATCGTATGCGGAGGGAATCAGGGCTACGGTAGATGTGTACAGATAGGGGTTGGGAATTAGGTTTTTGCTGTTAGCGAGCCCTTGCCAACTTTTCAACTATTACTCCTTGAGTCCTGTTCCTTCTCTCTTTCCGATTTCTTCTACACCAGCACCGGGTGCGGCTTAAATTCTTTCATCCTGTCGAACAGGTAGCGGTAGGTAGTAAGTGTGCGTGAGCGGAATACATCACCCAGGTTCTCCACCACATTGATCATTTTAGGATTGAAATCGCCGATCCATTGCATCTCATATTCGGAGTAAGGAGACTGCGTAGTGCCAACAAATTTATCTGCTTCAATGATCATGTAAGCGTCAATTCCTTTTGCCTGGAATTCCGGTACAATGCCAAAAGCGATGCCTGTGAATTTTTTGTTGCGTTTTGTTTTCTTGATCCACAGGAATTTTAATTTATGCAGCAGGTTGAATTGGCCATCCAGGTATTTGAACCATTGGTTCAGATCGGGCAGATTGATGAACATGGCAATCGGCTCTTCATGGTGATAGGTAAACCAGATGATACGTTCATCCATTACCGGCTTCATCATGCGGAACATGGTCAGCACCTGGTCTTTTTTCAGTTCCTTCATGCCTCCATGACCGGCCCATGCTTTATTGTAAACAATAGTAAAATCACCGGCAAACTTTTCCAGGTTGTTTTTACGGATTGTGATCACTTTGAAAGCAGGATTGCTGGCATATACTGCATGGCGTTCAAACAACTTGGGGTTCTTGGGCGCACGGGGATCCATACCAAAACAGATCTGGTTAAAAAAAGGTTTGAACCCGTAATTTTCAAACAACTCTTTATAGTAAGGCGGATTGTAGTTCATGCAATACAGTGGTTCCTGAAAACCTTCTGTAGCCAATCCCCACCAACGATCGCGTTCACCAAAATTAATGGGACCATCCATGGCCTGCATACCCTGTTGAAGTAACCAATGCCTGGCAACATCAAAAAGCATATCGGCAGCTTGCTGATCATTGATCACATCAAAAAAGCCAATTCCGCCTACAGCTCCATCATCTCCTTTGTTCTTGTATTTTTTATTGACAAATGCGGCAATACGGCCAATCAACTTGCCATTATTGTCTTTCAGTAACCAGCGTTTGCAGATACCATGCCGGAAAGCCTTGTTGCGGGCAGGATCAAATACCGCATCAACATCTTTATCCAGTGGACGGATATAGTTTGGCACCTGCTGAAGCAATTCAACATTTACCCTTATAAAATCCCGGCTTTCGGCTGCATTCGTAATTTCCTGTAACTGCATGTCTGCTGGCAATAATTGCGAAACGCAAATAAAACAAAAAAGGTGCTCAAAAAAGCACCTTAGTCGTTAATATTCAAATATACTGTTAATTCAATTTATTTGCTGCAGGCGTTTCTTTCAGATATTTATCCAGAAATTGTAATATCTGTCCGTATCCTTTTATTTCATTTTCTTTTTTACGAAAGCCATGTCCTTCATCGGAAAAAATAGTGTATTCAACAGGTACGTTATTCTTTTTTACCGCTGCAACTACTTCATCACTTTCAATTTTTAATACCCGTGGGTCATTAGCTCCCTGTAATACCATCAGTGGACTTTTAATATTGCCGGCGTGTAACAGCGGCGAATATTCTTTCAAGCGAATAGTATCTGCAGTATTGGGATCACCGATCTCTTCGTATAAAGCATTTTTAAATGATTCCCAGTAAGGAGGAATTTCCCTCAGCGTGCGCAGCCAGTTGGCTACTCCAAACAGGTCTACTCCAACTTTAAATTCGCCGGGATGAAAACATTGCGCGGCCAATGTCATATAGCCGCCGTAGGAGCCGCCAATGATGCCGATCTTAGAGGAATCTATATATGGTAACGATGAAAGGTATTTTTTCCCCCAGATACAATCTTTCAGATCCTTATCTCCATGATTGCGATTATCCATCTTAAAGAAGGTTTTGCCATAACCACTGCTTCCGCGGTTATTTACTGCAAGTATGGCATAGCCATGATTGACCAGGTATTGGATCAGTGAAAAATATCCTGTTCTTGATTGTCCGCCCGGACCGCCATGTACCCACACCAATGCAGGCACTTTATTGTCTTTGGATGCCTGCAGTGGTTTGTAGTAAATAGCCGGGATTTCAAGACCGTCAAATGATTTGAATCGTACTACTTCTGCTGCCACCAGCTCATCTTCTTTGATCTCAGGGTTGAGCGTGTTTGTAAGGCGTTTTAATTCTTTGGTATTGAAATCATACACATAGATATTGTTGGGCGATTTGGAGTTGCCTACTGACAAACGCATTTTGTTCTCACTGCGACTGATATTTACAGCCTGTATATCGCCATCTTCTACTTTAGGAAAATCTATTGGCTGACCGGTTTTGTGATCGAAAATATACAGTTTGTTAAGGCCATCTTCATTCACGCCTATCACCCTGTATTTTTCGTTGTAAGAAAGGTACATATACATGACATCCCATTTAGCAGAAAATACTTTTTCCTTTTTGCCGGTAGGAATATCGTATTTCATTACATACTGGTATTCGCTGCCTTCGTCGGTAGTATAGTATAAGGTGTTATTGTCTGTAGAGAATTGTAACGGAGAATTGCTGGATGCAATGCTGTCAGAATTAAGCTGGATGGTTTTCTGGTTTTTCCTGTCTACCAGGAATATATTGGAGGAAGAAGTGGTAATGGACTGTACAAGTGCCAGGTAACGTTCGTCATCTGATACTGCTGACACATCAAAGCCCTTGTCGTTTTTGTACAGTAACCGGGGTGTCCACGTAGCAATATCCATTTTATAGAGATCAAAAAAACGTGGATCACGTTTGTTGCTGGTGTAATACATATATTTATTATCACGACTCCAGTTCATAAAAGCGGCCTTTTCTTTTTCACCGGGTGTCAGGTCTTTTACAGTACCATCAGTTTTTTGGAGGTAGAGATGATCGTTCTCATTGCCTCCTTTATCTGCATCGTAAATGAAATTTTCGGTGCCCGGCACGTAATCATCTGCAAAAATGGATTCCTTAACAGATGTGGTCAGCGGTTTTTTCTGCCCGGATTGCAGATCTATTTCGTATACATTATAAATACCGCTTTCATTACTGTTGATCAGCATTTTTTTGTCGTCGTTGGAAAAAGTACCACCACTGGTACTGGTGCTTTTGTAAAACTGTTCGATGGAGTATTGTGCTACCTGTTTGGGGGCGGGGGTTTTAGATTGATCACAGGCGTATATGCAGGCAAAAAGCAATCCTGCTACAATGTATTTCTGCATAAAATGTATTTTGGTTTAAATGGTTTAATGGATGCAGTAGGGCAGGAGAGCGGTTGTTTGCATAAGGAAACCTGCCATTAAGATAAGAAATAATCGATGGTATGATGGTGATTCCGGAGGGGGAGAAATAAAAAAGAAGAGACGGACAGCCTCTCCTTTTAATAAACGGTAAGCACGTAACAACTATATTATATACGTAGTTTGGAGGTACCGGGTTTCAGGGTGAGGATTTTTCTGCTGCCGGAAAATGACTAAAAAGAGGGTCCGGAAGCATTTTTTTGCTTCATTGTAGTTATAAACATTTGTGCAAAATGTTGAAAATCAAAATTTTAATACCAAAAAGATGCCGCCACCAAGAAATCTGTCAATACATTAAAAAATGTCTCCTTAACAAATTGGGAAATTATCCGCCCTCACTTACCTTTGCGGCCTGAAAAAGCGGGTTAAATAAAAGTCTGCTTGTCAGCCTGACCGACCGGGCTGAGCCCATAAAACATCTCTACATTAAAAAAATTATATGGCAAACGTAGGTAAGATCAAACAGATCATTGGTGCCGTAGTGGACGTGCAATTTGAAGGAAAGCTTCCTGAAATTTACAATGCATTGGAACTGAAACGCCCTAATGGTGAAGTTCTGGTGCTTGAAACCCAGCAGCACCTGGGTGAAGATAGTGTTCGTTGCATCGCTATGGATGGTACCGAAGGTCTGGTACGCGGTATGAAAGTAACTGATACCGGTGCTGCGATCGCCATGCCTACCGGCGAAGGCATTAAAGGCCGTCTGTTCAATGTAACCGGCGACCCTATTGATGGTTTGCCTGCTGTATCTAAAGTAAATGGCCGCCCCATTCACGCTAAACCACCGGCTTTTGAAAACCTCAGTACTTCTACAGAAATTCTGTTTACCGGTATTAAAGTAATTGACCTGATCGAGCCTTATGCAAAAGGTGGTAAGATTGGTCTGTTTGGTGGTGCGGGTGTAGGTAAAACAGTATTGATTCAGGAGCTGATCAACAATATCGCGAAAGCTTACTCAGGTTTATCTGTATTTGCCGGTGTAGGTGAAAGAACACGTGAAGGAAATGACCTGATGCGTGAGATGATTGAAGCAGGTATCATGAAATATGGTGATGCTTTCAAACACAGCATGGAAGAAGGCGGGTGGGATCTGAGCAAAGTAGACATGAAAGAACTGTCTGACTCTAAAGCTACCTTCGTTTTCGGACAGATGAATGAGCCCCCCGGAGCACGTGCACGTGTGGCCCTGTCTGGTTTGACAATCGCTGAGTACTATCGCGATGGTGACGGACAAGGTAAAGGTCGTGACATCCTGTTCTTCGTAGATAATATCTTCCGTTTCACCCAGGCAGGTTCCGAAGTATCGGCTCTGTTAGGACGTATGCCTTCTGCAGTAGGTTACCAGCCTACACTGGCTACTGAGATGGGATTGATGCAGGAACGCATCACTTCAACACGCAATGGTTCTATTACCTCCGTACAGGCGGTATATGTACCTGCGGATGACTTGACTGACCCCGCTCCGGCTACTACCTTCGCTCACCTGGATGCTACTACCGTATTGAGCCGTAAAATTGCTGACTTAGGTATCTACCCTGCGGTGGATCCGCTGGATTCTACCAGTCGTATCCTGACGCCAAAAATTGTGGGTGATGCTCACTATAACTGTGCTAACCGCGTAAAACTGATCCTCCAGCGTTATAAAGAGCTGCAGGATATCATCGCCATCCTTGGTTTGGATGAGTTGAGTGATGAAGATAAACAAACAGTATCACGCGCCCGTAAAGTACAGCGTTTCCTGTCACAACCTTTCCACGTAGCAGAACAGTTTACCGGTCTGAAAGGTGTACTGGTTCCCATCGAAGAAACTATCCGTGGTTTTAATATGATTATGGACGGTGAAGTTGATGAGTATCCTGAAGCTGCCTTCAACCTGGTAGGTACTATTGACGACGCTATCGAAAAAGGTAAGAAACTGTTGGCGCAGGCTCAGGGTTAATTTGAAAATTTGAAAGTGTGCTAATTTGAAAATGGTTAGCACATCAATTTTGGAATGTCATTTTCAGATTTTCAAATTCGCAAATTTTCAAATTATGAACTTAGAGATATTAACTCCGGAGCGTAAGTTGTTCAGTGGTGATGTATATGGTGTACAATTGCCCGGTATTACCGGTTTGTTTGAGGTGCTGGATAAGCACGCTCCGCTGGTAAGTGCATTGAAAGCCGGTAAATTGAAAGTGTTGAAAGATAAGAGCAATCACCTGGCTTATTACGATATACAGAGTGGCTTTGTGGAAGTGATCAACAACAAGGTTACCGTATTGGTAGAAGGTGCAGTAGCTGCTGATGTCAAATAGTACAGAACATTTATTCCAGATGGATATAATATTAAATCCGGCGCAAGCCGGATTTTTTTATGTCACTATGTAAAGTATTAAAATATGCCGCGAAAATGTATGTATTAGTAAGATTTATTGACTGTCTGCCAAAACAGAATTATTCTGCTGTTGTATGATCTCTCTTCTCCGGCAATTACTGGTTGGCTTTATCATGTTACATTCTTCGCATTGGTTGATTAATATCTGATTCGTTTTGTATCGTCAGGGAAAATGATGAGAAGTTGTATTAATGGAGCTATTGTGCAGACTTACTACTGCTTGAGTGAAGGAAAATGAAAACTGGTTATTCCGATAATTGAGTTTTAAACTAGCTGCTCATTAATGTTATGTGTTGTTGAATCGGAGGGGATCCTTCCATATTTCCATGTATCAAAGCTCAATATTTTACTTCATTACCTGCTTCAATGACACAGGCTTTTATCTATGTTGTAAAATTACAGTTTACACAAAAAAATGAGAGGCGCCCCGGAATGGAGTGCCTCTCGTAATCTTTTAAAGGATATCAGAAATATGATTATTGCTGCTGTTTGATAAACTTGGCAGTGGTGCGTTTCTGGTTTTCAATGATCAGTTCTACATAATAAGCACCTGTAGGCAGATTGGACACATTAACATTCTGGCGGAATAGTGTACTTGTTTTTTCTATCGCTACTCTGCGCAACAGTTTGCCATGGATGTCGTAGATGTTGATCACACCTTTACCATTAATATTGCTGGTGTACTGCAGGTTAAAGGCATCTGTAACAGGATTGGGATATACAGATAGTTTTGTTTCTGTATTACTATTATCAGCTGCTACATCTGTAGAAGCTATACGGTTTGCAACAGCATTACCGGTACTGGAAACTGTTACAATTACGGTATCACCTCTTGGGTACCATGCATAATCCCAGATATCCAGTCGCAGCAAGTAGGTGCCAGCCACCAGGTTAGACAATGTAGTAACCGGTGCATTGGGAGAACCAAATGTATACTGATCGGGTCCGCTTACTTTTACCCATTTGAACAACTGGATAGGACCACGTGAATCGTATGCTGAACCATTCAGTGTTGTACTGTTAGTAGGCAGTTTAAGGTTAATATCCGGACCTGCATCTACAGTGATCACCGGTGATGAAGTGTTGTTCTTCACAGTTACAATCACGGTATCACCTCTTGGGTACCATGCATTGTCCCAGATATCCAGTCGCAGCATATAAGTGCCTGCTACCAGGTTAGACAATGTAGTTACCGGCGCATTGGGCGAACCAAATGTATATTGATCGGGTCCACTCACTTTTACCCATTTGAACAACTGTATAGGGCCGCGTGAATCGTATGCTGAACCATTCAGTGTAGTGCTGTTGGTGGGCAGCGTTAAAGTAATATCCGGACCAGCGTCTACCGTGATCACCGGAGTAGATGGGGTGGTACCGCCTTTCACAGTTACAATCACGGTATCACCTCTTGGGTACCATGCGTTGTCCCAGATATCCAGTCGCAGCATATAGGTACCCGCTACCAGGTTAGACAGTGTAGTAACCGGCGCATTGGGCGAACCGAATGTATACTGATCGGGTCCGCTTACTTTTACCCATTTGAACTGCTGAATAGGACCACGTGAATCGTATGCTGAACCATTCAGTGTAGTGCTGTTGGTGGGCAGTGTTAAAGTAACATATGGACA
>LGYU01000016.1 GCA_001302245.1 Chitinophagaceae bacterium PMP191F
TTATACGATTCACCCAATGTGAACTTTGGAATATTGTTGTTCTTTGCGTCGGAAGGACTGTTTAAACCGGCCAGTGTGGCATTCAGAATTTTATTACCGGTTACACCTCGGAAAAAGAAATTCAGATCGAAATTTTTATAGGTAAAGCTGTTACTCCATCCGTACATCATTTTGGGTTGCGCATTGCCGGCAACGATATAATCGGAAGTAGAAGGTGCTTGTGTAGCTGTACCATCAGCTTTCTGGATCAGGGTTACACCATTAGCATCTTTACCCAGGTAATGCCACAGGGTAAATGTTCCGATAGGTGAACCTTCTTTTACAATCTGCGACCAGTTGCTGCTTTGACCTTTACCACCCACATAAGCAGTGTTAACATAGGTCAGCGCAAATTTGTTGCTGGATAAAGAGTTCACTTTATTGGTATTGTGCGACATATTGAACGTAGTTCTCCAGGTAAAGCTCTTAGTCTGTACAGGAGTAATATTCAGTATCAGCTCTATACCTCTGTTACTGATCTCACCCACGTTGGCCCACAGGTTTGATACAAAATACTGTGTAGATGAAACAGGATAATTCCAGATCAGGTCTGAAGTACGTTTGTTATAAAAATCCAGTGAACCGCTGATCCGGTTTTTCAGAATGCTGAAATCCAGACCGATATTGGTCATTGCAGTACTCTCCCATTTCAGATCGGGATTGGCATTCTGCACCGGCCCGATGGCATTCAGCAATTGTCCGTTTGAATAATAACGGCCATTGATACCATATTGCAGTTGTGCCAGTAACGGATCAAAACCCAGTGAGTTACCTGAAACACCATACCCGACACGCAGCTTCAGTTCATTAATAGCCGCAATGCTTTTCATAAACGATTCATTGCTGATCCTCCACCCTGCTGACACAGACGGGAAGTAGCCCCATTTGTTATTGGTACCGAAAGCTGAAGAACCGTCTTGACGTAAAGAAGCCTGCACCAGGTATTTATTATTGAAAGCATAGTTGGCACGCAGGTAATATGAGATCAGGCGCAGTGTACCAATGGTAGTATTGGCAAACGTAACTGTACCGGCGGGAGGATTGCTGAAAGCAAGATTGTTATAGGTAAGCGCATCACTTACAAAACCCTGTGTGCTTACACCAAAACCATCACCCGTTCTATCCTCCTGCCATGAATATCCTGCCAGCAGTTTTACATTATGACGGTCAAAGGTCTGGTCATAATTAAAATAAGATTCAATAACATTCTTAGTGGCTTCATAGGCACTGCGGATCGCTTTACCTGAAGCACCCTGTGCAATACCGGAACGGCTGTTGTAATAAATATTCTGGTTTACCTGCTGACTCTGGTTGGCATAGCTCAATGTATAGGTAAGATTTTTCAGGATCTTTACCTCAGCCACAGCATTTGCCAGCATAGTCTTTACTTTCACATCATTGATATTATTATCGATCAGTGATACGGGGTTCAGGTAACTGCCACGGCTGAAATCTTCTGTGTAAGAACCGTCAGCCCTCTTTATGCCAACCGTAGGCATAAATTTGAGCATATTGGGATATACATCAGCCGGAATGTTCTTCTGGGTTGAAGTACTGTTCATCAGTGATAAATTCAGCTTCAACCGATCATTGAAATACTTCTGCTCTACATTGGCACGCAGTATTACTCTTTTCAGTGAAGATCCTTTCATAATACCAGGATTTTCCAGGTAGTTTACACTGGCGCCATACAGGGTTTTGTCTGTACCACCCCCAAATGCAATATTGTGATTGTGCGAAACAGCAGTACGTTGTACTTCATTCTGCCAGTCAGTATTTACACCGGCATCGTTATTAATGGGGCTTAATGATTGTCCGTTTGCCGCCAGGTAGCTACGCAGTTCATCACCAGTCAGCATATTGATACGTTTGGATACTTTTTCCTGAGCTACATAAGCATTGTATGCAAGCCGTAGTTGTCCGCTTCTGGCTTTACGTGTAGTGATGATGATCACCCCATTGGAAGCCCTTGAACCATAGATGGCAGTTGCAGATGCATCTTTCAATACATCTATAGACAGGATATCATCCGGTGCTACCAGGTCAATGGAAGCGCCGGGTACACCATCAATTACATAAAAAGGTTCCTGGGCTGCCCCCTCACGCAGTGTAGAAGGTCCGCGTAGTATTACAGCAGGTGTTCCATTGGGATCACCACTTTTGGTAATGTTCAGACCAGGTACTTTTCCTTGCAACAACTGCGCAGGTGAACTGATCACCCCCTGGTTGAATTCTTCAGAGGAAACAGAGGTAATAGCACCTGTTACATTTCTGCGTGAAGATTTCCCATACCCTACCACCACTACATTATCAAGATTATTCGATTTAACACGTAAAGTAACAGACAATGTGATCTTGCCTCCCTCTTTTACAGTATAGCCAGACAAGCTGTCTGTTTCATACCCAACAGAGCTGAATATAAAACTATACGGGCCGCCAGCCGGTAATTTAGCAAAACTAAAAATACCATTGCCGTTAGAAGTAGTCACTGTACTGAAATCACCGGTTGTTTGCAGTGCTTTTACACTTACGCCAGGTAGTATATCCCCTTTTTCATTTTTGATAATACCGGTTACCATGGACGCAGGGGGTTGCTGTGCATAAACATGTGTAACAGATGGCATCAAAGCCAGCAGCCACAAGGCAAACAGCAGCCGTTTTGATTGTAATGTTCGTTTATTCATGTTGTTTGTTTTTGGGGCAAAAGAGTCCTGTTCAATACCAGCAGGCATTGACAAACCATACGTTCTGTTGTTAATAATTAAATTGAGATTAAGGTGTTATATAAATCGTTTGCTTTTCTTTTTTCATGTTCAACTGATTAAGCAGGCAGATCGTTTTCAGGAAATCGTCCAGTGTTTCTTTCGGTCTGTTCAGTCTGCCGGTAAACGTGATGGCCTGCAGTTGCTCTCTATTATATACAAACTGTACATGATATTCCTTTTGTAAAGAATCCAGTATATCGGGCAAGGAAAGATTGTTGAACACCAGCGCACGTGCCACTACCGCGCTTTTGCTGTTATTAATTGTATTTTCTTTTCTAAACAATTGTACTACCGGTTGATAACTACTGCTATCCACATTGATCTCTTCGCCTGGCTTCAGGTATACATCCTGCATGTGTTTTGCAGTATTCCTATTTTCCTGCTTCACTACTACTTTACCGGTATATAAACGCACCCTTACAGCATGCTGCTGGTTTTGCTGCACACTGAATACAGTGCCCAACGCGGTGGTAGATACAATACCGGTACGCACAGTGAATGGCCGTTGTTGATCCTTTACTACTCTAAACAAGGCCTCGCCCTGTAACGTCATATCGCGGGCATATGCAGTAAATGCCGGCTCATATTGCAGCGAACTGTTCACGGCCAGTTCTGCAACACTACTGTCTGGCAGCAGCACAGTCATTACTTTGCCTGTATTATTGTATTTAACTACAAAACCTGTTGTTACTTTTTTTCCAGCATCTTCATTGGTGTTTGCAACAACTTGTTTGTCTGAATGTGGCAGTAATGCCCACCAGCTAATACCTGCAGTTATTACAAGTATAGCTGCGGCTGCCGCCCATCTGAAATACAATTTCCGGCTGTAGTGCTGTGGTATATGCTGCTCAATGCGCCTGTACATGTCTGCACCGGGCACAGATATATCATTCTGCACCTGGAAATTATTCCAGCTTTCTTCTGTTAAATACTGTTCCAGCACTTCAGGGTGTTGCCGGCAGTATGCCCATACTTTGCTTCTTTCAGCTTCTGTACATTCACCCCGGATAAACTTTTCTATCAGCGCCCTAGATACATCCATATCTACTATTCGTACAAAACAGCACTATCCCTTACTGCATAACAATTAGTTAATATGAAAATGAGGAGGTGCGGGTGATTACAAAGTAATTACAGCATCTGATAAAAACGTTTTTCCAGGGACTGCTTTCCGATTAGAAGAAAAGAGAGATAGATTTTCTAAGCTGTTTAATGGCTTTGGAGATATGTGTTTCAACTGTTTTGGTTGAAAGCGCCAGGCGGGAAGAGATCTCTTTATGCGAAAGTCCGTCAAAGCGGCTGAGTTTAAATACTTCTTTCCTGGCAGGCGGCAGATCCTCTACTGCCCGCAGGATATGTTCCAGTTCATCCTTTTCAGCTACAGGCATTTCATTGTACCATACTACTTCCATACCAGCTTCCGGCAATGGTTGTATTTTGCGTACGCCCTCTTTGCGCAGCAGATCGATCAGCAGACTTTTGGCAATCCGGAATACCTGAGCATCCAGTGTATGTGCTTCCGAAAGATCGCTTCGTTTTTCCCAGAGTTTGATAAAAGTAAGTTGTACTACTTCCTGTGCCAGGTAATGAGAGCGGGAATAGCGGAAGATGTATTGATATAATCGTACATGCAATTCATTGTATGCCTGTTGAAAGCAATAAACATCTCCGTTTTTAATATGCAACAGGTAATCATTCATACAAAAGCTGCGCAAATGTCTTCAGCTACTTTTTCATTCTTTCATAAATGGTATTAAGTTAATATTATGTTTGTAGTAGTTCAGATTGCCGGATTGTTAGGATAATTTGAACATTCTGGAATGTGCTACTTAAAACTTATAACATACAACCTGCAACTGCATTCGGTGTTGGTCGTTGAGCGTTCTGCATTACTTATAACTTAAACCGTATTTTTGCAGCATGGGAGATTTTATCATCAACGTAACACAAATTGAAGAGCTGCAGACCATTAACGATATACAGTCGCTGGATCAGATCTTTCAACGGGCCAAAAGAATTGTAGTAGGCGGCGGCACTGTAGCGCTTGTAAGACAACATCGCTCCGGACAGTCTGATAAATTTGATGAATTGTCAACACTGGACGACCTGGAACAATACAAACAGAACGTATACAAATACCTGAAACAGTCATAAAGCAATTGCATGTACACTGCTGAAATCATGGACTGGGCACAGCAATTGTGGGATTATCACCTGCTGCGTCACACATTACAAAAAGCCGATTGTATCCTTGCCCTGGGCAGTCACGATCTGCGTGTGGCAGAATGGGCAGCAGATGTATACCTGCAGGGTTGGGCGCCCATGCTGGTTGTATCCGGCGGATTAGGCAATGTAACCAAAGGCATCTGGACTGAAACAGAAGCAGATAAGTTTGCACGCATTGCACGTGAAAAAGGCGTTCCGGAAGAAGCGATCTTTATTGAAAACGCTTCCACCAATACCGGCGAAAATATCCTGTTTACACAACAGTTATTACAGAAAATGCAACTGGATCCGCAAACGTTCATTTTGGTACAGAAACCATATATGGAGCGGAGAAGCTTTGCAACTTTTCAAAAACAATGGCCCGGCAAACAACTCATTGTTACCTCACCCCCTATCCTGTTCCGGGATTATCCTAACAATGAAATATCGCTGGAAAGAGTCATCAATATTATGACCGGCGATCTGCAACGTATCAGGATCTACCCCGAAAAAGGATTCCAGGTTTACCAGGAAATTCCTGATACCATATGGCATGCTTATGAACAACTGGTAGCCGCAGGCTTTGATAAACACCTGGCAAAGTAATCGTTTAAAACCTGGTAAGTACTTTCCATACCAGCACCAGGTATAATACCAGCAGCAACATTCTTATCTCACCGTGACCTGCCAGCAGGTACCAGATGGCACATGCTATTCCCAGTGTCAGCAATACAATTAAAATTAACAGTGAAACAGAGATCCAGCTTTTGAAAACAAATTTTCGTGGGTTGGGATCAGGTACTATCTGTGTGCGAGGCTGACCATGTACAATAAATTCTGCAATACTTGTCCAATATTGTTCTTCCACGCCAGCACCATGACCTCCCGGAATACTGATCACCTGGTTAGCAGGAGCCAGTGTATTGAAGCCATCATAGCCGGCACTCCCCAGATCCCGGAAGCCCAATACGTGAAAAGCTTTGGGAAATATTCCAACCACCCAATCAGAAGTAGCTACCACATTAAAAACATTATCAATCCGGCTGCTCTGTTGAAAATCGGCCCAGTTATACTTGCGATTCACCACACTACCGGCAAACAACACGTTTTTAAACTTACAGGCAGGATAATCTTTTAATGCCTTTGCCATCAGGTAAGTGCCATTGCTATGTCCTACAAATGAAAAATCAGCATTGGGATACCGGGCAAGATTTTCGGTGTATTGTTCCATAAGCCATTCTACTTTGGCACGACGGTACGCAGGCAACGTAAAATGCAATAAAGGGAAATACCCGTAGCTGGACGTTTCGGTTTCAAACCGCCTGCCATTATCACGACCTTCTTTTACCACCCGCTGCGCTACTTTATGTGTCCAGAACCCTTCATCACGGATACCATGAATAACAAACACCACATCTGTTACACTTGCGTCAGGCGTAATGCGCTTCGATTCAGCAGTAATAACCTGTTGCGATTGTAAATTATCCGGTGTTTCTGTAACTGCCTGTATCAACACCCCGCTTCGCAATGTCCCCAGGGTTGTAACGCCCACCTTTGTAGCATCATTCACCCTGATCACGTTGCCATGTTTTGAAAACGGTACTTCCAGGTATACAAATGTACTGCCCGAAATAAGATCCACGTTATCTTCCGGAGAAACAATATCATCTACTGATCCCAGCAATTGTACCGTAAGCGCGTCGCCCACACCTTTGCCTGCGGCATGCTTCTGCATTGACAACGACTGGATGCGCAACTGTGTAATGAAAGCGCCTCCTTTGCGCACACTAAAAGCTGTTGGTTTAAACCCGGCAAAGCTCAGCAGGTTGCCCAGCATGGTACCGATGGTTAACATAAGCCCATTGCCAAGCGACAAATGAAAATCAATTGACCAGCCGTTATTCATGCCTGCCAGTAATACAATACGATCCACATAAGCAGCCCAGGGACGTTGCTGCCTGTTCTCAATCTCATCTTCAAAAGGAGCATCAGCGTTTTCCCCACAGGCGCACACATATAGCTTACGTGCCAGCAATGCACCCATACTATGACCTATCAGAATAATTTTCGGAGGCTCACCTGCTGCTGTTCTCTCTGCCCACAATGCATCCATTCTTTTCAGCAGGTTATTTACCATCACATTTACGTTGATAGTAGAAGTATAACGCAATGTTGTTTTAGGCATTTCAATAACAGGATCTTCATAATGGCGCCTGATCAGGTCTGCAACAGCATTCATACTTTTAGGCTTGTTCCTGTAACTGTGCAACAACACAAAGAGTACATTTTTCTTGTTCTTCATAAGCCGGGTTTAAAGGTTAATATATCTGCATCTAAAAATTATTACATTTTCAATACCCGCACACCGTGTAAAACACGGTAAAAGATAAAAACACAGGCATATCGCCTCTTTTTTCCGCTTATACAGACTTCTGTAATCAAAAGGCTGCTTTGTTTATCTTTAGTGACCAAAAATACAATCACATGAAACGCCCGCTATTCCTGTTCTGCATTCTATTACAGATCATATCCGTTACTGCCCAGCAAACCCAAAAACCACCGTTGCATGGCAAACACTGGATGGCCATTACGGGCAAACCGCTGGCGGCTACCGCCGGCAGCATGGTCTTTCAGCAAGGTGGTAATGCGGTAGATGCCGCCTGTGCCATGCTGGCCGCTACCTGCACCATGTGGGATGTGTTGAGCTGGGGTGGTGAAACACAGGCCCTGATCTATAATCCTAAAACAGGTAAAGTAATTGGTATTAATGCACTGGGTGTAGCTCCTACCGGTGCTACAGCAGATTTCTTTAAAAACAAAGGCATGAACTTTCCGCCGGAATATGGTCCGCTGGCAGCAGTAACACCGGGCACTCCCGGAGGACTGTGTTATATGCTGGCCGAATATGGCACCATGAGCCTGAAACAGGTACTGGCCCCGGCTATGCAACTGGCTGCCGGTTACCCTATTGAAGCGCAGACAGCCAACAGTATTGAACGGGGAAAAGGCCGTATTAAAGAATGGCCGTATTCAAAAGCACTTTTCCTGACCCATGCCGGCGAGAAAAGAGAAGCACCCGAAGCCGGGGAGATCTTTGTACAAAAAGACCTGCTGGCTACACTTACCAAAATGGTAGAGGCTGAAGAAACTGCACTCAAAAATAAAAAGAGTCGTAAAGAGGCTATTTATGCAGCTTACAAGCGTTTTTATACCGGTGATATTGCGCAGGAATTTGTACGCGGTTGCCAGGAACAGGGCGGTCTTATTACCATGAATGATCTTGCCCGCTGGAAAGTGATAGAAGAAGAACCTATGCACACCAGTTACAAAGGCATAGAAGTATACAAACTGCAACAATGGACACAGGGTCCGGCCATGCTGCAATGTCTCAACATACTCGAGAACTTTGATCTTAAAGGCATGGGATATAATTCCGTGCAGTACATCCATACTTTATACCAGGCAATGAACCTGGCGTTTGCAGACCGTGACTTTTATTATGGTGATCCTTATTTTCCACCTGCCGAACCCATGAAAGGCTTATTGAGCAAGGAATACGCCAAAGCCAGGGCACAACTGATCGATGCACAAAAAAATGATGCAACAGCAGGTCCAGGCGATCCTTATCCATACGAAGGAAAAAGCAATCCCTATCTTGATCTGCTGAAACAACGCGGACTGATTGTTGATACCGTTAATCGCCGCAATCCCAATTTTGCACCGGCACACGACGTACGCTCCTCTTATCTGCCACCTGCACAATCAATCGCAATGGCAGATAACATACTGATGCATTCAGATTCTGCCTATATGGACAGACTGTGGCGCGGTACCACTTCAGTAGAAGCTGCGGATGCCTCCGGCTGGGTGGTTTCTATTACACCCAGTGGTGGCTGGCTTCCGGCCTGTATTGCGGGTAAAACAGGCGTAGGTATGAGCCAGCGTATACAAAGTTTTGTACTGGACAGCACGCTGAACCCCTTCAATGTAATACAACCCGGCAAAAGACCAAGGGTAACGCTGACGCCCACACTGGCACTGAAAGAAGGCAAGCCTTTCTTATCCTTTGCCGTACAGGGTGGCGATACACAGGATCAAAACCTGCTGCAGTGTTTTTTGAATATGGTTGAATTTGGCATGACGGTACAACAGGCCACAGAAGCAGCCAATATCAATACCAATCAACTCTGGTTGTCACTGGGCGGTACCAGAACCTCCGACAGGCAACCACGTCCAGGCGCCCTATTGCTCAACAGCAATACACCTGAAAACATACGCATTGCCTTAAAACAAATGGGTTATACACTTACTTTCGATGATCGTACCAGTGGCCCTATCAATGCTATTTATTTCGATTGGAAACACGGTAGTTTCTGGGGTGGCAGCAGCAACCATGGTGAAGATTATGGAATTGGCTGGTAAGCAGCTACCCATATTATTTATTCAAAAGGCCTTTCCGGATCTGTTCCGGGAAAGGCCTTTTGCTGTTAATGATATGCATACTATAGATTTTTATCCATGCTGCATCGTATATAAGAAGATATGAACAGTTACACCATTTGTCCCATAAACGGATCGGTTTTACCCGGCAAACCGGTCTCTACTCTGCCCGCATAACGTCTTTCATACGAAGTATTGCCTTTGATGCGCACAGTACAATCATACCAGCAGTGGCTTTTAAAGCTATTTACTACTACCATAGCAGATTTTTTCCCTGCAACAGTTATATGTTGTACAGCTGTTTTGTAAGCGTTGTCAGCCACTTCAATACTCTGCCGATTGTTTCCTGTATTTTGAATATGCAATACGATATTCCCGGACAGTCGTTTACCCGATTTCACCCGCTCATACAAACATCTTACTTCCAGCTCATCTGTAGCATGACCGCTTATTTCACGGAAGAAACCATTCGGACCATGTACACATAGGTGATAATGTTCGTTGTCAAAATCACTGAGCTGCCAGTCATCCTTCAATGTGTCTCCCGCAGCTACAGCATAATTACGCGTCACCATGTTTTTACCGGGCACATATATTGTAAAGGGCGATCCGGAAGCCTCATTGCCCAACATATCCCTGGAAGCAGTTAAAGTAACAGTGATTGCTTTTTTATCATTCCCCAGTGCGGCATCTGCATACAGTTCATAAG
The DNA here is from genome assembly GCA_001302245.1 of Chitinophagaceae bacterium PMP191F. GTDB lineage: Bacteria > Bacteroidota > Bacteroidia > Chitinophagales > Chitinophagaceae > PMP191F. The sequence goes on from LGYU01000016.1 coordinate 10,159, forward strand.
GCAATGCACAGGAAGAACGGATTCCTTTTTCCTGAAATGCTATTCCTGTAGGATTGGCATTGATACGGGCTATCTCCTCTGCTGTTAGCTTTTTAAAGCTATTCGGCACACCTTTGAACTGTGCTTTGTGAATACCTTCAATAAAAGGATCGCGAGTTACCGGTGTTGGTAATAGGATCTTTTCGCCATTGTATGGTCTGAATACAGAGGTCAGATCGCCACACACGGTTCTGCGCCACGCACTGATATTGGGTTCTTCTATTTTCTTACCTGTTTTTTTAGCCAGTACTTTCTCCAGGAACTGCAATGACGAGGTGTGATCAAATACTTCAGAACAAACCCAGCCACCGCGGCTCCATGGCGACGCTACTACCAGCGGCACCCGGTACCCCAAACCAATAGAGCTTTCACGCGCCAGGGAAGATATTGACTGCTGTGCTGTATTGGCTACATATTCCACGCCGGTATCAATACCTGCTGAAACAGCGCCAGTTTGTTGTTTATGCGGATGCGGTGCCACAAAAGGAGGCACATGATCAAAATATCCGTCGTTCTCATCGTAGGTAAGTATAAAGATCGTTTTCTTCCACACTTCAGGATTCTGCGTAAGAATGTCCAGCACCTCACTGATATACCATGCACCGTACCACGCAGCAGAAGGGTGATCTGAAAAATTTTCAGGTGCCACTACCCACGATACGGCAGGCAGTTTACCATTCTTCACATCTTCACGGAACTGGTGCAGTACATCGCCCTTCGGCACTTTCACTTCCCTTTCCGTAGTGCCATCATGGTATCGTAAAGAGGTAAGGTCATGATAGAACGGATCTTTATAGTTGGTAGAAAAGGCTTTATCGTGAATGTTCTTTTCGTGTTCTGAAAGACGTTCATATCTTTCGCGGGTGTAGATTTTCTGTTCTTCTTCATTCTTTGCCAGTCGTTTCTTTAATCTGTCAATAGTATCTTTTATTTTCTGTGCAGAGGCAGGTACTGTATTCAGTTGCTGTTCCTGCTTTTTTATCTCTGCAGTCAGCGCCGCAGCTTCCTTTGGTAAATTGTTGATATAAGCCTTGGACAAACGCACTTTGTATTGTGTAAAGTACTCCAGCGGGTTATCGCCAAAGTTTGCCAGCCAGCTGTCTTCCTCGCCTTCAAAACCAACACCGGCACTTACTTCATTCTGGTATACTTTCCACGATATACCCCATTCTTCAAGACGTTCCGGGAAAGTGGTCCAGCTAACTTCTGTGTCATAATCCGCATCCTCATTCCACACCCTTGCCAGCGCATCTGCATCTGCACGTTCGCGGATAGTACCTGTCCAGAAATACAACCTGTTGGGTGTAGTACCTGTAAGTGATGAACAGAAATGCTGATCACATACTGTGAAAGCATCGGCCAATGCATAATAGAAGGGAATGTCTTCACGGTTGTAAAATCCCAGTGTTAGTGGCATGGAAGCATATTCTTTATGTCCCGATCGCTTGGAGTCAAGCCACTTGTCGTATTTACCATCATTACGTGCATCAACCTGGTTCGACCATGAATGTGGCAATGAACTCATCCAGGTTGCTTTAGTGTCTTTAATATTTAGCCTAAAGGGCGCGTAGGTATCTCCTTCTTTGTTGGATTGCAGCCATACCAGGTTGTTGTTGGGCAAACGGATAGCACGCGGATCATTGAATCCCCGCACACCCTGCAGCGTTCCGTATGCATGATCAAACGACCTGTTCTCCTGCATCAGGAATACTATATGTTCTGCATCCATAAATGTGGTGCCCGGTGCAGGATCAATAGCCATCGCTTTCTGAATAGCAGGCGGCAACATATTCATTAAACCTGCGCCACCTGATAAAACGGAAGCATATTTCAGAAATTCTCTCCTGGTATTCATGTTATGAATTTAATGCTACGCATAAAAGTATTGTTTGTGAAGCAAATAATCAGCAGGATTTAAAAATTAAGAAGAAGGTAATAAGGAGATGCAGGATGCCGGGTACGCGACACCGGGGAGCTTCTTTTTGTAGCAGTTTCCAGAAACACACTTAAACTTGTTTTCTTTTTTCTAAAATTTTTCTGTTCCCTGCTGACATAATGTTGTCACTACCTGTTTTTTTCTTTGAGGTAATAAAACAATCACGATATGTCAAACATTCAGACGCTTGTAAAAGAAATGGAAAACGAAGCCACTACTACCCGCAAAATGCTGAGCAGGGTTCCTGATGACAAATTCGGCTGGAAACCACACGAAAAAAGTATGAGCATTCAGCAACTGACCACGCACATTGCTGAATTGCCCGGCTGGGTAAGTATGGTAATAAATACCGAAGAACTGGATTTTGCGGCCCAACCGTATAGTCCCAGGGTTCTTAACAATACAAAGGAACTGTTGCAGTATTTTGAAGAAACACTGGCAGACGGAAAAACGCAACTGTCAAAAGCCAGCGATGAACAATTATTACCCAACTGGACATTGAGGAATGGCAGTGAGATCTATATTGCTTCGTCTAAAGCAGATATGATCCGCACCACCTATTGCCAGATCGTTCACCACCGCGCTCAACTGGGCGTATACCTGCGTCTGCTCAACATTCCTATACCCGGCAGCTATGGCCCCAGTGCTGATGAAATGAACTGATAGCCGCAACATACAAAGCCATCTGCCCGTTTACGAAGCTTTAAATGTGCAGATGGCATTTTTATCCTGCAGAAATAATCTGAATAAGCAATAGCAGCTCTTTACACCAAACACTGTCATATCTTTCCCCGGCAGTTGGCCGCACCACAGCGACAGGGCAATTTCCCTTCATGATGGGTTTCACCGTAATCGCAGGTCAGCTCTTCATTTTTACGGATGTCGCGCAGGGCATAAAACTCCACCCGGTTGTGTGTAACACGCATATATGTGTTGGGATCGCATGAGTGGTTAACATACCGCAGTTCATTGCTGTTTTCAGATGCATTGAGCGAAGTGCCATTGCCAAACTCCACCAGTGCAATGCTTTTCATGGTGCTGGCCAGCTTACGCCCTGCCCTTTCAGAAATGATTACACCGCCCAGGTCGCCGATCTTTTTACGATACGGTATCTTACCCAGTGCAAATGCTCCTTTACCGGCGATATTGCTTTTACGAACGTCTAAGGAGAAATACAATTTATACAGGGGAGCCTCAGATTTATTGCGCATAATACAAATATATACAACACGTTCACACGCCCATAAGTCTGCTATGAAAAGATTATTACAGTGATTAAACCAGAAACACTGTACATGTATTGTCAGAGGGGATTCCGGCAGCTAAACAATAAATATCCTTTTATAATCATTTTTTATCATTTTACTAAGTACCCTTTTTATCGCTATTTACCGCTGTACCTGCACAATACAGGCATTTATAACAACAATCCGCATATCATTTCCAACACTTCAAAAATACCCACTTGCGTTATTTGCTGAAAAGTGATAAATTTCCAGTCAGAATAATGATCCGTCGATTGCTAAAACCATTTTGCCGATTCCGGAGTTCCCCTTACCTTAGAAGATGTTAACGTTTTTTATTATTTGTTTCTATACACTTTTCCTGTAATTAACCAACAGGGGTATCACATGAGAAAAACAGGCTGCTTCCAATTTCGGAAGCAGTTTTTTTATACCCGTAAGGTGCAACTATTTTATATGAAGGTTGTATCATATTAACCGCTCCGCTGAACTGCCGCAGATCACGTTCGTTACATCCTATTCTACACTTCAACCTGCATAAAAGCTGTTCCATTGACATCAGCATAGGTCACATAAATGTAAATAGTAATTTTACCGGCGTAATGAAAAAACTGCTGATAATACTGGTGTTTGCCGCGCATGCTGCAACAGCCCAACAGGCAAAAGAAGTAGTAAAGGCTGAAATGGACTTTGCACGGCTGGCGCTGGATTCCGGTATGAAAAAAGCGTTCCTGGCATTTTTGGATAGTAATGGTGTGGTTTTCTCAAGAGGGGCCATTCACAATGGCCTTCGTCAATGGAATGCAGCACCTGATATTCCCGGCAAATTACTCTGGCATCCTGTCTTTGCCGGTATTGCTGCTTCCGGTGATATTGGTTTTACCACCGGCCCTTTTGAATTCAGGGCAACTTTGCAGGATAGTGTGAACGGCAGCGGACAATATTCTACCGTTTGGCACAAAACCAAACAGGGTGAATGGAAAGCCCTGGCAGACCTGGGTATTGATTATACGCCATCATTACTGCACCATCAACCGATGCAGTATACAGCCGGGTTCACACCTGCTGCCGATACAGGCATTATGCAAACCGAGCTGGCGTTTATACAACAATTTGCATCAGACAGTGTACAGGCATTTTTACCTATACTGCATCCTGATGCATGGCTGAACATCAACGGGCAACTACCCGCGCGTGGGAAAGATGCTATTGCCAGTGTGTTAACAAAGATCCCCGGCAGGCTGGTGTTTATTCCTGCAGGCAGCGGCATGGCCGCCAGCAGGGATCTTGCTTACGTGTATGGTGTTGTTCAATACAATGGCAGAAAAGAGAATTACCTGCGTGCATGGGCTCATACAGCATCGGGGTGGAAACTGTTGCTGCAGGTGTTACGGTGGTAAGCAACAACTATTCTCCCAACCATTTTTTAAAATCGTTGGCCTTTAACCTGCTCACCACAATCTCTTCATAAGCAGCAGGCTGTACCTGCACTTTCAGCTTGCCGCTGAACCAGGTATGGATCTTTTCAATATGCATGTAATTCACAATGAACTGGCGGTTCACACGGAAAAAAGTACTACCATCTACTTCCGTTTCGATCTCTTCCAGTCGTTTGTCAATAATAAAATCTTCATTGTTGCGTGTTTTCACATACTGCATCTTTCCTTTGGTATAGAAATAGGCCACGTCTGACAATGAAATAGAAATAAGCCGGGTGCCGCACTTTACCAGGTACCTGGTACGCTGATTTACTTGTGTTCCGTGCACAGACTGCCTGACACCAACATATTCCTGCTGTAGCTGTTTTTTTTGACCGTACAGGTTTTTGAATTTGTCCAGTGCAGCTTCCAGGTCATCACGGTTCAGGGGTTTCAGCAGGTAGTCCAGGCTGTTTAGTTTAAACGCTTTCAATGCATGTTCCTGGTGACCTGTTACAAATATCACGGGACAATCACCGGGCAACAGTTCCATAATGGAAAAACTTTGTCCGTCGCCCAGTTCAATATCCATCAGTACCAGGTCTACTTCCGGTGAAGCAGCCAGGAAATGGGTGCAGGCTTCCACACTATCCAGCACCGCTACTACCTCAATACTGCTGTCAATGGACTGCAACATGTTTTTCAGGTGTCTCGCAGAGAGCGATTCATCTTCAAGGATCAATACTTTCATATAGTAAGATTTTTTCCAGGTACTTATTTTTAATGCCTGTAAAGAAATTTCTCATGTTGACACCGCCGTTGCTGCCTGTAAAAATAGATTACTATAACAGTCGTTCAGGCAGCTTCGTGGCCTGCTCACATCTTTTTAACCCATACAACAGCGGTTTCCGGCAAGCGGTGTGTAAAAACCACATATTCATGTGATGAGGCTATAGGCCCATTTTAACGTCGCATGATAAGTTTAGTAAAGCATTTTCATAAGGTACCCCTTTGTTATCTTGTCTGTTGCGTTTAAAGATGATTTTTCTACATTTGTCATGAACCCGTTTACAACCCGAAACCTTTTACCTGTTAAATCCACCATACCTGATGAATAAAAAGCCGGCAACGATCAAGGAAATTGCACGTCAGCTAAACGTATCTATTTCCACCGTATCCAGGGCATTGCACAACCATCCCAGTATCGGTTTGCGCACCCGTATGCAGGTTCAGAAGCTGGCCAAGGAATTACAGTACGAACGCAACCAGGCCGCCGTATCTTTTAAACAGGGTAAAACAGCTACCATCGGTGTTATACTGCCCCGCTTCTCTGAAGAATTTTTCTCTGCTGTACTGAGCGGTATCGAAGATTTTGCCACCAGCAACAAATACAATGTGCTCATCGGTCAATCGTACGATGAAATGGAACGTGAACAACAGATCGTGGAAACCATGCGCAACAGTCGTGTTGACGGATTACTGGTTTCAGTTGCCAAGAACACTACTGCATACGATCATTTTGATACACTGGCAAACTATAACATTCCTGTTGTGTTTTTTGACTGTATTCCCAACAGACCGGTACAATCCAGCGTATCTTGCAATCTGCACCAGGGCACTGTACAGGGTGTTACTTTTCTGGCTAACAGAAAACATCAGCATATAGCATTGCTCAACGGGCCCGAACAATTGCAGGCTTCACAACAACGTGAAGAAGCATACAGACAAGGATTACTGCAAAACCATCTGCCCATAGTATCCGGGCTGATGGTGCGTACCAATCTTACCAAAGAAGGAACACAGGCCGCCATGCAGCAATTGCTGCAGGCAGTTCCACACCCTACTGCCGTGCTTGCTTTCAACGATTATGTAGCACTGGAAGCCATGCATTATCTGCGCAGTAAAAAGATCAGGGTCAACCAGGACATCAGCTTTGTAAGTTTTGCGCATTTACCATTGTGTAACTATCTCGACAATCCGCCACTGGCATCTGTAGAACAATTCCCTTACGAACAAGGCTATAAAGCCATGGAAATGCTGTACAACATCATTACACTACCCGATCCTTCCAATACCGATGTACAACTAGTACTGGAAAGTAAGTTGGTGGAAAATGGAATTTTAGAATAGGTTAGTTTGAAAATTTGATAACGGATTGTTCGATGGTCTGATGGCTGAAATGGTTTGATTATTGAGAGAAGTCCGAAAGAAAGATGCACGCAAAGGCGCGAATTTGTATTTCGATAAAACTTAACAACTAGCACCTTGTATTAGCTAGTCGCTCAAAGCTCATGGCTCGCAGCTATATTCAACTTACAACCTACCTTTTCCCCTCACTCTCCCCAAAACCTGATGGCAACAGTAGTATTCTCATAGTCTTCCACGTTTTCCAATACATCACCCAGGCATTCGGTTACCAGGAACTTGCACAAACTGTCTGCACAAAGCAATACCTGGTCGCCATAAATTGATACCACGGGACATCGGGGTTCAGCAGTCAAAACAAAATGACCGGGAGTAATGGGGAAAATCGGGGAAACATCATTTTGCGGAAAAAATGCCGCAGGTGTGAGTTTTTTTGCCTCATATGTTGCGGCCTGTGCCCGCTTCATAACCGGTAAACTATCGGGATAAGAGTAGAAATAAGGCCGGTAATCAGGATCACGGCCATCGCGCGCATACAGGTCGATACCTGGCAGTGAAAGACCGTTCATGGTTTTATAATAACAACGCAGATCAAAGGGGAATTCGATATGGAAATGTTTGCCAAAACGATCAATATCACTGTCGCTCAAACCGCTACACCACTGAGAGCCACGCTGGATCTGCAAACCATACATTGTTTCATCAGGCAACATACCTGACCAGTACTTTTCCGTGATGGTTTTCAATACAGCAAAAAAGCCCAGGTCTGCAGTTGGTTTTGGCATCACCATGAAGAACAGGATTAAATTGGGAAGATCAGAACAGGAGGGTTACGGATATACACAAGCTATTACAAACAAGTGTATCCTGTAGCAATAGCTGTGTCTTATAATATAGTCTACCAACAGGCAATGACTGATATTGCTGCTACAACAATACATACGTATAGCCTTAAACCGAACAGTACACCAGCATCGGTCTTACAATTCCGGAAAAAGCATTTATTTAGGCGCCACCATGGTAAACGATAAATCTTTAATCAGCTCTGATGGATCTATTTCCAATGCACCCGCCAACTCAAACAATGTAAGCAGGGTTATATTGGTTTTACCACGTTCCATTTTACCAATATCACTGTAATCAATAGAGCACAAGTAAGAAAGGCGGCGAAGACTGAGTCCTTTGTCTTTCCTGATTTTTTTCAGCTTTTCCCCGAATTCTTTCAATTTTTCCTTATCCGCTTCAGTAACTATTACAAAAAATTAATCAGATGAGTAATTTCAAAGAAAAACATCTAAATTTTGTGGGTTAATTACACCACATTATAGGTTTTTCTTATTTTTGTTTTATAGCATTTGATAATGCTTGCAATTTATTTATTGAGTAATGCTTTAAATTAGCGGCCCATAAAAACCGCATTGTAAAGCATTCACTAGAGTCTCGCTTTAGAAAACTGGTAATTTTCAAAACGATCACGAGACAAGGTGAAAAAAGCTCACGTCATAAAGGCGTGGGCTCACTTTTCGTGATCAGGTATACCAGTGCCTCTAAAGCGATTAGATGAGTCTGCGCCTTTTTCATTTGCTTCCCGCAGCTAAAAAAGCCGGTTCAATACTCATCAGCATCATTGACTCACTCTCAATTTCCGGTTAAGCTGCTCTGGTATCCATTTACCGCAAAAAAACATATTGCCGTTTATGCATCCAGCAAGCATTCATCCGTGTATCCAGTTGCTGCAACAGGGACAAACACAAGCATTGCAAACTTTGTTCAGTCTGTACCATGCACCTTTAGTGTTCTTTGCCCAGAAACTCATTTCCGATGTACAGGTAGCAGAGGACATTGTGGCGGAGGTATTCTTTAAACTATGGCAGAAACGAAAAGATTTTCATTCCATGCCCTCTACCCGCTCCTTCCTGTACATCAGTGTACGTAATGCCTGCTTCAATTATCGTGCTCACCTCCGGTACCGCTCAAAAGAGCAACAAAACCTGTTGCTTTTGCACGCAGACGAGGAAGATATTCAGCATGATGAAGCCGCTTTGTCTCAAAGACTACAGTCTATGTGGCAGGCTGTAAACCATCTTCCACCCAAATGTCGTACCATCATGTTACTGAGCTTCCGTGACGGACTCAGCAGCAAAGAGATTGCCAGGCGGCTACAATTATCCGTTCACACCGTGCGCAACCAGAAAATAAGGGGTCTTCACCTTATCCGCCAGCGACTGGAAAACAACAGTTATGAAAATGGAAAATCCTTCAAACGGGCATAAATTTACAAACAATTGATTATCAATAGCAATAAGGTTAATTTATTATAAAAAATAACCTTCAAAAGCGCCGGCTGCTGGCTGATATCGCTATTTGGCGTATCTTTGAGGCCTAACCCGGCTATAAAATTCACCCGCACAATTCCCTTGTGCAAAGTTTACTAACCATATAAGTTCTGCTATTTAACTAACCACGCTGCCTGTTAAATTACGTTCAGTTTAACCCATTAATTTCTTTCTTTTTTAAATTTTAAAAAGGTGAGGAAGAAAACGTATGTATTCGTATGCTTTGTTAGAACCAGGATGTTATTACCTGGTACAGGAAAAGGAAGACAGTGCTATTACACTGATCAGGATAACTGTTGAAACAGACCAATGTCTGTATGTTACCCGGTTTGGTGAAACACCTGTATTGGAATGGAAGAAAAAATCAGATCCTATTTTTGACATTCTTGAATTGCTGGGCGATGATAAAGTGAAGGAATGGGAGTCTGTGTACAATGACAACCAGGGAGCGTATTACGAAGAAGAAGACGATGATTAACCTGCTTGGATAAAAAGCATACCGGTTAATACGTCTGAACAATAACGCTCACATATGGTTATGATTATTGAACCTGCTGCAAGACCTGCAGCAGGTTTTGTATTTTACAGGAACAGGAAATTCTACAGTTTTATCAATTTATTGTTTCCGGTACCCGTAAAAAAAGTGTATATTATAATTAAAATCAGGTAACCGGATTTATGGTCATACCGGCTGCTGCCCAATATGGTTTGGTTCTTTACCGGTCTGATTTACAGATTTCTGACTGTTCCTGAGAAAATGGTACAATATTTACGTTTAACTTTTGGAAGGATCTAAAGCATACGAACAGATGACCCAGGAAGCAGATAAATATGGCCCCCAACGCAAGGTTTTACTGATAATTACGGCAATACTTACCGTACTGCCACTGGCGCCTCTTATTAACCGTTTCATACCACCAATTATATTGGGTGGCTGGAATTTTGACCTGGTTATCTCCATCAGTCTCGCAGCATTACTTACCTGGTTTGTTTTACGCCTGTTTCGTTTTTTACTGTTACCGGCAATTGGCCTGCTGATACTGGTATTAATCTATAATCAGCTTACCAATGGCTACGGTTTTGATCACATCATGCGCGACTACCGCAGCATGGTAGCCAGCAACTGGGGACGCAAGGAACAAAAGGAAATAGATCTGGTGCTCACTACCAGCTTCCTGGACGGTCCGCTTACACGTACAGTAAAAGCACTGCAATCAAAAGTAAACGCCAAAGATTCTGTAGTACGCAATTTTGCAGTACAACACTCCCTGGATTATTTCGATATCTATCAAACCAAATACGGTTCATTGGTACGGTACCTTTCCCTATTCAAATACATCAATACCTATTTCAAATATGTTTCCGATACTGAGCGTGATGAATACTTTGCTACTGCACGCGAAACCATTCTGAATGGATTGGGTGGTGATTGTGACGATCATACGATACTGATGGTATCATGTATGAAGGCTATTGGCGGCCATTGTCGCATGGTACTGACCGAAGGACACCTCTATCCCGAATTGTATTGCGGCGATAAAAAAGCATTTGAGAAAATGCAGCAGGCTATTACCCACCTTTTTGCCGATGAGGCGATTGACAATATCTACTTCCATGAACAGGATGGTCAATACTGGATCAACCTTGATTATACAGCCAAATATCCCGGCGGGCCGTACATGAGCGAGACGGCTTATTATATCATTGAATTATAAATATAACGGTTACAGTTTTTTTATTTCGGTTTATAGTGATCGTTGCTGGCAAATGTGTTCAATAAACCTTATTTTACATCCAATTAAGGTAAAGGCATGATTGTAGCACCAACGGTTGCTTTAATAGCATCCTATTCTGCACTGGCAGTGCCGTTTTTTGCTGTATTCCCTAAAAAACTGCGTCCGGTAGCCATTCCCAGGCTGCTTGCGGTGTATTGCCTTTTAGCTTTTTGCAACGACAGACTGGTCAGCTTCTTTGAAAGCAGCAATGCCTGGCTTACAGTTTCACTGGTGTCATACATATTTTCCATTATAGAATATGGGCTTCTTACCTGGGTATTCTGCCTGCTGTTGCAGAACAAATTCAACAAGTATATCCTGAAAGCCGGTACTGCGTTGTTTGTAACAACAGCCATTATCCGGCTGGTACATTTGAAAAATCTTTCCCTGAATGGTTTAACGTCGTGCACTTCGGCATTGCTGGTCATCAATTATAGCATCCTGTATTTTTACGAATGGCTGAAGACAGATATTATGGTACCCATAGATGAGAAGGCTGAATTCTGGATTGTAACCGGTTGCATGTTTTATTTTTCTGCCAATTTCTTTTTCTTCATTAATCCCGATAAACAGTTAGTACATACCTGGCTGATCATTTCCATATTTAACCTGTTCAGGAATGTGCTGTTTATTGCTGCATTCTATAAAATCCCGGTGCGGTTGCCAGAGACTTGAGAATGAGTTCATTTCAAAATGTGCAAATCTGAAAAAGGTTGAATTGCCTGATGGTTGGGGTTGCGTTGTATATTTTGCTAGGCGTTGATCGTTCGGCATTCTGCATTACTTTGTACAACCTCACACCTGCTCAAGCATACTTATGCATCTTCCTGTTCCCCGAATCTTTTATCAGAAAACCACAGATTGCAATGAGGGTGGCAATGACTGAAGATGCGTAATAAATGATGAAGTTGTCTATGCGCTGATAGAACTGTTGTTCTACATGGTAGTCGAAAATATAAATAACAATATAAGTACCATACTCAAACAGCAATGCAGCATAAATAAAGATCTCTTTCCGCTCCCACCGGCCATGTTCCAGCTTACGCAGGTACAATACAATTTCCCAGATGATAGCAGTAAGTACCAATAACAGGCCGATGGCCAGCATGTATTTTAATGCAGCAGCATTCAGCCCCCTGATAATAGCATTGACTATTTCCAGTAATACAAACCCGATGCTGGCTGTTCTGACAAATTTTCTTACTGCGTATGAATGTGTGATGAAGTAAATAATACCCAAAGCAATGGGTATATCCAGCATATTATAAATTACAGTGATCTTTTTGAGCAGATTGATATTGATGCCTGGTATCAATAATATAACGTTGATAACACCGGCCAGCATCCAGTAAGAAGAGAATAACAAAAATGAAAGCGGATACCATATTCTTTTTACAAGAACAATAATGATCGGTATAAAATAGGCACCGATAGCAAGAATTGATAATACATCGTACAATTGGCTTTTCACTGTTGTTACTGTTACATGTATAAAATCGTAATAACAACCTAAAATATTGTAGCACAACTCTTTTTCAGTACTTATACCTGTTTGCCGATTGCAGAAAATACGATGTAAAAAAATCAAAAATACCATTTCATAATAGCAGCAGTTACCACTATCCTGCCATTTACCCCAAACATCATTGTATTCACTCCAAACATCTTATATTTATTGAATTGATTATTCAGAAAAGCACTTTTATGCAACTGCGCCCTTTACTCTTAGTATTATTATCAGTGGTTTCTGCCACCCTGTATGCCCAACCGGAAGATCAAGCTACCGATTATTTAAGTAAAGAGTTTCATGCTACACGCCGCGATTCACTGCGTGCATTGATGCCCGATAGCAGCGTGGTAATGGTTCTTGCTTATCCTACACGCAATTTTTCCAACGATGTGGATTATGTGTATCATCCCAATCCCGATCTGTACTATTTTACAGGGTATAAAGAACCTCATGCGCTGTTACTGATATTTAAAGAGCCCCAAACAGCAGCAGATGGCAGTATATATAAGGAGCTTTTTTTTATCCAGAAAAGAGATGTACGCGCCGAACAGTGGACAGGCAGACGGATGGGCGTAGAAGGTGTACAACAGCAACTGGGTATTAAAATGGTCTTTAATGGTGACCAGTTCAATAATTACCCTATTGATTTTTCAAAATTCACGAAGATTATTTTTGATGCTCTGCCTAACGATCTGGCTGTAAGTCGCGACCCGGCAACACTGTACAGCCTGGTACAGCAATTCAAACAGAAGGCTGGCTTCCCTGCAGAAAACTATATGACAGATAAACGTTTTGGTGTACAGCTATATCGTCAGCTTACCGGCAAACTGCGTGAGATCAAAACACCGGAAGAAATGGACTTGCTGCGCAAAGCAGTGGAAATTTCCTGTATTGGTCAGAATGAAGTGATGAAAGCTGTACGTCCAGATATGTCGGAAAGAGAAATACAGGGGTTGCACGAATTTGTACATAAAAAATATGGCGCTGAAAATGTAGGTTATCCTTCCATTGTAGGTGCAGGCAATAATGGTTGCGTATTGCATTATGAAGAGAACAATAAAATGCATGTGGAAAACCGGCTGGTATTAATGGATGTAGGCGCAGAATACCATGGTTATGCAGCAGATGTTACCCGTACTGTTCCGGCTAATGGGAAATTTACACCTGAGCAGCGTACCATTTATGAAATAGTGTACAATGCCCAGGAAGAAGCTTTTAAACTCTGTAAAGAAGGCACACCCCGTGCTGAAATAGAAAAGAAAGCACGTGAAGTAGTAGCAGAAGGATTATTGAAACTGGGTGTCATCAGCAAAAAGGAAGAATCAGCCATCTATTATCCGCATGGATTAAGCCATCATATAGGTTTGGACGTACACGACCGGGGTTATTCAGGACAACTGAAAAAGAATATGGTGATCACTATTGAGCCAGGTATCTATATTCCGGAAAACAGCAATTGCGATAAAAAATGGTGGGGCATTGCCGTACGTATTGAAGATGATGTATTGATCAGGGAAAAGGATTGTGAGATATTATCGGCCATGGCGCCACGCAAGGTTGAAGACGTTGAAAAAATGGTGGCGGCCAAAAGTCCGCTGGACAATTTCGTACTTCCCCCATTGAAATCAGCTCAAAGCGAAAAAGCTGCACAACCAGCCAAGAAAAAGGCATTTTAAGCTTAAAAACAGTAGGCCTACTTATCCAAAATCGTAGTTCTACGAACTCCAAAATGTGACATTAACGAAATTTATAACACAAAATGCGTAATAACTGAAGACGGAAAATAGGGCAGTTTTGCTCTATGCCAGCAACTTGTTATGGGCTACTTTTGTATTGTTGATTTACAATATCCAATATCACTGAAGAAAAAGTTCAAAATCCAATTTCCGGTTTAAATCCAATATCTCAGTGACAAAAACCAGGTTAAGCCATCAAACTTTATCCAAGTAGTTCTTTTTGCATCATAGAGGTTTAATCCAATCGTCCTTAAAAAACCAAACCGAATCCAGTATTTCCGAAAGACCAATGTCCAAAAGTTCTTATGAAAGCCCAGTCGCTATCCTGAAAACCCGGAATAAAGAAAGTTGTTAAACTCCAAATCCAATACCCGGTAAAAGACTTATTTGGTACGACTGAAAAAATTGAGCCCCGCCACAAGCGGGGCTTTTTATTGGCGGTATCCCCTGCTGCCATCCTTTATGTTAATTTTGCGCAAAGCATATCAATATGAAAAGATCCGGATTGCTATGGTCATTACTCCTGATGGTACTTTCAGTTACTGCACAGGAAAAACCACAATTATCTGCCGACGAGTTTGAAAAATACACTACAGCATCCGGCAACCTGCTGGATGTACGTACGGCTACAGAATACCGCACAGTACATATAGCACATTCCATGCAGGCCGACTGGAACAACAAACAGGAGTTTACAGACCGGGTGCAGTATCTGGACAAAACAAAACCACTATATGTATATTGTGCTGCAGGCGTACGGAGTGCCGCAGCTGCAAAATGGTTACGCAGCAACGGTTTTACGCAGGTATACGAACTGACCGGCGGTATAGTGAACTGGCAACAGGCCGGTAAGCCAGTTGAAAAAGAAGCATCCGTTCAGCAATACACTACGGACACCTACAATGCACTATTGACCGGTAAAGATCCGGTATTGATCGATTTTGGTGCTCCCTGGTGCCCGCCCTGCAAAAAAATGGAGCCGGTATTACAGCAATTACAACAAGAACATCCCCACAATGTAAAAGTAATAACAGTAGATGCAGGTATACATACAGACATTATGAAACAGCTACAGGTCACAACCCTACCTACATTTATACTCTACAAACAAGGCAAAGAAGTATGGCGATCGCAAGGTATTATCAGCAAAGAAACACTTACCAAAGCAATACAACAGTAAATACTACAAGGCTTTTATTGCAACAGAAAGTTGCCGGATAATTTCAGGATAAGTTCGAATTGTTTATTATTGTGGAGATTAAACCCCTTGGCATGGTTCGCATTGTTATCTTTTGCATTTGTTGTTGTATTGTATCCGGTACTATTGCACAATCTGTTCGTATGCTCAGCAGCGGCACCAAAACCTCGTTGCGGGGTTTAAGTGTGGTCAATAACAATGTACTGTGGGTAAGCGGCAGTAACGGTACTGTTGGCCGGTCAACCGATGGTGGCGTTAACTGGCAATGGCATACCGTAAAAGGATTTGAAAAAAGGGATTTCCGCGATATAGAAGCTTTTGATGAAAAAACGGCCATCGTTGTTGCCATTGCAGAACCCGGCCAGGTATTAAAAACTACCGATGGCGGTGCTAACTGGAAAGTAGTATATGAAGATTCCACCAAAGACATGTTCCTCGACGCTATGGATTTTTACGATACCCGCAACGGCGTGGTGGTAGGCGATCCGCTGGATAAAGAATGTATATATGTGGCAACCACTGCCGATGGCGGTGAAACCTGGACCAAACAGCCCTGTAATGCATTACCTGCTGTTCGGGAAGGTGAAGCTATGTTTGCTTCCAGCGGTACCAATGTGGTATATGCCGGCAAAAACAAGATATATATTGTTACGGGTGGCATGGCATCCAGCCTGCTGACCATGAACCAGGAAACAGGAGTGCCTTTACCGGTTGTGCAGGGAAAGGAATCAACAGGTGCTAATTCACTCGCGGTATTTCCGGGTAATACCAATCACATGATCGTTGCAGGAGGAGATTTTGCGCATGATAAAGACACTACATTGAACTGTGCCCTGTCGCACGATGGTGGTAATACATGGATACGTCCCGCTACTCCGCCACACGGTTATCGCAGTTGTGTGAAGTATATTACAGCCAATCGACTGATAAGTTGTGGTACCTCTGGAGTGGATGTATCTGTTGACGGTGGTATGAACTGGAAACTGGTAACTCAGGAGGGTTTTCATGTTTGCCAGAAAGCGAAGAACGGCTCAGCTATATTTTTTGCAGGCAGCAATGGTAAAATCGCAAAGCTGTCCTGGTAATTTTTTGAAGTGTGAATTGTTGGCAGTTGTAAGGGCTGCGGGCTAATACAAGTCCGAAATTGAGGAAGACCGGAAGATAAAAATCTGAAAAGTTATAAGCAGTGAGCAAAAACACAAAGCAATCACAAGCATCAGTAATTCTACATTTTCAAATTACTTCTTAAACATCAAATACGCGTCAGTCGGCAACAAACCAAAACTTACCCGGTAACGCCAGAGAAGAGGTTCTTTCAGATGCAGCACGGCAAAAAAACTGAATACTACCAGAGTAGTTACTTCCTGTGTTATTTTTAACTGGAAACTATTGAAGCCATTGGTAAAACCATAGCGGTTAACCGGTACCATCAGTCAATATTCAAAGGATGCAATGTCCCTGCTTACAAGAATTACCTTCCGCAAAGGAACACTGGTATTTTAAGATGCCCATACCACGCAAATATTATAAAGATGTTGGAAACCAGCAGCAGGAAGGATTGTACACATATTGTAAAATTGTACAATAGCAGGATAGCTAATTCTATAAATATTGTACATTTAATAATAAACCCTTGCTATGATATCAGAAAAGATTGAAGCCGCATTAAACAGGCAGATAGACCTGGAAGGTTATTCGTCGATGTATTATCTGGCTATGGCATCCTGGTGTGAAGTAAAGGGATACAATGGTGTGGCGCAGTTGCTGTACCAGCATTCTGATGAAGAACGCATGCACATGCTGAAACTGTTCCGTTATATTAATGACCGCGGTGGTTGGGCAGTAGTACCACCGTTTGCGGCACCACAAAAAGACTTCACCAGCATTCATGAAATATTTGACATTGTACATTCTCACGAAGTAAAAGTGAGCAACGAGATCAATGCACTGGTAGAACTGTGTATACAGGAAAAAGATTATACCACACACAACTTTCTGCAGTGGTATGTAACGGAACAGATCGAAGAGGAAAGCCTGGCCCGTAACCTGATTGACAAATTAAAACTGATTGGCGAAGACAAAGGCGGTATGTACCTGTTTGACCGAGACCTGGGCGGACCAGCAGGCTCAGGAGCTCATGCACACAAAAGCTAATTTGCGAATGAGTTGATGTACAGGTGAAATACAATGATACTAAAAGCAAAGCGGGCCGAATATTCAGCCCGCTTTTTTATTACTTACTAACACGAAGCTTCTAAAACAATTTAAAGTTATAGGTTAGATTCTGTGATATGCTTTCTTTATTTACAACGCTATAGCGTATTTGCGTTCAGCCTTAGTTATAACCTATAATTTACTACCCCTAATTCAGGTTTCTAAAATCTACCGGCACCAGTTTACTTACACCGGGCTCCTGCATGGTAACACCGTAAATAACATCCACACAACTCATAGTCATTTTGTTGTGCGTAACAATAATGAACTGGCTTTCTTCACTGAACTTACGGATCATATTGGTGAATTTACCAACGTTGGCATCATCAAGCGGCGCGTCCACCTCATCCAGGATACAGAATGGTGCAGGCTTGATCAGGTAGATAGAGAACAGCAATGCTGTTGCAGTAAGCGTTTTCTCTCCCCCACTCAACTGGGTGATGGTTGAAGGACGTTTGCCTTTAGGCTTCGCCACAATATCAATACCGGTTTCTGCCAGGTTCTCGGGATTTTCCAGGATCAGGTCGGCAGTGTCATCTTCTGTAAACAAAGCCTTAAACACTTTCTGGAAGTTATCGCGCACCCTATTGAATGTATCGAGGAACTGCTGGTTGGCAGTAGCTTCCACTTCCTGGATAGTTTGCATCAGGCTGTCCTTTGCTGTTACAAGATCGTTCTTTTGTTCAAGAATAAACTCATAACGTTTTTTCATTTCCTGGAATGCTTCGATCGCTGTAGGGTTCACTTCACCCAGGTTTTCCAGGCGTTTTTTCATGCGGTCACATTTCTCCTGCAACTCTTCAACAGGTGTATCACCGGTACGCGGCTGATCAATAATATCGTCCAGATTGATCTTGAACTCTACTTGCAAGCGCTCTTTCATACCCGCCAACTGCAGTTTCAGTTCGTTCAGTTTGTCTTTGATCTCTGCAAGCAGGTGTTCTATCTGTTCTTTTTCTTTTACCTTATGACGCAGTTCACTTTCTTTTTCATTCAGTGCATTGCGCAGGTTATAATAAGCCTGATCAGCTTCGTTAAGACGTTTTTCCTCTTCCTCTTTTTTACGCAACAGGTCTACCAGTCCATTCTCTGCAGTGGTAAGCTCATCTGCACTGGAAGAGATACTTTCTACTGTTTGTTTTAACTGTGCCACATTGGAGTCGATCTGGTTTTTCAGATCTTTCAACTGGTTGCTTTTGAATTCCAGTTCCTGTGTCAGTGCGTTGATCTTGCTATGCTGGCGGGTAACCTGCAGATTAAATTCATTGTAACCAGCCTGTGAATTGTTATACGCCGCTTCGGCAGACCTATAATCATCTTCTGCTACTTTCAGTTTGTCGCGTACTTCATTCAGCAGGTTTACCAGTTGCGTCCATTCATTGCGGGTGCCTTCAATGGAAGCCATTGTTTCTTCCATACTCAATTGCATTTCTTCCAGCCTGTTCTGTGAAGAGCTTTGCATACCCTGCAGGTTCTCCATTTTATTCTGGAGTGAGAACACCAGGTTGGTCAACCGGTTAATATCTTCCTGTGCCTGTTTGATGGCAGTTTCTTTCAGTTGTTCATTGTAGCCAATCACTTCATTGTGTTTGTTCTGGATAGCAGTTTTCAATCCTTCTACAATGGCTTCCTGTGCCTGGATCTCTTCGTATAATTTCTCCAGGTTCTTTGCTCGACCGATCTTTTTACCTTCAAACAGTCCTACGCTACCACCTGTCAATGCATATTTTCCTTTAACATATTTACCTGTTTTTTCCAGGATCACCGCACCGTTACTGTGGTTCAGCACATCATCATTCTCTGCAATGAATACATTACCCAGCAGGTGCTCAGCCAGCCTGCGGTATTGCTCATCTACCTCAATTACCTGTATGGCCGGAATAGCATTGGCAATATCATGAGCGGCGGCTATATCAGCACTCTGTAATTTATCCAGCAGGAAGAAATTGGCTTTTCCTTTTTTATGTTCATCCAGCAGGTGTACGGCCTGTAAACCTTCCTGCAGGTTGTTCACTACATAATAGTTCAGGTAAGGCTCCAGTACATTCTCTACTGCTGCACGATATTCTTCTTTTACATAGATGATATCAGACAAGATCGGTGCGGTATGATTCCAGTTTTTGTTGTTGTGCAGGAATTTTACGCTTTCCGGATAGCCTTCCATAGAATCGATCAGGCTTTTCAGCAGATCGTATTCGTTCTTTTTGGCATCCAGTTTACGACCTTCTTCACCCAATTGCTGACGCAATTGCTCCAGTTCACCCTGGGTTTGCAATATCTGTTCTTTGGTACGTTCGTGTTGTTCCTGCAGCATCTGCAGATCGCGCTTGCGGCTTTCCAGTTCCTGTTCACGGGTCATACGTTCTTCTTCCAGTTGTTTTAACTGGCTGTAACGTACTTCACGCTCTTCTTCCAGTTGCTGTATACGCTGACGGAAGTTCTGGATAGAAGTATCTGCAACGGCTACTTTCTTCTCCGCATCAAACTGGTTGCGCTGGATACTGAGGTTTTCACCACGCAGACGATCCACATGCACACGTTTTTCATCAAACACCGTGCGTTTTTCTTCTACAGCACCTTTCAAGTCTTCCAGTTGCTGTTGCAGGCTTTCCAGTTTATTTTGTTCTTCTCCTACCTGTATGCGGGTAAATTCAATGCTTTCATCCAGTCCTTTCAGTTGTCCTTCGCTTTTATCAAGGAACTGTTGCAGGTTTTCTTCCTTTTCTTTCAGGAAATTCAGTCGCTGTGAAGCCAGATTTTTGTCGTTCTCTTTTGTACGCAGGGTTTGCAGCAATTCATTGAATTCGTACTGCATGCTTTGCAAAGCACGCTCCTTTTCAATAAACCCTACTTTTTCCTGCTCGATGGTGGCCTCTTCATTGGCAATTTCTGCTTCCAGCTTTATTCTTTTGTCCGTTTCAGTTTCAGACTGACTGTTCAGATCACGGTAGGTTACGTTAAAACCTTCCAGTGAACCTTTGGCCAGTTCAATGCTGTATTCACGGTACTCTTTCTTGATCTCGTAGTATTTTTCTGCCTTTTTAGCCTGGTTTTCAAGGCTTTTCAACTGGTTGTTGATCTCGAACAAAAGGTCTTCAATACGGTTCAGATCCTGTTCGGTGGCATCCAGCTTCTGTTTGGCTTCCTTTTTACGGGTTTTGTAGATGGTGATGCCGGCAGCCTGTTCCAGCATGCGGCGACGGCTGTTCTCTTTGTCCTTAATGATCTCATCCACCATACCCAGTTCAATAATGGCATAGCTATCAGTACTTACGCCCGTATCCATAAACAGGTTCTGGATATCCTTCAAACGACACTGTACATCATTGAGACGGTATTCACTCTCCCCGCTTTTATAGAATTTACGGGTAACAGTAACCGTATTAAATTCTGTAGGCAACAGGTTCTTCGTGTTTTCAAAGGTGAGGCTTACTTCGGCCAAACCGCTGGCAGAACGGGTTTTAGACCCATTGAACACCAGGTTTTCGAGGCTTTCGCTACGAAGATGGCTGATCTTTTGTTCGCCAATTACCCAACGGATGCTGTCGATAATATTACTCTTTCCGCACCCATTCGGACCAATTACACCGGTTATACCCTCATCAAAATTGAGCGTGGTTTTGTCGGCAAAACTCTTGAATCCTTTGATTTCTAAACTCTTTAATCGCACAGTATCTATTTTTGTGAAGGAGGCAAATATATGTGAATAGCCATACAAAATACAGCGCCCGCGGTTCCCAGATTCAATAAATATACACGACTTATACACAAAGAAACTGACAATAGCCCCGCCGGGACTGCCTTTGCGCATTTTGCTGGCAAAAAGTCAGGAACCAGGAAATAAAATGGCAAAGCAGGTTATTCTGAGGAGTTATTAAAAAAAATTAACATAGATAAACTTTGAAGTACTAGTTTTAGCGTATACAAGTCGGAAAGCCGGGAAGACCGGAAGTCCGGAAGAAAGAAGTATGCAGAAGCTACGAGCTGTGAGCGAAAATGCAGTTGGCAGTTGTAAAGGCTTCGAGCCGCGAACGGAATACAACGTAATTCCTGACCATCAAACAATCTAGCTATACAGGGTTTTATTATCAGTACATTGCTTTTTTCCGGAAAAAACATCAGCACACCAATCGTATACTGGCTGTACTGATCTTCCTGCTTGTGCTGCCATCGCTGAAGATCTACCTGAATAATACAGACCTGTTTTCACGTATTCCTTACTGACAACTTTTATATCAAGGTAAAAGAGCTTTGATAGCTTACATTAAAGCAAAAAGGATCACCTGTAAACAGGTGATCCTTTTTGTACTTTACTTTATCTGACACTATAGCGGCTTCTTAATTGTAATGAAGGTTCAGCTCTACCCTTCTGTTTTTGGCACGACCGGCAGCAGTTTTATTATCTGCAATCGGCTTATCCTGCCCGTAGCCCGTAGATTTCAAACGATTGCTATCAACACCTTTTTTCACCAGGTAATCGTGTACTGCTTTTGCACGGTTCTCACTCAGCCTCTGGTTAAGTTCAGCTTTACCCGTATTATCAGTATGGCCATCTACATCCAGTTTAAGATTGGCGTCTTCTGCCATCAGTTTTACCACTTCATCCAGCGATTTGTAGGATTGTGTAGCCAGCTTAGCACTGCCGGTTATAAAGAAGATCTTGCTGGCAGCCACTTCCACCCTTTTGCGTACTTCATCTTTTACCACAGGACAACCATTGTTGGAGGCAGGTCCGGGCAGATCAGGACATTTATCTTCTTCATCATTTACGCCATCTTTGTCACGGTCAGGCACGGGACACCCCTGGTAACGCGCTACCCCCGGCATATTGGGACACTTATCTTCTTCGTCATTTATGCCATCGCCATCTGTATCCGGAATGGGGCAGCCTTGGTAACGCGCCAAACCTGCCACCGTGGGGCATTTATCATCTTTATCAGGTATGCCATCACCATCTGTATCCGGACAGCCGTTGAATTTTGCCAAACCGGGTACATCAGGACATGCATCGAGGCTATCTACCACACCATCATTATCGCGGTCTTTCTTTTCTACTACTACCGGCATAGACACTACTTTGGGTGCCGGCTTAGGTTTGGGTTTTGATATATTTTCTGTTATCCCTACAGAATAGAACAGGTTGTCATCTGCTGATGATTTATCCAGGCTGATGCGGTAATTGGCCTGTAAGAACAAGTATGTAACGCTGCTGAAATTAAGCTGAATACCTACACCGGCCGGTGCATAGGGTGTCCATGTTTTACTGTATTGTCCTACACCGATACCACCGGTAACAAAAGGCTGTATCAGGTGATTGTCTGCCAGCGGACGCAGATGCAGTGATGCTTCAAATTCGTTGGCATAGCTTTTATCGCTCGCATTGTTCTGTTTGTAATCGGTAAACAGGCCGTTGTAACGCACCGACAGATCCAGCATATTGGTCAATCCTTTCCAGTATGTAATTGAAAAACCGGGATCCATCTGTGAAACCCTGGTACCGCCGCCATGTTTTAAAACGTGACTCAGCGAATTTGCCTTGATCACATTGGGTGTTTTAAAATCGGTAGTGTTAAAACTAAAGCCAATCAAAGATCCTTTCTTTTTGGGAGCAGGTTCGTTATCCTGTGCATATAGCATGGAAGCGCACAGCACACCTGCCAATAGCAATGCAGGTAATTTTTGGTTCATACGTAAATATTTATTCAGGTTCAAAATGAATCAGGGGCCTTAACCAGAGAAAATCATCAACTATACCTGACTGAAATACATTGCATAATCAGTGTTATTTGAAATAAAATATTTTATGCAGACTGGGTCGTTTGTTTTTCTTAACACTGCAGGAAACCAATTGTTCACATTGCCGGGTTGATAAATTGAAAAAAAGATGCGGTGATGGTGCAGCACATAAGGATTGGTTTACATACAATATGGGTTACTATTGCGTAAAAGTATCCAAGCCTACGCCGTGTTACAAAAACGACCCGAGAACTTTACAGATTATAAAAAATAGCCGACCTTGTAACAAATGGCAACTCCGGACAACTAACATTCTATATCATAAAACATTCCTGTATGAAAAAAATAACCGGGTTCACTACCCTCTTTTTGCTACTAGCCATTATTACCGGTACACATGCCCAAACCGTTGACGACATTGTTAACAAGCACATAGAAGCCCGCGGCGGTCTTGACAAAATACATTCGCTGCAAAGTCTGTCCATGGAAGGTACACTTCTTCAAATGGGCAACGAAGTGCAGATCAAATATTACCAGGCACATAATAAAGGCCTGAAAATTGAATTTTCGTTAATGGACCAGACAGGTTACAGTATCATTACACCTACTGCGGGTTGGTCATACAATCCCTTTGCCGGAAATACTGCTGCGGAATCCATTCCGGAAAACCAGGTAAAACTGTCACAGGTCAGTCTTGACCTGCACGGGCCGCTGGTTGATTACCAGAGCAAGGGTAATAAGGTAGAATATCTCGGTAAAGAAAAAGTGAACGGTGCTGATTGCTACAAAATGAAAGTAACCCGTTCCAGCGGCAAAAGCGGTTTATACTACCTGGATGCCGGTTATATGCTGGTAAAGTCTGTTACCCCATCCCTCGTAAACGGTGAAGAACAGGAAGTGACCACCGAATACTCAGATTACCGTAAATCACCGGAAGGCTACCTGGTGGCCTATAAACGCAGCTCTGGGGTAGGCGATATGACTTTCAGTAAAGTAACATTCAACCCCGTACTTGATGAAAACGTGTTTAAACCATCCAATTAAAACAGATCATCGCCATATCCATTTTGTAAAAGCACAGGTACTTCCTGTGTTTTTATTTTAAGTACCTTGACCGGCAAAACCCAATAGCTGTACAATGATGCTGGGCGTAGTATTATGTGGCGGACAAAGCACCCGGATGGGCAGCGATAAGGCATTACTGCAGCTCAATGGTATTCACTGGGCACAGATAGCTGCCGGTAAACTGGCTGCATTGCAATTACCAGTGGTATTATCAGTCAATGTTGCACAGCATGCTACTTACCAGTCCGTCTTTGCTGCAACCGAACTAATACAGGACCAGGTGCAGCCGCCTGTTGGTGGTCCGCTGGCGGGTATACTGAGCGTACACCTGTGCCACCCGCAGCAGGATCTGCTGGTACTGGCCTGTGATATGCCTGCTATGGAGACCGGCCTACTGCAATCATTAAAGGATATACAGCATACCCAAACCGCCGGTGTTTACCTGTACAGTATTAATAATGAACCAGAGCCTCTTTGTGGTTTATACACATCAAAAGGATTGGCTGCCATTTTACAACTGCATTATTCCGGGCAATTACACCGTCACAGTATGAAATATGCATTGCAACAATTGTCGGTATACCAATTGCCTGTGCAAGCACAACAGCAAACGGCTTTCACCAACATCAATACCAAAGCAGATCTTAACAATTTGCAGTCCTGCGGCAGAACAATCAACACATACAAACGTTAATATTACAAACCACACTCTCTTGCACGATATTCAGACTACAGACGATATAGCCCTGCTGATAAACCGTTTTTACAGTAAGGTGGTGAAAGACCCTGTTATACAACACTTCTTTACACAGGTAGTTTATTTCTCCTGGGATACTCACATCCCCATTATGATCTCGTTCTGGGATTCTATACTGCTGGGAGCAGGTACTTACAAAGGCCAGCCGATGGACAAACATTTTGCACTGCATAAACTTTCAGCAATGGAGCATCATCATTTTGAACGGTGGCTGCAACTATGGGAAACAACGGTGCTGGAACTCTATACCGGCCCGGTTGCCACAGATGCCATTGCCAGAGCCCATTCTATTGCAAGGATCATGGAGTTGAAAATGCAGGCAGGAGGGATAAGTTTTAAGTTGTAGGTTATAAGTTGAATACAGCTGCGCGCCGTGAGCTTAGAGCAACTGGCTAATACAAGGAGCTAGCTGTTAGGTTATAGCTTCTAGCGGAATACAAATTTCGCGCCTTTGCATGCATCTTTCTTTCGGACATTCCGACTTCCGGTCTTCCGGACTTTTCTCAACCATCCAACCATTACCCAACCCATTTTCAAATTAACTCATTTCACATTTTCAAATTCTATCTTCTCCTGAAAATTCAATAAATTGATACTACAAACAGAGGGGTATGGCAGATTTTATAGATTATTACAAAGTACTGGGAGTAGATAAAAACGCATCTACAGACGATATCAAAAAAGCATATCGCAAACTGGCCCGCAAATTCCACCCGGATCTGAACCCGGATGATGCCGATGCCAAAAAGAAATTCCAGCAGATCAATGAAGCCAACGAAGTATTGAGCGATCCTGAAAATCGCAAAAAGTACGACCAGTATGGCGAAAACTGGAAGCATGCCGAACAATTTGAACAGGCCCGGCAACAGGGCGGCTCACCACCGCACGGCAACTATGGCAATTACACCGATTTTGGCAATGATAACGGTGAGTTTTCTGATTTTTTTGAACAACTATTCGGACAAGGCAGGTCCGGTCGCCGGGGCAGCCAGGTAAAATTCAGGGGTGAGGATTATCATGCTGAACTGCAGTTACGTTTGCGCGACGTGTTTACCAGTCACAAACAGGTATTGACCGTAAATGGTAAGAACCTGCGGATCACCATTCCGGCAGGAGCCGAAGATGGGCAGGTGATCAAACTGAAAGGGAGCGGAGGCCCGGGCATTAACGGAGGTCCGGCCGGCGACCTGTATATTACTTTCAACATACAGAACGATACACCTTTTATACGACAGGGAAACGACCTGTATCTGACACAGGATATTCCGCTGTACACCGCTATATTGGGCGGAGAACTGGTTGTAGATACCATGGATGGAAAGATCAAACTGAAAGTGCCTCCGGAAACGCAGAATGGTACCAAAGCAAGGGTCAAAGGCAAAGGATTTCCAGTATACAAACAGGAAGGACAGTTTGGAGATCTGTATGTAACCTACAATATCAAAATGCCCACACATCTTACCGAAAAGGAAAAAGAGCTGTTCAGACAATTAGCTAATCTTCAAAAACAATCGTAATGGAACCACTTGATCTGATACCGGCAAACGATTTCTGCCTGCACAACCAGGTGTCCTATACCTTTATCACTTCCCTTGAAGATGCAGGACTGATTGAGATCATCACAGTAGAACAACAACATTTTCTGCATGCAGACCAGTTGAAAGATATTGAAGTACTGAGTCGTTTACATACCGAACTTGGCATTAATGCCGAAGGTGTTGAGGCTGTTGCTCACCTGCTGGAAAAAGTACATACCCTGCAACAGGAAATGAAGATCTTAAGACAACGCTTATCGCATTACGAACGGTAAGGACAGGGATGACGCAGTCTCAAAAGCAGAGACAGCCTTTTCCGCACTGGTTTGTAAGGGAAAGAATACGTATCAAAAGCCTTTAATACTTCAAAATGAACTAATTAATCTGATTCACTTACCTTTACGCCCTTTAAAATGTAGCAACCCGGTGAACAAAGGAATCAGCAACATTGATAAGCTGTCTGTACTCAACCAGCTTACTGAAGGCAACTACCAGGCATTTCTGTACGACTGTGATGGCACACTGGCCGACAATATGCAGGCCCATAAAGATTCATACGTTGATGTAGCAGCAACGTATGGCATCCAACTGGACGATTCTATTATTGATGAACTGGCTGGCTGGTCTACCGTGCTGGTGGCCGGCGAGATCAGTAAACGATACAATACACCTTTTGATCCCGTTGAATTTGCAACCCGCAAGTCTAATCTTTTCATCGAAGAATATATCCAGCACACCCAGCCTGTTGATTTTGTGGTAAACCACCTGAAAACACATGCCGGAAAAGTAAAGATCGGCGTTGTTTCCGGCGGAAGCCGTAAAACAGTGTCCAAAACACTGGCCGTACTGGGTATTGATACATTGGTAGATGTATTGGTTTGTGCAGGCGAAACACCCAAAGGCAAACCTTTTGCCGATCCTTTTCTGAAAGCAGCCGGAGAACTGGGCATAGCTCCTGAAACCTGTATAGTTTTTGAAGACGGCACTCCCGGTGTAATGGCCGCTGAAGCCGCCGGCATGAAATGGATCAGGATTGATAAGATCTGATAAGCGGTACGGTGTTTACAGCCGTCGCAGTATCTTCCTGTCAATATAAAAAGTACCAAAAGGAATTATACAGGCCAGTAGTACCTTCCAGGTAGTAACGGAAAATTTCCAGCGATACTCCACTCCTACACTGATGGCATTGATCACATACAGCAGGAACAACAATCCATGCAAAGGCCCGATGATCTTAACCAGCGACGGATCATCATTGATATACTTTACAGGAACAGCAATGCCGGTTAAAACGATCAGGGAAATACCTTCCAGTACACCTGTAACACGTAATCGTGTCAAAGGCGAGTTAAGCAATTTCAGCATCATTAAAAGTTTCTTATAAAAGGTCTTTTTGCCAATGGAGAAAACGGCCATGGAATGACCAGGAAAATAATGACCAGCGCTGCAATGTACCAGCAGGTCATGGTCCTGAACTTTGCTATAGCTGTTTTTTTACGCTTGGCCATCGCAGAGCCAATGGTCACTACAATAACAGCAAGTGTCATCAGTAAAACATGTATCATTCCGAAAAACCGGCTGTCCGGTTGCCTGAGAGCTTCAGCATAATGCCCCCGGAAATACTTTACCAGCGGGCTGGTAAAATACAGTACATACCCTATCATCAATTGTACATGTGCTACCGTAGCGGTAATATGGCGGATCCTTTCATCAATAACAGTAAATAATGATCCGCTGCGCCAGCCTCTGATGCCCCTGTAAACAGCATACAGTAACATTACCAGAACCAGCCAGCGGACAAGTGAGTGCAGAACCAACAGGAAAACATACATAGCACGCTGTATTTTAGTGATGCAAAATTCATCACAACAGCTATCAACCGGCAGGACAAAACAAGCTATGTTCCGGACGTTTCAATCATTTTACGATAGGCAGCAGGCGTAATGCCTTCATACTTTTTAAACAGTCTTGTGAAATAGGATGGGTCGTGCAGACCAGTGGCTGATGCAATTTCATTGACCGACAAACGCGTCTGATACAACATGGCCTTGGCATCAAGAATAATAGCCTCATCAATCCATTTACCGGCAGAACGACCGGTATCGCGTTTTATAATTTTATTGAGATGATTAGGTGTAACGTGCAGCATATCAGCATACTCTTTCACCAGGTGCTTTGTTTTGAAATGCAGGTATACCAACTCCTTAAACCTGTTTACAATATGCATGGCTGGCATATGAAATGGATCCGTTGCCACATATGCCCTGTTGGCTTCGCAAAGGAATGCCATCAGCCATGCTGCGATCATCTCCACATCTTTCAACCCGTTTTCAGTATACTCCTGCAACAGGCGGTTGAAAATAGCCGTAATAAAAGCAACCGCCTGCACTCCTGGTTTTACCACGGGATTGCCCCGTGCCCGCAGAAATGCAAATCCTTCAAGACTTTCTTTTTTACTGATCCTGTTTACAAAAAGATCGTTGTGAAAATGACACAAATAACCTTCATTCACATCTCCGGTACGGAATGAAAATACCTGGCCGGCAGGCACAAACAGCAATTCATTTCCCTTAATACTGTAAGTACTGTTACCGATCTGCATCGTTGCCCGGCCGCTGGTCAGGAACAAACAACTATGATTGTAAGAACGGGAAGCGGGTACATCATGGTGTACATGCCTGTACATATCCTCTACCCTGATCACGAAGAATTTTCCAAAATCGCTTTTCAATGCAGCAGCCAGTTGAAGAGACGGCATGAACCTGCCAGTAAATGCACGGGTGCTGTACACACGTATGGGATCACTATACTCCATACATTGTATGACGAATGAGCCGGCAAGATATTTTACAGCCCCCCCCCGCTGAATTATACTAAATTAGCCGCCACCAAACGAGTGGAGGTATATGAGCACACAACAAAAGATCGTACCGGCTGTGGCTGCAGCTATTTTCAATGAACAGGGAGAGATATTATTGCAAAAACGCCGGGATGTAAACCAGTGGTGTATTATTTCAGGACATGTGGAGTTTGGTGAAACTGTTGCAGAAGCCATTCTGCGCGAAATTGAGGAAGAAACGAGTGTTCAGGGTACCATCCGGCGGCTGATTGGTATTTATTCTTCTCCCGCCTCGCAAACTTATTATTACCCGGACCACAGTGTTCAGTACGTGACCACTTATTTTGAGGTTGCGCTGAACAGCAGCATTTTGGAAAACTTTTCTAACAACGAAACGGCGGCATTACAATTCTTTCGCACAGATGCCCTTCCTCAAAATCTGGCGCAAATGAACGAGTGGTGGCTGCAGGACGCCCTGAGCGGCAATGCTGTTGCATTTGTACGCTGACACACTATTTTGCCTGCGGAATTTTACGAATATGGGAAATACACCTTCAAAACACTTAAATATGTTTATTTTTTTCTGAATAATCTTCTGCCGGTGTGTTTTTTGCGTTATTTTCAATTTTACCTAATAACCAACCAATATTTTGACCGAATGAGCCGGCAAAAACTTTCATCGTTCCAGTGGTCTCATGAGCAGGACCCACATAAATCGCGTACCCGGGAAATTATCACTGAACATCCTGAGATCAGGACATTGATGGGGCGTAATCCATATACCATCCTGGTTATTTTACTGGCTGTGGGATTACAGGTAGCCATTGCTATTCTTCTGTCATCACGCGTATACGATCTTTCATGGATCTGGGTATTTGTTCTTGCTTACCTGGTGGGAGCCTTTTGTTGTCACACCTTGTTTGTATGTGTGCATGAAGCTACCCACAACCTTATTTTCAAAAACAAGACACTGAATATCATTGCAGGCATTACTGCCAATCTTGCACAGGTATTTCCCAGTTCTGTTTCCTTTGCCAAATATCATATCAAGCACCATGCATACCAGGGAGTGGAAGCACTCGATGCCGATATGCCCAATCGCTGGGAAGCAAAACTGATCAACAACTCTACATTTGGCAAAGCCATCTGGCTGTTGTTATATCCCGTATTCCAGATGATACGTCCTTTGCGGCTTACTGCCGACATTAAGATCTTTGATGTGTGGACAGTAGTAAACTGGATCGTACAGTTTGCATTTATGGGTGCCATCATCTATTTTTTTGGTGCCAAAGCCACCGTTTACCTGATAGCCAGTTTCTTTTTTTCCATCGGGTTACATCCACTTGGAGCAAGATGGATACAGGAACACTTTCTTACCCACGGCGACCAGGAAACCAAAAGTTATTATGGTCCCATGAACATTGTAAACCTGAATGTAGGTTATCACAATGAACATCATGATTTCCCTTCTGTGCCCTGGAATCAATTACCCAAAGTAAGAAAGATAGCGGGCAACTATTACAATACGCTGGGTTATCATACATCTTATGTGGTGTTGTTATTCCAGTTCCTTTTTGACGGAAACATATCCGTATACTCGCGCATGGCGAGGGATAAAAAAAGCAAAAAAACAGCCCCCGCTGCAGAGCAGGCTTCATAATATTTATTTCAACAGCATAATAAAAAAGCGCCTTACCGGCGCTTTTTATGTATATAGAAGGAATTGATAATTACAACAATTTTTTCTTCTTCTTTTTCAACGCTGCCCGCTCTTTATTTTCCTTCACTCTGAATTTCACGATCCTTGTTACCAGTCCTGCAGGAATGGGTTTATCAAGAGGAAACTGTATTGCGCCTTTTGAGTTTTTGTACACTGCTATTTCTTCCCTGAAAACCTTCATGGGTGTGGAGGTAGGATAAAAACCAATATGATGCTTATATCCTGCGAAATACACCAGGCTTCCTTCCAATGCAAATGCCGGCATATTGTAACTGATGATCTCTGTTGCCTGTGGTGCTGCTTTGCGGATAACAGCACGGAGCCTTTCCAGTTTTTCCTGTATGTCTTCCGGGAATCCGGCAATGTATTCATCTATATTCTGAAATGTAGTGGCCATGCAGCAAATAGCAATTTCTCTAATTTACTGTTTTTTTATAACACGTATATAGCTTACACCGATACCACCTGTACAGGTACAAGCATAAAAAAGCCTGCAGCGAATACAGCAGGCTTATAACCGGATTTAATACCAGTTGATATTATTTCACGTGTTTGCTTACAATCTTTGCCAGGTCAAACATAGATATCTGGTCTTTACCAAACAGCGGTTTCAGTTTGCTGTCAGCATTGATCATTCTCTTGTTTGCTTTGTCTTGCAATTTGTTCTTCTTGATATAATCCCAGATCTTTTTCACGATCTCTGTTCTTGGCAACGGCTTGTTTCCGATAACTTCAGCAAGTGTTGCACTGGGAGTAAGCGCTGCCATGAAAGCCGCATTTGGCTTACGGGCAGATTTCTTTTTAGCTGCTTTTTTGGGGGCTGCTTTCTTAGCCGCTTTTTTAGGAGCCGCTTTCTTGGCCACCTTTTTAACTGTTTTTGGCATAGCATTAAAATTTTATGGGTTAATAAATAAATTTAGGTATTTCATCCATTATAACCCCATAACTTTCGCACATTTAATACACCTTTCTGCCGAATTGTTTAAAAAAGGGGCTAAAACGGGCTTTTTACAGGGGAAAAAGGCACTTTCACGCTACCGTTTACAGGCATCAGCAATGTATCCGCAACACTGATATTTTATTGCTCCGGACACCTTCAATACCTGCTTTTCCCTATAGAAATACCTTACCGGGATAATATTCCGGAGATGCAAAATAATTATGCCACCATATTTTACCAATGAAAAAACAAGCCGGTTGCTATTGCAAACCGGCTTGTGTATAATTCATCCAAATTTTACAGTGGCAAAGAATTGCCGGTGTAACACAGATCTTTTATACTGGTCAATGTTTATTCTTTCACAATCTTCAATTGCTGTGTTGTATTGTGATGACTGTATTGTATAGTGTACATGCCTTTGGAAAGTGTGCCCAGATTCAATACCATACTGGTACCAGTGGTTATAACCTGTTTCACTATTTTACCATCCATAGCAATCACCTGCAGTACACCATTGGCCTCTATACCTTTCACAGTTACCTGTTGCTGTACAGGGTTGGGGAACACCTGCAGCAGCGTGATCAGTTCCTGTTTAATGAGTCGTATATCACTGTACACAACACTGCCATCCAGATCCACCATCTTCAGCCTGTAGTAATTGCTGCCTTCCCTCAGTACGGGGTGTACAAACCGGTAACTATGATTACCAGGTGTGTTGGCAGCTTTTATATTGCCCAGGTCTTCAAACTGCAGACCATTGGTGCCGTACTGTACCACAAAATGACTGGTATTGTTTTCATCGGCAGTCTGCCAGTTCAGCACTGCTCCGCTACCCTGCTTAACAGCAGTGAATGCTGTCAACCGCAATGGTAAAGGCGTACTGGTACCACTGGTTACCGTAAAGGGTGAGAAGCTGGTATAACCGGATTGTGCTTTACTGAACTGTGCATATGCACTGATAGCAGTTGCAGGAGCCATATCACCCAACTGCCACAAGGTAGTAAAGTGCGCAGCCCTGGCTACATCCCTGTCAAAGCCCGGCAATTCATCCGCTGCACTCCAGAAGAACTCTGCAATAGCATTGCTGCCACCAGGTACATCTTCCTCAATATGCCAGGTAACATTTACATTACCTGTACGAATGGTATCACCATTAGTACCACCTTTCAATACAAACGGTACTGCTCTTACACTGAAGTTGTCTGCCACACCACTATTGCTGATCCGTACAAAATTGGGTTTGTACAATGCTGTACCTACCGGGAAGGTATCAACTGCATTGCTGTTGATCAGCTTCAGTTTACCGGTACCATTGGTTATGATAAAGTGAGCGGTATCAATATTGGTAACAATACCATTCACCACCAGGTCGTAATCACCCAATACCAGTTTGCCACCAATCCAGCCGGGTAGTGCAGAAGGCAGACCTTTTCTCATATCCAGGTTCTGAGGTACTACAATATTGGCGGTTAAGTTCTTCACGGTGCTGAAATCCAAGGTATCGGTATTGTTCAGCAGGTCAAACTCCATGGGTGAACATTTAACGATCTCTGTAATGACCGTACCCTTGTCAATATCAAACAGCATCTTCCGGGTCAGCACACCGCTTTCGCCCGGTGCCAGTGAGAACTGTACGCTGTCAACACTACGCAGGTTTTTAGCATTATCATAGATCATGAACCTTGCCCAGGCAGTTCCCGCAGCCACACCGTTATTTTTAACAGTAAATGATACAAATACACTATCTCCTCTTGAGAATCCTGAAGGATTAAAGGTGATGGCGTGGATTCCGTTGCGCGACATATCAGGAGCTTCACCCACTATCATTGTACGGGTAGCCACATTGTTGTCTTCCCGTTCTTCATCAAGTGTATTGTCCGGGTCTGCCATGATCTTCATCACTTTTACACCACTGATAATAGAACTATAAAGCGCAGTAGCCTGTACAGTAGTATCCTTACCGGGCTGTATCACTCCTATTGGCACATCATCACCCAACTGGATATCATCTACCAGGAAGCGCAGCTTATTTGGTGTGGAAGGTTTGCCGCCACTATTCCTTACTGTGCCTACAATGGTGATGGCCTGTGCCAGGTTAGGATTGAGACTACTGGGTGAAATGTATTGTGACAATACTTCAAGATCGGGTTTGGTATCTACTACACGGATAAAGAAACTGCCGGCATTATTATTTTCGTCGCTTTCACAGATCGTGTTGGCAGTATCGGCAATCACCTGTATCACGTAATCACCGGTCACTGTAAACATCTGGGTAAAGGCTGCGTGTGCTGCATATACCTCACCGGCTTTTACAGTAGCCAAAGCATCTGCCCCGATCCAGTTGCTGCCCAGCATAAACCTTACAGAAACATTGCTCACGTCACGCTCACCTATGTTCCTGATGGCCGGGAAGAACTGGTTGGTTGTATTTACTCTTACCACTGCCGGGTTAGAGGCTGAGCCTACCTCACCGGGTAATTGGTAAGGCGCCAGGTCTGAAGCAAACACTATCTGTCTGCTGTTATTGCTTTCATCAGATTCGGTAACATCTCCATCCACATCCGCTATAGCTTCTATAGTAATACCACATACATTGTCTGCAGTAGTTACAATATAGTCATCGGAGACCACTGTTACAGATTCATTTTCATTTACAAAACTTACTTTCTTTTTAGTGCCTATCTGTGTACCATTTGCATTGAACTGTACATAGAAATCTTCTGCCGCACTACCTGTATTTTTTACAGTAGCTATGAATTTGACAGCAGACCCGATTGACAAAGCCGTACTAGATGCTTTGATCTTAGGGATTGACAGATCAGGGAATGGTACTACAATGGTTGTTTCAAACACGTTATTGTTCTCATCCTGCTCATCTACAGTACCATCGGCATCGGTAATGATACGTATGGTATGTGTACCAGGTGCCAGGGAAGGATCATTGAATGAAATACCAATAGCCGTACCACCTGCCAACGAATTGACAGTAGTTGTTTTCACCAGGTTGAATGGTCCGCCGGATACAGCGTCAAAGATCTTCACGGTATGTGCACCTGCATCACCACACTTAATATTGGCATCGTTAAAGCTGAACGCCTTAAAGCCTGTTTGCACAAACTGTTGTATAGTCAGATCAGGCTGATTCAGTTCCGGACGAACGGTGCCGCCACCTGTGGCGCTCATTGCTGTACGTATTCCATGATACAGCGAGCTTGGTATTTCGCGGTATTCAACATACGTATAAGTAAGTACTCCTCTGATCTCAACAGGAGCAGCAGTGTTGAGCGGGAAGGTGACAGGTATTACTCTTTGCTCACCCGGTGAATGCGATCCATCATAACTGGTAATTGTCTGCACCAGTACACCGTCCTGGAATATTTCCAGTTTATCATTGGTGATCTCATCAAACAAACTCCACATATTGTTGAGATCGCGCGAACGGTATTCTACAATAAAGTTCACGTTGCCCGAACTGCCTACTTTATTGCTACAGGGCGAAGTACTGAAAGTGGCACTCATTCCTCCCTGTGAGGGCGGCGGGCTGCAGAGATTGGCCGCAGGACATGGTACTGCTATGGTGTTGGTAACAGGACTGCTGGTAAATGTAAAGTCTGTAACAGTCACCGTATAGGTCAGGTTACCACCGCAGTCTACCCCGCTAAACAGGTAGCTATAGTTACCATTTGCATTGGTAGTGGTATGGATCACCTGTGTACCTGTATTAATGGTGACCTCTGCACCAGCTACAGCAGTAGCACTGCCTGTACCAAAGTATATAGCATTACCCGAGATCAACAGGCTGGGACGCGGACATTGCTGATAGCTTGCACTGGTTGTCACTGTAATGCCTCCCGGCAACAGCGGACTACCCACTGTGATCGGCCTGATGGCATAGTTATTCAGTACATTGGCATCATTGAGTGTATTACTGCTGTCGATCCACACTTTGATGGGATAAAATCCTTCAGCAGCAAATGAGAACACTTTTGAGATGGAAGCACTGCCGAAAGCATTTACGGCAGGTATTATTGCACTGTCCAGCAGAATGGTATCTCTGTAAAAACGTACCGGTACATTGGTAGCCGGATAAGCACTACTGTTGCTTACATTGGCTGTGAGCGTAAATGACTCACCCGGTTGCGGGTTGTTTTTACTGAACGAAATATCATTGGCAAAGATCCTCAGATCAAGCTGATCGCTGGTAACAACAGGGCCTGACTTATAAGCTGTAGCCGTAGCTGCATTGCCATTATTGTCTACTGCAAAGAACTGATATCCTGCTGTACTGGTATTGGCAGTATGCTGGAAGGTATAGCTATACACAACACCGGTTGTATAATCATTGCTGTTGCCTTCTTTTACCATATTGAAGGTACCTTCTCCCAGATCGTCAAAGTCATGATCACCGTTCAGGTCAATACCCACTTTGGGATAACCAGCCTGTGGCGCCTTATTATCGGCAGAGGTATACAGTACTTTGTAAGTAAATATTCCGGTTTGTCCAACAGCCGGATAAACACCATTGCTGCTGTAAGGAGCGGCACTGATCCATTGCAATACAGGTGCTGTACCAGGCATATAACCATTACCTGTTACTACGGTGGTAACCGCACTGACACCATTGGTAGACGAATTGATGGTAAACTGTCCGCTATAGGCACTTACTGCTGTTGGTGTAAAGGCCACCGGTATGGTGATAGCACCACCGGCAGCGATCACCGTTCCGGCTGTATAGGCAGGAACAAATGCTGTATTATTAACAGTTACACTACTCAGTGTGATATCAATATTGCCCGGGTTGCGGATCGTCAGGCTATAATTAGCTGTACTGTTTACCGCCACTGCACCGAAGTCATGTCCTCCTGCAGGATCAATTGTCCACGTAGCAACCTGTGCTATACCTGTACCTTTCAACATCACATCCAGGTTACCGGCAGAAGTCTGCAATGTCATGATTTGCTGATAAGGCTGCACAGCGGCAGGTGTAAAGTTTACTTTCACAGTATCTGTGGTACCGGGTGCCAGGGTAATGGTACCGGTAAAGTCTGTTGTGAACGGAGCAGCCACCGTAATACCTGTAATGGTTTGTGTGGTGCTGCTTTGGTTGGTAATAGCGAGCTTTTTAGTTATCGTATTGCTTAGCGGAACATTACTAAATAATAAGGTGTCAGCAGATAAAGACAGTACCCCTACGTAGAAGGTATCAGTATTGGTAATGCTCCAGCGGCCTTCCGCATTCCTGGTACGGAGATAGAGCCTGTGCGAACCGCTGGTGAGTGAACCGGTATTTACAGCCACTGGTATATTGCCGATATTTACACCAGGCGTAATACTTACCGGGGTGCCGCTACCGGCTCCCGGATCGGTATCAATAAAGTATTCTGCGGCTACGATGCTCTGTGCGGCGGCTGGTGCAGCTACGTAAGCTGGGTCAATATCTGTTATAAACTCTTTGACATAAGTAAGACTCCAGCGACCTTCTGCATTTTTCGTACGGATATACAAACGATGCGTACCAGGAGATAAACTACTTGTATTGATAGCTGCAGTAATATTATTCAGATCGCCACCGGCAGTAACAGGAATGGCGGTAGCACTGCCTATACCGGGATCGGTATCAATAAAATATTCTGCCGCCACTACATTCTGTGCGGCTGCAGGCGATGCAGGGTATGCCGGATTAGAATCTGTAATAAATTCCCTGAAATGCGTAAGACTCCAGCGGCCTTCTGCATTTTTTGTGCGGATATACAAACGATGCGTACCAGCAGATAAACTACCGGTATTGATAGCTGCAGATATGTTACCGAGATCGCCACCTGCCGTAACAGCAATGGCAGTAGCACTACCCATGCCGGGATCGGTATCAATGAAATATTCTGCGGCTACTATATTCTGCGCTGCTACAGGCGATGCAGGATAGGCAAAATCAAAATCCACTACAAAATCCCTGACACTGATCATACTCCATCTGCCTTCTGTGCTCCGGGTGCGTATATACAAACGATGTATACCATTGCTGAGTCCGGCAGTATTGATTGTGGCAGAGGCATTGGCCACATTAACACCCGGAGTAACAGCAATAGCAGTACCCATTCCAAAACCAGGATCAGTATCAATAAAATATTCTGCTGCCACTATATTCTGTGCGGCAGCAGGCGGTGCGGTATAAACTACATCTGCATCATACAAAAACTCTCTTGCTGATACAATGCTCCATATACCCGCGGCATTGCGCGTGCGGATGTATAAACGATGTATGCCATTGCTAAGTCCGTTTACATTAATGGCCGCCGGATCATTGCTGATATTTACACCAGGCGTTACAGCAATCGGTATTCCGTTGCCAAAACCGGGATCGGTATCAATAAAATATTCTGCTGCCGTAATATTCTGAACAGCAGCAGGAGCAGCGGGATATGCAGGATCCTGTGCATAAGAATATATGGCACCTGTTAATAACAGGAAGAGAAATAAAAGTTTCTTCATTGCTAGATTTTTTAGGCTGAAATGAAGCCTTACAATTACGGCCGCACACTATTCTTTACCACCGGTTCATGCCGGTTGTTTTGCACAGGATACCGATACAGATTGTGACCGGACACAACAGGGTCACCGGGAGCCGTGCTCCATTATTCAACGCAACAAAAGAATGCAGGCTGCATTAACCTGTAAGATCAATGAAGCCGTCATCCCTGTTCTGTTACAGATCAGTTGTTATTCCTTGTACTGAATGTAATGTTCATGGTAGGTGAACCGGAAGGAATAGAAACAGGAACAGTTAAACTGTAAATGGTAGGAATATTGGGAATACCCGAAAGTTTATAAGGGTCAGTTGCTCCAAAAGCACCGCAATCGGGCGTAGTAACAGCGCCCACTGTAACACCCGCTGCAATGGCCGGAGAACCACTTTTGAGCATCATTCTGCTGTCCAGGCTACCGGTGGTGCCGCCTACATACACATCGGCCATATTTACATTTACCTGGTTGTTTGATGCGGTACCGGACAATGTCTGGTTAACAGAAAAGAAATTATTCTTAATAGTACAGTTGGTAAATGAGTGGGCATTATTTGTTCCGAAGATATTATTAGCAACATAGCAATTGACCAGGGTAGAGCTCACACTCGCATCTTTAATACTGTTATTACGGAAAACGTTGGTACTACCGGTTAGCGCAGGCATATTAACGCCTCCCCAGTAGCCATAAAAGATATTATTCTCACATACAAAATTAGTTACACTGCCGCTGGTAGCAGAAATACTAGTAGCAATAAAGAAGCACTTGCGTACAGTAACGCCGCTGTGTGTGGCATTGGCAAAGATCAATCCGTTGCTATAAAACAGGCAACGTTCAAATACAAGATTAATATCCACGGTACTGCTGCCGATATTTACATAGCTCAGCGACATACCCAGAACTTTAGAACCGGCAGACCCCTCTCCGAAATTAATATATTGCAGGGGTGAGCCATAGTTAGCAGCCTGCAGGCCTGTATTGGAAGGATTGTTGGTATCGTCAGGATTCAGAAAATATCCCATGCCAATAATTACCAGGCGTTTATTAATAGTAATGCTGTTGGTGGTATATTCATTGGCACTGGCTTCTACATACAGGGTATCTCCGTTGACTACAGCAGATGCCTGTACAGCAGCAAAAAAGGTAGTAAAATCGGCTGCTACGCCAACATTATTGTTGATACGCCATACTTTTGCCTGTGTTTGCACAGACAAAACAACCAGTAATACAAGCAGAGTGGATAAGTGCCTCATAAAGTTTTGATTTAAGGTTCAAATGTATCCCTGCCTGTACGTTCCGGCAATCCCCCAAATCCGGTATATTCATGAAAAATAAACGCTTAACAGACTATTTTCTGCCTGTATCCGTTGCCGGGCATTACAATCATTTAATGGGGAAAATTTGTTTTATTCAAAATGGATCCGTACTGTCTGGTAGAACAACCTGTTCTGCATGTGCTGGGTACGTTCAGTAAATCCCTGTAAACCAAACAATCCGGCAGCATTGCCCTTATTGATGGCAATTTCCAGGTACCCCGCTGCATTGAATAGCGCCAGCTTCTCTCCTTCAGGCACATCTGCATAGGTTTCAGCAATACGGTCAATTACTTCACTGCGTACAAAAGTGATCCTGAACCGGCGTCCCCGGCGGTGAGCTTCAAACTGTTCATGCGTAATATTCACAACAATATTCTCAAAGTTGTCGATAAAAATGATCTGTCCTTCCATCCAGTTCTCGCCCAGTAAAGGACGCAGTGAGTTCTTTTCAATCATGCTTACATCAGAATTGCCGATATCCTGGATCCTGGCCCCCGCTTGCAACTGCTGAATGGCCTCGCCCATTACGCGGGTGCAGTATAAGGTGTTCTTAACCGCTGTTTTGTCTAGTGGCAGGCCAATTACCAGCTCAGGTTTATCTTCCAGGATCATGGTCAGCAAACCATTATCGGCGCACAGAATATATTGTTCCTGGTGATATGCCAGCAGCAGTTGTTCCGGTTTTTTTTCAAACAGGTTCACCAGCAGCATGTGATACGTGTAAGGCGGGAAATGCCGGATGGCATTGCGACACACATAGGCTGCCTGCGGATAATTGAAAGGAGAAATAGTATGTGAAATGTCTATCAGTGAAAATGCAGGGTTTACCTGCATCAGCGTACCCTTAACCGCACCCACCAGGTAATCCTGCTGACCTATATCTGAAGTGAGTGTGATTAAAGACATTTACTGTTTCGTGTTTTGTGTTCCGGGTTACGCTCTGTTCTTAAATTTGTTGCCTTTATAATTACTATCATTGAGATAATTTATAAAAGCTACTATACTTGTTGCCAATTCTTCTGCACGTTCAGTAACAGATCGAATTGTTCCAGCCTGATGTATTTTCTATCCAAAGCCCTGTACAACTAAGATTTCACTTCTCCACAAGAGCCTTTTGCTATTGATAAAAAATTGATGAACTCATTTCTGCCACTTCTTTCAAAGCCTTCTGCAATATTATCCATAACAGAACCACCGGAGGCATTGATCTGTTCTTTTAATTTGTAATCCTTATAAAAGTTTTCAGAATTATTATAAGCCTCAAAAATATCATGCGTCAGCTTCCTACAGGCTGCCAGATGTCAAGATCTTCAAACCGAAGGATCGTTGCCATAAATAAATGATTGAATACTGCAACTAATCCGAAACCTCAAACCCGGAATTATTTAATGAGTTGTCCTCCCTTAAAGAAAAACTTATAGGTCAGTTTATCGGCCAGGGATGGGAACAGCCGGTTAATGAGTAGGGTTCTTTTGCCGGTACCGGTAAGTACCAGTGAGCGTTTTTTCTGCTCAATGGCTTTAAAGATCTCACGGGCACAGTCTTCGGCCGACATCATTTTATCTTCATCCATCAGCGATTCTGCCTCAGGATTGCCTTCATTGTTCAGGGCTACATTCCGGATATTGGAAGTGGTATAGCCTGGGCTTACCCACATCACATGCACACCACTATGCAGCAATTCGGTGCGGAGTGCTTCGAGCCAGCCCAGCAGGGCAAATTTAGAGGCGGAATAACCGGAACGGCCGGGTAAACCCCGGTAACCGGCTATGGAGGAAATGCCTACAATAATGCCTTTACGCTCAATAATAGATTGTAATGCTGTTTTGGTACAGTAAACAGAACCAAAGAAGTTCACATCCATCACTTTCCGGATCACCTCTACGTCCACGTCCTGGAACAGGGAACGCATGCTGATACCGGCATTATTGATCAGGATATCAATACCGCCAAAGGTTTTGATGGTAGAATCGATAAACCGTTTACAATCCTGCTGTTTACTCAGATCGCAGGTAATGGCATGCAGCATTACACTGGCATGTTCCAGTTGCAGACTGTATAACTTATCATAATTACGGCCGCATGTTGCAACTTTAGCGCCTTCTGCAATAAATAACTGAACAAGGGCTTTACCGATGCCATCGGTGCCCCCGGTAATAGCCACTACTTTATCTTTGAAAACAGACATGAATTAATAATTGTAATACAAAAATAACGGAGTTGTGGCGGCGAAAAAATTTGATATGCAGGATATTAGAAGATTTTTTTTAGAAAAAATTTGGTGCAATATGATTTTGCCCTATTTTTGCACTCCCAAAACAACGAGGCGTTACGAAAAGTGAGGTAATTAGTGTAGATTCCGTAGCTCAGTTGGTAGAGCAATACACTTTTAATGTATGGGTCCTGGGTTCGAGTCCCAGCGGGATCACAGAGATTAAATCCTTCAGGTCTTCAGGCTTGAAGGATTTTTTCGTTTATTGCACTACTAAATCTAACCAGCAAGTAGTATCTTCAAATTTATTTGAGATAATAAGGAATTTCTTGCTGCGACGCCTGAGCTTGAGAGTATGTTTAGTATGGATTTTCTGCTATTCTTCTACACAATGGAAAAGAATTTCCTCTATCAGATGATCTGCTTGCAGCTATGGGCTTTTCTTCGCCCCGATCTATCATACTGAATAATGACTATTGGGAAACCAAGCATCCATTTAATTTTCCAGGCCCGTTTTATACCGGAATAACTGACACCTGCGGCGCGAAGCACCCTTCAATGTGTTGTATGTTTCGTGGACAATGGAATAGGTATTCAGGCAACCAAAGAATTACGTTGAATTAAGGGGAGTAATCTCTGCAGGAGCTATTGAGATTTTTGATGGTTATTCATGTAATGGAAATTCGAAATGAACATATACAGAATGCAGACATTGGTGGTTGAACAAGGAAGAATTGATCAGTCAGTTATATAGCCCGCAGCTCAAAAAAACCAATGCCGGCAAAGAACAGCCGTGTTTAAATAAAATTTGAATCTTTTGTATTATTTTCTGAGATTTAGATGAATGACCGACGCAAACCGGAGCATATTAACAAGAGTCAAAGAAATAACCAGCAGTTATTTACAGTTCCTGGACAAACATATTGCTGATGTAATTTCAGGGAAAGTGGCTGATTTTATGGAGATCAACCAGATCTCCGGTGAATTGTTCCTGTCGCACAAACACCTGACCGATACCGTTCAAAAGGAAACAGGAAACCACCCTTGTTATTTTTACGACATCAAGATCATTGATCAGGCTAAACAGATGCTTTCCCAAACTGATAAATCTGTTTCAGAAATAGCAAGAATACTGACATACGATCCATCCAACTTCTCCAAGTTCTTCAAAAAAATTACAGGCAAAACACCCGGGCAGTTCAGAAAAGAAAACAAGGGATAAAAGTTCCGAAAAGTTCACCATAGATTTTTTTTGAGCCAGTTGATCTTTGTGCAGATCAATTGAAACATTAAAAAATCAAACAAAATGGCAAGAAACGATTTAAAAGAGAAAGTAGTCCTGATAGCAGGAGGTGCGAAAAACTTAGGGGGTTTGTTAAGCCGTAATTTTGCAGCTAAAGGTGCCAAAGTAGTTATTCACTACAATAGCGATAGTACTAAAGCAGATGCAGAAAAGACACTGGCAGATATTGTCAATGCCGGTGGAACAGCTTTTATATTTCAGGCAGACCTGACTGATGTAAAGAATATCAGCAAACTTTTTGATGCGGCAATTGAAAAGTTCGGTGGCATCGACATTGCCATCAATACAGTAGGTAAAGTGCTGAAAAAACCTTTTACAGAAACCACAGAAGCAGAGTATGACAGTATGAGTGATATCAACTCCAAAGTGGCCTATTTCTTTATCCAGGAAGCAGGTAAGAAATTAAATAACAATGGAAAGATCAACACCATTGTAACGTCTCTGCTTGCCGCCTTTACCGGTTACTACTCTACTTATGCAGGTGCAAAAGCTCCGGTAGAACACTTTACCAGGGCAGCTTCTAAAGAATTTGGTTCACGCGGTATTTCTGTAACTGCAGTTGCACCCGGCCCGATGGATACACCTTTCTTTTACGGCCAGGAAAGTGCCGATGCTGTTGCCTATCACAAATCAGCTTCTGACCTGGGTGGCTTAACTGACATCAAAGACATCGCCCCGCTTGTAGAATTCCTGGTAACGGATGGCTGGTGGGTTACGGGTCAAACCATCTTCGCCAATGGTGGTTACACCACAAGATAGTTTTTATGCAAAACAGACAATTGAGACTTCTCAATTGTCTGTTTTTTCTTATGATGTCTGGCTAAAGACATATTCTTAATTCTATTCTTGCTGAAGCTATCCTTTTAAAAGATCACGGCAATAACTCCGCTTCCAGGGGCATCATTCCCCAATGTCATACCAGCATATATGCAGGGAAATATTATGGTGCCGGTTGTGGCTTCGGGCAGGGTTACAGCCGTCCTGTAAACTGTCTCCCTTTTTTAGGAATGGTCTGTATTTTTATAAAATAAAGCCGCCCGGAGAGCAGCTTTATTTTATATAAGGTGACAGATAGTTATCAGCAATGGTCCTAAAATTAATACAGATCTGTAATCGGCTCTTCTGTTGTGCAAGGCTATTCCATATTGGCCTTTAGCATTATTTCAATAAGATCCTTATCCAGATCTAACCAGTACCTGAGTTTTGTATCAATCAATTGCTGTACGGCAACATTATCTTTATAAAACTCCTTCAACTGGCTTCTGAATTTATTGTTTAAAATATTTCTCAAAAACAGGTAGACGTTATCAGATTTTTCAAATGTGTAGTACACCTGTTTTGATGACACAGACACTCCTCCTGTAGTTTGAATACCGTATACGTAAAGACTCG
The DNA here is from genome assembly GCA_001302245.1 of Chitinophagaceae bacterium PMP191F. Taxonomy (GTDB): domain Bacteria; phylum Bacteroidota; class Bacteroidia; order Chitinophagales; family Chitinophagaceae; genus PMP191F. The sequence continues at coordinate 55,044 of LGYU01000016.1, forward strand.
ATCTGGCGCCAATATATAATGGAGACAGAAATTTCTTTGACCCGTCTTTTACAGGTTTTGATGCAAAAAAATACTGGTGACCATTGTATGAAAACCCATACCCCTTTATATCTTCAGGCAGAAACTTTATTAAGCCCTTTAAACTGTCCGTCACCTCAACCTTCTCAGTAAAATCATTGGTAAGCTGACCAGCCATGCCTTTTTTGATCCTGATCTGTGAAGTGATAGTATCGTTATCCAGGGAAATATAATATCCCGGCAACGAGGATTGTGCATTGGCATAGTATGCAGCGCACATAAAAACCAAGCTCCAGAATACATGTTTCATTTGATTCATATCAATACTTATTTTATTTCCGGAAACCACGTATCCGTATTGACAATAGTGGATTTCCGGAAAGTTCCGCAAGGTAATTTAATAAATATATAAGTGTAAAGAGCCGCCATTATTAAATCATTATTGAACGCCATTTTCAGCCTTATAAAGGCTTTTATAAGATGCTTTCGGAACCTGAATCATTGTTTTCCCATCCCGGAAGCTACCTGTCTGCCTCTTTAGTGCTACCGTCAAACCTGTTAAAAATCTACAAAACAAGTAGACTGCCATATTTCATATCCCTTTCGTTATTATATTAGCCCGCTAGTATTAAATTTTGTTTCTTTGTTCACAGAATAGCACTCATCTTGATAGTCGGCCCTCCAGATAATGAAAACCAACTGCTCACCCAACTCTCATCCGGAGACATGGATGCTTTTGCCTTATTGTACCGGCACTATCAACCCAGGCTGCAGCAACGTCTTCTCCCCTTTTGTCCGGCCAACGAAATAGAAAACATCATCCAGGAAGTGTTTCTTAAAGTATGGATCAAAAGAAGCATTCTACTACAGGTAAATTCTTTTGAAGGACTGCTGGTAAAGATGGCAAAAAACCTGGTAGTGGATGCGAAACGTAAAACAACGGCTTCTGATAAAAGAGAAGAGATCGTAGCATCGGGCATCACTACAACAATTGATTACCGGCACCTGGAATATAAAGAGCTGTATGCCGCTGCCATGAAGGTCATTGACCGGCTTCCGCCACGGCAGCGAAAGATCTATACCCTGAGAGTTATAGAAGAATATTCCCTGGATGAAATTGTTACAGCCACCGGGCTTTCAAAAGCTGTAGTGGTAAAACAATTGTACCTGGCCTCCAAAGCAGTGCGGGCAGAGGTAAAACAGATGCCCTTATTGTCAATATTACTGGTGGCCGGCACCGGTTACCTGCTTGCTCCAGCATCTGTCTGAAAAAAACAGGAAAAAACGTCCACAATCTTTCTTTGGCTACGGCTATTAGGTTATAAGGCGTAGATATGCATTATAATGAGCTGTTGCAAAAAATGGCCGGCAATACAATTTCTGAAACAGAAAAAGAACAATTGTATGCCTGGCTCAGAGAACTTTCCCCGGAAGAATATGCCCGTGTATTTGATGAATACCAGGCATTGATCTCCTATGAAACATTGCCTCCTTTTCAACCCGATTGGTTACAGCGCACCAGTCAACGCATCCGGCAGGAAGAAGAAGCAATGCAGTTCATCTACCGCAAAACACGGCTGCGTACACTCTACACCCGTTTGTCGGCAGCAGCAGTGATCACCCTGGCAGCAGTATGCTGGTGGATCTATTACTCCGCTTCCCCGCAAAAAGGATTGCCGCAACAGCCGCAAACCGCATTAATTTTACCTGGTACCGATGGTGCTATCCTTACTCTTTCAGACGGAAGACGTATTGTGCTCGACAGCCTGGGCAACGGACAGGTAGCTGCAGAAAAAGGAACGCAGATCATATTACAGGATAACAGTCTCAATTACACAGCCACCACCACTACAGATGGCTCCGCCGCATTCAATACAGTGACCACCCCCAAAGGCAGACAGTTCCGGCTGGTATTGGCAGACGGATCGCGTGTATGGCTCAATGCCGCCAGCACGATCCGCTTTCCTGCTGCATTTACAGACACAGAAAGAAGAATACAATTGTCCGGAGAAGCCTACCTGGAAGTAGCTCATTCAAAAGAAAAATCTTTCATTGTAGAAACTGATGAAAGAGCAGACGTACGTGTGATGGGCACCAGTTTCAATATACAGGCATATACCGGCGAGGAAGCGTTTGCGATTACGCTATTGCAGGGAAAAGTAAAAGTAGCCGGTCATGCACTGTACGGCAACACATCTGTAACACTGCAGCCCGGACAACAGGCTGTACATGCACAGGGCAAGCTATTGGTACAACAGGCAGATACAGAGCAGGTGCTGGCGTGGAAAAACGGGCTGTTCAATTTTGAAAATGCAGGTGTAAAGGAAGTGATGCAGCAATTGGAACGCTGGTATAATGTAGAAGTAAGCTATCCGAAGGGTGTTCCCAATCTTCATTTCATGGGATATATGAGAAGAGATCTGTCACTGCAGGAAGTATTGAAAGGATTACAGGATGCAGATCTGCACGTTAACATTGAAGAAGGGCGCAAACTGGTAGTGCAGCCCTGATCAATATACGGCTTCCTGAAAGGTTAGTAATAGAAACCGGAAGTGTTGGTACCACTTCCGGCAGTTGTTGGCTAAACCTGAAAGATTGCCACTGTCAACAAGTTTCAAGAACCAAACACTGCAATGTATGCAAAAAACTGCGAATTGCAGCTGTAACGGCACTCCTGTGTTCAACAGGAAGCGCCTCCGGCTGCCTTCTCCAATGAAGTTGATTATGAGATTAATGACTTTGTTTCTGCTCACTTTGTGCCTGCATGTATCTGCCCGTACTTTTTCACAGGACATTACACTGTCAGGCAATCACCTTCCGTTGAAAACCGTATTCGACGTTATCAAAAAACAAACGGGATACGTGGTCTTTGGCAATCGTGATCTGTTACAGTCTGCACACTCCGTATCGGTTTCAGTGCAACACATGCCGCTGGAATCATTTCTCAACCTGGTCTTTAAAGATCAGCCGTTGCAATATCGTATTTCAGGTCAAACGATCCTGCTTTCCCGTAAAGCAACGCCTATCGAAGAAACAGCTCCCGGTAAAAATGAACTATCGCAAACAGGAGAACTGAAGGGAAAAATAACAGACAGCACCGGCGCTCCGTTGCCCGGGATTTCAGTGGCTGTAAAAGGTTCCAGCATAATTACCGTAACTGCTGAAGACGGTTCTTTTACTTTGAAGAACCTGCCCGCTTCGGCCACACTTATAATAACAGGTGTGAACATACAGGCCATGGAGGTTTCCGTAAATGGCAAACAGATCATTGTAATAACAGCAACAATAAAGACCAATCATCTACAGACAGTTGAAATTGTAAGTACCGGCTACCAGGCTCTTCCGCGCGAAAGAAGCACCGGTGCCTTTGGTAAACCGGATATGGACATTGTTCACAACCGGTCTACCGGTATGAATATTTTACAACGGCTGGATGGCCTGGTACCAGGCCTGGTGATCAACAACTCACCTGCTGCTGCATCCAATCCTGTACTGGTAAGGGGGCTTACATCCATCAATGGCAGCAGAACGCCACTTTTTGTAGTAGATGGTGTACCGCTGGAAGATATATCTTCTATAAATCCACAGGATGTGGCAGATATTACAGTGTTGAAAGATGCTGCTGCTGCTTCCATATGGGGATCACGTGCCTCTAATGGTGTCATTGTTATTCAAACCAAACGTGGCAACACCGATGAAAAACTGAGCGTAGAGTATGATGGCTTCTATAGTTTCCAGGGCCGTGGTAACCTGGACTATATGCCGGTACTGAACAGCAGGCAGTTTATACAGGGAGCCAAAGACATATTTGATCCGGTTACGAATCCCTGGGGTACCGTTTCATCTTTCACCAATATTTTCGGGGGCTCCAAAGGTGTACCACCACACGAACAGATCCTGTACAATAAAGCCAGGGGATTAATATCTGCACAGCAGGCTGAAGCCAGCCTTGACAGTCTGGGCGCTATCAGCAACAGGCAGCAGATCCGCGATATCTGGTATCGCCCCGCTTCCCTGATGAATCATTCCGTTTCAGTAAAAGGTGGTAGTAAAAATTATGCATTCTATGGTTCAGCAGCATATACCAGCACAGTAAGCAACCAACCTGGCGAAGGCAACAATATGTTTAAGCTCAATGTTCGCCAGGATATCAAATTAGGAAAGTCTTCAGGAATTTTCCTGGTAACAGATCTTACCAACCAGTTACGTTCAGCCAAAAGAAACCTCACCATTAACAACCGTTTCTATCCATACCAACTGTTCAAAGACCAGGCCGGCAATAGCATTGACATGCCTTATATGCAATACCTGTCAGACTCCACACGAATGGCCTATACCGGCAAAAGCGGCATTGACCTCAATTATAATCCTATCAATGAGTTCGATTATGGTTATACAAGATCTGATGCATTGCTGGCAAGAATTACAGGAGGCATTAATCTTACCCTGGCAAAAGGGTTGAAATTTGAAGGCACCTACGGACTATGGAAAGGCGCTTCAAACCGCACCTCGTATGATGACACCAAATCATATAGTGTAAGATCAGAAGTTGCACAATTCACGGTACCTGCAACCACTACCGGCGGAACACCTACTTATTACCTGCCGGCAAAAGGCGGCAGATACGCAGTAGCAGACACGTCTACACGCAACTGGACTATAAGAAACCAGCTTACCTACAACAACTCCTGGAATAACCAGCGTCACCAGTTATCACTACTGACAGGCCAGGAAGCGCAGGAACTGCTGCTTACTTCCCGGTTCTCGCAGGTATGGGGATATAATGAGCTGCTGAAGACCTATACCAATATCAACTATGCAAAACTTTCAGATACTGGTATTGTAAATGCAGTGATGCTGAATAATACCGGCAAAAGTCTTCTGACCTCTGTTCCCTTCAGAGATACAGAAAGAAGAACACGTTTCACTTCGTATTATGCCAATGCATCATATACCTACCTCCGCAAATACACTGTTAGCGGTAGCTGGCGTATTGACGAATCAAATCTTTTTGGCAAAGACAAATCTGCGCAAAACAGACCTATATGGAGCGCCGGCGCAAAATGGTTGCTCAGTGAAGAAAACTTTATGCAACCTGTTGGATGGCTTAACAGGCTTGCACTTCGCACCACCTATGGCATTACCGGCAACAGCCCCAATCCCGGTTCCGCAGCTTCTTACGACATCCTTACTCCCAATAACCAGATAACAGGTACAGAAGGTACAGGATTGGTAATCTCTACTCCTGCCAACAGGGCGCTGACCTGGGAAAGCACCCGCACCATCAACCTGGGTATTGATTTTTCTGTACTCAATAACCGCATCAATGCCAGCATTGATCTGTATCACAAAAAAACAGAAAATCTTATAGGCAGGGTTAACACCAATGTATTCTCCGGCTATGCACAGATCACCGGCAACCTGGGTGATATGGTGAACAAGGGGGTGGAACTTTCATTGAATACGCGCAACCTTATAAGCACAAACCTTGACTGGAGCACACTATTTACACTTTCGTACAACAACAATAAGATCACTAAGCTGAACCTGGCAACACCCATTACCACAGCAGCCGGTAAAACAGATGCCAATTACCTTGCCGGTTATGCAGCCTACGCATTGTTTGCATATCGTTACGGTGGCCTGGATAAAGACGGCAATCCGCTGGTGCAGCTTAATGACAACTCTACTTCCAAAGCTAAAAATGCAGCAACCACGAACGATATACTGTACATGGGCACTGCACAACCGGTATGGAACGGAGGCGTCAGCAACAGCATACGTTACAAGTCCTTTACCCTGGATATAAACATCGTATACAACTTTGGCAATAAAATGCGCCGCGATGTAAACAGCCTCTACACCGGCAGAGGATTGGTACATGCTGCCGGCAACTTTACCAGCGGCAATATCAATGCTGAATTTGCCAACAGGTGGAAACAAGCGGGCGATGAAGCGTTTACCAATATCCCCGGCTGGGTTCCTACAGCAGCTTTAGCAGCTCAGCGTGATGTAACGTACTATACAATGGGCAACGTAAATGTGCTGAATGCCGCCTTTATTAAAATGCGTGATGTGACACTCGCCTGGCATATCCCCACTCCTTTATTGCAGCGGGTAAAAGCCAAAGCAATGAGCATCCGCGTACAGATCAACAATGTGATGTTATGGAAAGCCAATCATTATGGTATTGATCCGGAGTTCCACAATGGCATTGGTAACTCTACAGAAGGTGGTATACGTTCTATTCCTTTTAACCAGAACGGATTTACCATTGGCGCTCATGTATCCATTTAAAACAAACAGTATGAAAACCTATTCAGCTTATCTATATATCATTACTGCAGGCATGGTAGCGTTGAGCTCTTCCTGCAAAAAAAGTTTCCTGGAAGTGGTACCTAAAGGTTCAGTGATTGCCAGTACCACAGACGATTATGGCAGGTTGCTAACCAACGCCACGCTGCTCAACGTTACAGCCAATCCGCAGGTAATGCTGGCAGATGATGTAATTGCTATCAAATCATTTTTTGATGCCGCCACTACCCGTGAACAAAGGCTTTTCCGATGGGATGATGAAGTATATGAACCAGAGGAAAGCGCACCTGAACTGGATGGCCTGATGACCAATATCTATCTCTACAATAAGATCATCAACGAGGTGATGAGTGCTGACGGGCCTGAAACACAGAAAAAAAACCTGCGTGCCGAAGCCCTGACCGGCCGTGCCTGGACATTGTTCCATCTTATCAATTACTATGCAAAGCCTTACAATCCTGCTACAGCAGCGAAAGATCCCGGGTTTCCACTAGTCAATTCAGCAGACGTAACGGTGACCAATTTTACCCGTGCATCTGTACAGGAAGTGTACAACCAGATTGTCAGCGATCTTCAGACTGCCATTCCGGATCTGCCTGAAAAACTCACTGCACGGCTTCGCATGTCACGCGCGCTGGGCAGGGCCCTGCTGGGTAAAGTGTATGTATTTATGCAACAATATGATAAAGCGCTGCCACTCTTCAATGATGCATTTACAGACCTCAGCCAGTCTGTACTTCCGGTAAGGTTGTACAACTACAACCAGACTTTTGCTACCGGCGGTGCTTTTCTGCCCATTGCAGCGCTGGGTGGTCCTACCCTGCCTACACATGCTACGTATGAAGAGAATTTTTTCAGCAGGCAGTTCTCCAATACCTACGCATATTTTATCAACATCTTCGTAATGTCTCCATCCGTATCAATATTGTTCAAACCCAGCGACCTGAGGTTAAAGTTCTATACCAACAAAGCTTACCCTTCAGGCGCTATTCCTCCCAATACTTACAGAAGGATTGGCCCATTGCTTACCCAGGTTGGTTTTGTACTACCCGATCTATACCTGCTCAGAGCTGAATGCTATGCCCGTGGCGGAGAATTGACCAAAGCTACAGACGACCTGCTGACCCTGAGAAAAAACAGGATGCCGGATACAGACGCTGCCATTCCTGCAGATACTGCTGCAGACAAAATAAAACTGGTATCTTTTATTATGGAAGAACGTCAGCGTGAATTTGCAGTACAGGGTTATCGATGGTTTGATATGAGACGCCTTTCCGTAGATCCATTGCTGACCGGTCTGCAGTTTACGCATAAACTGATGGCGGCAGATGGTACCCTGTCAGCAACCTATGCATTGAAAACAGAACGTTTTGTTCTGCGTTTCCCACCAAAAGTAATGGTACAGAATCCCGGAATGAATAACAATCCCTAAAAACAAGTACATCATGAAAAAGAATAAAACAATCATCATAGCAGTATTGGCTATCCTGTTTAACCAATACACTTTTGCCCAACAGACACCTGAAGAAAAAATGCAGGCAGCACTGCAACCACTGCAGCAGGCATTAAAACCGTTGAACGACCAGGCCAAAGCATTTTATCTTTTAAAAGATACAGCATCAATGAATAAACTGATGCCTGAAATGACAATACTGTACAAAAAGATAGACAGTATCGAAAACGGTTTTATAAAACAATACCCTGATGCAGAAGAAAGCCTGAACATTGTTGTAAGGCGCGGCAGAAGTACAATGGGATTAATCGCAGAACCTTTATTTCTTAGCTTAAGCGACCGTTTGCGCAAATCTGAAAAAGGGGAACAATTGCAGTCACGTTTTGATGCACTGCGCAAAACAAGAGTAGGTGAAAGAGCAATTCCGTTTTCACAGCCGGATGAAAAAGGCAACATCGTATCTCTTGATCAATACAGGGGCAAATATGTACTGCTGGATTTCTGGGCCAGCTGGTGTCAGCCATGCAGAGCCGAAAACCCTGCGCTGCTGGCCGCCTACAAAAAATATAAAGAAAAGAATTTTGAGATCCTTTCCATTTCCCTCGATACAAAAAAAGAGGACTGGTTACGTGCGCTACGGGAAGATGGCATGCCCTGGACACAATTGTTTGATGGAAAAGGCCCCAAAAGTAATACCGTATTAATGTATGGAGTTACCAGTATCCCCCGCAACTTCCTGGTCAATCCCTCAGGCGTTATTGTAGCCGCCGATCTGCGCGGTGATGCACTTGAAACAAAACTGTCTGAACTATTAAAGTAGTAAAAGGGAAAAGAGGCCATGAAACCAAGCAGGCCCGCCGGTTGGCGGGCCTGTATTTTTTATACTATACCGTTCCCCATCAGGCTCTTATTTAAAAAACCTGATATATTCCCTGATTAATATTATCTTAGCAACTAAGATATTTACCGAATAAGATATAAAATGGAAAACGAGATCACCCGGCAGATACGGAAACTAAGCCAGTTATACGCATTTACATCTATCCAGATGCACGAGACAGTTGCCAGGAAAGCGGGGCTTTCGGGCACTGATCATAAATACCTGGGGTTCCTGATGGAAAAGGGGCAAATGACCGCAGGTGAACTGGCCACTTTAACAGGGTTAACAACAGGCGCTGTTACAGGTTTAATAGATCGGTTTGAAAAGAAAAAACTGGTGAAAAGACAATTGGCGGCAAACGACAGACGGAAAGTGATCATTGTGCCCAATACTGAAAATATAATGACACTGCTGGCTCCGCTGTATAAAGATTTTCGCAAAAAATCACAAAAACTGCTGACATCATTTTCAAACAAAGAAGTAAAAGTGCTTGAAAAGTATTTTTCAAAAGCTATTGAAGTCATGAACCAAACAACAGTACAACTGAATAAAAAATAATTGTCACCACAAAAACAGGATCCGTATGCACTCATTTGTATTCAGTATCCGGGGCATTGACAATACCCAACTGCATATAGCCGGAGGAAAAGGCGCCAACCTGGGTGAACTTACCCGGATTGAAGGCATTCATGTACCGGATGGTTTTTGTATTTCAGCTGAAGTCTTTAGAAAGATCGTGCAGGAAACGTTGCCGGTAAAAGCACTGCTGGATCAGATATCGCTGCTAAAGCCGGAAGATATCCGCAAGATCGGCGAGTTGAGCCATGTACTCCGCAGTATTATTGAACAGATCCCGATCCCGGACAACGTTGCAGCAGCCATTGGCATTCACCTGGCAAAGCTGGGCGAAAAGAAAGCCTATGCTGTACGCTCCAGTGCCACAGCAGAGGATTTACCTACGGCCTCTTTTGCGGGCCAGCAGGATACCTACCTGAATATTATTGGCCGGAACGCTATACTGCAACATATCAGCAAATGCTGGGCATCGTTGTTTACAGAACGCGCAGTGATTTACCGCATGCAAAATGGTGTTGATCACCGTACGGTCAGCCTGGCGGTAGTAGTACAGCAAATGGTATTTCCACAGGCAGCCGGCATCATGTTTACTGCCGACCCTGTTACCGGTAACAGGAAAATAGCAGCCATTGATGCCAGCTTCGGATTGGGTGAAGCCCTGGTTGCCGGCCTGGTGAATGCAGATCACTATAAAGTGTATAACGATAAGGTGACTGAGAAGAAAGTCGCCACCAAGCAACTGGCTGTATATGCTGCAAAAGATGGCGGCACCCAACAGCAGTCTATAGAACCCGGACAACAGAATCAACAAGTACTGAGTGATGAACAGATTGTACAGCTTGTGCACATAGGCAGAAAGATCGAAGTACACTTCGGTAGCCCGCAGGATATTGAATGGTGCCTGGCTAATGATGTATTTTACATTGTCCAGAGCAGGCCCATCACTACTTTATTTCCTGTTCCCGAAGCCAATGATCAGAAAAAACATGTGTACATATCAGTCGGGCACCAGCAAATGATGACCGACCCCATGAAACCACTAGGATTGTCCTTATGGCAATTGACCGCAATGACACCCATGTACAAGGCCGGGGGAAGATTATTTGTAGATATCTCAGGCAGCCTGACTTCAGTTAATGGCAGAAAACAGCTATTACATATAATGGAACAACACGATCCGCTTCTCAAAGATGCAGTAGCCACCATCATTGACCGGAACTTTATACCGCTGTCATCCAATGAAAACCATGGCAACAATAATCAATATTCACCATTGGATCGTTTTCAAACATTCAACGAATATGACCCGGTAATTGTTGACGAACTGGTTCAGCAAAGCCAGGCATCTATAGCAGCGCTGAAGCAAAATATTCAATCAGTATCAGGCACAGCCTTACTTGATTTTATACTGCAGGATCAGCGGGAACTCAAAAAGGAATTATCTGATCCGCGAAGTTTTGGTGTATTCATGACAGCTATGAATGCAGCGGCATGGATCAATGAAAAGATGCAGGAATGGCTGGGTGAAAAAAATGCAGCAGATACACTGTCCCAATCTGTACCCAACAACATTACTTCTGAAATGGGATTGGAACTACTGGATGTGGCAGATACGATACGCCCTTACCCTGAAGTGATTGCATTTTTACAACAGGTGAAGGATGATAACTTTTTGGAGAAAATGGTTCTGTTGAATGGCGGACAGCGGGCACGGGATGCTATCGTTGCCTACCTTGACAAATATGGCATGCGCTGTGCCGGTGAAATTGATATTACCAGGGCACGCTGGAACGAAAAGCCAACCACATTGGTACCCATGATCCTCAGCAATATTAAAAACCTTGCACCTGGTGCCGGTAAGCAGAAATTTGAACAAGGAAGACAGGAAGCGCTGGCTAAAGAACAGGAATTACTGGAGCGATTACAACAATTACCCGGTGGGGCACAGAAAGCAGAGGAAACCCAACGCATGATCAACCTGGTGCGGAATTATACAGGCTATCGTGAATATCCCAAATACAGCATTGTAAGTCACTCTTTTATTTATAAACAGGCTTTACTGAAAGAAGCGGAAAGGCTTGTACAAGCCAATGTGATCCATGAAAAAGAAGACATTTACTATTTCACTTTTGAAGAGCTGCGTGAAGTGATCAGTAATTATAAGGCAGACGAACAACTGATCAGTCAGCGAAAAGCAGCACACCAGTTTTATGAAAAGCTAACACCCCCACGAATGATCACTTCTGATGGCGAGATCATTACAGGATCATATAAACGGGAAGATCTTCCTGCCGATGCGATTGCGGGTCTGGCAGTTTCTTCCGGCATTATTGAAGGACGGGCACGTGTTATTATGAACATGGGAGATGCAAACCTGGAATCCGGAGATATCCTGGTAACAGCTTTTACTGATCCCAGTTGGACGCCTTTGTTTGTATCTGTTAAAGGGCTGGTGACCGAAGTAGGCGGATTAATGACCCATGGTGCCGTGATTGCCCGTGAATATGGCTTACCCGCCGTTGTAGGCGTAGAAAACGCCACCAGGCTGATCAAAGACGGGCAGCGTATCCGTGTGAACGGAACGGACGGATATGTTGAAATATTATAACAGTGCTGTTTGTTGCAATGGTACAAAAAGTAAAGAAAGAGAGTTTGAGGCACTCGGCACTGGTGAATGCCCGGACTGTTGGGTTATAGTAAGGCACCTTAATTGATTTGCTGTTGTTAATGGAGATGAAAGACAACGGTAGATATCTTATCCTTGCCCGCCTGCCTTTTGCGGAAACGCTTTTTAACAGATCTCGCCGGTAGTTTGGAATTTGTGGTAATGTACAAAAACACCTTGTTATCACGTTCAGGCCGGTCAGCACAACATGCTTTTAACTGTATTCACTGCTTCATACATGAATAATAAACCCTTCTTATCCGGCGAATAAGCTTACCTTACACGTACAGCAGGTTATTCTACCCGCAGTTAAATAAATGATAATGGCAAATGTAGCAGAAGTTGTGATGAACGATAAACACTTAGCCACAACGTCACCAAGCCTGAAAGCTATTGATCTGGATACCATCCTTTCCCCAAAAGGACGTTTACCATATTTGCTCCTATTAATATGGCTTTTGGCAAACTACAGCCGGGAAGATTGGCGGGATTAATAAAAACAGAAAGAAATTTATTGAGTTGCAGGATTTTCACATTCAGGATGAACTGCTAAACTTCCTGGATCTGAACAACAATCAGAAGCTGGCAACAGCAAATACCAGGGAATTGACAGTAAAGATGAGCAATGAGAAAGTAACAATAAAGGTGGCTTATTTACAGGTAAGACACAACATGGGTTCCAAATGGAGTTGTACACTTCCCGGATACAGTCATTAAAATGAAAAATGAATACTCCCCCTATGGACGATGGGCTTTAAAGTTCAAAAAAACAAAGAATGGGAATCCGCTCTTACAGCGGATTTTTTCATTGATCTTAGTGGCGGTCAGTCTGCACATTCTCACATTTCCTGCAATATTGAGAGAGATACCAGGAGGCTGCCGGGAGAAAAACAGCTACTATCAGGACCAGTAAGGATAGTTATTTTATTATTCAATTTTCTCTTTTTTCATTCAATCAGCAAATAACACACAGCCCCGTTCAAAAAAAACAATTTATGCCAGTTACCGTTACCAGAAAAGATATATTATTTCAGCCGGATGCAAGCCGTGTCATTGCCCGTTTCCTGTACCAGACTGATGAAAGGGCCATAGAACTGATCTATCGAATACTATCACTTACCGAAAAGCAGCAACATGAAATGCTGACGCAGGTATTGAGAGATTATTCAAAAAGACACAGAAGCATTTCCCGCATTTTTGAAAAGCATTATACCAGGTTATCCCCTTTATTCAGGCAATACAACATAGACCCGCTTACCTTGAATGCAGTTCAGCGTGTACTGATAGGAGCCTACTTCACAATGGAGTATTCCATCGAAGCAGCCGCTTTTTTTAATCCATCTATTATGGAAGATCCGGACCAGTCTGAACTGGCTGCGGGAGAAAAAAGGGTGATCATCAGTTTCAGGGCCACAGGTGAGGGACATATATCGTCAGTAGTATTTCGTTCGGGCATTATTGATATCCGGAATAACATTACTATTGAACCTATAGGAAAAATGCTGGAATCACCTGAACATATAAAAAACCATACCTATCATAAAACTTCTTTTCTCCGGAAGCTGGATGAAATGCAGGATTACAATAAAAAAGCCTATCAGGTTATGATGGATAAACTAACTGACACATTTACCTATGAAGAATTGAAAAGATACGTGGAAGAAACCAGAATGCTGATGCAGGATGATCTTCAGGGCAATATCATGCTGAATGAAATGATGTGGCTGGCTTCTTCACACTATGAAATGGATTTTTCAGTAGATACAGCCATTTCTGAAAGAGTTATTTTCCCAATTGCTGATACAGAAATGAAGGGTATTGAAGATGCCCGGTTTGTCCGGTTCGTTTCAGATGATGGCGAAGTTACCTACTATGCCACTTATACAGCTTACGATGGCGTTAGCATACTGCCTAAACTATTGCTTACGAAAGATTTTTATCACTTTAAAGTAATGCCTGTGCATGGAGAAGTGGCACAGAATAAAGGAATGGCATTGTTTCCCAGAAAGATCAATGGAAAATATGCCATGCTTTGCCGTACAGATGGTGTTAACAATTACATTGCTTTTTCAGATAATATTAACATCTGGAGGCAGGCAAGTCTTTTACAAACGCCCAAATATTCATGGGAATTTGTACAAATGGGAAATTGCGGCTCTCCTATTGAAACGCCGGAAGGATGGCTGGTGATTACACATGGTGTAGGCCCTGTAAGGGAATATGTATTGGGCGCTTCACTGCTTGATCTTCAGAATCCCGAAAAGGAAATAGGCCGGTTAGCCAACCCGTTGCTGATGCCAAACGATAATGAAAGGAACGGTTATGTGCCAAACGTGGTATATTCCTGTGGATCTATGATACATAACGGAAATCTCATTATCCCCTATGCTATGTCCGATTATGCGTCCACATACAGTACAGTTAACCTTGCAGAGTTGCTTTCTGAACTAAAAAATCAACCGGCGGTTAGCGGCTGAGTATCTGCTGATACACATTGATGTAATCATCTGCCATCCGCTCTCTCGAAAACATGGCAAGGGTCCATTCCCTGCAACTGGCTCTGTCAATAAGATGTACCTGTCTTACAGCCAGCTCTGCTTCTTCCAGTGTATTAACCAGAAAACCCGTTTGCCCGGGCAATATCAGTTCCGACATAGCTCCCCTGTTAAAAGCAATAACAGGCGTACCGCAACACATGGCTTCTACCACACTGAGGCCAAACGGTTCATCAAATGAAATCAGATGGATAAGTGCCAGGGCATTCCCCAGCAGCAGATCTCTTTGTATGGTATTACAATTACCGGCATACACAACCCTGTCATCGTCAATGAACGGGTGTACCTGTGTATTAAAATATTCAGTATCCTGTATAAGACCTGCAATAATCAGTTTCCTGCCACATCGTATAGCCAGCTCAATTGCTTCCCGTGTTCCCTTTTCCGGATGGATACGGCCAAAGAACAGCAGATAATCCTGCGGATGTGCACCCAATGTAAATTCGCTGGTATTGATTCCGTTATGTATAGTGGCAATATAGTTTAGCTCAGGATGCCGGTTGGCATTGCTGATAGAGACATAACTGGTGGTGGAATTATATTTCTGATACACAGGAAGGATGAGGGATGAAGAAAATCCATGTATGGTTGTGACCATAGGGGTATTGATCAGGCGGCAATAAGTAAGCGGTAAAAAGTCATAGTGATTGTGAATGATATCGAATTTGTCCGCTTTTTCAAAAAGATGACTGATATGAAGGCATTCATTAACCTTTGCATCAGCAGCAGGGTCTTCGGCATAAGGATGATCAATACAGTAATCCAGGCTGGCTTTTGTAACAGCATCGCCTGTAGCAAACAATGTTACATCCAAACCCCGTTCCACTAACATTTCTGTAATATTGGAAGCTACCAGTTCCCAGGGGCCATATTGGCGTGGTGGGGTACGCCATGCAATGGGTGAAAGTACTGCTACCCGCATTAGTTTTCATGTTTATAAAAATCATCAAAAGCCTGCAGCACTGTCAGGTGAGAAATCAGGTAAGCAAGGGTGCTTTCTGCCCCCTGGTTACGATTCACCCCATAGCTTTCCAGTCCATCACAGCATCCCTTTGTTTCAAAATCATAAAGACTCATCCGCATATCATTTTCGCCAAGAAACCACATAAAAGAGGAGTATAGTTTGTTAAGGTATGTTCTGTCTTTTGTTAAATGAAACGCCTGATGGAACATTAATACCATTGCCTGAGCATCTAATGGTTGCTGTGCATACATAGAGTTTTCACCGTGTTTTACATACCACTTTTCATTACCTATCAGCGATAATGCCCCGTCTTTTAATGTGATGTCTGACAGAAATTGCATACTTTCTATTGCAGTATGCAGAATATCTTCATCATGCAGTATGCCGGCAGCATGAAGCAGTGAAAGCGGTAGTATTGCATTATCGTATGCCAGCAATGCTTCAAACCAGTTCCATCCATCTTCACTGTTTTGTTTATATTGATCTACCAGCCTGTACGCCATTGTTCTCAGAATATCTATTATCGCTTCATCATGCGGGCTGCTTTGCAGATAATACGAAGTACCTATAATAGTATTGGCTATACTGCGGATAGATGCCAGTTTTTCAAAGTTTGGAACAGCATCAAAAAAAATCTGTTTGCCGGATTGGAAATAAGCGTCGTTCGGTGCATTGCCCAGTAAATACCCCAGTGACCAGATAGCACGGCCAAAAGAATCTTCTGAACCCTGTTCATCCAGGAAGTCTCTTCTGAAACTAAGAAAGTTACGGAAAGTACCATTTTCATTTTGCATATAATGAATGTAGCTCAGGTAAATGGGCAGTAATTCCAGTGACAGTGGCAGCTTCATTTGCTTATAAGCCATTAATACCATTAATAAAGCTCTTGCATTATCATCCAGGCAATACCCTTCTTTCAGATTAGGAATACCAAACTTGGCATGTTGAATAATGCCGGTATCATCCGTCATTCTTTTAACATGATCTAACAGAAAAGGTGGTAATAAAAGCGGATCAAGGATCGTTTCCTTCCTGGGTGGTTGTCCGGCCTGTTCTTTTAGTATTTCATTGATCAGCTCATTATATTTGGCGCCCGCCCTGGGCCAGGTGGTCTCACGTCCGTAGGTATATGCTTTATTACGTAAAATGCTCAGTTTATCAGGATGATCTAACAGGTCTGTCAGGATAGCAGAAAGCGCTTCCGAATCATTAAAGTTAAATAAACAGCCCCTGCCATCGGCCAGCAATTCTGCTGCATGCCAATAAGGTGTGGAAATAACTGCGGTGCCTGCCCCTATAGCGTATGATAATGTGCCACTGGTAATCTGTGCCTCATTTAAATAGGGAGTAATATAAATATCTGCTGCATGGAGATACTGAAACAATTCTTCCTGTCCGATAAATTCATTTAAAAAAAACACGTGCTTCTCCAGGTTCAGCTTTTTGACCAGCCGTAAAAGATAAATCCTGTATTCCTCGCCAGCATGTCGTAATACAGCAGGGTGTGTTTTACCAAGAATGAGATAAACTGTTTCGGGATATTTTTTTACTACAGAAGGTAAAGCTCTGATTACCGTTTCTATACCTTTATTCCTGCTGATGAAACCGAATGTAAGCAGCACCTTTTTGGATTCTAGTTTGAACTGCTTTTTTGCCAGTGCGTGATCATACTTCAGATCAGGAACACCATGTTCAATAAGCCGGATCTTTGTGCCGGGTATATCATAAATGCCTGTAAGAAACTCAATGGCTTTATTGGTCATAACCACTACCCTCGCCGCCATTTTACATATTTCTGTAAGTATGGCTTTTTCATTATAGGAAGGAGTTTTTAATACGGTGTGCAGGGTAACGATAAACGGTACTTCCAGCCTATGCAGAAGAGGCAGTATATACACACCGTTCTGCCCTCCGAATATTCCGAACTCATGTTCCAGTATACATATATCTGCACCACTCAGGTTAACAAACCGGGCGGCTTCTAAATAATCACCCTGTTGTTCCTGCCGGATTGTTAATTGAACTTCCCTGGGGTAATCATATGAATCTTCCTGATCATCCATAGCTATTACCATTGCTTCCTGTTGCCTTCGGCTATCTTTATCTGAGCTGGTCACAGAAGTCAGCAGGTTTTGTGTAAACGTACCAATGCCGCATTCCCTCGGCGGGTATGTACCGATATATGCAATTTTCATAATGCTTGTCTTTATTTAAAGTGCGGTCAAAAAAGGCGGGCTATCCAAAGGTAAGCTTAATAAAACGATTGACTGTTCCTGATTTTTATACAACCTAAATGCTTCTGTCCGGCACTGAACATAAAAACACTGCAGCTATTATCAAACAAAAATCCCGGTTACCTGAGGCAACCGGGACTATTTTTAAAACTGTCAACCTGTTTTTAAGGCTGTTCAGTATGCATAGTAAGTAGGAAGTTTGTGTGACAGGAATTACGGTTTACCCCGTTTGTATCTGGCATCCTGCAAAGTTGTTTTCTTTTTATCAATATTTTCTTTTTCCAGGGTAAGATTATTTTGTATTTCCAGAAGCCTGCTGTCTATAGTTGACTTTTTCTTTTTCAGATCAGCTTGTTCATCCAGTAATTGCTGATATTTTTTTTCGTTTTTACTTATATCATCCAACTGGCTGGTGATCCCGAGATCAGCAGAATGATTGTCTGCATCCATTACAAAAGACTGTAGAAATGTCTTTACCTTTTGTGTAATGCTACTGTCTGCACCACTACTGGTAAAGTTATTATATCCTCTGGATACGGCCATATAAACAACACTGCTATTATTGGGTCCTGCTTCCACCTTTGTATAAATGTCCACTTTGTCCGGGCTGATCTCAGAAAGAATAACTCCTCTGTATCTTGATACACCGTTCTTTACCTTTTCTTTTAAGCCGGAACGTTCAAGCCGTAGCTTTAAAGCCTCCCTCGCATCTTTTTCCGGATGGTCAATCGGTATCATTACCGCATGGTGGTTTTCATTGTTAATCATAACAGAAGCATCACTGGCCTGAGCATATATAAACATACCCGATAAAAGAGATACAGCGCCAAGCAATATTATTTTTATTTGTTTCATTTTATAAAGTTGTACATATTTTCCGAACCAACTATTATACAATCACTGATATAAGTTGCATTATTCACAGTTTCCGGCATATCCCGGGTGTTATTATTGTTTAGACTTTAACTTATCTTTTAGTAATATATACATTATACCCTTTTTATTCACCCAATTGTATCTGGAATGCCGGTCAATGTAAATGGTTTGACTCTGAGGACTTTCTTTTGTTTTATAGTGCTACTTATAACACTGGTGGTCCAGGGATTTTCGCTTCTGATACGGTTGATTGATATAAAACCTCCTGAAAATAAGGACAAAGAAGAGCAAGAACTCCAGTTGCATGTGGCACATTGCACCCTCCACTTTATAGATAACAGCTTTTTTCCCAAACCAACGGGAACTGCTGTTGCAACTTCATAAAGACTAAAAATTCAGTAATATGGCAATAAGACAGGTAGAAAGAAATATGGATATTGATGACCTTCAGTTTGGCCACTTGTTGCCCAGGAACGATGCATAAAGAGATACAAAAGGGTTCTATAACAATTTTTGACTATCTTTATATGCCACTCTGATCATCCTTGTACCCCTTTAACACGCTTCAGGATATCCAACTTTGCATAAATAAATTCCTTTTGAAATTATTCATTAAAAATATGGTATGTATCCGATGCAAAATGGTAGTAAAGGACGTTTTAACAAAACTTGGTTTACATTGTATTGTGGTGGAGTTGGGTGAAGTAGAAATTATTGAGAACATTACCAATGAGCAACACGATCAGATACAGGCCGCTTTACTGCTATCGGGACTAGAACTGATGGACGATAAAAAAAGCATAATCATTCAGAAGATCAAAAATGTTATTATTGAACTGGTACATTATTCAGAAGAGCCATTGAACATTAAGTTCTCTGAATTTTTAAGCCGGAAATTAAACTACGATTACACTTATCTTGCCAATATGTTTTCAGAAGTGCAAGGTACTACCATTGAAAAGTACTTTATTACTCACAAGATTGAGCGGGTAAAAGAACTACTTGTATACGATCAACTGAATCTTACTGAAATAGCTTACCTGATGCATTACAGCAGTGTATCACATCTTTCTGCACAATTTAAAAAAGTGACCGGGCTTACATCTTCGCATTTCAAACTGATCAAACAGAAAAGACGCAACATGCTGGATGAACTGTAAAACTCCTCATGTGTGAATCACATAACCCTTTAATATGGTTGTGTAATGACAGCCTGTTTTTACACAAATGTTGTGTCATCCTACTACTACCTTCTTTTACCTATAGCGCTGAATGGTATTTTATGCTGGTACTTTTTTCGCAACACGAAAAAAACACTGTAGTTGATTTGTTTACCGAAGCATTAAGAAACGGGAACAGTGGGGAGTTTGCAGAAGCAGTGCTAATTTATAAAAAGCTTTGAATGAGGTTAAAAAGATCAGGATCAACAGACAACTGGAAAGGAAATTATCACTAAATAAACATTTTTCCATACTGTTATGGATTACAATGATGGTCTTCGTTTTATCAGGTACTCTAAAGTGTGAATAATGTAACAGATTCCGGTGATTGTATAACATTTATCTGCAACGATGCGTTCACCTTTACATAACATAAAAACATTACCAATGTCAAACAAAATACCGGAAAAGACGAAGGTGAAAGGCAACCGGAATGAGCAGAAAGGTAAGCTTAAAAAGAAATTTTCGACACTGACAGATAATAGCCTGTTGTATGAACAGGGTAAAAAAGATGAAATGCGGAGAATGCCTCAGGTAAAACTAAGCAAATCCAAAGAAGAATTGGTTAAGATTATCGAATCTTTATAATCGCCAACAGTATATAAGATTCACCGATAGGTTAACAGAGCTAATGGTAGTTCTTTTCTAAAGCTTAAATATTTTCAATGCTCTTAATACCTGCAAAATGGAAAAATTTGTACTGACAGCATGGTTAACCGGTTATATGTCCAAAGCTACGATGGATGAGATTCGTTTAGGCTTTCCCTGAAATACCGGTACCCGGCTTGTATGGGGCCTGCAGGTCTCATTATGTTAAGCATTATTATATGCCCGGTATGGGCATTTCTTATGTTTCGGAACGCTCGTTCATTCACCCGTATTACACACCGCATATTTACAACACCTTTGCCTGCCCGGTTCATAGCGCTATTACATATATATTTTTCACACAATATCACACCCAATAACTTACAATCATGATGATACCTATGTACCAAATTCTACAATGCCAATACACCACAGAGCAAGGATGTTTCAATATCAGTTGTATCCGGAACACAGCATGCGGATAGTGGAGTACAATAGCACTAAAGCTGCAGTCAGGCAACATAATCAATAATAACACTGTTCTATAAAGCGTGAATTTTATGAATGTATTGTTTATAACAACCTCGCACAATAAACCAGTTACCGATGGAAATGGTAATACATGGCTGGAAGATCTTTCAATCCCTTATCATGTGTTTATGGCTGCCGGCGCCAGGATCACGATAGCAACACCCAATGGAGGCACTGTTCCGTTAGACACATCAGATGAGTCTGTTATAATTGAAGCCCGGAATGCAAAACGTTTCCTGAAAGATGCGATTGATATGACATTTTTATCGGATTCCACTTTACTGAAGGATATGAGGTCTGACGATTTTGATGTGGTGTTCCTGTCTGACGGACATGGTGCTTTTTGGGATATTGCGGGCAACAGAACAGTAACACGATTGCTGGAAGCTTTTAACAATAGCGGTAAGCTTATCGGGGCCGTAGGCCATGGGGTTGCCGGCTTGTTATGTGTAAAGGATGAAAATGGCGAATTACTGATAAGAGGTAAACATCTTACGGGATTTAGCAATAGCGAAGAATGGTTAACAGGATTAACCGCCGTAATACCTTTCTTATTAGCAGATACACTTTTATCGCTGGGCGCTCTCTATACCAGTACTACAGACAATGTTAGCTATGTAGTGGCTGATGGCAATATCATTACTGGTCAGAACTCTGCTTCCTCTGAAGAAGTGGCCAAAAGAATAGTGGCGTGGTTCAGTTTCATAACAATGCAAAAGCTGGTGGCGGGAAAGACTGTGTGAATTATATAAAATCATTACCGGATATTATAATAGTTATCACAAATTGCGTGTATACCTTTAATTGTTTTCATAGGATATTGGTTTATAACAGGGCTGGATTTTCATCCTGGCCATTATATTAATCATCTGAGATACCTTTATCAGTGTGCATTGAATAAAATGCGTTATCCCTGCGCATTTACCGAATGATATTAAACCCAATGGCTGGTTTAAAATGATCTTAACTACAATTAAAGTGGTTACGGGTAGATTGTTTTGTATGGGCAATAGATGCTTACCAGCTATAAAAGCCCTGAAAAGAGGACAAATGCTCTGGCAAAAGCCAGGGCTTTTGTGATTGTAAAAAAAAGTGTGACCTTTTTTTAACCGATTACCTGTGCCTTCCAAACCCAACCGGCTGTATTTAGAATTTATTAAAAAATGCTGGCAATGATTATAATTGAAGAATTCAGGATTGGCAATTACATTTTGGCAGATAATGTACTTTGTAAGATATGTTGTCTGAAAAATGATCATGAGAGCATGCGGGGCAAACTGGTAGGATTTGAAAACAATAATGTTTGTGAATACGAAAGCGCAGCATCCGAAAGGCTTGAATGCGTAAAGATAACCGACCAGCTTTTACTGGATCTGGGATTCAGTTTTCATTCCTATTTCAAGGTATGGCAATGTAAAAGACCCGAAAGAAGCTATTCCATTGAGCTGGACAATGATTATTTCCCTTTGGATTTTTCGCATCAGCCTATTGTACGCAATATGCTGTATCTACATCAACTGCAAAACCTTTTCTTCATTATTCAGGGAGAAGAGCTGCGCTTCAGCCAGCATTCACAAAGCGCCTCCAATGGCTTATAAAATATGTTCGATAGTTGTAGTTGTTCAACAGGGTTCTCAGAAAAGGAGGCTATCTCAAAAGTAATCTGAAGGTTCTGAGAATTGCGTAAACGAAAATTCTCTCCATCAGAGGTACCCGAATAAAATCGGGTAAAAACTACTTTTGAGATAGCCTTCTCCTTTTATGTGCCGGAGGTACATTTTGTAGCCAGCTAACGCTAACAACGACTGATGTTTATTATTATTTTTATCTCTATATCAGTAACAATCATTAGTGATGAATACTGAATTTTATGGCCGCGAATTTCGTTGCTATTTCACGTAAAAAACTAATTATCACCCGTCAGGGTATGTATAAGTAGCAAAAGTTCTCACGAAGTAATTTCACTAGTAAGAATCCTCCCGGGCATCCTGTTGGTGATTTTTGAATGGCCCTTAAAACGTGGAGTGCAAAAAAAAGTCCGATTGCCTACCAATGATTCCCAGTGTCAATTAGCCAGCTTTACTCTATTGAAATAAACTGATAGGATGTTTCAATCTCCGGAATTTGTTTAGCTGGATGGATAAGAAAAACTCCGGAAGACCGGAAGCCGGAAAGTCCGAAAGAAGGATGCAGGCAAAGGCACGAACTTGTATTTCGTTAACAGCCAAAATCTGACAGCTAGCACCTTGTATTAGCTAGTCGTTCGAAGCTTACAACTGGTGGCTTCTCTATTACCTGCTGGTTATATTGTTTGATTGTTCAAGTGGAAATTGTTTTGTACTCTTGCCCATAGCTCATTCACACTTCCTCCTTCCGGTCTTTGCGATTCCCCGCTGCAAAAAACATTAACCTTTCTTTCAGGAATTTGCAGTTCCGGAAAATGTATCCTGTGGCTTTTAGCCACGGTCTTGCCACCATGCATTATCATACTTCTATCCTTTTTTTGCCACCCCGGAGTTGAAACCCTTAGTTTGTACGCTTTAACCCGCAGGAAAGACGCAGGAAGGCAGGGAGAAGGGATAAAGCAAGGCACAAGGAAGACAAAAGCGGCATTTGCAGTGGGGCTATAACCCGGCCCCGGTTATACCAGTTTCCGGTACCACCAGGTAGCCGGTCTGCAGTATTAACCGGGGATCGGCTTTTACCATCTGTGGATAGGGCTCAATAGAAACAGGGTATTGTTGACCATAAGATGCGTAAGAGATGAGTAATAAACCAACAGGAATATGTATACAGCTTTCATAACCTATTATGTTACCAAAAACGGACAATTTATTGCTGCTCACACAAACGCTGCCGGTGAATTTGATCACTTCTTTCGAAAAATGACTGAAATCGTAATACCCGTATGCCCATCGGGGGATTTTATAAAAGCCGTTAAAGCAGTGCGGACCAGCAGGATGGGAAAATAAGCTTGGGGAAATATTCCTACAACTCTGTGAAAATAACGAATGATGGTTTTTAGTGTTCACAAACAAACGGTCTGCTACCGGGGGAAGTGTTCAGTTGCATGCCTGTTGTTGGTACTCGCCTATTGAATCGCTCATCATTTTCAGGTAATGGTCTGTAGCCGTTGAACAGGCAATTCATGCAGACTGATCACACGGTTGCTCCACCCTGCCTGGCTTGATCCCCAGCACAGCTTCCATTCCGCAGGGACAGTAAAGAGGCGGTCTGTGGGCAGTATATGCCGCGTTATCATATCATTTCTCAGGAAAAGGATGTTCTCACCGGCAACCACAGTAAAAAAGGCTGGAATCCAGGTCTATGCTATAGGGATCACCCGGGTTGAAGTAAAAAGCAGGTGTCCAGTTGGCAAACATCTTTGCATGGGCTTGCTCATTGGTAAATTATTTGACGGAACGCAGCGGGTGAAGATTCCGAAAAAAATTCAATATAGTCGGCCAGCTCTTCGCGGGATTTTCTGAAGTCGCAGATATCCCGGATATTCTGAAAAACTTCAATTATCGTTCTATTGAATAAAACCTGTTGCTAATGTACTCATTAACCATTGATTAGCGCCAGCCTTCCGGTTATTTTTTCAACCAGGAAAATAACCCGCATATACTATCCTCAGAACAGCTTACACGGTGACGGCACAGATTTTTTAAGGAATAGCAATAAGTATTAAATTTCAGTTTATGTCTTCCCAACAAATAAGTGACCTTATTATCAGCAGCAGCACATTTATCCATGGAAAAATGATACCGCAAAAATATTCCTGCAACGGACAACAAATACATCCCCCACTGGACATTGACCAGATACCGGCCAACACCAGGTCACTGGTAATTATTATGGAAGATCCGGATGCACCTAAAGGCACGTTTACACACTGGCTGGCATGGAACATTCCACCATCCGGTTATATTGCTGAAGGAACCTCGCCGGGTATACAGGGCATTAACAGTGCCGGGAAACTGGGTTATACGCCACCTTGCCCGCCATCCGGTACACACCGGTACTACATACATGTATATGCACTGGATACAGAGTTGGCAGTATACGAAGGTGAAACCAGGCAAATACTGGAGCATGCCATGTCTGTACACGTCATTGCCAAAGGCACACTGATGGGACGTTACCAGCAAACAGAAAAAGTGAGCTAATACGATTACAATGTTTTGTCATAACATAACCATCTTCTGCAGTAGCACGGACTTCATGCTCTGCAGCTATCATTAAAAGCCGGATGATATTTATGATTTCAGTCTGCTGCTTCACTGATTTAAATTCAAAATAGTTAGATTTGAATGAGATTACCAGAACCATCCTCTTGTAATACTGTATTGCTGCAATTTTGCATCGCTGCAAATCAGGCAATAGCAATATTACAGACACAAAAGACTTTACATTGACCTTATCAATATCCCGTCGATGCACGCTACACTTCTTACACAAGATACTTCAGCAAATTATCCCTGGCCGGATTTTATAAAACGGTTACCTATTGCTGTGTATGCGTACAACGAAAACGGCATACTGACCTATTACAACCAGGCAGCAGCAGGTCTTTGGGGTTGTGAACCGGTTACAGGAAAAGATACATGGTCTGATCTGCCGGGAATATATTATCCTGATGGATCGCCTTTTCCCATTAAGCAATTTTCCGTTGTTCTTAACACGATCAATACAGAGCTGATCATGGAAAGACCGGATGGAGAACGCAGGAATATCGTTTTCAATCCACAACCTTTGTATGATGAACAGGGTCAATTGAAAGGCGTGCTAAATACCCTGACAGACATTACCGCATACAGGCAACAAGAGCAAACAACCAGCAACCCATCAGCAGATACGCGTCACCACGAAGCACTGATAAAAAGCGAACAACGCTTTCACAACATGATAGATGAGATACAGGATTATGCTATCATTCTGCTGGACAGTAAAGGCTATATACAGAACTGGAACCAGGGTGCCGAAAAGATAAAGGGTTATAAGGCTGAAGAGGTGATGGGAAAGAATTTCAGTATCTTCTATACTGCCGGAGACAGAGAGCAGCAATTACCTGAACAACTGATTGCCGAAGCCATATCAAAAGGCAGGGCATCCTATGAAGGCTGGCGCGTAAAAAAAGATGGCAGCATGTTCTGGGGCAGCATGGTGATTACGGCCCTGCACGATATTGATAACAACATTACAGGTTTTATCAAAGTAACCCGCGATCTTACAGAAAAGAAACTGGCAGAAGAGCGGCAACTGGAACATGCACGGCTGCTGGAACAAAAAAACCGGCAACTGGAACAGATGAACCAGGAGCTGTCTTCTTTTGTATACATTGCCAGTCATGACCTGCAGGAACCATTGCGCAAAATAGAAACTCTTTCTTCCTACATCATTGAATACGAAAAACTGCAGTTGTCAGAAAAGGGGGCAGAGTTTTTCCGCAGGCTCAACAATACCGCTGCACAAATGAAAGCACTGATCAAAGACCTGCTGGTATATGCCCAGACAACCAGTATTGAACAAACAGAACAGATCCAAAAAGTACCGGTTTCTCTTTACCTGCTACTGCAGGAAGCAATAGAAGCATACAGGGAAAAACTGGATGAAACAAAAGCGGTTATTGAAGCAGATCCGTTACCCGAACTTCCCGTAATTCCCTTTCAGTTCAGACAATTGTTCAGCAACCTGCTCAGCAATTCATTGAAGTACACGCAACACGGAATTACTCCACACATTATTGTCAGGGCAGAATATATTACAGCTACAGCTATCCCTCACCTTGCCGGCTCTGATATGCAGAAAAAATATCTTCACATTACCTTCAAAGACAATGGTATTGGCTTTGAACCTGTATACAACGAGCAGGTGTTCAAGATCTTTCAGCGCCTGCACAATAAAACCAAATACAGCGGTACCGGCATCGGGCTGGCTATCTGTAAACGCATTGTAGAAAATCACAATGGTTTTATTACGGCCGAAGGAATGACCAATAAGGGAACCACCATACACCTGTACATTCCCGCATAGTATTATAACCACAATGCAGCTCTCTCTGTAACCGGGCATTTACAGCATCATGGCATAGCTTTTTAGCAGTTTTTCTATAACACAATATATTTCATTGTGATCACTGATCCGTATCCCGGAAACCGGATATTAAAATTGCTGCCGATATGAGTAACCTCACCATTGCCCAGTTCTTTCACTGGTATTACCCCAGAGAAAATAATCTTTGGCTGCATGTAAAAGCAGAGGCTGAGCAACTGGCCGCGTTGGGCATTACACACGTATGGCTGCCGCCGGCCTATAAATCTGCAGGTGGAGACCATGAAGCCGGTTATGCGGTATATGATCTGTACGACCTGGGGGAATTTGATCAAAAGGGATCAGTACGTACAAAGTATGGTACCCGAGATGAATACCTGCAGGCAATTGAAGCATTGCACCATAATGGCATACAGGTACTGGCCGATGTTGTACTGAATCACAAAACCGGAGGTGATGAAGAAGAAACAGTCACTGTACACAATGTTCAGGCAGACAACCGCAACCAGGTAGATAGCCAGACTTATACCACCAAAGCTTTTACACGTTTTACTTTTCCCGGAAGAAATAAAAAATACTCCTCCTTTATATGGGACTGGCAATGTTTTACCGGTACCAATATTGACAATAAAATAACTATTATACATAATCAGTACAGTCAAAACCAATGGGACAACGTGCCGGGTACAGAATACGGCAATTTTGATTACCTGATGGGAAACGATGTGAACTTCAGAAATCCTTATGTGGCAGAAGAACTGAAAAACTGGGGTAAATGGTATGCAGCCACCACCGGTATTGACGGCTTCCGGGTGGATGCGCTGAAACATATGAACGCCGCGTTTCTTACCGCATGGCTGCAGACCATCAGGGAAGATCAGAAAAAAGACATGCTTTTCATTGGTGAATACTGGAAAGGTGAAAAAGAACAATTGCTGGGGTATATCAACCAGACAAACGGCATTATCCAATTATTTGACGTAGGGCTGCACTATTCGTTTCAACAGGCTGCACAGCAGGGTAACCGGTTTGATATGCGCACCATCTTCAACAATACCCTGATAGCAAACAACCCGGCACTGACCATTACTTTCACAGACAACCATGATACACAACCCCTGCAAACCATCGCTTCCTTTATCGATAACTGGTTCAGACCTATTGCCTATGCCCTGATATTACTGCGCGAACAGGGCATTCCCTGTATATTTTACCCTGATCTGTATGGCGCCGGGTATGCCATGAACGATCAACATGTACACCTAGACAAAGTGCCCGGCATGGAACTTATGCTGCGTGTAAGAAAAGATATTGCTTATGGTAAACAACAGGATTATTTTGATGATCCGCATATTATTGGCTGGACAAGAGCAGGTGATGCTGATAAAGCCGGCAGCGGCTGTGCTGTGCTTATTTCAAACGACAGCAGTGGAGAAAAGCGAATGATGCTGGGCCAGCAGCACAAACTAAAGACCTTTAAAGATCTGCTGGGCAACCGTAATGAAATAGTACAGTTGAATGAACAGGGCGAAGGCACATTTTTTGTAAATGGCGGAAAAGTATCCGTATGGGTATCTGAGAAATATATGCCCTGACGGCAACTGTGAAGCATTGCGTTCGATACTTCTTCCGGTCTTTCCGGCTTCACGAATTGTATTCGCCCGCGGCAAAAAGCCCTTTGCAAATACTACAAAATTTACCGAAATTCGTTTTGTCCTGTGTATTGTGCGGGCTAATCTGTTCACTCACCCGGCAAACGCACAGTATTACACATCCTTTCTCTAACATTTTTATTTAACGGCTTAATCGTTTAATTGACAAACAGTGAAAGCAATTTTCATCATCCTGCTAACGGCAACATCATTCGGCTCAGGTTTCGCATTGAAAACAATCACAACAAATCAAAATAACAAAACAACTACAATGAAAAAAGTAACAGGTATTGGTGGTATCTTTTTCAAATGCAAAGACCCTAACAAGGTGAAAGAATGGTACCAGAAACATCTTGGATTAAATACCAATGAGTATGGAGCAACTTTTGAGTGGTACCAGGAAGCAGGCAGCAATAAGAAAAGTGTAACACAATGGAATCCTTTTAAAGAAACAACCAAGTATTTTGAGCCGTCCACGAAAGAGTTTATGATCAACTACAGGGTAGAGAACCTGGAGGCGCTTGTTGAAGAGCTCAGAAAAGAAGGGGTTACCATTGTTGATAATATCGAAACATACGATTTTGGAAAATTTGTTCATATTATTGATGTAGAAGGAAACAAAGTTGAACTGTGGGAACCTATTGATAAGGAATAGCAGTTTGTCTTTTTTGCACTAACGTAATTACCTTTCACCGTATTATCTTCATGACGCCATTCCGGAACAGTATAAAAAAATGTGCAGGTCAATCAATCCACCTGCACATTAAACATTATCTATGTTCCATGTTCTGACCTTTGCAATATTCAGCATCCATGCGGCAGTTACTCCTCCTCTTCTTCGTCTGCATTTTCTTCATCTTCACTCTCTGCTTCAAAATTGATATTGTTCTCAGCAATTTCGGTCAGGTTAGCATCTGTTTCTTTCTCTTCTTCCAGTGTCTGTTCCAGTATATCTGCCACTTCTGATAAACCCATAGTATTGGCAATCTGTACCAGGCCGCCATAAGTAGCAATTTCATAGTGCTCTACTTTCTGGGCCGCCATGATCAATGCCACATCCCTGGTCATACTGCCATCTTCTGTTTCTTCCACAATAGAATCACCTTCTTTGATCAATCCTTCCATGGCCTCACATTTCTTTCCCTGGGCTTTTTTTCCAAGAATATCAAATACCTGCTCAAGACGTTCCACATGTCCTTCCGTTTGACCGATATGCTCTTCGATAGCGTCCTGCAATTGTTCGGTAGTAGCAGCCTTCTGCAATTTGGGAAGCGCTTTCAACAATGCTTTTTCGGCCCAGTAAACATCTTTCAGTGCATCTGTAAAAAACTTTTCCAGTTGTGTATGTCCTTTATGCCCGCTGTCTTTCATTTTAGCCTGAGTTGTGGTTTTTTTACCGCGGGCAGGTGTTTTTGTGTTTGGCATAATGTTGCAATTTTATAATGATGAATGTTTATACCAATATGGCAAAGTATGTACCATGCCGTTACAAACGATGATCAATAAAACAAGGCTGCTTTATTGCAAAGAATCAGGAAAAAACCGCGTCCTGTGGGGCTTTTGCCTGTTGATGACGTATAAATAATTCCACATCCTTATCTGCCACAATATCTACATTCATAAATACGGACACTTAACGGATGTATTAATACCGTACTGCCCGGGCTTACCAGTAGTTCCAGGCCATCATCTTCCGGTTCCACAGTTGTATCCATCCATTTCAGGTCTTTTGAATGCAGTAACTTGTTCCAGGGGCCCGTCCATTCCGGAAGCGAAAAGCCCTGTGTCTGTTCAGAAAAATTAAATACACTTAACAGATGCTGTCTGCCATCGTCTGTCCGGCGGTGTACTGCCAGCAGGTGCTGTCCTGCAGTATAAGTTTGCAGGTTGCTTTTATTGAAATGTTTCATTACTGCATGTGTACGTCGCAGACCAAGTAATGCTTTATGCCATTGCAGCAGCAAATGGTGTTTTCCCTCTGTTCGTAATGACCATTGTAATTTGGATTGCAGAAAAGTTTGTTCATCCTGTGGATCGCGCGGTTCCTCCCGCCAGCCATTTTCATTAAACGCTACTTTGCGTCCCTTACGCATATCATTTATCAATGTTTCATCCCCATGATCAGTAAAGTAAAAAAAAGGAGCAGGATCGCCATATTCGTCACCCATAAAGATCATGGGTATATAAGGCGCCGTAAGCATTACAGCCGCAGCCAGCTTCAGGCGTTCAAAGTCTACCAGGCTGCATAGTTTTTTACCATCCGGGCGATTGCCTGCCTGGTCATGATTGTTGTAAAAGACAATGAACCGGTCGCCGGGAACACCGGCAGACGAAGTACCATAATTCCTTTTCCTGAACTGTACATATTCACCGGTGTGTACAAAACCGTCTTTAAATGCTTTTGCCAGTTGTTCTATCCGGTTAAAATCCACATACTGTTCCCTGCCTTTCCGGTACAACAAAACATACAATGCATGATGAAAATCGTCCAGCCACTGTACATTGAATCCCCAGCCACCGGTATCGGGCGACTGTATTACGCGCGGACTGTTCAGATCACTTTCAGCAATCATGTATAAAGGTCTGCCCTGTTGCTGCTGCATTTGCTGTACATTATGAGATACCTGTTCCCAGAAATTAACAGCCCCGGTATCATACATCTCATGTACTGCATCTATCCTTAATCCATCTATGTGAAAATATTCAAACCAGTAACGGATATTTTCCAGGATAAAGTTGCGTACGCCATCACTCCATTCCCTGTCCAGGTTCAAAGCCCTGCCCCAGGGAGTAGAATATTTATCTGTAAAATAAGGGCCATACAATTCAAAATAATTTCCTTCAGGGCCTATATGATTATACACCACATCCAGAATCACTGCAATCCCTTTTTCATGACAGGTATTGACAAAACGCTTTAACGCATCCGGTCCTCCATAAGCCTGGTGTACGGCAAACGGATACACGCCATCATATCCCCAGTTCCTGTTGCCGGGACAAGCTATTACCGGCATCAGCTCAATAGCATTGATACCTGTATCTGCCAGATCATCCAACCGTTCTATTGCAGCATCAAAATTTCCCGCAGTGGTAAATGTGCCTGGATGCAATTCATAGATCACCAGTTCCTGCAGTGGAAGCCCTTTCCAGGCAATGTCTGTCCATTGAAATTTCCGGTGATCAATTACTTCTGAAGGACCATGTACACCTTCCGGCTGATACTGAGAAGCCGGGTCTGGTATATCCTGCTGATGATCCGGGGAGAAGAAGTACTTCGTACCCGGCACTGCGTCTTCCAGCAATACCGTAAAGTACCCCAGATCATCTTTCAACATATCCACCCTTTTCTCTTCAGGAAATACAATATGCAACTGCATACTTTGTTTAAGCGGAGCCCAGGTACAGAACCGGCAGCTATCGTTGTGCTGATATGTTGTAAGAATGTTCAAACTGTTCTTTTTAGTGAGTGGTGAATAGTCAATGGTGAGCTGTGAGTCGGCACTGCTGTATTCCGCTCACTATCTGTTTCACGCAAAGACAGCAAGGCGGTTAAAAGATTTTGAGCCAAAAAGACACAGAAGCACAAAGGCACACGAATAAGGGCCTGAGCTTTTAGCAATGAACTGTCCCCTGTTAATATTCCAACCTATCAGCTTCCCATACTTCAAAATTCATATTTCGTACTTTTTATTTTCTTCAGACATCAAACTTCAGACCTCAGCCTTCATGTTTCGCGCTACTCCTCCAGCTTCACCACTACTCCTTCATCTCCCGGCAATAAAATGTATTCCTTCACCCGTTGGTTTTCCAATTCGCGTGAACTGGCTATGATCACAGTACCAGACAAAGAAAAATTGGCTGGCGTATAACAACATGGCCGGTGTGAGAGGTTCAATACTACCAGGAACCTGTCGCCTTCTTTATGTTGTCGTATGTATACCAGCAATTGCATATCGGCATATATGGGTTTGTAATCACCGATGCACAATGTGGCATGTTCATGGCGCAAGGCAATCAGCCGTTTATACAACCACAAAAGCGAATTCTCATCCTGCTGCTGTGACCGTACATTATACCGTACATAATTTTCATCTATCCGCAACCAAGGCTGTGCAGTTGAAAAACCAGCATGTATATCGTTATTCCATTTCATGGGCGTGCGACACGGATCACGCGACAGGTTTTTACCCGGCATATTCAATCCCTGCGGATCTTTGATCTCTGCTTCCGGTATCGGCACATCGCGCATACCGATCTCATCACCATAATACATGGTAGGTGTTCCGCGTAAAGTCAACAGCAATATAGCCGCTACCCTTGCCTGCTGCATACCTACCCTGCTTACAATACGCGGCTGATCATGATTGCCCAATACCCAGTTGGGCCAGGCCTTTTCCGGCAAGCTACCTTCATACTGGTCAATGGCAGCAGCAATGGTACGTGCCTTCCAGGGCAGATTGATGAGCTGGAAATTGAACGGCAGGTGTGCTCCCCGGTTGTCCATACCGTAATAAGTAACCAGTTTTTCAACCGGCAAGTATATCTCACCAATCATCATACGTTCGGTATATTCATCCAGCACATGGCGCATACTATGCACAATGTCATGCACCTCCGGTTGATCGGTTGAGTAAACGGGCAACAACTCTTCATAGGTTGCCATATGCGGTTCATAATGACTGTTGCGGGGATTATCTCTGAACTGCGCATCTTTGATCATGTGCCACATTACATCCACACGGAAACCATCCACCCCTTTGTTGAGCCAGAAACGCATCACATCAAACATCGCCTGTTGTAAATGCTCATTGCGCCAGTTCAGATCAGGCTGTTCTTTCAGAAATGCATGATAGTAATACTGACCGGTATGGTCATCATATTCCCAGCCACTGCCACCAAATACACTCAGCCAGTTGTTCGGCGGCTTTCCTGCTGCATCCGGTTCTTTCCAGATATACCAGTCTCTTTTTGCGTTATTGCGCGAAGAACGGGATTCAATAAACCAGGGATGCTGGTTTGATGTATGGTTAGGAACAATATCTATCACCATTTTCATATTGCGCTCATGCACAGCCTGTAATAATGCATCAAAATCTTCCATAGAACCAAACAGGGGATCAATACCGGTATAGTCTGATATATCGTATCCAAAATCAGCCATAGGAGAAGGATATACCGGTGACAGCCAGATGGCATCAATACCCAGCCATTGCAGGTAGTCCAACCGGGCGGCAATGCCCTTCAGATCACCAACCCCGTCATTATTGCTGTCACAGAATGAACGGGGATACACCTGGTAAATAACACCTGTCTGCCACCACAAATATTTTTCTTCTGCCATTATTCATCCAGTTTTAGAAAAAGTCGCTGACGTACCCGTATGGTATAAGTGTACATAATAACTCAACAAAAAAACAATGCCAGTTTGCCGGCAAACCACAATCATTTACCTTGCAACAGGTGCAGAATGGCCGTTAACCTGATGATTTTCTTGTCCATATCTTTAAACGCATACAGGCACTGAGTGCCGGAAGATCTTTCTTTGTTTTTAATGCCACGACATCGTTTTACCCCCTGATTGTATTTACGATACCGCAACATTCCGGTGTTTCATTTCATAATCCCGCTATTTTTGTACCTTATTATTTCTGGGCGATAATATTGCAACGATGCCATTATTTATACGATACGGCCTGCATGTTGTTATCTGTATCAATTCGCCGCTGTTGTTTGTAATTGCCTGTAACCAATTCAAAAACCGCCGATCATGAAAAGAACTGAATGGTTCAAAAGAACATTTCCCCTTATTGACGACAATGGCACATTGCCAGCTATCATCGAACGTCTCAGTGGTACACCTATACGCCTGGAAACAATGCTCAGCCAGTTACCATCATCTGTACTGATCCATAAACCCGATGGCAAATGGAGTATACAGGAAGAAAGCGGTCACCTGGCCGATATGGAGCCCTTATGGTATGGCCGCCTGGAAGACCTCCTTAACGGAGCACATGAACTGAGAGTAGCAGATCTGACCAATCAAACCACGCACAATGCCAACCACAATGCTGCTGCAGTAGAAAAAATACTACAGCATTTCCGTCAGCAAAGAAAAAAGCTGGTAGATAAATTATCTGCCCTTCCCGATGAGTCTCTCAATAATACCGCACTGCACCCACGCCTTAAAACACCCATGCGCATTGCTGACCTGGCTTATTTTGTAGCAGAACATGATGACCATCACCTGGCAGGTATCAGAGCTTTAATTTAAAAATGGCGGGATAGTATGCTGTTTGAATGATGGAGTGGCTACATGGCTTTTATCCGTAGCCTCCGGCTCTTTGTTCCAGCCATAAGATAATACTCTTTTGCAAGCCACTGGAATGATACCAGAGCCGGGAATGAGGTGCTTTTACATCAGACCATTGCTGTATGCCCGGATGATCTTCCCGGTGCCCGGCGGTACCGTTACTATAAGTGTGGTAGCACTTGCAGCGGTTGCAACACCTTTTACGCCACCAAACCACACGACATGTACGCAAAGGCGCTAGGGTATTCAGCGTTTTGCGTTGGGTTATTATCCTCCGGCAACTGCTCACATTATTTTTAGAATATATTTATAACACATTTGCAACACTAACGGTTCCCAGTACCCTTAAACTTTCCATGTATATCCAACTGCCGTAAATGGGGATTTTTTACACTTTCTTGTTTAGGGTAAGTGCTTTTCTTATTTTTAATTTTTTGAAATTTTAAAAGCCCACAATTCCGGTAGGTTGATTTGATCTCATTAATACTAAAAATTTTACTATTTTAGTAACGGCGGACACTGCCGGGATAATACAGTGTGCTAATTATTTGAACGAAGAATGAATATACAGGTTACTAAAGAGACTTTTAAAGCCATTGCACAGGGAGACGAAAAAACATTTCAAGACTTCTTTAATAACCAGAACACTGAAATTTTTTCAATTGCCCTGCACTTTACAAAAAACGCCTTCCTGGCCGAAGAGATCGTACAGGAGGTATTTGTAAGTCTTTGGCTATCCCGTCAAAAACTTTCTGCTATTAATGATCCCGGAGGCTACCTGTACACCACCATTATCAACAAATCAATCACTTCATTAAAGAAACACCAGGCTTTTGAAAGCCGGAAAAGCCAGGTTGCCACCAGCCAGGAACCTGCAGCGGAAGTAAATGAAGTAGAGCTAAGACTGGCCTTCCGGGAAAATGAATCACTATTACAAAACTGGGTTCATTCACTTCCCCGCAAACAACAGGAAGTATACCTGTTGAAAAAAGAAGAAGGCCTGAGTATCAAAGAGATCGCAGAACAACTGGAAATATCAGAATTCACCGTAAAAAATCATTTAAAGGCCGCCAGCCGGTTTTTAAAAGAGAAATTTCTATCTTACAGAAAGGTATCTCTCTGCCTTTTATGCTCCTTTTTTATCTTTTTTTTAAGTTTTTTTCATTCCCGCTAGCCCCTTTCCAAAAAAACAGAGTCATTATAATAGTAGATAAGTCAACGGATGCTTGCAAGACAATCGTGAGGTAGTATTATATGCCATTTTTAGCCAGTTTGGTTTTATGAAAAAACATGAGTTCCTGATTTTATGGAATCAATACCAAAATGGTATTATTTCAGATACCGATCGCGTAAGGTTAGCACAATTCATAAAAAAGGGTGGTGCGGATGAGTTTTTGAGGGAATGGATGAGCGAACAGCGGGATGCTGAAATAGAAAGATCAAACCTTACATCGCAGGAATGGAGTACCATCTGGGATAAGATACAGGTTGACATACTGGCAAAGGAAAATACAACACCTGGTATAATAGTTTTTCTGAAAAAACATTACAGGGTAGCAGCAGCGGCAGTTTTAGCCGGCGTGTTTATTTCTGCTTTGTTGTATAAAAATTTCAGGAACACTGCCACCAGCAATACAGACAATATTGTTATCACAATGCCAACGGGCAAAAACGGCCCTGCATTAACACTGGCAGACGGTACCATTATTAAACTGGATACAGCAAACAGCGGCAAGCTGGCCAATGGATTCAGTAAAGACAGGGGTTCGCTGCTGGTAGCGCCTGATGTGGCGCAGGAAGCTACGCTGACCATACCTTACGGACGTACACAAAGCATTGTGCTGGCAGATGGAACACAGGTTTGGCTCAATGCAGGTTCTTCCATCCGTTTTCCCACAAAGTTTAGCGGAGCACGTGGTATGGTAAGCATTACGGGTGAAGCATATTTTGAAGTAACAAAAGATAAAACAACCCCCTTTATTGTGAATGTAACCAATGATGTTCAGGTAAAGGTATACGGTACACGATTTAATGTGAACTCTTACAAAGAAGAAGGAACTATTAAAACTACCCTGCTGGAAGGCTCCATAGCGCTCAAAACTGGCAGTATGGAAAAGATGGTGAAGCCAGGACAACAGGCGCAGGTAAACAGGAACAGCGGTTCTGTAAGGCTGGTAGACAGCGTGAATATATATGAAGTAACTGCATGGAAAGATGGGCTTTTCCGTTTTGACGGAACCGATCTGCAAACCATTATGAAGCGTATAGGACGGTGGTATAATGTTGAAGTGGAATTCCGTGACAGGATTGAAGGTGAGTTTGTAGCCAAGATTCCCAATAATGAGTCTTTACAAAAAGTACTGGCATTGCTGGAATCAACCAAACAGGTACACTTTATTACACATAACCGGAAAATAATTGTAACCAAATAAACGCATAACCAAAACGCAGATTCATATAGATACATGGCTCTAAAATAAAAGCGGCCTGTGGGAGCAGGCCGGTATGATTACCAGGAATAATACAAGTCCTTTGGAGCGGTATCTTATTTTCTTAACCCGATAATATCAACAAAACTATGCTTTTGAGCGCAAAAGACCAACAAGTCTTCCGACTTGTAAAGCGACGTTATTGCCCCGGAAAATTGATTAGCACAAAACTGTTCGCCCTAATGCTATTGTTTACCATACAATCGGCAATGGCCAGAACACTTTCTCAGAATGTAAATCTTGAACTTAAAAACGTAACCTTACGTAAAGCCTGTGAGCTGATTGAGAAAACAACGGGATACAACTTCATTTACAACA
The DNA here is from genome assembly GCA_001302245.1 of Chitinophagaceae bacterium PMP191F. Taxonomy (GTDB): domain Bacteria; phylum Bacteroidota; class Bacteroidia; order Chitinophagales; family Chitinophagaceae; genus PMP191F. Next base: position 92,742 of record LGYU01000016.1, read on the forward strand.
AAAGATTGTTGGACAGAGAAGAAAAGGTAACGTTCTCTTTCCGGAACATTCCCCTGAAACAGGCTATGGATGAACTATTAAAGGGACGTCCATTAACCTATACCATAATAGACCGGTTTGTAACCATAGCCCCTAAACGCTTACCCGGCTCTACAGACCACGGCACTGTTTTTCCGGGGGATATCCCAACTTCTATTGCAGGAATATCAGGCAATTTTTTATCAGACGATCATTCAGCAGTTACCCCGGCAGACACCACAGTACGTGGCGTAGTAAAAGATGCCACCAAAGGTGAGCCTCTGAGGGGAGCTTCTGTATATGTAAAAGGTACCAAACATGGTACACTGACCAATGACCAGGGGGAGTTTGAACTGAAAAATGTAAGCGGTGACGTTACATTGGTAATTTCAATGACCGGCTATAAAGAAAAGCAACTAAAAGCTTCTGCTGCCAGTATGAATATCCTGATGACAGAAGAATCTGCCAACCTGCAGGAAGTGGTAATTACCGGTTTCCAGCGGGTAGACAGAAAAAAGTTTACCGGTTCTGCCATCACCATCAAAGCTGACAGTATTAAGATTGATGGTGTAACTGATGTAAGCAGAATGCTGGAAGGACGTGCAGCAGGTGTTTCCGTACAAAACGTATCCGGTACATTCGGTACTGCTCCCAAGGTACGTGTACGCGGTGCCACCTCTATCTCCGGTTCCAACAAACCTTTGTGGGTAGTAGATGGTGTGGTACTGGAAGACATCATCAATGTAAGCAACGAACAACTGACCAGCGGAGATGCCACTACCCTGCTGGGCTCTTCTGTGGCAGGTTTGAACGCAAACGATATTGAAACTTTTGATATCTTAAAAGATGCCTCTGCTGCGGCCTTGTATGGTGCACGCGCTATGAACGGTGTAATTGTAATTACTACCAAAAAAGGTAAGATAGGTAAACCTGTAATTTCCTATTCAGGCAACTTTGGTGTACAGCTAAGACCTTCTTACAACAACTTCGACATCATGAGCTCTGCCGACATGATGTCGGTATATGCAGAAATGGAGCGTAAAGGATATATCAACTATCCGGATATGGTGAACGCACGTTCATCTGGTCTGTTTGGCAAACTTGCTAAACTGACACAAACACCACAGGCAGACGGTACTTTTGCCGTACAGAATACAGCGGAAGCAAGACGGGCATGGCTGATGCAATATGCCAATACCAATACAGACTGGTTTGGTGTTTTGTTCCGCAATTCTCTTACCCAGGAGCACAGCTTAAGTATATCAAGCGGTACAGATAAAATGAAATCATATTTCTCTACCAGCTTTTACAACGACCAGGGATGGACTGTTGCTGACAATGTAAAACGTTATACAGTCAACCTGAACAATACGTATACCCCCTCTTCAAAGTTGACTTTTGGTTTTAGCATCCTGGGTTCAGTACGCCAGCAAACATCACCGGGTACAGAAGAGCGTAAATCTGACTCCGCCAGAGGTGTTTACTCACGTGAGTTTGATATTAACCCGTTCTCTTACGCATTGCGTACCAGCAGGGCATTACCGGCATACAAATCTGATGGCTCATTGGATTATTTCACACAGAACTATGCAGATTTCAACATCATCAATGAAACAAGAAATAATTCTACCAAAACAGGTATCATTGATTTTGCACTCAAAGGAAATTTAAGTTATAAGCTCGATCCGCATCTGACCTATGAGTTTACCGGTTCATTGCGTTATGCCAAAACAACGCAGGAGCACCAGGTAAAAGAAGCTTCCAACCAGGCAGAAGCTTACCGTGCAAATGGTACCAGTATCATTAACGATGCCAACCCCTATTTGTACCGTGATCCTGCCAATCCTTCCTACCCCAAGATCGTAGTGTTGCCTTATGGTGGTTTTTATAACCGTGCAGATGTTACTTTAAGCAACTATACCATCAGGAACCAGTTAACTTACAATAATAGCTGGGGAGAAGACAATACGCACCAGTTAACCGCATTTGCAGGACAGGAGATCGTATACCTGAACAGGCAGACATCTACATCCAATGGTGTTGGTTACCAGTATGGCAATGGTGCTGTGCCTTATAATTATTACTATTATTTTGAGCAGTTATTCCAGAATGGTAAAAATTATTATGGGCTTGCCAACCAATATCAGCGTTTTATTGGTGTATATGCCAATGCCAACTATACCTACAAAGGAAAATATACCATAGAAGGTACCCTGAGAGAAGATGGCTCTAACCTGATGGGACAATCTGCCAAAACAAGATGGCTGCCCACCTGGACTGTTGCCGGTCTCTGGAATATTGACCAGGAGAAATTCATGGAAAATGCCACTGTATTCAGTCATTTGATGTTAAAAAGCAGCTATGGTTTAAATGCCAACCCCGGCAATGCCAACAACAGCACTACCATTTTAAAATCAATGACCACCAACCGTCCCTACCCTACAGATCAGCAGCCTTCTATTTACATCAACCAGTTGCAAAACTCAGAGTTGACCTGGGAGAAAGCATATACCTGGAATCTGACACTGGATATGGGCTTCTTCAGAAATCGTTTGACCATCATTCCGGAATACTATAAAAGAAGAAGTTTCGGTCTGATTGCACAGATCCATACATCAGGTATAGCCGGTCAGGTAGACCAGTATGCTAACTATGCCGATCTTCAATCACACGGTGTTGACGTAACCATTATCGGTAAAGTATTACAAAAAAGAGATTACAGCATTACCAGCACCTTTACCATGGGTTGGGGAGTGAGCAAAATTGTAAACTCACAGGAAACACCGCCTATATGGAAATTAGTAGGCGAAGGCGGCGGCGCCATGAACGGATATCCCGTACGTGGTTTGTTCTCTTTGACCAATACACCGATAGATAACAGCTTTTACACTACAGGTGTGCCCACATACATTAATGAAACCGGAGCATCCAGTTTTGCAGTGAACTTAAACAGTCTTACTACAAAGTACCTGAAATATGAAGGACCTTCAGACCCCACATTTACAGGAGGCTGGAACAATACCTTCCGTTACAAAGGATTTGCATTAAACGTATTAATCACGTACCAGGCCGGCAACAAAGTAAGACTTAGCCCTGTTTACGAAGCTTCTTACAGCGACCTGTCTTCATTACCAACTGAGTTCAAAGCAAGATGGACCCTGCCCGGTGATGAAAAGCTGACAAACATTCCTTCTGTGGCAAGCCTGTTTACGAACTATGGCAATTTTGGCCTGGCCAATATTCCCGCCTATCCGTATACGAACTACAACTGGTCGCACGACCGCGTTGCAGATGGAGGTTTTGTTCGTATGAAAGCAGTTACACTTACCTACCAGCTACCGTCAACCCTTATCAATCGTGTAGGTTTCAAAACAGCCTCACTGAGTGTTACGGCAAACAATCCGTGGCTGATCTATTCTGACAGTCGCTTACATGGTCAGGATCCGGAATTCTACCAGACAGGTGGTGTGGCGATGCCCGTGAATAAACAGATCACCGGCTCGTTGAGAGTAGCTCTTTAATCAAAAAAAAGTATTATCAGGATGAAAAAAATAATAATCAATATAAGCCTGCTGGGATGCATTTTCTCTATAGCAAGCTGTGAAAAATATCTGACCACTATACCTGACGACAGAACGGTGGTTACAAGAGTAGACCAGGTTACCCAGATACTGACTACGGCATATCCGCAAAGAACTTATATGAACTTTGCAGAAGCAATGAGCGATAACGCCGAAGACAAAGGAAACAGCGCCGCAGTAACGGGCGACCAGGTTGGGTACAGTATAAATTTACAGGCATACAATTACCAGGACAATGCCATCAATATCGGTGATGACGCATCTATCGGGTATTTTTATGATTGTTACAGGGCAATAGCAGCAGCCAACCTGGCCCTATCCTATTGCAACGGTGCTGACTCTGCCAAATTCCGCGCACAAAAAGGCGAGGCACTGCTTTGCCGGGCATACTCGCATTTTATGCTGGCAATGTTCTTTGCAAAACCATACGATGCAGCTACGGCCTCCAGCGACCCTGGTATTCCTTATATAACATCTATTGAAACAAAGGTATTTGCATCTTACGACCGCAAAACAGTACAGTATGTGTACGATATGATTGAAAAAGATATCAATGCAGGCATTCCTTTAATAGATGAGAAGATTTATGGAGTAGCGCCGAAGTTCCACTTTAACCTGCAGGCTGCACATGCGCTGGCTGCAAGATTTTACCTGTTCAAAAAAGACTATGCACAGGTAATTGCACATGCTAACGCAGTATTCGGCAACACGGCACCGGCTACTTTGCTACGCAACCAGGTGTATTACAAGTCACTTGCATATGCTGCACAGCAGCAGGCTTATACACTTGCTTCAGACAACGCCAACCTGTTATTGCAGGAAACAAGCTCCAGCTATGGCGGAAACTTCTATGGTTACAAATTTGGTATGGGAGAAGGTATCCGTGCAAAAATGTTCGATGCAGCAAACGTAACAGGAGCTGCCTATGCTATAACTGTGTATGGAGCCAGTGCCAGTTTTTATAACATTCCTAAGTTTTATACCAACGTATACCCCCTGCTGAGCACAGAAGAAGTTTTAATGAACAGGACTGAAGCCAATATAGCATTGAAGAACTACACAGATGCTATTACAGATATGAACAGTTGGATAAGCAGGAACACTTCAACTGCTCCCAAGATCACTACCACTACAGTGACCAACTTCTATAAAATGTCATTGGATAGCTCTATGTTGCAGGCTACCCTGGACTTTAAACGTATATCTTATATAGAAGAAGGTTTGAGATGGCTGGATATTATAAGATTGAAAATGCCTGTAGCACGCAGAAACGGCCCCACTATACTGGCCGATGATAAACGCAGGGTACTTCAGTTGCCGGCAGAAGCCTCAAACGCAGGAGTAATTCTAAATCCAAGATAGGACAAAATGGTTGTCAGATATTTTAACTAAACAACCTTTTAAAATATTTCAAAAATGAATACGAACATAAAAACTGTCTTTTTCAGCCTGACATTACTAACAGCTTTTTTTTCGTGTAAGAAGCAAGAGTTTACACCATTAACCACAGCTCCCGTTGGTTTGGGAGGTGAAACATGGGCAAAGGATTCAACTGACAAATTCATTTACGATAGTCTTACGGTGCCTTACAACGTGGCAGTTTACTACAGGTGGATGCCCAATGATTTTGACCTGACGGCCAACATCGTTCCGCCTGATGAGAGCAAGGTGATACCGATGCTTAAAACACTGACAAATGTTGCCTTTCCTCCTTACAACGATCAAACCGGCAGCACTGCTTTCTTAAGGCGCTATCTGCCCAAAACGTTTGTACTGGCAGGAAGTGCTGAGTGGCAGCCCAACGGAACGATTGTTCTGGGGCAGGCAGAAGGTGGCACCAGGATCACTTATTTTCAACTGAATACTTTCAGCAGGCTGAAAAAGGATTCGGCTGTTTTAAAACAGATCATACATACCATGCATCATGAGTTTGGCCATATCCTGCATCAGAATGTATTATTTCCTGCTTCTTACCAGAATATTACCGGTGGTTATACAGGTACCTGGTTCAACATTACAGATGTGAATGCCAGAAAGGCCGGTTTCATTACTTCTTATGCAATGGCTGCCCCGCAGGAAGACTTTGTTGAAATGATTGCCTCCATGCTGGTAGGAGCACAGAATGGTCCTACGGGATATGATAACTACGAGAAGTTACTGACACAGGCAGGATCTGCTACATCTGCTCCTTATTTAGCCATCAAAGCCAAAGAAGCCGCTGTAGTAGATTATTTTAAACGTGTCTGGAATATTGATTTTTATGCCCTGCAGGCACTTTGCCGCAGCAGACTGGCAGGATTTTATCAATAGTAACTATTAAAAATATTTTTTGCGATGAAAAAAGTAATCTTATATATAACCATTCTATCTGCGGCCCTTGCCGGTTGCCAGAAACACTCTGTTGACCTTATACAAGGACAAACTGTAGATGAAAGGCTGCGCGCTGCATACGCACAATACACCAGTATACTTACCAAAGCACAGTACGGATGGAAACTGGTGGAAACCGGTGGTACTGCCTTCAACAATGGTGCATACGATAGTGCAAAAGCAACATTTGTATATCACCTGCAGTTCAACGACAGCAATACAGTAACCATGTTTGGTAGTTTTGATACCGTGCAGGCTAAAACACCAAGAACTTCCGGATACAGGTTAAGTGCACAACAACGTCCAACGCTCATTTTTGACACCTACAGCTATATCCATGTTCCCTGTGATCCGGATCCTGCCGTATCAAAAAGCCCGTTGTCTCCAGGATCTGGCTGGGGTACAGACTTTGAATTTATGTTTGTAGATAATGTACTTCCCGATCAACTGGGCGACACCATACGCCTGATGGGTTTGAAAAATAACGCTACTGCCTATATGGTAAGGGCTACCAAAGATGAAAAAGGATTATTGGATAATGGTCAGTATGCAGCTAACTTAAATGCCATCAATTCCAAGTTCTTGACTTACTGGCAAAGATTTACTATCGGCACCACCGTATATGAACTTCCTGCAATAGATTTTACTCTCAAAACAATAGCCATCAACTGGCTGGATGGCTCAGGAAACCTGCAGACATTCAGAACCCTGTTCTGGATTGACTTTAATGGCAATATGATATTTGTTGATCCTTTTGTAAACGGTAGTGTTATTATAAAAGGTTTCACTTCTTCATTGAACCTGATTGGTACAAATGTTCCGGCAAGTGTGGCCATCACGCCTGCTATTGCTCCGTTAAAACTGGATGTAAATGCTGCACAGAACTGGTATACCCAGATGGGATTCAACTTCAATAACTGCTGGGTTTCAGCCAAAGCATTCCATGTAAATGGTGTGGATGATTTCTGTAAGTTCGGGGCTATTACCAACTACCAGAGTTTATGGTATGCAGGTCCTTCTGTATTTGGTGGTACCAGTGAAGGTCTGATCACATTTACCGGCTCACTGGCTGCGCCGTATTGTTTCTCAAAAGTTCCTTTTACTGTAAATGCAGGCATTGCACGGTTTACATTGCTCAGCAGCAGTAGTACGGGCTTTACCGGAACAGGTGCAGTAGCTGTAGCAATGACATCTGCCAGAAATATTATGTATGGTGGTGCTACCGCAGGTACCAGCTTCCAGGATTGGTATTTTGTACCAACATCTTCTACCGGCAAAAATTATGACATGGTGCGTGTATCCGATGCGCTTGCATGGATCAGCTGGAGGCCAAGAAGCTAAACACCTCATTCAAAAAGGCGTTATCAATAAGCCTGAACAATAATGACAGACAATATTTAAAATGACTCGGGAGTTCTCTATTGCAACTCCCGAGTCATTCCTATAGCTGGTAACAGCCTTTACGGCATACCGGCCTTTTTGTCTCTCTTCAGGAGTTACATTGAAATACGGTTCAGAAGATTCCGCTTCTTTGTATAACCTGTTCTCTTTATTGTTTGCAATACTTCATTACAGGCTTACACAAACATCAGCGTTCCTGCATATCAACGCAGTTTCCGCATTTCACGAATAGCGGGCAAAGGCGTTACACCTGTTTTCGCCGTTACTTTTTCTTCCTGCAAATGCTGGTACCCCCACTGAATGATCTTTTGAATAACAGGAATCAGCACCCGACCATCCTCCGTAAGCCGGTATTCTACCCTGGGCGGTACAGCAGCAAACACTTCTTTTTCAACAATACCGGTATTTTCAAAAAACTTCAGGTTTTCGGTCAGCACTTTTTCTGTTAAACCGGGCAGACACTCCCTGATGGCATTGAACCGTAAAGGCTTTATTCTCAGATGCCATAAGATACCGATCTGCCATTTGCCACCAATGTATTGCAGCGCATGTTGTACCGGGCAACCTGTATACATGTTGTTTGATGCCATCGTAGCTGTATTGATTGTTTACTGAAATTTACCACAATTACCTCCAGGTAAGTATATTGCCGGTTAAAAATATTAGGACGTCCTTTGTATATATCATAACCTCAACCAGTATGAAAAATACAAAGAATACATCTGGTATTTCCAGGCGTAATGCACTCCGGTATCTTGGTGCTGCAGGTACCGGCATAGGTTTATCAAACTTTGGTGCCATGCAATCGGCTTTTGCTCATACAGTTACAGCCGGTACACCAACAGCCCTGTCTCCGTTTTACCTGCCTCCGCAACCTCCGCTGCAGCCAGGTCCTGGCGGAATTGATATCCGTACCTGGGTAAGAAGTTCACAAACCAACAAGCAATTTTCCTGTGTAGAAACAGCTGTAGCCCCCAGGCAAATGGGACCAGCTCCACATATTCATCATGACCTGGATGAACTGATGTTTGTACTGGAAGGTACTGCTACTGTTTGGGTTGACGGGAAAGCTGCACAGATTGAAGCAGGTGGATGGCATTTCAGACCCAAACAGGTTATACATACTTTCTGGAACGGATCAGATAAACCGTTAAGATTTATTGATATGTATTTTAACCAGAATTTTGAAGACTTCCTGGAAGAGCTTTTTCACCAGATCATTCCCGACATGATGAAACAACAACTTACACCTGCAGATCCTGGCATTGCCAAACGCATAGCAGCTCTTGACGCCCGGTTCAAAATAAAAACATTTCCGGAAAAAAGGCAACCGTTGATAGAACAATACGGGCTGAAAGCCTGACCATTCAACACTTTATAAAAGAACACTTCTCCCGGAAAGAAATTCTCCCCTCCTGCTTACCTCACTTACACTTCGGTACTTATGTATCGAAGTTTTATTAGATAGTTTATAGCCATTAAAAATGAGACAACAACGATTATAATCATTTAGCGAACCAAAAAGGTTGTCATCCTGCAATGCTCCATTGCTGTTCGGAACTTTCAGTCCCAAAGCCTTATTTTGTGGCCTATGGCCACTCCAGAATTTCCATTAACATCCGGTTATATACAAAATGTGTTTTACCTGCCATGAAATAAGTATTTTACTTGCTATTAAAATGTATTTCATGGCCAACTTAACAGCAAAAAGGATCGTCACCTTTATTCCATCCGGTAACCAGGAAGGAGATTTTGAAACCGCCATACAGTTTTACCAGGAAGCTGGATTTACAGTAAAGTCACAGTCAGATGGATTTGCTGTTTTGATTAAAGACGAGAGTAAATTTTTTCTTCAGAAATATCCCAAAGAATGGATACAAGGCAACCTGATGATGGTACTGGAAGTGGAAAACCTGGACGACTGGTGGGCCATGCTGAGTAGCCTTGAGCTGGAAAAGAAGTACAAAGGAGTAAAACTAACAGCACCACAAACATATCCGTGGGGAGTGCGCGAAGCACACCTGTTAGATGTATGTGGCGTATTCTGGCATATCTCATAACCAGCCTGGCAACAACACCAATCAGCACAGAGCACGCCATAACTTATCTCAAAAGGGTATATTGTAATAAAATCACCTTTCCTTGTCTACCAGTAAAACTGTTGCCAGCGGAAACATCAACACACAAATAACTGTACAACAATAAACGTTGGCCGGCGTTATCAGCCAGAGGCTACCATGACTGGTAGCCTCTGGCTAAATATTCTTTCTATACGCGCCTTATGAAACCCCTGTGCCACAGCTTACTTCTGCAGGACTGCACGTACTTACATAATCACAAAGCGAATACCCACAGGTAGCAGTAGGACTGGCGCCCCCACCTACACAAACCAGTACATAACCACCGGGACCGCCGTTGGTACATCTGTATTGCATAGCTGCGGGTGCAGACCCGCCGGATAATAGTTTCATTTGTTGTCTGCTAAGAATGGTTCCGGCAATTCTGAGTTTGTTCATACATGTGACGTTTAATGGTTAATGAAAAAACAATTCGGAAGTATTTCTAATTTAACAATAATCAGGCAGAAAAGCAATACCGGCTCAGGGATCGTCCAATAAAAACCCTATAAAACCTAAGCTTTTAAAGGCGGAGATAATGATGGTTTTGCCATTTCCACTTTTAATTTTTGCCCGGATGAATAACCTATACCGTATTTTTTATTTTCTATCTCATCCACCCTCTTTTATCATCACACAGCAATCAGTAACTACCCGTTTTAACCTTAATTAACTTTAATTAACCATCATTTGAAACGGGGCAGTATATATTGCAATAAAACACCCCCGATGCAGAAACTGTCTACCCTCCTGTTCCTTTTATTGTTTGGCTCGCTTGCTGCAACAGCACAACAAAAACTGCAGCAGGCCGCACTGGTATATACCATGAACGACACATACGTTGTGAATGGAGGTGCACCGCGTCACACAACAGGATCATACGTATTTGCTTATTCGCCTGGCGAATACCGTATGTCTCAATCACGCCAACCCATGGATATAATCACCGTTAACAAATGCGTAGAGGCCAAACCTACCATGTTCATGTTTAAGGAGAATAACACTTACGCATTTGAAGAACCGGTAAAAAGTAACTTCCTGGAAATGGGAAAGATAAAATTACAATCTGCCACCATTACCTATATTGATGAAAGCGCCAGCATTGCCGGCTTTGATTGTAAAAAAGCTGTTATGACGCTATCACTGAACGGGCGGCCGGAAGTAGTAGAAGTATGGTATACACCCGACTACCAGTTGGATGGGTGCTTTGATAATTTCTTCCGGGAACTGAAAGGTCTGCCGGTAAATATTCGTTTTAATTATACCAATGGAATAAAACTTGGCGGAGTAGACATGAAACAGGTAAGGGAATTTATGCTGGATTCGCTATATACCAATACCGGTGTGGCACGTATACCTTTACCAGCCGAAGGTACTTATACCAGAGTAACAGAACAGGAACGCATGAAAGTGATCAGCGAATTATTCTCCGACAGCCGCCGCGCTACGCCCAGGGGTACACCAGTTTCATCCACCACCATGTCTTCTGAAGGTATAGCCATTACCCGTACGGTATTTAACCCGTTTACCATCGACGATACACTATCCACATTTTCCGGTATAGGCAGAGATGGCATTACCCGCAGTTCAGCATCTACTTACAAAAACAAAGCAATGGTAATCAATTTCTGGTTTACCCAATGTGGTCCCTGCATTAAAGAAATGCCGATACTGAACAACGCAGTGACACGTTATAAAAACAAAAACGTTGCATTTATAAGTATAACCTATAGCAACCAGAAAGAGGTTGAGCCTTTTTTCAAACAGAATACTTTTGCATTTGATCACATTATAGATGCATCAGACCTTATTAAAAAATACGGCGTAGCATCCTATCCGGCCACTGTAATCACAGACAGCAAACATATTATCAGGTATGTTAAAATAGGTTCTTTTGCAGATGATGCTGAACTGACCAAAGCGATTGATAAGATACTATAGTTTTTTCTCAGACATGCATAATACAAGCCACAGCCTGGAAATATCCGGGCTGTTTTTTTATATATCAATAATGTCAATGGTGTGTTATTTAGCAGCAGGATCCCATCCGGACAGGATGTTTGCAGGCGTATACGTTTCAGCTTCCTCCGGGGTTAACCGGTGAGACCAGGAAACGCGCTTTTCCGTTGCCGCACCATTTCCATGATTATTATACTCTGCATAAAAGGCAGTGCGTTCATTATCGGCCTTACCCCAGTTGTGCCACCCCTCCGGTTTTACCGTAGCATCTATATTACAATTGATAAAAACCGTTCTGGCAGCAGGCTTCCAGGGCCTGCCAAGATAATAGCTACCTGCCGGAGCATCACCAGCCAATGTACAATTCATAAAAACATATCCGAAGGCTTTATTTTCCGGTGTGGAAGCTGCAGTATAATATCCTCCTTTTTTACCCATAATGATACAACTGTCGAACAAAACAGTTGAAGGGCCAAAGATGAAATCTACTGTTCCTTCAATATAGCAACGGTAATAATATTGCCGGCTATCGGCGCCATGTGTATATAAAGTATCCTGGAATCCTAAAAAACGACAGTTTACAAACTTGGCTTTATCACCCGTTACCCGCACTGCCACTGCCTGTCCTACCGGGCCTGCTGCATTTTCAAAAGTGATATTGTCAGCGGAAAAACCTGTACCATAAATAAAGAAGCTGGCAGAACCGGATGTACCGATCTCTTTACCTGTACTGTCTTTTTTAGAAGCGTAATCATCATACGTCAGGATCGTTTTCAGTACGTCCTCGCCTATGAAGTGGACATTATTTTTAGAGGCGGGTAATATTAACTTCTCTTTGTAGATGCCGTTCTTTATAAAGATCGTGGTAACAGCATCGCTGTTTTCCGATACTGCATTGATAGCGGCCTGTACAGTAGTATAATCTCCCGAACCATCCTGCGCTACTATGATTTTTTTATTAAATGCAAATACACCCGGAATTAAACAGATCACTAAAATAATGACAGCAATGCTTTTTTTCATATACAATGTTTCAATCGAATGGATCAATCGTTTCTTAACTGGTTTTATTTTAAAAACCTGTTCAGCGGGCAGTCTTTCGCATTGCGTATTCCTTCTGCCACAGTTGCAGCATTAAGCAAAGCGCCACTAAGATTGGTGTGGGTATGATCGCCGGGAAAGAAAGTCTTTACTGCAGCCGGTCCTATAGCTTCCCATTGTTGCGAAATCAGCAGGTTAATATCAATAAAGCTTACTCCTTCTGACCGGGCCACTTCCCCGGCCCAGTTTACATAGTCTGTTTCGCGGTTCACTTTATTGCCTGTCCATTTTTCCCGCGGTACCAATGAGCAGACAACAGGTATGGCACCTTTTTCTTTGGTTTCACGGATCAACCTGCGCATGTACCAGCCATACGTATGCACCGTTTCAGGTAGCTTTGTTTTCAGGTTAAAGATCTGTTCGTTTTCTTCGCCAATACCTTTAAGTGTTCCTTTTGCACGGGTAGAATCATTGATGGCAGCCTGGTCATTGTGTCCAAACTGCATCAGCACAAAATCACCGGGTTTTAATGCGGTCAACACCTTTTCCCAGCGTCCTTCTGAAATAAAGGTGCGTGTACTGGCTCCCGGTTTGGCGTGATTCAGTAATCCGATCTTTGTTGTATCCAGGAAGGTTTTTAACAAGGTACCCCAGCCCCAATAGGCATTATCGCCGTTACCATCGCTATTCTGCACCGTAGAATCGCCAATAACATACAATACAGGACGTTTATCCGGTAACCGCAATGCGGCAAGACCACAAAACAATAACGCAACAGGAACTGCTTTTTTAATAAAGTAAAACATATTGAAATGTTCAGGTGTACCTGCAATTTACAACGTGATATCTATTCTGTCCAAACCGGGTTCAACAAACAGTGCAGGATGATTTCTATCTGACAATTCTCATATATGGTTATGACCTGCACCCATGATCAGCCATGCCACGCAAGATTATATTTGTATTGTTCCGGCATCCGTTTTATATAAACATAAAGCATATGTTATGAAAACGCTTTTTTACAGTGTTCAGGACTTTGAAAGAAACTATCTCAACAAGGCTAATACAGGGCACGATATCCATATGAAAGAAGATCGGCTTAATACTGCCTCAGCAGTACTTGCCAACGGCTATGAAGCAGTATCGGCATTTATGAACGATGATATTTCTGCCGCTGTAATAGAACAATTGCATGCTTCGGGAGTAAAGTATATTACCATCCGCGCTGAAAACTATGACAATATAGATATACAGGCTGCCAAAGCCCACAATATCAGGATAGCACATGTACCTACTACCCTGCCTCATTCAGTTGCAGAACACAGCATGGCAATGATACTGGCCCTTAACAGGAAGTTGTTATTGGCTAACAAACAGGTGCATGAATATAATTTTTCGGCAGGCAGCCTGATAGGTACAGACCTGTATGGTAAAACGGTGGGTATTGTAGGTACTGGCAAGGTTGGCTGCATCATGGCACAAATACTGCACAGTTTCGGGTGTCAGTTACTAGCTTTTGATGAAAAAAAGAATACACTTCTTGAAACCAGGTATAAAATAAAATATGTATCGTTTGATCACTTGCTTGAACATTCGGACATCATTACTTTGCACATTGCCCTGAACGACCGGACTCATAATATGATTGATGGCAATGCTATTGACAAAATGAAAAAAGGGGTCATGCTGATCAACACCAGCCGTGGCAGCCTCGTTAACACACGGGAAGTGATCAGAGGACTGGACAACGGTACCATCGCATTTTTCGGAACTGATGTTTATGAACAGGAACGCGGACTGTTTTTTTATGACTACAGCGAGCACCCTGCAAAATATGATGTGCTGTTAAATCAACTGTTAAACAGAAATAATGTATTGATCACCCCGCATCATGCATTTGCCACCAACGAAACATTACAGCACACAGCACAGGCAACATTTCACAATCTGGATTGCTGGCAGAAAAATATCCATAATGCCAATGAAATTACAGGCAATACCAGCTATTCAAATATCCATCCTGACGCCCTGATATAGCGATAACAAAGTAAAAAAGAATTATATACCGGCTGGATTCCGGGCCATTGTTGCCAGCAACCGGTCTGCATCAGCCTTACTGCACAACTGAGTCCCTGCATTCAGGATAGCAGCCGACCCGCAGGCCACTCCGTAATATGCAGCGTTTTCCATATCTTTTCCCTTAGCCAGTGCTGCAATTACACCGGCCAGCATACTGTCACCTGCCCCTACCGTACTGTTGCATTTTACCATGGGGGCAGGTATCTGCAAAGCTTTCTCTGCAGTTACCAGCAATGCGCCTGAAGCTCCCTGCGACAGTAGTAACGCTATGCATTTACCACTATTGACAAGTTTCCGGGCATATTTTAAAATGGCATTGCTGTCAGTTTCAGGACATCCCACCAATGAGCAAAACTCACGTATATTCGGTTTCACTAAAAACACTCCTTCTTCCAGGGCCAGCCGTAATGGCTCACCGGAAGTATCTGCAATAAAACGGCTTCCTTTCTTTTTTGCAATCCTGGCCAGCATTGCAAATGCAGTAGCTGGAATACCCGAAGACAAGCTGCCACTGGCAACCAGGTAGTCGGCAGCAGGATATTCCTGTATCTTTTCTATCAGTGCATGCCATTCATCTTCCTGTACCAGAGGCCCCGGCATTACAAACCGGTATTGTAATTGAGCTGCACTATCAAATACCATCAGGTTTTCACGCGTATGCTCGCGGATAGGCACAGCCACAGAAGCTATTCCTTTCTGCTGCAACAACTGTTGCAGAAAAAGCCCGGTATAACTTCCAGCCATATAGAATGCAGTGGCTTCAACACCCAGTTTTTGTAAAGCCCTGGCAACATTAATACCTCCGCCTCCAGGTTCAAATACCGGTTCACTGCAGCGCATTTTATGCCCGGGTTGTAAAGCCGGAACAATTGTGCTTTTATCAATAGCCGGATTAAATGTTATTGTTATAATTGATTGCATACCGTGTAACTATGATTTAAAATCGCTATAAATTATTTATATTTTCAGAAACTGGTAATAGCACCATGTCATTGAACGTGTCCAAAAAACCGGGAATTACTTCCACATCAATATCATTCATCAACGCCAGTTCAATTGCATTGTCGGCATCATTGAAACAATAAAACGGCACGGGCATATTCCAATGCTGAGGTATGATAAAATTATCTGTATAGTTTCTACCATATAGCACAGTACCGCTTACTATCAGCAGTCCACCAATTCCCTGGCGCAGCAATGGTACGATATTACAGCATCCCCATACCGCATTTTCTTTTTTCCTTGCCTGTTCTACCTGCTGTAAAAGACTCTGCACTTTTACCTGTTGCCAGTCTGTAATCCATGGTTGCAGATGAGTCAACAGTTCAGTTTCATTTGTCATGCTTTCCTTTGAGGGTAAAAAACCGGCAATATGCATCTCATTAACTGTTGTGCTCCAGAAATAATCAACCAGGTAATCTTCTCCGGCCACAATTACCGGAAAAGGATAGGTTGTCAATAACATTGATAGCATACTGTCTGCATACATCATAAACCGGTACAAATCAGCTGCAGTAATGCGTTCTTTTTTAATATCCTTATCAAACCCCGGAGAATGCATTAACAGATTACTATCCACACACAAACAACGCTCATTGTCTGCTTCATACACATCGAACCTGTCTTCCTGCAACCAAAGCACCAGCAGTTTTTCCTGCTGCTTTTTATTAGCAATTAAGTTGCCAAGGGAAAAAGGTCTGCCGGCAATTACCTTTTCCTCCAGTTCTATATCCAGGTAAAAGACCTTCTCAGTAACGGCCGATACAAACAGTGCTATGCTTTTCTTAAAACAACTGTAATTGATAGAGGAAACCAGGTGTTGTAACCTGCTCATAACCGGTATTATCATGGTTACCGGATACAGATCAGCCAGTATCCGCTCTGTCTTATGCATGGCACAGGAAAGCTGATGCTCTATCATACTTTTGCCACGCATATGCGGCTCAAAAGGCAGTAAAATGGTAATGGGTATGTCTGCCTGGAAAGTTGTAACTTCAACAGATGGGCGATTTGCTATAAATGGCAATAGCATATAAAATATCGTTTTACCGAAACTAGCAGTATAAATGCTTTTGATTGGTGATACTTGTCATAACAAACAATGACTCTGATCATTCAAAAGGCTATTAAAAGTTTTTTTATTTGTATCCATGACAAATCCCGTACATGATACACTCTTTACCCAGGCACAGCTTAGTGCTGAAGAAGCAATCAGGCTTTTACAAAGTGATAGCGTACAGGGACTCAGCAATGAAGAAGCCGAAGCCCGATCAAAGCAATACGGCAGCAATACAGTTGATACCAGTAAAAGCAAAAACGATCTTCTATTATTCCTTTCTAATTTTAAGAACCCGCTTACGCTCATTCTGCTGGCTGCAACCATTGTTTCGTTTGGGACAGGTGAAATAACTAATGGAGGCATCATCCTGGGAATAATTATGTTCAGCGTACTGCTGGATTTTTTTCAGCAGAGGCAAGCCGGTAATGCAGCAGAAAACTTAAAGCAGATTGTAAAAAATACAATTACAGTAATACGCAATGGTAACGAACAGCAAGTAATGCCGGAACTGCTTTGCCCGGGTGATATTGTTTTGCTGAACGCCGGAAAAATTGTTCCGGCTGATGCACGTATCATTGAATCCAGCGATCTCTATATCAATCAGTCTTCACTTACAGGCGAATCCTTTCCCTGTGAAAAAAGTGCTGCACCTGTAACAGGATTATCACAGGATGCCACTATTGCAGCATTGACCAATATTGTATTCATGGGTTCGTCTGTTATCAGCGGCAGTGCCCGTGTTGTTGTGCTGCGGACAGGCATTTCCACTGAGTTTGGCAAAATTGTAAAAACGCTTGTGGTCCGTGAGCCGGAGACCTCCTTTATGCATGGCATGAAGCAGTTTGGCTATCTTATTCTTCGTGTTACCCTTTTCCTGGTACTTTTTATATTCCTGATAAACGCATTCAGGAAACACGATGTGTTTGAGGCCTTTATGTTTTCACTGGCCATTGCAGTAGGGCTTACTCCCGAGCTTTTACCAATGGTAATGTCTGTAACAATGGCACGTGGCGCATTGAATATGGCAAAGAAAGGGGTGATTATAAAAAAAACGACCAGTATTCCCAATTTTGGCAGCATGGATGTACTGTGTACAGACAAAACAGGCACTATTACTGAAGATAAAATAGAGTTAGCTACCTGTATACCAGTAAAGGGCATTGAGGAACAACAACTGCTAACCCTGGCCTGGCTGAACAGCAAGCTGCAAACCGGTGTAAAAAATCCGTTGGACAACGCTATTATGGATCATGTAACTCCTGCGGCATCACCATATAGTAAAATTGATGAAATACCTTTCGACTTTATCCGCAGAAGAATGAGCGTGGCTGTAGATTACAACAACACAAAACTGTTAATATGCAAAGGAGCACCAGAAGCTATATTTCAGGGTATTAAAGAGGGTTCTGTTGCCGAAAAAGATTTCATGGATCAATATGAAGCACTGAGCGCACAAGGCTTCAGGGTGCTGGCTGTAGCTACCAAAAATATTGGTACGCAAAAAGTATTTACCAAAGAAGATGAACAGGATTTTGATTTTCTGGGATTTATTACTTTTCTGGATCCGCCTAAAAAAGATGCAGGTGTGGTAATAGCAGCGCTACGCGAAATCGGCGTTGAAGTAAAAATTATAACCGGCGACAGTGCAATTGTAACACAAAAGATCTGTGAGCAAATAGGTTTGCCTGTTAAAGGAATTATGCAGGCACATGAAGTTGAAAACATGAGCGACGAAGCGCTTCAGCTAAAAGCACGTGAAACTACTATCTTCGGAAGGTTTTCACCCGAACAGAAGAACAGGGTCATCAGGGCTTTAAAAGTACATCACCATGCAGTGGGCTATATGGGCGATGGCATTAACGATGTACCCTCATTGCGAACAGCCGACATTGGCATTTCTGTTCACAACAGTTATGATGTGGTAAAAGATGCTGCCGGTATTATTTTAACGCAGAAAGACCTGTCTGTGCTGAAAGCAGGTATCCTGGAAGGCCGGAAAACCTTTGGCAATACCATGAAATACATATTAATGGGCCTTAGCTCCAACTTCGGAAATATGTTTTCAGTAGCAGCCGCAACACTCTTTCTTCCTTTTTTACCAATGCTGCCGGTACAGATACTAACCAACAACTTTCTGTACGACGCCTCGCAGCTCACCATTCCCTCCGACAATGTTGACGAACAATACACCAGTAAACCACATCAGTGGAACCAGGTCATCATCCGCAAATACATGTTTTACTTTGGACTGCTTAGTTCTGTATTTGATATGATCACCTTCTACCTGCTGTACAGCTATTTTTCTGTAACACCTGAACAATTCCGTACCGGTTGGTTTATTGAATCCTTATCAACGCAAATACTGGTTGTATTTATTATCCGTACCCATCGTACTCCCTTCTTTAAAAGCAAGCCATCTGCGGCACTTACAGCCAGTACATTAAGCTGTCTTGCCATAGGCTGGCTGCTGATCTTATTACCTGCCGGTAAAACGATCGGCTTCCAATTACTGCCATTACCAGTATTAACAACCATCGTATTGCTGGTAATCATTTACCTGCTGTGCGCCGAACTTACCAAATGGCTGCTGTTCCGGAAACGGCGTCCTAAAACCTTACAATAACAGTTTCCCCGCTGTGCATAAGTCAAACAACGCTGACAACAATCATCACTACCAATGACCATCATCATTGAAAGGATACAGGTACCAGGTTACCTTTAATAAAAGCAATGATATGTTTGGGGAATTAACAGCAGCAGAAATTGAACAAGTATTACAAAGCCAGATAACAGGCAGGATCGGCTGTTCCAATCATGATGCAATTTATGTTGTACCGATCAGCTATGCATATTACAACTCACATATTTATTGTCACACACATGAAGGAATGAAGCTGCGGTTCATGCGTCAGAACCCATCTGTTTGTTTCCAGGTAGATATATTGGAAAATATGGCCAACTGGAAAAGTGTTATCTGCCAGGGAATGTTTGAAGAACTGATTACTGATAAGGAAAGAGAAATGGCATTGCATATACTGTTGCAAAGAAATTTTCCACTTGTGACCAGTGATACTGTTCATCTGGGTGCAAACTGGCCTTTCGCCCCTGAAGACCATCATCATATCAAAGGAATATTATTCAGGATCAACATCACTCAGAAGACCGGTCGTTTTGAAAGCAACCCGGCCACATCAGCCATTACTTTCTAATACCAGCTATGCCTATCAATCAACAATTATGTTATGAAAAAGATCATTGCAGCTATTGATGGATTAAAATATTCAGATAGCACTGTAAAACATGCCATTGGCCTGGCCAGGCAATCCAATGCACACCTGGTTGGCTTAATGCTGGACGACTTTACATATCATAGTTATAAAATATTTGAACTGGCTGGTGACGAAGGGATAGATGAACTAAAACATCGCCGTCTCGAAAAAAGAGACCAGGAAACAAGAAAACGATCTGTTATTGAATTTGAAATACTTTGCAAAAAAGCCGGTATCAACTATTCAATTCATTACGATCGGAATATTGCGCTTCAGGAATTGCTCCATGAAAGTGTTTATGCCGACCTGCTGGTTATCGACAGCCGCGAAACCCTCACTCATTATGAAGAAAAAGCTCCAACCCGTTTTATACGCAATTTACTTAGCGAAGTCCAATGCCCTGTACTGATAGTACCGCATGCGTTTGAAAACTATGAAAAGATCATATTACTGTATGACGGTGAGCCATCTTCAGTATTCGCCATCAAGTCTTTCAGTTATATACTGCCTGCACTGAAGTACCTGGATACAGAAGTAATATCAGTTAACAGTGATAAACAGTCATTACATCTTCCGGACAACACACTTATGAAAGAATTCATGAAACGCCATTATCCAGAAGCAACATATACCGTATTACAAGGGAATAGCGAAGAAGAGATAATCAAAAAGCTCAGAAACGAAGACGCTCAAACACTCGTTGTATTAGGTGCCTATCGCCGGGGAATGGTATCACGATGGTTCAGACCCAGCATGGCTGATGTTTTAATGGAAAGCCTTAATCTGTCATTGTTTATTGCCCATAATAAATAATCACTATAAAAAAGTATTAAACATATTCATGTAAATCAATACATCATGCTCCCAAAAACAATGAAAGCCGCGGTTGTACGAACATTTGGTCAACCTTTACAAATAGAAGAGATGCCGGTACGTATGCCTGGCCCTTATGAAATACTGGTTAAAACAATTACCTGCGGGGTTTGTCATACCGACCTGCATGCAGCCAGCGGCGACTGGCCGGTAAAACCGGTTTTACCATTAATACCTGGTCATGAAGCTATTGGTTATGTAGCTGCATTGGGAGCAGGTGTTACCGGCCTGAAAGAAGGCGATATTGTTGGTGTTCCCTGGCTATACAGCGCCTGCGGCTGTTGCGAATATTGCATTACAGGCTGGGAAACGCTGTGCGAAAAACAAAAAAACGGAGGTTACACCGTACAGGGAGGTTATGCAGAATATGTAACTGCCGATGCCAGGTATGTTGCCAGGTTTCCTGCAGGCATCAATTTTACATCTATTGCCCCTATTATCTGTGCAGGTGTTACCGTATACAAAGGTTTAAAGGAGACAGATACCCGCCCTGGTGAATGGGTGGCAATTTCCGGCATTGGCGGACTGGGACACCTGGCCGTTCAGTATGCCAAAGCAATGGGGCTGCACGTAGCAGCTATTGATGTGGCCGATGATAAACTGGAGCTTGCGCGCAGGCTGGGTGCAGAACTTACCGTCAATGCATTACATACTGACCCTGGCACCTATCTGAAAAAAGAAACCGGGGGCATGCATGGCGTATTGGTTACAGCCGCTACTCCTATTGCTTTTCAGCAGGGCCTTGCAGCATTGCGAAGAAAAGGAACATTGTCTTTAAACGGGTTGCCTCCCGGCAATTTTGATCTGCCTATTTTTGATGCAGTACTGAATCGCTATACCATACGTGGTTCCATTGTAGGTACACGCAAAGACATGCAGGAAGCCATTGCATTTGCAGTAGAAGGGAAAGTAAAAACGACCGTACACCCTGCAAAAATGGAAGATATCAACAACGTATTTGCAGACATGAAAAAAGGAGCTATTGAAGGGCGTGTTGTACTGGAAATAGCCACACCATAAATCACTCCGGGAATTAATAAAAACGGGCCTTGTATATAAGGCCCGTTTTTATTAACAGCTAAAATAAGCTTTTACAGAACAGCGGATAAAAAATTATAAAAAGCATGTTTAGTATCCGCAAATATCTTTTCAGCATGTAATAACCGGTCTCTTATCTGCTGTTGTCCTGGAGTCAGACTTCCCTTCTGAGCATCATTTTTTGCAGCCATTATACTTTCGATCTTCTCTTTATGGCTGCGTATATCATGTCGCAAAAGCTCAAACTGCTCCTGTTGTAATATAAACTGATTCTGAAAATGCTCTACCCGGGCCAATGTATCGCGATTGGTATTTTTCTCTGTCACTTCAGCAACCCTGTCATTAAAAACGGACAGTTCTTCCAGGTAAAAATCAACAGAACGTTTCCAGTCCTGCAGCTCATGATAGTAATGAATATTTTTTTCCTGTATCATAACATCAAATAATTTTTTGGTCAAAAAAACCTCCATTGTAAAAACAGCGGAGGGATAAACACAACAATCATCTATTGAACGGAGATATTCCGCAACAACGATGTTTTACGGGACTCTTCTTTTTTGGGCAAAACTATTTTCAACGTACCATCAGTATAACTGGCAGTAATTTTTTCCTGTGCCACTTCTTCTGGCAGAGCAAAACTTCTGCTGAAAGAAGCATAACTGAATTCCTTACGCGTATACTTTTTATCTTTTTCTTCACTGCTCTCTTCCTTTTCGCTGCTGACAGTTAATACGTTACCTTCTACATCAATGTTAAAATCATCTTTTCTCATACCCGGCACTCCAATCGACAACTGATAATCGTTATCATTTTCAGTAATATTTACCGGCGGTGCGGTCAGCACCCTGGCAGGTATCAACTCATTGTCGAACCAGCTATTCCAGGGCTTAACAAACTCATCAAATACAGAAGGGTAAAAGTTATTTTTACGGATCATTGCATTAGTTGCCATAAAACCTCCTTTTGATTATTGGTAAATAAATATTGTTAACGTCATTAGTGGTGAGCAATAAATACCGGCAGGTTGATTGTCTTCAATAATTTTTCAGCTACGCTTCGTTTAAAAAAACTAGACCATGCCCCTCGCCCAAATGCCCCCATCACTACCAGGATATTGGTTTTGCCTAACAGATAGTCAAACATCACATCAGGCGTGTTACCTTTTAAAGCGGAGAAATGTATTCCTTCATACCGGCATTGCAGCAGGCTATTGACCATATTCTTTTGAGTTTCATCCCATTTACCGGAATTATTAATTTGTAACACCGTCACTTTCCTGTCGTTCAGTTCAGGAAACAGATAACCAAACTGCCGGATGGCATAAGAAGCGGAGGCACTGCCATCACAGGTAAATAGAATCTCGTCAATGGCATCAAAACTAAAGGGGGCTACCAGAACAGGACATTCAACCCTGGAAAGTACTTCCCTGGTAAAACGACTCGGCACGGCATCACGCTCTTTGAAAGAAGTAGCAGGATCAATTATCAGCAGATCTGCATAACGGCTTTCATGCAATACTACTGATACAGAACCGGTAACATGATGACGAAGATTGCAATTTACGCCCCTGTTTTCACAGGCATCTGCAAACAATTTGGCATTGGCACGACAAAGTGCCTTTTTGTCTTCGTTAACAGGAATATCATCTGTTACCACGGTTTCAATATATGTAAGGCCATGCATGGTTCTGGTAAGAGGAATTTCGGCCAGTAACATATTTTCAAGAAAGATACCCGTAAGTCTTGACCTTGTAAGCCTCGCAATATAGCAGGCAAAATCAACTGCCTGAATATTTACTGCGGTGGCATCGGTAACCAGTAATATCTTTTCCATAAAACCTGTTTGAAACCAAAGCTACCTTAACAACAAAAGGATTCCTATGACCTGCATTAGTACATGAGCTGATTTTTATCGGAAGAAATGTTTAAACATACAAAAGGGCTGCTTGTGCAGCCCCGGAGAATATTACAGATAAAAGATATTATACAGACAAAGGCCTGTAGCACACCAGCAATACACCTTTACTGAATGCAGTAGTTCTTACCAGTTCCATATTGCCGGTACTCATTCCTTCATCAAAAAAGCGTTTGCCACTGCCCATTACAACCGGGTGTACCAGAAAGCGGTATTCATCAATAACACCTGCTCCGGATAAAGACTGAACAAGCAGAGCGCTTCCCTCGATCTGCATTTCTTTACCGGGTTGTTGTTTCAGTTGCCGGATGGTTTCCACTACATTATCTTTAATAATAACCGTATTGTTCCAACTGGCTGTTTCCATGTTCTTTGAAACAACATATTTCTGAACACTATTCAGTTTACCTGCTACGCCCATTTCGTTATTGGTCAGTGAAGACCAGTAGGGTGCCAGCATTTCGTATGTTTTACGACCAAAAACGATGGCATCTGCATCCAGTATGCCCGACCGGATATAATCCTGCCGTTCAGCACTGTCGTACGGGTTAAACCATTGATGCATGTTCGTGGCATCAAAAACGCCGTCAATTGTCATCCAGGTTGAAACAATCAGTTGTCTCATATACTTTAAACATTTACGTTTACAATACTTAATTTTCCATACGGATCATACACCGCATATCAGTATCATTAAAATACCATTCCACGCAATATCCCTGCGGGTCAAGGCCGGGTGTAACCAGCAATTGATCAAAAGTTTTCTGAATTGCCGGGATATCGTCCCGGTACCCAGGAATGTCAATACTTATATACCGCCCTTTCTTTATCACCATAGTGTCGCAACAATATTGCGTAGCTTCACCGGGCTGCAGTTCTTCTGCCGCAGCGTTGTATACAATATGCCCCTTTTCTGGTCTTGAAATACCAAAATATTTTCTGTTTGTTGAAAAAGGCACCCTGGCATGCAATGCCTGGTGTGCATCCATAATACCTTCCGGAAAAGAAGCGGCAGTGATGTACATCACTTTAATATCGTTGTTGAGCATTATTGTTTCCATAATATAGAATTGGTGCGTTAAAATGAATTCTGTTAATCAAAATTGCATCAACCCAATTAATTTTCGCAGTGCTGACCACGACAAGATCAGGGATATTTACGACACGCAGGAATGAGTATTTTATTCTTGATTGTCTCTTTTGCTGCATACTATCAATCATATTTTCCTACCCGATGTATATAACCTTTCACCAGCTTACTTTTCGGCAGTCTGATCGTTTTATATTTTATCCGGCAAATGGTTACGTGTCTGCGGAAACAGAAAAAAAATTAAGATTTTTTATGTGTTCATTACCAACTGAATAGATTTTCTCCTACATTTGCAACCCCAAACACAAGATTCCGTAGCTCAGTTGGTAGAGCAATACACTTTTAATGTATGGGTCCTGGGTTCGAGTCCCAGCGGGATCACCATATGGGACAAGTCAAAATTCAAACGACTTGTCCCATTTTTTTTGGGCTTCAATTCCTTGTCTATTAAGGATATAATGTTGATGATTTCATTCAATCTTTTGGTTCGATGTTGGCAACCGTCGAATACGAGATTTTCAGGGAACATCGAACCAACTATCTTTCGCTTTACTTCTACTGTACCTTCTCTATACAATGTTTCAAGCTGTGCGATGTTGCTAAACGCCTTGTTCCATAAAGGCTCTACCGTTGTTTGGAAATTTACAGCGGCCTTTAATTTTGCTTCCAGCCGATTGATCTTTTCCTCACATTCAGATTTGATAGCCCGATAATCATCGCCTTCAATATCGCCGCACAAAAGCAGTTCTCTTGCTTTTACAACCCGGTTGTTTACCTCCTGCAATTGTACCTTTAAATCTTTTTGTTCATCTCTTTCTCCACGTTCTTTTGACTTATATGTTGACGTAATTACGTCTTTGCATATTTCAAGTCTTGAAAGCGGCCAAACATATTTTTTGATCTCGTCATACATTTTATCGTTCGTGTCTTTTGCTTTGTAACGAACACCACAAGCAGAACTGCAATGATAGTAATGGTAATATTGTGTTCTCCCTTTTGATGCACTGGCTGTCAACATCCTTCCGCATTTTGGACAGATCAGGAAGCCTCTCAATGGAATGCTGTCATCGGCTGTAACTTTTGTTCCCAAAATCCGTTTGCGTCCATCCAATACATCCTGAACATCATAGAATAGGGCTTCAGAGATCAAAGGTTCATGTTGCCCCTTTGCCAAGAGACTTTCTTCTTCTTTGTATTTGGGAACAAATATCAATCCGCAGTATATCGGGTTTCGTATGGCAACCCAAAAGTTATTCTTGCTGCACTTTAATCCTTTTTCTTTTGCTTTTTTCCATACCTGTTCAGTATTGAGCTTACCGCGAGATAGTTCTTCAAACGCCCACTTCATTATATCACCCTGAATTTCTTTCGGGGCAATATATTTCTTACCGTTCTCATTAACCTTGTTGGCATAACCAATGGGGGCAGTTCCCATCCAGCGCCCTTCTTTCTTAGCCCTGCGCATCCCATGAAACACATTTAACGCTCTCCGGTCATTCTCTACCTCCGGTGCAGCGAGGTAAAACGCCAGCATCATTTTGTTTTCCGGAATGGAGAGGTCAAGCGGTTGTTCTACCGCCTGTGGCTCGATACCTAACCGCCGAAGGGTACTGATCATTTGGTACGCATCTCCTGCATTACGGCTAAACCTGTCCCATTTCGTAAACAGGATAAGGTCGGTATGTCCTTTGTGTTTCCTTAAATCACCCAGTAGCCCTGTCCAAGCCGGTCGTTTGAAAGTCTTAGCCGAATGGTCTTCCAAGATCACTTTCCTAACCCGGATATTGTTGATTTCACAGTATTTCCGCAAACGTTCCTCCTGGTCACGTTGCGAATAGCCTTTATCGGCCTGTTCATCCGTACTTACCCGTACATAAAGGTCTGCTATTTTCATAACTAAAAAATTAAGTGTGGTACTATGTAAAGATAAGAAGAAAAAATGAAAATGAGCAATATTTAATAGTATTATCACGTCAAAATTTACTAAATTTGCTACATCTTTGTTTAATATTAGAAAACCGACAAGGTTTAATAGGAATTGAACGCCCCTGTTTAATAACATAACAGGCACACAATAGCCTATTAACCGCATAAATTCAAACTATTCGATATGGCCACACCCCGCGAAAGATTGGTAGAATCGCTTAAATTCCTGAAAGAATTACAGGATAACGGTGTAGTCGGTATCCATACCGATGAAATGCCTAACAGGAAATACAGGGAGATACTGCTTAAAAACGGCTTTATCCGTGAGGTGACAAAGGGATGGTACATACCTACCGATCCTGCTGAAAAGGAAGGTGAAACCACGTCCTGGTACAGTTCCTATTGGGAATTTATTGTAAAGTTTCTGAATCACAAATTTGGCGATGACTGGTGCTTGTCAGCAGACCAGTCGCTGCTTATCCATGCGGGAAACAGCGCAGTACCTCAACAGTTGATGATACGTTCGCCACAAGGAAATAATAACCCTACGCCCTTACCGCATAACACGTCTCTGTTCAATTTAAGGACTGGTATTCCCCCAGCGGATCAAACCATCGTAACCAATGGAATCAGGATGTACAATCTGCCGGCTGCTTTGGTTTACAGTTCACCGAGCATTTATACAAGGAATGCCATAGATGCCCGCACAGCCCTTACGTTGATAAGAGATGCTTCGGAGGTACTACCTATCCTTTTGGAAAACGGTCACACCACATTTGCGGGAAGATTGGCAGGCGCTTTTAGAAATATTAACAGGGATAAAATAGCTGACCAGATTGTTGATACTGTTAAGCAGGCAGATTACGATATACGGGAAGAAGATCCTTTTGAAACCAAACTGAACCTTAATCTATCCTCCCGTGAACGCTCTCCCTACGCCAATCGCATCAGGCTCATGTGGCAGCAGATGCGTGAGATTATTATTTCCAGCTTTCCAAAAGCTCCCGGCATACCCGATGATTCACAAGCCTACCTGAAGGACGTTGACGACATTTACATAACAGATGCCTATCACTCCCTCTCGATAGAACGGTATCGGGTGACACCGGAACTTATCGAAAGAGTAAGCAGCGGTCAGTGGAACAGTAAGGCGCATGAGGAAGATCGCAAGCAAAGGGATGCTATGGCTGCCAGAGGCTACTACCAAGCCTTTCTGCAGGTGAAGGAAACCATCACAGCAATACTGAAGGGAGCCAATTCAGGAAAGCAGGTGGATAAAGATCACTCAAAATGGTACAGGCAACTATTCGACCCAAGCGTTACCGCCGGGCTATTAAAAGCGGCGGACCTTGCAGGGTATCGAAACCATCAGGTATATATCGGGAACTCCAAACACGTTCCTCTGAACGTGGATGCTATGAGAGATGCCATGCCCGTTCTGTTTGAACTATTGGAAGAAGAACCGGAGCCATCGGTCAGGGCAGTATTGGGTCATTTCATTTTTGTTTTTATCCATCCGTACATGGATGGTAACGGACGAATAGGACGGTTTCTGATGAATGCAATGTTGGCTTCCGGTGGATACCCGTGGACGGTTATACCTGTGGAAAGGAGAACTGAATATATGCAGGCATTGGAGCAGGCAAGTGTAGGACAGGATATAACTTCGTTTGCCACTTTCCTTGCTTATCTGGTCAACGAGCGGTTAAAAGGAAAAATAGTTGCTAAGTTGCCCGACGCTAAGTAGAACGGCTACATCCTATTTCGTAGTACGGCTACAGCATGTTTGCGGTGCAGATGGACACTTTCAGCCTGATAGTTCTCATTACTTTTTGCCTCTATTTCCCGTGGAGATTTTCTGCTTTTAGTCAATAAGCTGATAGCTGTACTCACTGTTGTGCGATGAAGTTTTTCACCGTTGAACGTCAGGTTATCGGGAAACAGTGTACTTACGATTTTTCTTTTTTGTATAACAGTTCCATTTTGAAACAACTCTTCTAAATGCGACAATTTGGAAATAGGAAGATCCCATAGTAATTCCATATTGTCTGAAAATGAAATGGATGTTTGTAGCTTTACTTCAATATCAGTCATTCTTTCATTGGCTTCAGACTTAATGGTACGATAGTCTTCGCCTTCAATTTCTCCACGCAGCAATAATTCACGAGCCTTTGAGAGCCGGTGCTTTATCTGATCCAGTTGAGCCACCAAACGTTTCTGATCTACCTTCTCAACACGGTTTACATCCATGAAAGTAGCTGTAATAATTTCCTGAAACAGTTTAAGTTGCGGAACATTGTGGACTTCATTCCCGATGGCTTCTATCATTAACTTGTTTGCGTCATCTGCTTTATAACGTACACCGCATTCGGAACTGCAATGATAGTAGTGATAGTATTTGTTTCTTCCTTTTGAAGCACTGCCGGTCAAAAACCTTCCACAGTTAGGGCAAATCAAATAACCTCTTAATGGAATGTCATCCTGTGCAATTACCTTTTTACTTACTGCTTTTCTCTTTCTGCCGTCCAGCACATCCTGCACATCAAAGAATAGTGAAGCGGTAATAATTGGTTCATGTTGCCCCTGTACAAGTTGGCTTTGTTCATCTTTGTGCTGAGGAACGAAAATTAATCCGCAATAAATAGGGTTCCTTATCGCTACCCAAAAATTATTCTTGCTACATTTCAATCCTCTTTCCCTGGCTTGTTTCCAGATTTGTTCTGTGTTCAGTTTGTTGCGAAAGATTTCTTCAAATGCCCATTTCATGATTTTAGCATCCTGATCTTTCGGCGCAATATATTTCTTGCCATCTTCAGTAATTCTGTTTACATAACCAATCGGAGCCGTGCCCATCCAGCGCCCTTCCTTTTTAGCACGGCGCATTCCATTAAATACATTTAATGCCCTGCGGTCATTCTCTACCTCTGGTGCTGCGAGGTAAAAAGCCAGCATCATTTTATTTTCAGGGATAGATAAATCCAATGGCTGTTCTACTGCCTGCGGCTCTACTCCGAGATGCCTTAGAAGGCTGATCATTTGATAAGCATCCCCGGCATTCCGGCTAAACCTATCCCACTTTGTAAAAAGAATTAGGTCTGAATTTCCCCTTTGCTTACGCAAATCTATCAGCAGGTTCTGCCAGGCAGGTCGCCTGAAGGTCTTTGCGGAATGGTCTTCAAAAATGACCTTGCGTATTTGAATGTTGTTGATGTTGCAATACCTACGCAGCCTTTCTTCCTGATCCCGTTGGGAATAGCCTTTATCTGCCTGCTCGTCTGTACTCACCCTGATATAAAGGTCTGCAATTTTCATAGCTGCTTTTTTACTTTACAGTCTTAGTTACGATTTCGGCATTGCAATGCCGCATACTTATGTATTGTTCAACTACTATGTTCGCCATACTATATAAAAAGTCGAGTATAATCTGTGCTTCTTCGATATTGACATCAATTCCATCTTTACGCAAAATTTCTATCGCCTTGTCTGGAGTGATCCTCATCAACACTTCATCTTCCATCTCACACCTCCTTTTTAGATAACAAAAGCCCATTGCGGGCTTTTGCAAAACTTTCCAAATCACTTGTCTATTTTAATCGCTTCTTTCAGCAAAATAGATTTTGCTTCCCTTCATACGATTAAAAGACGGCTCATACCTTATATAACCATATTCACTTAGTTCTCTAACGCATTTGTGGTAGGTGATAGCAGAGGACAATTTTGCAATGCTTAATATCTCATGACTAAAAACCTGGATAGGGTTGGCAAAGCCATTCTTTATGCGATACTGTAACAAAGCCGCATAAATGCCTATATGAGTAATGCTGATGCGGGCATCAGTTCCTATGGCTTCAAAAAAATCCGACAAATAATACAGCCTATCCATTGCTCACGCCTTTTATTACCCTAATCTCATTCCGTTCTTTTTTGCATGATTTTGTTGCTGCTGCTCATTGACCTTATGCGTCACTTTCATAGCATCCATTGTTTTATTGCCTAATGCTGTATGAAGCGTTATTTTCCTGGAATGCTCATCGTAAATATTTACTGATTTAAACTGCGGATTAGCTTCAATATAGAAGCGTTGTTCATTTCCATCCTTCACAAAGCTCACCGACACACGGTTTCCATTTTTTAATTCCGATTGCAGCTTATCTGCTTCACCTTTATTGAGCAATTCCTTTAACGGAAGCTGCTGCAAAGCCTTTTCAAGATCGTAGCCGTAGTCTGAGTGGAATTGCTTGATTCGGAAATTTCCGTTTGGGTCTTTGTCGTTAAAATCAAGTTGCATCCAAGTTCCACCGCTCTGGATGCAGCGACCGGATAAAAGATTATAGCACTCCGTGGCATTTACATTATTACCGTTACGCATGGTAAAGTATTGCTGGCGTTTTTCCTCCGGTTTGGATTCATTATACAGGGTTGTTTTATACCCTTCAAGCTGGTATGCACCGGATTGATCTTTAGCGAACGATAACTGATGATCTAACCTTTCTTTATCATTGAGGTAATAGGAAACAGGAATGGAAAATTGTTGCTGCCCAAGTTTCATCTGCTCATCAATTTTTGCAGATAGGTCAGGAAAGCCAGCACGCTGCACCTGATGGTGCAACGCCTGGCTGTTTTGCTCTGTTTTCCTGTTATCCTGCCTTATTACGATTTGTTCCTTAACGGGTGCAACTAATAACCTGCGCAGCAGCCTTATCAGTAGATTAGGATAAAGCTGCTTTTCAATACGATTGCGCTCTTGCCTTAGCACCCTGAGTGCAAACCGCTCGTCCAGATCCTGCGTGCCTTTATACTTTGCAGCAATACGGTCGTAGTAATCCAGCTTTTCTTTTAGCAGTGCCCTATTATTTGAAAGGCTGAAAGAAAACAGCTTGCTAAACCGTTCCTCCCTTGAACGCCATTGGTTCAGCTCTGCTTCCACTCTGTTTACAAGACTGTTATTCATAACCTGATTTTTGAGGATCAACTAAGGCATACTGTACGTCACCAGATCATAGGCATAGGTGCTGCAATCGGCGGCGTATTCCACACTGCCGCTCACGATAGCGCCGCCTATATCACTCGTGACGGCGGCAATCCACTTAACTATGTTTTTAAACTTAAAGGCCGCCGCCGGAGCCGGGGGCTGGAGCGTATTCATCCAATAATAAATGGAGTAACGTGCTACCGATGCCGCTTTAAGGGCAATTTCACGACCTTCAGGACTGAGCAGGTTATTTTGCATTACCCTCCTCTCAAAGTTCACAATCATGGCTTTAATCACCGGATAGGGACTATCCCTATCCGAAAGTCGTTTGATCAATTGCACCAGCGAATCCAGGGCGGCCTTTACTGGCTCTTCATAAGGACAATTAGCTATAAGCGTTTGGATGCTTTCGTTGCTTTGCCTTACCGTCTGGTTTACTGTTGAGAAAAATGATAGAGGCATGGCAATACGTTCCATTTCCCTGCAAAAGCGAAGTACACATCGCGTTGACATCTCTACATTAGGTGTGTCTGTAACAGGCTTGCAGTTCTGCACGTATGCCACGATCTGATTATGCCAATAGCCTATGCTATCGTAGGCATTTTCCGGGTTTTCAGGACCTGCTTCGCCAAGTGGTGATCTTAACTGCGCAATTTTATTTTCGCCTTCTGATATTACAGCTTCATTATCTTTCGTACATGCTGAAAGGCTTATTATAAATATTAGCAGCATTAACATTTGACTTCTCATTTTTCAATCTGTTTTTACGTTATAAATAGTTTCCTTTTCACCATCTCAACTTCACGACTATTTATAATAGACGGGGCTACTTAGTGCTTAGCTGATGCTTTGGTTCTTTTTCCTTTTCTTAGATGCCTTCGGTATCTCAGGGCCATCATCTTCAGCAGGTGTCTGCCTTTCCTTTTTACCGTCTTGTTTAGCTGACTGGCTTTCACCTTCAGACTGCTGTTCTTTTTTCGCCTGTCTGTTATCAACCCTTTGCATACTGCTATCATATATGTTGATTGTCTTGAATTGAGGGTTAGCTTCGATGTATTGTTTTTGCTCCGCACCGTTGATCTGAAACGTGGCAGATTGCAGGTTCCCTTTTTTAAGGGAATCCATCAGATTGGATTTGTATTCCTCGTTACCTAATTCCCTGATCGGATGCTTGGATAAAACCGCTTCCAAATCGTAGCCGTAGTTTTCATGATAGTGCTTCAGCTTGAAATTGCCGTTATTATCACTTTGTTTAAAGTCCATCTGTACCCAGGCGTTGTACACCTGTCCTTCTTTATTGGTGAGGTCTTTATTCACTGACCTTCCTTCCATCAGGTTATACCCTTCCTTCAGGGTAATGTTGTTGCCTTTGTTGATGTAGAAGGTTTGCTCCATTGTTTCAGAGCTATTTTCCTTTTGCACTTTCACCTGATAGGAATTAAAGAAATACATATCGCTTTGCTTCGATTGGCTGAAATTCAATGTAGCGTTTACAGTATCGTTGCCATACTTCGTTTCATAGGCCAATTTAAACTCCGGGGTTCTTTCCTGAATTTTTTGCTTCAGGTCGTTTTCCAACCCTTCACCGAACCCGGTGTACTTTACCTGGTCACGCAGGTATTCAAAATTTTTCTGATTCATAACTTCTGAATTTTGATTGTTATTTAATTGTTCTCTTTCTAATCTTTCGTAACGAACCGCTACCATCAGGGACACGTCAATGATGCCCTCCCTTTCAATCATTAGTTTGCTGTTCTCGGCAGCTTCCTGCATAGTCTTATATGCCGACCGTATTGCCAGAAAGTTGTAAAAGTCAATGTCGGTTGACATTTCGTAGCAGAACTCCCTAACATCGTATTCTGTGGGGAATGTGAATAGATCTTCTTTAGTTACTGGAGAAACATCATCGAGAAAGGCTACAAATTCCTCACCTTCCCAACGCTTTTTAGTCAGGTATTCAAGAATATCCTTGTAGTCGTCTTTCCTTATTTTCATAACATATCTTTTAGCGAGAACTAATAATTGAAATAGAATGTAACAGTTTCAATGGAGCGTTCAGTTTTAATTAATCGGAGCTGCCTTTACAATTTTCTTGTTCTTTATATGCAGTTCCAGATGCCTGCCTCCGTTCTTCTCCATCATTTGAACTGCGAGGTACTTCTTATCAGGAATAGTAAATTTGGGTACAATAAAAACGATGGTAGTATCTGACTGCCCGATTACTTGGGTCGTATTGTTATGTACAAGTACGGGTACTATTTCTATCTCCTGCGTAGCAGTTCTTTTGCTTTTCTTTTGGTCACGGATGTAAAGCCTGAGCTGGTCAATATCATAGTTGATATTTGTTTCATTGGCAATATTGAAGCGCATCAGCATAATGTCATCATGGATAAACAGGCCGTTCAGTTTAAGACGAATGCCGAAAGTTTGATCCTTTATACCCCGTATCTTTTTCTTCGATTCAAAAGCCATTGAAGCGTAATTCTCCATTTGTTCCTGGTTGATACTTTCTGAAGGAATAGAGATTGTGTTTTGCTTTGTCAGACCCGCTAATGAAATATTGAGTATAGTAGGCTGTTCGGCGTAATCAACCAGAAAGGATGTGAGCTTTCCGTCAGCAGTAATGATGCTGATATTGGTTTGAGGAAAGCTATCTTTTGCGGCTTTTATCTGCAAGATATTTTCTACTCCCTTCGCTTTTTGAGCCAACACATCCCTGCTTCCTATATCTACACTGACAATAGAATAGGGAAAGATAATGTTGGTTGTTTTGGAGAAAGCAATTGCCACATGATATGATTCAATTGCTTTCGTTTGCCAGGCTGTATTTGTTTGCGCCTGCGCTTTGAAAGTTGTAATAAGCAGGAAAATTCCCATTACCATTACTGCACTGATCTTTTTCATCTTTTGGAATTTTTAAGTGATTCAAATATTTAATTGGATTGTTTTTGCTTTTCGTCACGTAAAAGCACTTGGTAGCCTGCTTTTACAGTTACTTTAATCAGCTTGACTTTTTTGCTGAACAAAGTCTTTGCAGCTTCTATACCTGCGCTTGCAGCCTGCGCTCCCCACGAAGGGTCAAGTGAAGTCAAGCCGATGGTTTGCATAGACCGGTCTGCGGACTGCTTTGCAACATCCCTGGTAATTGCACCGGGAATGTATATGCCATCCAGTCCGTCCATATCGTACACCGCTAATTCAACTGGAAACAATGAATTATTATACCGCACACTGGTAATCTTGATACTTAATCTTTCACCACGGAGCGAAGCGATACCATATATAAAGTTGTCTTTAGGAATATGAACCCCGTTAATGAATACATCATTTACCAATCGCAATTTGACGGTGGAACCATCAACGATAGTCTGCGTTTCGTGTATGACCGCTTGTATGGCGTTCTGTGAATCTTCGATAGCTGTTGCACCAGTGAACGAATAGAAGCCATTTGTTGAACCACCCGCAGGCAGGTCGGCGTTGAGCAATGTGATGTTGTTTTCTTTTGTTTTTGACGATACTGCGAATACCTGCCCTTTGTTTGCCTGGGAGGTCTGCTTCAATTTTTCCTGTACACGTTCAGGATATTGCACATCAAGTATCTTATCCAGCATTCCATTCAGTTGCTTCATTTCGGGATCTTCGCCAGCAGGTTGATTCATCATGTTCATCATTTGCTCCAGCCTGTCCACGTCTGATGAATTAACGGTTGCACTATTATTACCTCTGCCGGGAGTGCGTTGATACATATCATAAGGATCATCTTCCATAGAAGCAGGTACAGGCTTGCTCATCTCCCTGTCAAGCTCTGCCAGCTTTCGATATATCTTGTCCGTATGGGGATCATTACCCCCACGTCTACCATAAAGAGAAGTGTTCAGCCCTCTTTCATCGGCAGGTAGTTGAAATGTGTCTTCTTTCCCTGACAGGTATTCATCCGTATCTGCTAATCCAATGTTCTTGTAGTTGGGATCATTCTTAACCAGTTCAAGAAATTTGATTGAATCCAGTTGCGCCTGATCGTAGTAACTCATTTTATCCATCGACTTGTCATCTTTCAGGTTAGCGTCCGGCAGGTTAATGTTGAAGCCTTTTTTCACTGCTGCCTGCGCTTCAACTTTTTCAACTTTGCCACCGCCAAGCGCCCAGAATATCATGGTCATAAAAGGCAATGCGAGCATTGGCAATACCAGTAAGAACCTGCGCTGCCTAATCATTTTCGGAGTTTTCACTTGCTTTTCCATTTCTATTTTTGTTTTAATTGTTGATAATAATTTTCAATAAACCTCACACTATCCATCAGCCCCGGACGATGGTTATTGATGCTGTCGTACAGGGCTTTTCCAGAAGGACTTCGCGCCAGGCTATCCATATACACCCTGAAGTTTTTGATGCGGCTGTATTCTGCCTCCGATACCTCGGCAGCGTCTGTTTTTGTTTCTCCTGTTTCAGTAGCGTGCTTCGGCTTTTTAATCGGCGTTATAGTGATTGAATTGCCTTTTTTGCCCGTAAAAGCGTTCACCGCCAGATAAACACTGTATGAACTGGTGAACATCACAAAGAGCGCAAGCAGCACGAGCCATGTACGACGTGAGAATTTCTCCGTACGCTTCATCATCCAGTTTGCCCAGCCACCCTGCAAACGCTTATAGCCAGCCTCCATGCCTTTGCTAATCGCATTGGACTTAGCTTCGGTATTGCCTTTTCTTCTTTTAGGAAATAGTTTCATGATCTTTATTTTTATTGGCGCCTGCTTACTGTTTTTAAATCCCTGTTGTCAATCGTACTCCATCGTTCAATTAGAAAGCCATGCGGGTTATTGTCACTCCGTGATACATTTCGCAACGCCCCATCGGTTACCAGGCTGCGGGTTGTAATGCTGGTAGGGCGTACAATGCTTTGTGTAGCGTAGCACCGGAATTTGTAG
The DNA here is from genome assembly GCA_001302245.1 of Chitinophagaceae bacterium PMP191F. Classification (GTDB taxonomy): domain Bacteria; phylum Bacteroidota; class Bacteroidia; order Chitinophagales; family Chitinophagaceae; genus PMP191F. The sequence goes on from LGYU01000016.1 coordinate 129,373, forward strand.
GGATACTCGTTTATATCTACCGCAACACTATCCACCACAATAGTCTGATTGACATTTCCGGAAATAAGCCCGGCGTAATAGCCATTTTCTTTCAGATCATCGTAAGCACGTTTCGCACTTCCATCGGCCAGGTATAATGCTTTAGTGATATTTGCGGTAATGGCTTTGTCGTCAGGGTCAAGTGTGAAGAACAGCTTGTGAAATGTTTTTACGTGATCCTTTGCCTCAACAGGTATGTTATCTTTTCGCTCCGAAGCGTAGGCTTCCAGTGCCTTGCCGTTAGCGAGAATGTATATTTTGCTTTGCATCTGCGATACCAGACTGAAACTTTTGTACAATGCAAAACAGCAGATCAATACACAGCCGATGATCACAACCAGGGTAAAGCTCCTGACGTGCCGGAATGCCGTATCAATATTTTTCATCTTTTTGAACATATATCCTCCTTTAGATTATTATGAATTGCCCTTTAGTTTATCGTTCATGTAACCAGAGTTTCCGCTACTGCTATCGCCGAAATAGGGGTTAGATGCACCACTGCTTGCCATACTTTGCGACATGCGGTTTGCTGCACTGCCCATAGCATCCACAGCCATGCCTGCACCCGCAGATGCAGTGTTGACCACAGTTCTGGAAGAACTGCCGAATAAACTGGTGACCTTATGACCTAATGCGCCACCGCCACCAGCGTGAACGATATAATTAGCCACGGAGGGAACGGTAAAGTATCCGATGATGCCAATGATCATGAAGACCAGGTAGGCCATATCCGTTCTGCTGAAGAATGTATCGCCATAATCCTGTACCTGTGATATATCCAGCTCCAGCATCTTTTCCTGTATTTTGCCGATAATGCTTCCGAAGATGTTTGCTACGGGCAACCATAAAAAGATGTTGATATATCTTGCTATCCAGACCGTGAGCGTATGCTGAAAACCGTCGAATACTGCAATCCCGAACACCAAAGGGCCTAAGATGGCCAGCACGATTAGCTGAAACGTTCGTAGCGTATCTATACACAGTGATGCCGCTTCAAAGAGTACCCTCAGCACTTCGCTCATCCATTCTTTTACAGAGTTGCGGAAATTGTAAGAGGCTTTGGACATGGCAAACTTGATGTCATTGCCAATGCTCTCGAAAAAACCTTCGTCTGAAGGGTCTTCATTATCGTGCGTGTACTTATACCATTTATCCCTGTCGCCGCTGCCACTTTCGCCCACATACATTTGCCATACATCTGTTTTCTTGATGGCTTCTTCTTTTTTCTGCAAGAGAACTGCAATAGCCTTATCGGAACCTTCCACCATAGCAGCGGTTGCAGTTACCGTAGGCTTCATCACACCGTTAATCACACCAAGAACGACGGTTGGAAAAAATAACACGCAGAAGCCAATCACGAAGGGACGAAAGAGCGGATAGAAGTCAATAGGCTCTGCTCTTGACAGGTGTCCCCATACACGGGAGGCGATATACCACATAGCTGCAAAGCCTGCTAATCCTTGTCCTACGCCGATTAACTGGCTGCACAGAGGCATCATCTCATCATACAGTTGCTCCAGTACACCATGCAAGCCTTTCATTTCATCAGCTATTCCCTGCGCATGGCTTATAAAAGGCAATATCAAACCCACTGCCGCCAGCCAGGCGGCCTTTCTACACTTTGCCATATTTATCTGTTTAATTGTTTAACCCATAGATTTTTCGGATGGTCTGTGCGTCGTTGCGCTCCTTCGCCCTTTGCACTGCCAGTATTGTAGTATTGTTATTAAAATGCCGTAGGAACATCAGTTTATCCTGCATGTCTGCATATATCCGGTCAATGGCCTGCAAGCGTTCATCATCGCTCATACGAGCTTTGCCTGCCGTGATTACCGTAAGCAACTCATCGAGGTTGCGCAGACTTTCTTTAAACAGATTATCATATACACGACCCAAATAAGCCAGCTCATCTGCATTGAAATTGTTGTCCTGCCGGAAGCGATCATAAGCCTTACGGTATTCTTTAACCAGAATGATCTGGTAATTGGTAATGTCTGCCACACGCCGGTAATTGCGTACCGCCGGACTTACCTCCATCAAGCCATCAAGAAAAGCCTTATGCAAACTGAAGTTGCCTTCTGAAATATTCTTGATAGTGTTATATCCTCCGCTAAGAATTTCGTAGCCTTTCTTCATGTCGCTAAGTATTTGCTTGAATTGCGCCAGTTTCTCAATACTGAGTATGAGCTGCGCTATCTCATCTGCCTGCGCAGATGCACGAAAGGCAGGCAATATGCCCAGGAAGGATAGCGATATCATTATGATCAGCTTTTTCATAGTTACTCGTTTTTAATGCCCTGTAATACACGGCTGGTTTGTACATCTGTTTTTTCTTTGATTCTGGATGCAGCAAGCGATTTTGCATCGTTGGAAAAACTTTGCGAGAAAGTGTATTTGTCCTGCATGTCCAGATACAACTTATCAATCCTTGCAATGCGCTCATCGTCCTTCATTTCTAACTTGCCATCCGTTGTAATCGTAATCAGTTCGTCAAGACTTTTATAGCAGTCGTCCAGCAACCGACCAAAGACCCTTCTGATGTAGGCCAGCTCATCGTTGCTAAAGGCGTCGCTGCTGTTAAGCCTGCCGTAAGTGCGGTTGTAGTTTTGTACAATTTTTACCTGTAAGGCGATTATATCCGCAACCTTTGGATAACGCCTGATTTCCGGGTTCACGGACTTCAAAGAATTTAGGTAATCCGTGTGCAGGTTAAATTCTCCCCTGGTGAAGCCGCCGATAGTGTTCAACCCATCTTTGGCTATGTTGTAGCCCTTTTTAGCATAGCCGATATACACCTGGAGCGCAGCAATTTGCTGAAGCAGGTATTTCTTTTGTGTCTTCTTTTGCTGAAACCATTCTGCAAAAGTTTGTGCTTGCAGGTTACTCCCTGCCGACACAACCAGCAATAGAAACAAGAGTATCTTTTTCATACGTTCTGATTTAAGGAAGTCCATATAATTTTTTTACTGCCTGCACTTCGGTTTCGGTTTTAGCACGCTGAAGGCTTAGTAAAGTATTCTGCCTGTTGAACTGCACCAGATCCGAATAATTGACATCTACCTGGTCGGCTGCGTTGTTAATCAGCTCCAGCCTTTTGGCATCGCTCATTTTCGTCGTGAAGGATTTTATGATGAGGCTGATCTGGTCAATGTTCTTCAGGCTTTCGTCAAGAATGCCTGAATACACTTTTTCCATGTAAAAAATTTCCTCTACAGTAAAATGACTGTCCTGCCGGATCAGCGACCATGAGCGTTTGTATTCATCTACAAGGCGTAATTGTTTCTTTGTAATATCCCGGATGCGCTGGTAGTAGGATATAATGGATTTAACTTTAGCCAGTTCCTCATAGTATTTCCGGTATTGCTCTTTTTGCTTTTCCGTCCAGTCCGAAATCTCATCCAGTTTTAATTTGGATAAAGTATTCTCTAAGGTTTTCTGAGCGTTTTGCAGCCATATCGTTTTATTCTGCAATCGCTGAATTTGCAAATCAATTGCCTTGATCACTTTTTTGACGGCAGCTTTTACTACAACCCAAACCACTGCGTGGCTTTGTTGCGTAGGTGCTACCACCAGTAACATGGTAGCTAACATTGTGATGAACCATATCTTTTTCATGCCTTATAGATTTTTAATAAATAATTCAATCGTTGTCTTTCCCTGCTCCGTCAGTGCTTCGAGGTACAGTGATTTTGAAACTGTCTCGAAAACGCAATACCGATCTCCGCCTATTTCAATGAGGTGGCCGTTGGAATGCCAACCATAGGTAGCCAACCATGTTTCTTCAGATTCAGGAGTGTTACTTATATATTCTGTTCGAGTAACCTGGTAGAAGCTGCCACAGGGCTTTATGGTAAGGGTGGCATCTACTCCTGCAATCTTTTCATTTTGCGGCGGCTGTCTTACATATATGCCTTCCATCATAGAGAGCGTAGCATGGTGCTGCCTCGCGAAGTGAAGTATCATTTTAACGGCTACGTGTAGGTCATATATCAGTTTATTCAGTTTCATTGAGTAGGTGTTTAGCTTTTATTTCTTATTTCTTCTGCCATTGCCGCAATGCCTTTGCGGATGTCGCCATCAAACTTTGCAGCATATTCCATCAGTTTTACCTTTTCTGTTTGCTCGGTAGTATAGGCGAGATATTCCTCCAGGCTTACTTCTGTACGGTACACTTTGCTTAGCATACCTCCGAGGCTGATGAAAACCTCCTTGTATTTCTTGGCGGGATCATTGGCCTTGTTAACGGACAGCACCAACGCCTTTTCCTTTTCTGTTAGTCCCAACAATTCCTGTATCTGGTCAAACTTGTTCTGATATTTACTTTGGTCAAGCAGTATCTTGCAATCGCTGTTGTTAATGATGGCCTGCTTTACCACCGGAGAAGAAATAATATCTTCCACTTCCTGCGTTACCACTATCGCTTCTCCGAAAAATTTCCTTACGGTTTTGAATAAGTATTTTATGTATTCGGCAAAGCCTTCTTTCATGAGAGCTTTCCAGGCTTCTTCAATCAATATCATTTTCCGGATGCCCTTCATCTTCCTCATTTTGTTGATGAAGACTTCCATGATGATGATCGTTACGACAGGAAATAAAATCGGGTGATCCTTGATATTGTCCAGCTCGAATACGATAAACCGTTCCTGTAATAAGTTCAGGTTTTCGGTTGCGTTGAGGAGATAATCAAATTCGCCACCTTCATAGTAAGGGCGAAGCACGTAGAGGAAGTTATTTATATCAAAATCCTTTTCTTTCACCCGGTCGCCTTCCAGCACCTGCGTGTACTCGTCCCTCAGAAAAGCGTAAAAGCTGTTGAAGCAGGGAAACACTTTGGTATTCTTTTCCAGATAGCTGTAATAACCTCCGATAGCATTGGACAGGGCTACATACTCACTGCGCTTAAATTCCTCATCATCTTTTTTCCATAATGCCAGGAGCAGGGTTTTAATGCTTTCCTTTTTTTCGGTATCAAGGCTATCGCCTTCGCCTATATAAAAGGGATTGAAGCGGATGGGATTGTCTTCACTATAGGTAAAATAGTAGCCATTCACCATATCGCACAGTCCCTTGTAGCTGTGCCCTACGTCCACCAGCACGATATGCGTGCCCTGCTCGTAATAGCTGCGTACCATGTGGTTGGTAAAAAAGCTCTTACCGGAACCACTGGGGCCAAGTATGAATTTATTCCTGTTTGTGCAAATGCCCATTTTCATAGGCTCATCGCTGATGTCCACATGAACAGGTTTGCCGGTGAGCCTGTCACCCATGCGAATACCTACGGGGCTTACTGAAGAACGATACCCCGTTTCCAGGTTCAGAAAGCAGGTAGCCTGTTCCGCAAACGTGTCGAAGGTGTCGTTCATGGGAAAGTCTGCGGCGTTACCGGGAATACCCGCCCAGAATATCTGCGGTGCGCCGATAGTTTCCTGTTTCGCTACTGCATCCATCTGTGCCAATGCAGAGGACACCATATTCTTCAGGTCCTTCAGTTCTTCCTTGTTATCTGTCCATACCAGTACATTGAAATGCGATTTAACCGGAAGGCGCTGTTGGCTGATTGCTTCGTTCAGGAAATCATTGGTAGCGTCCCTTGCAATCAAATTCTCCCTGCTGTACGCCGAAAGGGATTGCAGGCGTAATCTTTTGCTTTCCAGCTTTTGAATGGTTTTTTGCGCATCTTCAATAAAGAGATATTGATTATAGATGTGATTGCAGGGTAGAAGTTGTCCTAACGTAGAAGCAAAGCCAACGCTGAACTTTGTTTTATCGGTACTGTATTTGTCGTAATTGATACGGCTACCGCACAGTGCAGGAAGATCTGCGGCATCTCCCAGCGTATAGAGCTGACAATACTTGTCACCCACACGCATTCCTTCATCAAAACTGATGTCAGCCATCAGGAAACTATCGTTTCGCTCGGACAGATAGCAATACTGCTCTATCAAACCCATCTTACGGCTATGGCTCCGCAGCTCTTTTTCTTTAAGCCTTGTCAGCTTCACGAAACCGCTGTCTTCCATAATGCGCTTGAACTGACCCGCACTGTCCAGAAAGTCCTGCAACAGTTGCGGCTTTAAAGTTTCTTCCGGCACTATGGATTTGCGCAGGAGGCTTGAAAACATGGAGCTGGCTGTTTTACGTCCTTCAGGCTTTTTGGTGAGCATGATGTAGCAGCTATGCGCCAGGAAGGGACGCTCGTTGAAGAACCGCTCACTGGCCCGACTAAGGAAGCTGGTATCTTCCTTTGTAAAGTCCGGCTTATGGCTGCTATCCAAAAACCAATCCTGCTTGTGGAATACGCTGTATTTGGGCAGTAGCTTGATTGCTTTTATCCATGCCTGGTGAAAGGCTTCGTATTCCTGATCGGAAAGCGAAAAGATTTCCGGCAGGTCTGCTTTAAAGACAACCGTCATGTCGCCTTGCTTGCTTAGGATGCAGTCATGCTCTACATCCATTATTGGTAAAATATCATCCAACACTTTTTCCATCTCACTTTTTTTACCTGTTATCACTTCAATGCACTCATGGCATTGTTACCTCATAGCTTTGGGCCTCTACGCTGCCGCTGGCCGGTCTTCCGGCTTTCATCTGCTTGTTTGGATTGCTGCTGTTTTTTTATATTCTCTTTTATAGTTTGTTCAATGCCGGTTTCTTTCCAGTCAATAATCTTCGCCTCAAAATGAGATTTGATGTTCTTTAGCTTCAACCCGTCTGTTTCGTCCCACCCTCCTTTTCTATTGAAGCCTACCGGGTCTAATACTATTTCGTGCGGGAAGGAAATAACAATAAGGTCTTTAGGAATGGAGGTGATGTTTTCATAGTCCAATTCCTGAAACTCATGTTTCTTTGGATTGTATGGTATCACGTAAGCCTCTTTGTCATCATCGTAGTAATGGTCAATCTGTCTGAAGACGATGCCGTTGGAAGCGAAATCATCTTTAGGACGCAGCATATCCATTGTTATATCTACATAGAAAGTGTGACCGGCTATGTCCACGGTAGGCAATTGCCCCATCAGCCTCCTTCCAAGCGCCTGCTGATCTACCATCAAAGCGAAATCTGTTTTTCCCTGCACCTCGTGAACGGAGCAACCGTATTTCTCTGCCATCCCCACAGGATCAAGCTGCACCAACTCTGGTATCTTTACTGTGGTAACATCCGTATCGTCGCTAAACAACCTCGGTATGTTTTTCTCTTTAGGACTATAATCAAATACATATCCATCACCAACATCCCGCATGTCAAACAGGGGGATTACGTTCTCCGGGTTTGCTTTCTCACAGAGTTGCAAGCTGGCAACGTCCACAACAAAATCGGTTCCTTCGATGTTGTACACCGGCAATTCTCTTTTCATGATTGTTTGTCTTTAATGCCTATAAAGATTTTTCTGCTCCTGGACTTGATCAGCTTAGGAACCTGCTTCCGGGCAAGGGCTTTCATCAACCCATGTTCGCCGTATTTGTTGCTCATGCCGTAAATCTTCATAACCAGGAATGTTCCTGCGGTCAGAATGATACCGATGCACAGGTAAGTAGGAAGACCGATGATATACATTCCGGCAAAGACAATGAGCAGCGCCACGACACCACCGCCTAAATACCAGATATATTGTGCCTTCAAGCCTTTGAACTCGATGCTCTGGTTAATTCCTTTATTAATTTGATAAACACTATTTGCCATAATATTTCCTTTTAATTATTTTATAATCGCATCCTGCTACGGGAACGTTCTGCTACCTGCTGCGAGGCGAGTATCACTTCTTTTGGAACAGTATGCCCGTTCACTTTTTCGGACAGTTGAATGACAGGAGTATCAATAACTTCTTCCGGTTCGGTTTCCGCTACCTGTTGCTGCTTCAACTGGTTTTCCTGTATCTTGATGGCTATCTGCCTTTCCAGATTAGCCAGTTCATTTTTCATTTGTTGTAATTCCGCTTCCTGTAAAAATGGTTTGGTAGTAAGCTGCTCCAGTTTGGGTATCTCTGTTTTCAGTTCGTTCAAAGTATGCTCGTACTTTTCTTTCAGGCTTTCCACCCGGTCAATCGCATTAAGGAAATGTCTTGCCGCCAGCTTAGGATTGTCTGTATTCGGAAGCCCGTTGTTGTAAGTGTACTTAATACCGTCACTGCTTCGCTGCGCATAAAAGCTATTGGAATAGCGGTATTCAAAAACTCCGTTTTCCTCATAGGCTTCCTGCTGCCTGCGGATATACAGGCTGAAACCGTAGAGTGTACCTATCTGCGCTGTATGCTCATCTGCAACAGCAGGCTTCCAGTCCTGGTACAGCTTGATGATGTGTTTACCAATGGCTTCACTGTCCGTTGAACTGATAGTATCCAGTTTGATAGGGTTAACTTTTACACCGTCCTTATCCAGTTGAAGGCCGGCCTTGTACACTTTTTCATCTGCTGCAAGTTTATCGAGCGTTTTAACGGTGGATGCCTGTTCATTTTGCAGATTTTCCAATTGGTATTTATTGCGTGCGATTTCTCTGAAGTGAGAAACTTTCAGGCTTTCCATTACAGCTATCTTCTTTTCCAGTTTTGATTTTTCCAATAATGAAGTGTCGCCGGACAGAATGGCTATATATTCGGAAAAATTCATCCCGCTTTTTTCGTCAATCGCACCTTCATCAATGGTACGCACGTTCAACTCACAATTTTTCATTTGCGAAATGAACGTCTGTTTATTCTTCAGAAGGTTGAATTTGTAATTATCCAATGACTGTTCTACTGCGTAGATATAGTTCTGAACTTTGTTGCCGTAATATTCTTTGGCAATAAGATTGCCCTGGCGTGCGCCACGGCCATTACGTTGTTCCAGCTCTGACGGTTTCCAGGGAATATCAAGGTGGTGCATGGCCACTACACGTTGCTGCACATTTAGGCCGGTTCCGGCTTTCTCTGTGCTGCCCAATAAAATGCGAATCTCACCTCTGTTCATCTTACGGAACAGTTCGGGCTTTTTTGTATCTGTCCAGTCGTGAATAAAAGTGATTTCCCGTTCGGGAATATTAAAGTCCCTGATCAGTTTTTCTTTAACTGCATCGTAGATATTAAATTCAACAGGCTTGGGTGTACCAATGTCTGAGAAGATAATCTGTGTACCCTTATGCTCGGTAGTTTCTTTATAGATCTCTGCAATCTTGCGGGCACTGACATTTACTTTGTTGTCGGGATGATCACTATACTTCCACTCGTTGATCAATCGCATATCCGCCGACATTTTCTTAGCGTAGTTGGTTGCGATCAGCATTCTGCCTTTGTCTTCCTCTGGCGTCAACCTGCCACGACCAATCAATTCACCATTACCTGTTTTAGCGAAGCGCATCAGGTTTTTAATGAACTCACTTTGTTCAGGCGTTGGCTTTATGTTCACCAGCGTTTCACTCAATTCGGGCTTGTCAAGGTTTATATGTTTTGCCGTTTTGTAGTCGGTGATCTCGTTATAGAACAAAGCAAGCTCCGGTACTTTAATAAAATGCCTGAAGCGTTCTTTGGCAATGATCTCGTTGGTCACTGAAAATTCAAAGTCTGTTGTTTTACGTGCAAATACAGCAGCCCAACCATCAAAATTTTCAATATGCTGGCGTTCCATTTCTTTCGGACGCAGGTATTTAAACAACAGATACATTTCGGTGAGGCTGTTGGATATAGGTGTGCCGGAAAGGAACGTGACACATAAATCGGAATTAAAACGTGTTTGCAGTTCGCGAACAGCGAATAACATATTCAGCGCCTTCTGGCTACCTTCTGTATTACCCAAACCAGCGACCCTGTTATGACGGGTAGTGAAAGTGAGATTTTTGTACTTATGGGATTCGTCCACAAATAAGTGATCAATACCCATTTCTTTGAAATTGATACCTGTGTCTTTCTTTTCCTCGATCTCTTTCAGGATAGATTTCAGTTTTCCCTCAAGGTTGTTCTTGCGTATCTCCAGCCCTTTGAGCATTTTCTTAGAGATGTCGCCGCCAAGATCTTTGACAGTTTCCAGGTCACGTTCAACATTGTCCAGTTCCGTTTGAAATATCTCTCTTTGTATCTCCGGTGACTGCGGTATCTTTCCGAATTGATCATGGGTAAGTATGATACAATCCCAATTGTTGTTCTTTATTTCATGGAAAAGCCGCAACCGTTGTGCGGGTGTAAAATCATTTTGCCCCGGAAACAGGATGCGAGCTTTAGGATAGGCTTTTTTATAGGTTTCTGCTATCTGGTTAACGTTTGCCTTTAGCGCAACAATCATAGGCTTATGCACAATACCTAATCTTTTCATCTCCTGTGCGGAGACGATCATGGTAAGGGTTTTGCCCAATCCTACTTCATGATCAACCAATGCCCCACGGTTCTGTATGATTCGCCAGGCTGCGTTCTTTTGTGAGCTATATAAATCCTCAATGCCTAATGCTTTTTTATCTAAGCCGGGAAAATTGAGGTGGTTGCCGTTGAACTCCCGCAATACATAGCAGTTGAACGTATCATTGTACAGGTTTTCCAAGTTCTTTTTCTCATCATCCGGTATTTCATTCAGCCAGTTAATGAAACCACTCCTTATCTGCTCGATCTTTTGGTGTGCCAGTTGTATGGCTTCATTATCGGGGACCCTGATGGTTGTATTATTAGGGCCTTTCACTTCATAAGTAAAGAAAGGGGTTGTATTCTCCAGTGCATGTTCCAGCAAAGTGTATCCGTAGGTAGTACGTCCGCTTTTCGGTGTAACAGCGAACTCTCTGGATACTTTGATATTCATTCCTGTGTTTACCTTGAAGGCATCCAGCGACGGAAAATAATTGATGGTAGTGTCCAGCTCGAATAGCGATGTAGCAAATCGCTCGTAGTATGAATTAGGTATCCAGCGTTCTCCTAAATTGAAATCCAGTAATTCAAACGGAATACGCTCCGGCTGCACCTTTGCGATGGCTTCCGCACTTCTTTTATAGTGCAGGTTATCCGGGAACTGACCGTACAGGTGTTCTGCCTGCCGCAGCTTTTCAACTACATTACCGCTCAAATACTGGTCTGCTGTTTCCCACTCATTGCTGGCAGGATTCATGTACACATGATTACCGAGGCGATTGATGACTTCGTTTTCATCTAACCCCATTGCCGCACTGATGAAGCCTGTATCTACCTTTCCGGTATCGTTGAGGCTATGAGCAAGGGCTTCAATGGGATCATCGGTTATGAACCGCTCCTTAACCTGATGAATGGAATGAGTTAGTATATCTGCTTTAACAAACCGTTCGCCTTCTCTGCGTTCGAGCGAGGACAATGCAATTACCCCGAAAGCAGTATCTTCCAGAATACGCCTGCGGTTATCAGGGCTGTTCAAAAGACCGTATTCAACAACAAAATGTTCGTACTTGCTGTTTAGCTGATCCCTGTCTGCGTTGCTGATTGTTTCCCCTGATACTTCTTTGGCTGCTAATTCGAGATAAGCATCACGAAGTGCTGCATAGTTTTCGTAGAAATGAATGTTTCCCTGAAGACCCAGGGGCTGGAACACGGCTTGCTTGTATTCGGGATCGGGATTGCCAATTGTGCCGACACTACCCATGTGTACCACCAGCGTTCCTTCCTGGTAGTAAGGCTTTAGCCCGATAAATGGAAGTGGAACTTTTTGTTCAAACCGGAAAAAGCCTTCCAGTGTCTGGTCGCCCTCGTACCTGAAACTGTGGTCAAACTGTTTAAGATAATTGGAAATATCCGTCAGCTCATGACCCAATAAACGGGCATCCATCCAGTTTGCTGACAGATGATCTACTTCTTTGACATTAGAATAAAGCTTATATAAAAAACGATTGCTTTTGTGCTGCTTCGCGGTAAGCAATACAACATTCTCATGACTTGGCTTATCGGTGGTGCGTATCGTGCCGATGATGCGTGCTGATGCTTTTTGCACAACCGTTTCATCGAGTGGATTGATATATGCCATTGCCCGGTTGATCTGCTCTGCCGGGGCTGTATCAAACAATCCCAATTGTACCGAAGTGCTTTCCGTTGGGTTTTCCGGCATCGGCAGGTACGTGAGTTTTTTACCCTCATTTTCAGGAACAGGTAATAGTACCGTTTGCGCCTTCTGATATAATTCAGGGTTAAAGCGATTTTGGAATTGATTGATCAGACTGGCATAAAGGCTTTCCCTGATCTGGTTGATGTCACCATCCTGCCAAACCACTTCTGAAGCTCTGCCGTATTGGTTTTTGCCCGGCTTACGCACATTGCCCATGACCACATCGTGATCGTGAGTGGAGATAAAATAATTATAGGGAAAGCGACCAAATTCATTTTCTCGTTCCCTTACTTCATTCAGCCAATCTTCTTCCCAGCTTATCTTTTCCTTTCCCGTATTCTTTTGAACAATCAACAAATGGTTCGGCGCTTCGGTATTGCCGGTATCTTTCATAAGATTATCAGGCATCACCGCAAGGCCCACAAAATCTGCCCGCTGAAACAGGTATTCTCTTGCTGTATGATTAGATGGACTGTTCAGGAAAGCATCTGTTGTTATGAAAGCCATCAAACCACCTTCACCCAGTTTGTCCAGACCTTTCGCGAAAAAATAATTGTGTATTTTACCCGATATCTCTTTATCGGGAAAGGCTTCATCATATACCGAAAAATTCCCGAAAGGAATATTGCTCACCACCAGGTCATAAGTGCCGTTATCTTTTACAGGTGTTTCTTCAAAGCCTGTAATATGCGTCGCTGTTTTTACCGGAAGCGTACTGTTGATGGCAGACAGCACTAATCCGGTTAGCCTGTCCTTTTCCACTGCGGTAATCTGTTCCAGTTGAGGGAATGATGTAACCGCTTCGCTGATGAACACACCTGAACCGGCTGAAGGTTCATACAATCTTTTAGGCTGAATGCCCTGTGCTGCGAGTACGCTGTAAAGGGTTTGGGGTACTACCTCCGGTGTATAAAATGCGGTGAGAACACTATTACGTAATGAAGCAATGATTTCCTTGTAAGCTGTTTCCGGGTAGTTTTCTTTGAGCAGGTCGTGTATTTGCATCATTTCCGCGTGATGCTTCAAATCCTCTTTTGTAGCACCATTAGCCTGCCAATCTTCCAGTGATCCATAAGGATATAAAACGGCCTTGATGCCGCCAAAACCTGCATATTTTTTCAGGCTGGCGACATCTTCCGCAGTAAGCGGACGACCGTTCTGATAATCCAACGCTGTACGGATAGCACGAAGGTTATCATTCAGCTTTTGGGAAACATTGTAAGCCATAATCACACATTTTCTTTCTTCACTTTTCTTTTGGCTCAGGCCAGGTAATCATGTACCTGCCCAATGATGGCATATCTCAAATGCCTGTTTGTTTCATTTTCACTGTTAAAATCAAAATCACTAAAGATGCCTTTGCATGTTTCGATGAGATTTACGACTTCGTAGGTGAGTGTTCCGTTTTCCTTCATCCGCTCGTAGTCCCCATTAAATTCTTCTTCTATAACCGAGCGTATATACTGATAGCGAGATGGCTGCAATTCTTCTGTCATTGCATTGAGGCATAGTTCTTCGATGATGTAGGGTGGTCTTCCTTCGCCAAGAAGCTGCTCAACCATCGGCAATACAGCGTTCACCTTTTCTTCCAGATACCTGGTGACTGAGTAGTCTTCCTGCAAGCTGATCATGAGATCAGGATTGTTGTGGACGATATACGCCCACAACTTTTCTGTTAGCACACTTTGCATACTTCCTGATTTTTAAACACCGAAGAAGGATTGAATAACGGTTGCAACCACCACCAGAAAAATGCAGCTACCAAACCAGGCGGCGGCAACTTTTCCAGTATCCTGATCACCCGCATTCCATTTCTGGTAAACTTTAACTGCGCCAATCAAACCCAGCAATGCACCCACCGCATACATAAGGTTGGTTCCTGCGGAGAAGTAGCTGCGTACTTTAGTATTGGCTTCATTGATACCCTGAATGCCATCCTGGGCGAATGCCCCATAGTGGATGGCCAATAGTGCCAGAGCGACACAGATCATTATAACCTTTTTGCGGTTATTTCCTTTTGTTTTCCTGCTGCACATTTCCATAACACACGTTTATTAAAATTTGAAATCAACTCTTCTAAAAAACAGAGCGGCTTCGCCGTCACACAACCTGTTATTCCTACCACACTTTGCCCTTACGCACCAGGAGGGACAGGGAAGCACGCTCCGTTAATGGACTGCTACACTGCTTCTTTCCACAACAGTTCCACTTCATCTTCCTTGAGTGTAACAGCACCATATTTTTGACACTCGGTTACAATCAGTTCATTGACTGACGACCGAATGGGCGAGTATCGCACGGAAGGGTATTCCTTCAGTACCATGCTCAGATATTGTTTAAATTCCTGTGGGATTAGCTTTCTGCGGGAGGCATCAGCCACAACAGCTTTGAGACGTTCAATGAGATGTTCCACTTCTGTAAACTCATCATCCGTTGTTTTTTCAAAGCTGCTCATTTCTTGCTGCCCCGGTTCATCGCCAGGATCAGACATGCCGTTGTTATCAGAAGATATTGTTCTGAGTTTCGGTTTACGTTTCCCTGAAAGCAGATCTTTGATTTCAGCAGAAAAATACCTTACACCTACAAACAGGTAGTAAATGGCTAATAGTATGGCAACTGCAATAATGTAGTCACTCCATGAAATGTTCTTTAACATACGCTTACTTTTTTCGTTTAACAGTTTTCAATCCGACCCTTTAAGAACCAGTTGTTTCGATTGGTTTCGATAGCAAAAAAACAAACACAGCGAAGGCGTTTCAAGTCCAACTTTATCTTGTACTCTAAGTTGTACCCCTTGTACCCCTTGATAATCAGGCATACAGTCTTCTGCAAACCGATTATTTTTTTTAAATTAGTATTCGGAATTTTGAATGACTATCGTGAAAAACTAAAAGCGAATCGTTATGAAAACTGGAAGTGTATTAGGAATTGCCATTTTTCTCCTGGCCTCCTGTAGTCAAACCAAATTGGAAAAGGAAGAAGCTGCATCAGCTATACGTGAAGCCAAGAATTATCCAAAAGTGTACGAGTATGAAATCAATATGACTGACCCCGCAAGTGCGAAGAAGCTACTGGATGCGGGGCTGGAGGGAGAGGGATGGGTGACAGTTGATAAAACGCAGAAGCTAAAAGATGCAGGACAACCAATCGTCCATTTTACAGAGAAGGCAAAACCTTACCTCATTCGCATAGATAAGAAGTACGATAATGTGCAGGTAGTAAAAGTTGCTGACATGGATTTAGGGGAAATTACGGGCATTCAATTACAGGAGGATAATAAGAGCGCAACTGTGGAATATACTGTCGTTTATAAAAATGTAACACCTTTTGCCAAACTCATGAAGCGTGACCTTTCCCAAACAGAAACACAACGTGCCCGCCTCGATCATTTTGATACGGGCTGGAAATTGGATAGCCAGCGTTAAATATCCCGTTGCAGTGTGTTCTTTGAACAAGCCGGGTGCTATCAATATTCATTAATCTTCTTAATCATCTGTTGCAGAGTTTCCGTTACTATTTCTTTATCCCTTCCTTCTGCTGAGTAGGATTTACTTCTCATGCTGTCGTAAGAGATGTTTTCCTGATAAGGCGTTGACAAAAATGGAACAATATTTTTAAAAACACTATTCAGAGAGCGGGCCATTACGATTCTTAAATCATCTGCCGCCCTCAATATCAGCGCCATTTGGTCAACTGAGAGTATTGAAAGCAATTTCTCTTTTTCCTTGTCTTTTGGTGCTGACTTCTGTTCACCACCTTTCAGTGGAACAATTGCATAATGTATTTTCTTTTCGAGGTAAAATATTTCCTGAGAAAACCAATTGTCCACCTGCTTGTGCAGAACCGCATTTTGCGTTAGAAAAATCATTCCAGGCTTTTTATGAAGCTGTTTAAATGATTTCAAGTCAAACAGCAAACACTCCATTCTTTCAGAAGGTTGCTCCACGCTGTTGATGTGTGCTGCTATTCTTTCCGTAAGGTTATAGATGTACGTTTTGCTGTTAAAGTTCATACGGATCAATACCTCATCCAGTGTGGTGTAAAGCGTGGCATCATCATTATATTCCAAAAATTCCAGCTCCACACAAAGATCTTTCAGATAGAACATCTCCCTGAAAGTATGCTTGTGCTTATCTGAAGGCAGGTTTAGAAATGCTTCCACTTCCCGAATAATCAACTCCAGCACCGGAATTAATGAATGCTGTTCCCTATGTTTTTTTATTGTCCGTGGCAACCTTTTTAGCAACTCTTTTTTGAGCAGGTCGAAGTAGGTGGCAGGCACACGTTCATCAATGCCCAAATAGCTGGTAAAACGCCTTTCTATCAAAAAAAGCAATTCCTCGATACATGAAATAATATTATCCAGTATCGCCTGGGGCGCTGCATTTTCCGCAAACGGACCCTTGTTTTCCAGTGCCTGGTCAAGCAAGCTGACAAGGCTGGAATGATAGTTTTTTATGGCGCACTTTATCGCTGTTTCGTCATTCAGATTAAACACCGTGAATTTGATGGCGGACTGAACTTTGTCCTTTTCCTGAATTATCAAATTCTGTAATTTGTTGATGTCTTCCGGTGGTATTGAACCAACCTCCGATTTTAATGGATTCAGAGTGACGGAAATCAAAGTGTCCAGCCATTCAAGTACATAACCTTCACACATAAGCCCTCCCTTTTATATGGCAAACATTTGTCACCACAAATGTAGCCCCATACCACCCCTGAAACTATACGTAATTCCTACTATTTCCCTACTCAAATAGTAGTAAATCAATGCCTTGTAGCTATTTGTTCAGCTTATTGATGAGTTGAATCTTGTTCCTGACATCTGCTTTCTCAAACAGATTCTGGATATGTTTAGTGACCGTTTTTTCAGAGATAAACAGATCTTTGGCGATCATCTTATACGTTCTGCCTTTCACAATCAGGCGGGCTATTTCGATTTCCCTTGTGGTAAAATGCAGCAGCTTACAGTTTTCCTCAAACTTTGTCTGGCTGGAAGCGGAAACACCTTCTTGCCCCAGGTTTTTTAAGGTTTGAAGTTGGGCTATGGAGGAACTTAAGATAGCCTTTTGCTGTTTGTTGATACTATCCAAGATGGTTTCAATCTTTTGGCTCAATTCTTCAAAGGAAAAAGGTTTTGAAATAAAGTCTATTGCGCCCAACTTCAGGCCCTTCAGTTTGTCAACCTGTGTGGATTTAGCCGTTAGGAAAATTAAAGGTATATGTGAATATCTTCCCTGTTCTGCCAGTTTCCTGGCGAAAGCAAAACCATCCATTTTGTCCATCATTACATCAGAAAGAATAAGGTCGGGAATGACCGTTATTTCGTGGAGCTTTTTCAAAGCCTCCGCACCATTTCTTGCGCAGAATACATTATACACCGTACTTAATTTCTGAAGCAGGAAATTAATCATTGTAATATTATCTTCAATCAAAAGCAAAGTGCGCCTGCCCGCTTTAAATTCACTGTCGGCAATGGTATCATAACTGTATTCGTAACTGAGCTTACTGATAGCTGTACCTGATTTAGCAATTTCTTCATTGCTACCTAATGTATGTTGAGTGAGCGTGATTGTAACCGTTGTTCCCGGAACTACTTCCGGCTGGCTTTGAATAGCAATAGTTCCTCCAAGCCCATCCACTACTTTTTTGACAATAGGCAAGCCTAACCCCATACCCTGAAGTCCCGTATTTTTATGCCCTATCTGGTAATAAGGCTCGAATATTTTCTTTTGTAATTCAGTGGGTATTCCGTCGCCGGTATCCTTAACCGCAAATACAATTTTATCTTCCTGCTTCGTCAGGGATATAGCTATCTGACCGCCTTCGTCTGTAAACTTTATTGCGTTTTCAATAATGTTGTTGACTATACGGTTAATCGCATTGGGATCAGCTTTTATCAGCAGCCCATCTTCTATGTCAACAAAGCAGGTAATCTGTTGCATATAACAATAATGCTGGAACAAAGAAAGGCTGTTGCTTAAGATAGCACTGAAGTCAGATATACGAGTGTGTTTGTAAGTATCTATACCCTTTGTAAACCGCTCAATGTCGAACAGGTTTATCACGTCGGCTGTTAGTTTATCAACGCCGCCTTTTATTACATCCAGTTCCTGGACAGAACCATATTTGGATATGTATTCATCGAGATAATTTTTGATCAGCGTAAGTGGTGTCTTTGTTTCATGAACGAGGTTAATAAAGTTGTTAGTCTTCTGTTCATTGATCTTTTCCAGTTCTTTGGTGCGTTTATTCACTTCATCCTGCAAATCGGCATTCCAGCTTCTTAGCCGTTGCTCCGATTCAATCAGCTTTCCATGTTCTATCCGAAGCTGCGTTACGTTTCTATGCACCTGCAAGCCGAACAGTAGCAGGAAGCCGATATTAGTAATTGATGCTTCGATTGCCTGTCCGAATTTAAAATAGTCAATGATCGGTAACCCAATCCACGGTGTCAGACTGAACAGTAATACGACCATCTCCTGCCTTGCTTCAAGGCTGCTAAAATTATTATTATACTTGTAGCGAATAGCTTTAAACAAAGAGATAATGACCCAAATTGCATAGAGAACTGGAATGACCAGAAGATTTTGAGCATTCCGTAGGTCGTTTGAAATCCAAAAAATAAATACGAAAATCAGATAAGGTATAACCAGGAAAAAGTACACGCCACGGTAAGCGTGAAATTTCAATTTTGTAAGACCGAATCCCTTATATACATAATATGGAAAATAACAGGGTGTAATAAATCCGGTAGCGTATGCAATTACCTCCTGTGTGAAAAATGAGCCTGGCAAATTAGGATCAGGAAGCAAACCACCGGTCACGTTATACGTGATCAGTAAAAGCAAAAGAATGATGTTCAGGAATGTTGTCTTATCACCTGGTCGGGATAATTTAAAAATGACCAGATAGAAAAAGAAAACAATTTCTATGCTCACAAAAGCGAATGTGACAATGTGCATCTGTGTCCCGAACACTAACATTCCCTACTGATTTTTGACTGCCCTGCTGAAGAAATAAAGATGATAGGTTAGATACTCCTCATGGTAGGATTGAAAGCCGAACTTATCGTACCACGGCAAGTTCCTGACTGTTGATGTTTCAAGATAAACGGGGCGATTCTGCTGATCGCTGTAGTCAAGCACTGATTGGAGCAACTTGCTTCCTGCGCCCTTATTCTGATCTTCCGGTGCAACACCGATAAACCACAGATAACTAAATGGTGCTTTAGGATGAAGGCTATTTATCAGTTTTTCCCTTTTAAGCGTTTTCATAATATTGCCAATGCCCACGCATTGGAAGATCAATTTGAGGTCTAATGAGATTGATTTCAGGGTAGTTTTCTTCTTGTCGGGATATACAATAAGAGCGCAAGCCTTGTTATCGTTGGAGAGAAAAATTTCACCGAACAGGTAGCATACCTCAAAAGAATAGTCCATCAGTGCACGTATTCGTTTCTCTCTATGTTTATCCTGTTTAATAATGTAGTTAACACTTGCGTTGGTGTCAAATGACGATGCAAGAATTTCAATAACTAAATTCTTGTGGGTGTAATTTGCTTTTTTCATAAATATTGGTTATACAGTTTTATATTATTTTACAAGGATCTAATCGCTTCGGTGAGAAGATTACGCATCAGACCAGTAAATATCGTCGTTATGTTTATCCATCTTAATAGGTCAATGATAATCCGACACCCCATCCCATATCACTGTCGTAGTGAGTGCGGATGCCGATGTTTTTGTTGATGATGTAACTAAGTTCCCCCATGTATTCAAAGTCCGTATTCACCATAAAGCCGCCCCGTAATCTTTTGGATATAGGAATATCCTCTCTCATCATTTGCAACCGGACGATTCCATCGTGATATACCTCTGCCTGGAAGTTAACCAGCATCGGCAGCGTATAGATAAATCCTAAACTAAACTGTCTGCGGGTGTCTTTCTCATTTCTTTGCCCAAACAAATTCTTTTCGTGCTCATCAATACCGAGTCTGCGGTAACGCCAGTCAAAACCTATGAATGGCATAAACCATTGCATTCTGCCCAAATACCTGCCTAAATGTGTTTCTACCTCGTAGCCGTGCATATCATTGTAACCTAAACGCCATTCCGAACTCAGGTTCCACCTGGTGTTTTGTAGCATTGCCGTTCCGTCATTTCCATTGGTGGCAAAATCATTCTGCGCCATGAAATGTGGCATATTGCTTTCCCGCTGTAAGGCTCTATAGGCTTTAGCCTTATCGGGTAAGTTGGGATTTTGGTAATCGCCTACGGCAAACACCCTGTTCATGCCCGACATCATGTGATACAAAATATGACAGTGAAAAAACCAGTCGCCCTCCGTATTAGCCGCGAACTCAAGGGTGTCTGTTTCCATCGGCATGATATCAATGATATTTTTAAGCGGTGAATGCTCACCTTTTCCGTTTAGCACCCTGAAATCAAACCCGTGCAGGTGCATGGGATGGCGCATCATGGAGTTGTTGTAAATCGTAATGCGCAGTATTTCTCCTTTCTTGACAGGTATTTTATCCGTTTCAGAAAGTACCCTGTTGTCCATGCTCCATACATAGCGGTTCATATTCCCGGTAAGGGTGAATTTTATGTTTTTTACAGGCGCATCTTTAGGTAGTGATGTGTTATAGGGAGATTTGAGCATGGCATAATTTAAAGTAACAATATCTCCTAAAGCATTCGCATTATAACGGTTGGGATCATTATCCATATTCATTCCGCCATGCTTACTATGGTCAGCCTTTTTTCCTGCTTCTCCTGTAATTTCGGGGTACATGACCACATTCATATCCATTTGGTTCAGGCTCATCTTCATACCCATGTCGTCCAGGTCGCCGTTCATCTTCATCATGTCGTTCATCATCTTCATCCCTTCAAAATATTTCAATCTTGGCAGCGGTGAAATAAGCTGCTTTACCCCGTTACCAATGAAATAGCTTGCCGATTGTGTCCTGTCTTCGGTTGTCGCTAAAAATTCATACGCCAAACCATCATCAGGTATGGTGACCACTATATCGTATGTTTCGGATACGGCAATAATTAACCTGTCCACCTCTACTGGCTCCACGTCGTTACCGTCATTTGCCACTACGGTAATTTTACCACCGGCGTAACGCAGCCAGAAATAAGAAGATGCACCGCCATTGGAGATACGAAGACGGACTTTATCCCCAGCCTTCAATGTTTTTCCATCCACCGATTTTAACTCCGGCGAATTGTGGCCATTCATAAGGATCTTATCATAATACACATCACTTACGTCCATTGCCAGCATCCGTTTCCACTCATTCTTTACTTTTACGCCTAATTTTCCTTCTCTGATAGCTTCAACGTATGACTGCGTTGCATTCTTTTTGATGGCAGCCCAATCATTGGCGTTGTGCAACATCCGGTTAATGTTATTAGGGTTATAATTTGTCCATTCGCTCAGGACAATGGGTAAGGTGGGCAAATCGTCAATTCCTTTTCTAAAGGTCTTATCGTCTGCACGCTTGTTCATTACAAAACTGCCGTACATCCCTATCTGTTCCTGCAATCCTGAGTGGGAATGATACCAGTGTGTACCGTGCTGAATAATCGGGAAACGGTAGGTATAGGTAGTACCGGGCTTAATCGGCTGTTGCGTAAGATATGGTACGCCATCTTCTTTATTGGGCAGGAATACGCCATGCCAGTGCAATGATGTACTTTCCTTTAACAGGTTGTGTACTACAATTTCGGCAGTATCTCCCTCGGTAAATGTAAGCGTGGGCATGGGTATTTGCCCGTTTACCGCAATCGCTCTTTTTTGTTTTCCTGCATAGTTTACAAGGGTATCTTTTACATACAGCTCGTAATGCACCACCTTCTGTGCAAACAGGGTTTGTGTGCAAAGCAGTATCAGCACTGTTTGCAGTATTTTTATGGGTATGTCTTTATATCTTTTCATTATTTCAAATTTTATTTAATACTGTCTTCCATCGTGCCAAACCAATTAATCAAAACCTGCTTATCATCCTGTGATAATACTGCGTTGCGATGAATCAACGTATATGACGACAACGGCATTTCCCCGTCCTTGACCTGACCCGCCATTGCCCTGAACTTATTTCGCTGCTTGCGGGCGGAATAATCCCCAAAAGTGCTAAAGTTGAGTTCCTCTTTGCCTTTTTTGATATGCCGTGCCATATACCATGCTCCGGGCTGGATACGGCTATACCACGGATAGCGGGTATTATTGCTATGGCAGTCATAGCAGGATTGGGTAAGGATGGCCTTTACGTTTTGGGGTACGGCGTAAACCCTTTCAATATGAGAGGCGGTTACTTCATCCGACTGGTTTCGTAACGGCTGAAAAAACTGCATGCCGATTAAGATAACAGCCAACCCCAATATGATTTTCTTTTTTAAGGACATAATATTGTGGCTTCATTTAAAGTGTGACTACTGTTTTTTTAAATAATTGTCGTAATTATCCTTGTTCTCAAAGTAGGATACTTCGCCGTTGTTTCCCGTTACGGCAATCACCGCTACAGCTTTGTCCACTTGCTTGTGGGAGTACGGGTCCGTTGCCACCCGAACGCTGGCATCTTTTGGAATACGCTCTTTGCACATATCACAGCAGCCATAGTATGTTTTACCTTGAAATTTTACGTCAAATTGCTTTTTACCCATATAGGCATCGTTGACCATGCAGACTTCATCTGAGGGGACCAATTCGCCTTTTTGGATATGATGTTCGTGGCCTGTTGCAACTGCCTCCGGGTGATGGTGTGTTGCTTCCTCCTTATTGGACCCTGCCTGCCCGCAAGCGGTGCATAGCAGGGTTAACAGGGAAAGCAAGCCGATTAATACTTTGCTCATGTTGAAATTATTTTTTGAATTTTATCATCGTCCTATTTATCATTTTCAAACTCTTTTAGTTTGCGCTTCATCAGTTCAATTTCTTCTGCCTGAGTTTTAAGTATGTTTTTTTGCAACTGTATCAGTTCCGGGTCGGTCAGGTGTGCCTTTTCAGACATCAATATGGCTGCTGCGTGATGGGGTATCATACCCTTTGCAAACTGCTTATCGCCGACATTGATTTGTTCCCTGATACCAAACCATGAAAAAATGCCAACGGCGACTGAAATTATTGCTATCAACCAGTTCATCTTTCTGTTGGGGTACATCATTTTCATGATCAATAATTCAATAAGCAACATTGCCGAGGTCATCAGCAAGGTCATATACAAATTGTTGATATTGAGTAGAAGGTTCTGCCACCCGTCTATCATGGCGTACATAATAAAATACATAACTCCGAACATTGCGACAGCCATCACCGCAAAGCGTTTGTACATGCCAGAAGCATGTTTTGAATTGTGCACACCATGCGCTGAAGCATGGTGTGCATTGTGACTGTTTTCCATATTTTCCATATAACTGATTTTTATTTGCTGTTAATTGTTTGCTGCACCTTACCGCAGGTCAGCATTTTCGAGCCATAATAAGGGTTTTTGATTTCCTTGTTTTCACTGAACCAAACCGCTCCCTTATTGTCGTTGAACATCGGGCAATGATCTTGATACAATGTTTGTGATGTACCAAACAAATCAATCAGGTCTTTCAAATCTTCGCTAAGCGAGGATAAATGTTCGCGTTGATGGTGGATGTTACCAACATTTGCCCCGATATGCTCTGCATGTTCTTTAGCATCATCCGCTATGTCCATGTATTTTTTGTGCTTATCGGCAGGAATGGCTTTCATGTCTACCTGGTTCAAAGCAGCTAAGAGTTTTTTACCGGCTCCGGCAGCAGCTTTGTCATCGTCTGAAACAAGAGCATTCTTTAATGACAGGTAGCCGGTAATGATGGGCGCAATGGAAAATCCTTTGGCTGCGGCATTTACTGATTCGCCTGGCTGTTTACCGTTTGATGTATCGATAGCGGCAGGGGCGGTTAAGGTATCATTTGATTGGGAAGTCGCCTGCCCGCCCGAAACCGCGGTGGTATCCGTTCCAGATTGGTTTTTGTTTGAAGACTCAGTACAGGATACTGCTACAAATGTTATGATAACTGCGAAGATTGATAATGCGAAATTTTTCATTTTATTAATTTTTAAATTGAATAAGTATTTTAAGTTAGGGTTACCACCGTACCATGCAGTACCGGCAACCGGTAAGAGTTATTGTTAGCGGTATAGATGATAGCATCTATGCCACCTTTCTTTTACATTTTTATCACGAGGCCATTGGGCTTTTTACCAACGTTGAGCGTCTTTGTTACGGCATGTGATGATACGTTGATTACTGAAACCGTATTGCTTTCCTGGTTGGTGACATAAGCGGTATTCCCGTCCTGTGTGAATACAATGGCGTGCGACCCTGCACCGGTATTAAATACACCCGCGTGCATCCACATACTCATGGCATTGTCCCAAGTCCAGCAATGAACTTTCCCATTCATAGGGTCAGTTACCCATAGTTCATTTTTTGACGCGTTATGGGCGGCAAATCCGGGCATAAAACCTAAACTAACAGTTTCGCTTACCGTATTGGTAGCTACATCAATTACGGAAATGGTCTGTGAAGCTTCATTGTCCACATACATTTTACCGTTACCGGCAGGCCAGGCTCCGACAGGATCGTCGCCTACGGTCAGGGTAGCTACCACAGTTTTTGCAGAAGGACTGATCACTGAAACTGTACCACTGCCACCATTGCACACGTAGGCTTTTGTGCCATCCGTGCTAAAGGTTACTTCCGCCGGATCTTCACCTACGGAGATTGTATTTTTGACAGCATAGGTGGTGGCATCGTAAACCAACACCTTTCCATCCATCGCCATTTGCGTTGTCCATATTTCTGTACCGTCCGGTGAATAAACGGCATTGTGGTTCATTGCCGGTGTTTCGATATCCTTTAAAATGGTTCCTTTCTTTGCATCCAGAATCAGGATACGCCCTTTCATACCTGCCATGCCACCAGTATGACCTGCACTCAAATCCATACCCGGCACGCCGATGCTTAAATGATCTTGATGGCTATAAATGTGATGCGGCCACATAATCATATTACCACTGGAGTTCATGATGTCAAAGGTTTCGCTCACGGTATTATCGCTTAGCTTGATAATTGAAACGGTGGCGCTTTCACCATTGACCACGTATGCTGCGGGGTAATCAATATTTTTGTCCATTGGCATGTCTCCCTTATCATCTTTGTTACAAGAGGACAAGGTGGTAAAGGAACCGGCAGCGATTACTACAAAAAATGCTATGTTTTTCATTTTAGATTTAATTTTTTGATTTTTAAGAAACTTGCGTTAATAGCCACTACAATGGTGCTTACGCTCATCAGCACAGCACCCATAGCGGGACTTAAAATAAATTTTGGATAGAGGACACCTGCTGCAAGTGGAATTGCCACGACGTTGTAACCCACCGCCCATATCAGGTTCTGCACCATTTTTTTGTAGGTGAGTTTACCGAAGTCAATCAGCTTAACTACATCCCTGGGATCACTGTCCACCAATATGATGTCCGCTGTTTCGGCAGCCACATCCGTACCGGAACCTACGGCAATACCCACGTCTGCCTGCGCCAGTGCAGGCGCATCATTGACACCATCACCTGTCATGGCAACCACTTCACCTTTATCCTGGAACTCTTTTACCTTTTCCTGCTTGTTATGGGGCAGCACATTTGCCAAATAACCGTCCATTCCTAATTTTCCGGCCACCGCAGCAGCGATCCTGTCATTGTCCCCGGTGAGCAAAAAGGACTTAATGCCCATTTTTTTGAGTTCATCAACTGCCTGTCCGGAACCCTCCCGGATGCTGTCTGCCAAAGTGATGATGCCGATTACCTGATTTTCGATGAGAACGAAGTTGACCGTTTCGGCTTCCTGGTTGATTTCTGCTGGAATTTCCGGTAAGGAAAGGTGGTTTTCTTTGAAATAATTTGGCCCCGCAGCTACTACATTTTTCCCTTTGACAACACCTTTAACACCGATGCCCTGCATATAGCTGAAGTTTTCAGACTTCCATAAGGCAAGGCCCTTTTCTTTTAATATTGCCATGATGCCTTTTGCTATATGGTGTTCCGAATTTTGCTGTACTGCGGCAGCATACTGGATCACTTCATCAGCCTTATACTCGTCCGTTAACGGGATCACTTTTTCCACTGCATGGGAACCTTTAGTGAGCGTTCCGGTTTTATCAAAAATGACGGTAGATAGCTTCCGGGTTGTTTCAAATGCCGTCCGGTTGCGAATGAGCAGACCATTGGTTGCCGAAAGTGTGGTGGAAATGGCGACCACCAACGGGATAGCCACACCCAATGCGTGCGGGCAGGCGGTTACCATGACCGTCACCATCCTTTCAAGGGCAAAGGCAGTATCACCACTGCTGGCAAACCAATAAACGAATGTGCCTATGCCAACGGCAATGGCAATAAAGGTGAGCCATTTGGCTACTTTGTCAGCAAGGTTCTGCGTATTGGACTTAGTGGCCTGCGCCTCCTGTACCAGGTTAATCACCCGGTTCAGGTAGCTGTCTTTTCCTACTGCTGTTACCTTTACCTTCAACGCACCGTCGCCATTGATAGATCCTGCGATCACCTTACTGTTCGTTTCCTTTTTTACGGGAACACTTTCCCCGGTAAGCATACTTTCGTTGATGTAAGAAACACCCTCCAGTACCAAGCCGTCCGCCGGAATTTTTTCCCCCGGCTTTATGATAACCGTTTCATTGCTTTGCAACTCTTCGAGCTTTATTTTTACGGCTTCTCCGTTTCGTTCAACGGTGACATCGTTTGGCAGTAAGGCCACCAGTGATTGTAATGCCCGGGAAGCAGCCATCTGGGAACGCATTTCCAGCCAATGCCCCAAAAGCATGATGTCGATAAGGGTTGCCAGTTCCCAAAAGAAATCCATGCCCTGCAGGCCAAACACCACGGCCACCGAATAGATGTAGGCTACGGATATGGCGATGGCAACAAGTGTCATCATCCCTATGGCTTTTGCTTTCATCTCGCCCATCATTCCCTTCAGGAAGGGGAAGCCTCCATAGAGATAAATTGTTGTTCCGAGTGCCAGCAATACATATTTATCGCCGGTGAAAGCAAGGCTGAAACCCAACCATTGCTGTATCATATGTGATAACAGCAGGATAGGAACTGTAATGACCAGGCTTACCCAAAAGCGTTTCAGGAAATCGCCGGTATGATGCCCTGCATGCTTATTAAAGCCCTCTTTTTCATGATCATGAGAAGAATGCTCAGCATGCCCATGTCCTGATGTATGCTTATGAGAAGCTGATGTACTGCCAACTGGCACCAATGTCATACCGCAGAGCGGGCATTTGCCCGGTTCGTCTTTTAGTACCTGCGGATGCATCGGACAAGTGTATTTATTCATAACAAGGGGTTTTAAAATTTATGTGCATTTAATTTTTTTGCCATCTCATGGGTCATCACACCGGCATAAGTACCATAGGCATCAACAAGTACCCCTTTGTTCTTACCGTCATTGGACGATATCGCGTACACGACTGCATTGTTATCAGGACTGCTGTCGAGGCTTTCAAACCTATGTGTTTCCGTTACCGTAAAATCCTTCGGTTTTAGCTTCAGGCTCCTTGATGCACAGTACAGGCAGTCCGGTAACAGACTAAAGTCCATACTGTACCCACGTTGTCTCAGTTCTTTGAGCGCCTGCACCATGTCATCGTACTGTACCATAGCGTTCAGATCTGTTATTTAATGGTTTCTATCGTACTGCCGCAGCTAAGCATTTGTGAGCCATAGAATGGATTTTTAATTACATTCTCCTTACTCAGCCAATTGGCTCCCTTGCCTCCATTATACATAGGGCAATGCTGGTAGTAAACGGGAATGTCCTGCTTGGAGACTTTCGCCAGTTCGTAGATATTACCTGAAAGTGCTGCGAAGCCATTTCTTTGTTTGGCTACATCTTTTGATGTTGAAATACTCGTTGCATTGGCCGCTAAGTCTTTCATTACTTTCATCCAGGCAGTATGTTCCTGTGCCGACAGCTTATTCATATCTACTGCTTTGATGGCTGCTGCCAATTCAGTGGCTTTGGCGGACGCGGTGGCAGCGTCGGTCTTTACCAGGGCATCTTTCACTGAAAAGTAGCTGTCAAATACCGGTTTTAGCGGTGACTGATCCTGGGGGTCCGTCGTTTTAGCTGAGGCATCCATTTTACTGTGATCATGATTGCCGTGCTCTGTTTTCATGCCGGTCATATCCATACCCGCCATATCCTTACCCGCCTCTTTATTTTTGGCAACCGTCTTCAAGGGTCTATCGTACTGGCAGCAGCCAGCCAGTTTTGCATATACGTCATCGGGAGCGCGGAACTTCTCATTGTCATACCCGGCTAAAGCAATACGCTTCAGGATTTCATCCTGGTTTGTTCTGTCGCTGTCGTAAGTGAGTGTAGCCACTTTGGTGTCTTTATTCCAGTCCACGCTGGCTACCTTCTTTACATTACCTGCTTTTTCGATGGTGGTTTTACACATTTCACAATTACCGTAGATCTTCACGGTTTCCGTTTTCGCATTCTTTATCTGTGCAAAACCGTTAATTGATGATAGTAATACAGCGATTACCATCACCATTTTCGATAATGATTTCATAATAATTACTTTTTTAGAAACGGGGTATTAGCAACCCCTTTCCTGGTTAAAGTTTTGAATAAATGATACAAATAGGGGAAGTTCAAAAGCGGAGAGTTGCTTTTGAAAGGGCACACCTATGGCTATCAGGCCATAGGTTTAGCTTATTTTAGGCGGTAGCCAAATGGAGTAATAGCCCGAAGAATAACAGGCTTCTTTGAAACCGAATTTTTGCTTTTTAGCTGCTGCAAAAGGATATTTTGCTTTTAAGTCGATGGGGGTTGGTATGCTTAAAGAAGTTACAGAAGCGCCGCACCTGCAAGAGTTATGTTTACAATTGCCCCCGCAGCCTTTGCCATGCTTGCACTTTTCACAGGATTTATCTTTACAACCTGCCTGGTGTTCTGCTTTGATGGACTTTTTCTTGGAACACGCAGCTTTCTCGGCCGTTGTTGCATTTTTTGGACAGGCATAACTTAGGTTGGGCATCAGAAAGAAACCCAAACACAACAGTGTTAAAATGCCTATATGTATCCTCAAATTTTTCAACGCCACAAAGTTACAAAGAAGATTCGTTTTTTTAATCGTTTTACATCTTTTTGTTATATAAACCAAAAAAAATTACTTACCCTGCTGCCTGTCTTTCTTTAATACGGAAAAAATGCCCTTACCTGAAAACCTAATATATTGAAAGTCATTGGTAAAATGGGCATTTTTCACCTTTTTATGCTTAGGCATTCAACGGCTCTATTGTGAAGCCTGCCTTTTGTACTGTCGATATCACTTCCTGCTCTGTAATGCCCTCTGACTTCACAGTAAGTACTTTGTCCTTATTGGCTGTGTCCACTTCCCAATGGCAAATGCCCTCTGCATTATCCAAATGCGGCTTTACTGATGCGATACAACCGCCACAATTAATGTTTGTCTTGAATTGAAATTCTTTATTTTCCATTGCTTAAAAATTTTTACAGTTATCTGATACTGCAAATTTCCATAAAATGCTGCATGGCTGTATTACGTAATTTCGGGTTTAATTTATAAGATTTACGGATTTCTTTTCCCCTCTCAACCGCAAGCTATAGCGTTCTATTTCCGATCCTGCATTCTTTTGGTTAAGCAGGAGGCTGCTTACGCGGTTAACGGATATATTCCGTTACCGGAAAGCTGATTACATTGTAAAGAAATACCTAAAGCAGGGCTTGCTTTTGTCTGACAACCTTATGGCTTACGGGATCTCGGCAAGGTCAGAAGAAATGAAGGTATCTGCTAACATCCATTGCGATGTTAATGCCTTTGTTTTTTGAAGTACTTACATGCTGTCTAAATTCGGTGTTGTTATTATGCACCTTGATAAAGTTTCCTTTTTAGTGACAGCGCTTTTATCAATAATCAGTAGCCATCAACGTTTGTTTGATTTTATCCAATTGCTTAACTCTTGAATTTCTTTTGTCTGGTCGTCAATCATCATCTGTGCCATCGATTTCAATTGAGCGTTATTGCCAAACATAATGTAGGCTTCTGCGTCTTCAATCGCACTGTTGTGATGTAGAATCAACAGCGTAGCATAGTCATTGTCCAGATCACCGGTTATAAGCTGAACATCTGCCATCTGATCCATTTTCTTCATGTGGGCCATGTGCTCGGCTGAATGGGCCGGTACAGCGTTATTTACTGACTGTGTGGTTAAGAAATCTTTCAATTCCTGTATTTCCAGGGTTTGAGCACTAATTACCTTTTGAGAAAACCGCTTTAAAGAGTCATTCTGTCCTTCCTGGCTTTGAACGGTACTCATGTTTATTGCTCCATCATGGTGCATAATCATCATTTTCGCGAAGTCGATCTCAGGATCGTCGGTCATAGGCATAGCTTCCATCCGGCTCATCATGGCGTGCAAACTATCCATCATGCGGTTTTCGTCATGGCTTTGCAGGCGCAGTTCATCACTATTTTTGTTGCAGGCAGCAAGAATGAATATTATCAATGCGGCAATGGGCATAATTTTTTTCATAACATAGATTTTAGTAAGGAGGGTAAAAACTGTGCCATTAGCCAGCTTGAGGCTCTATTTAGTTTAATTACGTGTCCTGCGTTGATAATGAGCAAACAAGCCCCTGCCTTTTTTAAAAGTTGGACCCAAATATCCCCAATGCCAGTAGATTTATTTGCACATTGTATGTTTTTATGTACGGTTATATTACGCGTTTTATCCTTACCTATTTTTCCATTTCAGTAGCAGGCTATTGCTGACTACACTTACGCTGCTGAGTGCCATTGCCGCCCCTGCAATCATGGGGTTAAGCAGGAAGCCATTCACAGGATAAAGGATACCTGCGGCTATCGGAATGCCAATTACATTGTAAATAAACGCCCAAAACAGGTTTTGTTTGATAGTGGCTACAGTCTGTTTTGACAAGCGTATTGCCTGCGGTATCTTGGTAAGGTCTGAGGAGATGATGGTCATCTTGGCAACATCCATTGCTATATCGCTGCCTTTGCCCATTGCGATACTTACATCGGCTGTTGCCAAAGCGGTGCTGTCATTAATGCCATCGCCTACCATCGCCACTGTTTTACCCTGCTGTTGCAGTTCTTTCACAAAATCGGCTTTGTGCTGTGGCAATACCTCGGCCTTGTAATGCCTGATGCCTGTCTGCTCTGCAATGGATTTTGCGGTAGCGTCATTATCCCCGGTGAGCATATACAGGTCAATGC
Organism: Chitinophagaceae bacterium PMP191F; assembly: GCA_001302245.1. Lineage (GTDB taxonomy): Bacteria > Bacteroidota > Bacteroidia > Chitinophagales > Chitinophagaceae > PMP191F. Next base: position 160,757 of record LGYU01000016.1, read on the forward strand.
CCATATCCTGCATTTCTTTGATGGCCTGTACTGATGTGTCTTTAATCTTATCGGCTATGGCAATGACAGCAAGAGCCTGTTTGCTGTTTGCAAACCAGATAACGGTTTTGGACTGTTTGCCCCATTCTTCAGCTTTGTCTTGTAATTCGCCGGCAATGGCAATCTTGTTTTCTGCCAACAGCTTTTTATTTCCTACAAAATAGGTTTCGCCGTTGTGATTGGCTTTTGCCCCTTTACCCGTAATACTGTCGAACAGGGACAAAGAGGTGGTCCCTATCCCTTCATAGTGTTTTGCCACTGCTTCTGCCAATGGATGCTCCGATTGCTTTTCAATGCTCAACAGCACATTTTTGGCAGCGTCGTCATTATTCAGCCATTGGATGCCGGTTACCTGTGGTTTTCCTTCGGTAATGGTTCCCGTTTTATCCAGTACGACGGCATTTATTTTCTTGGCCAGTTCGAGGCTTTCCGCATCTTTAATGAGGATACCCTTTTCTGCTCCTTTGCCTACGCCCACCATGATAGCCGTAGGCGTGGCCAGTCCCAATGCGCATGGACAGGCAATGACGAGTACGGTGACGGCTGCCAGTAATCCCTGTACGATCCCGTCATCGCCACCCAGCACCAGCCACAGCAAAAAGGCCAGGATGGCAATGCCCATGACAACCGGAACAAAAATGCCCGCAATTTTATCTACCAATTTCTGAACAGGCGCTTTGCTTCCCTGTGCATCCTGCACCATTTTGATGATGTGGGCAAGCATGGTCTCTTTACCTACCTTCACTGCTTTAAACTGGAAGCTGCCTTTTTGGTTGATCGTTCCTGCAAACACTTTTTCGTTTTCATTTTTAAGTACCGGGACCGGCTCTCCGCTTAACATGCTTTCATCCACATACGAGCTGCCTGATGTTACCATACCGTCTACAGCAATTTTTTCACCGGGCTTTACCAGTATCACATCACCCGGGTTTACCTCTTCAATGGCGGTCTGCTTTTCTGACCCGTCGGCCTGGATCACCATTACGGTTTTAGGTTGTAAGCCCATCAGTTTTTTAATGGCCGATGATGTATTTCCTTTGGCTTTTTCTTCCAGCAATTTCCCTAACAGGATAAATGCTATGATAACGGCTGCGGCTTCAAAATATACGTGCGCATGCAACCCTCTGTGATGCCAAAAGTCAGCAAACAGCATATTGAATACGCTGAAGACATAGGCAATCCCCGTACTTAACGCCACGAGCGTGTCCATATTGGCGGAACGGTGTCTGGCCTGTTTCCAGGCATTGATAAAGAAATCCCTGCCCAGCCATGCCACAACAGGCGTAGCGAATGCCCACATGATCTGGTTGGCATAAGGTATATCCATGAAGAACATCCCTATCACTACCACAGGTAAAGACAGGATGATTGCCCATACGGTTTTAGTCTTCAGCTTGCTGAAGTTTTGGGCGTGGATGGCTTCCAATGTTTCCTGCTGCCTGGTTTCATCTTCAATCAGTAAATCGTACCCTACGGATTGTACCGCTTTTTGCAACGTTGAAGCGCTGGTCATATTCGGAAGATATTCCACGGTAAGATTCCCGGTAGCAAAGTTGACGGATGCACTGACTACGCCGGGTTGGTATTTTACGATACTTTCAGCACTTCCTGCACAGGATGCGCAGGTCATTCCCAGGACAGGAAAAGCTCCCTTAGTGGTGGTAATGTTATACCCGAGATCCTTTACTGCCTTCACCGCTTCGGGTATTGCCTCATGGTCATTTACCGTTATGGCGGCCCTGCGGTTGTTCAGCTCTACTTTATGGGTGGTGATCCCCTTGACTTGTGCCAGCCCCCTGTCAACGATGGATGCGCAATGGTCACTCTCTACGTTTTCCAAAGGCAGATAGATGATTTCTTTATTATTATCTGTCGTCATATTTTGCTGCTTTATTGAATAATGCAAATTTGACCATAATGCCAGTGGCTACTATTACGAAATTTTGGAATTGATTTATAAAATTTCATGGAACAGGGTTAACCTTGCCAGGGATACTGTTCGCTGCTATTCCGTTTCATGTTGCCAAAGCAAAAACAGGCTGATCCGCACGGGAAACAGCCTGTTTGTTTTAACTTCTTCACTGGTTACCAGTTAAAGTTCAGTGGCACGTTTATTTTGAAACCAAAATTCCTGCCCATAGCAAATACACCCTGCCTGATAATAACCCGCACAGGCGCACCATCGCCATTAATGGTCATGCATCTTGCTTGCTCCCTTTTTGAGGATAAACTCACTGCTCAGCAGGTAGGCACCATCTGTAACCACTACTTCTCCGGGTTGCACTCCTGATGTAATCTCGATCCATAGTGCGTTTTCGGCACCTGTTTCCACCATCCTCGGTTCAAACTTTCCGGCACCTGTTTCTACCCAGATGTGAGCGCCTTTACCGTCATGAATGACCGCATCTACCGGTACGGTGACGGCTCGGGATGTATTGGCCACAGGTAGTTCCACCACGGCCTGCATGCCTGCTCTTAGCTGGTTGTGCAGGTTGGGTATATTGCCCCTGATCGTGAGCAACTGGCTGCCTTCCTGTAAGGCCGGTGCGATAAATTCAACCCGCATTTTTTGCGGTTCGTTCTCAAAGCCGGCTACGGTCACATTTACCAGGTCACCCGTTTTTACCAGGCTTGCTTCGGCAGGATACAGATCTGCTTCTACCCAGATGTTATGGTAGCCTTCCAGGCTCATAATGGGGGAACCTTCTGCTACATATTGCCCTTCGGTAACCAACACTTCAGCAACAATACCATCTACCGGAGCCATATAGGTAATATAAGGGCTGGTTTTTTTGCTGGTTTTTAACTGGTGTACCTGCGCTTCACTTTGATCATAGAGCAACAATTTCTGCCGGGAAGCATCCAGGAGTTGCTGAAATTTTTTGTCTTCCGGAAACTGTGATGCCTGCGCAACGGCAACCAGGTATTCCTGTTGCAATGCTGCGAGTTGTTCTGAATATATTTTATACAAGGGCTGCCCTTTACGCACCGGAACGCCTGTCTCTTTCACATACAGGGCTTCTATTCTGCCCGCTGTCCGGCTGGATATCATATCCGTTTGTGAAGGGTTTACGGCAAGCCTGCCGTTTAGTTGTTTAAAGGAGGAAAAGGAACCCGTTCTCACCGTGTCTGTATTGATGTTTCCCAGCATCTGTTGTGGGACGCTAAGCGTTAAGAAATCACCGGCATTGGTTTTATCAAACGGAACCAGATCCATTCCGCAAATCGGACAGCTACCAGGCTTGTCGCTTACGATCTGCGGGTGCATGGGGCAGGTATAGGTTTGTTTTTGGGTGGTTTCCGTTTGTGTTTTCGTGTCCTTGTTTTTACACGAACCCAAGCCCAACATGGCGATAGCGGCAAGTAGGAAAACGGAGAGGATGTTTATTTTCTGGTTCATTTTGAATAATTTGATGTCAGTCTGATAAAGCTTTCACTGTCCACCAGGAAACTGGCATTTTTTGCTATCTGCCAATAGCCAATGGAATCTTTTATTTCTATCATGTCATTGATTTTGATGCCTGCCTGCACCTGCCTGGGAATAAACACGCCCTTTTCTTTTTTAAATACCACGGCTTTTGTCCCCAGTTGAAGCACGGCATTTTGAGGCAGCCAGTAGGTACCGTCTTTTATTACGTGCATATTGGCAGTGAGTAACTGCCCCGGCTTTAAATCACTACCCGACAGGTACACCCGTGCTACCGTAAAATTTTCGCCATTTTTCTGCGTGGGTTCAATCAGGCCAATGCTGCCGGTTTTTATATCGCCGGGGTTGGCATCGGTATGATACGTCAGTTGTTGACCCCGTTTTAGGGTTGCTGCAATGGAAGGGGCAAACGAAAACGCTGCTATCAGGCTATTGCTTTTGTAAATGGTGAAAACCGTTTCTCCGGCACCAACATACTGCCCTTCCCGGATGAGCACCGGCGTTGGATTAATGGCTTGCTGCGCTGCGGTAGTATTTGACAAAGCGGTACCACCGCCCATTGCGCCCATACCATCTGCAGCGGCGGCGGGTGAGGGTGGCATCGCCGTATTGGCGGGCGATGCGTTGGCAGCTACCTTTTTTTCTACGATGTAACCATCGACACTGCTGTACACGGGCACACGGTACAAAGGCTTTCCGGTTTTAATGACCTGGTTGATCTGTGCCGTTTGCATGCCCAACAAATTAAGCCGTTGCGTTGCCCTTTGCAGCAATAAAGCATTGTCATCGCTGCTGCTGATGTAAATCAATTCTCGTTGTGCGGCGGCCAGGTCAGGTGAATAAATTTCCATAATGAGCTGTCCTTTGCGTACCGGCTGGTAATTGTACCTGATATACATTTTTTCAATTCTTCCGGCAACACGGCTGGAAATGCTTTCCTGGTGCCTGATATCATAGGTAACGATGCCCTGCACCGGGACGGCAAAAGCCTGGCGGCCGCTGTCCGGAGTGATCGTGCTGATACCGGAAACCACCTGTTCGTTCACCGGCTTCAGCAACGGCAAAATGCTGCTATCTACATGAAGCTCATTGGAATGGCTCATGGGTACCAGGTCCATGCCACAGATAGGACATTTACCCGGATGATCCCGCACAATTTCCGGGTGCATGGGGCAGGTATAGGCCGTTGCTTTGTCGTGGGCATGCATTGAATCCGCAGTGGCTGTTCCTGTTTTTTCCTTGCAGGAAAAAAGCAATAGTGAGAACAGCAGCGCGATGAGCAGTTTATCTGAATAATTCCTTTTCATAATCGACGATCATTTGATATAATTTTTGTTTTTCGTCCAGCACATCAAGTCGCATCATGTTCAGGGCGTCCCAGTTATCCAAAACCACTGTGAGGGTGAGCTTATTTTCCTGGTAGGTAATGAAGCTGGCATCAAAGGTTTTTTGCAATGCCGGTATCACTTTTTCTTCTATGGATTGAATGCGCTGCTGCATCGTTTGAATTTCTGCCTGCATGCCGTACAACATGCCCTGTGTCTCCTGGAGCATGGCAGCACGTTCCTGTTCCATCGCCTGGATATTGGACCGCATGGATTTGATTTCCGACTGATACATTTTTTTTGACCACGGCGCAATAGGAATAGAGACCATGCCCATCACACTGAATGCCTGTGGCATCATGGAAGACAACGGCGACATGTGGTCGTATTGAATGCGAAACGAGGGCTTCCGTTCCAGTTTCATGGCTTCGATATTGAGCTGCATGGCGTGGATGCTTTCATTCATCCGCAGCACATCTTTTCGCTGGGTGGCAAGACTGGCCGTGTCATAGAATGTTGCGGCAACAAAGCGTGGTTCATACACCGTATCTATCTGAAGATCTGCATTGCCCGGACGGTTCATTAAAGCATTCAGATAGGCTTTTGCCTTCGCAATTTCGCTCTGTGGCATAAAGAGCATATTGCGGTTCTTTTCGATGGATGCTTCTGCCCGGTAAACTGTGCTTAGCTGCGACTGGTTGTAAGGATAGCGTACCTCTTCAATCTTCTTCATCATCTCCAGCACTTTTTCGTTTTGTTGGATGATCCTGATTTTCTCCAACGCTACCAGCCAGTTAAAATACTGTGATTTTGCCTGTGCTTTCAGCTCATTAAGCGTTACCGCACGATTGGCATTTTCCACATTGCCCTGCGACTGGATGTATCTTTTTTTCGCCTGCAATTTTTTGCCGTTCGGAATTTCCTGTTCCAGCCGCAGCATAAGGGAACCTTTGTCCCTGGCCTCCATTATTTTCTGAAAAGGATAAGGCGTCATAAACGACCCTAAGCCCACCATCGGCGGCATCCAGGCAGTGGCGGCATCGGCGCTGTACTTGTATCCTTCCGCTTTTAATCCGTAGGTTCTGAGCAGGATATTATTGCTGTCTATTTTTTGCAGCACATCGGGCAGGCTCAGCACTTCCTTTTGTTGTGCAAGGGCACTGAAAGGAAGCAGTACGAGCAGCCACAAACATTTTTTAATGGTGAACATCATATACCTCCAGTTTTCCGTATTTTTTTAATTCGTACTCTTTTGCCATTAAGAAGATGAGCGGCGTTACCAGCAGGATGTGAATGGCTGAAGTAAACACACCGCCAATCATTGGCAGCACTACCGGTTTCATCACATCGGTTCCCACGCCGGTGGCCCACAGCACCGGCACCAACCCAAACAGCGAAACACAAACCGTCATGATCTTTGGACGCAGCCTTTTGGCGGCACCCTGAATGACATACTCCCGCAGATCTTCCCTGGTAATGGCTTCACTGGAATTGCCTTTGCGTTTGATCAATTGCTGCATGGCATCGTTGAGGTAGATCACCATGACGATACCGGTTTCCACCGCAATACCAAATAAGGCGATAAAGCCCACGGCAACCGCTACCGAAAGGTTGACGCCCCAGAAATAGATGATATAGGCTCCGCCGATCAACGCAAACGGAACGGTGATCAGGCTTAAAAACGCTTCACGGATGGAGTGAAAGGCGAAGTACAGGGAGAAGAAGATAATCACCAGCACAATAGGCGCGATCCACATCAGCGTTTGCTGCCCCCTGATCAAACTTTCATACTGCCCGCTCCATTCCAGAAAATAGCCTGCCGGTAAAATGCCTTTTTGCTGATTGAGCTTTTCTATTGCTTCTTTTACCGTGCTGCCCAAATCCCTGTCTCTTACATTAAACAATACAGCTCCTCGCAGCAAGGCGTTTTCGGAGTTGATCATGGGTGGGCCGTCTTCAAATTTTACATCGGCTACGGCGCTCAACGGCACTTCGCCGAAACCGGCTGACCGAAGTGGTATGCGTTTAATGTTGTCTACACTGTTGCGGTAATCCTGCGCCAGCCGTACATTAATGCTAAAGCGCTGCCTGCCTTCTACTGTTTGCCCGATGGGCGCACCGCCCAATGCCGTTTCTACGGTTTGGTTGACATCGTCCACGCTCAGACCATAGCGACCTAAATCTGCCCGGCGTGTGTCAATAGCCAGGTATTTGCCGCCTGTGATCGGTTCAACATACAGATCAGCTATACCGGCCGTGCCTTCAAGTGCTGTTTTTACCCGCTCTGATACGACGGCAATCGTATCGAGGTTTTGTCCATAGACCTTTACACCCACATCCGTGCGGATACCAGTAGAAAGCATATTGATACGGTTGATGATTGGCTGCGTCCAGCCGTTTACCACGCCGGGAATTTGCAGTTTGGCGTCCAGTTCGTTAATGATCTTCGCTTTGGTGATGCCTTCCCGCCATTCTTTGTGCGGTTTGAGCATAATGATGGTTTCAATCATGCTGATAGGCGAATTATCGGTGGCGGTACTGGCCCTGCCAGCCTTCCCCAACACCTTGTCCACTTCCGGAACGGATTTGATGATCTTATCCTGCACCTGTAATATCCTTTTCATCTCGGAGTTGGAAACATCCGGTAGCGTAACAGGCATGAACAAAATGCTTTGCTCATCCAGCGGCGGCATAAACTCTGTGCCCAAACTTCTGAGCAGGGGAATGGAAACCAGCAATGCCAGAATATTGATGGCAAGGGTGGTCTTTCTCCACTTCATCACCCATTGGATCACCGGGGTATAGATCCGCTCCAGAAAGCGGTTTACCGGATTAGCACTGTCGGGGCGGAACTTTCCTTTCATGAAGAAGGAAATCAGCACCGGCGCAAGGGTTAATACCAATAGCGCATCCACTATGAGTATAAAGGTTTTGGTGTAGGCCATCGGGTGAAACATTTTCCCTTCCTGCCCGGTGAGTAAAAACACCGGAAGAAAAGAAGTAATGATGATAACCGTGGCAAAGAAGACACCCCTGGATACCTGCTTGCTGGATTTTTCAATAATGGATAACCGCTCTTCCTCGGTGATCCATTTTTCTTTTGCTTTTTTATTTTTTTTGTGCCAGATCATAATTGAGGATTGTCTTTTTGTTCTTGTTGCCAATGTGCGTAGCGGTCTGCCAGGTGCTTGTAAGCATTTTCACTCATCACAATGCCATTATCCACAATTACCCCGATGGCCAATGCGATACCGGTAAGCGACATGATATTAGAGGAAATACCAAAAGCGTTGAGCAGGATGAAGCTGATGGCAATGGTGACGGGAATTTGAATAATAATGCTCAGCGCACTGCGCCAGTGAAACAGGAAGATGATAACGATCAATGAAACCGCTATGATCTCTTCGATAAGTGTGCCTTTGACGGAGGAAATGGATTGCTTTATTAGTTGGCCACGGTCATAAACAATATCAAATTTTACCCCTTCTGGAAAGCCTTTGGCTACTTCCTGCATTTTGGCCTTCACGTTTTCAATTACCTCCGCGGCATTTTCGCCATAGCGCATGACCACAATGCCGCCGACCCGTTCTCCTTCGCCATTCTGGTCAAAAATCCCTAATCTTGTTTCACCGGAAGTTTGCACACTGGCTATGTCCGATACTTTAACGGCAATACCGTTACTGCTTTTTACGGCAATGTTTTGGATTTCCCCGATGGACTGTAAATAGCCGGAGGTCTTGATCACATAGCCGATATCACTTAACTCAAACTTACTGCCGCCCGTTTCGTTGTTATTGGCACGAACGGCGCTGATGACATCACTTACAGCAAGTTTATAGTATAAAAGCTTGTTGGGATCGAGCGTGATCTGATACTGCTTTTGGAACCCGCCAAAGGAAGCGATCTCGCTTACGCCTCGTACATTTTGCAGCGCGAACTTGATATACCAGTCCTGCAAGGCTCTTTGTTCACCGAGATCCATGCCCGGTGCATCGAGGGTGTACCACAGGACATGCCCAACGCCGGTACCATCGGGTCCTAACTGCGGGCTGACGCCTGGCGGCAGGTTGCGGGAAATAGTGCTAAGCCGTTCCAGCACCCGTTCCCTTGCCCAATAAATGTCTACGTTGTCTTCAAAAATGATGTAAATAAAGCTCATGCCGAACATGGACGTGCCCCGCACGTACTTGATCTTAGGAAGGCCCTGTAAATTGGTAACCAGCGGGTAGGTTACCTGGTCTTCGATCAACTGCGGTCCCCGTCCCATCCATTCGCTGAAAACGATGACCTGGTTTTCGGAAAGGTCGGGAATGGCATCTATGGGGTTGTTTTTAACAGCAAAAACGCCCCACGCAAAAAAAGCTGCCGCCAGGACTAACACGATGAAACGGTTGCGCAGCGACCATTCTATAATACGATGTACCATAAATGATAAATAAGGAACAATAAGTAATGCTGATGGTAGATCAGCGGTGGATAGAAATGCCTTTAGCCCAACAGCATACTGTCAGGCTCAAAATGTGGAGCGGAGTCTAAATACGGAAAACGCAATTTCGCTTGTAGATCGGAGTTCCGGTGCTGTAGGGTGGTGCGTTACTGGTGGGATTTTCCTCAGTAATAGAAGAAAAGGTGATAGCTGGAATGTCAATGAAAGAATCAGGCAAGGCTACCGCCATCAAATACAATCCCTGGAAAGCCGTTTCTGTTATGCTGTGATCATTGGTAATTTTGAGCTGCTTGTGTTCATCCTTGCAGCAGCCCTTTTCCACCATTTTGCCCTTGTCGCTGCCGCAAATCGGGCAGTTTTCCTCTTCATTGTCTGATACACTCCATGCTACCATTTTGCCCATACAATAATGCAAATGCAGGGTAGCGCCTGAAGTAGAGGCAAAGTAAGTAAAGGCTAATATGAAAAGGAAAATCTTTTTCATTTTGTCGTTGCAAATATATAAACATTTTTTTTGAGAATGTAGCGTAATAATTTTTTAGCCCGATGATACATGATAAGATAATTGGATTTGGCGTGCTATACGGCTAAGTCTCCGGGCTAATGTATGTCCCAGATTCCGGCCGACCTTTCCAGGTTGATCAGGGCGGAGGCATAGTTCAGCAGCGCCTGGTAATAATCTGTTGTACATCATTATAGGTTCGTTGGGCATTTAATACTTCCAGCAAAGAAGTTTCACCACGCTTGTAACTGTAGATCTTGCCCTCTAAAACTTCTTTTGCATCCGTTAGCATTCCATTGTCGAACTGCTGCACTTGCTTTTGGGCAGCCTGGTAGTTAATGAAGGCTTGCGTAACCTCTACCTGGATTTGCTGTACTACCTGTTGGTACTGCACTTCTGCCTGCTGCATAGAAAATGTTGCTGCTTTGATGTCGCCTTTATAACGATTGGAGAACTTTACAGGAGTGCTTAACCCGGCACTCAGGGAACGGTAAGCCGGTGTGGGCGGCAATATCATTAGTGGACACACCGCTATATAAGTATCTTCATCTGCATGTGTCCAACTGCTTTTAGTTGTATCCAAATCGTTTGACATAATAGCACAACCGGAAGGGCATTATTAGGAACTGATTTATAAGTTTACACCTGATCCAACGATTTGCGTTTATCTTCCCTGATTTGTTTACAATGATTGGGTGTAGAGCAGGCTTACCTGGTTGCCACGTTTCTTGCAATTTTTTCCATGATCAGGTGGCTGTCGCCAAATTTGCAGAGGGCGTCGCAATGTTGGCGCAAATCGGAAAAAAGAATATACTTGATCATTACCTTGTTCTGTTTTATGGCCGGCCGTGACAATTGCGCCACCACATCCTTTTCTCTTTTATCAGGTACGATCAGATAAAATACTTCGTCATCATCGGCGATCGTGTAACTCAAATCTGTAAGCCGTAAGATACCGGAATAGATGCTGGTACTTTTTTCCACCTCAAAGGCAGCAATGACATTATTGGTTGCTTTTTGAAACCATAATACATCAATCAGTTTTACGGTATTCAATGTTTCCCGGTCTAAATCAATCTCAGGAAATGCCTGCAAACAAATAAAGGAAAAATTGTTGCCGCAATGTGATTTGGAGCGGTCATTGGAAGCCGCAATGACATCATACCCCAAAGCGTGACCAATTTTTAGTAAGTGATACTGCATTTCTGTATGCAGATCCTCTTCCTCTTTTTCATGTTCTACTTCTTCTCGTCTTTTTTCAATCAGCTTTTCCAATTTCTTTCTCTCTGGTTCTGACAAATATTCATCTGTACCCAATATGATTTTTTGGGTGCCTATTTCAAAAAGCAATCCTGCAATCGCTCCCAAATCCAGCGAAAGTTCTGAGCGGTATTGCTTATTGGTATCGATCAACACTTCCCGCAGCGCCAGATACTCGCTCCAGCTTCCTAATTTCTTCCTGTCTTTGAACAGATAATTGAATCCATTCAGGATAGCTGTATTAAAGGGTGGTACAATGGTGGGATGCAGAAAATAAAGAATGTTCGACACGGCAGGCCCCAGTCCTTTTATCTTGTAGCTGTCCAGCCGGATAATTTCTTTAATGATTTGCGCCTCTGCTTTTGCATTCAGGCAATTTTCAAGGAACTGGCCAAAGTGCTGCTTATTTGTTTCATTTTCGTAAATGTCGGGGATTCTCAGCTTGGGCTTCCAATAGAAGGGGTGCGCAGCTCCCTCAAACACCTGCTTTTGTTCGGTGATACAGGTGAGCACAAATTCGAGAGAAGATCCTTTAAAATCATTTCCGAATTTCTTGTTTTTAATATCATCCACTATCTGCTGTACGCCTCTGCGGATGGAGCGGAATGCTTTCAAACGTTCTTCGTTATTAGTAAACCAGGTATTATAAACTGATTCCCTGTCAGCTTTATACTGTTGGATGATTGAATGAAGATGGCTATTCATCTTTGATGGCTTTAATGAGTTTTACGGTACCGAACAGGGCATTAAAATAGCGTGTTTCTTACACATTTTTACATCCAGCTTTTTCGATATAGCCAGGTAACAGATCCTGTAAAACAATCCTTTGATTGGCGGTGGAGATAGGAGAAAAACAAGGGAAGAAACACCAGTCCATCTTTGCTTTTGTCATTTGCGGAAGGCCGCTACTTCGTAACACCAATTTGTTTTACCTTATGAAATTAGACTTTATCCAACGGTTTCCGCTTTTCTTCCCTGATTTGTCTGAAATGGCTTGGCGTAAGACCGGTAACTTTTTTGAATTGGTTGCTCAGATAGGCAACACTGGAGTAATGCATACGCAAAGCAATTTCACTTAATGAAAGCTCGTCGTACACCAGTAATTCTTTAACCTTCTCAATTTTTTGAGCGATAAAATATTTTTCAATAGTGATACCTTCCACTTCCGAAAACAGATTGGACAGGTAATTGTAATCATGATGCAACGCTTTGCTTAATAAATCGGATAAATTGGTTTTTTCATCATGGTCGCTATGATGTACCATGTTTATGATTACCGTTTTTATTTTTTCAATGATGCGTCCCTTCTTACTGTCTATAGGTTCAAACCCCAGGTCAAGCAAAGCTTTATCAAGCTTCTCCTTTTGATCGGCCGTAAGTTCCTTTTCAAGGGTCACTTCTCCCAACGTGATTTTTTGGGCATTTATGCCAATTTTTTTTAACTCACCGGCGACGACCAGTACACAGCGGTCGCAAACCATGTTCTTGATAAATAAGGTAACCATACTAAAGGGTTCATTTACAGACATTGAATTTGTTACTATTTTTGCTTGCCAAAGTTACGAAAGGAAAATCTTGTTTACGGAAGCAGCCATTAGTGCTGTTACATCCAGTGCATTGGAGGCATGCGCAATAGTATTACAGGTAATAATGCTGTCTACTCCGGCATTTTGGAGTTCCTGGTAAGCGTGACCGGCAAAAACTGCATGAACACCAATACAGACCGGCGGCTTCATACCTGCTTTTTTCAGGTGATTCACTGTTTCTATCATGGTACGTGCAGTGGAAATGATATCATCCACCAATACAGGGGTATGATCCTTGTATTTTTCAACCTGCGGAACGGTTACATTTACTTCCGTATCGCCCTTTCTTACTTTTTCAAGCACTATGTAAGGAGCATTGGCATCTTTAGCTACCTGCGAAACCCATTGCTCGCTTTCACTATCAGGCCCTATCAACAGGGGATTGCCGATATGATCGCGGATATAATCCGAAATAAGAGTTGATGCGTGCAGTACCATGCAGGGAACCGAATAAATTTCGGCCATTGAAGATCTCCGGTGTAAATGCGGATCAATTGTAAAAAGTCTTTCTGCAAAACCGGAAATCAGTTTGGCAAAATATGCAGAGGTTATTCCCTCCCCTGGATGGAAGACCTTATCCTGTCGCATGTAGGCAAGATACGGGGCTACAATACAGGTGCATTTTGCGCCCAGCGATTTTAGCGTATGAGAAAGAAAATATAATGGCAGCAATTTGCCATCAGGGTGATCAAGCGTACAGACCAAGATCACCTCCCTGCCACTTACGTCGGTCAATACGCGGACGTATGTTTCCCCATCAGGGAAATTGCGTATGGTGGTTTCCCCGGTATCAGCTTCTAAAGCTGTAGCAAGTTGCTGTGCAAACGTTTCGTTTCCCGGTAGGGCAAATACAATGGGTTTCATTGACTCAATAGTTTTAAAAAAATAAAGATCATTTTCTATAACAGTATGCTTTGCTGGTCAACAGTTCAGGTTAACCGCTGTGTTACTGAGCGCCCCAACCACCATCAACGGTCATAGCGTTGCCGGTCACAAAGGAAGCGGCATCAGCACACAGCCAGATAGCGGCCTCGGCCACTTCTTCCGGCTGTCCCATTCTGCCTATCGGTTCCATGCTTTCAAACTGCTTCACGGTTTCCTGATCCGCTCCGGTAAAACGGTCGATCATCGGGGTTTGAATAACTCCCGGACAAACTGCATTTACCCGGATACCTGATTTGGCATATTCCAGCGCAGCAGTCCTGGTCAGACCGAGTACGCCGTGTTTACTTGCCACGTAAGCGGGAGATCCGGGGAATCCACCCAAACCAGCGATGGAAGCATTGTTCACGATAGCACCTTTTCCCTGCTTCAGCATTTCCTGTATCTCATATTTCATGCAAAGCCAGACACCTTTCAGGTTGATCCCGATGGTTTTTTCCCAGTTCTCTTCCGTGCATTCATGGGTGAGGGCAGTAACCCCTTCAATACCGGCATTGTTGAAAGCGTAATCCAGGCGGCCAAAGGCTTTAATTGTTGTAGCCACCATTTCCCTGACCTCTTCGGTGCTGGATACGTCGCATTTTACAAACAGGGCTTCACCTCCTAAAGCCTGGATAAGATGGAGTGTTTCATTATCTTCCACCCAGTCGGCAATAACTACTTTGGCTCCCCGTTTGGCAAAACCTATGGCGGCTGACCTGCCGATGCCAAAGCTTCCCCCGGTCACTATGGCTACTTTATCTTTAAATGTTGTTTCCATTGTTTTGATTTTTTTTATTCGATAGTAATGATGTTATCTGTTTTTAAATAAGAAAGGGCGTACTCCAGTTCTCCTTTTGTATGGGCGTACAGGGTAAACAGCGTGTCGCCCACGCTCACCTTTTTGCCGAGGGGCGCATTGAACAGGATGCCGGCTGAGGCCGACTGCGGCGCTCCTGCCAGCTTCGCTACCCGCGCCAGTTTACGATTGTCTATTGCGGTAACAACGCCCTCCTTGTCCGCGCAGACTTCAAAATGGTAGGGTGCAAATGCAGGTTCCCTGAAACCGCCCTGACTTTGACAAATGGCCTGGAATTTTGCCCAGGCGCTTCCGGTTTCAAGAATGCTTCTGGCCATATTGTTACCGGTTCCAGGTGCATATTTGCCCGATAATTCCAGGAGCGCACCTGCAAGCGTAATAGCCCTTTCCTTCAAATCCGTTGGAGCCGTTTTCTCGTTGCGCAAAACAGCCAGCACATCCATTGCCTCCAATGCAGGACCAATACCTCTTCCTACCGGCTGTTGTCCATCGGTGATAATGACCTGTAATTGCAGGCCAATGGCCTGTGCCACCGATTCAAAATCATGTTGCAGTTGGAGGGCGATTTCATGCGTGCGTACTTTGGCTGTTTTACCTACCGGGAGATCTATGACCACATGCGTGGCACCGGCTGCCGATTTTTTTGACAGTACGGAGGCAATCATCTGCCCCTGGCTGTCTACGTCCAGCGATTTCTCCACTGAAATCAATATGTCATCTGCGGGGCTTAGTTTTACAGCACCGCCCCACACAATACAGCCATTTTCTTTTTCAACGACTTTTTTGATCTCATCCATATCCAGATCAACCGGTGCTATCACTTCCATCGTGTCGGCAGTTCCTGCGGGGGAAGTAATGGCCCTTGATGAGGTTTTTGGAATCGTCAGCCCGGCTGCGGCAACAATGCTGACAACAATAGGTGTGGTACGGTTACCGGGCAGTCCGCCCACGCAGTGCTTGTCCAGTACCACGGATTTTTCCCAGGAGATGCTTTGTCCTGCATTGATCATGGCCTTTGTAAGCCCGATGATCTCAGGTACTGAAAGGTTATCGTCAGAACAGGCTGAAATAAACGCAGCCAGTTCAATGTTAGAATATTTCCCTGCAACGATATCCTTCATGATCTCATTGAACTGTTGCTCCGTCAGTTGATCGTGATACATTTTTGCCCGTACATAGCTCAGGGAATTGATGTTCTCCAGGTGGGAGAACGTGAGGCAGTCCCCATCAACAATGTCCAGCCTTTTCATGGCTTCCATTGACAATGCCGCTTCATCCACGGCAAGCAGATCGGAGTGAACCACGTTGAGGGTTGCTACAATGGTTTTTTCATGGTGGTGTATCACTATGCGGGTGAGTGCTGTAAAGCCTTCTGATTGGCATATGTGGCAATCAGCACGCATGTAGACAATGTTCTCCCGGTACGTATCAATACCGATAGATTTAACCCTTAACGTGTTGTAGGAATGATGATGTTCCATTTATTCATTGATTGTTATGGTGTCATTTAATGCGGGTATTTCGCACGCCCATCCGTAAACCTCTTTCACTTTATCCCTGAGCGCCTTTGCAGATGTCGGCTCTCCATGTACGATAAATATCTTTTGAGGCTGTTGCTTCAGCTCTTGCAGCCACTCAATGAGTTCCTGCTGATCAGCATGGCCGGATAAGCCTTCGATGTTTTCTATGGCTGCGCGGACCGCGAAATATTTCCCATACAACTTAACTTCCTTTGCGCCCTCCAGTAAAGCGCGGCCCCGTGTTCCCTCTGCCTGGTAGCCCACCAGCAGTACCGTGGCATTCGCATCGCCCAGGTACTTTGCAAAGTAGCTCAATACCCGTCCGCCGGTTGCCATACCACTTCCTGCGATCACAATTTTCGGCTGCTTGCTGTTTATCAGTGCAGTTGTTTCCTCCAGCGTTGTTATACGCCGGATCGTATCGCACATTTGCGAACATTCTTCGACAGACAGCTTATGCCAGGTGCCATTTTTGTGAAATACCTCCAGTACATTTTTCCCCATCGGGCTATCCATGTAAATCGGTATATCGGGCAATCTGCCTTTTTGTTTTAACTGCCAGAACAGGTACATCAGCAACTGTGTACGCTCAACCGCAAAACTTGGTATGACGATGGTGCCTTTTTTTAATGCAGCCCGAATGATAATGCGTTCTAAAATATCCATTGCCGGTTCCTTCGGGTGGAGCCGGTCACCATAGGTCGATTCGATAAACAGGATATCCGCCTTCTCAGGTTTTTCCGGTGGGAAAAGCAGCGGATCTTGTTTGCGGCCGATATCCCCTGAAAACACAATCGTTTTCTCCCCGATCCGCAGCTCGATAAAGGTTGCTCCCAGGATATGTCCATTATACCTGAACCTGTAACTGATCTGCTCGCCAAACGGCACCCACTGGTTCAATGGCGCGGTCTGAAAAAGCGGAAGTGTACGGTCCACATCCTGCAGCCCGTAAAGCGGAACAGCGGGGCTATGCTTAGTGTATTTATGCTTATTAGCCCGCAAGGCATCCTCTTCCTGGATTTTTGCGCTGTCCTTTAAAATAATTTCCGCAATCTGGAGTGTAGGGGTCGTAGCGATGATCTTACCTGAAAAGCCTTCCTTTACAAGACGCGGGAGGAAACCGGTATGATCTAAATGCCCATGCGTCAGTAAAACGATATCAATGTCTTTAGCAGGAAAAGAGAGCGGTTGCCAGTTAAGCAGCCGGAGTTCCTTTAGTCCCTGGAACATGCCGCAATCCACCAGGATGTTTTTGCCATAAGCGGAAACAAGGTGCCTGGAGCCGGTTACTGTTTGCGCAGCACCTAAAAATTGTATTTTTAAACCTGATTTTTCCATATCTGTTGTATTAGTATCTATATGATTTTTCAAGCGCTTGACACAGTGCAGCGCATTCTTCCAACACCTTCTGCAACCTGGGTGGTCTTACGCCGATGCTTTCCAAAATACCCTCACCATGATGCAGGGCCTTGCATAAAACAATCTTCCTGTTGAGCAGCGCTTGCTTTTCCTTTCCGGTGAGCGTGGTAAGACTTGTTACGGGATGGAGACCAGACAGGTTGATCCAGTCTTTTATGCCATTATTTTTAGGATAATCCCAACTGACCAGGTTCATATTCATACACCTGCCATACTGTGCGGCATCGTCTGAGAAACGGGTGTTGGTAACCACCCAACCCTGATGGATCTTCTTGTCATGCCCGTCGATCTGTTTCCATTGGCGCTCCACATCCAGGAACCGGGATTGTATGTACAGGGGAATCTTGACATCGCATATATAACCCTGTTGATTATGAAACTTGCACTCGATCATAAAGTGCTGGTCGTCCTTTTCAGCTATAATATCTATTTCGTGCTTTACACAATGCCCCTGTATGGTTACGCCAACTTCAGTTTTATACCCTTTGTATGTCAGTAATTCTGCTACGAACTGCTCAAAGGGGAAACCCGAAGGGCCTAATTCCATCAGGGCACGCTTCAGTTTATACCTTGCAGCCATTGGACGCGACCTGTCTTTCAATAACCGGAAAGATTTCCTGTAGATTTCCTTAGTAGACATATTATCTACCAGTCTGTTCACAATTTCATTGGCAATATCCTCAGCCTGCTGGCTGCTGGCTCCTGAGCGGAGCAGCGACTGTTTCAATTTGTTCTTATTGAAGGGCACCCTGATACCCGATGCCTTTGTAACATTTATATTTCTGTTGTTATCCCGCATGTGCTATTGAGTTTTTGCTGTTGTCTTTAAGTTTGCTTACAACTTGTTATCCGTTTACAGCTCATATAATCCAGCGGCTTCTTTTTAAAGCCTGGTTGATAATGAGTGAAAGAAAGGAGAACACAATGACGATTGACCAATCCTGCCATCCGTAAATTGAAACTTCAAGGACTTTTCTCAACGGAACAACGAAGTAAGAGAGCAACGCTATAACTGTACATCCCAGCACTGCATACCATACATACCTGTTGCGGAACACTTCTGATTTATAAAATGCAACGCCCTTTTCAAATGACATATTAAAGACGTGTAGTATCTGCGAAAAAATAAGGGTATAGAAAAGCATATTGTTACACAGCTCACCGTTCCATCCTTCCTGCTTATGCAGCCACTCGTGACTGGTAAGTACCGCACCGATGGTGGTAATGGAGATCACTGTAGAATAGGCAAAAATGGCGGTCCATCTTTTTTTATCAATGATCAGTGTACCGGCCGAATAAGGTTTTCGCTGCATGATATGCGCAGGCGCTTCGGTGACACCCAGGGCAAGCGCTGGCAATACATCTGTTACAAGATTGATGAAAAGTATCTGGAGCGGAAAAAGCTGAAAATGCAAATTCAGAATGGATGCAGTGGCAATGATCAGCAGTTCGCTGAGATTACAGGACAGCAGGTAGATCACAAATTTCCTGATATTATCGAAAATTACCCGCCCTTGTTTGATGGCCAGGACGATGGATGAGAAGGCATCATCTTTCAGGACCATATCTGCTACTTCCTGCGCTACCTGCGTACCCCTTTGTCCCATTGCAATACCGATATCTGCTTTCTTCAGGGCCGGAGCGTCATTCACGCCGTCGCCGGTCATCCCTACTACCATTTTATTTGCCTGGAACAGGGTCACCAGGTCCAGCTTGTGTTCCGGAGATACACGCGCAAATACAGGGGATTGCAGCCACTTTTGCTTGTCCTCCGGCGTCAGTTGATCGTAGGGCTTCATGCTGTTTCCGTGAACTACCTCATCGCTTTCTTCTGCCAGCCCTAATTGCATGGCAATGTTTTTAGCGGTGGCCGGGTGGTCTCCGGTGATCATCACCACTTTTATGCCTGCGGATCTGCATTCCTGAATGGCCGCACGTACCTCTGGGCGGGGCGGATCTAAAAAGCCGACCACGCCTACCAATGTAAGATGATGCAAGAAATCTTCTTCTTCCGCATCAGCGCTTCTAAAAGCAAAAGCCAGCATTCTTAACCCGGATTGCGCATGCTTTTCGGCATTGGATAGCCATGTTGTTTTTCTTTCTTCAGTCAGTGCAACAACATCACTTCCTTCCAGTACGGATGAACAGCAGGATAATAGTTCTTCCACTGCTCCTTTTGCGGCTACATAATAGTCACTGTCTTTGTGGTGAAGGGTAGCCATGACCTTCGTATCGGAAGAAAAAGGCACTTCATTTATTTTTGAAAAAGTTCGCTGGTATTCATCCGGTTTAACGGGTGAACAATAGACCATTTTGAGTAGTCCCACTTCCAGCGGGTCACCCGATTCTTTGGCCGAGGTAGCATCATACTGATAGGTTGCGGTGTTACACAGGGCGGCAATCCGGTGCAAATGCGCATAAGCCGGATAATGGGGCAACTGATCATTATCCTTAAAGCGTATCACACAGCCTGCAACGTCCACTTCTATGCGGGAGCTGCCATCCTTAAATTCAATGTAGGCCGCTTCAATTTTGTTCTGTGTAAGTGTCCCGGTTTTATCGGTGCAGATCACGTTGGTACCACCCAGGGTTTCCACCGATGACAACTTCTTTACGATGACCTGGTGCCTGGCCATCCGTAACATGCCGAATGCCAGCGCTAACGTAGAAACGATGGGCAGCCCTTCAGGAATTGCGGCAACGGCAAGGGCAATGGAAGTTTCCAGCATCTGTACAAAATCCTTCCCGTTTAATATCCCGGCAGTAAATATGGCAACCAAAAGCCCCACGGTGATCCATAGCAGGTTCTTACTGAGCTTCTGTATTTTCTTTTCAAGCGGTGTAGCCGATTGCTGCGCCTGTTGCACCATGCGGGCAACGGTTCCCAACTCGGTGGCCATGCCGGTGCGCACCACAACGGCAAAACCATTTCCTTTTGTTACAAAAGTGCCTTTGTACAACATATTGTCCCGTTCGGCCAGGGGAACTGTTTCCAGCAATTGGCCGGTCTGTTTTTCCACCGGCAAGGACTCGCCGGTAAGTGCGGATTCATCCGATTGTAACTGAGCCGAACTGATCAGCCTGGCATCTGCTGTAACCATGTCTCCGCCTTCCACAAATAGAATATCACCCGGTACCAGCTCCTCGGAAGATATTGCACCAAGCGTCCCATCACGCAGCACGCGGGCCGGTACGGTGGTTAGTTTTTTCAAGGCTTCCATTGATCGTTCCGCCTGAAACTCCATCAAAAATCCGATGACGGCATTGATCACAATCACGGCGATGATGGCAATACCATCGAGCCATTCCTGGAAGAAAAACGACAGCCCTGCAGCAATGGCCAATAACAGCACAAACGGGCTGATAAACTGGTTGACCAGGATCATGAGCGGGCTTACTTTTTTCCCCGATTCAATCCTGTTGTACCCCGCAATGGAAAGCCTGCGTTCGGCTTCCGCCGCAGTAAGCCCGGCTTCCTGCGTGGTATCCAGTTCATTCAGGATGGTTGAGCGGTCAACTGACCAGGGTTTGCTCACCTTATCAAATTCTTGTAGTAACATATCTTATTTATTAAGTCAAAGCAGTATTACTGACGTGCTCGGTTTTAGTGACTGTTTACAAATTATCCGCACCTGTCTGTCTCCGTTTTCTTTGGCAATGAAGTCCAGGGCTGGCGCAATACTTTCCTTCTGTTGTTGGCGATTTGGAGACGCTTTTACATCTTCATTCCCTCCATGCCGGTGCCCTTCTTCAGCACCAATGCGCTGTTTAACAGGTAAGCGCCACTGGTTACCACCAGTTCGCCCTCCTTGAGGCCACCGGTCACCTCCACTTCCTTTTTATTCTGAATGCCTAATTGAATGACCCGGTTTTCATACATCCCATCGCCTTTTTTCACCCATGCCGTTACCATGTTGCCGACCAGGATGGAAGACTTGGGAATGACCATCGTATATTTTTGATTCCGTTTAATATTGACGTATGCCATCATACCCGGCTTTAGCGAAGCGCTTTTGTTACCGATCAGAAATCTTACAAGGCTGATCTTTTGATCTGGTTCCACGGAAGGATTATCGAACACCGGTGTAACGGAAAATACCTGGTTGGGATAGGCATCAAAATCCGCAGTAATGATGGGCTGTTCCGTTAACCACCTGAGTTCACCGGTGTACATCTGGGCTTCAATCCATAATTGTGACAGGTCTGCCAACCGGAAAAGCGGGGTTCCGATCTCCACATACTGACCCTCGCTTACAGAAAGGTCAACCAGCGTGCCCCCGATAGGGCTATGGATGGTAATCAAAGGGGAGGCTTCGCCGCTTTGTTCGATCTGTGTGATTTGCTCCCTCGATAATCCCCACAACAGTAATTTTTTTCTCGCCGCTTCCACCAGTTGCGCCATTACCTGCTTCATATCGGCGAGTTGCACCTCCTGCCGCAGTACATTGAGCAGTTCATTTTCATCAGACAATAACTCTTCACTATAGATGGCATATAAGGGCATGCCCTTGCTGATGTTTTCCTGCGGATTGCGGACAAATAATTTTTCGAGCCTTCCCCTGATGCGTGATGTGATAACACTTACGTTACGTTCGTCAATGCTGGTAGTGCCTACCAGCGTGGTATATTCCGAAATAGCCTGCCTCTTCACCGTGTCCACCGTAATATTGGCATACTGTTCGTCCCTTTTTGAAAGCGTCACCATCTCCATTTTTTCGGGTGCCGGTGCGTCCGCGCCATGTTGGCTATGTTCCGGCTTTTGTGCATCCCCATCCTTTCCGGTGCATGAAGCAATGGAAACAATGAGCGGTAGCGCAGTAATGATCATCCATATTTTCTTGTTCATACCTACAGCATTAATATTTGATAATTGTCTCCCCGTCTGCGAGGTAAGCAGCATCCCTGGCTATCCATTCTCCTTTTTGCAGTCCTTGCAGTATTTCGACGCGTTCGTTGTCCCGGTGACCGATCCGTACCACCCTTGACTGGAAGATGTTGCTTCCGTCCTTTGTGACACCGGCCCGCACCCACACAATGGCTACCTTTCCAAGATAAAAGACACTGCCTGCCGGAACCGTAAGGGAACTGGCAGTTACGGATGCCGTGGCTGTGATCAGGGAATTTTGTTTAAGTATCCCCGAGGTATTGGGTAAATACACCCTTGCCTGGCTGAATTTTTGCCCGCCCTGATACACCAGCTCCAGGAATTGAACAGGAGTTGTAAAGCTCTTTTCCGGCATCAGTTCGCTGGTAATGGACAGCGGTTGGCCTTTGCGGATATATTTTTCATTCTCTTTGGTAAATGCCACTATGCCCCATGCTTCCCTGAAATCATTGATCCAAAAAAGGGTCTGGTCTTTACTCACATACATCCCTTCACGAATGCTGTTATCGCTTAACCGGGTAGCCGGACTTACCGCCGATGAACCAGTACTGCCTGCCATTCCACCTCCCATTCCTGCGTCATTACCTGCGCCCCCGGCCATAGCTGACGGTGCGGATGGATCAAAAAGCACAAATCCTTCAAAAGGGCTGTAAATGGCTATGGTATAAGGCGCTTCCCCTGATTTTTCAATCTGTTTTACCTGGCTGGAGGTAAGCCCGAGCAATAAGAGCTTTTGCCTGGCCCTGCCCGCGAGAATACTGTCGCCGGAAGACTTTTGCAGGTAAAGCAATTCTTCGATATAAGTGCTTATGTCGGGGCTGTAGAGTTCCAGTATCTTTTCGCCTTTGCGCACATACTGGTAATTGTATTTTACATACAGCCTTTCAATCCTGCCGCCAACGCGAACGGGTACTTTCCGGTTGCGCCTGTAGTCAAAGTCAATATACCCGTTACCGTGAACCGTAAAACTCGCCGGTTGGTCAAGCGGTTCTATTGCCTGTTGGGTAGAGATTACGGTTCGGTTGGTCGGCAGGGTATTCCAGTACGTTTCATCCGCTATCGTATCAGTGGACGCCTGTTCACCGGGCATATCCATACCGGCCATACTGCCATGCGCAGCATGGGCGTTGCTGCTATCCTTTACCCCGCTCATTTTCATGCCGCTGCTGTCCTTCATAGTGGCATGATCTGCGCCGCCGGAATGGGCACCGTGATCTGCGCTGCGATTGTTGCAGGCAAGCAACACAAAAGCAAACCCGATGCATATAAAATATACCCGGCTTTTGTGCCCGCTGAAGCTGGTATGTTGATTATGATTACACATGCTATTTTATTTCCCGTTGATATTCGTATTCAGATTGTATCGTAAACACCTGTCCCAATTTATCGGTACGTTCAAGTTCCTTCATGAGCAGCATGTTCCATGCATCCAGCAGTACAAAGAAGTTACCTGTGTTCTGGCGATAGGCCAATAGGTTACTTTCCAGGTTCTTTTTGTAGGAAGGCACTACATTTTTATCATAGTTATCCAACTGCCTGGTCTCATAGAGCAGCATGGTGATCTTTTCCCTTACCATTTGTGTGGCCATGAGCTGCATGGTTGATTTTTCTTTCCGCATGGCATCAATCTCAAACTCCATAGACCGTACATCGGATTTGTACATCTTCGATGACCAGGGCACAATGGGAATGGTCATCATTCCCATGATGGAGAACTGGTTGGGCATGCCGAACATCTGCCCGTGTGATATTTGCACACCGAAGTCGGGCCGGGAGCCGGTAGCGGCCCATTTCTGGTTGAATTTCATAGAACGGATGCGGCTCTCCATAGAAAGAATGTCGTTTCTCAAAAGTGCTGAGGTATCGTTGACCATCAGGTAATCTGCCCGGTAGTCAACAGGCAGCAAGAGCGTGTCAATGGCAAACGGGGCATTCACGTCACGGCTCATCAGGGTATTAAGGCCGATGTTGCTTTCCGCGATCTGCGCCAGGCTCATCGTTTCCATGTTTTCCAGTTCGCTCAGCGCGGCTTCCCCCTTGAATATTGCCGGCAGGTCAGACTGGTTATAGGTGTATTTATCCTTTGCTGTTTGGATCAGTATTTTGAGCAGGTCGCGGTATTGTTGAATGGTCTTTAGTTTGTTTTCGGCAATAAACCGCCGGTAGTAATAAAGCCTTGCGGTAAAATGCAGGGTGTTTCGCTGCCACTCAGCATCATTGCGCTGAACATTTTCCAGGGAACCGAGGTAATCTTTTTTTGCATTTAATTTGGCAGCATTAGGGATCATCTGTTGCACGGACACCATCATACCCGCCTGGTTATCGGGCATCATTTCCTTTATCAGGGACAGCCGGTAAGGGAACCGGTCAAAGGCCAGTGACACGGTGGGCGGCATCCATGCTTTTGCACCGTCAACCAGCGAACGAATGGAAGCTATTTTAGCGTCGTAATACTGAAGCTGGGGATAGGATTTGTCTATAGCGGTAAAAACTTCCTGCATGCTCAGCTTCACGCTGTCTTGTGCCGCAACATTTACAGAAGCGATCAGCAGCAGGAAGATTGTATATAGCTTATTACTTTTCATGAATCCGGGTTTTAGTCTTTGATTTCAAGCACCACCAGTTTGCCATGCTTTTTCAGTTCCCATTCTTTTAAAAGATTATAGATTACCGGCAGTACAATAAGGACAAACAGCGTGGAAGTGATCAGGCCGAATACAAAGGGAATCGCAATTGGCTTCATCACATCACTACCGGTTCCTGTAGCGGTCATTACGGGTATCAGGCCAAGTATATTGGCTAAGACGGTCATGAGCAGTGGCCGCACCCGTTGGGTAGCACCCAGCAGGAAAGTTTCTTTCAGATCATCATCGCTGATGTTCTCAGGGCCGTTCCCTTTAGCTGTTACAAGCTTTTTAATGGAGTCATTCAGATAGGCGATCATCAGTACGCCCGTTTCCACGGCAACACCGAACAATGCTATAAAACCCACTGCTACAGCCACCGAGAAATTGACATTATAGTAGTACAGGGAATATACACCGCCCATCAGCGCCACCGGCACGCTGATAAACACAATCGCCACTGCCTTGAATGAATTAAAGGTGACGTAGAGAATGAAGGCGATGATCAGCATTACAATCGGTATGATTACCTTTAACCGCTGCTCTGCTCTTACCTGGTTCTCATACTGGCCGCTCCAGTCTATATAGTAACCCTGGGGAAGTTGTTTGAAGGTTTCTTCTATCCTTTTTTTGGCATCGTTTACCACACTACCCATATCCCTTCCCCGCACATTGAAAAGCACTGTGCCCCTGAGCATGGCATTTTCAGAATTGATCATCGGAGGCCCTTCCGATACTTTTACATCCGCAACGGAAGAAAGTGGCAATACCCCGTACTTCATCGTTTGGATGGGAATGCGTTTGATCTCGTCAATATCATTGCGGTATTCCTGCGCCAGTCTCAGGTTTACACTGAACCTTTCCCGGCCTTCAACGGTAGTGGTGAGGATCATGCCGCCCAATGCACTTTCAATAACCATGTTCACGTCGTCAATATTCAATCCATACCGGGCAGCATCCTTTCTCCTGATCTTAATATCAAGATATTTGCCTCCGGTGAGCTGCTCAACATACAGATCTTCCAAACCCTCAATTCCTTTGAGGGACGCTTCTACCTTACGGCTGATATTATAAATGCTGTCAAGATTGCTTCCATAGATTTTAACGCCCACATCTGTCCGGATACCGGTGGATAACATATTGATGCGATTAATGATCGGTTGTGTCCAGCCGACAACAACACCGGGTATCTGCACTTTTTCATTCATTTCCTTGATCAGTTTCTCTTTGGTCATCCCACTGCGCCATTGACTTTTTGGCTTCAGCACGATGATCGTCTCGATCATGCTGATGGGCGCATTGTCTGTGGCAGTATAGGCGCGTCCGGCTTTACCAAGTACATTATCCACTTCCGGGAAGTCTTTGATGATCTTGTCCTGTAACTGGGTGATGCGTTTAGCCTCAGAATTGGATACATCCGGTAATGTAACGGGCATTAATAATAAAGAGCCTTCATCCAGCGGTGGCATAAACTCTGTACCGAGGTTTATAACCAGGGGTACGCTTCCTGCAATGAGTACGAAACACATGGCCAGCACTGTTTTGCGCCATTTCAAACACCATCTTGCCACCGGCTGATAAAGAAGAATAAAGAAATTGGATACGGGATTTCTGCTTTCCGGCACTAAGCGGCATTTCATCAAAGTGCGCGTTAACATCGGCGCAACCGTTATAGCAAGAATGGCCGCACCAATCAGGGAAAACGTTTTGGTAAGCACCAGCGGTGCAAACAGTTTCCGTTCCTGGCCGGTCAGGAAAAGAATAGGTGCAAAGGAGATGACCATGATCACTACGGAAAAAAATACCGAGCGGCCCACCGTCCGTGATGATTCTTCTATAATTGCCACTCTTTCCGCTTCAGGGATCTCCCTGGTGTGGCCTATTCGTTCTTTTACTTTCGTTTGTTTTTCGCTTGCCATACCTGGTTACTTGTTTTCTACGTTAAGAACTCTGTTGGTTAACATCCTGTAGGCATTCTCTGCCATGACAATACCGGGATCTACCACATCACCAATGGCAAGCGCAATACCGCCCAATGAGAGGATATTGGCCGTAACCCCGAATAATTTCATGAGGATAAATCCGATAAGTACCGACAGGAGAATGGAAACAATCGCGACCAGCCCGCTTTTGCCGCTAAAGAGAAATAAGATGACAACGATACAAACAATCAGTATTTCCTGCCAAAGGGCCTCTTTGAGGGTATCTATTGCAGCCAATATGAGGTCGCTGCGGTCGTAGGCCGTTTTAAATTTGACACCGGCAGGCAATCCTTTTTCAATGTCTTTCATTTTGGCCTTTGCCCTTTCAATCACGTCCTTCGCGTTTTCCCCGAACCTGGCCACAACAATGCCTCCGACCACTTCTCCTTCGCCATTCTCATCTACAATCCCGAGCCTCAGATCGGGACTCATCTGCACTTCCGCAATATCACTCAGTGTAATCGGTATGGATTTATAGGTGCCGATAGGGATTTCCTTGATGTCGTCGAGGCTGGTAATATAGCCCTGACCCCGGATCAAATAGCCGGTTGAGTTCATCTCATACAAGCTGCCCCCGACATCTTTATTATTGGCGGAGACGGCACGGGTTACATCCATCAGTGAAACCCCATAGTACACCAGCTTATGCGGATCTATTGTAACCTGGTAGCCTTTCTGGAAGCCGCCAAAGGAAGCTACTTCGCTGACACCTTCCACATTCTGAAGCGCGAACTTTACGTACCAGTCTTGCAGTGCCCTGAGTTCCCCAAGATTATAACCCTTTCCATCGAGTGTGTACCAAAAAACATGACCCAGCCCGGTACCGTCCGGCCCCAAAGAAGGCGTAACCCCCTGTGGCAGGAATTTCTGCGCATAATTGAGCCTTTCCAAAACCCTGGTTCTTGCCCAGTAAACATCCACGTCATCCTTGAACACGACAAATATGAAACTCATCCCGAACATGGATGCTGCTCTGATGGACTTGATGCTGGGTATGCCTTGCAGGTTGGAGACTAACGGGTAGGTGATCTGGTCTTCCATAATCTTGGGATTTCTCCCCATGTATTCTGTATAAATGATCACCTGGTTTTCGGAAAGGTCGGGCAATGCATCTACCGGCGTCTCTTTTATGGAGTAGATGCCACCAACTACGATCATGATAATGCCGATCCAGACAAAGAACCGGTTCCGTATAGACCATGAAATTATTTTTTCTATCATGATATCATTGTTTTAGTAGTTGTCTTTTCATAACACTACGATGGTTGTGGTTTTAATCAAAGGGCTGCCGCCCGCAAAGAGGCAGCCCCTGAATAATCAGAGATGGTTTTTCAACACCCAGTTTACTTTATACATTTTGTGGAAACTGTCATATGCAGTAAGTTCTCCGTCTTCTTTGAAGGTCTGATCCAAAGCGTCGTGGAAAGGATGGTTTTGCGGAAACGCTTTTTTCAGGTTTGTCTTTGTAAGCGGTTGCAGTACGTCGGAATCTCCCGTTGTAAAGAAATAGGTGATTGGATATTTGTCTGCCTGTTTGGGCGCATGTGCCTTGTGTTCGTATTTATACAGGACGACTTTCTCCCCGGCGTTCAGAACGGTATAGCCGTTCTTTTTAGTAGCGGTTGCAGCCGTTACTGAATTTTTCTGTGCTACTGAATTTTGTGAGAATGCCAGCAGGCTTCCTGCCAGCATAAAAAAGAAAAGGAACTTTTTCATTGTTTTTGATTTTAATTGTGAAATATTGATTAATGAACGAATTGAAATAACAAACGGCTGAGCTGCCTGCGGAAGCTTTGACAATATTTACCACATCAAACAGGAGTGGAAAATCATTCATGCCAACTGAAGAATAGGCATAAGTATATCTTCAGTCTGAATGTAACAGACCGGCAGCGCCGCACACAAGGGGGATCTCATCAACCTGCCTGAGCCGGGCGTGTTGGTTGATGATTTTGGAACATCAAATCCGGAAAACCCGGTTTAAAACATACAGCCGTGGATGTAGCTGGTCGGGGGGATGATAGAAGGATGGTTTGGGACTGGCTGACCAGGTGAATAGTTGAAAATCGGAATGAGAGGCTGGTACCAATGCGATATCAACGTCAAATGTTTTGGACAGGTCGAAGGATACCTGCGTTGATTTTTGATGACCATCATCCAGATGCAGGTAAAAATCTTTGTCATGGCAGCAGTCCTTCATATCCTCGCTGCCACAGGCACATTTATTGGTATGGTTGTGCCCAAAAGAAACAGAGGCAACGGTATCGCCGCAATAGTGTATGGAGCCGCTGATACCTGATGATGCGATCAGGTAAACGAACATTAACGCTATGACGGCTATTGGTTTCATTGTTTATTTTACAACTATTTCAATTTTAGCAAAGTTAGTTTTAGGTGTTTTGAACTTTGTACGCATTATTTTGGATTTTGTATAAAATTTTGCACCTCTATTTTATCCAGATGAACACGCGCCGGAACCGGACTGAGCCGGTATTGTCCAGGTGTTTTTCCGGTAACTTTTTTAAACTGGGAGGACATGCTCTGTGACGAACTGTAACCCAAATCGTATGCGATATTGCTGATTGTTGTTTCGTCCTGTAAAAGCAGTTCCTTCACCCGTTCCACTTTTAACAGGATCAGGAACTTTTCCATCGTTATCTTTTCTGCCTCTGAAAAAATGCGGCTGATGTAGTAATAACTCATGCCGACTTTTTTTGCTACATAATCTGATAACCGCAATTTTGAGGTCTTGCCTATCATCTCATTCATATACTCAAAAATGGCTGTCTTTGCTTTGGCAACTACCTGCTCTGTATGTGAGTTCACCACGGTAAAGCCCCAGGTTGCCAGCTTTCGGTTTAAAGCCGCCAAATCCTTTTCTGTCAGTTTATTTTCAAGCGTTACTTCGCCGAGGGTCGTTTTCAGGGCCTTGTAATTTCCTTCACCAAGCAGTTGTTTCACCTTGTCAATACAACGTTCACAGCACATGCCTTTGATATATAACTGATTTTGTTTCATTCTTTATTACGCTTGCAATAGACTTCGCATTTTGAACGTCCTGTATTAAAAACCAGGTTGTATAAAATCTTGCATAAAGGTAAACCGTGAACAGCCGTTTAAAGAATGACCGTTATCACGGGAAAACCTGATTTCCGTCATGCGTGAAACCCCGCCTTTATTTCACTGTGCTAACCATGATGTTATGCTAACATTTCAAAGAAATCCGCTTAAAATTATATCTTTGCACAAAATATTCTTGAAGCGTTTTAGCTTTAAGTCCCGCACTGAAACTTAGGAACTTTCAAAGAGGCAATGGGACAATAAGTGAGAACGCTCATGCTACGGCGTGGGCGCACTTAGGACATGAACCCGGAGCATCTCTAATGATTTCAGGATGCATTGGGCAAGTGTACTGTACATTCTTTGGCTGAACTGACGGCAGCTTTTCTAAGTTCATACCACACACAGGGCAATTGCCTGGTTTATCATACACTTTGTCCCCTTCGCAGTGCATAGGGCAATAGTATTTGCCAGTTGCACCAACAGAAGGTTTATCTTTTTGGTGCTGGTGATGTTCATGTTTTTTATTTCTTTCATCCTGTACCGGCACTAACTGCATACCGCATACGGGACAGTTGCCGGGTTCATCATAAACTTTATCGCCTTCGCAATGCATGGGGCAATAGTATTTAGTTTGAACATCACTAACCTTATTATGGCTATGTGTGTGTAATAGACTGTTATCCATAATTTTTTACTTTGAAACTCAAATAGTATATAAGAGCGGGTAATATCATAAACTGTAGTACAGGAGAAATACCTACCTTAATGACCGGTATGAGAGGCATTGATTTGTCATAAGCCCAATTGCCTAATGAAAGGTGTCTCATTTCTGCTAAAATTGCCCCTATGCCACCCACTAACATCAATATCAAAATTCGAAGCATGGTAAATTCCTGCACCCATAACGGGTTTTTATAAATCAGTGCAAAGCAGAAATAAATTAGAAGAACCATTATAGCATCGGCTACCGATGCCAAAGCACAGAATGCAATGTGTTGTATATTGAACGGAGCGTCTTTATACAACGGCATTTGTAATACTTCCCATGCCAAATTAAACAGGAAAGCGAGCACAAGTGTAATGACAACAAATCGTTTAAAAACTTCTTTATTATCTACTTTCTTTAACAAATAAAGAAGCAATAAGACCACCAGTATCAGAGCGATTACCGGTACAAGGAAAATGATAGGATTAAGAGTGTTCATTACACTTGTTTTAATGTTCTTTTATAACATGATTTACTCTATAGTAATGAGGGCTGTAACCTTTGGTTAAAACCCTCATAGAATTTAAGCAGCAATCTTTCTGCATTCAGCTTCACATCTTCTGCATTCTTCTGCGCAACGTTTGCAATGTTCATCGTTATGCTTTTCGCATTCTTCGGCACAAGCACGGCAGGCATCGGCACATTGTTGTACTGAATTAGTACTGCCATTCCTACATTCCTCTGCACATCTGCGACATACATCAGCACATTGCCTGCATTGTGTTTCACACTGTTCCATTCCTGGCTGTCCTGCGCAATTTTCAGCACAGGAGTTGCACTCTTCTTCACATGCTTCACAAGCATCAATGCAGCTTTGGAGATTTTGATTACTCATTTTGTAATAGATTAAAGATGTCTTCAGTTCCGCTGTTGCCCGGTCTTCAGATTAGCTGTTGCCCTTAAAGTGATTACTTAGTAGGTTTTGTGTATGTACCTTCTTTCATCATCTTTTGCTGCTCGGCTGTCATTTTCTGCTTTACCAGTTTCATCCCGCATTTTGGACATTCACCTTCATGGTCGCTCATTACCTCGTTGTGCATTGTGCAGGTGTACATTTCGTCTTTAGCTAATTGCTCTGTTTTTGGCTTGCTACTGTTGCCTGAACAAGCTGTAAATACAAATGCCATTGAAAAAAGGATAGCTGTGATAAAAAATAAATTTTTCATGATTGTTTGTTTTAAAGAGAGGCAGGCATAGCGCTGCCACCCATGTGACTTCGTTTAAAGTTGGGAATTAATCTTTCTTGGTGTTCTTTGCGACCATCTGCATACCACAAACCGGGCATTTACCGTTTGTAGCACTACTGACATTTGGGTGCATTGAACAGGTATAAACAGTTGCAGCTTGCTTACTACCTCGCCTGTCTATAACTAATTTTGAACTGCATTTCGGACAATTACCGGGGCTGTTACTTACCACATCGGTATGCATTGGGCATGTATAGGTTTGCGTTACCTCTGCCTTCATTTGTTCTTTTTTGGATAGGATTAAATCCATGCCGCACTTGGGACACCTCCCCTGTTGGGAACTGTTCACTTCGGGATGCATTGGGCAGGTATAACTTGTTACCACTATTGCGTTACTATCTGCTTTTGATGATGTCTGCTTTGCTTTTTGGGCATAGATTGCTGTAGTACCAGCAATCATTAGCATAAGAATGATTAAGCGTTTCATTTTGTTTATTTTAATTAGTGAATGATAGATTAGATATTGCGGCAATGACAACAATCAGGCAAAGCATTATAGGCTGTATCATTTGCCTTATATTGGTCATTGTCATGACCTACAGCGGCTAACTTCTTCTGTACTATGTCAGCAGCTTCCTTTTTAAAAATGCTGTATTTTGAGGTTAGTTTCTTTGTGTTTTCGTCCCATATAGCTGACTTCACACCTTCAACAGATAAAGCGGTATTTTCTATACGCTTTTTACACATTACACAGACACCGTTTACCTTAAACGTTTGTGTACTTATACCAATGGTTCTTTGTGATTTGTCGCTTTGTGCTGATGCAGTATGAAAGGTGAACAATGCACCTATTATGACGATTAATGTTTTAAGCGTTTTCATTGTAATATTTATTGAGCTAATTATTGCGAGGCAGCGAAAGCATTGCCTGATAATTAGAAATATGAAGGAATAAATTGAGAAAGTTGAGTTGATGAACTCAAGAATGCAATGGTATAACAGAACGTTATAGCACTAAAGAGTGGGAAAATCACAGTCTGAAAACGCAATTGTAAATGTAGATGGGTACGCCCTGATGTAAAGGCGGTGCATTGCTTCTATAAGCAATGGTAGTTTTTTGCGAAACAAAAGAAATATCTTGAAAAGAAGGAGTGTAAAGATGTAAGTCGATAAAATGCTTGAATGGAAAATCTGCCTGGTCGGCTGAAATATGATTATCCTTTACTTTGAAGAATTGAAACTTGCTATCGCAACATCCGGTCTTATCATCGCCATTGCCACATTTATCTTTTGCTTCCTGTAATAATGAAAAAGTTACTGATTTGAGCTTGCCGCAACAATAAAACTGCTTTAGGCTGAAGCCCATTGTTGCCAATGAGTAAACACAAATAAGCAATATGATTGCAGCTTTTTTCATTATCTTATAGCGAAAGTACGAATATTTAAAAGGGAAGGTTTACAGAATTATGGTTAAGTTTTACAGAATTTTTGGATGAGCTGCTAAACTCTTACCTTTTGTATTCTTGCAGCCTTGATATTCAAGGCTTTTTTCCTTTAACTCAACAAGAAGGTCGTACCATTCATTAGTTACAACAAGATTTGCTCGTTTGTATCGGCGGGCAAGCTACAGTGCCATAGCTGCAAAATACGCAACAATCTCCCTGCTTGGGCTTTAGTATTGTCTCACAATTTGTACACTTGTAGAAATACTGACAAGCATCTGTAGGCATGGTTTCTTCTTTCTGAAAACCGCAATTAGGGCAAGTGATAGTCGATTGTAGTGTTAGTGTTTTTTCCATGATTACTCTGCTTTCTGGCAACTTGACTTCGATGAACTGCTGCACTCTTTTGTATTGCTTGCTTGTGCTGTTGAACCGCTATTTAGTAATTCGTACCCTTTTACTTTGTAGCCTGTTTTGTTAATGGCTACTTCAATGGTTTTTACATCAACTTTTGATTTATTGAAAGTAACCAAGCTACTTCTTGTTGCATAAGAGGTTTTATAGGCTAATATACCGTTCACTTTAGACAGTTCATTGTTTACATGCTCTTCGCAACCTTCACAAGTCATGCCTTGTATAGTGAACTTAACTTGTTGCTTGTTATCGACAACTGCAAGTTCCGTTGCCGTCGTAGTGGACTTTGGATAGAACACTTTAGCGTATAGTGGAAATGCCATCATTAAAATAGCAAAGACAGTGACAATACCCAGGAATGCTTTTGACTGAAGGAAAGATGCCTTCCTTGTTGTTTCGCAATTGCACTCTGTATCGTTTGTTTTAGCAGGTTTTAGTTTTCCGTACCAAGCAAAGGCAAGGACAGCTATAGATAGTCCTATTAAATAGGGTCGTGCGGGTTCTATCCAAGAAAAGTTTGCTGCAATGCTGCTACTGCCTGCAAGCAAGGCAACAAAAGGTGCAATGCAACAAAGCGAAGCTGCAATAGCCGATAATATTCCTGCACTTGTGAATGTGCCTGATGATTTTAAACTTATCATACTGTTTCCAGTTTTTGTGTTTGTTGGTTGATGTGCTTAAAGAAAGGCTTCAAAATCTTTATGTTCTCTTGGGTAAGTGAGTAATAAATGGTTTGTCCTTCTTTTCTTGCTTCTACAATGTTGCCATCTTTCAATTTGCGTAAGTGCTGTGATACTGCCGGAATGCTCATGCCTAAAATATCGGCAAGGTCACAAGGGCATAGCTCTTTTTCTTCTTCCAATAGATAAACAATCTTCAGCCTTACTTCGTTACCTGCCAATGCCAAGATATTTGAAAGGCTTACAAATGATTTTTGTGCCGTCTTCAACTTGCCTTTACAATTCTTAATCTGCTCCTGGTCGGCAAAAAGTCTGATACATGTATTGTCATTCATGCAGCGAAGGTAACAAAAAAACTATTTAAGCAAATTCTTAAATATGAGCTAGGCCTATTTTAACAATGGTAAGCTATTCAAAGTTGTATTGGATAGTGCTCTAAACCTTGATTTTCTGAATGCGGACAGCATTTAAAATTGCTAACAGTGCTACTCCTACATCTGCTATTACTGCTTCCCAAAGATTGGCAACACCACCTGCTCCTAAGATGAGCACTACAATCTTTACACCCATAGCTAAAAAAATGTTTTGCCAAACAATGTTGCGTGTAATCTTTCCCACCCTGATTGCCGAAACGATTTTGGAAGGCTGGTCGTTTTGAATAACAACATCTGCTGTTTCTATTGTGGCATCACTTCCTAAACCGCCCATTGCAATGCCTGCATCTGCTAAAGCAACTACCGGTGCATCGTTTACACCATCACCAACAAATGCAATGTGTCTGCCTTCGTTCTTTAGCTGTTGTACTTTTTCTACTTTTCCTTCGGGCAATAAATCACCATAACCATTGTCTATGCCAATTGCCTTTGCCACCTGGTCAACTACTTTTTGCTTGTCGCCTGATAACATCACTGTTTTTATGTTCAGGTCATGCATAGCCTTGATAGCCTGTACTGCATCTTCTTTTACTTCGTCGGCTATGGTAATGTAGCCTGCATATTTATTATTGATTGCTACAACTACAATGGTATCTACAATGTTTTCTGCTTCCGAAGGATAAGAGATATTGAACCTTTTGAGCAGTTTTAAATTGCCTGCTAAAACTTCCTTACCTTCAACTGTTCCTTTCAAGCCATGACCCGCAATCTCTTCTACATTCGTTGCTTTGGTATTATCTTCTGTATTGCCTGCATAGTCAACCACTGCTTTGCCGACAGGGTGTGTTGAGTTGCGTTCTAATGCTGCTGTAATTCTTACTAACTCTTTTTCATCAATTCCACTGCCTACAACTTTCTGTACTTTGAAAACGCCTTTGGTTAGTGTGCCTGTTTTATCCATCACCACAGTATCAACCTTTGTCATTACATCCAAGAAGTTGCCACCTTTAAATAGTATTCCGTTTCTGGATGCTAAACCTATTCCGCCAAAATAGCCTAATGGTATTGACACAACCAATGCACAAGGACAACTAATCACCAGGAACACCAATGCCCTGTAGAACCATGTATAGAAAACATAATTGTCAACAATGAAGTAAGGCACAACACAGACTGCAAGAGCTAAAAAGAATACGATGGGTGTGTAGACTTTGGCAAACCGTGAAATGAATAGCTGTGTTTGTGATTTACGTGCTGTGGCATCCTGTACCATTTCCAAGATGCGGCTTAGCTTACTGTCTTTAAAAGCTGATGTTACTTTTACCTGTGAAACGGTATTAAGGTTTATCATTCCTGCTAAAACCTGTTCTCCTTTGTATTTCGTATCGGGTCTGCTTTCTCCTGTAAGTGCTGCTGTATTGAATGAAGCATTTTCTGAAATCAGTTCACCATCTAAAGCCACTTTCTCACCTGGCTTTATTTCTATGGTTTCTCCAATGCTTACCTGTGACGGATTTACTACCTGTGTATTGTTATTCCTAACGACTGTTACTTCATCGGGTCGAATGTCAAGCAGGGCTTTAATATTTCTCTTTGCCCTGTTTACTGCTGCACTTTGAAACCATTCTCCAATCTGATAGAAAAGCATTACTGCAACACCTTCTTCAAATTCACCAATAGCAAATGCTCCAATGGTTGCAACACTCATTAGAACGAACTCATTGAATACGTCTCCACGTTTTGATTTGCGAAATGCCAATGCCAATACTTCTCTACCTGCAAGCAGGTATGCTACCAAGTTAATAGTTAGTCCTACCGGTTTGCTTAGCTCTATTCTGAAACCATACTCCAGCACCAAAATGATTGTAAGTATTACAAATGACAACAGCAAATCCCAATGTGCTCTCAAGCTATCTTTATCTACTTCAACCTTTGGCGGTTGTACATCTGATGTTGTTTGATACTGGTCAGACGGATTATCTGTAATTTTCGATAACTCGTCTAACTGCAAACTCTTGTCTTTATTTGTGTCTGCCATAATTTACTATTTAATGAGAAATGAAAGAATACCTGTTATGACCAGCGTGAAACCTGTAATGATACCGGCTTTATGTTCCAATGAATGCCAACTAAGTTTCAAGATGCCTTTGTAAGCATAGCGAACCAATAGCACCATGCCTGTTGTAGTTACCAGTAAATATGTTGCTGCAATCAGTATGACCAGCCATGTGCCGACAGCTCCTGCCAATAAGAAATAGACTTCTATTTCCATGCAGGGAGAAAAGAACATTGCTATAACCAATGCTGTTATGATGGCGGCTTTTGTCTTTTGCTTCTTCAGTTCGTCGTTTATATGAAAGTGTTTGTGTACGTGGTGACGGTAGATGAAGATTAAACCAATTGCAATTAGTATTATTGGAGCTATAATGTTTGTAAAATGAGTAAGACTGTCATCCAGTTTTGAACCCAGGAGACTTAAAACAACTCCTATCAATACTGTACTAATGCCGTGAGCTAAAGCAAAAACCAAAGTAACTTTTGTAACTTCTTCTAAGGACCATTGCTCTTTTCTGCCAATAGCTATTACAGGCAGCCAATGATTGGGAATGACTGCATGTAGTAAACTTATGATTAAGCTGCCTGTAATGATGCTAAGCATTTCGTGCTTTTTGATTTAGAGTGTTTCTGGTGCGAAGACCGTAATAAAGAAGTATCACTGTCAGAATGATTGATAGTACCAGCATGGTTTTGTGTGATGCTGCTGTGATAGTGAAACCAAATATTTGTATCGGGTATTTATCAATCATCAAAAAGAAAACATCATCAATAATGTCTTTTGCAAAGAAGCCTGCTAAGAAGATAGCAAGTATTTTTTTGGAAGATATTTTCATAACTATTTTGTTTGATGTTATAAGAAATGTGTTTGTTTCTATTTGCCTTTCTTACCTGCTGCTGCTCTCCTGATTATTAATTCGATGGCTTTTTGCTTGTCGCTTACCAATGGGTCAAGCTCTGCCTTTATAATGCCCAATGAAGAAACGCCTATGCCTAATACACCTTCGATGCTGTTCAAATCATCTTCTTCTGTGGTTGCCACTACACTTGCACCGTATGGGTCTGCCGTGCCGCTTACAACAGAAGGAAAATGAATGTTTATACCAGTAATGTTTGCACCACTACTTTCTACTGTTTCTTCAATTTTGTTGAAAGGCAATTTCTGTACATCGTAGTTGATGTTTATTTTTGCATGGCTACTTTCGTTTTCTTCAATGGCCATTACACTTTCAACACCTTCCAATTGTTTTAGTGCCGCATCAATTTGCTTGTTCCATTCGTTGTTCAATCCTGGCTTATGAATGTTTAGAAATAAGAGTGTTGCTTCCATAACAATATCAAGTTTGGGTCTGATTTATTCTTCTTCTTCTCCACCACCTTTTGCTTTTGATAAAATGTAGTTTGCTCCTTTTACGACAATCTTTTCTTTATCAGGAAGCTCGCTAATGGGAGTAATTTTGATGTAACCTAATTCACTAACACCCGTAACGACTTCTACCATTTTGAAGCGTACTGATTTCTCATCTTGTTCACCCTTTTCTTTGCCTTCTGCCTTTTCCTTTTCTTCAGCTTCTTCACTACCTTTTTCTTTTTTTTCTGCTGCTTCACTATTTTCTTCATCCACGACAAAAATGTAGTTCTTGCCTTCTGACTGCACTACTGCATCTACAGGAATTGCCATAACCTGTTCGCTGCCAACACTGATTAAAGCAGTAACATACATTCCAGGGATGAGCCTGTATGTATTGGCATTCTCAATGATTGCATGAACAACAATGCCTTTGCTTTCGTTCTCGAAAGATTTATTTACGCCATAGACCCTGCCTGTGATTTCCCTGTTGTCCTGATTGGTTAAAGTGAAGGTCACCTTCTGCCCATTCCTAACTCTAAAAAGGTCTTTTTCAAATACAGTAAGGTCAGCATGGATTTGTGAATTGTCTATGATTTCCATTAAGGAGTTGCCGGGTTGAGCATAAGCCCCTGTGTTTACCAAGATGTGACCTACTGTGCCACTGATGGGAGCATACACATTAATTCTTGTAATGATGCTGCCCCTTGATACTGTGCCGGAATTGATGCCTAATTGCTTTAGCTGTGCTTCCAGTGTTGTTATCCTTGCTCTTTCGGTATTGTAGTTTGCCTGTGCTTCCTGCAACTTTTTCTTTATGCCTGCACCTGCTTCATCCAATTCTTTTTGTCTTTGCAACTCGGCTGCGGTGTAAGAGAAAGAATTTTTAGCGGTCAAGTAGTTTTCCTGAATAGTAACTAATTCAGTATTTTCTATTACTGCCAATACCTGCCCTTTCTTAACTTGTTGCCCTTCTATCGGTACAATTCTCCTGATAACCCCACCTGCCAAAACATTTACATCAGCTCTCTTTTGTGGTGGTACTGCAAGCTGACCACTTGCCTTTACTACCTGGCTTAAATTCTTTAGTTCTATTGTGCCATACTCAATGCCTACGGCTTCGATCTGTGCCTGTGTAAGCTCTATGCCTTCTTCGGCTTCTTCTGTTTTTGTGGTTTCCTTCTTTTCTGTTGCCGTTTCTTCAGTAGTCTTCTTGTCCGAACAACCGGTAAGAATGATGGATGCACCTATGCAAAGAATTAGCAGGATGCTTTTATAGAATGATGATGACATTTTATCTATGCTTTTATAGTTCATGTTATTGCTGACCATTTAGGTATTTAAGATTGATTACTGCCTCGTTCAACTGTTGCAATGCTTCCAGGTATTGCAGTTTAATCTGCATTGCCTGTGTTAAGTTCTGCACCATTTCAACATAACTGATTTCGCCTTTGCTGAAAGCAAAACGTGCAATACGTATTTGCTCATTTGCCAAACTGATGCCTTCTGTCTGGTAATAATCTACCCGCTCTCTGTGCTTGAGGTATTGCTGGTAGGTTGACTGATATTCAGATGTTAGTTGCCATTGGGCCCTGTTAAGGTCCTGCTGCGCAATAGCTACATTCAACTTTTCTGCTTCTACTCTCGCTTTGTATGGTTTTGTAAACAAAGGCAGTGACATTCCTAACTCAA
This sequence comes from Chitinophagaceae bacterium PMP191F, assembly GCA_001302245.1. GTDB lineage: Bacteria > Bacteroidota > Bacteroidia > Chitinophagales > Chitinophagaceae > PMP191F. The sequence continues at coordinate 200,535 of LGYU01000016.1, forward strand.
CACCTGCTATACGAGTGCCAGGGAAATAGTTGCGATTGATTTTTGCAGGGTCAAAACCTTTTACAACAAGCTGGTGATTGTAACCAATGGAAAACTCCGGTAGCCTTTTTGTTCTTTCTAATGCTACTCTTGATTGAGCAACATTTATGTTTTGCATGTGATACGTCAATATAGGATTTTGATTAGCCGCCGTATCAAAAGAAATGGTTTCAGAAGGGTAAAAAGTTTTGTCTGTTGTGTCAATGGCTATGTCACCTGTGACATTTGTTTGCTGTCTTATCAGGGTTTCATATACTCTTAAATCTGCCAACGATTCTTTCTTCTGTAGCCGGATTTCAAACGATTGGTTTTGTGCTGTGAGCCTTTCAAGGTTTGATGTTTCGCCTACTTTGTACCGGATGTTTGCTTTGGATGAAAAGTCTGTATAAACACTATCCAAGTAGTTAAGCAATCTCAATCTTTCGACCGTGTATAGGTAATTGTAATAAGCAAGCTTGATGTTACGCACTATTTCTGCTTCGGTAACCTGCTTATTTGCTTCTGCCAATTTGGTTTGCTGCTGATATACGTTTCGCTGTGTCTTGTAAACACCAGGCAAAGAGAATGATTGAGAAACACCGATAGAGTTATCAATGTTGCCGCCGCTTGTAGGGTCTTGCGTTACAGTGAAGTTTGTTTTTGGTAAATCAACGGCTGTATTTTGCATGGTTCTGTTTTGTTGTATCTCCAAACCTGAACGGCGAAGCTGCGGATTGTTTGCTCTTGCCTGCTGTATCAAGTTCTCCAAAGTTGGATTTCTTGATTGTGCATGGAGCTTTCCAAACAAGCCTAAGGAAGCAACCAAAATAACTAGAGGTAGTTTGTTAGATTGTAGAATTACCTTCTTGGTTCTGAACTTTTTCGATATTAAAACGTATAAGCTGGGCAGTACAAAAAGCGTAAGCAGGGTTGCAGTAAGCAGCCCACCTATAACAACTGTTGCCAATGGCTTTTGTACCTCACCGCCTGCACCTGTTGATAATGCCATAGGCAAGAACCCAAGCGAAGCAACTGCAGCCGTCATTACTACCGGTCTTAACCGAACTTTTGTGCCTTCCATCACCCGTTGGTTTATGTCTTCCATGCCTTCCTTTTTAAGTTGATTGAAATACCCTATCAGTACAATTCCATTTAGAACAGCTACACCAAATAATGCAATGAAACCTACACCGGCTGAAATGCTGAAAGGCATACCCCTGATTAATAAAGCAAATACACCGCCTATTGCTGAAAGCGGAACGGCAGTGAATATGAGCAAGGTTTGAGGAATTGACTTGAAAGTTACATAAAGCAGCACAAGGATTAATAACAAGGCAACAGGCACTGCTATTGATAGCCTTGACTTGGCTTCTTTCAGGTTCTGAAATTCGCCACCATAAGTGATGTAATAACCTGCCGGAAGTTTTAATTCTTTGTCCAGCTTCTCTTGTATTTCTTCTACTGTGCTTTCTACGTCTCTGCCCCTTACATTAAAACCTACAAACGTTCTACGCTTCCCGTTTTCTCTTGATACCTGTGCCGGTGCTTCTTTGAACTGAATGTTTGCTACCTGATTTAACGGCACTTTGTTACCTGATGGAAGCGGTATATAAAGGTTCTCAATGTTTGTTACATCTTCTCTTAGGTTTCGCTGAAGCCGAACTACCATGTCAAACCTTTTTTCCCCTTCAAACACAACACCTGCTGTACTACCCGCAAAGGCAGTTTGCAAAATGGTATTCACATCATTGATGCTTAACCCGTATTGTGCCATCTTATCCCTGTTGTACTCTACCGTTATTTGCGGCAATCCTGTAACTCTTTCAACAAAGGGCTCACTTACTCCTTTGACAGGGGCAATGATTTTGGATATTCTGTTTGCCTGCTGTGCAAGAATGTCTAAATCGTCACCAAATATTTTTATTGCCACATCCTGCCTGATGCCGGATAAAAGTTCATTGAACCGCATTTGCATGGGCTGTGTAATTTCTACCCTAAGCCCAGGGAGAATTGATAGTGCTTCTTCCATTTTCTCCATCATTTCTTCTCTTGTCTCTGCACTGGTCCAATCTTCTTTTGGCTTCATGGCTACCATCATATCTGCTCTTTCAACCGGCATGGGATCTGTTGGTATTTCTGCACTACCTATTCTTGTTACCACCTGCTTTACTTCAGGGAATTGTTTCTTTAAAATCCTTTCTGCTTTGGAGAACATCGCAACTGTTTGTGTTAATGATGTTCCCTGCATCATGGAAACTTCTACGGTTAAATCGCCTTCTTCCAATGTTGGTATAAACTGACCGCCCATCCTGTTGAAGACTACGAGTGACAAAATGAATAATGCAAAAGCAATCAGCACTGTTGTTACTTTCCACTTTAGTACGGTACGCAAAGCAGGTTCGTAAATCCTATGCAATGCATTCATTATTTTATCAGAAATGGATTTCTTGTGAACGGTGCTCTTACTTAAAAATAAAGCACTCATCATAGGCACATAAGTGAGTGATAGAATGAAAGCGCCCAAGATGGCAAAAGCAACTGTTTGAGCCATCGGCTTAAACATTTTTCCTTCCACGCCGATTAACGCAAAGAGTGGTAAGTAAACGATAAGAATAATGATTTCACCAAAGGCTGCACTGTTCCTGATTTTGGATGATGCTGTATAAACTTCATCATCCATTTCTGCCTGTGTAAGCCGGGTCTTACCGGGAAATAAATTGCTTTCAGTAAGTCTAAAGATTATTGCTTCTACAATGATTACTGCACCATCTACAATTAATCCAAAGTCAATTGCACCCAAGCTCATTAGGTTTCCTGACACGCCAAAGGTTTTCATCAATGCAAAGGCAAAAAGCATAGCCAATGGAATAACTGATGCTACCAATAATCCAGCTCTCCAATTACCCAGTAATAACACCAGCACAAAAACGACTATCAAGCCGCCTTCGACGAGGTTCTTTCTAACAGTGCCAATGGTTCTGCCTACTAATTCTGTTCGGTCAATAAACGGTTCTATAACTACGCCTTCAGGTAAAGACTTTTGAATTTGCTTCATCCTTTCTTTTACGTTCGCAATTACCTTGTTGAAGTCTTCACCTTTCAACATGAGTGTAATACCTGCCACGACTTCGCCTTCGCCGTTACGAGTAACAGCTCCGTACCTGGTAGCACTTCCAAACTGTACAGTTGCAACGTCTCTTACCAATATTGGAATTCCGTTCACTGATTTAATAACAATCTTCTCTATATCAGACAAAGATTTTACCTGACCGATGCCCCTGATGAAATAGGAATTGTTGCGCTGCTCTATGTATGAGCCACCTGTATTGCCATTGTTATTTTCCAGTGCTTCATACAGTTCAGGTATGGTTATGTTGAGTGAATTGAGCCTGTCGTTATCTACCGCTACTTCATACTGCTTTACATATCCACCCCAGCCACTTACTTCCGCCACACCTTCTGTGCCTGCTAACTGGGTTCTTACGATCCAGTCCTGTATAGTTCTTAGATCAGTGGGAGAATATTTGTCTTTGTATTGAGGCTTTGTGTGTATGGTGTACTGGTAAATTTCACCCAAACCTGTAGAGATTGGAGCAAGTGAGAGCTTGCCAAAGCCTTCTGGAATGACTTCCTGAGCTTCCTTTAGCCGTTCATTTACCTGCTGCCGTGCCCAATAAACGTCTGTATTGTCATGAAATACCAGTGTAACTACTGAAATGCCTGAACGGGAAATAGAACGCTTTTCAATCATTTCGGGTATGTTGGACATTGCCAATTCAACCGGTGCTGTAATGAACTGTTCTACTTCCTGTGCCCCTAAGTTGGGAGCCTGTGTGATAATCTGTACCTGGTTATTGGTAATATCCGGCACGGCATCAAATGGGAGTTTTGAAAGCGAATAGCTGCCCCAAATGATTAAGCCTAAGACAAAAAAGCCAATAACCAATTTGTTCCTGATGGAGAAATGAATGATCCTGTCTAACATTGTAAAATTTGTATGGATATTAATCTGTAATACTTCAGAATTGCTCCTATTACGCCTAATAAGACTATTGCGCTGAACAATATGCAAAAAACAGTGAAAAACATTTTTTTTGCTTTTCGACCATTTTCGACTTGCCATTTTTCGGCTGTACTTTTTTCTATTCGCTCTTAGTCGGGTCTTTGGCATAAGACAGACAACAATCAATTAACAGATAGAACTACAGACGGTAATTCTATAATCTATTTGATGTTATCTTAACACTGAGGAGGCTGTAGAACAGCACGGGTGTATGACGATGGGAGAAACAAACGTTGATATTCGTAATGCTTCAATACGGGTGCAGGTATTGTTGAGACTGGAGCTATTTTAGCAATAATCACAAAGCCTACACAAGATGAACAGGAAAAGAAAGGAGAGCAAGTGCCTTCCTGTTTAATGGGATGGTTTCGAGAAGTGGATGAAGTGGTTTGGTCCGCGCCACAATTGTCCGTTGTGCAGCAGGGTACGAAGACCGCTACCGCAACAATGATGAGCAATATGAAGGCGAACCATTTCTGCATTGTTTACAAAGATAACAAAAGAAGACATGCAATAGTATTGCAATGTTAATTATGGCGAACATTTCTGACATAAACCCTTGATAACCATGTTTATTTCCTGAGTTATGAACTTCTCAGGCAAGGTAACAAAAGGAATAGTATTGTCAGCTAAACAATACGTTCTTTTGCACGTGGTACAATGGAAGTGAACATGCAAATCTTTAAGGTGGCATTCGCAACCATCAATACACAGAGCATACTTAAGGGCCCCGGTTCCGTCATCAACACGATGAATTAGATTATGCGTTTCAAAGGTTTTGAGTGTCCTATAAAGTGTTATCCTATCAGCCTTTGCAAACGAACTCTCCAACTCACTAAGACTAATGGCTGCATCCTGCTTTGATAAAACATCCATGACCAAAAGGCGCATGGCAGTCGGTTTTACTCCTTTAGCTGCTAATTTAAATTCCATTTCCTTTTCCATACCAACCTTTTAATGTTTATTGTAGAGGCAGAGTGTACCATATCACAAAGTTAATTATATCCCTTGTCACAGCCCTGTGTTAGAAGGTCATATTTGCATAAATCCTATGTCATTTCTCATCTGAAATTGTACCTTTGTAACAAGATATTCTTGAAGCGTTTTTGCTTTAAGTCCTGCACTGAAACTTAGGAACTTTCAAAGGTAACGGGACATAAGTGGAAAACGCTCATGCTACGGCGTGGGCGCACTTATTCGTTACCAGGTTTCCTAAGACCTCAGTGCGGTAAGTTGTTGCCTGCGCTATTTTTTATACAGGCAGCGAGTCGAATGAAACCATTAAAAGTAACATACCATGACTTCAGCCGATCAATTCCCGGATTTTGATTACACTGCGGGACAATTATCGAAGTTTCTTGCTGCAAGTGACTTTTTCACCATCATGCTAAAAAACGGCGACATCATTCATTTTACTCCTAAAGATGTACCAGCATTCAAAAAATGGTTAGAGAAAAACAAAATATCCAACATCAGATCTGAGGACGGATGGGTAATAACCAGGAAACATAAAGGCTGAATGCTCTTTTTCAGCCAACAAGATTGCTCTTTCTTTAACTTTAATTCGATTAACCTTTTTTCGATTTGCTAATTGGATCTGGCAACTTAATATTTCCATAGAACGCCTCCAATAATTCGCAGGGGCTTACGCCTATTGCCAATGCAATAAGGTAAAGTTCCTCCGCCCTCAAATGGCTACGCTCATTTAGGGTCAGCTCATTCATCCGAGCTTTCGTTAAGCCAGTTTTCCTGGCTACCTCAGCTTTGTTTACGGACTTCTGCGCTAAATATAATCCGAGTTTTGTCATTGATTATTAGCCTTTTCTATACTTACGTGAGCTTTAAATATATAAAAGGACGGGAAAAACATACATACATTTGGAAATATGGAATGTTTTTCCTTACTTTAGTTAGGATTTTCTATACTTATGTTAGTTTTAACTGACTTAGTCAAATTGAATTAACAGATAATTCCACTACGTGTTCTTCAAATTAATCATTATGAGAAAAACTTCGTCTAAAAAAGCTGCATCTAAAAAGCCAAAACCAGAACTAAAATGGCAAACAGGTAAGTATGACCGTCATGCTCAATTTAGTTATTTCTTGCCTTATCAGTTTCTTCTATTATGTAAACTAATGGATGTAACACCGGAGAATGTAGTACGTGACTTTACAGACAATTTATCATGTGGTAGTTGGAAAAGAGAAGGAAGAGATAAAATAAAAGAACATCTCATCAATTATTTCATAGAGCATGGCTACGGACGACATCATTACAGCGAAGATGATATACGCGAAATTTTTAAAGAAATGGATGCTTTAGGATTGTTGTTTCCGAAGGAGGGAAAAAGCAGTTTAGTTGACAAGTACGCAAGTTGGCGTGACAAACATTACAAATACTGGTTCAAAAAATGGTTCTGGAAGCCAAGGAGAAAACTTCAAAAATGACATCCCAATTCTTACAGCACACGCCAAGTTGATGTAATCGAATAAAAACAATTTACACTTACATTAAAAATACCCAATAACCGATGAAGCCTTTTACAATCTATCATCTCTTTCACAACTTGTTCTTGTCCATCCAGCAGCCTTTGGTAAATGTCATCGTTAAGGAAGCAAACCCTGATCTTATATACTTATTAGGTGCTTCCATCAGCAGACGTAGAACCGAAAGCATTTTTCAACAATCTGCTCCTACATCCCATCATATCTCCAGTTGTTTCCTACTCATCCTTATGCAAGATCTCGGAAACAAAGAAACGCACGATTGGCAAGATAAGTTAGAAACTAACTGCAAAGCGTTTTTGCCTGTTACCATTATTGTCCTGCAACAATCATCTTTTAAAGAATGGTTAACTAATGGCCATCCTTTTGCCGCTAATGTTCAGGAGATAGCGCCAATTATTTACAAATCCGAACAGTTCTGTCTGCCAGATCACATTCCCACACACAACGAAGAGCAACCTAAATCACTTGAAAAATTTCATCTTGAAGGGTTGAGAAAATCAAAGGAGTTCCTCGCCGGATCAGAGTTATTCAGGATTAGAAAACAACATGCCATGGCAGCATTTATGTTGCATCAATGTGTTGAACAATCACTACGGACAATTATTCAAATTGGAACTGGCTACCACTCCAATACCCATAGTATCGATAGATTAATACGCTACGCAGGTTTAATTTCATATCAGTTGCCCGACGTGTTTCCTCAGCATAATGAGGCTGATAAGCGTCTGTTTTCTCTTTTGCAAAAGGCTTACATAGATGCCCGATACAAGGACTATCAGATAGCTAATGATGATTTATTGAAATTGACTGAAAGAGCTAAGCATATCATTACAATCGTATCAGAGGTGGGAAAGCAAATTCTATCTTCCTTGAGATCAAACCTATAATGATGGAAAAAAAAGCTACAGAACAACAACGGTTTTACAAGCCATATCATTTCCGAACGGAAATCGTACGTAATAAAGAGGGCCCTTTATCCCTGATATTTACAAATTTTCACTTAGACGATTTCAATAGAGAGCTGAAATTATGGTTGCATGTAGCCCTTGTGAACGAGCAAAGTGCATATGAAGAAGGAGGCGCAAGGGAAGACTTAATTGATTTCATAGATCAACTTCACAGACTTATCGAGGCTCTGTATCTCATACATAAGAAAGGGATGAAAGTGGATAAACCGTCGCCTAATAAAATAGCAAATATCATCGGAAAAAAGAACGTGCCTATTTCCCTTAGCGAGACGGAAAGTGATAACCCTTTAATTGTTATTTTGTCGTTTGGTAAGACCTTCAACGCAGATTATGTAAAAGCTGAATTACTGGATATGTTAGAAGCTCTGATAACCTACGACGGCCATAGGAAAATCTATTTAGGTGGTCTGGTATCATTTTATCAGCATCTGCATTTCCTGATCAAAATAGCATATGACATTTACAATAAAAATAAAAAGAGGCTGGATAGTAAATAACCAGCCTCTTAAATCATTTTGAGGTACTCAAATTTTTCAGTTTCTCACTAAGCTCCGTAAGACCTGCTTTTGTAAGATAGTCATCAGCAATTACGTGTAATTCCTGCAATGCTTCCTGCGGAATGCTTTCCAGCAAAGCAGACGATTTATCATCGTCTTTCGCCATCAGCCCACGTTTGAGGACACTGTGCAATAACAAAACATTTTTGCGGGAAATCCTCATGTCAATCTTCACTGTTTCACTCATGCCTGGGATACTAAGAATAGTATCATACACTTTGGCTATATCACTTGTTGTTAGCATAATCACACGATTTTAATTTGAACAATACTCACTTCACAAAAGTAAATAACAGCGCGTTTCGTATCCTCATCAAAATATGATGAGGATAGGTTAATCCCATATCGTGTGTTTAACTTCGCTTTGAGAACTGAATGTGTAGTTGAAAAAGTGTAGTTATGGATTTCAGTAACAAAAGGCTTTCCGTCAGCGAAGCCAAAGAAATAGACATGGTTCATTTCCTTGCAGGCTTAGGTTATGAGCCAGCAAAGATCAGGAACAACGATTATTGGTATCACTCTCCTTTAAGGGATGAAAAGACACCTTCATTTAAGGTTAACAAGAGACTAAACCGCTGGTACGATCACGGTCTTGGCAAAGGTGGCAACCTGGTTGATTTTGCTATCCTTTTTCATGGGTGTACCGTGTCCGAATTGCTCCAGAATTTAAGCGGAAGTTTTTCTCTTCAAAAGCCGGTTTTCCAACAATCATTTGCGAGAGAAGAACGGGAAAAGCAGATAAAGATTTTAGGGGATTTTGCTCTGTCTTCCTACGCCCTTTTACGGTACTTGCAGCAACGGCGAATACCCGTTGATGTAGCTGACCATTACTGCCGGGAGGTCCGTTATGAATGTAATGGAAAAGTTTATTATGGCATCGGCTTCAGGAATGATTTGGGAGGCTTTGAAATACGGAATCCTTACTTTAAAGCCAGTAGTTCACCCAAAGGTATTACGAGCTTTGATAACAATGCCGATGATGTGATCGTCTTTGAAGGTTTTACCGATTTTCTTTCTTTCAGGGCCATTCATCAACAAGACCACGAAGACCGCTTTGATTTTGTAGTGCTGAACTCTGTTTCTTTCTTTGAAATCGCACGTCCCTTTATGGAAAAACATAACGCTATCAAGCTCTATCTGGACAGGGATGCAACCGGACAAAATTGCAGTCGTTATGCACTTTCCCTAAGTGCCAAATACAAAGATGAAAGCAGCCTTTATCAAAACCATAAGGACTTCAACGACTGGGTAATGAACTTCGGTAAGGCTGATAAGAAGCATATAAGACAATACTGAGATAAGTAATACAGAAGCTGTAAGGCAGGCTTTAGTTCATTTGAAGCTGTCAGTTCCTTACACACTCTGGAGCCTTTAAAATGTCTTAAAGACGTTCATAAGGCTGGAAGATTGCAACTTTCCCGCAATCGGCCAGATGAACGGTTGTTAAACAACCGGATCTGGCTGCCCAACACTCGGAACTCGTGGGCAGGGCGTCTGAAAGGTGAAAATGAGTTTGAAAACGTGAAAATGAATAGTGATGGAAGGACAAAATTCAAACAGGACACGCATCATCGGCTTGCGTTTAACACCCGATGAGTATGCAAAAATTGAAAGGAAATGGAAGGCTTCAACCTGTCGGAAGCTAAGCGACTATGTGCGTCGAAGCATCTTCGACAAGCCCATTGTGACCACCTATCGTAACACTTCACAGGATGACTTAATGGCAGAACTTACACGGCTTCGCAACGAGCTAAACGCAGTTGGAAACAACTTCAACCAGGCCGTTAAAAAGTTGCATACGCTTAGCCAGATAGCTGAATTTAGGAGCTGGTTGATTGCTTACGAAGTAGAGAAAAAAATCCTTAGCAATAAGATAGATGAGGTAAGGAATAACGTAAAAAAAATATTGGAAATATGGTTGCGGTGATCAAAGCAGGTCACTCCATGCACCGTATTTTCAATTACAATGAAAACAAGGTAAAAGAAGGTGTAGCGGAGTGCATCGGGGCGGAAAATTTCCCTTTGAACGCAGATGAAATGAGCCTGAAAATTAAGTTGGGCTATCTGCTGAAAAGGACAGAATTGAACGAAAATGTTAAACGAAACAGCGTACACATTTCGCTCAACTTCGACCCATCTGAAGCTCATTTGAGCAAAGAAAAGCTGACGCAAATTGCCAATCTCTATATGCAAAAATTAGGCTTTGGTGACCAGCCTTACCTTATTTATCAGCACCACGACGCAGGCCACCCCCATATACACGTAGTTACCACAAATATTCAGTCCGATGGCAAGCGAATTGACCTGCATCACCTGGGTATTCGCAAGTCGGAACCGGCACGTAAGGAGATTGAAAAAATGTTCGGTCTTGTAGTAGCTGATGCACACGCAAGACGGGAAGCATTCAGGTTAAATCCGATAGACGTAAAGAAGGTACAGTATGGGCGTGCTGAAACTAAAAGAGCCATCACAAATGTGCTGGATGCGGTGCTGGATAAATACAAATATACCAGTTTGCCGGAACTGAACGCGGTTTTGAAACAATACAACATAATGGCTGACCGCGGCAGTGAAGAATCAAAAATTTTTCAGGGAGGCGGCCTTGTTTACCGGGTACTTGATGAAGATGGAAAACCTATCGGTATACCTATAAAAGCCAGCGACTTTTACAACAAACCTACCCTGAAATTTCTGGAGCAAAAATATAGCTCTAATGATGCCCAACGCCAGCCACTCAAAGCTCGTGTAAAAACTGAAATAGACAGGTTGTTTATTGGCAAAACGCCCACGCTCGATGAGTTAGTCGCAAAACTTCAAAGGAAGGGCATTCACCTTGCTTTGCGCAAGAGCGATACAGGTTTAATCTATGGTATAACCTACGTGGATCACCAGACCAGGTGCGTCTTTAACGGCAGCGTATTAGGAAAGCAATACAGCGCCAAAGCCATACAGGAAAGATGCAGCTCTCTGAAAGCGATCAAACAGGAGCTATTGCCACAAACAGGTCAGGAAATGGAACAAGCCTTATTGCCTGTCCAAAACACTAACGCTGGGCTTTCATCCACTTCACACAGCAATGTTAACCCGGCTGATGCAATGCTTAAAGGCGACCTGCTGGAGGCCCTTTTACAACCGGAACAGGCAGCCGATTATATACCTGGCCAACTAAAGAAAAAGACCAGAAAAAAGAAAAGAAGAAAAAACATTTCCAATAACCAATAAAATATAAAGCTATGGCAGTACAGACAGGTGAAAACGAACAGGCGCTGAGGAAAATTCTGGACATGACCAGGTTGATCAGTATCGTTATTTTAGTGATACACTTCTATTATTATTGTTATGCTGCATTCCATGAATGGGGATTGACCAGCAGTTTCAGCGACCGGATTTTAGGTAATATTTACCGTACAGGTATATTCAGCAACTTCGTTAAAAGCAAGCTGATTTCTTTAGGCTTTTTGGCTATCTCCCTGCTCGGAGCAAAGGGACGCAAAGATGAAAAATTAAGCTATAAAACAGCATTTGCCTATCTCATTACCGGGCTATTGCTATACTTTGCCAGCTATCTTTCCCTGCTGCTTCAGTTACGGGCACAGGAGAAGGCAATCGTTTATGCAGGCATAACTTCAATAGGCTTTTTGCTGATGCTTTCTGGCGGCACCTTGCTTTCCCGTATCATCAAAAGCAAGTTTAACAATAAGGACATTTTCAACAAGGAAAACGAGACGTTCCCACAGGAAGAACGCCTCCTGGAGAATGGGTTTTCAATCAATCTTCCGGCACGTTACAGGCTGAAAAATAAGGTACGCAATAGCTGGATAAATATCATCAATCCCTTCAGGGCGATTATGGTATTGGGCACACCAGGAGCAGGTAAATCTTACTTTGTCATCAGGCATGTCATAACCCAACATATCCGCAAAGGATTTACGATGTTCGTGTACGATTTCAAGTTTGACGACCTTTCCAGGATCGCATACAATTCATGGCTAAAAAACAAACATAGGTATCCTAAACCACCGAGGTTTTTTGTTATCAATTTTGATGACCTCACAAGGAGCCATCGCTGCAATCCTTTAGAGCCGTCTGCCATGACGGATATTACCGATGCCGCAGAATCCGCACGTACTATTTTAATGGGCTTAAATAGAGAGTGGATAAAACGCCAGGGCGATTTTTTCGTGGAATCACCAATCAATTTCCTGACTGCCGTAATATGGTATCTGAAGAAATACAAGGACGGTGAATTTTGCACGTTGCCTCACGTCATCGAGCTTATGCAAGCTGATTATGACAGCCTTTTTACCCTGTTCAGAACAGAAGCCGCCAAAGAATGCGAGGTATTAATTAACCCGTTTTTGAATGCCTATCTGAACGATGTAATGGAACAGCTTGAAGGCCAGATAGCATCCGCTAAAGTGGCTATGGCAAGGCTTTCTTCACCTCAACTATACTATGTTTTATCAGGCAACGATTTCAACCTCGATGTAAACAATCCCGATGATCCCAAAATCGTGTGCATGGGTAATAATCCACAGAAAATACAGATCTACGGAGCGGTGCTTTCCCTGTACGTAACCCGATTGGTAAAACAGGTCAATAAAAAAGGAAAACTGAAAAGTAGTTTGGTGTTTGACGAGTTCCCTACAATCTATCTGAACAATATGGATAGCCTGATCGCCACGGCGAGAAGTAATAAAGTTTCTACGTGCTTGGGCATTCAGGATTTCAGCCAGCTCCGTAAGGATTATGGCAGAGAACAGGCCGATGTGATTATGAATATTACAGGCAATATTGTAGCTGGACAAGTAACAGGAGATACAGCAAAACAGCTTTCAGAACGCTTCGGCAAAATCATGCAGGACAGGGAAAGCTATTCAATCAATAGTGGTGATACGTCCATCAGTCGTTCAAAGCAACTGGAAACCGCTATACCGCCCTCCAAAATATCAGCTTTGAGTTCAGGTGAATTTGTGGGAATGGTAGCTGACGACCCGGACAACAAAATTGAATTGAAAGCCTTCCATTGTGAAGTTATCAACGATCATGAGGCGCTGAAAAAAGAGGAAGAAGGCTATAAGGATATAGAAGTTATTCGTAAGCTCGATACCAGTATGGTGCAGCGTAACTACTTTCAAATAAAGCAGGATATACAGGATATCATTCAGTCAGAAATGGAGCGGCTTTTGAATGATCCAGGGTTGGCCCACCTGGTTGTTAAGAAAGGATGAAAAGGTTGAAACACAATTTCCGTCTGTACCAATTTTGCATTCAATTCAATGTTATAGGCTATCAGCAGCAGGAAGTCCCCAATTGTTTAGGAGGGCATTTAATGGTTCCATAACTGCAATAAACGCAACAGTCACCTTGTTTGGGTTTTAGTCTTGTTTTGCAGTTTTCACATTCATAAAAAAACTGGCAAGCATCAGTTGGCATTGTTTCTTCTTTTTGGTGCCCGCAGTTGGGGCAGGTGATTACTGATTGAAGTATTATTGTTGTGCCCATTTTATTTGTTGTCAATGATGGTTGATGAAGTTACTTTATAGCCGATGCTGTTTATACTGTTTGCAATAGTGTCAGCAGATGTTTTACTATTGTCAAACTTTACGATTGCATTTCCATTTTTGTAAGATGTATTAGCTTCAATAACTCCGTTTACTTTGGAAAGTTCTCCGTTTATGTGAGCTGTACAACCTTCACAGTCCATTCCGCTAATGTTGAGTTGAACCGTTGCAATATTGGCTTTATCAACTATGATTACTTTTGTTTCTTGTGGCTTGGAATAAAATATTTTAGCATAGTAAGGAAACGCAATTAGAAGTCCCGCTATAATTGTGACGATGGCTAAAAATGATTTTGATTGCCAAAATGATTTTTTGTTATCTGCTTCGCAATCGCAATCAACCTGTTTTTGTGGTTTCAATTTTTTATACCAGGCAAATGCGAAAATTGCAATTGTTAAACAAATTAAGTAAGGTCTGTATGGATCCATCCACGAAAAAGATGAGGCAAGTCCGCTTGCACCACCCAAGAAAGCCAAAACAGGAGTAATGCAGCAAAGCGAAGCTGCAACTGCCGTCAACAGTCCTGCAATCCAGCTTTTATTTTTTTTTGTTGTCATTGTCATACTGTCGCCAAATTTTGGTGATTGATAATTTTAAAAAACGGTCTTAAAATTTTCAAATGTTCACTGCGTAATGAATAGAAAATAGTTTGTCCTTCCTTTCTGGCTTCAATAATATTCCTATCTTTTAGTTTGCGTAAGTGTTGAGAAACAGCCGGGATGCTCATTCCTAAAATATCGCTAAGGTCGCAGGGGCAGAGTTCATTTTCTTCTTCAAGCAAAAATAGGATTTTCAATCGTGCTTCGTTGCCTGCCAAAGCAAGAACCTGTCCCAACTGTAAAAAGGCTTTTGAATTAGCCTTTAATTTTTCACGGCAACTTTTAATTTGTCCGATGTCTGCTTGCAACCTGATGCAGGTATCACCCATTGTCAAACTTTTTGTTTTAGCAAATGTAAGAATTATTTACTTATTTAAGCAAATACTTAAATATAATATAGATACTCCATAAGACATACTCACAAAACACCCATTAAAATTCATTTTTCTTTAAAAGTGCATGTCCCTTTGGGTCGGGTCATTCCAGGGTACGCTTCGCTTCCGTCCCTCTTTCATCGGGACCGGGTCGTACCTCACCGCCTTACATCCCCCTCATGCTTTACTATACAAGTGAATAACAAGTCCTGATTGGTTGAGATAGCAACCAACCTGCTCTGGCATTTTCCAACGAAACGGGTAAAAAGGCAGCTAAGATAGTTACGCCTTCGTTGCTACGAGCGCATAATGCTGCGCTGCGCTTGCACCCTTCGGGACTTATAGCTCTCCGCGCCTCCGTCTCCACTCTGTCGCTGCTTTCTTTTTTCCCGTTTTTTCTTTTGGAAAAATGCTTTTAGGGCAGGCGGGTGAAAAAAAAAGTAAACAAAATGGTTTCACAATTAAAATTAAAAATCATGAACATCATTGGCAGATTAACGAGGGACGCACAAATCAGCACCTTGCCGAGCGACAAACAGGTAGTGAATTTTTCCGTAGCAGTGAATGACAGCTACCGTAACAAACAGGGCGAACGAGTGGAACACACCGAGTATTTCAACTGCGCCTACTGGATTTCGACAAATGTAGCAAAGGTACTCACCAAAGGAACATTGGTAGAACTCAATGGCAGGGTGAGTGCAAGAGCATGGATTGGTGGAGATGGTGAGGCGCACGCAGCACTCAATTTCCATACATCAAAAATCAAATTGTATGGAGGTGGTAAACGGTCTGAAACCGTAGCAGGTGGTAACAGAAACGACTCCGCAGTACCTGCTAACAATGGCACAGACGATTTGCCTTTTTAATCATTCATTTTCATTTATCAACTTTTAAAAATTACAATCATGGCACATAATCTTAATTATAACGAACGTACAGGCAAATACAGCTTCTTTAGCGTACAGCAGAAAGCATGGCACAATTTGGGACAGATAGTAGAGCAATATCCCACCAGTGCCGAAGCTATCAAATACGCAGGACTTGATTTCGAGGTTATCAAATCTCCCTTATATACTCGTGGCACAGGCATCAGTATAAGTGATGACGGTGAAATAAAAGAAGGCGGTAACATCTTGTTGCCCGACAATTTCGCAACCATGCGTACCGATACCAATACGGTTTTTGGCGTAGTAGGAAAGGATTACCAGATAGTACAAAATGCAGATGCCTTTGCTTTTTTCGATGCTATCGTAGGTGGTGGTGATGGTATCCTGTACGAAACAGCAGGTTCATTAGGAAACGGAGAACGCATATTTATTACGGCTAAACTCCCTGATTATATCCGAGTAGGTAACGGTGATGACATTACCGAAAAATACATCTTCCTGACCACCTCTCATGATGGCACGGGAAGTATTACCGCAGCGTTTACACCTGTGCGTGTCGTTTGTCAAAACACCCTCAATGCAGCATTAGGCAATATGTCTAACGTGGTACGCATTCGCCATACATCAGGTGCGAAACAACGTTTGGAAAACGCCCATAAAGTAATGGGATTGGCTAATCAGCTAAGTGTACAACTGGAGGGAATATTCAACCAATGGACAAAGGTGCGTATCTGTGATGAAGAAGTAAAGAAACTTATCCAACTGGCACTTTGCCCCAATAAGGAAACATTGGACGCACTTAAAAAAGGTGCAGAGGATGAACTGTCAACCGTTTTTAAAAATACGGTGGAAGATGCCTTTGCTTATGCAATGATGGCAGATACACAACAGTTGAATACTACCAAAGGAACAGTGTTCGGGGCATACAATGCGGTGACAGGTTACTATCAGAATGTACGCAATTACAAGGATGATGAAAGCAAACTGCAATCCATTGTAATGGGAGGCACAGCACAGGCTAAAGCACAACGAGCATTTGAGTTGTGCAGCCAGTTTGCAAAAGACGGAGCAGACGTGCTTGCGCTGAACTAAAGTAACAGGACAGGCAGCAATGCCTGTCCTTATTATCCACTTACAAAAACAGGTATATGAAACCGTTAAATAATTTGATAAACGTAGAGAAGGCAAAATTGCTGCACGAACTATTTCCGCAGGAAATTCCTGCCTTACTGGAATACACCGACAATATGTGCCTTACCATACAGGAGGACGAACAGTTGATACGCAGCCAGTGGGAAAACGGGTTGCTAACAGTAGAAGCCTGGCTATCCTTTGTTGAGGAAGTCAGGAACAAGATAAATAAGTATGGAAAACGTCTGCATACGCACAGCCGCTTATTTGCAGACCAGCTTTTTGATGGCTATGTCGCATTGTATATGGTGCATTGTATGACCTTATATACTACTGTAAGGAAGCATAGCAATCCCAAGTTTACATTAGCCATAGACCTATTATTTAACTCATAAAATACAAGGTTATGGAAGCGTTGATAAAACTATTACAGGCAATGTCTTACCCGACTATGGTTTTTGTTGGTTTGGCAATCAGGCTCTTTGTCGGTATGCGACAATTCAACCGCAGGGGCTTAGGGGGATTGCAGCATTTCAATAACTATTTCGTGGGTTTAATCACACTTGCGATAGAATGGGTGCTGAAGTGGGCAGCATTAGCCCTTTTGATTTGGGGACTGTGGGGATGGCTGTTTAGATAACGCAGCATAGAATAAAACTATACAGGACTGTACAGAAATTCTTTTAACAAAAAAACATTTGACAATGGAAACTACAAATTTTTTCAGCAGCATAGCTGCATTGAATATAACAGGCGACCTGCAAGTAACGATACGGAAAGGAGCAGAAAGTAACTGGATAGTATCGGTTATGCTCAACAATGAGCAGTGCGGGGACGATGCAAGGAAACTGATACCGCCCCTCAATCTAAGAGGAAGTGCCGAAGAACTGGACAACGGTTTCTTTGAACGAATAACAACACCCATACAGACCGTTTCAGGTTTAATGGTGGACATGGAAGGCTTTATGAAACAGTTGGAAGAAGTGAAAAAGCAATCTGCTATGGAAAAGGAAAAGACAGACAGGGAGCGAAAAGAAAAAGAAGCCAAAGAGAAGAAATACAGGGAGGCGATGCAAGAAGTAGATGAACTGGAAAAAGAAGGAAAGCACAGGGACGCATGGATGAAAGTACCTGACCCTTCAGAATATCCGGAACAGGCAGAAGCCATACGCAA
This sequence comes from Chitinophagaceae bacterium PMP191F, assembly GCA_001302245.1. Lineage (GTDB taxonomy): Bacteria > Bacteroidota > Bacteroidia > Chitinophagales > Chitinophagaceae > PMP191F. The sequence goes on from LGYU01000016.1 coordinate 218,378, forward strand.
ACGAAAATCATCCTTATCCTCAAAATTTGCCCCTGACTTGTTTGGTGCAACTGCAACACCCGTAACTGATGAACAGCCACAAAGCGATGAAGCGAATGTTGAGGAAGAAGAAACAAATCAATAACCTGTAAAACGAAAAGTCATGTTAATAGCAAAACATTTAGACAGGATTTTCCTGCTCAAAGAAAACGGAACGGATATAAGGCTTACAGACCCTGAACCTTCATGGAGCTTGGAAGCGGTGATGAACTTCTATGCAAATACCTATCCTATACTCACCACTGCCAAAATATCCGCACCACGAATTGAAGATGATACGGTACAGTATCGTTTTGAAAGCGTCATGGGAACAAAAGGTTAATCTTAAAATTTAAAGCAATGGAATATGCAACACAATATTATATCGGGCATCATCCAAATGCACCAAAAGCAAAGGCAAAAAAAACTATACAAGCAGTTGGGCGAGTTCACAACATGGGTACAAAGGACAAAAGATGCACACGAAATAAGCAAGGACAAACGGAAGTCAGTACCACAACAAATGTTGCCAATGGTTTTTTAAGAACCACTTTCCTGCCTAAACTGGAGGCGATGAAAACGGTACAACCTGCTACGGAAGTGGAGAAAATAGAAACTGATTTTTATTGTTCCCTGTGTGCAGTTGCCAGGCATTACAACGGCTTCGAGCCTATGGATACAAGGATGTTTGACTATCCCTACAATATCGCCCTTTCGGTATGGGAAGTGGAGAACCATTTAAAACGGAACACTAAAAACTGGAATTGTTTGCGTTTGGTACAGGACGATAAGGGAAAGACCTTTTTTATAAGCGAGGAACAATATAATACTGGAACAACCTTGTTTTATATTCCCGTTATACCGTTATATAAAATGCTCAAAGAATCGAAGACAAAAAGAGCAGCCCGATTATTATTATCCGTATTTGCTTACCTGTATCATGTAGCGGATATACCTTATTACAGGCAGGAAGATGCTTACCTCTATTGGCAATACGAAATGATTTCAGATTGGATAGAGCAGGACGATGAAGCAGAATTGGACAGCCGTAAAGAAGAATTAAAAATTGCTCAATGGTGCGGTGAAAAGATAGAGCAAAAAATTTTCAACCGAAAAAATCTTGATTTGTTTGCAGAACGGATAAAGGCATTCAAGCCTAAGAACAACTTTGAACGTGAATGTCTGCATGTAGCGAAAGAAATGTTTGCGCTTTATACTGTCTATCCTACAACAACGGTTTTCCAAAACGCAAAATATATACAGGATGATGAAGAACAGGAGGACGAAGTAATTGCAATGCGAAAGTATATATCCTTTATAGCAGATGCAAAGGGATGGCTCTATGAAACGATTGCTGAAAGTGTAAACAATGAGTTCAATGAATGTGGTACAACAGAAGAACCTACCATAGTAAAAGAGTTCAATGGTACAGCAATCACCGATTACAGTCTTGAATTTGAAAACAGGCTATTCCCATTGATAGGCGATTTATGTTACCTGTTGAATAACGATTAAACGAATTATTATGAAAGATGTACTGGAAAATATCGGAACGCTTTACCATCCTAAAACGGCTTTGGTTTTTTATGAAGCGAAAGGAACGAGTAAAGAAGTGTATGTGGAATATTTTGATATGGATAAGAACGGCAGTCCTATCAATGCCCATCCTTTGACCATCAAGGAAGCACAGCGTTTGTCGAAGGCGTTGGATACTACAAGAGAAGGCAGTAAGGCTTTTCTGAAACCCAAAGGCATCATCGCTTCAAATGTCCTTTACACAGACCCTTCGGAAAACGGTTTTGTGATGTGGTTTACAAAGGCGACCTGTAAAAATCTCTTTTTCGTTGAAGGTTTAGGCATTTCAAACGGTAATGCGAGTGTACCCGCATTACTTTGGATAGCCAACAAAGACAAGCTGCATATCTATGCCCTGAAAAGCGTCAGGAAACCAACTGAAAACACACCGCTTTATCATGCTCCTTTTTTCAATGTCTATGCAGAAGGAAGCGTATGTATGGGTACGGTGGATGTCAATATCAGGAAGTCTGCATCATTGGAGGAATTTACAACCGCATGGGAAGCCTATTTCTTTAACAGCTATTTCAGCCACCTGATGCAAAATCATAACCCCATACACGGTAACTGTGTGAGTCTATGGAAGAAACTGCGGAAGACTGGAGAGCCATTTCCAAAAGAGGTATTGAAAAAGACAGACAGAACAATAAAAAATATACTACGATGAAAACGGATAAAATAAAAGTACACTTTACAGACAATGACCTGATTGCTCCCACCAATCCCATCGAGGTAAATCTGATAGGGGCTGGAGGTACGGGTTCAAAGGTGCTTACAGCATTGTTGGAAATGAATTACAGCCTGAATGAATTGGGACATGCAGGGTTAGCGGTTAGGCTTTGGGATGATGATATTGTAACGGATGCCAATTTAGGCAGACAAAGGTTTGCTGAATGTGAGGTAGGGTTATATAAGTCCGTTGCCCTGATAAACCGTTCCAACAGATGGGCTGGAACATATTGGAAAGCAGAAACTACGAAGTTTGAGAGGGATGGCTTAGACAGGATGCCGGATCATGCACAGGCAAGTATTTACATTTCCTGCGTTGACAGTGTAAAGGCACGATTTGAAATAGCTGAAATACTTAAAGGCCTGAATAATTACAGTGCATACCGCAATCAAGCCAAATATTGGATGGATTTCGGCAATAGCCAGTCCACAGGGCAGGTGCTATTGTCCACTATTGGAAGTATTAGGCAACCACAATCTGAAAAATATGAGGCGGTTGCAAACCTGCCATTCGTTACGGATGAGTATGGGGAACTGCTGAAACAATCCGAAGAAAACGATAATACACCAAGCTGCTCACTTGCAGAAGCTCTGGACAAGCAAGACCTGTATATCAATCCCTCCCTTGCACAAATGGGTTGCTCCCTGCTATGGGGCCTTTTCCGTAACGGAATGACAGAAAATAAGGGCTTCTTTCATAACCTTGCCAACTTTACCACCCAGCCGATAAAGGTCGCCTAAAGACCTCCCAGGCGGCGCATCGGCATTCCTTTCCCCGTAGGCGGAACACCGCTGCGCGGAGAAGCGGTGCAGCCACTTATGCAAAACCGTCCTCACTACCTTTTTAGTCCGTTCATCCGTTTCCGCATAACAGGCTGCGGCATTATTAATCATCTATATTACCGGAGATGGTCTTCCTTATTTGAGGCTGCAATTATGAATTTGTAAATTCTTCAGTTCTTGCTTTCTATGAGCATCTAAGATTCCTCTTCTTCATCTGATTTTGTAGCCCATTCCAGATGTTTTATTATACCTTTTTGTAGGCTCAAAAGGAAAGGTATTCCATCGCTTCTCACTATGCTATTGGGATTGCAAATCTCAAGAAGAGTGCTTAAAGAATTAGCAAACCAGGCATAATTTCCTCTAAGTGGAGGAATTGCTTGCACATTCAAATACCTGATAGCACCAATAAGTATCTCATCACCATCCGGCAAACCCTCCACTTGATAATAATTTTGATTTGCGATTTCAATAAACTTATTGGTCATTTCATTTAATTCAGAAATATCTTCTGGAAGCCTTTCAATAGGAGCCGAATCCTTATCCCACATTAAGTCTTCCGCTAACATAAAGCAAACCTCAAGTAATTTGTTCTCGTCCATGTTATACTTTTAAATCATTACGATTGTCAGAGATTATATTTATGCGTCCGGGAGCTTTATCTAAGCATTTACTCTGGCATACACCAGCGGTACTATTCCTCGTAATAATTGAATTGCCGGTGACAAAAGTATTTCCTGATATTGATGCAGTCCCTTTTCTCCGTGAACAATGTTACACCGGATTGAATAAAGCGTTTTCATTAAAGCAAGGATTTTTGTCGCAGGTGCTGCTGATTGCAATCCATTGATAAGTTGTTGGTCGCGGTTGGGCTGCGGTGTTCCTCTATTCAGGTCAATATTAAAATGAGGCATCGCCTGATATAATGCCTGGATTTGGTTGTCAAGTCCTTGCTGTGTTAAATAATGGGCAATAGCAGCAGCTCCAAGAAAATCAATTGTAAAAGTAGTAGCTCCCGCTCTGTCACCAACTTGTTCTCTCGCATTACCAGTTTCCTGAGCTTTTTTTATCGGAACAATATTGTACAGGAAGTTATAGTTGATAAATAAGGTTACGTATTTATCAATAAGGCTGGCAACATCCCCATCTACTATATTATCGGCTTTCTGAAGCCACCTGTTATAAAAATCCTGTTGATCTGGTGATAGCATATTTTAGATTAATTTGATGCTTTCAAATCTACGGTAATTCACTCCAATGTTGTAAGATTCTGTTCTGGAAATCCGAGAATTTCGTCGGCACTTGGTAATGGTAGAGTGAATTAATTATTTAGAACAAAATATTATATTTTGCAACAGTCTATTCAAACCCTGTAAAGAAATTGTCTGATGAATGATATGTCACTTTTTGAAAAGAAAGAAAGAACATTAGATGGGCCTGCTAAATACAACGTAGATACCTATCAGTATTATAACGATAGTGCCAGGCAAGACATGGAAGTCATAAGACAGCTACTTGAAAAATGGTTTTCGCATTATCCCGATGATGAAAAGCAAGACCTAAAGACACGATTTCAAGCCTCATTTGATGCCGCATTTTATGAGTTATATATTTATACACTATTCACGAAACTGGGATTTTCATTATCAATACACCCTGATATTCCCGGCACATTAAAACGTCCGGATTATCTTGCTACAAAAGATGGGGAGTTTCTTTATATCGAGGTAAAACACATGACAATGCTATCCCAAGATGAGCGGTCGCTTGAAAGGAAAAAGAATACACTTCTCGATTCGTTGGATAAAATTGATGCATCGAATTTTTTGTTGAAACTGGATGAAATAGTTTTCAAAGATAACAGCCAGCCAAGTGGAAAAATGATCGTCCGTTATTTTAACCAAGCCATTTCATCGTATGATCCTGATATATATACAGACCTTTTAAGTCAACGTGGATTTCAGGCAATGCCTAAAATTGTATATGATGATGATAAAGTCAAAATAGAGTTGCAGTTAATTCCAAAATCGCCATTACATCGTGGAACTAATTCCCGTTCCATTGGCACTCATCCGATCGTTACCCAAATAGGTAATGATAGCGAGGATATAATTACTGCTTTGGAATCAAAAGCTACGCGCTATGGAGCATTAAATGCTCCGTACATTATTTGTCTAAATAAGCAGAGCATTTCTCTTGATATTATAGAAGTGCAGGAGGCGCTATACGGCTCATTGCAAATTTCTTGGCGTGATATTCCTGACAACCGGGATGAAAGATTAGAGCTTTCAGGAAATGGTTTTTTTGGTTCAAAAAATAATCCCAAGTTTACAAGAGTGTCAGGAGTATATATTACCAACGCCAATACGGCTAATTTAGCCACAACTGTAGATCACGCATTCCGACACAACCCATTTGCACAGTTTCCGACCTATATGGTAATTGACAAGCCGGTGCAGGAATTGTTGAGCATCCCTCTTGATTACCCAATGTCATCTAAAATCTGATTCTATGACAGACGCCGAATTGATGGTTAGAGCATCCATTCAAGTTTTTCTGGCAAAAGCAGATTACCCCAAGCCAGAAGGTTTTGGTTCTTGCTGTGTAATCGTTTACGAAAACCGAAGGTTTTTTATTTCAGTTTCGCACGTTACTGATGCAGAAGGATACACCACTTTTTTAGAGACTAATCAACCATTTGATAAGAGGGGGCCAATCATTCAACCCATAGGAGGTATTTGTTACTTCGATCAGATAAAGGTAACGAAAGACATGTCTCTGGAGGACTTTGAATCGGTATTACAGCAAGGCAAAAGATTGGATATTGCGTTTGCTGAAATTAAACATAATATAGAGCTGCTGCAACCTGAAATGGATTTTAAAGCATTTAAGGTGGAAGCGTCAACAAAGTTGCCGTTGTTTATGGAGGATGCTGCTATGCCAACCAAAGACGAACGGTATGGCTTCTTTGGAAAAGTTAGGCATAGCTATAATGGAATACAACTTTCCATGATACCAACCTTGAAACATAGTTTAAAGTTCCATCGCACTAAAGGAGAATTTTATATGTTCTTGGCTCCCCAGATAATATCCGATAGCGAGGATTATGAAGGATGCAGTGGTGCGCCTATTTTAGATAGTCAATGCAGAATTGTGGCTCTTGCCTGCGCAGTACACACTGGTACCAGGATTATTTATGGGTTCCCGATTCAAAAGTGTAAGGAATTATTAGACTACGCACTGCAAACTGGTATGCTATAGTGTCGTATCTTAAATATTGAAAATCAGCATATTGTATTGTAGTATTTTGAGTGTATTTTTTATTTAAAGTTCGCACAACAGCTTTAAATCCGCTAAAAAGTGGTTCGAGTTTTGTACCACAGGGTTCACCAAAAGGGACAAGTTAGATAAACCTAGCTTGTCCCTTTTTTTATCTTCTCTTTTCCAGCTTATGTTGGATTGTCTATGCCCTTCCATAGCGTATTTTTAATCTTTGAACTATCAGTCAACTTATTATGGACAAAGTGTAACCTTTAAAATATTTCTTCGTCTTATTAAAGACAAACCAAAAACATATGAAAAAGGCACCCTTCTTTTTAGCGTTTGTAGCATGTACCAGTGTATGCGTTGCACAAACCGACCCGGTAAAAATAGCCTCCGACAATAAATTAAAAACATACCTGGATTCACTGGTAGATCAATCCGTTTCTGTATTTATGAAAAGCGGCTCCAGGGTGGGCATTTCAATAGGGATCATAAAAAATGGAGAGCCATATATCTATAATTATGGTTCCACACAAAGAGAGAAGGCCGAATTGCCAACTGGCAATACAGTTTATGAACTGGCATCCATTACAAAAACCTTTGGGGCTACGCTGCTTGCCAAAGCTGTGCTCGACAAAAAGGTTGATCTAAATGATGATATACGCAAATACCTGAAAGAGGATTATCCTAACCTGAATTACAATGGAAAGTCTGTTACCCTGCTTAATTTAGTGAATCTCACCTCCGGATTGCCTAACTGGATGCCTGATAAGGACATTTTTGCAAATGCAGACCCCGCCTCCATCCCCCGTATTTTGGATTCGGTTCACCAAAAATACAGCAGGCAGGATTTTTATCACGACCTGCATGATGTAAAACTAAATGTGTCACCAGGCACCGTTGCACGTCATTGTAACACGGCTGCTCAATTGCTCGGTTTTTTCATGGAAGGCGTTTATAACAATACTTATGACAATCTCTTAAAAATACATTTTACCGATCCGCTCAAAATGAAAAATACATTCCTGATCAAACCAGGAAAACAACCTGCCCTCATGGCAAAAGGTTATGACGGCAGCGGACGGTTAATGCCGGTTACTAATTGGGAAGATCTAAAAGTGGCTGCAAGTATCGCCTCCTCTGCCTCAGACATGTTAAAGTACATGGCCTTTCAGTTAAATGAAGCAAATCCCGTAGTAAAATTAAGTCATCAGCCAACTTTTGGAAAGGCAGAAGATGGTGCCATTGCCCTTAACTGGAAAGTACGTAAAACGGCCAACGGCAACAGGAGCATCTCTCATACAGGCGGTAGTTTGGGATTCAGCAGTTACATGGTATTTTATCCCGATTTGAATACAGGCGTTGTCTTACTTTCAAATGAAGCAGGCCAGAATACACAAAATGAATTGATCGCGTTGTCAGAAAATATCCTGCAACTTTAAATGAGAAATACCCGGCATTTTATTGCTGACCTTTATCGGTGCAGTGCTTTCAGCATGTTATTACGATATACTTTACCCACCGGGAGTTTTTTATCGCCGATGGATACCTCCTGGCTAGAGAATTTTTACAACTTGTTGCGATCTCGTGCATCATTGTTTTTCCTATTGTATGGTGGTTCATGCACAATTGGTTACAGAATTATGCATACCGTACAACGATACAACACTGGATGTTTATACTGGCAGGGGGCACTGCTTTATCATTGCGCTGGTAACGGTAAGCTTCCAGGCAATAAATACAGCAATAGCGAACCCGGTTAAAAGTCTTCGTTCGGAATAAATTTTTACTTGCGTTGAAAAATAAACGCAAGAGTACAGAAATAAAAAGCCGCATAGATCCTGACGATCTATGCGGCTTTTCTCCTTAGACATCCAATCATTAAGCATCTGGTATTTCCGGCTCTACCAGCTTAGCCAGTTTTTCCAATGATTCCTGCCAGCCCAGGTAGCACATTTCCACAGGTATCATAGAAGGAATACCTTCCTGTGTAACTTTTAACTCAGTACCCACAATCGTTTTCCGGAGCCAGACAGTGGTAGTCATTTCTCCGGGCAGATTGGGATCGTCAAACTTATCACTGTATTTCAATAACTCACCGGGTTTTAGTTCAAGGTATGTTCCCCCGAATGAATGGCTGTTGCCGGTAGAAAAGTTCTGAAATGACATTTTATAAACACCTCCTACTTCCACCTGCATCTGGTGAACGGTGCAGAGAAATCCATAAGGAGGTAACCATGATGCAATTGCAGTAGCATCGGTAAAAGCTCGGTATACTTTTTCCGGGGAAGCTTTAAGAACTCTGTGTAGTGAAACAGCATTGCCTGACATAAAATATGTTTTTGATCCCTACTCGTATGGCTTTTCGGTTTCGCCCGTTTTTAAAGTGGTTGCTGCTCCACTTACCTTGTATATCGATCGTTATCCATTACACTTTTATGTGCTCACCTCGCCTACTTCATTTGTTCAATAGCACTCCACCCTTCAGGTGTAATACCCATAATTTCGGTAACAACACCCAGTGTTTTATAGGTATCAAAAAAAGCCATCCGGGCAATGGGATGATCCACTTCACTGACAACTACATACCCCTGCTCACGCAGTTCATCAGTGATCCGTTCAAAATCACTTACCGGTAAACGGAAAGCAAGATGTTGTGTTCCACCGGCGGGATACTGAGCGAGATAGTCATGGAACATACTCTGACCGGAAAGCGGCTGCACAAGTTCAATAAAAGTACCGCCATTATAGGTTTGAGCGGTTAACCATTCCCCGGCCACAACCTTACCATAATAAGACATATTGAGATCCTGTGCACGTACATGTTCCGGTGCAGGAAAGCCAGCAATGCCCAGGACATTTGAAAGAAATTTTACAGCGGTATGAATATCCGGAACCACCCAACCGATCTGGGCCAGTTCAAGTTTTGCTATAGTATTGTTAATACTGCCCATATTTGTTTACTTTCAGGTTAATGATTGAACAAAGTTAAAACGGACCTCTCTTTTTCTTCAGGGGCAATTACGTCAATAAAAAGGCAGTTCACGACTAATGTGTGGGGATTGAGATAAAAGTTTCAGATCAACAAGTAAACAATTCAGCCTGGGTACACTTCAAAACAAATATCTTTTAAAGCCTTTTTAATTTCAATATTCAGGCATCAGTAGCCAGGAATCTTATATTTAAATTTATGAAGTTACAATTATCTATTCCTTTATGGCTTATTGTCACACCTGTACTGGGGTGGCTGGCAATTGTGTTTGGTCCTGCCAATGCCGGCATGCCGGTTATCATTCTCCTGTCAGTAGTGCTGATAGCATCTGTAATGGCCTCTGTGCATCTTGCAGAGATCATTGCTCATAAAGTAGGAGAACCTTTTGGAACGCTGATCCTGGCACTTGCTGTTACGATCATTGAACTGTCACTGATCGTTTCACTGATGTCTTCCGGTGGAGAACAAAGTCTTACCCTTGCAAGAGACACCATTTTGGCAGCCAATATGATCATCCTGAATGGTATCATCGGCCTATCCATATTAGTAGGAGGACTGAAATTTCATGAACAGGAGATCACCAAACACTCTGCTACTTCTGCCCTGGTAGCGCTTATATCTATCCTGATACTAACACTGGTCTTACCCAACTTTACCACCAGCATTAATGGCCCGGAATACAACAAGGCTCAGCTCACATTTGTAGCGGTGGTATGTATTGTTATTTATGTGGCATTTGTATTTGTACAATCTGTACGCCACCGCGATTATTTTCTGCCTGCCGGGGAAAGTAATGAAGATCATCACGCAGAACCACCGTCCGGTAAAACAGCGCTTTTAAGCCTGTTGTTATTACTGGGTTGCCTGGGAGCAGTGGTTTTACTGGCAAAATCGCTTTCGCCTGCCATAGAAACGGGAGTTGACAAAATGGGCGCCCCCCAATCGCTGGTAGGTGTTATTATCGCCATGATCATATTGCTGCCTGAAGGAATTGCGGCAATACAGGCTGCAAGAAAGAACAGGTTACAGACCAGTATGAACCTGGCGCTGGGGTCTGCACTGGCCAGCACCGGCCTCACCATTCCGGCTGTAGCTGTATACTCATTGTTCAGCGGCTCTACGGTACTACTAGGCATAAGTACTTCCTCGATAGTACTGCTGATGCTTTCGGTATTTATCGTTATGCTATCACTGGTAACAGGCAGAACCAATATACTTTATGGCATTGTACTGCTTACGATTTTTGCAACATATCTTTTCACAAGTATTATACCATAGATGTATATTATTAAATCAGCTTACTGCTCACAGCATACGACAATGCTTCCACTATACTACTTACCTCCAGGCGTTCAAAGATCTTTCTGCGGTAGTATTTAACGGTATCAGGTACCACAAAAAGCTTGTCAGCAATTTGCTGAATGGTAAGTCCCTGGGCGTGCAGGCGCAGCACTTCTGTTTCTCTTTCGGTGAGTACAGGCTTTTCCGTTTTACGCCATATTTTCTTATCAGCAATCAGCTCCCACATCTCACCAGACCCCTGTTTATAAATACGGGCGTTACCAGCCTCCTGGTGAGGAGACAGCGATACCAGGCACATGGCCTTCCACATTTTGCCATCGGGGGTAAGAAAAAGCGGTGTTAGTTTATGATTGATCAGGATATACCTGCCTTCTTTACTGACCAGGTGAAAGTCATAAGTGATACTGTAAAGTTTTCTTTCCGCTGGGAGTAGCTGCGCATAAAAATCAAACCCCACCTCGTTGACCAGCGTCAGTAGCGCCAGGTCTTTTTCAGGAACATTCCGGAAATAGAACTCATAGCCCAGTTGCAGCACTTCTTCAGCCGAATGACCGCATAGAAATAACGGGTTCTCCGATACATATTCAAACGACATATTGGTATAATCGATCAGGTACACACTTTCGTATGTCAGGCGCGCAAAGGCTTTTACCACTTCCAGGTAATGCTGCTCAGCATCCGGCACTTCTCCTAGCCTGTTCTTTGTCAACAGACCTGAACTGGAATTATTTTTCATAAAAAGCATTTAACTGGCTGCAAATTTACACTCAAGTGTAGGGTTTAACAGATTTTTTGTCTTGACTTTTGCCAGAAACCGGACTGTATCATGAAATTATTAAGTGCCAGTACTGAAAAACTACGCCAGACTGAGGCGACACTTAAAAAACTATTAATCATTTTTTCAGCATTGGGGGGCACCGCTGTTATCATTCTTTTCTTTCTGAAGGCAAAATTCATCTTTTTTATCCCGGTACTGATGATGCCAGTCATTTTTGCGTCAATGGCAGCAAATCTGAAGGTCATCAGGACTGAATTAAAATCCCGTTCTTCAGGCACACGTTAATAATCAAAGCAATGAATTGTAGAAATTGTAACCAGAATATCAGTGAGAAGTACTGCGGCAATTGCGGCGTGCCGGTTGATCTGACAAGAGTTGACTCGCATTATATCGTACATGAAATACAACATATACTGCATTTTGAAAAAGGTATCCTGTACACTGTCAAAGAGCTATTGCTGCGGCCCGGACAAAGCATCAGGACATTTCTTACCGAAGACAGGAGCAGGCTTGTTAAGCCGATCATTTTTCTTATCATCACTTCGCTGATCTATACCACCATTGCCCATTTCTTTCATCTTGAAAGAACGAATACAATACCGGAAAAAGCTGCTCATTCAGCTATGGTAGCTATCATGGCATGGATTGAAAGTCACTACGGATATTCCAATATCATTATGGGAGTTATCGTCGGTGGGTGGCTGAAATTAATATGCAAAAAAAGCAGCTACAATTTCTTTGAAATATTGATCATGCTGTGTTTCGTAATGGGGGCAGGTATGCTGCTGCTTGCAATATTTACCCTGGTACAGGGAATAAGCGGCATTAACCTGCAACTGGTGGGCGGTACACTTACGTTCATCTATTGTCTATGGGCAATCGGGCAGTTCCTGGATGGAAAAAAAGGGCTCAGCTATTTGCTTGCATTTATAGCATACCTGCTGGGAATAATATCATTTACGGTATTAGCTGTTCTGACCGGTCTTTCAATAGACATTCTTAACACTATCTGAAAAAGCACGGTTTCCTGCCAGGTTGTTTTATCCGGAAATCGTTTTACATAAGTAGTTTTATTAAACATAGCCCTGGAAAGAAAAACAGGTTCGTGTCTACGAATCTGTTTTCTATTTATAAAAACCCTTATAAATCTATTACTTTTAATTTTGCAGGCTCATAAATGAGCTGTACTACACCCGATCTGAAAACATTTGTTTTGACCAGGTTTAGTTTCAATCGTTGTTGCAGGTTTTTAAACAATGGTTTACCTGTTCCCAATGCCACCGGGTGTACAGATAACCTGTATATGTCAATAAGACCGGCATTGATAAACGTTCTGATCAGACCGGCTCCGCCATACAACCAGATATCTTTCCCTTCCTGAGCTTTGATCTCAGCTACTTTACCAGCAATATTGGTATTGATAAACGTGGCGTTTTCATCTTGCCTGTTCTGGCTGGAAAAAACAAACTTATGCTTTGCATGCACAGCCTTCCACAGATTCTGTTCCGCAGCACCGGCATTTGCATCCGGTTGAAAATCCCCCCAGGCATCATAACTGACCCTGCCGTAAAATATAGTGTCAATACCGGCTAAAAACTCATCAAAGTTCATATCATCATCCAGGATGCACCAGTCAATTTCTCCATTAGTGCCTTCTATAAAACCATCCAGTGTTACAGCCAGATCCAGGATCACTTTTCTCATACCATAAAATCTTATACAGTGTTCTTCAATATTAAAGATCCAATGACAAAAAGCCTTTAACTGGTAAATGAAATCATTATCATTTGCCGGCTTCCTGTCTTTTCACCATCTCGTTGATCCATATAGGTGCAAAAGGAGAAGTACAGCCTTTGGAAACAGGATAATTGCGGTAGATACCCAGTTTTTCACCAATAGCAATAGCACGTTTGCGATGTTTCGGAAAGTTGATACCGATCTGTGCTAACGCGGAGTTCATGGTCCATTGCACCTCAGGTGCAGCACCAGGCATTTCAGTTTCTATACGATCTAATATTTTATTCAGATCCAGCCCTTCGGGTTCTCTTGCTATTCTTCCGGCAGTTAAGCTCCACCCTGCCCTGGCTGCCCACACATTATCAGTATCCAGCCACCCTTCGCGGAGTGATTCTTTTCCGGGATGTTCTTTCAATACATAGCTGTTAAACCAATCCGCTACCTGTGGAAGATCAATAGACCTTACCATTTCATCTAGCTCGCTGGCTGATAGTTCTTTTGGCTTTATAATAAGGGTAGCCAGCAATTGTGCATCAATATTTTTGGTATTCCACAATTCCAAAGCCAGTTTATGATCGGTCTTTATCTTTTGCGCTACGTTCCGGATATCGCCCATCTTAACACCAAACTGGTTATTTTTACCGGCTCCGTTTTTAATATTGAGCGCAATCATTTTTTCGTTACTTAGTGATTTAAGCTGGGCCAATGCTTCTTTCAGTGTCATAACTGGTGATTCTTTTAGGTGTAGCCTTCATTTGCAAAGGCATAACAGAACACTACAAAGTTAACGGTTACCGGGGCTATTGTTGCACATGTGGACAAACTGGTAACACACTGCTTTATTCAGCAGTCCTGATAATATCTTCTGTGTATCACCGCACCCGTCTGTTCTTTGCAGTATAATTGATAGTATCTTGCTGTTTTAAGAACCGATATGTATACGAGAGAAGAGATTTCCAGGCAAAAACAAGCCTTCTGGACAACATTTGGCAGGTATATGCAACCGGTATTGTCTGTGGAGGGCTCACCCGTAAACTGGATCAACTACAAAACCGGCATCAGTGGCATCAGCTTTAAAATGGATGCAGACCGTGATCATGCAGTGATTATGATCTTGTTGTCACACAGCAGTGCTGCCGTACAGCAGTTGCACTATGATACCTTTGTACAGTTAAAAAGCATGCTGCAGGAATCGCTGGAAGAAACTGACTGGATATGGCAACAGACAAACATCCAGACAACCGGCAAAAAAGACCGTTTCTATCAGCAAAACACTTAAAGGGGTCAATATTCATAATCAATCCGATTGGGCAACCATTATTTCATTCCTCAAACCCAGGATCATGGCACTGGATGCATTCTGGAGCATGGCAAAGTATTCATTTGAAGCGTGAAATGTCAAATATGAAACGTGCACAATGCCTGGCGACCCACCGGATACCAGATTCCTGATTCCGCATCCTAACCTTAACAACCAACCTACTTTTCAACAAAATCCCCATTTTTTATGTAAATCCCTGCATCACTGTATCTTTCATAGAAATAGCATGGTTAGTACTGACCATAAACTATCTTTTTATGAAGACAATCGCCTTATCCTTCTTATTAGTGATATTTTCATTATGCTCAGCTTTCGGACAAACCGGGCAAGACAGCCTGGTCGTTTTTATCGGGAAAAGATATCACTCACCTACACTCCAATAGAATCCCCTGTTGACACCATTATCAAGGGCAAAGACACTACCTACCGCAAACAGTTCCCCGTAATTATGGACAACAAGTATATTGCGAAGTATAAGGTCCTGCAACTGGTGCATGGAATTTATCAATGGGATACCATTGTGTTTACTGTATTTGACCACTATGGCATACCGGCATTTTCAAAATTTCCTACGGTGCTGTTATTTCTTTCTTATTACAACGGGAAACTATATCATGAAAAATACCAGTATTTTGATCTGTATATCACCCGCAGCGGCAGGTGGGCGAGCCCCTATCCTGCCGGAGACTACAATCATCCGTATAAAGGCAGCATTACAGTGAAGCCGGAAAAAATCCCTTTTACAAACCAAGTTTCATTTCCCGTAAACGGGTTAACCAGTAAACAGGTACAAACAATATATCCGGCACCTTATTATGAAATCAAAGACGGTAAAGCCATTGCCATCTACGGCAACTATGTGGATGACCTTTTCAAACTTAAACAACAGACTATTTTAAAGGCAAGAGGAATATACTAAGCGATCTCCATCAAGCAATATTTACCAGCCAGATAACTATTACGCACTGCAAAAGGTTGTCATCCCCTGCAACAACTTCATTAATAATTCCAAAAAAAATTTGCGCAGTTAAATAGCTGCACATATATTTGCAGTCAAATAACTGCATAAAATGGAATTAAGGAGAGACGTGTTCCAGGCCATTGCCGACCCTACACGGAGAGCCATTCTTACATTGGTGGCGTTACAGGCCATGACACCCGGTGCAATAGCCGATAATTTTGATTCGTCCCGGCAAACGATCTCTAAACATATACAGATACTTACCGAATGCGAACTGTTACAACAGCAGCAGAACGGCCGCGAGATCTATTATCACTTCAATGCTAAAAAGATGAAAGAAATAGCAGACTTCATTGAGCCATTCCGCAATATGTGGGAAGACAGATTTAACAAACTGGAAGCTGTAATGAAAAAATACAAATCAAAATAACAGTGCCATATGCAAAGAAAAACAACACTGCATGCAGAAGAGGGTAAACAGGAGATCCTGATAACAAGGGAATTTGATCTGCCACTGGAATTACTTTTCAAAGCATATACAGAGGCCGACATTGTTGAACAATGGATGGGAACCAACGTACTGAAGCTTGAGAACAAACAGCACGGAAGTTACCTGTTTGAAACCACTGATCCCAAAGGCAACAAACACAGGTTCAACGGCACCATTCATGAGTTCACCCCCCACCGGAAGATCACCCGCACATTTGAAATGGAAAACACGCCTTTCCCGGTTCAACTGGAGTTCCTGGAATTTGAGCAACTGACAGATGATACCAGTAAACTGAGTATGCATATTATATACCGTTCTATAGCAGACAGAGACCAGATGCTGAAACTTCCTTTTGCCCAGGGCATCAATATGGCACATAACCGCATACAGGACATTGTAAGCAAATTAAAATAACATACCATGACAAAAAGAAACAAGATCATCTACTGGATCGCTACCGCCTGGCTTTCACTGGGAATGTTGTCTACCGGCATTGTACAGTTACTCAGGGTAAAAGAAGAAGCAGCACTGTTTACACACCTGGGATACCCACTCTACTTTCTCACCATACTGGGTGCCTGGAAATTACTGGGTGTTATTGCTGTACTTATTCCTAAATTTCCGGTAGTAAAAGAATGGGCCTATGCGGGCTTTTTCTTGTCCATGTCGGGTGCTGTTATTTCGCATGCCGCAGTGGGCGATCCGGCTAAAGAGTCATTTGGCCCGGTTTTATTGATCGTTTTAACAGTAATATCCTGGTATTTCAGACCGGCAGACAGAAAGCTTGTTTTGGTTAATCATTAAAACGAAGATCATGAACCCGGAGGTTGATTTCTTTTTTGACAAAGATTCACAATGGCAGCAGGCTTACGGACAACTAAGAAAGGTTGTTCTGGATTGCGGACTTACCGAAACATTAAAATGGGGCAATCCCTGTTACATGTATGGCGATAGCAATATTGTACTGATACATGGCTTTAAAGAATATTGCGCATTGCTGTTTTTTAAAGGTGTATTGCTGAATGATCCGGATGGAATATTGATCCGGCAAACAAAGAATGTGCAGGCTGCCCGCCAGCTCCGGTTCACCAATGCCCGGGAAATCAGTAAACTGGCTAAAACCATTAAGGCCTATATTTACGAAGCTATTGAAGTGGAAAAGGCAGGATTGAAAGTGAAACTGAAAAAGAGTTCAGAATTTGAAATGGTGAAGGAATTTAAAACCAGGTTAGATAAAAAGCCGGCCTTGAAGAAAGCTTTTGAAGCACTGACACCAGGCAGACAAAGAGCTTACTTATTATATTTCTCCCAGGCCAAACAAGCTAAAACCAGGGAGGAAAGGGTAGAAAAGAGTATTGCGCAGATTCTTGATGGAAAAGGGCTAAACGATTAAAAATACCGGCACCGGACAACAATACCGAAAACAGGCAATTATGCAATACCCAGGTCTGATAACACCCAACCTGTTAACCAATTCCAATAGTCTCATTTGCATTTACTACCTGTAAAGCATCAGCAATATGACCAGCAGTAAAAAGAAATTATCAGCAGAACAACGTTCAGCATTGCTTAGTACATTAAAGACACGTTTTGAAAAGAACATGAAACGGCATAAAGACCTTGAATGGTTGAAAGTGGCAGCAAAGCTGGAAGCCAGCGAGCATAAGTTATGGTCGCTTCATGAAATGGAAAACACCGGTGGTGAACCTGATGTTGTTGGTCATGATACAAAAACCGGCGAATATATTTTCTATGATTGCTGTGCAGAAAGTCCTAAAGAACGCAGAAGTATTTGTTATGACCATGAGGCACTGGAAAAAAGGAAAGAACACAAACCTGCCGATAGTGCTGTGAATATGGCTGCCGACATGGGCATTACCCTGCTAACAGAAGAAGAATACCGTGCGCTGCAGCAATTGGGCACATTCGATCTGAAAACCTCCAGTTGGATAGATACCCCCGCTCCTATCAGGAAACTTGGCGGCGCATTGTTTTGCGATCGCCGTTATGATCATGTATTTACATATCACAATGGTGCAGAATCCTATTATGCAGCCAGGGGCTTTCGTGGTTCGCTGAGAGTATGATGCTTATTTTTGTTATGTCTGGCCAGAGACCGGCGCCTATCCAGAAGCAGGTATCCCTTTCAGAACAACCGTGTCAATGAAAATTTCATCAAAAAAGCCAATGGCATACACAGGAGAAAATAAAAAACCCTTATATAGAAAAGAGAATAAGACTGTACATGGTTATCGTGGAGATAAAGGCGGGGATTATTGTCATTCCCGGCATACCAAACAAACACACCAGGAAGAATTAGACGAAGTAGCTCGTAAAGGCATGAAAGGAAATGTAAAAAGGGGAAGAAACTATACTCCACTCTTCAGGTTCCTTTTGTCTAAAGTGGGCCAGAACTGGAATGAGGTATATTCAGAAGCCGTTAACAGGTTAGATACTGAAAAACCTATATTCTGGATGGTAGCACTAAAAGAAGAAGACAAAAAAGCTACTATCAGAATAAAAGAGTCTTCTTATTGGTCAGGGCTATATGTTGATGAAAACAATATACTTCAGAAAGTAAATCCCGATTTAACTATCCAAGATTTACACCCCTATTGTAATTGTTGCACCCACACTTTTAACGGCGTTGAGTTTACTAATAAGTTTAAAACACAATCAACCTGAAAATGCATAAACATGTATTTGCCGTTCCCGGCATTGTTGCAGCATATTAAAGATCGGCTCTTCCGAAAACGGGCTGTACATCGTTTCCAGTCGCCCTTTTTGGGTTACTTTTTTGGCGAAACAAAAAAAGTGACAATAAAAAATTAGCGATTAGCCATTATAAAGCATTCATAAAATATTAACCCAATCCCTTTTCAGCTTAAAATTAAAAACTATCCTGCACAAAAAAGCCCCCGTTCACCGGGGGCTTTGCATGTATAATAAATCATGTGATATCCAATCAGACCAAATCAAATCTGTCCAGGTTCATCACTTTATTCCAGGCTGCCACGAAGTCTTTCACAAATTTATCCTGACTATCGGCACTTCCGTATACTTCGGCAATGGCTCTCAGTTCTGCATTGGAACCAAATACCAGGTCTGCACGTGTTGCAGTCCATTTTACTTTACCGGTAGTACGGTCGCTGCCTTCGTATAATTCGTTGTCTGCACCTACGGCCTTCCATGCAGTATTCATGTCCAGCAGGTTAACAAAAAAATCGTTGGTCAGTTGTCCGGCACGTGTTGTAAACACACCTTCTTTTGAACCATCAAAATTGGTGTTCAATACACGCATACCTCCTACCAGTACTGTTAATTCAGGTGCTGTTAACGTCAGCAGATGCGCTTTATCTATCAGTAATTCTTCGGTAGACACCCTGATCTGCGGTTTGCGATAGTTCCGGAAACCATCAGCTATGGGCTCCAGGAAACCTACAGACTCAATATCTGTCTGTTCCTGCGAAGCATCCATGCGACCGGGTGTAAACGGAACGGTAATAGTATGCCCGGCATCTTTAGCTGCTTTTTCAACACCGGCTGCACCAGCCAGTACGATCAGGTCTGCCAGTGACACTTTTTTACCACCCGATTGTGCGCCGTTAAATGCAGACTGAATGCCTTCTAACACACCCAATACTTTCTGCAATTGCGGAGGATTGTTCACATTCCAGAATTTCTGCGGTGCCAGGCGAATACGGGCACCATTGGCACCACCACGTTTGTCAGATCCGCGGAAAGTAGCTGCAGAAGCCCATGCAGTAGAAACCAGTTCTGATACACTCAGACCAGATACAGTTATTTTTGCTTTCAGGTCGGCAATATCTTTTTCATCAATCAATGCATGATCCACTGCGGGAATAGGATCCTGCCACAACAACACTTCCTGCGGTACATCAGGTCCCAGGTAGCGCGCACGGGGGCCCATATCGCGATGGGTCAGTTTAAACCATGCCCGTGCAAAAGCATCAGCAAAAGCATCAGGATTTTCCAGGAACCGCCTGGATATCTTTTCATACACAGGGTCAAACCGTAAAGAAAGATCGGTAGTAAGCATGGTGGGCAAATGCTTTTTTGAACCATCATACGCATCCGGTATAATGTTGTCTGCATTTTTAGCTACCCACTGGTGCGCACCGGCAGGACTTTTGGTAAGCTCCCATTCAAAAGCAAACAGGTTCTCAAAAAAGTTATTGCTCCACCGGGTTGGTGTTTTGGTCCATGTTACTTCCAGTCCGCTGGTAATGGTATCAGCACCTTTACCGGAACCATAACTGTTGCTCCATCCCAATCCCTGCAATTCCAGTCCGGCAGCTTCCGGTTCTTTACCAACATGGGTGGCAGGCGCAGCACCGTGCGTTTTACCAAAACTATGTCCGCCCGCTATCAGGGCAACGGTTTCTTCATCGTTCATGGCCATACGACCAAAAGTGTCGCGAATATCTTTAGCGGCAGCAATCGGATCAGGATTACCATCTGGTCCTTCCGGATTTACGTAGATCAACCCCATCTGCACAGCGGCCAGTGGTTTTTCCAGGTTGCGGGAATGGATATCACCATCCGCATTATCGTCAGATACCAATACACCATGATTTTCCTGTACACCGGCAGAACCATGGGCATAACGCAGATCACCGCCCAGCCAGGTAGTCTCATTACCCCAGTATACGTCTTCATCCGGCTCCCACACATCTGCACGTCCACCGGCAAAACCAAATGTTTTAAAACCCATTGATTCAAGAGCAATATTACCGGTCAGGATCAGCAGATCGGCCCACGATATTTTATTGCCATACTTCTGTTTGACAGGCCACAACAACCTGCGGGCTTTATCAAGACTCACATTATCGGGCCAGCTATTCAGGGGTGCAAAACGTTGTTGCCCGGAGCCTGCTCCGCCACGACCATCACCTACACGATAAGTACCGGCACTGTGCCAGGCCATACGGATGAACAGCGGTCCGTAATGACCAAAGTCTGCAGGCCACCAGCTTTGCGAATCTGTCATCAGCGCATGAAGGTCTTTTTTTACAGCTTCCAGGTCCAGGCTTTTAAATGCTTCTGCATAATTAAAATCCTTGTCAAGCGGGTTCGACTTAGACGAGTGCTGACGCAGGATATTCAGCTTTAATTGGTTAGGCCACCAATCGCGATTCCTGGTACCGCCACCACCCACATTGTTCTTCATACTTCCATTATGAAATGGGCATTTACTGATGTCTTTTGAGTCTTTTTCCATCATTATACATTTATGGTATTGAGTGAATAATCCTGCACCGGGATCTGTACAGATTGATAAAATTAAGACTTCGAAGCAATAAACGTTATTGATTAATTCTATATTTCAATAACTCAAATCTATCAGCCATATTATACTCAATCTATTCATCTTTGGTGTATTAGAAAAAAAATGTTTATCCCAGAGCAGGAAACAATTAATTAATATTCCGCAAACCATGCTTTTCTATTGCGATGGATTAAAAACAGTAAGGGAGATGAATAATTCATCTCCCCTTTCAATGTGTATTGTAATTAACTGCTTTAATGATCAGCGCTGCGATATACAGACTAAATTTCCTGAAATCAGTTTTTCAGGATCATCAGTACCTCGCTGTCACTTAATACTTTCCCGGCTTCATTGATATAAAATGTTTTGCCATCCACGCTTACCCTTGCTATACCAGACTGAAAGTTTTCTGCTTCATCGTATTTAATAGGTATCACCTCTTTACCCGATACATCTATAAAACCCCATTTGCCGTTCAGCTTTACCTTTGACAAACCATTTTCAAAACCGCTCATTGCCTCATACCGGACAGGAATATCTATTTTTCCATGTTCATTAAGACATCCCCATTTTTTATCCAGTTGTACAACTGCCAGTCCTTTTACAAACGAAAGTATTTTGCTATAAATAATGGGTATAAATATCTTTCCCTCCCTGTCAATATAGCCAAACTTGCCATTCAGTTTCACTTTTGCATAATGTGCGTCTTTTCCATTATGAAATTCTTCAAAAGGTCTGGCATCATCATAGGTAAATGGAATGATTACTTTACCGGTTCTATCAATAAAGCCGAACTTACCATTCAATTGTACACTTGCCAGTCCATCAGAGAAAGAATAATTACTCTCATACTGTATAGCAATAACTTCTTTGCCCGTCTTATCTATAAAACCATATTTCCCATCCTTCCGCACACCAGCCAACCCTTCTCGAAAATCAGCTAACGCGTCATATTTTAAAGGAACGATCTCATTACCATTCCTGTCAATGCATCCCCACTTGCCATCCAATTTCACGCCGGCTCTTTCTTCCCTGAAGTCGCCTGCCAGATCATATTTAGCGGGAACAATTACTTTTCCACCTGCATCTTTATAACCGTACTTTCCGTTTGCATCTTTAAACTGGTTCAGTTCCTGCGCCTGTACTATAGAAGTAACACAAACAGCCAGCAATATGGCAACAGCATTTATTGTTTTCACGTTTGTATGTTTAAAAGTTATTTTATTGATTTCTTCCGGTATTACCATCTGATAAATATTCAGTAGCCAGGCCATCCTTTTCAAAAGCTGCTTTTTTGTTCTCAACTGTTTTGGCTTTCGTAGCCATACTCCTCGTCGGGCATTGACCATTTTAACGATGGCTTGTCCAGTATTACAGTTTTAGATTGTTTTGCTTCATTACTATTTTGAGCAGACACTATATGCGCCCATCAAACAGATGAGAACCATTACGATCAGTCGGTTCATGATAACATATTTTATTTGAAATTTTTAATAATACAGCTACGCATTCCTGTTTTTAAGAAACAGAAATGCCTGCCGTAACAGGGTTCGTCTGGCTCGCCAGGAAATGTTGTTGTAAACGGTGATTATTATTGTACTTCTTTACCGGTTTTGTCAATGTTAAATTCCCGCCCGCTCAGTTCAACCCGGGCTTTACCATTCTTAAAAGGCAAGGCATAATCATATTTCAGGGGAATGATCTCCTTTCCTGTTTTATCTACAAAACCGTATTTGCCATTCAGCTTTACGAGAGCTAAACCGCCAGAGAAAGACTCTGCACTGTTATATTGAAAAGGAATCACCACTTTACCGGTTTTGTCAATAAAACCATACTTTACGTTATCACTGGTCATTACTGATTCTATAGCAACCAGGGCCAAACCTTCGGAGAAAGAGGCAGCAGTACCATACTTGAAAGGGATCACTTCTTTATCCTGTTTGTCAATAAATCCCCATCCGGTATTCAGATACGCCAGCGCCAGACCTTCGGAAAAAGGCCGCAGGTTATTATACCTGGCAGCAATCACTTCTTTACCGCTTGAGTCTTTAAAACCATATTTATTACCGGCTTTAAAAAGTAATAACTCCTGGGCACTTAGCGTGGTGCTTAGCAGGCACATTACAACAAAAAGGATCTGCTTCATGATGGCAAGGGTTTAAGAATAGCAGTTTTACGCCATTTTGTTATTACGGGTAAAATACTATCGGGGTTCGGGGGGCTTGTGCATTGTTTATGCATCACCAACAAAAATAGATTATGGTAAAATCAAAAATGTCCCACTTTATAAAGTGAGACATAAAAAAGAGCAACCACATTATCGTTATTTACAGGCCTATTGAGCAGATGGATCAATACCCGCCCCGTTCTTAAACAGCAGCCGGTAATCACCCGGCGACATTCCCGTATGCTTTCTGAACAAACGGTAGAAAGCTGCTTTTGAATTGAACCCACACATATAGAACAGGCTTTCTACGGTAATATTATCATAAGACGGATCCGTTAGCTTTTGCATAAACTCCTGCACCCTGAAAGTATTTACATAATCAGCAAAGCTTTTTCCAAAACACTGGTTGATCACCTGTGAAACATAATGCGCCGGGATATTACTTTTTGATGACAACATTTTCAGATCCAGTTCATTGTCCAGGTACCATTTTTCGTCAGAGAATCCTTTTTGCAATCGCATTGAATACTCCTTCATCCTGGATATGGATAGTACAGAAGAACTATACCTTTCTTTCTTACCATTCTTTTGTTTCAGATAAGGATAATTAATATCCACATCCATATAACAAGGCTCATTGTCCATACCAATATAGGACAAACAAGGAGCGCCATTTTTCTTTATGTGTGAAATATCAGTCAGCACAGTCAGTGTCCGTATAATTCTCCCTTCCTCATCCGTATGGATCACTACAGATTGCAGGATCAACTGAGCATATTGCCCACTCTGCTTTTTCAACCGCAGATCATACTGTACTTTATACTTCATTTTTTTATCAGCAGGCAGTGTGGTAGAAAAATGAGTAGCATGCTCCTGGCAGGCCAGGAACCAGCCTCTGTCCTGCGGGTGTACATTTTCCAGGAGAAAAGAAGATGTGATGTTCTGCACACGGTACCCCAGCAGCGTTTCTACTTCATCACTCACATAATCAAAAGCCAGTGTCTGAAAATTGAAAATAAAAAAACAGCTCTGGCCAAGCTGAAAATAGACCAGCAGTTTCCTGTATAGCTGAATTTCAAATTGTGCCAGATCGCTTGAAGCATTTCCGGAAATACTTGTCCATACTTTTTTGGTTTCCTGGTTGAACAATTCAAGCTTCATAAGCAATCGGTTTGTTCTCCCAAAATAATACAATTATATTACAGAACAAGCCTGCGCAGAAAACCATTAGCTACTACATATACTGTGCATACGTTACTATGCATTTACCTGCATTGATTGCAAACACCAGTTCAACATGTCTGATTATATTATCATTTCAACAACTCATACCTGTTTTGCTACAATTTAGTACAAATAGGGTATTCATCATTTTTACATGAATGTAATTTTGCCGCAAAAAGCCATGAACAATCTTAAACTGACAGTAGTCATTGCATTATCCCTTTTATTGGGCAGTTGTCAAAAAGACAGCGACAAAAACAGTTCAAACGATTACGGAAATGGTCCGCGTACCGATGTGCCTGCGGCACTACAGGGCAACTGGATGTATGGTAGTTTCTCAATGACCGAATACTGGAGTCAGAACCCGGCTGATTATTTGGGCAATGGTGTACAGATTGCTATTGCTTTCAGGTTCAATGCAGATGGCACTTTTGATCAGTATTTTACTTCCAGTACTGTTTCCGGCGGCATAGTAGCTTATCAGCAATCTGTTACAAAAGGCACCATTGAAATTGATGAAAACACTAAAACGATCATAGCGCATGCCAATACCGCGCATTACAAAAAAACGCAGAACGGTCAAACAAAGGAAGAAAGAGACCTGGCAAAAAATGAGCTAACCCTTATCACCAATTATTCCTACACCACAGGGACAGAAAACAATGGAACAAAAGCCATCTATCTGAAACTGAATGGCGCCGGCAATGCACTTACTTTTCTGCAGAAGTTTTAAGTGAAACATGCTATTTTAAATGCAACGTTCTGCAATATCCGGGTTGCCGGTATTCAGCATATACAACACAGTAGCGAACCGTCATTCAGAACAAGCTGCAACGGCTATAGGCGATAGCGTTTGCATACGCGAAGCAAGGAATCGGGAAACCGCATATGTTGCATGCAATATTAAATGCAGCTCGCTTACCCGGCATGCTTTCAGACCTCTTCCTTCGGTCGAGGTGACAGCCCGCGAAGTAAATGCAACGTTCTGCAATATCCGGGTTACCGGTATTCAGCATATACAATACAGTAGCGAACCGTCATTCAGAATAAGCTGCAACGGCTATAGGCGATAGCGTTTGCATACGCGAAGCGAGGAATCGGGAAACCGCATATGTTGCATGCAATATTAAATGCGGCTCGCTTGCCCGGCATGCTTTCAGACCTCTTCCTTCGGTCGAGGTGACAGCCCGCGAAGTAAATGTAGAATTCTCTATGATCGAGGCACCTTTATCAATTGTATCAGAATTGCAGGTTTACGCTGCCGAATACACCAAAGCCAGACTGCTGCTGAAAGCCACAAACGTTTTTGCGGGCCATGCGCCATACAAAATCCACCCGCAACACTTTGAAAATATTTTCAACACCTGTTCCTATTTCTGCATAAGGCATCCCGTTCAGCGATTTCATGCGGTAATTGCCATAACCAAACCTGTTAAATGTACAATTGTTGCGTGATACATCACCTACCACTGCTTTTACATTCCAGAACTGGCGTATATCCCATTTGCGCAGGAAAGGAATAAGATTGATAAGTTTCTTTTCAAAATTGTGTTCAATACTGATGCCTGCATAGCGATCACTGAAGAACTCGTACCGGTTCATCAGGTTGAAGGAATTTTTATTGTAGTAGTAGAACTCGTTGCCAGGGTGCATTTCCAGTAGCATAAAAGGAATCTTGTCTCCAAAGATCTTACCGGCGTATGCACTGTACGATACCTGTCCGAAGCGTGGTATCCTGAACCAATGACTGAAAGCTGCATTAACTTTGTTGTATGAATACCGGCTACCCAATATTCCGGGTGTAGCCAGTGTATAGTTCAGTTCGGTTACTGTATGATTGGACCTCAGTTTTTTTACCTTCCTGTGTGTACGTATGGTCTTCTCACCCGGCGCATATCGTAACCTCAACTGGAATGCGGTATTCACCACCTGGTTCTCTTCCGTATTGCGCATAGAGAACCATTTACCGGGCGGCAATGGATCAAAGGTTTCATAACTGCTCCTGGATATATCTGTTCCTACGGATAAGCTGTTGTCAAAAGTTTTGGTAACAGACAGCTTATACTCATCTTCCATTATAAACTTCTGTTTGATACCTTTTCTGCGTATCAGTTGGTTGAACAGGTTGTCCAGTGAACCTTCCTGCTGGTCTGCAAATCCGCGACGGCCATTATCCAGGTCATGTTTATAATAAGACTGAATGCTCCAGCCACCTTCGCCGGGAATATTCCACAATGCCCCTATCCTGCCTTTCCAAACTGCATCCCGGGTACCATACGCAACATAGCCCGACAAACGCAGTGCTTTGCTGAAAGCTTCTGTGGTGGCCAGGTCAAACCGCAAACGCATCCCTTCCATGGAGTTATTGCTCATCCATTTATACCAGGGACCGATCTCGACCATGCCGAATTTTTTATAACCCCCAAAAACAAAATTGGCTGTATTACGCAGCTTTACAAAATCGGGCATGGTGCGCAATGTATCCATCACGGTAAGCGCCCTTATTTCATTGCGGGATAAAGCTTCCGGACGCGCAGATTCAAAAAACGCATTTCCTTTCACCGTAGCATCTACCGCAACGATCACATCTTCTTTTTTCCTGCCCTGATCCAGTTTACTGGTGATGAATGCCTCGTTAATGGCAGTATTTTTATAGAACGTGGTGCGTTTTCCGATAAGAGATACATTATCGTCGCCAAAAGGCGCCAGTTCTGCAACAATATTTTCTTTGGTAACGATCCACGTGGATTTATTGAGTTGTTCAAACTCCTGCACGATCTTTAACTGTTTTACAAAATTGAGATTTACTACACCTGATATAAACAGGTTCATTTGTTTCAGTGCCCAGCTACGGCTGTGGATCCAGCAATCGCCTGAAAAAAGATTTTCACCTTCATGGATCGGTGTAAACAACAGGTGAAAATATGGTTCACCGTTAATCAGCATAGTATCGCGGCCGGTATAATTATAATACTTATCTCCTATTACACTTACCGGGCTGATGAATTCTTTACCAAACAAGATGATATAATCATCGTATACATTTAATTT
The DNA here is from genome assembly GCA_001302245.1 of Chitinophagaceae bacterium PMP191F. Lineage (GTDB taxonomy): Bacteria > Bacteroidota > Bacteroidia > Chitinophagales > Chitinophagaceae > PMP191F. The sequence continues at coordinate 246,057 of LGYU01000016.1, forward strand.
CTGGTTCAGTCCGCCCATATAAGGCAACAGCGACTCATTGCCTATACCGCTTGACAGTATCGCCTTTACTTCTTCCCTGCGTTTGACCGGATTGCCGGAAACATAATAGTCGGAGATGGTTTCATTAAAACATACCGGCAGGAAGGTTCTTCCACCGGCAAGGCTGTCTGCATTGTTCAGCACAACGCTTAAGGGTCTTAACAGCCGGTTGCGTTCAAGCTTTTCTTTACTGATATTCGCAATATCAATTTCTGATTTTGTGTAGAGATTACTATAGTAGTTCTCAAAATGTCCGGGAGTATTGGCTGCTTTGTGATCAACCACCGATTGCCACCAGCGCAGTCCTCTTTTAGAGCGGGTCTTTACCACCACCTCGCTGCCGGATGCAGTTTCCATCTGCACCACCAGTTCTGCTACTTTTTCCAGTTCGGTCAATGCAAATCGCTTATCGGAATAACCTACAAAACTGACTATCAGGGTATCAGCGGCACTGGCATTACCGGTTATTTTAAAACGTCCGGTGCTGTCTGTAACACAACCACGGCCATTTGCCTTCCAGTAAACACTTGCCAGCGCTACCGGGGCGGATGTAAGTTTGTCTACCACCGTTCCCGATAAAACACTTTTACTTTGCGCTGCCAGCATGGTTGGCAACAGCAGAAGTATCATACCACAAATACCATAAAAAGCACGTTTTCCGGCCGAGTCAAAATGAACTTTCCTCATAAGCAAACATTACTTTACAAGCCTGATGGATCGGATCCCCTGATTATCCTTTCCCTGAATGCTGCCCCTATTGTTTGTACCTGATCACCCTTATTGTATATAAAACATAATATTTTTCAACTACCCTATTGCATAGCACAACTATTCTAAAAAAAATTATAAAATTTCTGTAATTTCCTTCCAGCCAGGCAGGGTAATGATCTTTGTCAAACGAAAACAACGCATTGTAGCCTTCCGCCCCTTTCAATAGCAGCATACCTACCGGTGATGCCCGCACAGAAAGCTCCTGTACGCTTTCCATACATCTCAGTGGCTATTTTCCTCCCGTCATATTGCCGATTGCTAGCGGTTTTCTTGCATACTCAAAGGAGCAAACCCTTAGTTTGTACGCTTTAAACCGCAGCAAAGACGCAGCAAGGTGGCAGGAAGGGAGAAGGAATAAGGGGAAAAGGTGCAAGGTTCGGGAACAAGTATACAAGAGCATATTTCCGGCAAAAATGGCAAATACGGCACAAACGGCAGATTTGCGGATTGGAGTGATTACTGACAGGAATGAAAATGGCTGCAGCCCCGGGCCTGCCGATCCGTAGCATATTGCTGATAATTCATTAATATAGTAACCAGCGTAATTGTGCAGGCACATCGCATTTACTATACCAGCCCACGGTTTTATGGGGGTGATACGGGCGCTGGAACAGGTAATCGATGCATTGCATTACTGGGGCCTGGCCCATCGCCAGGAGGTTATGGGAAAAGCTATACATAAAATGGCCGGTGAAAACACCGGCCACGAAACGGATTGAAAACCATCGTTTATTTGTAAACAACCACCCCTGATTACTTTACCTGATATTTCAGCCACAATACCCCCTGCTCCAGTTGCTGTACCGACGCAAGTTGTAAATGTGTGGCAGATTTTTTCGGCAGGTAATCGCTCAGTTCAAACACAGTAATGGAATGCGGCGTGCTGTCGGCCACCGGCAGTAACAATAAGCTGATCTCATCAATCAGTCCTTCATTGAGTAATGAGCCATTCACATATCCACCGCCTTCCAGCATCAGCGTACGGATATTGAACAGTTCAGCCAGTTGCTGTAATGCCAGTGCAAAGTCAGCCTTTTCTTTACCTGCAAAAATATATGAGATACCTTTTTGCTGCAGGTAAAACAGGTAAGCATCACTTACCGCTTCTGTCAGTACTTCGATGATATGATCACCGCCTATCCTGTTATTTTTCCAGCCTAATTTTCCTTTGGTATCGATAGCTACTGCAAAAGTGGTGGCATTCTTATCAGCAATGAACGGTTGCCTGGGTATGGATGCTGCAGGTTGTGTAAGTACTGGTTTTTCACCATGTGAAAAATCCTTCTCCATCGTTACTCTTCCGCACATCCACGCCTGGCTTTTGTAGCTTTCATGACATTTTTCATAAAAGCCCGAAAATGTTTTAACGGCCTCTTTATCTCCCCAATCGGCCGTTAATATTTTACCATTTACAGTTGATGCCATGTGGCAGATAACACGCGGTCTGTTCATTACCGGTTCTTTTTAAATATGTGCTGGCGGTTGCCGGTCTGTCCTTAGTTTTTCAGGGAAGCCATGTCGATCACAAAGCGATAATGCACATCACCTTTCAGCAAACGTTCGTAGGCTTCATTTACCTGTTGAATGTTTATCAGTTCAATATCAGATGTGATATTGTGTTTGCCACAGAAGTCCAGCATTTCCTGTGTTTCAGCAATACCTCCGATCATGGAACCGGCAAAACTTCTTCTTGAAGGGATCAAACTGAATGCAGAAACGGGAAGCGGATGTTCCGGAGCACCTACCAGTGCAATGGTACCATCTACTTTCAGCAGGCTGATATACGCATTGATATCGTGTGAAGCAGAAACGGCATCCAGTACAAAATGCAGGCTGTTGGCATATTTGCTCATCTGGTCTTTATCGGTAGACAATACCACTTCATCAGCACCCAGCCTTTTGGCATCTGCTGTTTTGGAAACAGAAGTGGTAAACACCACTACATGCGCGCCCATTGCCTTGGCCAGTTTAATGCCCATATGGCCCAGACCACCAATACCCACAATACCTACTTTTTTACCGGGACCTACATTCCAGTGTTTCAATGGAGAATAGGTAGTGATACCGGCACACAGCAAAGGAGCTGTTGCAGCAGGATCAAGATTTTCCGGTACACGCAGTACAAAGTGTTCATCTACCACAATGCTTTCTGAATAACCACCATAGGTTTGTACACCCAGGTTACTATCGGGCGAGTTGTAGGTTAAGGTATTGCCGGTTGAACAATACTGCTCCAATCCCTCTTTGCAGTATTCACAGTCCCTGCAGGAATCTACCATACAACCTACAGCAGCCAGATCGCCTACCTTAAAGTTTTTTACATGACTGCCCACGCTGGTAACACGACCAACAATTTCATGACCGGGCACCACGGGGTATACTGTGCCATGCCATTCGTTGCGGGCAGTATGCAGGTCTGAGTGACAGATGCCGCAGTACAGTATTTCAATTTCCACATCATGCGCCTGTACACTTCTGCGCTGAATGTTCAGTGATTTTAATGGAGCTTCGGCAGCTTCTGTGCCAAATGCTTTTACGTTTTTTGTACTCATTGGTTTTTTGATTGTCAGTTTAGTCTTTCTATAATAAACGGATACCTGTTCTTATCAGCGACCGGTCAGTTGTTCCAGGTGATCGGGGTAACGATTTCCCTGTACTGCTATCTGCGAAGCAGCATTATCAATAGCCTGCAGATCACCGGTTGTCAGTTCTATATCCACAGCACCGGCATTTTCTTCAAGGCGGTGCAGTTTGGTAGTACCGGGTATAGGAACGATCCAGGGTTTTTGTGCAAGCAGCCATGCCAGCGCAACCTGGGCTGGAGTAGCCTGTTTGCGTTGTGCCACATTATTCAGCAGATCAACCAGCGCCTGGTTAGCATTCCGGGCTTCAGGGGTAAAACGCGGAACGGCGTTACGAAAATCTGTACTGTCAAAAGTAGTGCTGGCATCAATCTTACCGGTAAGAAAACCTTTTCCCAGCGGACTGAAAGGAACAAAGCCAATGCCCAGTTCTTCCAGCACAGGTATGATATCGGTTTCCGGCTTTCTCCACCACAGTGAATATTCGCTTTGCAATGCTGTGACCGGTAGTACAGCATGTGCACGACGGATTGTTTGTGCGCCGGCTTCTGAAAGTCCAAAGTGTTTTACCTTTCCTTCACTTATCAGGTCTTTTACAGCTCCTGCAACATCTTCAATCGGCACTTCAGGATCAACGCGGTGTTGATAAAACAGATCAATAACCTCTGTTCTCAACCGTTTCAGCGAGGCTTCGGCCACTGCTTTAATATGTTCAGGCCGGCTGTTGAGTGCAGACCACCTGGCACTACCATCCACACCGGGTCCAAAACCGAACTTGGTAGCTATTGCCACCTGGTTTCTGAAAGGAACCAGCGCCTCACCTACCAGTTCTTCATTGGTAAATGGTCCGTATACTTCAGCGGTATCAAAAAAAGTAATTCCACGTTCTACAGCTGCGCGAATCACTGATATCATTTCTTTTTTATCTCCTGCAGGTCCGTAGCCAAAACTCATGCCCATACAGCCAAGTCCTAAGACAGATACCTCCAGGCTACTGTTACCAAGTTTTCTTTTCTGCATAATCATTCTTTTACAACTGGTGAATAGAAATATTGTTTACCGGTTCGCAACAAATCGTTGCATACATCATACATTCAACATGCGGAACATTCAACAAAGCTTACTGGTTAGTCATCCTATCAACCTGTAACCATATGCCAACGGATACTATTAAAACAAGGCCTCCAGGAGCAGTCCTTCACCGGGCAGCACTGAAATACAAATGTGAGTTGAAGATTGTTTGCCTGCTGCCGGTAATTAATTGTTATCAAAACATGTTACAGAAGCAGAGCAAAGATACCATCTGAAAAAGGAGTAGTTGTAATACTTATCAAACAAAAAATTGTAAAATTCAAACAACCGGTATTCCTGTTGTTTATTTAATATAGCCGGCAATAAATTCACTGGGTGATATTCCTGTTACTTTTTTAAACGATTAAAAAAATGCCGAACTGCTGTATGCTGCAGTTGCAAATTGCAGATACCGCATGTTTACAGATGCACAGTTGCAGTTGTAATCAGCGCTGTACCAGCAGCCTTTTATGTTGCAGGTCGAAAGTGATGCTGGAGCCCAGCCAGTTTATCCAGATAATACCATCATAGATCAGTCCTTCTACAAACTGTACGGGAAAATCAGCAGTACTGAGGGATGGCGTATTAACTACGGCCAGTTTTTTTAAAGTAGTGGTATAAATAACAGACATATGTCCATCATTGAACTCACTGCGTTTTTCTATTTTCTTTACATGCAGTGTATCATTGATATCAATGCCCAGTTTAGCAAGATACCTGGTACTCATTCTGAAAATGTCTTTTCCGGCACCACTATCCAGTGCAAACTGCAATGTAAGCGTATCATTCACTTTAAAAAGTGCAAATATGGACAACGCCTTTTCACGCGATTGCTCCAGTTGAACCGGTATTCTTTTGGCTTTTTTTTGAATAGCAGACAGCGTACCTGCAGATTCCAGCCTGATCACTTTTTTATCAAAATCAATGGTGAAAGGCTGATTTTCCAGCAATTTCAGTGAAATGATACCGTCAATACCTCCCAGGTTCACATCCAGCCAGCTCACTTCTTCCGACGCTTTTTTAAAATTTCCGAATGCAATATTGCGTACGTGGTACAGCTCTATGTCCAACCGTTCGCCGGTAGCCCTGAAACCGGTATAACCACCATCTTCTTTGGTGGTTTGCGATAGTTTGTCAAAAAAGTTTTTGGTAAATACTGTAATACCGGCTCCTGTATCAAAAATAAAACTGCCCTGTATGCCGCTTACGGTTGCTTTTACCAGGATGTGTCCGGATGGCAGTAAATCAAATGGAATATCACGACTGGTTGCCGGTTGTGCCAGTGCCATGCAGCAAAACAGCATGGAAAGCGAAAATAATAACTTCTTTTTCATTTTATACGTCTGATGGATCCTGCAATAATATTTAATATCTAAACTGTTCCTCGCAATTTATCCATAAATTGACGTATTCGCCTACTCCGTTACCGGTTATTGTACAGTACGTTTGTACACATTAAAACAACATTGTATGCAACGCCACCTGCTGACGATCCTCTGTCTGTTAATAATAAATTATCATATGAACGCGCAATCAACATCCGGGCATTATGCAACTGTAAATGGTTTGCATCTGTATTATGAAATACATGGTAATGGCAATATGCCGCTGATATTATTACATGGTGGTGGTTCTACCATTGAATCTACCTATGGTCGTATACTGCCGCTGCTTGCAAAAAAACAACTGATCATCGCCATAGAATTGCAGGCACATGGGCATACCAAAGATATTGACCGGCCATTGAGCTTTGAACAGGATGCCGATGACGTGGCAGCACTGTTACAGCAACTGCATATTACCAGGGCCAATTTTATGGGATTCAGCAATGGCGGTACCACCAGTTTGCAGATCGCTATCCGCCATGCAGCGTTGGTGAATAAACTGGTGCTGGCCTCTGCTGTTTACAAACGCAGTGGCATGCAACCCGGCTTTTTTGATGGTTTTGACAACGCTGTTATTGACAGCATGCCCCTGCCGTTGAAAGATGCTTTTCTGAAAGCCAACCCCGATGCCAAAGGATTGCAGGCGATGTTTGACCGGGATGTTGCCAGGATGAAGGGTTTCAGGGATATTAGCGATGCTGTTATTCACTCCATACAGGCCCCCGCCCTGGTGATCAATGCCGACAAGGATGTTGTAACCAATGAACATGCATTGGAACTGAGCCGTACATTGCAACACGCCAGGCTGGCAATTCTTCCCGGTGGGCATGGCGATTATATCGGAGAGATCTGCTCACCCAACAAAAGCAGTAAAATGCCCGACCTGGTGGTGAATATGATCGAAAATTTCCTGCAGGAGTAAATGATTTTGATCAGGTACAACATTAACTCTGCACCCATGATGTTTATTAGAAAATTTTCCCATAATTTTCGTGTGTAATGTATCCGAATGTCACCACTATATGAGATTCTGCTTTTTACCGCTTTTGTTTTAGGTATATACCTGGGATGTGCGCTTTTAATTATAAACAGATACAACAGGCTGCTCAACAGGCTGCTGGGAATTGTTACGCTTAGCATTTCCATCATATTCCTTGTTTTTTATCTTATCAATAAAAAATGGATCGTTGATGTGCCTTTTTTTGCCAGGAGCTTTACGCCGCTCTCTTATCTTATACCATCCTGCTCATACCTGTATATTAAATGTTTTATAAAAGATGAATACCGTTTGCAGAAAAAAGACATTATTCATTTTCTGCCTTTTACATTCAATGTGATATTATTGCTGCCCTATCTCTTCTCTTCTACAGAAACCAAAAGAGCATACGCAAAAGCACTGGTAGCCAACCTTGACTACTTCCAGTATTACAATACCGGCTTTATCCCGGAAAGATATCATGTTATAGCACGTTCATTGCTGCTGATGGTATACCTGTTCCTGATGTGGCGCCTGATGCTGAGTAATACTTACCGTTCTTTTGTCAGTAAAAACAAAACATTATACCCGCACAGCATTTACTGGATACGTTTTTTTGCCATTTTTATCACCATGCTTGGAATTTTGGCAGTACTGATGCGCTGGCAGATCATTCTTTACGGAAGCACCTTTTTCCTTTTACATGGCAGTCCGCTCAGTATAGCACTGGCCGTATTCTTCATTATACTACTGGCATATGGCACTTCCAACCCTGTAATATTGTATGGTTTGCCCCATTTTGTAAAAACAGCTCCCGAAGCTGCCACTGCAATTGTTACCAATATTACGCCGGAACCGGAAACTCCGATAGCAGATGCTGTATTGCCCAGGGCACCATTTGAAAAGGCAAGAATGGAAGCTTTTGAACAGGTGATCAAACAATACATGGAAGAACAGGCCCCTTATTGTGATCCGGAGTTCAATCTTGATAGCATGAGCAAAGCACTGAACATCCCCCGTCACCATCTTTCCTGGATCTTCCGTTACCAGATCCGGCAATCATTTGTTGACTATCGCACGCATTTCAGGGTGGAGCATGTAAAACGTTGTATGCAGGAAGGACTGGGCAAAGAACTGACGCTGGAAGCCATCGGCGAACAGGCAGGGTTTTCTTCCCGCAGTACTTTTTTTGTTGCGTTTAAAAAGCTGACGGGTCAGACACCATCCGCCTATCTTGATTCCATAGCAGTACATCAAAAAGCCGGATAATGTCTTTTTCAGAGCACATCATCCGGTTAATATCTGGTAGCGCAAAGGATCATTAATCCTCGTGTTCGCCGGCATTGGTCATTTTAGCAAGTACAAAGAAGGCTCCTTTGGTAACGATCTTTGCATCGGCAGGTATCTTTTTCAGCAGGGTAATTTCAGTGAATCCTACATCGCTGGTACCTTTGGCCACTGCCACCCTTTCAAAAGTAACACTACCGGTTGTTGTTTTTTCTTTCCCCTGATGGTGGCGTGGTTCTGCGGCAGTGTGCGCAGCTTCATCTGTTACTTCTCTGTGATGTTCTTCTTCCGCATGTTTATCTGTTTCAACAAAAATGTAATCCTGCCCCTGGAAGGTAACAATGGCTTCTGAAGGTACGGCAGGTACCGTTACCTGCTCCAGGCTGATCACTGCGGTGATGCTCATGCCGTCAATCAACCCGGTTTTACTGCTCTTTACACGCGCATGTACTGTCACCGCCTTGCTTTCCCCTTCAAAGGAAGAGCCCAGCGAATAGATCTCTGCATCATATTCTTTACCCGGGTTGTTGGTCAATGTAAAGTGAATGGTTTGATTGTTCTTTAAACGGGGCAGGTCTTTTTCATATACAAACAGGTCAAGATGCAACTGACTGTTGTCAACAATTTCGGCAATAGCAGTGCTTACATCCACATAGCTACCCATTTTTACCATTACATTGCTTACCACACCACCAATGGGACTGCGAACAGACAGTACAGAAACCAGCCTGTTGTTGGAAAGTGTTGCAGGGTCAATGCCCATCAACCCGATCTGTTGCTGCAAAGAGGCTTTACGGGTGTGCAATGTTCTTAATTCCACTTCCGCCGCCTGCAGGTTTTTCAGGGCCCCTGCATTTCCCTGGTTCAGTTCTTTCTGACGATCATACTCCTGTTGCGCCAGCACCATCCTTGCATTGATACTTAAATACTCCTCCTGCGCCTGTATAAACTCAGGATTGGCAATGGTAGCAATCACCTGTCCCTTTACAACAGTATTGCCGGGTTGTACCAGTAATGATTTTACCACACCCCGGTATACAGAGTTGATACTGGCCTTGTTCTGGTTGGGTACCTGTAGTACACCATTGGCCTTCAGCGAAGCAGTAAGCTGTTTTTGTTCAATACTGCCGGTTTCAATACCAATGCTTTTTATCTGCTCTGCGGTTAGGGTTGCAGTATTAACATTGGCATGTTCATCAGCATGTTGCCCTGTAGTATCTTTCTGTATTGCATTGTTATCACCACTGCATTGCACCAACAGGATGGCTGTAGCTAAGGTGATGATGAATGATATTTTTTTCATCTCTGTCTTTTTATCATTATTGGTTAACGAAGTAGTAATACCTGATCACAGACTGGTTGTATGCATTCAGATTTTCAAGATAGTTGCGGCGTATATCAATAGCCTGTGTAAGAAACTGTGACAATTCAGCATAGCTGATCTGTCCTGCCCGGTAAGCCATGGTAGCAGCTTTTATAATTTCCGCGGCCTGTTGTAAACCTGTTGTTTCATAAAAGGCCAGCAGGGTGTTATTTTTCTCCACTTCCTTTTCTGCCTGTAAACGTTCTGTTGTAAATACCTGCACATCGTATTCATATTGCTTTTGCTGCAGGCCGGCTTCTGCCTGTGATGCCTTTACTTTGTTACGCCAGGCACCGGCGCCAAACAACGGAAATGCTGCTGTTACCGAAAAACCGGTAAACGGATCGCTCATACCATACAGACGCTGACTGAAAAAGCGGCCTGAGAACTCCGGTTTATTCTCGTTCTTCACAACAGCAATACCTGCCAGAGCTATATTGACCTGCTGCTGTTGCAAAGCAATGGCAGGATGTTCGGCATTACCGTCAGCAGCATGCAATGCCAGCTTTTCCAATGGTTGTTCTACAGGCAACAACGCAGTATCTGTGTTCAGCAACTGTCTGAAAGCCTGTTGCAGTATCTGTATTTCATTATTGGTTTGCAGCAACCACGCCTGTATCTCTTTCAACCGTACATTGGCTGCAATGCTATCAAGGCCCGGGCTGTCGCCGGTCCTTACTTTCAGCACCGCCGCAGCCGTCAGTGATCGGTAAATACTATCCAGGCTTTGAAACAGTTGCTGTTTATCCTGCAGGTACCAAAGCTGGTAATAAACAGTGCGTACATCTTTTTTAACACCGGCATCAATTACGCGTGTACCTGCCTGGTAGTATTTTAATTGTTCTGTATACAGGTTCCGCTGTGCTTTGTACAAACCCGGCCAGGCAATGCTTTGTAAAACACCGATCTTGAGTATGCCTCTGCCATCACTAGGCCGCAGGTCTTCATTTTCGGCAAACACACCGGTTTTGGGCAATGCACCGGCAGTTTTTACCTGTGCCTGTCCTTTACTGATCTGTAACTTGTTTATTTCGTACTGCAGGTTGTTCTTTGCAGCGGCAATGGCGTTGCTGACACTGATGCGTGTGGTCTGCGCCTTGGCTGTACCGGTTATCATTAGTAGCCCGGTTATTACAGCAACAGCTACTCCGGGTTTTACACCACCTTTTCTGTTGCCGGAAAAAATGATATACAACAATGGCAGTACCACCAGCGTAAGGAAAGTGGCAGTGATCAGTCCGCCGATCACAACAGTAGCTAATGGTTTCTGTACTTCAGCGCCTGCACCTGCCGATAATGCCATAGGTACAAAACCCAGTGAGGCAACAGTAGCCGTCATCAGTACAGGACGTAACCGTATCCTGGTGCCTTCCAGCACTCTTTCAATAATATTTTTCATGCCTTCTTTTTCCAGTTGGTTAAACGTGCTGATCAGCACAATACCATTCAGTACCGCTACCCCAAACAATGCAATAAAGCCTACACCGGCAGAAATGCTGAATGGCATTCCCCGCAACAACAATGCAAAAACACCACCGATCGCACTCATAGGAATGGCGGTATAGATCAGCAATGCTTCTTTTAATGAATTGAAAGTGAAATACAGCAGGAAAAAGATCAGCACCAGCGCCACCGGAACGGCAATCTTTAAACGGCCGGAAGCCTCCTGCAGGTTCTCAAACGTACCACCATACGTATAATAGTAACCGGTAGGCAACAGTTTGGCAGCATCCAGCTTATGCTCTATCTCTTCCACAACACCGGATACATCGCGGTCTTTTACATTGAAGCCAACCACAATGCGCCGCTTGCCTTCTTCACGGCTGATCTGTGCAGGTCCTTCTTTAAAACTGATCGTTGCCACCTGCGACAATGGGATCTGTGTACCATCGGGTGTAGATACAAATAAATTACTCACATCGTCAATAGAAGCTCTGCTGGCGCTGTCCAGTCTTACTACCAGATCAAATTTGCGTTCGTTCTCAAACACAACACCTGCAGTTTCACCTGCAAAGGCAGTACTGATGGTATGATTGATATCTTCTATGTTCATGCCGTAACCGGCAATTCTTGCCCTGTCGTATGCAATGGTAATCTGCGGCAGACCGGTGGTTCTTTCAATCTGCGGAGCTGTAGCACCTTTTACAGACTGTATCACCCGGGCTACTTTAGGTGCAATAGCAGCCAGTGTATCAATGTTCTCACCAAAGATCTTGATCGCCACATCCTGTCTTACTCCTGTCATCAGTTCATTAAAACGCATCTGGATGGGCTGGTTGGCCTCAAAGAATACACCAGGTATTACTTCCAGTTTTTCTTCGATCCGTTTTGCCAGTTCGTTATAATCTTTTGTAGTGGTCCATGCTGATTTTGGTTTCAACACCACTATCAGGTCAGTGGCTTCCGGAGGCATGGGATCAGTAGGCACTTCAGCCGATCCGGTTTTTCCTACTACCATTTGTACTTCAGGAAAGGTTTTGATAATGCGGGATGCCTGCATGGATGTTTCTACACTTTGTGATAGTGAGGTGCCCTGTGGCAGTATGCAATGGAATGCATAATCGCCTTCCTGCAACTGCGGGATAAATTCTCCACCCATGCGTGCAAACAGCAATACCGCTATGGCCAGTATCACCAACGCACCTGTTACCACTGTATATTTGAAGTGGATGGCCCACCGTATCAATGGCGTGTACAGGCGATGAAAAAAATCCATCATCCTGTCGGCTATTGTTTTTTTATGCACAGCCCTTTTTGGCAGGAACAATGCGGACATCATGGGGATATAGGTCAGGGACAATATCAGGGCACCTACAATGGCAAAGCCAACCGTCTGCGCCATGGGTCTGAACATTTTTCCTTCTATACCCTGCAATGAAAGAATAGGCAGGTATACGATCAGGATAATGATCTGTCCGAATGCAGCAGAGCTCATCATTTGTGCGGCACTATATCCTACTGCTGCATCCATTTCAGATTGCGATATTTTACCTTCCTGTTTTCGCAATCCCAATGTGTGCAGCGTGGCTTCTACAATAATAACGGCACCATCTACAATCAATCCGAAATCAATGGCACCCAGGCTCATCAGGTTGGCACTTACACCAAACACATTCATCATACCCAATGCAAACAGCAAGGAAAGCGGAATAGCCGATGCCACTATAAGACCTGCACGAAGATTTCCTAAAAAGAGCACCAGCACAAAGACCACGATCAAGGCGCCTTCCACCAGATTGGTCTTAACCGTGATGACAGCACGGTTTACCAGGGTAGTTCGATCCAGGAATGGCTCTATCTCCACATCCCGCGGCAGGGCATTTTTAATGGTCTGCATCTTGGTTTTCACCCGCTGTACCACAGCCGCACTATTGGCACCTTTCAGCATCATTACAATACCCCCTACTACTTCCTTTTCACCATTGTAGGTAACCGAACCATAACGTACCGCATGTCCCAGTTGTACTGTAGCCACATCACGCACCAGTACAGGAATGCTGTTCACGGTTTTGATAACAATGCTACGGATATCATCCAGTGAACTTACCAGGCCTATACCCCGTATAAAATAAGCATTGGGCTTCTTGTCAATATAGGCACCCCCGGTATTTTCATTGTTCTTACCCAATGCCGTAAAGATCTCGGCAATGGTAATATTCATCGCTTTCAGCCTGGCAGGATTTACTGCTACTTCATATTGTTTCAGTAACCCTCCAAAACTGTTTACTTCAGCAACTCCCGGTGTACCGTATAACTGGCGTGCTACGATCCAATCCTGCATGGTACGCAGATCCATAGCGGAATATTTATTTTCCGCGCCTTTTTTTGGATGGATCACATACTGGTATATTTCTCCCAAACCGGTACTGACGGGTGCCAGTTCTGGTTTACCAATACCTTTGGGTATGTTTTCTTCCGCTTCTTTCAGCTTTTCATTGATCAGTTGCCGGGCAAAATAAATATCTATATTATCTCTGAACACCACGGTGATGACAGAAAGACCAAACCGTGAAATGGAACGCATCTCTACCAGGTCTGGCAGGTTGGCCAGACTTTGTTCAACCGGATAGGTAACCAGTTGTTCGGTTTCCTGGGCTGCCAGTGTAGGCGTAAGTGTAATGATCTGTACCTGGTTGTTAGTAATATCCGGTACAGCATCAACCGGTAGTTTGCCGGCACTCCATACGCCCCATACCACCAGTGCCAGTGTAAAAAGCCCGATGATCAGTTTTCGTTGTATTGAAAATTGAATAATTCTGTTCAGCATAGCCTGTTTGTGATTTAATATGAACTACCACATCTTTTACAGTCATTACCATAGCCATGAAGGGATTGCCGGTACACCACCAACGCACTACCTGTTAGTACAGGAGTACACAGTACCTGACTGCAAAAGCCCATGCAACAAACAATATGCTGTTGCCGGTGGTATCAATAAAAAATGGAAATATTCTGTGCAGGAAAAACTATGCTGTTAACTGAGGGGGTTGCCACACAGGAAGAGAAATATTGATCACAGAACCAATATACAGGGAAGAGCAATGTACGGATGCTTCAACATGTATTGCAGCAAGTACTGCCAGCGGATAGCTGATGGACAATGTAGAGCAGCAGGAACAGGTGCAGAATGGTGAACAGGCATCTTTATGCCCTTTCTGGTCTGCATGATGCTGTGCGCTCGCAGTAAGGGCGGTGTTTTCCAAACTGTCATTATCCCTGCAAGGCATACCGCTCAATACAAGGAACATAACTGCCATTATGAAAGTGAACAACTTCATGCATAGCAAAAATACATAAATAACCTTCTCTGCATATAACAAAAAAGACAACCTTGTTTCATTTCTATACAGCTTATTATCATGATGCCTTTGCAGCAGGTTAACGCTTTCGTAACTATAAGAAGAAAATTGCCGGAATATTGCAAGTATCCCCGGCATACAATATTTTTATTTGGTTTTTCTATTTGATCCCTTTTTCGTTAATGCTTTTATAATTCACCTGCAGCTCTTTTACAGCGCCATTGGCATATACCGGTTCAATGGTATAGGAAAAACTGTTTCCGGCAGCGCTGCTGCTTATTCATTACTATGATTGTTCTGGAGTCTCAGTTATGAAGCACTTTCAGGCTTATTTTATAAAACGGTGAATTGCTTTATCGGCGTTGTCTTGAAATGTAGTATTTTTCAAAGCAGTAAAAAAAGTGCTCTGGTCAACCACATCCCCTGATAACTTACCCTCTTTACTGGCATAAAAAACGCCACTTTTATATCGCTCATCCGAAATGCCATCTACAAAGCGTTTTGCACCTACTTCTAAGGTATGCACCATTCCTCCTATTAATGGAAATACAACAGGCATCATAAAATATTTCAACATAAATTTCATTGCCGGGGGCAAATTATCCGGTGCCAGAGTTCCCTTTGTGTTCCCAGGACTCATAACAACAAATTTGAGCTCAGGATATTTTCTTGCCATGGATAACATCCACATGGTTGCTGCATATTTGACATAGCCGTATGCTTGGACTGCATCGAACTTATTACCAAAATATGATCCGTCAAGAACACCAGCAAACTCATCTATAGAAGAAGTCCTCATTGAAACCGGTTTCATTCCAAGCATCTTTACTCCCGGTACAGCTTCCGCACTGGGATATAGCACTGCTTTTTTTAACTTATCATACTTAATTAATTCCTCCACTAAGATCACATGACCTAAAATATTCGTAGCGGCTAATTCGTTCATACCTGAAGGCGTAGCTCTGCCGGCCGTTTTCCCAACCATTCCACCTGCATTTAGAATTACGGCATCAATAGGTTCTTTTATTTTTTCTATTGCTTTTCTTACAGAATCTGCATCCGAAACATCTCCAATAATGATTTCAAAAACCTTTTTCCCCGTTTGTTCCTCAAGGTCTTTTTTTGCTGCTTCTGCTTTCGCTTGATTTCTGCAGAAGAGAATTACCTTTTTTGTTTCTTTTTTCAATGCCAACTGCCGGGCAGTCTCTTTCCCAAGCCCAATATTGGCTCCGGTTATTAATATACTTTCGTTCATTTTTTCTCTTTTTTCTGTTAATGATAAATTAGTTGAGAATACAATTGCCATTAAAACAGACCGATCTTTTAAATTCGCAATAAGCCTTTCTTTGTATGACTACAAATGAGTTAGCCCCTACACACAGGCGCTAACTCATTTGTAAATTACAAGGCTTGAAGTATCTGGGGAAAATCGCTCAGGTTCCACCGACCTGTTATTTTTCCATCTTTTAACATCTCTATATCCATTATATGCATTACTATTTTTTTACCTGTAGCTGGTTTTCCCATGAATTCACCCGTATGGGTTGCGGTTATTGTCTTTCTCACAAACATCTTATCGCCTTCACCAAAAATCTCCAGAATTTCCACAGAAATATCTGAAAACGCATGATGAAAATCAGTAACAAATTTTATCATTGGACCTAAGTCTGTTGGTGCATTAGGTGGTGCTGAATGATTGACAAAGTTTTCTGCAAACACCTCTTTGGTAATGTCTGTATTTCCTTTACCAAAAAATTCATTATTGAATCTGATTACGACCTGCTTATTTTGTTCTACTGTCATTTTGTTTTCTTTTTATTAGTCAATTTGATTTTTCAAAAGTAGAGGTATAGGAAATGCTGCTGGTAGCTAAAAGTCCATTATTTTTGCTCAATCGTATTTAATTTACACAATGGACTTGTTAAGTGATATTTTAGAGAGCATTAGGCTAAAAAAGCTGAAAGCGGCTATATACCCGAAGATCACTGTAACCAAAAATTCGTGGGGCATAGAGGTACCCCAAGACAATAATTCACAATTTTGGCGTCTTTTAAAGGGTACTTGCTATTTAAAAGTGAAAGGAGAAGCTGCTATAGAGATGAAAGAGGGTGAAATATTTTTTATACCGCATGGGGCATCTCACCAAATTTCCGGTAATCCCAAAAATAAGTGTGTCCCAGCTGCACAATATGGTCAAGCACTAAGGAGCGGGACACCTTTATTTAGAGGCAACGACGAAGAAACAATTTTGATGGGTGGCCATTTTGAGATTGATCCTTCTTTTAAACACCCTTTCATTAATTCGTTACCAAAGCTGATGCATATAACAGCTATGCAATCTGACCTATGCTTTTGGTTGAATAATGTTGCTGTTTTTATCAATGATGAAATAAGCGATGAACAGGCCGGCACCAAAGTAATATTAGCGCGTTTGGCTGATATTATATTTATTCTTATCGTTCGTGCCTATTTAAACCAAGAAAATATTGAACAAGGATTTTTAATGGCATTAAAGGATGAAAGGATAAGTAGTTCGTTAAAAGGTATGCACGAGTTTCCTGAAAAAGAATGGACAATAGAACAACTGGCAACAAAAGCCGGAATGTCCCGCTCCTTATATTGTAAGGAGTTTAAGCGACTGGTGGGGGAAACACCTTTGAGTTACCTTACCAACTGGCGTATCATAAAATCGAAAGAGTTTTTGTCGGCCACCAAGGAAAACATCAGCGAGGTAGCTGCCAAAGTTGGTTATCAATCCGAAGCTGCATTCAACAGGCTCTTTAAAAAACAAGTTGGTATCACTCCCGCAAATTATCGCAGGAAAAACGTTGTTTAACCTTAGCCCTGCGTTGGCCACAAAATATAAAACAGGCTTATAATTATGCAGTTTTCATACCTGCTACATGATTTCCCAAATATCTCACGTCAATCTTTCCCATTCTTGTTGTTTCATTTTATACCCTATCGTTAATCTTTTCAACTTAGCTGATCTATTTTCTTGCTCCAGGAATCAAAATACTTCCTTTAATATTCGATTTTAAAAACGCATTTTTATGAGCAAAGTCTGCATAACCGTATGCTTTCAGGTATTTTGTTTTTCCCTGTTGCGTTATCATTACTACACCGCTGAATGGCCTTACTGTGGTATCCTGTAATACACTGTCTAATTTTTGCGGTATAGTCGTTGCTGGTCTGTGCAGATAGCAGAGTACCTGAAAATAATACTGCAATAGTGGTAAAAAGCGGAGCATGCGATCTTATTATTTAAGCCAGTCTGCGATGCTTTGTAAAAAAGCGGTCTGCTGATCGGCATACAGGTAGTGTGAGCAATTGTCAAGATACCTGAAGTGATTGCTACCCACAATGGCTTTAAGATTATTGATCATTGGAATGGAGAAAATACCGTCCTGTTTACCATATATGGCATATAAAGGGATATTCTTTTTCTTAAAACCGGCCAGGATGGGTTGTACATTGATATTGACCCGTGGTTCATTTTTATAAAAAAGCTCCGGGGCCTTTTTATTCCTGATGTCGTTCTTACATGCCATGCTGGCTTCGTATTCACTATAGATCCTTTGCGCTTCAGCAGCGGGTTTTGCTACTTTAAAGAATCCATTTTCACCAGCCAGTGCAAAACATTCTTTACGGTACTCAACGCTATTCTTATCCAGACCTTTTACATACGCCACCTTCTGTAGTTTTTGTAAGTCTTTTTTAATGGTATAGATCTTCTGTACCGAATCCAGGATATGATTGTACGTTTCCTGTTGCGAGAACAAAGCGCTCACCAATACCACCGCTTTTACCTTTTCAGCATACTGCGTGGTGTACAGTGTGGTGACCAGTCCGCCAAAACTAAAACCGATGAGGCTGGCTTTGGTAAGATGATATTTTGCATAGATACTGTTCAGATCATCAAACGCCTCCTGATAATTGATCTTAGCGTTGCTGTCGGGCGAACGGCTTTCACCCCTTCTGTCGTATACAATAACAAAAAAGCCTTTATCGGCCAGCTTTTGGGCAGTAGTAGCTTCAAACTGGATAGAATTGCCCCCGGGTCCGCCATGGATAAAGATAACGGGAGGATGTTGCCGATTGCCAAAAGTGTTGCTGTAAAGAGTTTGCGCCTGTGTACATAGAAAAGCGAAGAACAGGAGTAAAAGCAGCGCCGGTCGTTTCATTTCAGGGTAAGTATAGTTTGTTCAAAATTATAACGGTTATGCAAAAATAAAAGCTCGCTGTTTATCCTTACACTTTTTTTAACAACCCTTGTATAATGCTTTTTTGGTTTGCAAAATATTTTTCCCGGTTTCAACCGGCGATAGTTGTAACTTTAGTTTCTACAGCTTTTTGAATTGAGCTCACAATTTTTTACAACTATGAAAAGGAATATCTGCCTGTTGTTATTGCTGGCCTGTTGTTTCCTTAACAGGTTAATGGCACAGCCAAAAATTGATGCGGGAATTAAAGGAGGACTGAGTATTCCCAACCTTACCGCCGGTAGTTCTGACAACCCTATTAATACCGGGTACAGCTCGCGTACAGGCGCAGCCTTTGCGTTATACGCAGAATACCATCTCACCAAACAGTTTTCTATTCAACCGGAATTGCAGTATTGCGCTGAGGGGGGTAAAAAGAATGGCAACCAGGCTTTTTCAGTACCGCCCAGCCTCGCTTCCATGTTTCCTCCCGGCAATGTGCCGGACTACCTGTATGCAGATTACAACAGTACCGCCAAGTTCAATTATCTTATCCTGCCCATCATGGCAAAGTATCACTTCCTCAGAAAAGCAAACTGGGATGTATATGCAAGTGCAGGCCCTTTTGTAAGTATGCTGGTATATGCTAAAAACGTTACTTCCGGTACCAGCACCATATATATGGATGCAGCACACACCCAACCACTGGTACCAGATCAGTCATTCAACAATACTGAAGACATTAAAGATCAGTTGCGCAAATTCAATACCGGCATTGCCGGGCATGTGGGCGCCGGGTATCATTTTGGCAGTAATGCTGTTTTTGTTGAAGGCGGAGGCAATTATGGTTTCGTAAATATCCAGAAGGGCAATACGAATGGGAAAAACAAAACCGGTGCAGCCGTGATCATGCTGGGGTATGCACGCAGTATCTGTCACCGGTAATCACCAGTACTACCTATCATTGTTTCATTGCTCCTGTATTACCTGTTGATATCAGATATCCATTGCTCCTGTGCTATAACCAATGTGCCGCCTTTCATGATCTCCTCATGGATAAGCCAGTTCCTTTTCAGAGGCTTGCCATTCAGCGTAGCTGATCTTATAAAACGGTTTGCGGAAAAAAAATTATTTACCCGGATAGTGAATGTACCAGCTCCGGCACTATTGAACCGTACCTCTTTGAACAAGGGTACTTTCCAGCGTATCAGCAGCATACGAATGTACTGGTATTGCGAATTCCAGGGTTTACTGGTCATGTTATACATCTATTTAACGCAGCAAGCTGATCACTTCTGAAGAAATATTGTAAACAGATTACCCGATGCGACCATTATAGCCGGGAAAAGTTTTGTAACGTACAGCATTCTTAACGTTTTCCGGTTGTGCGTTCTGCATCCTGATCAGTGAAAAGTTAAGCGTTGATCTCTGCACCAGCCGCGCCACTTCAGTAATAGATGGCATAAATCTTAATTCAACATTTCTTTTCAGCATTTCTTCCTGCAGGTTGTACAATGGCTTGGCGGCAACGGGAATAACAGTGGAGCGGGAAATATAATAACCGGCATCAGCATCAAATAAAACAAATGTTTCCGGGAGAAATTCATAACAATATAAAGTAGTACGCTGTATAGCAGACAGCCAGCCGGATTCAACACAAATGACATGACTGGCAGAGGTCATGCCTAAGAACTTTCTTTTATCTGTTTTGGAGGTTTCGTTGCCTGCATAAAAACTTACGCGCGGACAATTGCGGGGCAACAGGTAATTGTGCAGCATGCCGCTTTCTATTGCAAATACCACGTTCTGTTTTACAATACCTGAATAAAAGAACGCGGGTAAAGGTTCAAAAACCTTTATGCGCGGATCATCACTGATATGAAACAGGCGCTCATGGTTCATCGCTGCAGGTAATCTGTCATTTTTTAAACCGGAAAAGCAGCATGGACAAATGAAAATACACTCGCCATGCTGCATATTACAAACACATCTATTTAATTAACCACATTTTTGCATTCACATCATCCGTACCGCCATATTGTGAAGTAATGGCAGCTTTATAATTGTCAGGATTGTAGGTTATTTCATCAAGCGGGTACTGCCAGCGAACGGGAATCACATTTCCCGGCGTACCAATGCCTACGCCACCCTGTGCAAAAACAGGCACGCCTGTTCTGCGCTGGTTGTAAAAGGCTTCAAAACCTGAATTGCTGAAGAACGCTACATATTTCTGCGTAAGGATCTGGTTCAGACCATTGGCATTATCTCCTTTGTAAGCAACATTGGGATCGGCCAGGAAGCTGTTGATATCAATGGTCACAGTTCCCTGGTTGGGTTTGGTACCATCCACATTACCTACAGTGAAGCTCTGCCCCTGTGTAAGTTTATACACTCCCATAGACGCATTGATACCTTTCAGATACCAGTCTGAAGCTGTTGCAGTGATCCAGCCACGGTTGGCTGCTTCTGCAATATTGAAACACAGTTCAGGATAACCGATGATGATGTAAGGCTCGCAATTGGCACCGGAAGCAGAAGAGAAATAACGGTTCCAGTTGATAAATGAGTACATACCATTGGTAGAATTGGTACTTACCTGTGCCTGCGATAAGGTGATATCTGCACCAACATAAGCAGTAAAATCACCTACCGTTTTGTTGTTGGGAGCAGCCAGTTGCGCAGGTGCGGGCACTGCAAAGGCAAACGTTCTGGGATCTTTGGTGGTGGTAATAATATCCATCAACGTTTTGTTGATATTGGCTGCATAGCCGTAAGGCACATAACCGGCCCTGTTGATGGGATACTGGTTGTAAGCTGCATTGTAAACATATACCAGGTTATCTGTATTAGCAGTCATGATCGGATATTTGGCAGGATTGTTTATAATAGTAGCAAACTGTGTTTTAATATTCAGATCCTGGTTATCATCTGCACGTTTGCTGAGACTGATCAACACACGCAGTTTGTAAGTATTAACGATCTTCTGCCACTGCAGGTAGGTCATGCCATAGATATCTCCGGCATCCATTCTTGAATTGGCATTGGCTGTTGAGATCAGTGCACCCAGCAATGTATTGGCTGTATCCAGTAAGTTCAGGCAATTTTTATACACTTCTTTCTGTGAATCATATTTAGGTGTAAGAATGCTGGTATTGCCTGCTTCGTACATAGGAATGTCTCCTACCCTTTGTGACAGCCAGATAAAAGCATAAGCCCTGAAAAATTTGCTCACTGCAAAATACAGGTTCGTAGTATTGCTATATTGTTTGCGCGCCTGCTCTTCCATCTTAGTACAATACTTAATCATGTCATAAGTATTTTCAGTATTGGACCAGTTGTAAAAATTACTGCCGAAATAATAGGAGTAGTTAGACACCAGGTTTTGATTCCATTTATACACGTTGGAAATGATCGGCTCTTCACTGCGCATCAGGTTGGCAGTAATATGGTTCAGCAGCAGTGATGCAGGAACGGTAGAACTTTCTGCAGCCACGTTGGGATTGGATAACAGGTCGCCTTTCTGACAACCGGCAATAAAACCGCCTGCCGCAACCAGTACCAGTGAAAAAATGATTGTTCTTATTTTCATACTATCTTTTTTTAATGGATTAAAAGCTTACGTTAATATTCACACCATATCTTCTGGTAGTAGCACTTTGTAAGGCACCACCTGTTTGCAGAGAACGGTTGTCTGCAGAAAAGCCTGCGGCAAACTGGTCAATATCCTGGTCTTTACGGGCAGCAAAGTACAGCAGGTTTCTGCCCAGCAGGGAAATACTGGCGGCCTTCACCAGGTTGTGTTTTGCAAAAACCTTAGCGGGTAAATTATAAGTCAGTGTTACTTCGCGCAGTTTAGCATATGAACGGCTTACCACCCAGTACTCATTCACATTACCAATACCAGACGATACAAAGTCCTGTACAGTAGCCGCAGTTTTGTTGTCATCAAAATTGATGTCTTTCAGATTGGTGATCTCACCATTTACATAAGTAGGTGTACCACTTTTAATGACCTTACCGGGCGCTATATATTTAGGTGTGGGAGCCACTGTACCATTGCTGGTAGTTTGCCATTCGGCCAAGCGGGCTACGCCAAAGGCGCCGGATGCACTTTCCAGTGCAGTACCACCATTCATACCATCGTGGTAAATACCATCATAGATCTTACCACCTATCCTGCCATCGAACTGGAAGGCCAGGGTGAAGTTTTTATAAGAGAACCTGTTGTTGATACCAAATGTGAAATCAGGATTGGTATAACCCAGGAACTTGTTATTGGTAATATCAGAAGGTGCTCTTAAAGGAAGACCGCCGCTATACACAATATTGCCGGAACCATCACGCACAAAAGCAGTTCCGTAATAGGCATCCAGTCTTTCACCTTTTACATACCTGTGACCATTCAGGGTAAGATATTGTTCAGAACCATAGATCTCATCCAGCGTTTCTTTGTAGGTAGAGTAGTTCATCATTACATCCCAACTGAATTTTCTGCCTTTGACAGGAGTACCGCTCAGGGCTATTTCAAAACCTTTTTTAAGCGTGGTAATACCATTTACGTTCTGTGAACCATAGCTGGTAGAAGGTGCAACACCCAATGCATAGATCTGCGGACCATTTTTGCTGACGAAATAAGTGAAATCCAGTCCCAGCCTGTTATCAAGAAAACGCAGGTCTGCTCCGCCTTCATACGAAACACGGTTAAACGGTTTCAGGGTCGGGTTGGCAATAGTATTAGAAAAATCTACTGAAGGAGTACCATTGTAATAACTGGCCAGGCTGTAGGCATTCTGGTTGTTATAAGAAGGTCCGTCGTAAGAAGTATAAAGATCAGAGCCATACCCCAGCAAACCACTGTTGGTACTTTTACCCGTAGCCTGTGTAAATGCAGAAGGAACGGTAGACATGGTTAATCCACCTTTTACATCTGCAAAAGAAGCACGCAGTTTCAGCAATGAAAAAGCCTTTGGCAGATTGACATAATCAGATAATACTGAACTTAAAGAAACTGATGGATAATAGAATGTGTTGCTGCCTTTGGGCAGGGTTGACAGTTTATCTACACGACCGGTATGAGAAAGGGTCAGGAAATTGCCGAATGTAAGATCTACACTATAAAATGCGCTGTACACCTGCATTTTTGAATTCCAGGTATAAGAAAGCGCAGGGTCTTTGGTGTTATTGAGACTATATACACCCGGCAGCGCCAGTGCCTTGGTTGTACCCCAGAATGAATTGTATTTGAAAGAACGTTCGCTACCGCCCGCCAGTGCTGAAACAGTAATGCCCTTGAACTTTTTATTGAAGTTTACAATAAGGTCAGTATTGTTTTCAAACAGTTTGCGGCTGTCTTCATGATAGTCGCCATACCATCCAAAATAATACCATGGTGTATAAGTGTTCAGGTTGGCACCTGCAGGCACCTGCTCAGTTCGCAGTTGGTTCCAGGTAGTGATCTGTGTACGTAAACTTACATACAACGCATCGTTAATCTTGTAAGATGCCTTTGCGTAACCAAAAACATCAGTTTTGTCATGCGATCTTAACCATTTTTTGGCCATAAACCATGCGCTGTTCTCCCTGCCATATTCCTGTGCATAAGGTATCAGGTCGGGCACACCTTGCGGGCCTTTGTAAATATCTTTCAGATCGTTGATATCATAATCAGCAGAGCCATATACTTTAAACATGTAGATATAGGAGTTGGGGCCATAGTTTACATCAGGAATGTTAGGAGTATACTGCATGTTTAAATTCAGGTTTGCTTCCACACGCAGTTTAGAAGTAAGATTATACCCTGCGTTCAGGTTAAAGTTGTCAGAATTTAATTTGGTATTGGGCGCCACACCTTTCTGGTACATGTGCGAAACGGACATCCTTACATCATAACGATCACCACTTGCAGACAATGC
This sequence comes from Chitinophagaceae bacterium PMP191F, assembly GCA_001302245.1. GTDB lineage: Bacteria > Bacteroidota > Bacteroidia > Chitinophagales > Chitinophagaceae > PMP191F. The sequence goes on from LGYU01000016.1 coordinate 270,444, forward strand.
TACGTTGTTGGTGCTGATGATGCCCGTTTGCATAAAGTTCTCAAAGTTGTTTTTACCACGTGCCAGCCAGGGCGTAGGCGTTCTGATGTTGGTTACAGGATCATAAGGGCTGTCGTACTGTCTTACAAGCTGTCCTTCAAAACGGGGACCATACTCCTGTAAACGCTGCGCATTGTCATATAGCCTGTTGCCATAGTCGTATTGGAAGTTTTTACCACGTCCGTATTCATACTGGCTCTGTGGCAGGGTAAGAAAACCGGTTTCCAGCATGGTGCTGCTGTTTACATCAACGCTCCAGCCTTTTTTATCTTTTGAACCTCTTTTAGTGGTAATAACAATAGCGCCATTCAAACCTCTGAAGCCATACAACGCAGAAGCATTGGCGCCTTTCAATACACTGTAAGATTCGATATCATCTGCGCTCAGGTTCCAGGTATCTGTATTTACAGGTACACCGTCTACCACAAACAGCAGATCAGTATTGCCCCGCAATACCAACTGCGGGCGTCCCAGCATTTCGGCATTGGCGCCCACTGACAAACCGGCTACTTTACCGGCAAGTGAGTTAACAGGGTTAGCATCACGAGCTTTGGTAAGATCAGCTCCTTTTACTTCCTGGATAGAATAACCTACCCTTTTAATTTCTTTTTTGATACCCATGGCCGTAACCACTACTTCCGAAAGCTGTTTGTTATCTTCCAGCAATATTATATTGAGTACGGATTCATTAGCTACAGTTACTTCTCTGGTTGCAAAACCAACAAATGAAAACACCAGTACCGATGATGTACCTGAAAGTTTTAAAGAAAATTCGCCGTTCACATTGGTAGCAGTTCCATGGGTAAGCCCTTTTTCCTGCACACTCACTCCAGCTAAACCCACACCATCTTTAGTAGTCACTTTACCTGTTATTAGTCTCTGGGCTTTTGCCGTACCGCCCCCAAGGATCAACATAAGCAATACGAATCCCATTCCGCATAAGCGGGTTAGTTTTTCTTTCATTTACGTAGTAATTGAATGTTTTAAAAATCACTTTACACGCAAATGTGAACCAGTGCTTAAACTATTGCGACTTTGCCAACGGGGAAGTACGGGAAAAGTATCTGCCATGCGGGAAAGACGAACACAAAACCACAAACATCTAAATATCAACCCCTTACAACATTAACCACTTATTGCGTTATTGTTATCAAAACATTATGATGACAACTGGCTTCCGGCAGTCATCTTTTCCAGATGTGTTTTGCGATACATGGAAGGCGTTAACCCTGTTTGTTTTTTGAAGTAATTATTGAAAGAAGATTTTGAATTGAAACCACAATCGTAAGCAAGTGACAGGATACTATCTTCAGCAGCAGGGTCTTTCAGTTTTTCAATGGCTTCATTAATGCGGTACCCGCTGATAAAAACATAAAAATTCTTTTTGAACCGCTCATTTAATAATTGTGTAAGATGGTGTTTGGGGATATTCACTTTGGCAGACAGCAGTTCCAATGATATTTCCGGTTGCAGGTAAATTTTACTTTTGACCATAAACTTCTGCAACGTTTCTTCATACTGATCCATTAACTGCGCATCCATGGCAGACCTTTTATATTGCTGTACAGGTTCCTTCTTAACTTCCTGCACCTGTGGTATTTCTGTCTTCGGCATTTGCACCGGAACATTGGTCTGATTCATCCTGTAGCGCAGTATCATTACCGGCAATACTGCCAGGCAAGCATACGGTATCAGTCGTACATCAAAACCGATGGTACCAGTTCTGAAAAAAATAAAAACGGCTATCACCGATGTCAGTATCACTCCCGTAAACATTACACATATCATCTGTTTCAGCAACAGCACCTTATCATCTTTTTCAGACTGTTGCCGGTAAAGCAATATACCTGTAACAATGGGATATACCAGCATTGAAGTAACAGCAAGCCATTGATACCATGAAGTATAGAATGGTATAAAATGCGCGGGAACCAGTTTCAGCAAATAACAGGCCCCATTAACAAAATATGCCAGTGTAAACAATGAGAAAGGAAGCAGGTGCAGAAAAATGACCCGTAATGACAATGGACGTTTTATATACGACCTGGCTGCTATAAATAATAAAGGGCCGTACGACAATCCAAAACCTGTAGCATTATTATTATACAGGAAGCTGCTGTTTAATATTACCAGTACAAAGAACTTAGTTCCCAGGTGAAAAATGAGAATAATGAGGATCGCATTCAGCATTTTCTCAAAATCATCTTTCAGCTTCAGTGTGTTGAACAGGTAAAGAGCAATGATTGTTTGTACAACAATACAGGAAAGAACAACGGTACTGATCATAAAGCAGTAGAGGTTTGCTGTAAATCTATCCTTCTAATATTATGAGAAGATTAAAGATTTGTTACGCTACTGTCGTCTGTTGTTTTTTTATCAGATCTGTACTGGTATTGTATTACAATGCCCTACAGGCCCGGCTTTAATGTAATCCATTAAAACACAATACGCATGATCAATACAGATATAATCATGGCTATACAGGTACACAATAATAATTAATACTGTGTTAACCTTCGGGGTTATCATTACTTTATCATTTGCGCAGGTACAGTGTTACAGTTTACATATCAGCTAACTTGCCCTGCTATATGATACAGCTCAAACTCACCTGCGTACTGCTTGCATATATTCTGCCGGGTAAAGTACATGCACAGGATCTTTCCAAAATAAAACATCCTAAAAATATCATCCTGATGATCGGTGACGGAATGGGAACCGCACAAATCTATGCAGGACTTACCGCCAACAAAGGCAACCTGAACCTTACCAGGTTCCGCTGTATAGGTTTTCATAAAAACCAGTCTTCCAGCGATTATGTAACCGATTCCGGTGCAGGCGCCACAGCTTTTTCTATCGGTAAAAAAACATACAATGGCGCTATCGGTGTTGACTCTGCCAAAGCAGCACAACCTACCATACTGGAAATAGCAGAGAAAAACCAACTGGCCACAGGATTGGTAGTAAGCTGTTCTATTACCCATGCTACCCCAGCTTCGTTTATTGCCCACCAGCCTTCAAGAGCAATGGTGGAAGAAATAGCAGCCGATTTTCTGAAAACCGATATCGATGTATTTATTGGTGGCGGCAGAAATCATTTTATACATAGAAAAGACGGCAGGAACCTTGCAGACAGTCTCCGGAGAAGGAATTACCGGGTGGCAGATACCCTGAGCGATATCGTCAAGATCAGGTCGGGTAAGCTGGCTGGCTTTATTGCAGACGTGGAACCTCCAAAAGTACTGGAAGGCCGCGGTGACCAGTTATTACAATCAACCTTAACAGCACTGAACATCCTGCAGCAAAACCGAAAAGGTTTTTTCCTGATGATAGAAGGTTCACAGATTGACTGGGGTGGTCATGCCAATAACACAGAATACGTAACCAGTGAAATGATCGATTTTGATAAAGCCATTGGCGCCGTACTGGACTTTGCCGAAAAAGATGGCAATACGCTGGTAATTGTTACAGCCGACCATGAAACCGGTGGCATGGCCATTACAGACGGTGATATGAAGACCGGCAAAGTAGAAGCAAAATTCATCACCAGCGATCATACGGGTGTTATGATCCCCGTTTTTGCCTATGGCCCCGAGGCTGAAATGTTTGGCGGCATTTATGAAAACAATACCATCTTCGACAAAATGCTGGCAGCCTTTAACTTCCGCCATCTATAGTATTGTTTCCGGTTACCAGATCAAGTTGCCGGTAAAAACCCTGTATCCGTGTATCTGGTATCCGGGCATCCTTCATCTAACCGGCAACCGGTATCCTGTGTCCGGCATCTGGCAATCAGCATCCCCCATCTATCATCATGCTTTCACAATTGGTCTCTTTTATCACCTTTTTAATGTCAAAAAGCTGCGCTAGCCTTTTAAAAACCAATTTTTTGTATTATCTAGCACCTTTTAAAAATATTTCAAACCTGCAAACTTCCTAATTACCCTTTTTCATGTAGGTTTGCCGACGTTTTAATAAAAAATCAACGCAATATGAATTTTAACCGTGTGAATAATATTGTGGGATGGGTTGTGTGTCTGGTTGCCTGTACTGTGTACGTACTGACCATGGAACCAACGGGCAGCTTCTGGGACTGTGGTGAGTTTGTGTCCAGCTGCTTTAAATTACAGATCCCCCACCCTCCCGGCGCCCCATTGTTCGTTTTGCTGGGCCGCTTTTTTATTATTCTGTTCGGCAACGACCCCATGAGTGCCGCACGCGGTGTAAACTTCATGAACGCTATTGCCAGCGGCTTTACCATTTTGTTCCTGTTCTGGTCTGTTACGCACTTTGCACGCAAACTGGTGCAAAACGGTAAAGAGGCCCTGACCGGACAACAACTGTTCACCATTATGGGAGCCGGTGTTATCGGTGCCCTGGCTTATACTTTTTCTGATTCATTCTGGTACAGTGCCGTGGAAGGTGAGGTATATGCGCTTTCTTCTCTATTCACTGCCCTGGTATTCTGGGCTATTCTGAAATGGGAGCATGCTGTAACCAATGAGAATGCCCCTGAAGGCACCCGTTTTTCCGGTGCTGACCGTTGGCTCATCTTCATTTTCTACATGATGGGATTGTCTATCGGCGTTCACCTGCTGAACCTGCTGACCATTCCCGCCATTGTAATGGTATATTATTTCAAACGCTATAAAGTAACACCCCGCGGAACTTTCTTTGCCTTCCTGATGGGCTGTATTATTACCGGCCTGGTACAGGTAGTCATTATACAATGGTCTATCCGTGGTGCCGGAGCGTTCGATATATTCTTTGTAAACAATCTGGGTACTCCATTCTTTACCGGTTTTGGTGTATACTTTGCATTGCTGTTTGCACTGCTGGTGGCAGGCCTGTTGTTCAAAGAAAAACATATTCAGAAATTCTCTGTATTCCCGGTATGGCTTACAGCTATTGTACTGCTGTTCTGCTTCCCCTTCATCAAATCAGGCGGCACATTTGTATTACTGTTGTTAGGTGTAGGTGTACTGGTAGTATTATGTTATTACAACAAAAAGAACATTCTTTCTTTCCTGAAACTGGGTATCTGGTCAGCCATCTTCTTGATAGTTGGTTACTCTACTTACTTCACTACGCTGGCGCGTGCCTCGGCCAAGCCTTCTGTAAACATGTACAATGTAGATAACCCTGTGAGCCTGGTTGGTTACCTGAGCCGTGACCAGTACGGTGACTGGCCCATTGTTTACGGTCCTGACTTTGTATACCGCTCTCCATACGAAACTGCCGGAGACATGATGGTAAAAGGTTCTGACAAATATGAAGTGGCCGGTAAGATCAAAAGGCAGAACTTCAGTGCCAAACCTTCCGATGAAGATCTGGCTGCTATTCAGCGTCAGCACCCCGACTGGGATGTGAACAAGATCGGACCACACATTTTCCCGCGCATGTACGACAACAGTAACGAGCGCAACCAGGAGTATGTATACCGCACGTTTGGCGGCCTGGAAGGTGATGACCAGCCTACCTTTGGCAGCAACATCCGTTATTTTGCAGACTACCAGTTCCGCTGGATGTACTGGCGTTATTTTATGTGGAACTTTGCCGGTAAGCAGAACGATCTGCAGGGCTTTGGCAATATTCGCGACGGTAACTGGAACAGTGGTGTCAACTTCATTGATAAAGCATTTGGACACAGTACGCCTGATATTTTACCGGAAACAGCCGGTAAAACCAATAAGGCCAACAACAAACTGTTCTTCCTGCCTTTGATACTGGGTATTCTAGGTCTTATTTACCAGGTAACCAAAAACAAAAGGGACTTCCTGATCACCTTCCTGTTATTCTTCTTCACTGGTTTTGCCATTGTGATCTATCTGAACCAGTCTGGCATGCAGCCACGTGAACGTGACTATGCTTATGTAGGATCATTCTATGCCTTTGCCATCTGGATAGGTCTGGGCCTCATCTGGGTGCAGGAGCAATTCAATAAAGTTATAAAAGGAGCCGCTGCCGGTTATGCAGCCTTTGCAGTGTGCCTGCTGGCAGTGCCTGTACTGATGGCATCACAGGAATGGGATGACCATGACCGCAGCAAAAAACTGCTGGCCCGCGACCTGGGTAAAGATTACCTGGAAAGCTGCGCCAAAGATGCCATCCTGATCTCATTTGGTGATAACGACACCTACCCGCTGTGGTACTCACAGGAAGTGGAAAATATACGTCCAGACCTGCGTGTAGTGAACTACAGCTTATTGGGTACAGACTGGTACATTAACCAGTTGCGTTACAAAGTGAACGAAAGCGCTCCTGCCGATGTGATCTTTACGCCTGAGCAGATCAGGGGTAGCAAACGCGATGTGGTATTTACCGCTTCTTACCTGTCACGCGTAGGTGCATCCAGCTATATACAGGGGTATGATCAGAACAAATATTACGACCTGTACGATCTGCTGAAAAATGTTACCGGCAGCGACGACACCAAGAATGTAGTACCAATGAGTGAAGATGAGACCGCCAACATCTTCCCCGTAAATAAAGTAAGCATTCCTGTAGATGTGGAGATGGTGAAAAAAACCATGCAGTTCAATCCCGGCGACAGCATTGTGAGCGAACTGAAACTGGATATCAAACGCAACTACCTGCAGAAAAACGACCTCGCTATCCTGGCACTGATCGCTGCCAACAAATGGCAACGCCCGCTGTACTTTACGTCAACGCAGGAGCTGGAAGAGTTGGGGCTGGAAAAATATGTACGCATGGAGGGCTTATCCTACAGACTGGCACCTGTTGCCAACTCAAATGTAGAAGCTGACATTGCTTACAAAAACATAATGGAGAAATTTGCATACGGTGGTGCTAACCGTTCTGGTGTGTATTATGATGAAGAGAACCGTCGTCATATCAACTCTATCAGGCAGGCACATGCCTTCCTGGCAATGACACTGGCCGACCAGGAAAGAAAAGACTCAGCCCGTAAAGTGCTGAACAAATACGATAACTCTGTACTGGAAAGCAACGTGCCTTACGGGATGACCTCCAACCGTGGTAATATGCACAACCGTATTTCCATGAGCTTCCTGTATGCTGCGTACAAAAGCGAAGACTATGCACTGGCTAAAAAAGTAAGTACTTCCGTAAAAAGCGATCTTGACCAGCAGATGAAATACTACCGTTCACTGGGTGATGCTTCTCAGAGCGATGAAAGCCTGTACACAGAAGCCCGCAAAATTGCAGCCCAGAAGTTTGGTAACCTGAGCGATAAACAGCTCTCCTTCTGGCAGGATATCATCTCTACCTACGAGATGTCGCAACAGCTGAGGGGAATGGAAGCTCAGTTCAAACCAGGTGGCGGTGGTAATCCGCTGGAAACAGCACCTGCAGAATTGGCAAATCCTGATTCTGCCCCCAAAACGAAGGACAGCATCAAAAAGTAACATTTAATTCTTTTTTGATATAAGATCCCGGCCTGAGGCCGGGATCTTTTGTTTATATACCTGCCCGCTGCGGGGCCATGCAGCCCACAACAGCACTACAACTATTTTCCGTAAACAATCCGTGCGTTAAATTGTAATTAATAATCAGGAGATTAAAGCAGAAGCGGCCAAAAACAGCCATAGCACCGAATTTATTCTTAAATTGAGGGAGGGAAAACAGCAATCTGTGAATGGCCACCAGCAACAACCTCTTGTTACTTCTGTCTATAGCGGCTCATCACGCCAACAAAACTTACCGGCAACCACGCACGATTGATGCCTCACATTACAGAAACTATTCATTGCACAAACCAGAACAATTTAAAATAAAGGAGTACACCCGTGATAGGTCACCATTTTTCAAAATTTGATCCCAACCAGCAGGGCAAAAGCAAATTTGAGCAGCTGCTGGATGTTTTTATGGAGCTGCTCACCTATACCAACGGTGATGTTGGCGAAGCTATGAACTGGATGAACCAGTTGGACAAAGAATACGAGCTGACGGACGAAGAATACGGTATGGGCGATTTTATTGAAGACCTGAAAGAAAAAGGATATATCCAGGAAAACCAGGTCAACGGCGAGATCAATATTACATCCAAAACAGAACAAGGCATCCGCAAACGTTCGCTGGAAGATATCTTTGGCAAACTCAAAAAAACCAAAGACGGACAGCACCATACTTTTAAACCCGGACAGGGCGATGAACTGAACCCTGAAACCAGGCCTTTCCGTTTTGGCGACACATTGGAACAAATTGATTTTACTACCTCCATACTCAATGCACAGATCAATCATGGCGTAGAAAACTTCAGCATGCAGGAAGATGACCTGTCTATCCGTGAAACGGATTTCAAAACTCAGACATCTACCGTGCTGATGATCGATATTTCTCACTCGATGATCCTGTATGGAGAAGACCGTATTACACCTGCCAAAAAAGTAGCGATGGCACTGAGTGAACTGATCACCACCAAGTATCCGAAAGACACACTGGATATTGTGGTATTTGGTAATGATGCCTGGCCGGTAGAGATCAAAGACCTTCCCTACCTGCAGGTAGGACCCTACCATACCAATACCGTGGCAGGACTGGAACTGGCGCTGGATCTGCTGCGCCGCAGAAAAAATCCCAACAAACAGATCTTTATGATCACAGATGGAAAACCCACCTGTTTAAAAATCGGCAAACGGTATTATAAAAACAGTTTTGGTCTCGACCGCAAGATCACCAACCGCTGTCTGAACCTGGCAGCACAATGCAAAAAGCTGAAAATTCCGATCACCACGTTCATGATAGCAACCGATCCTTATCTGCAACGTTTTGTACAGGAATTTACCGAAACCAACAATGGTAAAGCATTCTTTGCATCGCTGGACAGGTTAGGCGCATTTATATTCAGGGACTTTGAAAGCGGCAAAAGAAAAACTGTTTACTAAAATATAAAGTCACCAGTTGTTCCACACAATAAACCTAACAACTTTCAATGCCATGCAAGTCAGGACTTCCAACAAAACAAAATGGGTTATACTCGGCCTGTTGATGATATTCCTGGTCATTCCTGCAATAGTATTTATGATTGCCAGCACGCGTGTAGAACCAACATCCATGCTACTGTCTATTCCAAAAGACAGTGCCGGTAATATTATCACCAATACGTTGCCCCGGCACACGCTGACTGTCATTGCAACAGGAAACAATATGGTATATTATTACACAGGTTCGTTTTCCGACACCAAACAGTTCAATGCCAGCAACAATAAAGAGATACGTAAAGTATTGGTGCAGTACAAACAGGAAATGGGTGAAGCACTGGCTGTGATCATTAAACCCGCTCAAAAAGCAGCGTATAGCCAGACCGTAGCCTTACTGGATGAAATGCTGATCAACAATATTAAAAAATACGCAATGGCAGAAGTCACTAAGGACGAAGAAGGATTGCTGGCAAAACAATAACGGTACGTACATTTTAAATGACGATAATTCAACACAATGGATAAGCTAAAAATCAAAACGCTCGGTGAACTGAAAAAGAGTGGTTATACATCACGCAGCATCAAAGAAGAGATTCGTGACAACCTTATCAAAAAGCTACAACAAAAAGAAGATACATTCAATGGCATACTGGGGTACGAAGAAACAGTGATTCCCGATGTGGAAAGAGCATTGTTATCACGCCACAATATCCTGTTCCTGGGTTTACGCGGTCAGGCTAAAACACGTATGGCACGCCAGATGACAGGTTTACTGGACGAATATGTTCCTGTAGTGGCAGGCAGTGAAATCAATGATGATCCGTTGCATCCCATTTCACGTTTTGCACACGACCTGATTGCGGAAAAAGGCGACGCCACTCCTATTACCTGGCTGCACCGCAGTGAACGGTATGGTGAAAAATTAGCTACACCCGATGTGAGTGTGGCAGACCTGATCGGTGATATTGATCCCATCAAAGCTGCCAACCTCAGGCTCAGCTTTGCCGATGAACGAGTGATCCACTATGGTATCATTCCACGCAGCAACCGCAGCATTTTTGTCATCAATGAAATTCCCGATCTGCAGGCACGTATACAGGTAGCCTTGTTTAATATCCTGGAGGAAGGTGATATCCAGATCCGTGGTTTTAAACTACGTATGCCACTGGATATTATGTTTGTATTCACCGCCAATCCTGAAGACTATACCAACCGTGGTTCTATTGTAACCCCGCTGAAAGACAGGATTGAAAGCCAGATACTGACACACTATCCTAAAAACATCGACATAGCATTGGAAATTACCGGGCAGGAAGCAACGTTGTCTGATACACAGAAATCCACCGTTCAATACAGCGACCTCATCCGCCGTTTGATTGAACAGATCCCGTTTGAAGCACGCAGCAGTGAGCTGGTGGATAAAAAAAGCGGTGTATCGGCACGTCTAAGTATCTCCGCATTTGAAAATGCTATCAGCGCAGCAGAACGTCGTGCATTGATCAACAATGAAAAGAATACGCACGTATGGATCAGCGATATGATGGGCGTAATACCCTCTATTACCGGTAAAATAGAACTGGTATATGAAGGCGAACAGGAAGGCCCTTACCAGGTAGCAATGAATTTGCTGGATAAAGCCATCCGTACGCAGTTCATTCATTACTTCCCCAACCCCGATACGCTAAAGAAAAAACGTAACCAGCAGCAACAGGACGATAATCCATACCGCTCTGTACAGGCATGGTTCGATAAAGGCAATACACTGGACATTTTCTTCACTACTTCCGATGCTGATAAAATTCAACAATTATACAGGGTTGACGGATTGCATGCACTGGTAAAAAAATTCTACAAAGGTGCCAATGAAAAAGAAGCGGCCCTGTTAATGGAATTTGTATTGCATGGTCTGGCAGCATTTTCACTGATCAGCAAAAAGATCGTGGAAAACAAGATCTCTTTCAAAGACCTGATGGGCTCTATGCTGAATCTTGACAATTCCGCTTCTTTTTCGGATGAGGAATTTGACAGTGAAGATTTTAACTGATCATAAAAGTCATATATCAAACAGGAAAGCCAGGTCAGTAAGCACTCACCTGGCTTTTTTTCACATCTTTGTCTTATCTTATCCAACCGTTCCATTCATAACAACAACAGACCGGCATGATATTCTTAAAGCGCGTTTCCCTGTTATTACTGTTTGCCCTGACCAGCATCTGTGCCCCGGCCCAGGATTCCATGGCCCTCTCATCCGGCTACAAACTGGTTAAAACAGCCAGTTCCATTCAGCAACGAAATTATTACCTGCTCACATTGTTCCAGGAATTACCTGCTGTACGTAAGCTGCTGGAACAGGATACGGAGTTGAAAAGAATTGCTGCAGATAAAATATATGCGCTTACCCATGCACAGGAACAATGCAACCTGCTCAACAGGTTTTGTTATACAGACAGAATGAAGTTTTCAACGGCGGAAATCAATACTGTCAGCAAAAGACTGGCAGATCTGTATACTGCAGACAATGCACTGGGTAACCTGGTAAGTCAGCACCTGGTACCATCGGGCACTTATATACTGTACAGCAACCTGTCGCCGCTGGATATGCTGGTAAAAGCCTGGGAACAAGATGCCAAAGGTGTAAACTATACCATCAGTGTATATGCCGAAGGTGTAAAACCTGCTTATCCTAAAATTGATTCTATCAGTTTCAATGTAAACGACAAGCAATACGTAGCTACTGTACGCAAAGCATCCAAAAACGTATTACAGCAGGTAAAGAATACCAACCTGTTTTTTGTGCCTGCCGTACAATTTGCATTACAATTCCTTGACATCGGCGGATGGAAGCTGGCTGCAGATGCAGAACCACTGGAAACAACAGTAAATAAAACTGCTATTGCAAAAGCAAAAAATATTAACTGGAATGATTATAACTATGCCGTGATCCTGGTACCTGGCGCCGGTCCGGAAAACAGTAAGACGAAGATCAGTGAAGAAAGTAAAGAACGTTGCCGTATAGCAGCAACACATTACCAGGCAGGACTGGCCCCCTTTGTGATTGTTTCAGGCGGCCGCGTGCACCCCTACAAAACCAAATATTGCGAAGCGCTGGAAATGAAAAAATTCATGATCGATTCATTAAAGGTTCCCGAGAATGCCATCATTGCCGAACCTTATGCCCGGCACACTACCACCAACATGCGCAACTGTGCCCGCATTATTTTCAGGTATGGCATGCCATTCGGTAAATCGTGCCTGGTATCTACCACAGCAGCGCAGAGTCTTTACATTCATGAACTGGGACTGGACAAACGTTGTGAACAGGAACTGGGATATATTGCCTTTCGCAAAGGCATGCGTTTAACAAAATATGACGTGGTGTTCTACCCTGCTATTGCTTCTTTACAGATCAACCCCACAGAACCGCTGGACCCGTAACCAGGGTTGTGAAACTATTTATTCTTTAGTTTATAATTGTCCGGCATCAACCGGGCAATATTTTTTATATAATATTGACCTCCCGTTCCAGTTCCACACCAAATTTCTGCTGCACGCTTTGTACGATCTCTTCACTCAGGTTATAGATATCCTGTCCTGAAGCATGCCCGTAATTTACCAATACCAATGCCTGTTTTTCGTGACACCCTGCATCACCATGCCGTACACCCTTCCAGCCACACTGTTCAATCAGCCAGCCTGCCGCCAGTTTAATGCTCCCATCTGCATTGGGATAGGCTACTATATTGGGAAACTGCCCTTTCAATTGTTCAAAAAAGCTTTTCTCTACCGAAGGGTTCTTAAAAAAGCTACCGGCATTACCAATCTTAACCGGATCTGGCAGTTTAGACGTGCGGATATTCATTACAGCCTGCGAAACAGCGCGGATTGATAACTGTTGCACACCCATTGCGTCTAACTCTTGTTGTATAGCACCGTATGCAGTATAAAAAACCGGTTTTTTACTTAACCGGTAAGTAACCGAAAGGATCACAAACTGCCCTTTGTATTTTCGTTTAAAGACACTTTCACGGTATCCGAAAGCGCAATCTGCTGTTGTGAAGCGCTGCACCTGTTTATCGTATATGTGAAAGGCTTCCAGCTCTTCAAACACATCTTTGATCTCTACGCCATACGCGCCTATATTCTGCATGGGACTGGCCCCTACATTGCCCGGGATCAATGACAGGTTTTCCAATCCTGCCAGGTTTTGCTCAATACAATGGTGCACAAGGCTGTGCCAGTTTTCTCCTGCACCCGCTTTTACATATACATAATCATCATCTTCCTTCACAATATGAATACCCGATATTTCATTTTTCAACACAATGCCATTAAAATCACGGGTAAATAGTATATTGCTGCCACCACCAAGTATAAGTTGTGGTTCTCCGTTAGCAGGGGCCGAATTCAGCAATTCCTGTAGCTGCTCTGCAGATGAAAACCGGGAAAAGTACCGCGCCTTTGCGTCAATACCCATAGTGTTGTATTGACGGAGTGAAATATTTTGATCAATTTGCATATATACCTGTCTAAGCCACAAAATAACAAATTATGCAGGCACAAACAGCAGTTGTTATCGGTGCCACCGGACTAATTGGTGAACAATTGGTACAGGAACTGCTTCAGGACAACACTTTCAGTAAAGTGGTTTTGCTGGTGCGCAGGCCCTTACAGCTTTCGCATCACAAACTGGAAATACGGCTGGTTGACTTTAATAATCTCTCAGATCTTTCTGCCAGGCTGGGTACCGGGCAGGCTGTTTTTTGTTGCGTAGGTACCACCCGTAACCAGGTTCAGGGCGATAAGGATGCCTACCGTAAAATAGATTATGATATTCCCGTTCATACAGCACAACTGGCCTGCCGGCAGGGTTTTACACAGTTCCTGGTTGTTTCAGCAGTAGGTGCCAGTACAGCATCCGGCAATTTTTACCTGCAACTGAAAGGCAGTATGGAAGAAGATGTGCGTGCATTTCCCATCCGGTCAATACATATTTTCCGCCCTTCGCTGCTACTGGGTACAAGAAAGGAATTCAGGCTGGCAGAACGTATTGCGCAGGCAATATTACCGGCTGTATCCTTCCTGATGCCCGGTTCTTTGCGCAGGTACAGGGCTATACACAGCAAACTTGTAGCAAAAGCGATGTTGGTTGCTGCCCGCAACGCAGAGCCCGGCACCCATACGTATGAATATGATGAAATACGCTATCTCGCCCGGTAAATAAAAGTCTGCGCTATGATTCCAGCAGTAAGTAGGGTGAATGCCTGACAATCCTGATACGCGAACGCCACGGTACAATAGAAGGCTGCAGGAACAACATCAGTAAGATCACAAACGGAATACCGCTATAGATCAGCGTATCGCCCCATACACTGGCAAAATCATTCAACCGTGCATCTTCCGGATTATGAAGCTGGTAGATAACATCAGTAATTTCACCTTCGGCAAACGAGCCCCTGTCCCTGCCATGAAACCATACGGTATCCTTATTGACTACAAAGCTCACCACCAGGTAAGTGCCATCCAGTGAAGTAGTAATGCCTTTACTGCGAAACTGAATAACACCTTTTGTTTTTGCAGCACCCGCCAGCCAGATGATTTTCCAGGCGAAAAAAGGCAATACCAGTATCGCAAACAGCAACAGGAAAAATGTGGTTTTACGAAAGATCACGGTATAAGGTGTTACGTAAAATGAATGCGGCTATATATCTTTTATGTAGTTATTACATGGCGTCTACATCCGGAATCATCACCACGTTGCGGAAACGTTTATTATTATGCAAAATAGCGATTTGGTCCTGGATAGCGGCCTTACAATGATTAATAAGACTGGTATCCTTGGGCAATTTTAACAGGATTTCCATCAGGTACTGGTTGCGCACCCTGTTCACCACCGGTTCACCCGGACCTACCAGGTACTGACCAAAATCTTTCTGCAATGCCTCTGCCATCAGTTGCGCCGCATCGGCAGCAGCATCTTTTGTTTTATGTTTGAAAGTAAGCTGTAGTATACGTGAAAAAGGCGGGTAAAAGAAACGCTTGCGTCCTTCCAGTTCATATTGGTACAACAGGTCGTAGTCATGTTTCTGTACAAAAGCAATAACAGGATGCTGCACATTGGCCACCTGTATCATAACCCTGCCTATACCATCCCTCCGGCCTGCACGTCCGCTTACCTGCTCCATTAACTGGAATGCCCGTTCATTCACCCGGAAATCAGCAAAGCCCAGTAAGCTATCCGCATCCAGTATACCCACCAGGTTCACACTTTCAAAATCAAGCCCCTTTACCACCATCTGTGTTCCTACCAGTATATCAATACGATTCTGTTCAAACAACTGTACCAGGTTGTCGTGTGCCGATTTACCACGCACACTGTCCACATCCATGCGCGCTACCCTGGCCAACGGAAATAATTCCTGCAGGTTCTCTTCGATCTTTTCTGTTCCGAAATTGCGTTGTGTAAAATGATGATGCCCACATGCCTCGCAGGTATGCACTACCGGGTACACGGTACCACAATAATGACAATGCAGTTTATTCGTGTTCTTATGAAACGTCAGCGATACATCACAATGCCGGCAATGCGGTATCCATCCGCAGGTCTGACATACCTGGTAAGGAGTATAGCCACGCCGGTTCTGAAAAAGGATCACCTGTTTTTCCTGTTGCAATGACCGTTCTATAGCCTCTTTCAGTGGAGGTGTAATGATATTCTCATCCCTCTCTTTACGACTGAGCTTTTTGACATCAATGGTTTCAATTACCGGCAGGTGTACACCGCCAAAACGTTCTGCAAGCGTTACCAGTCCATACTTTTGTGTCTGTGCATTGAAATAACTCTCCAGTGAAGGTGTAGCGCTGCCCAGTAATACTTTTGCCTGGAAACAGGATGCGTAATAAATAGCGGCATCCCTGGCGTTGTACCGCGGTGCAGGGTCCTGTTGTTTGTAAGATGGGTCATGCTCTTCATCTACCACGATCAACCCAAGGTCTGTAAAAGGCAGGAACAGGGCTGAACGCGCTCCCAGCACAATTTTCATTTCACCGGTCTTCACTTTATTCCAGATCTCCACCCGTTCATTCTGGCTGAACTTACTGTGGTAAATACCGATATAACCACCAAAGTATTTTTGTAAACGACGTATCACCTGTGAGGTCAGTGCAATTTCGGGCAATAGGAACAATACCTGTTTCCCTTCACGGATATAACGTTCCATCAACCGTACATATACCTGTGTTTTACCACTGGCTGTAACTCCGTGCAGCAAACAGATCGGTTTATTTTCCAGTGCTGCTGATACCTCGTCAAAAGCCTGCTGTTGTGCCGGGGTAAGTGTAAAATCAATATTAATATCGCGGGGAAGATATTGCAGCCTGTCTACCTGTCTTTTTTCCAACCACAGTATATTCTTATCTACCAGTCCTTTCAATTGCGCATCTGAAGCACCGCTTTTTTTCAGCAACTGCGGACGTGTTACTTCTCCTTCCGTTTTAGTGAGGTGCAGGTAACTTAACAACAGCTCCATCTGCTTTTCGGCACGTTGCAGCTTTTTATCTTCATTCAGCAGTGCGCTGAGATTTTCTTCATTATCATACTGCGGGTTCAGGATCACAAAAGTTTCCTTGCGGGGAGCATAAGTATCTTTCAGCGCTTCCCATACAAAACATACTTTTTTATCGATCAGCCGTTTGATGACCGGGTATACGTGTGATGAATCCAGCACCTGCTGTATTTCCTGCAGTTTCAGTTCTTTCCTGATCAGCAGGGCTTCCGCCACAATGTATTCGTCGTGATCAAGATGTGTAAAGTCTTCGCCATACTCATCATTAAAAACAACAATGGTTTCGCTGCTGAGTTTAAAATGTGCGGGCAATGCTGCGGCCATGATCTCCCCTTCGCTACACATGTAATACTTTGCCATCCATTGCCACAACTGCAATTGTTGTTTGTACAAAATAGGCGTTGCATCCAGCACATTCAGGATCTCCTTAGGTTCAAATGCTTCCGGTTTTTCATTGTGCAACCGCTTTATTACACCTGCATACCGCTTGTTTTTACCCAACACCACTTCCACCCGCACGCCTTCATGCACCTGTTCCTGCAAATGAGCGGGTACAGACCATGTAAAACTTTTAGGCAATGCCAGTGGAATAATAACATCAGCAAACATGTACGCAAGATAAGTAAGTTAGAGAAAGACACAAGGCGCAGGCAACAAGGCTGGATGAACTACAGTTGGAAGTATAATATCTGAAAAAATCAACTGTATAGCGCACCAGACAGGTCGCTTCTGGTGAAACCGGAAATGCAGCAATCATCGAATCCACTTTGCATCATAACTCCGCAACTTTTCATCCATCAGGTCATATACCTGTTGTTTCAGACGGGGCAGATCGGCAGTGGTCATGCCAGTCACATCTATTTCCTGCAGGTACACCGATCGCGACAAACCGGGATGCAGCATAAATATGCTGCTGTAATGCAACCGTTCAAATGCATCCAGAAACAATACAGGTTTGATGGGTGTTTGTGTTTCAATAGCAATCCGGAACGCGCCATCATAAAAATCCTTCACCGGGTTGGTTGATTCATTAAAGGTTCCTTCGGGAAACAGGATGATGGAAATGCCTCTACGGATAACAGATTTCAGAATACGAACACTGCTGGCCCTGTTGGCAGCATTGCTTCTGTCCACCATCACCACCGTATTGCGGTAAATAAAACCAAACAACGGTATCCTGGCCATTTCAGCCTTTCCCAGTATCCGTACGCGCTGCCGTATAGTTTTTACAATAATAGGAGCATCAAGATAAGAGATATGATTGGCAACGAAGATGTATTGACGCTTTGCATCATGCGGTACTTCATACAGGTTAATGTGACGGATGCCTATCAGTAAGAACCATACATCTGCCCATATACAACATACCCTGTAAATAAAATTCCCGCCTTTGATCTTCCCGAAAAAAGAAGCCACCAGTACAAGCGGTATTACCAGCAGCATCAGCACCAGGAAAGTGATGCCGGCGTGCGCCAGGTATAAAAAACGTATGGGCTGAGGCAATCGTTTCATATACAGGGTTCGGGTTAGTTCAGACAGAAGGATTAAAGTTGAAGGTATATAACGTTTAAAGTATTATTTATTATATATGTTTAAAATACTCACGCAAAACAGTGGGCAGTTGCAAAGGGCTGCGAGCTATGGGCTTCGAGCCAATTATGACAGCCATTGAACGATCAATCCATCAGGCAACCATTTTCAAATTCTCCCCATTATTCACAATGACACGTCCATTCTGTATCCAGGTCAATTACCGTAACCACCACCATGGTATTGTTGGGTGCAGTGGCAATGACCACACGTACCCGTTGCCCGTCGTGTGTAACACCTTCCAGCGCATATTTGGGATCAGGATGACTGTCCGGTTCACTTTTAGCCATATTCACCTTACCATCGCGGATAATTTCCTGCACTTCGCTTTCATCAATATGCCGGCACTCCATCCTGCAGCGGGCATGTTTACTATATTTAACAGCACGCGGATGACGGTCCAGTTGATCTTCCGCAGGAATATGAATGCTTTTCTGCCTGGAAATGAGCCAGAAAGCAGCCAGTAACAGCGGAAGCAACACTACCCACCTGTAATTTCTTTTCAAAACAGCTTAGTTTGATACAAATAAACACAAAAGCGGCGATTTTGGACAACCGGTTAGGCTGGTTTATCTTTGCGGGCTCTATGGCAGACAAAAGAACAGTGGCTTTTCATACATTGGGCTGTAAACTCAACTTTTCAGAGACTTCCACCATTTCCCGTTTACTGGAAAATGAAGGCTTTGAGAAGCGGTCATTTGATGATAGTGCGGATGTATACGTGATCAACACCTGTTCTGTAACAGATAATGCCGACAAGGAATGTCGCCAGTTGGTGCGCCGTATCCAGCGCAAATCGCCCGAAAGCCTGGTGGTGATCACCGGCTGTTATGCCCAGTTGAAACCTGCCGAAATAGCGTCCATCCCGGGCGTTGACCTGGTGCTGGGAGCTGCTGAAAAATTCAATATAGTCCATCATTTACAGGAACTTACAAAGGGTGATTCAGCTAAAATCTGCAGTTGTGATGTGGAAGATATAACCGGTTTCAACGCTTCTTTTTCTGTACAGGATCGCACACGTACCTTTCTGAAGGTTCAGGATGGCTGTGATTACACCTGTTCTTTCTGCACCATTCCGATGGCCCGTGGCAAAAGCCGCAGCGATTCTATCGGCAATGTGCTGCAGAACGCCCGTACACTGGCCCAGAATGGCGTAAAAGAGATTGTGCTGACCGGTGTAAACCTGGGCGATTTTGGCAAAGGGCCCGATGGCAATAAAAAACACGAAGAGAATTTCTTTGACCTGGTGCAGGCACTGGAAGAAGTGGAAGGAATTGAACGTTACCGTATCTCCTCCATTGAGCCCAACCTGCTCACCAACGATATCATTGAACATGTGGCCAACAGCAACAAATTCATGCCGCATTTTCATATTCCGTTACAAAGCGGCAGCAATCACATTCTGGGTTTGATGAGAAGACGCTACCGTCGTGAGCTGTACGCAGATCGGGTGCAACTGATCAAAACCCTGATGCCCCATTGTGCCATTGGAGTTGATGTTATTGTAGGTTTTCCCGGTGAAACGGATGAATATTTCAAAGAAACTTTTGATTTTCTGCATTCACTCGATATTTCTTACCTGCACGTATTCACTTACTCAGAAAGAGACAACACCAAAGCACTGGAAATACAACCGGTAGTTCCCATGCACGAGCGTCATGAACGCAACAAAACCCTGCGCAACCTTTCCTACATGAAAATGCAGTACTTTACCCAACTGCATGCGGGGCAAATACGTAAAGTATTATTTGAAGGCAACGTAAAGAACAACATGATGGAAGGATACACTGATAACTACATCAAGGTATCAACACCCTATCGTGGAGAATGGGTAAACCAGGTGATAGACTGGAAGTTGTAACATTTTTTATACTCTTTTTTTGCTAGATTCGCTGTAATGAAGAAGTTCCAGGTGACGATACAATTTGAGATGGACGATGATTTTATGTCGCTGATCCCCTCCCACCGCGTTTACATTGATAACCTCATTGAAAAAGGAGTGATCGACTACTATCTTGTTTCAATGGAAACACAACGTGTGTGGATCACTTTTACCGCTGAAGACCGCGAAGATGTAGAAAATTACCTTTCTCAATCTCCCATTCACAAATACTGGACCTACGAAATTGATGAGTTATTTCTTTTTGATGGTCAGCATTACAGGTTACCGGCGGTGCAGTTGAATTAGAATGCGGGCGAAACGCTCAATACAGGTTATAAGTTGAATACAGTTGCGCCTTAACGGCTTTGTGGGCATGGTGCTACTGAACGTTTAGCGCCTAACGCAGAATGCAGCTACGAGCAGCGGGCAAACACAGCAGTAACTAACTGTCAATTGCAAACCAACAGCTACTTTTCAGCAACAAAAACCACTTTTTATCAGGAATATGCAAATAACTGCGACCACTCACAATTGACGTTTAAAATTAACCCCAACTATCAAACAATTTAACCATCAAGCCATCAATCAACCCCATTTTCAAATTATCACACATTCAAATTTTCAAATTAATAAACAACCACATACTTATAAAACGCCACAAAATCACGGGTGAGGTAAAACCAGTCTTTGATGGTGTAATAGTTTGAAGGTTCGCTGGCAACGTTGATATAACCCAGCTTACGGAGAATATATTTAGAGCGGGTAATATGGAAAAAGCTCGTCACCACTACCGCTGAAGAAAAATGCTGCTGACGGTTAAACGTTATAAAGTTCTTAGCAGTAAGAAAACTGTTGTCGCCATAATTATCAGCAATCACATCATTACTGTCTACGCCATTGCAAACCAGGTAATCGCGCATTCCATCTCCTTCCGGATACATAGAAGTAGCCATTCCACCGCTTACAAAGATCTTTTTCACCTGACCATTACGGTATAGATTCAATGCAGCATCTACCCTGCCCTGTGTCCATAAGGCCAGTGAGTCGTTGGCAAAAACGGTATTGCCCAATACAATGGCTACATCGGCCTTGCCGGTAAACCTGTGCAAACCGTCATAAACCACCCATAAACAATGCAGGAAGAACCAGGCAATGCCTGCCAGGGCACCAATACGCAGAAAACGGTACATTATTTTTTGGTTGAGCCGGAATGCATCCAGGCGGGTTTAGTTTTTGCTACTCTGGCGTATACAGGACAACTGGTACTATGTGCACCAGGCAGATAGCCGGTACTCATCAGAAATTCGTTCACGATTTCTCCACCGGTAAACCGGAAGGTTTTTTTAAAAAGCTTCACCCATTCCTCTTTGGTCAGTGGATGATGGGCATCGATCCAGTTTTTAAAAGAACCGTATTCTTTCTGCAATTGCACGATCTTTTTGGCATTATCAATAGTTGCGGCAATTTTAAGCCGGTTCCGGATAATACCCGCATCCTGCAACAGCTTTTCTACCTTTTTATCTGTATAACGCGCCACTTTTGCAATATCAAAATTGTCAAAAGCCTTGAAAAAATTATCTTTTTTCTTCAGAATAGTGGTCCAGCTAAGGCCAGCCTGGTTAATTTCCAGGATCAGTCTTGCAAACAATTCATTATCGCTGTGAATAGGATAACCATATTCTTTATCGTGGTAGTGAATATGCACATTACCGGGTTCCATTTTCAGAACGGCAGTGCAGTAATTATTAATTATTTCCATAAACAACCTCGTACTAAACAGCTAAACTACTACAAACTTGCCGATTATAGCGGCATGTCCGTCTGCATTGGATATGCCGGTATTGATGGCAGTTGGCTCCCCGGCGGGGAATCTGTTTTTTTGTAAAAGAACAATTTAGTATCTTTTGCAGCCTAAATTTCCGGCCACAATCATAAATATGCGTTATCACCGCATCATTAAAAACGCAATTTTAATCACAAAACAACGAATGTTGTACAGGAAGTAACAGCACCATAACGGTGCGGATGTTACAAACAAGCCACTATGATCACATCAACCCATCCGTTAAATATTCTGGTAACAGAAGATAACCCAAGCGACTTCTTCCTGTTTTGTGAATACATCCGTTTAAGCGGTTTACCTGTAAAGAATATTTTCTACGCCGGTCGTTTATCCGAAGCGGTAGAGGCAGTGCATGCTAATCATGTTGACCTTGTGTTCCTGGATCTTTCCTTACCCGACAGCACCGGTCTTGACTCTTTCAAAAGACTCAACAGCGAAATTCCCAATATATCCATCATCGTACTATCTGGCCTATCCGATACACAGGTGGCACTGGCAGCTATTGGTATGGGTGCACAGGATTACCTGGTAAAAGGTGATTTTGATGAAAAGCTGCTGGCTAAAACCATTCAATACAGTATTGAAAGGAAAAAGATCTTACAGCATGTGGTCGAAAACCTGGACCGTTACAATACCATCATCAAAGCCACTAATGATACCACCTGGGACTGGGACCTTCGTACTGATGAAATAGCATGGAATGAGGGCATTACCAATATTTTTGACTTTCCCGCCAGTTCTGTACAGAAAACCATTGAGTGGCACCATCAGCATATTCATCCCGACGACCGCAGCCGTATATTACAAAAGATCAATGAATGCCGCAATAATGGCGAAAGCCAGTGGCAGGAAGAATACCGTTACCAGACCGGCAATGGTGATTACAAGTTTGTATTTGACAGAGGCTATATTCTGCGCGATGAACAGCAGAAGCCCTACAGGATGCTGGGTGCCATGACAGATGTAACCGACCGCAAAAGAAGACAGGATGAATTGCTATTGCACCAGTTGGAAATGCAAAAACTGGTAACACAGGTTACCATACAAACACAGGAACAGGAAAGAAGCCAGATAGGCCGTGAACTGCATGATAATATCAACCAGATACTGGCCACGGCCAAGCTGTGTATTGATATGGCACTGAACGAAGAAATATTGCGTCGTGAACTACTGATCAAGAGCTACGATAACGTTTCCAAAGCCATTCATGAGATCAGGACTTTGTCTAAGGCATTGGTTCCACCTTCACTGGGAGACCTGGGACTGAAAGAAGCACTGCAGGAAATGCTGGAATCCATGAAACTGCATCCGGAGCTTAATATCAGGATCAGCCGCTACGACCCTGATGTAGAACGTATTTCGGGCAATAAGAAATTATTCCTGTACCGCATTGCGCAGGAGCAGGTAAACAATATACTGAAACATTCCAAAGCTACTATTGCAGATATTGAATTGGTATATAATCATGACTCAGTTCAGATGTTGATCCGAGATAATGGTGTGGGCTTCGACCCCGCAGTAAAAACAAAGGGCATTGGTATGAACAACATTACCAGTCGCGTGGAAATGCAGAATGGCAACATGGAGATCATCAGCAGCACTGGCACCGGTTGTTTACTGAAAATAGAGATCCCGTTATAATTATCCTCTTAAAAATGATCGGCAAAATGTTCGTGCAGTATCTCGTTCAATGCAGTTTCTGTAAGAGGTTTGTTCTTAAAGCCGGAGATATATCCATTGGCCTTTGCCTTCAACTCATCTTCAGGATTAAAAGAAGTGGTCAACATTACCATAATGATCCTGCCCTTCTGTTCATTGGGAAGTAATTCATATTGCTCCAGGAACTCCCAGCCATCCATAGCAGGCATATTGATATCAAGAAAGATCAGATCGGGAGTAGGATATTTATTGGCGGCATTGGCATATTTCCCTTTACTGGAAAGATAATCCAGGGCCTCGCGACCACTTTGTATTACCTGTACATGATGGGCACAGTTGGTTTCTTCCACCACCATCCTATTCAGAAAATTGGTAGGTTCATCATCATCAATTAACAGAACACAGTTTAACTTTTGTTTCATTGGATTCCATCGTATTTTAAACAAATGAATGTAACAGTACGGATAAATGCCTGTAACATTCAAAAAAATGCAATGTGAATTTACGCCATTTCAGCGCAGCCATAAAGAAAATTATAGCGTGCACGCTGATAATGCTACCAATATCCGGTCTTTTTATCGGTAAATACAAAAAGCCGTGCCTGCATACAAAGCGTACACAGATTACAGAGAAGTATTCTGTTAACAGCAGATAACCTACACTTCATTCTTTTTATTACGTACCACCATAAAGAGGTCATTTTCCAGCGGTCGGTAACCATAATCATAACAATAGTAGTAACAGTCTTTATTCTGGTTCACATACATATGGGTAAAGAACCGGAAATGAAATCCTTTGTCGGCCAGCGTTTTCCTGGGCACATGTTGCGTGGCGGTATCAGACGGCAATAACTCCTGTAATATGCGCCTGTTCCTGCGCAGGGCATTGTTTACATTCCGTACAAACCCATTGCTGTCGCTGTTCAACTGGTTGTTATAGGTATTACGACAGGCATCGTCACAAAACTTTTTGTCTACCCTGCCTCTGACCAACCTGCCACAGGAAAGACAAACTTTTTCTTCAACGTTCATAAGCAGCACATTATACATTATAACAGGAACCAAAATAAGAAAAATAACCGTTTGTAGTCGTTTGTAAACGTTTAAAGCGCTTACATCCGACAGTAAATGTTTAATAACCGGGTAACGGATTTTCGCTGGTGCATCTTTGTGTGGTCAACAACGGCAAATGACGCGGTTGAAGATGAAAAATAATATTTAACTATTAAAAAGCTAAGTTATGTACGCGCTGAAGAATCAAGTTCAACTGATTGGAAATTTAGGTAATACACCGGATGTACGTTTAACAGACAAAGGAAGAAAATGGGCGCGCTTTACCATGGCCACTAACGAAAGCTATCGTGGTGTTAGCGGAGAGATGGTCAAAAGCACACAATGGCATAGCCTGGTAGCCTGGGGTAAAATTGCTGATATAGCAGAAAAATATCTGGCGAAGGGTACTGGTGTATTGGTTTCCGGTAAGCTTGTCAACAGAAGTTATGTAGACAAGGATGGTGTAAAGAAATATATAACAGATATACAGGTGAGTGATATACTGTTGCTGGGTGCTGGCCCAAGGGAATAACTCCCCTCCCTGCAAAAGCTGTCCCGGTTTCCGGGACGGCTTTTTTATTGCTTATTGTTGTTGCACCAAACTGCATATAGTGATTTGCTGTAAGGTATGCAAAGCAAGAAATATACTGCATATAACAGGCACTCCGGTGAATACAGTATTATTGCTACATCTCCCGGATCTCAGCATAGCCATCAAACGCAAAGATGGGGCATGACTGCATGATAACAATTGCTTCATGCAAATCATCTGCTTTCAGCAATACAAACCCGCCCACGATCTCTGTGCATATCTTATGAATATCATTGGTTACTGTTGCACGATTTCCCTTCAGTAATGCTCCATCCAGCATAAGTCCGCTGCCACCATTCAACCGCCCTTCCTTTCCGCATTTTTCAAACCAGGCCTGCCAGTGTTGCCGGTGCTCCAGGGTAACTCCTGGTGTATGTGCGCCGTTCTGCCATCCGGTTCACGGAAGAGTATGATGAAATTTTTCATATCACTATTTATTTTTAGCCGCAGTTATCCCTTGCAGTTTATCAATGATCAGTAATAACAAAAATACAACGCAGGCTGCCCCCAATATGCCCACCATAAACATAGCATAAAAACGGATGATCCATTCAAGCGCTACTTTAACACGATGCAGCAACCCGATCTTTTTTTCTGCTGCTCCTTCATACATAGAGAATCTTACCGTACAGAACTGGTTTTCTGTATCAAAGTTCCCCAGTTCAACACCCAACTCCTGCAATTGGTTTTCAATTTCCAGAATCTTATCGTGCAGGGAAACAAAATCACTGATAGCACCCCACGCGATTTCAGGTCGTTTAAGGAGGCCAGTGTTTTTTTCAGTGATGCTTTTTTTGCATTCAACTGGCGATACTCATTCGTTTTATCCACTTTTGTTACAACACGCACACGCACCTGCCCTACCTGTTGCATCTGCACATAAAAACTTTCAAACTTTTCGGGAGCAATACCCAGCACCATATGTATTTCCCTGCTTCCGGCATTACCGGTATTCTGTTCGTACTGGATCACCGCATTGAACAATTCAATACGCTGACTCACTTTTGCCAGGTCCTGTTCAAACTGCGTGCTTTTAGATTTAACAGTGGCCGTTTTTTCATACTTCTGCTGGACAGCAATAGCCTCCTGTTGTCCCACATTTTTCCTGTAAAAATTATTCTCTGTGGCATAATTTTTACGCAGGTTATCTACACTGTTGAAAAAATCAGATGCATAACCGGTAGTGCCTTCCTTACCGGGAATATTCCAATAGCCATAAGCCAACCGGAAAAAGAACAATACTAAAAACAGGATAATACACCAGCCTGCATATTTTCGGAAACGTTGCATGAAAAACATAGGTGATTATTAGGATGCTTCAAAGTATAGCATTAATTGCAAAAGTTCTTATAAAATCATCCCGTCATCGTTACAGGCAGCAATAACATGCTATTTTGACAACACGGTACTGGTCAGCCGTGCGTAGACATTCCATTCATAATCATACAACCCGCGTGTTTCTTTCAGCAGCGGGTACAGGTTACTTTTTTTACCTGTTCAAAAACATACACACTGTCACGTGATATATAGAACAACCGTATGCCCTTGCATCTGGAAGCTGTTTTGTACTCATAAATGAAGGAAGGCTCACCGTTCTGATCAAGAAAACGGGATAATGAAGAGTTTTTGTAAAAATGCCTGGAATATTTAATACGGCGATCGCCAAAATTATCTTTATTGCCGGTTACCAGGTGATACGTATCATTCGATTCGCGTTGTGTATATCCATGCATAAAAACATTACAGGCAAACAATATACTACAACTGCATAGCACCCATTAATAAAGCAACAGGCTTCATATAAAGCTTAAGGATTTGCGTTATTCAGCATCCAGTAATCTCCTGTGGTAGTTTACCTGTCCCAGGTGATAATTAAGATGCGTGGCAAGATGTGCCAGGAAATACTCCGTAGACATCTCTTTATCAAACACCATTACGGGATATATTGCCAGCAGATCGTCACTGGTTAAATGTCCTAACACCTTCTGGATCATGCTTACCGTATTGTCAATCCGTTTTACCAGTTCTGTGCGTGGAATATCTTTCAGTGAAAATTCCAGGTCACGCTGCCGTATATAATTGGTTTTACCTAACTCGGTACCAATATAAGCATTCAGGTTGCCTACCAGGTGCAGACAGAGATTGCCTGCAGAATTGGCTATATTTTTTTCAATATACCAGATCTTTCTTTCGTCGCGATAAAGTTGTATCTCGCCCTTCAGCCTGTTCAGATCGCGGCTAAATAGAGATTCCAGTGTTTGCAGAAGCATAGTTTAGTATAAGTAAATGATACTCAAATTCAAAAAGGCTCCCATCACCCCGGCCTGCACAATATACATTTTATGCCGTGAAGGGCAACTGCTTTATTATCCTATTAACAAATACGCCGGGAAAACAGGAATGTTACACTGTGTACCCGTTGCCGGTAAAAAAAATCATTGATTTCATGAGATTATTATCTCTCCGGCTACTGCCACGTCCTTTTAACATGGTATCGCACACCGGCAATCACCCGGAACATGCACCTATAGAATTGATTCTTTAAATATTGTTCACTCCATTATTTTTGCCTACCGGTTCCTACAACCTAACCGACCTTGCTTTGAGAAATAATATTTTAGCTGGTACAGTGCTGGCTGTAGCAGCAGTCATTATCTGGTCTGGCAATTTTATAGCAGCCCGCGGCATTATCAACCATGTTCCCCCGGTAACCCTGGCATTTTACAGGTGGCTTACAGCTTCTCTCATTTTATTACCGTTTGGCTGGAATAAACTGGTGGCCGAAAAACAGGTGATCTTACAGAACAAACAATATTTTTTCTGGATTGCATTGAGTGGAGTTACGCTATTCAACACGTTTGTATACATCGCAGCACATCATGTTCCCGCTATTAATCTTGCACTGATCGGTACCACATTGTCTCCCGTTTTTGCCATCATACTGGCAGCTGTATTTCTGAAAGAAACTGTACGTCCATTGCGGTTAACCGGGCTTTTGCTTTGTATCGGCGGTATTATATTGCTGTTATCGCAGGGTAGCTGGCAACGACTACAATCACTTCATTTTACCCGTGGTGACGGCTGGATTGTAGCTGCCGCGTTCACCTTTGCCGTATATACCATTCTAGTACGCCGCAAGCCGCCAGGTATTAGTCCTGTAAGTTTTTTACTGGCTGTATTTACTATCGGCACCTTACTATTGACTCCCTGGTTTATATATGAGCAAACCTCTACACCTTCTGTTCAATGGAATAGTAAGCTGCTGCTGGTGATCTTATACCTCGGTGCCGGCACTTCGGTCACTGCTTTTTTGTGCTGGAACCTGGCCATTGCACGTTTGGGCGCTGCCCGTACAGCCTTGTTCGGCAACCTGATACCTGTTTTCAGCAGTCTAGAAGCTGTTTGGATACTACATGAAGAAATTACCTGGCTGCACGGTATCAGCAGTGTGCTGGTGCTGGCGGGCCTGCTACTGGCCAACATGCGTAAAGCCAATCCTTAATCCTGTTACTTTTATATGACTACTGAAATTATTCTGTTGTGCATTGCTGCTTTCAGCGCTGGTTTTGTGGATGCCATTGTGGGTGGTGGGGGATTGATACAAACACCTGCCGGGTTGATCCTGTTACCACAATATCCCGTGGTTACTGTTATCGGCACCTTAAAAATTCCTGCATTCTGCGGCACTGCTTTTGCCGCTGCACAATATGCCAAACGGGTAAAACTCAATTTTACCATGCTGGGCACTATGATGCTGGTAGCTTTTTGTTCGGCCATGACAGGCTCTAAAGTATTAACACTGGTCAGCAACAGTTTTATGAAACCCTTACTACTGGTAGTACTGATCGTAGTTGCAGTATACACCTATGCCAATAAGCAATTTGGCACCCATACAGAGAAAGGGCATAGCATACGCGCACAATGGATCTATTCATTATTACTTAGCATGGTGGTTGGTTTTTATGATGGATTTATAGGTCCCGGTGCCGGTAGTTTCCTGGTACTTGGTTTTATTGGTTTACTGGGACTTGACTTTTTACACGCCAGTGCGCAGGCCAAATTTGTAAACCTGGCCACCAACCTGGGCTCTATTTTGTTCTTTACATTGAGTGGTAAGATCATATTCGCCATTGCTGTCCCGATGGCGGTATGTAATGCTGCAGGAGGCTTACTGGGTGCCCGGCTGGCATTGTTGCGCGGTAATACTTTTATCCGCATCTTTTTCCTGCTGGTAATAAGCGCTACTATTTTGCGTTTTGCATACGATATATTTTTCAAGTGAGAAAAGGAGTGTCGGGTTTGAGTGTTGAGTTTCGTGCTCCTTCATGAATCGTCAATCGTGCGACGTGAAAGCCTGCAGTTCTGACCATTTCACGCAAAGACGCAATAAAACAAGGCCGTACTTCGTATTTTGTATTTCACTTTATGCTTTTGTACTTCCCTGAGCCTTGCAGCTTACATCTTCCAGGCCTCCCTACTTTAACACTTTGCATACACATCCACATACAATTAGCATATTGTTTGTACGTTATGCTGAAACATCAGTAAATTCGTATGGTAAACACGATGCAGATGACAGATAATTTTGAATCACAGAAAAACATACGTGCCGGTAGCTATACAGCACTGGTATGTGCACTGTTACTGGTGATATTCCTGTTTGTAAAATGGGTGGAACCACCATTGCCTCCACCTCCTGTAGAGGAAGGGATGGAAGTGAACCTGGGCAACAGTGACCAGGGTTCCGGTACCGATCAGCCATTTGAGCCAGGGCCTCCTGCCCCAACCAATCAGCAGGCTTATGTTCCTCCTGCACCTGTGGCACATCATGAAGAAGCAGTAAAAGACATTGCTACCGACGATAAAGACGAAGATGCTCCTGTGATCAAAAAACCGCCGGTTACCAAACCTGAGGCTACTAAAGTGCCTGAAAAGGACGTGGTAAAAAACAAGCCTGTCAGCAAACCAAAAGAAGACGTTCCTCCTGCACCTCCTGTACGCAAGGCCAAGGCTGAGTTTAAAGGTGTGAACGGTACCGGTTCGGGCGGTAATGAAGCCAGCACCTACAAACCCGGTACCGGCGAAGGTATTGCCGGTGGCAAAGGAGACCAGGGCCGTCCCGGTGGAGACCCCGATTCCAAAAACTATACCGGTGGTGGTAAAGGCAATTCCGGTATCAGGATATCCAAAGGACTGGAAGGACGTTATGTGTCCAAAGCATATACTTACCAGGATGATTTTAATGAAAATGCTACAGTGGCCATTGATGTAAAGCTGGATCAGTCCGGCAATGTGATCAGCGCCACCTACCAGATGCGTGGTTCTACCACCTCCGATTCGTATTACAAGGAAAAGGCTATTGAAATGGTGCGCAAGTCAAAGTTTAATGCCAGTCCTAACGGGCAGGATGAGCAAACCGGTACCGTACTGGTGAACTTTAAAGTACGCGGCTAATATCTCGTAGCACCACAAAGCAAACAACAGTATTCTAACCTGTCAATATAGATCAACAATACGAGCCACGGTTTTGGAACCGTGGCTTTGCTTTTATAGATTTGTTACCCAATTTATACAATGACTTACCAGGATACACTTGACTACCTGTACAACAGATTACCTATGTTCAGCCGCATAGGTTCAGCGGCCTATAAAAAAGACCTGACCAATACACGCCTGGTGTGCAATTTTCTGAACAATCCGCAGCATGCGTTTAAATCCGTACACATTGCAGGCACCAATGGTAAAGGTTCCACCAGCCACATGCTGGCAGCTATTCTGCAAACTGCCGGTTATAAAACAGGCCTGTATACTTCACCGCACCTGAAAGATTTCCGTGAACGTATCAAGGTGAATGGCGAAATGATCAGCCAGTCGTTTGTTATTGATTTTACCGAACGCATTCAACCATTGATTGAAGAAATTGAACCTTCTTTTTTTGAGATCACCGTAGGTATGGCGTTCGATTACTTTGCACAGGAAAAAGTAGACATTGCTGTTATTGAAACCGGTCTGGGTGGCCGCCTGGACAGTACCAATATTATACAGCCGGAAGTAGCCGTGATCACCAATATCGGCTGGGATCACATGAACCTGCTGGGCAATTCCCTGGCTGCTATTGCCGGTGAAAAGGCTGGTATCATTAAACACAACACCCCTGTAATAATTGGTGAAGTATTGCCCCAAACACAACCTGTTTTTGAACAAAAGGCCGCAGCAGAAAATGCTCCACTGGTGATAGCCAGTCACAAACATTTTGTAGCTGAATGGAAATACCAGCATCACCAACTGCAGGTACAACTTGCTACTACCGGAACTGACATTCGTAATTCCTACACCCTGGATCTGCCCGGTTTTTACCAGACCAAAAACGTCATAACGGTACTGGAAACCGTACACCAGTTACGGCAACTGGGCTGGCAGATTACAGAAGCACAAGTGCGAACAGCCCTGCAGCAGGTAAAGAAATTAACCGGTCTGCATGGCCGTTGGGAAGTGATACATCAGCATCCGGCCGTGATATTAGACGTAGCACACAACGAAGATGGTATTAAGCAGGTCCTGGCCCAACTGGAGCTGACCGATCATCATCACCTGCATATAGTGATCGGCCTTGTAAAAGATAAAGAAGTAGAAAAAGTGCTGGCGTTATTGCCCAAAGAAGCCTCTTACTACTTTACCAGGGCATCCATTCCGCGTGCACTGCCCGAAGATCAGTTGGCAGCCAAAGCTGCAACATTTCAACTTTCAGGTTACCATTATCCCGATGTCAATACTGCTTTACATGCCGCCAGGCAGAAAGCAGGCACACAAGACCTGGTATTGGTATGTGGCAGTGTGTTTGTGGTGGGTGAAGTGGAGGGGTAAAACCGGGAAGATGTAAGCTGCAGGGTTCAGGGAAAACCAAACGTTTAGGTATCGGAGAACTGCAGGCTCTCTCGTCGCACAATTGACAATTCATGAAGGAACACGAAACTGCTTACTGCTTTCCCGGCAGCAACTGCTTGAGCGATGATTGTGTTTTTTTAGTATTCTTAGCCAGTTGTGTAAAATTATAGGCAACCGTCAACCGGAAATTACGGGTGCGTGTAGCACTGAATGATTGTAAGATATAATTAGCTCCGTAAGTAAAGCTATTGTACTCCTGTTGGATAAAAGGATCAATAGCATTGAAAGTAACGATCAGTTTTTTGCTTAATAGTTTACGCTGTATACCAACATTCATAGCCAGACTGCTGCGCACTGTTCCCTGCGGATTGGCAAAACGGTTATAGGTAAAATTGCTGTTCACTACCCATACATCCGAAGGCACGAAATTGGAGTTGAAGCTGGACGTAAGCGAACCACCATTGCGGTATTTGTTCACTGTTTTATCAAACTCACTATACTGGTTAAAAGAATAACTGGCACTGAAATTTACCCGGAACTTCTTTGAAAAAGTATACCCGGCCCACGAGTTGATCTCGTATTCATGCCGGTCATCAATGTTCTGCCAGGTGGTTTGCGTGGTACCATTGGGTTGCAGTGTACGGATCTGGCTGAAGATATCCTGCACTACATTATATCCTACGCCCAGGTTAGCATAATACAGGGTACCCGTTTTTCCCACCACTACATCAAGGTTGTGCGACAAAGTAGGGTTCAGTTCAGGATTGCCAAAACGTATATTGTTCGGATCACTGTAATCAATACTGGGATTAAGATTACCGATACCCGGTCTGCGTATGGTTTTACGATAAGACATACTCAGGTTCAATATATTTTCCCAGCTTTTATTAAAATTCACAAAGGGCAGCCAGGTGAGATATTGGTTGTCAATTTCCGATTTATCGCGCAGGTCAAAATGCAGACTGGTATTCTCTGCAGTAATGCCACTGGTAATGTTCATGCCCTCAGCAATCACCTGCCGAACTGAAAAACGGATATTGCTGACAGTCTGTTTAAAACGGAAATCATTACTCAACAGCTCACTGCTTTCATACACATTATCCGGCTTACGCAGAAAACGCGAATCCAGTTCAACATGACTACCGGAGTAATTGTAATAACCACCGGTTGAAAACGAAGTCTTTTTATTATCCAGCATTTTATCATAATTCACCCGCAATGAATAACCGGTACTCACATTTTCATTCAATTGCTGTTGCGTTGAATCACGGCCCGTAATTGAATAATCCGGGTTGAGGTATTGCTGAAAAAACACACGTTCATTGGGATTGGATGAATAATTGGCCCCGGCAATGACACGCAGCGTTTCACCCGGTTTACGTCCCTTGTGCGTGTAAGTAACGTTCATTGCAGGATTGATACTCTCACCCTTTGTTGTTATATACCTGTTGCTGAGCCGGTAGATATTCTCTGTATGATCCAGGTTGGTGAATTCGTTATCACTGCGGTTGCGGAATATGTTCTGGTTGTATTGTACCAGCACATTGAGCATATTACGAGTGTTGATATCATAGTCAATGCTCAGTCGTGCATTGGGACGTGTACTGCGATTGCGGTAACCATTGGTGGTATTGTAATAATTGACAGAATCTTTATAAAAGTTCTGCCGTTTTGAATAGCCGTTACCCTGGACAATATTATACCCGGCACCGGCATTGAAGTTGATCGACAAACCTTTTTTACGGTAATTGAAATTGCTGTTGATACCGGCCTCACCTCTTGTACCGCCGGTCAGTGTGAGTCGTCCGCCCATGCCTACCTTACCTTTACGGGTAATGATGTTGATCACTCCTCCCTGTTCGTTGGCATATTGTGCAGGCGGATTGGTCATTACTTCAATACGTTCAATCATACTACCGGGCATTGATTCCAGGAAATCCTGTAACTGCTGCGCATTCAACTCTACCGGTTTATCGTCAATCAGGATTTTCGGTTCTTTACCTTTTACCACCATTTTGCCATCAGGATCAGTGGCTACCAGTGGTACATTTTTAAGCAATTCGCTGGCACTGGCACCGGCGCTCAGTGCAGATTCGCCGGCATTGAATGTAATATTGCCGTCCTTGCTCTGGATCAATGGTTTTTCTGCATATACAATCACCTCGTTCAGTGCATCGGCAGTACCCGGCGTCAATACAATATCTGCCATATTAAAGTCATACCGTTCTGTACGGAGATGAATGCTATCTATTACCCTGGGTTGAAAACCAATATTGGTTACCGACAACCGGTACCAGCCAAAGGCAATATCGGAAATGGTAAAATCGCCGTTTTTATCCGTCAGAATGGTCTTAACAGCTTTAGAAGTATCGGGCAACAGGAACAGTTCAACAGAAGCACCTGTCACGGCATTCTTTTTATCGTCGAGCACATTGCCGGTAATGATACCGGGCGACGATGAACGGGAAGTCTGGGCATATCCCGCCCCTGACAGTATAAGAACCAGGAAAACTGGCAGTAATAATTTGTGCACCAATCAAGTTTGAACCGGAAGTTAATGCCCCGTTATTAATTTGTAAAATCTAAACCGTTGAGCGGTAATATATCTGTACCAACGTTTTTGCCGTTACAACCTACTGCCATCCTGTCATTGTAAGTGATTTTAGTTATCTTTGCCGTTCAAAAAACGGAAAACTGCCGATGTTGGACCTGACCATGCAAAAGACCCATGATGAAACCCGCCAGGGAGAGGCTTACGCGCCCTTCCGGCAAGACCCGAACGATTACGGTAAAAAATTCTATATAGAAAGCTATGGCTGCCAGATGAATTTCGCTGACAGCGAGATAGTTGCGTCCATTTTACAGGAAAGTGGTTTTGGCGCCACCCGCAATTTTGAAGAGGCAGACCTGATATTGATCAATACCTGTTCCATTCGTGAAAAGGCCGAACAAACCGTTCGTAAAAGGCTCAGCGACCTGCGCGTTGTGAAAAAAGCCAATCCCGGGGCCCTGATCGGCGTACTGGGTTGCATGGCCGAACGTTTGAAAGCCAAATTCCTGGAAGAAGAGAAACTGGTAGACCTGGTAGTAGGTCCGGACGCCTATCGTACACTACCCGGCCTGATCACCGAAGCAGAAAGCGGTCAGAAAGCTGTGAACGTATTATTGAGCCGCGAAGAAACCTATGCAGATATTGCCCCTGTTCGCCTGGACAGCAATGGCATTACTGCATTTGTAAGTATTATGCGTGGTTGCAACAACATGTGTTCTTTCTGCGTGGTACCATTTACACGTGGCCGTGAAAGAAGCCGTGATGCACATTCCATTGTTGCAGAATGCCAGGACCTGTTTAACCAGGGTTATAAAGAAGTAACACTGCTGGGACAGAATGTGGACAGCTATTACTGGACTGATGAAACAACCAATGAAACCGTAACGTTTGGTCTGCTGCTGGAAAAAGTAGCATTGATCGATCCTTCATTACGTGTTCGTTTCTCAACTTCCCACCCCAAAGACATTACAGATGATGTACTGCATACCATGGCGAAGCACGAGAACATCTGCAAATACATACACCTGCCTGTACAAAGCGGTTCCACCCGCGTACTGCAATTAATGAACCGTACCTATACCCGCGAATGGTATATGGCTAAAGTAAATCGTATCCGCGAGATCATTCCCGGATGCGGTATCAGCTCTGATATCATTGCCGGCTTCTGTACTGAAACAGAAGAAGACCACCAGGACACCCTGAGCATTATGGAGTATAGCCGCTATGATATGAGCTATATGTTCTTTTACAGTGAACGTCCCGGCACATTGGCCGCACGTCGTTACAAAGACGATATCCCGGAAGACGTGAAGAAAAGAAGATTACAGGAAATTGTAAACCTGCAGAACAGGCTTAGCCTTGAAAGCAATGAGCAGGACCTGGGTAAAACATTTAAAGTACTGATCGAAGGCGATTCCAAACGCAATGAGAACGATTGGCGCGGCAGGAACAGCCAGAATAAAGTGATTGTTTTTCCAAAAGGCAATCATGCTTTGAACAAAGGCAGCTATGTAATGGTTACAGTTACAGATTGCACACAGGCTACACTGATTGGTGAAATAGTAGCATAACATTCGCTGTTTTTTGCAGCATGCAATGAACCCCTTTTTTCAGGAAACGTTTAAGAAAATGGACATTCAATCTATAAAAAATCGTTTTGGCATTATCGGTAGCTCACCTGGCCTCAACTTTGCACTGGGTGTGGCTGCACAGGTTGCCAATACAGACCTTACGGTATTGATATTTGGTGAAAGCGGTGTTGGTAAAGAAGTTTTTTCACAGATCATTCACGCGCTTTCAGCCCGCAAGCACAATCCTTTTATTGCCGTGAACTGCGGTGCTATTCCCGAAGGCACCATAGACTCCGAATTATTTGGTCACGAAAAAGGATCATTTACCGGGGCAGTAGATTCACGCAAAGGTTATTTTGAAACCGTGAACGGTGGTACCATTTTCCTGGATGAAATTGGTGAAATGCCACTGGGCACCCAGGCACGCCTGCTGCGTGTACTGGAAACCGGCGAATTTATCCGAGTAGGTTCTTCCAAAGTACAGAAAACAGATGTACGTGTTATTGCAGCTACCAATAAAGACCTGCTGACCCTAACACAGAACGGCAGGTTCCGCGAAGACCTCTACTATCGTCTCAGCACGGTTCCTATCCGCGTGCCTGCATTGCGCGACAGGCAGGAAGACATTCCTTTACTGTTCAGACGTTTTGCTGTTGACTTTGCAGA
The DNA here is from genome assembly GCA_001302245.1 of Chitinophagaceae bacterium PMP191F. GTDB lineage: Bacteria > Bacteroidota > Bacteroidia > Chitinophagales > Chitinophagaceae > PMP191F. The sequence goes on from LGYU01000016.1 coordinate 307,239, forward strand.
AAAATATAAAGCTGTGCCCATTCAACTGGATGAGGAGGCAAAAAATGTGTTAATTAACTACCCCTGGCCCGGCAATGTGCGTGAATTGAAGAATATTGCGGAGCAGATGTCGGTGCTGGCAGGTGATAAAATGGTAACGTCGCAGGAACTGAGCCGCTTTTTACCGGCAGGTCGTGATAACAACCGGCTACCCATGATATCTCCTGCCGGCAATAGCAACAGTCATGAGTTTGCCAACGAACGGGAAATACTGTACAAACTCTTTTTTGACATGAAAAGAGATGTTACAGAACTAAAGAAAATGTTTGTGGAGATTTTGCAGAATCCCGGTACTGCAGCCGTACAGAACCAGGCATACCTGAATGAACTGAAAGAATTTAAAAACAGTTCAAAAGAAGTATTGCCCACACCGGCATTGATGCAGCCCGTATCCGGATCACAACCGCCTGTAGTGTTCCATCATGAAGACGATATTCATCACCACGAAGAAGTGGAAGAATCGCTCAACATCATGGACAAGGAAAAAGAGCTGATAGAAAAAGCACTGCGCAAACACAAAGGCAAACGCAAAGATGCTGCTCTGGATCTTGGCATCAGCGAAAGAACACTGTACCGCAAACTGAAAGAGTACGACATCAAGGAATGATGTCTGATAAAAATCAAAGCCTGAAATCAGCAATAAAAAACATGAAAATACAGACAGCCAAACCCTTTCTGATTGCAACGATTGGCCTGATAGCTTTGCTTTTCACGGGTTGCTATTCTTTTAAGGATGTCAACTCCATTCCAGCCGACATTAAAACATTCAAGGTAAACTATATCGAAAACCGCTCGCGTGGTTATGTAAATCCGCAGCTCAGTCCGCAGTTGACCGACAAACTGCGTCAGAAGATCGTAAACCAGACCAGGCTTTCTCCTGTTCAGGGTGATGATGCGGATTATGATATCAAGGGCGAAATCACCGATTATTCCGTTACAACTTCAGGTATATCACAACAACAGGCAGCAACGAACCGTTTAACTGTTTCCGTAAAGATCGTTTTCACCAACCGGAAAGATGATAAAAAGAATTTTGAAGCAACAGTTTCCCGTAATTTCGACTTTTCGGCAAACCTGACCTTACAGCAGGCTGAAGCGCAGTTGATGACCAACATACTTCAGCAGGTGACAGACGAAATTTTTAACCGTATTTTTTCAAACTGGTAACCCGTTGCATGCAACAGCATATTCAAACACTCGTAAAGCAAATTTTCCGCAAGGATGATCTGAAAGATGTTACAGTGAATGAACTGGAACAGTTTACAGCCTCCTTTCCGTATGCCGCAGTAGGTCAGTTTCTGCTGGCACGCAAACTGAAAGAAACCGGTAGCGAACAGTTTACCCACCAGGCCGATAAAGCATCATTGTATTTCAACAATCCATTATGGGCGCACTGGCAATTACAACAACAGGCAACTGCTGTTACCGAACCGGCACCTGTATTGCCGATTGTTACGCAGCGGGCAGAAGCGCCGGTACAACATGAGCCGGTGGTATCTGTGGTATCACTGGCCGAAGAAGCGGTAGAGCAACAGGAAATTCCCACCATCGCTACTCCTGAGGCAGATGCAACGATCAGCGAGGAACAACCGGAAATAATTCATAGCACAGAAACTGCTGAGGTTACAGATGTTCAGCCGGAAGAGGCCACCGAAGCATCATTACCGGAAACAGAAGTCATTACAGAGGCAATCGAACCTGGTGCTGACAGCCCGGCAACAGGCAGCAACAATACCTTACCGCCTGCAGAAGAGGATGATTACGAACCTGAGGAAAAAGAGGACGATACTAATGCCCCGCCGCTGCCGCCGCTGTTACAGGCTACCGGCACCCCTATGCAAACGGTACAGGCTCCGGAAGAAGACCTTTTTGAACCCTATCATACCATCGACTACTTTGCTTCCCAGGGCATTAAATTGTCCAAAGAAGATACAGACACCATACAGGGCACGCTGGACCGCCAGTTAAAAAGCTTTACCGAGTGGCTGCGCAGCATGAAACGCATTGCACCGGTAGTGGTGGCAGCCGAGCGAGAACTGGATGACACTACCAATCAATCTATTGTGCAGATTGCCGAACATTCCGTATCCGGCAACGAAATTGTAACCGAGGCAATGGCCGAAGTTTGGGCCAAACAGGGCAACCTGCCACAGGCAATTGCCATTTACGAGAAATTAAGTTTGCAGAATCCCGCTAAAAACGCTTACTTTGCAGCCCGGATTCAAGAGGTGATTGCACAAAAACCGGACTGATACCGAACTAATTAGCTTAACAACACTATTTAAAAGCATAATTGCTATGATTCTTTTCCTGATATTGATTGTTATTGCAGCAGTGGCGATGGCGTTATTTATCCTGATCCAAAACCCCAAAGGCGGTGGTCTGGCAGGTAATATTGCCGGTTTTAACAGCCAGTTTATGGGCGTAAAACAAACCACTGACGTGTTGGAAAAGGGAACCTGGGTACTTGCCGTGGTTATTGCATTGTTATGTCTTTGTTCTGCATTCTTTATTCCTAAAGGTGCTACCAGCAAAGTACGTGAAACCGGTGCAAAACCCGCTGCTACAGCACCTGCTGCTACGCAGTCTCCGGTACAGCAAGTTCCTGCTGCTCCTGCTCCCGCAAATCCCTAAACATATTATCATCCGAAATATGCAACCCTGTCTTTTTATGGCAGGGTTTTTTATTTATTTTAGAGTCAATCTATAACCTATGTTGAAAAAACTGTTGTTCGGTTTATTGGCAGTGATCGTTCTGGCAGCAGCATTTATTGGCTGGCGTTTTTTTACATCCAACACCAACTTTGAACAGAAAGCAAAATACCTGTACATCCGCACAGGACATGCTTCATATGCCGAAGTATTACAAACCATCCGCGATAGTGCTTACCTGAAAAATCCCGGCTCCTTCGACCTGCTGGCAGCAAGAATGGACCTTGCAGCGAAACTAAGTCCCGGTAAATACGAAATAAAAAAAGGTACCAGCATTTTTGACCTGGTCCGCATGCTGCGCAATGGCAGACAGGTACCGGTAAACCTGGTGATCACCAAAGTACGTACAGAAGAAGACCTTGCTTCTTTAATAGGCAGAAAATTTGAATGTGATTCTGCATCCGTAGCAGCATTCATGCACAACAATGATTCACTGAAAGTATATGGATTTGATTCAGCCACTGTAATCACAGGCATCTATCCCAACACCTATACTTATTTCTGGAACACTACACCAGATGCGATCTTCAAAAAGCTGTTTGCAGAATATCATAAAGTATGGACAGACGAACGTAAACAACAGGCACAGCAACACAACATTACGCCCGCACAGGCATATATACTTGCATCCATTGTAGAGGAAGAAACCGTTGTACAGCAGGACAAAGGTGATATTGCCAGCGTATACCTGAACCGTTTGCGTAAAGGCATGCGGTTGCAGGCAGACCCTACCGTTAAATTTGCATTGAAGAATTTTGCACTGCGTCGCATTTATGAAAAACATCTTGCAGTAGAATCGCCCTACAATACTTATCGCAATACGGGTTTGCCTCCCGGCCCTATCTGTACACCATCTATAGCAACATTAGATGCTGTATTGCAGTCTCCTGCCACAAATTATCTTTACTTTGTAGCCAAAAGTGACTTCTCAGGGCGGCATGTTTTCAGTGAAACCTACGAAGAGCACCTGAAGAATGCCAGGGAATTTCAAAAAGCGCTGGATGTTCAGCAACAGATCAGGGCTGCCCGTGAAGCAATTGATACGACGAAATGACGAAGCTGGAACGCATTATATTGAACACTGCCCCTATCCGCTTTCTGATCGAGAAAAGCAAAAAGATCATACTGCCCGGGTTTGATCGTGTGCCCCTGTACGATGTTATCATTTTTTTCCTGGCACAGGTACGCAAAATAGGATTAACGGAAAGAGCTGCGGCCATCTCTTACAACTTCATTATGGCCATCCCTCCTACCTGTCTTTTCCTGTTCACGCTGATACCGCAATTGCCATTTATCCGTAAAAAGGCAATACAATCACAACTGCATCGCATCATACAGGATATTATTCCGGCTAAAGAATATAATAAGAATATCAACGCATTTATTGATAGCTTTTTTGATAATGCACGTATAGGGCTGCTGTCGTTTGGTTTTATACTGCTCATCTTTTTCGCCTCCAATGGTATGATGGGACTGATGCGCTCCTTCAACAAAAACTATATCGGCTTTGAACGCAGAACAGGTTTACAGACCCGCTGGACGGCTATTAAACTCACCTCGCTAATCATGGGACTGGTGCTGCTATGCCTTATTCTGCTGATCATGCAGGGTTTTGTATTAAAAAACTGGATCGGCATTAAAAACCAGGGGTTGATCACCACCATCCGCACACTCAGGTGGCTGTTCATAGTAGCGCTTATTTTTTATGCTATTGCATTCATTTACAAATATGCGCCGGCCATTAACAAACGATGGAAGTTATTTTCTCCCGGCTCAATATTGGCTACGTTTTTAAGTATCCTGGCCACACTGGGATTTTCATTTTTCCTGAACAACTTTGGAAAATACAACGCCCTGTACGGTTCAATTGGTACAGTCATTGCACTGATGGTTATTATTTATATTAATTCGCTGGTATTGCTGATTGGTTATGAACTGAATGTAAGTATTCACAGCCTTAAGGCACTGGCGCAGGAACGGCAGAAACACGAAGCAGAAGCCGCCGCTGTATTGCCTACAGGCGGTTAAGTGACCTTACCACCTGTATAAACGTTCCACCGCACCCGGAAAACGCTATGGCATAATCAACTTTTTTTACTAAATTTTGCATATCAAAACCATCATGTCATGAAAAAGATCCTATCAGCCTGCCTGCTATTATCGGCTATCACCATACTGGCATTTTCAGTAAAGAATGATCCGCTTCCTATCGGCTCATCATTACCCAAAGCAGATAATACAGTAAAAGATATTTCCGGCAAAGAGATCTCGCTTAAAAGTGCCATCCGTGAAAATGGCCTGCTGGTAATATTCAGTTGTAATACCTGCCCTGTAGTGAAAGGTTACCAGGCACGTATGAATGAAGTGTGCAAGTATACACTGAATAAAAAGATCGGTGTGATCTTATTGAATCCCAATGAAGGGTACCGTGAAAAAGGTGATTCATACGAAGATATGCAGGCTTATGCCAAAAAAGAAGGCTTTGGCTGGTTCTATGCTGAAGATAAAAACAATGTACTGGCAGATGCTTTCGGCGCTACCCGCACACCGGAAGTATTCCTGTTCGACAAAAATAACAAACTGATTTACCACGGTGCTATTGACGATAATCCGAATGATGCTTCCGGTGTAAAACGCAAACACCTGGAAGAAGCGATCAATGAAGTAGTAAGCGGCAAAGCTGTCAGCGTACATGAATCCCGTTCTGTAGGCTGCTCTATCAAACGCAAAGGATAATCAACACACAATACCTTCCTGTTAAAAAATTAAACCCCGGCACCTGTTGCCGGGGTTCTCTGTCAATACAATCTTTACAGTATTATTTACAGGAACAGGTAAACACTGCTTTGTGATAATCTATTCCAAGAAAACTATCATAAACAAAAAGATTCACAATCAGCCGGCTTTAAATAACAACCCCTCTGGATGGTAAGAGGCAACTGATTGCTGCTATAAGACATACCAGCTTTGCATTGTTTACTCTATAATTTCTTTCCAGGAACATCCATATTTTATTGGTACGGCGAAAATACCCTCCCCTGAGTGGCTGACAGATACCAGTTTCGTGATGCTGTTATAACTGTTGTACTCCCCCAGCCAGATAATAATCATAATAACCGGTGGACCTTGTTCCAGCCGTACCAAAAATAAAGGTAGTATCACGCGTAATCCTGTCGCCGGTATAAACGTAGGTGGTCCGGTATGGAAGAAAGTAATATTGAAGCGGGACTATTCTTTGGTGAGGGTTGTTATTTCAGGCTCAACCTGTCTGTCGGTTAGCTGACGGTTAAAAAACCGACGATAGCCGGTCTTGTTATTGACCATCAATGTACAGGGAATATTTCCATCCCATCTTGCATCTATTTTAGGACAGAAATAGTCTGCATTGGTTTCATTGAGCCAGAGGAAGGTGGCTTTAAATTTTCGCTGTTTTATAAATGATTCCACTTTAGCAGGATAATCTTTCGGGAAATCAAGACTTACCAGCAACAGCTCCACTTTTTTATCGGCAAACTTTTCAACGGCCGATTGCAACCAGGGTATCTCTTCCACACAGGGTGCGCACCAGGTAGCCCAGAAACTTACCACCAGCGGATGATCAGCATTTTTAATATAGGCCTCCACGTCAGTGATCTGCACTTTTTTCACCTGCTGGCAGAAAACCGCTGAAACCAATAAGATGAGGCATGAAGTAAGAAACGTACGCATATAATAAGTTATAAGTTTTAGGTTAATGCTGGTCTGAATGCTTAGCTCAGAAAGCTCAAAGCTGGATATGTTTGTAGGTTGTAAGTTTTAAGCAGTAGCTGCCCACGATTGACGTATCACGTTTGCCTCCCAATCATCAAACAATCCGGCCATCAAATCATCTGCCTCCCCATTTTCAAATTCCCACATCATCAAATTACTCCTCCGCCATTTCCTCGCCATAAAATCCCCATTCGTTCAGCAGAGTATTGTATTGTTCACGGGGCAAACGTGCCTTATCGAAATGTCCTGCATTGCGTTTTTGCCGGTGCGCCTCATACAACGTAACAGCACAGGCCACTGAAATGTTCAGTGATCGGATAATGCCTACCTGCGGAATAATAAAATTACCATCGGCCAGGGCCAGCATTTCATCACTCACACCGGAATGTTCGTTGCCAAATACCAGTGCCACACTACCTGTAAAATCCACTTCATACAGATCCTTCGCATCACTGCTGAGGTGTGTGGTTAAGATACGGGAATATTTAGCCCGCAATGCGCTAAAACATGCGGCTGTATCTGTAAACTGATGGATGGTAAGCCATTTGGCGGCACTGCTGCTGCTTTTGGCACCCCATTTTTTGTGGCGCGGTATTTTAGTGTTCAATACATAGATCTCCTGTACCCCCACCGCATCACAGGTACGCATTACTGCCGAAATATTATGCGGGTCAAAAACGTTCTCCAAAACAACAGTAAGATCGTTTTGACGTTTATCTAATACCGACAACAACCTGGTTCTTCTTTCTGGCGTCATATTTGTAAAAACTTGGCAGCTAAAATACGGCAAACTATCTTCGTAAGCGTTAATAATATCAAAACCAATCACCTATGCTCAAAAAGATACTAAAGATCACAGGCATTTCCCTACTTGTGCTCATTGTTATCCTATTTACAGCACCTTTTATCTTTAAAGGCAAGATCATTAAGATCGTCAAAGAACAGATCAATAAAAACATTAATGCAAAAACTGACTTTTCAGATGTAGACCTGTCATTTTTCCGGCATTTCCCCCGTGTATCGCTGGCATTGCAGGACCTGAAGGTGATTGGCCTGGAACAGTTTTCAAAAGACACGCTTATCAGTGCCAAAGAAATTGATGTGGCCGTAAACCTGTTCAGCATGTTCAACACCAGCAACATGAAGGTATACAGTGTCAATATCAATGATCCGCGCATCCATGTTATTGTAACCAAAGACGGGAAGGCCAACTACGATATTGCCAAACCTGATACCGCAACTACTGCTGCAGATACCGCAGCAGCTTCTCCCTTTAAACTGAACCTGCAGAAATATGCTATAAAAAATGGATATATCAGTTACGATGATGCCAGCATGGGTATGAGTTGTGAAATTGTGAACCTGAACCATGAAGGCAGCGGTGATTTTACTTCCGACAAGTTTACACTGGCCACCAATACCAAAGCAGATGCTGTGACTTTCAACTATGGCGGCATTCCTTACCTGTTGAAAACAAATACGGTGATAGATGCCGATATACAGATTGACAATACCAGCAATAAATACACTTTTAAAACAGACGAGATCGGATTGAATGCATTGAAGCTTTCCACCGAAGGTTTCTTCCAACTGGTGAACGACAGTACCTACAACATGGACATTGCATTCAAAGCGCCTTCTACTGATTTTAAAGATATCCTGTCACTGGTACCCGCAGTTTACCAGCAGGACTTCAGCAAGATCAAAACAAGCGGTAAAGCATTGTTCGACGGGTTTGTAAAAGGTACCTACAGCAGCACACAGATCCCTGCGTATGCCATCAACCTGAATATCGAGAACGGCTTTTTCCAATACCCCGATCTGCCACAGCCGGTTAAGAATATCAACATACAGGTAAAAGTGAATAACCCCGATGGTGTTACAGACAATACCGTGGTAGATATTCCCAAAGGACATATTGAATTTGGCAATGATCCGTTCGATTTCCACGTATTGCTGAAAAAACCATTGACCGATCAATACATTGATGCCGGTGCCAAAGGCCGTCTTGACCTGGCAGGCATTACCAGGTTTGTAAAACTGGAAGCCGGTACCAAACTGGCCGGTATGGTAAATGCCGATGTTACCGCCAAAGGCAATGTGGCCGTGGTAACACAACAGAAGCCCGGCGACTTCAGCGCCAAAGGCTTTGTGGACATCAGCAATCTATACTATTCTTCCAAAGCATTTCCCCAACCAATACAAAATACCAGCGCAAGGATCAATATCGACAATCCGGATGGCGTTCCTGATCATACCGTGGTGCAGATACCCGCTGCACACGCTGAGATCGGTAAAGATGTGGTAGACCTGACACTGTTGTTAAAAACACCTGCGTCAGATCCATATTTTGATGGAACCGCCAAAGCCAATTTCAACCTGGCCAATGTAGCACAGTTCTATGCTTTTGAACCCGGCACGTCACTGGCCGGTTTACTGAATGCCAATGTTGCATTTAAAGGCAAAAAATCAATGATCGACAAAAGCCAGTATGATGCCCTGCAAACATCCGGCACCGTACACCTGGGCAATGTAAAATATGTATCGAAAGATTACCCCGAAGGCGTTGCTGTTAAAAACACACAACTTACATTCAATCCGAAGAATGTAACGCTGAATGATGCCAGCGGCAGCTTTATGGGCACCAACTTCGATGCCAATGGCAGTTTTGACAACCTGATCGGTTATGCGCTGAAAAACGAATCACTCAGTGGCACATTGAATGTGTCTGCTGATAAGGTTGACCTTAACAAACTGATGGGTACTACAGCTACCGCTGATACCGCAGCAGCCGCTCCGGCAGCAGCTACCGATCCGTTTGCAGTACCCAAGAACCTGGCACTGACACTCAACACCAAGGCAGGCAGCGTACACTACGATAAAGTAGACTATAAAAATATCAGTGGTACGCTCAGTCTGAAAGATGAAACAGTAGCACTGAAAAATCTGAAACTCGAAGCCCTGGATGGTACCATCGGGCTGAACGGCTCCTACTCTACCAAAACTGATAAAAAACATCCGGATATTACCCTGGCATACGATGTACAGAAACTGGATATTCAGCAAACATTCACCGCATTCAATACTGTGCAGAAACTGATGCCCATTGCCAAATTCCTGGGTGGCAAACTCACTTCGCAGTTAACTGTAAAAGGAAAACTGGGACAGGATATGATGCCGCAACTGAATACACTTACCGGCGACGGTTCTCTGTTGCTGCTGGAAGGTTTTCTCAGTAAGTTCCAGCCGTTGGACAAACTGGCCTCTACGCTTAAAATCAATGAGCTGCAGCAGATCAGTGTAAAAGATATCAAAACCTGGTTTGATTTTGCCAATGGAAAAGTACTGGTCAAACCCTTTACAGTAAAAGTGAAGGATATTGATATGGAAATTGGCGGCATGCATGGTCTTGATCAGTCCATTGACTATGTGATTAACATGAAGGTGCCACGCCAGATGCTGGGCACACAGGCCAATGCGTTTGTAGATAACCTGGCAGCGCAGGCAAGCAGTAAAGGTATACCGGTTAAACTAAGCGATGTTATCAACCTGAAAGTGAATATGGGCGGCACCATTTCCAACCCCACTATCAAAACCGATCTGAAAGATGCAGGCAGCAGCCTGGCACAGGATCTGAAAGCACAGGCAACCAGTTTTGTAGAAGCTAAAAAAGCTGCTGCAGACAGTATGGTCAATGCAGCCAAACAGGCCGCCAAAGACACCCTGGCTTCTGTTAAAAAACAGGTACTGGAAAGTGCAGCAGACGAATTGAAAAAACAACTGACAGGTCAGAAAGATTCAACCGGTGAAAAGAAAGATGCTAAAAAAGCAGTAGAAGAATCAGCCAAAGGATTACTGAACAACCTGCTGAAAAAGAAGAAGGATACTACGCAGAAACAGTAAGCTGCCGGTTGTAAGTGTTAAGTTGCAGGTTATAAGTTGAATACAATAGAATACATTATGCTGAAGGCATAACGTTAATACAAAAAGCGGGCTCCGGTAATACGAAGTCCGCTTTTTTATATCGAATATAAGATACTCAATACCAGATCAGCTCACAAACAATGCTCACTCTTCACATTTCACGTTTCAGGTTTCACAATTGACCATTCGCTACTCACCTACTCACTTCTCAGCGCCTTCACCGGGTTGGCAAATGCCGCTTTAAACGCCTGGAAACTGATGGTAAGCAATGCCACTGCAATGGCAATAGCTCCTGCAGCAATAAACACCCACACACTGATATTGATGCGGTAAGCAAAATCTTCCAGCCACTTGCTCATCATCCACCATGCAATGGGGAAAGCGATCAGCGCAGCGATCAATACCAGCCTGGCGAAATCTTTAGATAACAGGGAAACAATTCCACCTACACCTGCACCTAGCACTTTGCGGATACCGATCTCTTTGGTACGTTGTTCAGCCGCATAGGTAGCAAGTCCCAGCAAACCAAGACTGGCAATCAACACAGCAAAAACGGCAAACGAAATAAACAGTTTACCCATCCGTTGTTCAGCGTGATAGGTCTTATCAAAATCAGCATCCATGAACGTATAGGTAAAAGGCTGACCAGGCACAATACTGTTCCATTTATTTTCTACCTGCCGGATGATACCGGCTATATTATTGCCGCCCTGTATACGGATAGCAACACGGCCTATATCCTGTCCCTTTTGCATGATCACCGGTCCTACCTTGCTGTGCATACTGCTGAAATTAAAATCTTTCACTACACCTACCACATGATACGGTATGGGTTGATTGTTATCGCCGGAGGAGTAAATGATCTGTTGTAACGGATCTTTAAAGCCCAGTAATTTTACCGCGGTTTCATTTAATATGATGCCGGTTGAATCGGATGCAAAATCTTTCGAGAAGTTTCTGCCGGCAGCCATTTGCATACCCAATGCAGGAATATAATATTCATCGATATAGAAATTGGTCAGGATAATTACTTTATTAGCATCCAGGTTGGCATCTCTGAACCATCCGTTCTGATCAAGTCCGTCAACCGTTGGCAAACTGCTGCTTACAGTGGCACTTTGTATACCGGTTGTTTTCAGCAATTCCTCCCGGAAAGTATTGGCATGCTTATCCAGCGAATAAGTATTGTGCAGTATCAATACCTGGTCACGGTTATAGCCAATCTGCCGGCTCTGGATATAATGAAGCTGGTTATAAATAACAATGGTACCAATAATGAGAATAATGGAAATACTGAACTGAAATACTACCAGGCTGCTACGCAGCTTGCTGCTTTTAAACCCTGCACGGGCCTTTCCTTTCAGTACCTGTATAGGTTGAAAAGCAGACAGGTAAAATGCAGGATAGCTGCCGGCAATACATCCTACCAGCAATACCAGCACCACCAAAAAAGGCAATAACCATGAAGCAAACAAAGTACCGGCATACATGGTTTTACCAGACACCTGGTTGAACAATGGCAACAGCAACAAAGCCACACCTATGGCCAGTATCAATGAAAAGAAACTTAACAATACTGATTCTGTAAGGAACTGAACGATCAATTGCCCACGTAATGAACCGGCAACTTTACGGATGCCTACTTCTTTGGCCCGGTTGGCAGAACGTGCAGTAGACAGGTTCATAAAGTTTACACACGCAATCAGCAGTATAAAAATGGCAATCAGTGAAAAAATATACACATAACTCATACTGCTGTTAGCTTCCCACTCATATTGTTTTGCTGATTTCAGGTGAATATCCGTTAATGCCATGGGCGTATAATGGAAATAGTTACCTGATTTCTCCATATCAGCAAGTGTGCTGTGCATGTCTTTCTCCAGTTGCTTACCCAGATACTTATCAACAGTAGCATTAATTGCTTTTTGCAAAAAAGCCTGGGTAACACCAGGTTTCACCAACACATAATTGAAATTATTATTGGAAAACCAGTTGTCTGCGCCACCACGATAGCTATCTCTCAATGGTCTCAGGAAGTTGAAATGAAAATGCGATTGTGCGGGAAGATCTTTCATAACCCCGGTTATCTTCAGACTTTTGGAATTATTTACAATTAAGGTCTGACCTACTATATCTGTGCTGTTGAAATACTTCCGGGCAGTGGTTTCATTGATCACTACCGAATTTGGTTCATTCAGTGCGGTGGCGGCATCACCTGCAATCAGCGGTGCGGTAAATACTTTAAAAAAGGTACTGTCTGCAAACGCAGCCTGGTGCTCAAGGATATACTGATCACCTTTCTTTACCTGTATATCCCTGGATTGTGTAAAACGCACGATCTCTTCTATCTGTGGATAATCCCTTTTCAATGCAGCACCCAATGGCTCGGGAGTGGTGGCGATAATGATCTGGGTATTATTAAAATTAATATCTCCGTTAATACGGTAAATACGATCTGCATGTTCGTTGTACCGGTCGTACGACAATTCATCCTTCACATACAGAACAATCAGCAGACACACAGCCAGGCCTGCAGCAAGCCCGGTGATATTCAATGCAGAAAAAGCTTTATTCTTCCAGAGATTCCGCAAAGCGATCTTGAAATAGTTATTGAGCATAACAGCAGATTTAATAGGAAGGGTATTTTTCTATTATACGCCGGGAGCAGGGGAAAGGTTACACTGTTTTAATATTAAGTTACAGGTTATAAATTTTAGATATCGTGTAATGATATTCAACCGCACCTGTAAACGTATCACTTACAACTCATTACATACAACCACGCTTTGTCATAACAAGGTCATTTTCCTCATCGCGTAAACCCTTTTCCTGATCCGTCAAGGCATTCTACTCCATCAGGCGAAATTTTGCATCCGGAATTTTTTCATAAAAATTAACATCTATCAAAATAGAGCAATATGAAACAAGTGCTGCTTTTACTCTGCTTATTTGTAAGTGCGGTTTGTGTACGTGCAAATGAAGACGAGGAAAACACCGGTAAAATCACAGGAACAGTACTGACCTCTGATGGCGATCCTGCTTCAGACGTATCTGTACAGATCAAAGGCACCAACAAAGGAACTACAACCGATAAAAATGGTAAGTTTTATTTCTCGCACCTGAAACCCGGCAACTATACTTTACTGGTTTCATTTCTTGGTCACAGTGATATTGAAGAAACTGTACAGGTTGAAGGAGGCAAAACAGCTATCATTTCAGTGAAACTGGAAGCGTCTAAAAACCAACTGACAGAAGTGATTGTAACCAGCAACAAAAAATACAGAACACCTGCTGTATCTTCCTCCTTGCGTTTAACCACTCCAATACTGGAAGTACCGCAGAACATACAGGTAATTACCAAAGGGTTGCTGGCCGATCAGCAAACCTTTGACATGCTGGAAGGTGTACAACGCAACGTAAGTGGCGCACAGAAACTGGAGCACTGGGATAACTATGCATACATCAACATGCGCGGTTCGCAGGTAACTGCTTTCCGCAATGGTATGAACGTGCAGATGCCATGGGGCCCGCTGACGGAAGATATGAGTATGGTAGAACGTATTGAATTTGTAAAAGGCCCTGCAGGATTTATGCTGGCCAATGGTGAACCCAGCGGTTTGTACAATGTAGTAACCAAAAAGCCCAGCGGCTACACCAAAGGCGAAGCATCTTTCTCACTCGGAAGTTTTGATACCTACAGGGCTACCCTGGACCTGGATGGCAAACTGAGCAAAGATGGTAAACTGCTATACCGCCTGAACGTGATGGGCCAACTGAAAGGGTCACACCGCGATTATGAATACAACAACCGTTACAGCATTGTACCGGTACTGAAATACCTGGTAGATAACAACACCTCACTGACACTGGAATACACCCACCAGTTTTCACAAATGAGTGTAATTGGCAGCAACTATGCTTTTTCCAGGAAAGGTTATGCAGACCTGCCGGTGAACTTCACCACTGCAGAACCCAACATGACACCCAGCAATATTACCGACCGTAGTGTACTGGCTATTTTTGAACACAAGTTCAGCGACGACTGGAAATTCACCGCACAGGCTTCTTACCTCAACTACAAACTGGCAGGACAGAGTATGTGGCCTCAGGGCTTTAATCCTGCTAACGACAGCCTGATGCAGCGTGGTATCGGTATCTGGGATGCATTGGGTATCAATAAAACCGGGCAGATGTTCCTGACAGGTAAAGTAGCCACAGGAGCCATTGTACATAAAATACTGGGCGGGGTTGATCTGTATAATAAAGATTACTATGCCGACTGGAGCCAGGGTGCAGCGTTTGGTGGAGCATTCAACATTTACAAACCGGTATATGGTACCGTGTCTGCAGCCGGCATGCCTGTGTGGGACAGAAGTAAAGACATCCGCGAAAGAGGTGTACGTTACAGCAGTAGCAGCAGCTCATTCTACGTACAGGATGAACTGGATTTTTTCAACGACAAACTACGAATTACATTAGCAGGCCGCTATACCAATATCAAACAACTGGATCCTTACGCAAGCAGTGTCAGTGATAAAAAATTCACACCCCGTATAGGTGTCAGCTACAGCATCATGAAAGATTTTGCAGTTTATGCACTGTACGATCAGTCATTCATTGCTAACTATGGCAGCGACTGGCAAGGCAGACCATTCGATCCGCAGCACGGTAACAGTTATGAGGCCGGTTTGAAAAAAGACTGGTTCAACGGGCAGTGGAGTTCAACGCTGGCTGTTTATAAAATTATACGCAACAATGTACTGACCACCGATACAGAACACCCGAATGAAACAACCGGTCAGTATACTTACAACAGAATAAGCGGCGAACAACAAACCAAAGGTGTGGAAGTAGACATTAAAGGAGAGATTGTAAAAAACCTGGAGCTGGTGGCTAACTATGCCTTTACTGAAGCAAAGATCACCAAAGACAGTGATCCGAAAGTAATTGGCCATCAGGTAGCAGGTGCTACCAAACACATTGTAAATACCTGGCTCAGCTACAGGATCAGCAAGGGTGTTTTAAGTGGTCTGAAATTCTCCGGAGGGTATACCTACCAGGCAGGCCGCAGTAGCTGGTATGTATTTGACAATTCAGAAAATGCATTGCCTGATTATATCCGGTTCGACGGTGCTGTTTCTTATACCATGGGCAGGTATTTGATCAATTTCAACGTAAATAACCTTACCAATCGTTATTTATACAGCGGTGCGCCTTACAACTATGCCTCTCCTGCGTACTATTACTGGCAGGCTGAAGCAAAAAGAAATTGCCGTGTAACAGTAGCCTACAGGTTTTAAACAATAAAACCGCCTGTATCACCAGGTTTGGTTGATTGCAATACCAATAGTAAAAATGGCATAGAGTACAACATTATGTCATTTTTTTATTGATTTCTTTAGTTACACTCCTGCCCTTATTTGTTATAATAAAAAGGCGGGTCTCGAACATCATATTGGGAACAGGCGTGGCCGTGGTGCAAACCCGGCACGCCTTTCTTTTTACATTGAAACGCTATGCACAGTCAGGTGTTTATCGGTATCATCTTTCCATCTTCAACATATCCTCAGCACTAACGTGATAATAGTGACACAACTTAAACAATAAGAGTATTTCAAATTCGGGGAATAGACCATTTTCCAACGCATTAAGCTGGCTGGCCGGTATATGCAGGGCATGCGCCACCTGCTCTATGGAATATTGCTGCTGAATACGGGCCTGTTGCAAACGACTGCCCACCAGTTGTAGCCAGTGCTGTTGCGCACTCTGCTTATTGCTGTTTTGCTGTTTCCCGGACATACACACAAAATTTACAGGTAATACAATACCGGCAGGGTTTCATACATATAACAGTTCACTGTTATTATGTACCAATTTGTATTCAGCTTGTTGCCCGGGATTAAAAAAAATCCGGAAGACCGGAAGTCTGAAAGACCGAAAGAAAAATGTACGCAAAGCTGCCAGTACGCAAGCTGTATTTGCTAAAGGCCATTACTTAAAACCTACAACCTGCCACCTGCGTTAGGCGTTGAGCATTCAGCGTGAAGCGTCCCTGGCTCTGCAGGACTTATAATGCCGAAGATATATTCTGTGGCTTATAGCCACCCGTCTGATGATTGAGATGACTCAGTTTTTTTGCTCGCAGATCATGGCTCGCAGTTGTATTAAACTTAAAACCTATAACATACAACCTATAACCACATTGAGCGTTCAGCCTTTATCAGCAAACATTCTGATGTTCTCCATCAATTGTTCTCTTTCAAATGAATATACCCGTTGTTCGGTATTCAGGTATTGCAGGATCAGCAATGCTTTTTGGCAGAGATTGTTTTTCTGTGCAGTATCCAGCCCGGCATCTTCATACATCAGCCTGGCAAGCACTTCCAATTGATCATATTCTAACCGGTGCAGCTCTCTTAATGTTGAAATAAGTTGTGCTTCTTCCAATTCTAGTAAATACGACCGTTCCAGTTTCAGCAGTCCCGAATAAGTGTCACGGATAAGTTCTGCAGCTTTTTCCTGCTCTCCTTTTTCCTTCAATCCGGAAATGCGGGCCAGCACCTGTGCAAACTGCTGTACCAGTTTCAAAAAATAATCGCGGTTGTACATATTTTGTATCGGGAAATGATCAGAAGATAAAATTACTGAATTGTTCTGCTTTGGTCAGCATAGTGCTTCGTGCTAACCGTAGATAATATCCTATCGGTCAACTGTGGTGAATATCTTGAATTTCATCCATGCTTCAGTTACTGAGCGGGCAGTGCCCTCAACACAGGCGCGATCTGAAAGCAGCCGGAACAGCAAGCAGCAATAACCATATCTGCTGTTTATACTTTCAGACATCTCCCTTCGGGCGATATGACTCCCGAAGCAGGTATTGCTTTCCTGCCGATGGGGATTGGTTGTCACCGGAATAAATGCCGTACTGTCTGTATCCACAGCCGCGGAGGGGCGAAATATCCATCAACATCATTGTACTCTGGTATAGGGATATTGCGCACCTACGGCACGCATGATTTTTATGGCGCATTCGTGCAGCCTATATCCAAGGCTTTACAGGCCAATTGCATTGCAGGGCATCCTGGCTTTTGAAAATGCAACCAGTTACTCAGCGCGCAGTCATTTTGAACAAGCAACTGTAAGCAGGCAACATAGACACGGTACATGCGAAATAAGCAATCTGAAATCTGCTTTGACAGTAAGCAGCAATAACTACAATATACCCACTACTACGGCATTACTGCCGGCCTGTTCTGAATAACAGCTCCCGAAGTAAATGCCAGCTTTCCCTGATCGCGATAACCGTAAAGCAAACGAAAACTTCTTCCTGGCACCACCAGTCTATAATGCCGTTTATGCCATATTTGCCAATAAAGCCGATTATGCCGCTTTTTACACCTTAAAACTTGTCCCTTGTTCCTTACGCCCTATATCTTAATAATTTAGCCTGCCCTTACAGGAGCCTTCTCCCTACCTTCCTGCATCTTTCCTGCGGTTTAAAGCGTACAAACTAAGGGTTGCAGGGCAACAAAATGGCAAGCAAGACCGAATTTGTTCCGAAGAAAACCCGGCGTTACAGGTTGCGGATCACATCAATAATTACAGTACAGTCGCCAAACTGCTTGCGCAACATATTACTATACCATCAACATTCCCTCCTTTCCTTCACCGGTCACCTTGTCCCTTCCCGGCCGATACCTTAATTTTGCACCAAATTGCCCGATCTTGAGTGCTACCGTGTTTTTGTTTACGCCACCTTTTACACAACTGAATACGCCTTACCCGGCTACCGCTTACCTGAAAGGTTTTCTCAATACCAGGAACATCTCTTCTTTCCAGGCCGACCTGGGTATTGAAGTAACAGTAGCACTGTTCAGCAAACAGGGGCTGCAGCAATTGTTTGCCCATATCAGCACCAACGCAGCCAATATCACTTTTTCTGACAATGCAGCCCGTATAATAGCCTTGCAGGAAGATTATATTTACACCATTGATGATGTGATCCTTTTTCTTCAGGGCAATAATCCTACCCTTTCTCACCGCATCTGTAAACGCGACTTTCTGCCCGAAGCCAGTCGTTTTGCACAACTGGAAGACCTGGACTGGGCCTTTGGCTCTATGGGCAACCAGGATAAGGCCAAACATCTTGCCACGATGTACCTGGAAGACCTGAGCGATCTTATCCGCGAATGTGTGGACGAACATTTTGGTTTCAGTCGCTACGCCGAAAGACTGGGGCGTTCTGCCAACAGCTTTGATGAACTGCATGCTGCTTTACAGAAAGAGTATACCTACATTGATCAGTTGCTGATAGACCTGCTGCGCACGCATATACAAACCGTGCAGCCAAAAATGGTGGCGATCTCCGTTCCTTTTCCCGGCAACCTGTACACTTCGCTTCGTTGCGGACAATGGATCAAAAAAAATCATCCGCATATTAAAGTGGTAATGGGCGGTGGTTTTGCCAATACAGAACTGCGCAGTCTTACCGATGCACGTGTATTTGAGTACTACGATTTTATTACACTGGATGACGGTGAAGCACCGATTGAAAACCTGCTGGCACATATAGAAGGCAGAAGCAGCCGGGAAGCATTAAAACGCACTTTTACACTGGTTGACGGACAGGTTACTTATTTCAACAACAAGGCCTGTACAGATTACAAACAGGGACAGGTAGGTACACCGGATTACAGTGATCTTTTACTGAACAAATATATCAGTGCTATTGAAGTGGTGAACCCCATGCACCGCATGTGGAGCGATGGCCGATGGAACAAGCTGACCATGGCCCATGGCTGTTACTGGGGCAAATGTACATTCTGCGATATATCGCTGGATTATATACGCCTATACGAACCCGTTGCAGCATCGCTGTTGTGCGACCGCATGGAAGAGATCATTGCCCAGACGGGGCAAAATGGTTTTCACTTTGTAGATGAAGCCGCTCCGCCTGCACTGATGCGTGCACTGGCATTGGAAATACTACGTCGCAAGCTGATAGTAAGCTGGTGGACCAACGTGCGGTTTGAAAAAAGCTTTTCCCGCGATCTGTGTTTACTGCTTCGCAGATCAGGCTGTATTGCCGTTTCCGGTGGTCTGGAAGTGGCCTCTGACAGGTTGTTGGAGTTAATACAGAAAGGCATTACCGTAGCACAGGTGGCGCAGGTAAACAGGAACTTTACCGAAGCCGGTATTATGGTACACGCCTACCTGATGTATGGGTTCCCTACACAAACAGAACAGGAAACCATTGATTCGCTGGAAATGATCCGGCAAATGTTTGCCGCTGGGATTCTGCAGTCGGCATTCTGGCACCTGTTCACTATGACAGCACACAGTCCTGTTGGGATGGAGCCGGAAAAATTCAGTGTAAAAAAAGAAAGCAACCTGGTGGGCAGTTTTGCCAACAATGATATTGTGCATGTTGATGAAACCGGGGCCGATCATGAATCATTCAGCTATGGATTAAAAAAATCACTGCTCAACTACATGCACAATATCGGACTGGAAGAACCTTTGCATAAATGGTTCGATTTTAAAGTACCCAAAACCAAAGTGCCACCCGATTATATTACCAACGCATTGATGCAGGATCAATATACCACAGCAAGACCCACCACCAAAATAGTATGGTTGGGAAAACCTCCTGCAGTGGAACATTTCACCAAATCCAAAAAAGGTAATCACTGGGAAATGACCACGCTTTCATTCCAGGATAAAAAAGAAAAATACAGTATCAGTGTAGATCAGTCAAAAGGTAAATGGCTGGCAGATATGCTGGACAAGCTGGCCGTATCCAATCTTAAAACATATACACTACAGGAAGTGATGGACAGCTATCATGCTGCCGGCCTGGAAGACTTTGAATTGTTCTGGGATAATAAACCAGTAAACACGTTGTACAAAGTGGGACTACTGAAGCTGTAAGTTATAATCTGTCAGATACTGATAGCCGGGGTACACCACCCTCCTTTTGCTCCCTGCTTTCACAAGTACGCTGATAATATATTTCATTTACCGTTAAAACACGGTTCCATATCAGTAAGGAATGATGCAAATTTCTGGTATATATTCTTCACATGTTTTCATTAGACCCCACATCAGCATCTTTTTTGGATAGTCTCGATCTTTTATTGAAAATAGCCGGTGGTATCGGTGGCATCATCCTTTTTATTATCGGTTTCAGAAGATATAAAAAAGATCAGACCTGGAAGAGATATCAGTTTGTAGCTAACGAAATAGAAAGCTTCAACAAAGATGCCGTAGTACGCAATGCAATGTTCATGCTCGACTGGGGATTACGGTATATTGAATTATTCCCGGATAAACCTGATTACAATGAACGGTTTGAAAAGGTTGACCGTGAAATATTTAAAGCCGCATTACAGGTGCATGAATTACGGGAAGCACATGCCGGCAAAATGCGATTTACGCCAACAGAAGTAGCTATCCGTGATACGTTTGATCATTTCCTGTCTTATTTTGAAAAATTCTATCAGTTTGTGGAAGCTGGTTTGATCACTCCTGAAGAATTGGAACCTTATCTGCGATATTGGGTCGATACCATCTACAGTAATCTGCCAGAGGATGTACGCGAAGTAATTTACAAGTACATAAGCCGCTATAAATTTTCCGGCACCGAAGCCCTGTTTATTGCATTGAAAAAGCCCCTCAGCATCCCTGTATTTTCTTAATAGATAGCCATGCAACAGAGGACATACAATGTATACATCCGCTTCTGTATTCAGTATGACCTACGTACCAACAACCAGCAATGTAATGGCTTTTACATTTGCAGCGCAACATACCTTTAATTAGTACCATTTCTCATTACAGCAATATTAACAACTCAATTATAAGCTCCCCATTGCTTATTGTACATTTGCATCCTAATTTCATTGCATGAAACTTATTTATACTATCGTGTTACTGCTGGCTGGCTTTACCCTGAAAGCCCAGATCGGCACCTGGCGTACTTTTAATAAAACGCATTACTCCATTCAATACCCTTCCGGCTGGACAGTGGACAGCAGCAGGCAGTTTGGTGCCGATCTGTTTATTGCAGCACCGGTGGATACCATTGGCGATAAGTTTAAAGAGAACGTGAATGTGATGGTACAGAACATTGCCGGTCAGAATGTGGACATGGAACGTTATGTATCTGTATCTGAAGAACAGATCAAAACAATGATGACAGATTGTGAAATCATTGAAAGCAATACTATTACCACAGCCCCCACCACCTATCATAAGATCATTTTCACGGGCCGCCAGGGCGCATTTGCCCTCAAAATTGAACAGTATTATTTTATCACCAAAGACAAAGCCTTCGTAGTTACGTTTACTGCTGAACAAAAACGTTTCGACGATTACCAGGTTACCGGTGAAAAGATATTGCAGTCGTTCAGGTTGAAATGAAGTTTTAGGTCTGAAATCTGAAAAGGCACAAGAGGCAAGGAACAAGGTTCAAGGGAAGAGAAGGCTGAAGAGGCTACGAGTTTTGAGTTGCGGGCCAAGAGCTAATGCAAGATGTTAGCTGTCAGGTTTTAGCCATTGGCAAAACACAGCTTGTGTCGTGGCATCTTTACGTACATCTTTCGGGCTTCCGGTATTCCGGATTTTTTTTCAACCATTTTCCAATTTGCACATTCGCAAATTTTAAAATTCTCCCAACCTTTTTATTATCTTCCTGTTTAAACCAGATGTCTGCCGACCAGCAATATCGCTCTGTACAACGAAATGCATTCATTTCAACGTATGTAATACCCGTCTTACTAATGGCAGCAATTGTGACATTTGTCATTATCCGTTTACATTTTTTTACCTGGTGGATTTTTATCAGCTTGTATACACTTGTTTTCATTTACAAAATTCTAGTATGGCCTGAACATTACGTGTATAACATTACCATAACCGACGACACCGTTCAACTTGATTATCTGTCAACACCGTTCTTTAAAAGAAAAAGCAAACAGTTGTTATTGACCGATATACAAGCTGCTGAGATGAAAAAACGCAATCTGATAACAGGTTACCCGGCTGCGGCTAATTTCAAATATCAACAGGTGTGGCTAACGCTTTATGTAGTCAATAAAACGATGTTTACTTTTATCAGCAACCGGCTCAACACAATAAAACAACTACAAATATCCTTGCAGGCAACTTAAAAGGCATTAACCATCGGGAGTTAGTTGTTAACAAGAGAGCTATTATCCAAAGCTACAGGCCCCGGGCTAAAACGCAAAGCAATTGCCATAACCACCAAACAATCAATCCATCCAGCTATTCAGGCTATTTTCAAATTTGCACATTCTTAAATTTTAAAATTCCTACTCAATTGATTATCAGCAGCAACCTCTATCTATAAAAAAACCGCTCCAGACTTGATTTTAGGCCGTTTTCCCCTATTTTTGCCCTCCTTAAACATCAACGTAAGAATCAACCGCTTATGGACAAATTGATTTACTTAGTGCCTGTAATGGGTATCATTGGCTTGCTGTATACGCTCTTTAAATTCAAATGGGTTTCCAGGCAGGATGCAGGTTCTGACCGCATGAAGGAAATCAGTACTTATATAGCCGAAGGTGCTATGGCCTTTCTGAGAGCAGAATGGAAAATTCTGGGCTATTTTGTAGCTATTGTAGCCATTCTGCTGGGTGTAATGGCACAGGCAAATTCTCACTCACACTGGTCTATTGCAGTAGCATTTGTATTGGGTGCTGTATTCAGCGCCACTGCCGGTTACATTGGTATGCGTGTGGCTACCAAAGCCAACGTACGTACTGCGCAGGCTGCACGTACCAGCTTAAGCAAAGCACTGAACGTATCTTTCACCGGTGGCTCTGTAATGGGTCTTGGTGTTGCCGGTCTGGCCGTATTGGGTCTGGGCGGTCTGTTCATCATATTAAAAGCGCTTTTTGTACCGGATGGTGTTTCTGTAAATGGTGCAGAAATGATCAAAACCATTGAGGTATTGACCGGTTTTTCACTGGGTGCAGAATCTATTGCCTTGTTTGCACGCGTAGGTGGTGGTATTTATACCAAAGCTGCGGATGTAGGTGCTGACCTGGTAGGTAAAGTAGAAGCTGGTATTCCGGAAGATGATCCCCGCAACCCGGCCACTATTGCCGATAACGTAGGTGATAATGTGGGCGACGTTGCCGGTATGGGTGCTGACCTGTTCGGTTCTTATGTTGCTACCGTACTGGCCACGATGGTACTGGGCCAGGAAACACATTCTACCGACCAGTTTGGTGGCATGGCTCCCATCTTACTGCCCATGCTGATTGCAGGTGCAGGTATCCTGTTCTCTATTATTGGTACCTGGTTTGTACGCATCAGCGATACTGCAGGCATCAGCACTTCAGTTGTTCAGAAAGCTTTGAATATGGGTAACTGGGGTTCTATTATTCTGACTGCCGCCGCTTCTGTAGGACTGGTATATTTCATTTTGCCCGAAACGATGGAGCTCCGCGGTTTTGAATTTACCAAATGGGGTGTACTGGGTGCCATCGGCGTAGGTCTGGTAGTGGGTACCTTAATGAGTATTATCACAGAATATTATACAGCTATGGGCAAACGTCCTGTGCTGACCATTATCCGTCAGTCTTCAACCGGTCATGCTACTAACGTAATTGGTGGTCTGGCTATCGGTATGGAATCTACTTTCCTGCCGATCATTGTACTGGCTGGTGGCATTTATGGTTCTTATGCGTTTGCAGGTTTATACGGTGTGGCTATTGCGGCTGCGGGTATGATGGCAACCACTGCAATGCAGTTAGCTATCGATGCTTTTGGTCCTATTGCTGACAATGCCGGTGGTATTGCCGAAATGAGCGAATTGCCTAAAGATGTACGTGAAAAAACGGACGTGCTGGATGCTGTAGGTAACACTACTGCTGCAACCGGTAAAGGTTTTGCCATTGCATCTGCTGCGTTAACTGCGCTGGCGCTGTTTGCTGCATTTGTTGGTGTGGCACGCATTCATGGTATTGATATTTACAAAGCCGATGTACTGGCTTGTTTGTTTGTGGGTGGCATGATCCCCTTCATCTTCTCATCACTGGCTATCCGTGCGGTAGGCCAGGCAGCAATGAGCATGGTAGAGGAAGTTCGTCGCCAGTTCCGCAGCATTCCCGGTATCATGGAAGGCACCGCAAAACCGGAATATGACAAATGCGTAGCAATCTCTACCGATGCATCTATCAAAAAAATGATGCTGCCTGGTGCTATTGCTATCATATCTCCATTGATCATCGGGTTCCTGATGGGGCCTGAAGCACTGGGAGGTTTCCTGGCAGGCGCTACAGTAAGTGGTGTACTGATGGGTATGTTCCAGAACAATGCCGGTGGAGCATGGGACAATGCTAAAAAATCATTTGAAAAAGGTGTTGAGATCAACGGACAGACCTATTATAAAAAATCAGAACCCCACAAAGCTTCTGTAACCGGTGATACTGTAGGTGATCCTTTCAAAGACACTTCAGGCCCTTCTATGAACATCCTGATCAAACTGATGTCTATCGTATCGCTGGTAATTGCTCCTACGCTGGCCAATATTTACAATCCCGAACCGGAAGTAAAATTGCAGCAGAAAGAGAAAAAGACTGAACTGGTCGTTACCAATACGCCGTCGGCCGATGTTAAATTAAATTAACTGATCATACGGCATGCCTGTCAAGACTTTTACAGGCATGTTCAGCAAAAATAAACAAAGGCCCTGCAGCACACAATACTGCAGGGCCTTTTACGTTCTCCTGTTCATTGATAAACAGTCAGCTAAAAAAAACATAATTACCTGACCAAACTATATGCAATATCGAAAGGGGACATTATATTTGCATCCACAACTTAAGGCACTATATCATACCAAATACCAAAGTCGCGATGTTTCTACATCGGGGCTTTTTTGTTTTAAGGAGGCGCTGAAAGATAAATTGTGAAAATATTACCTGTTGCCTGTTACAGGATACAGGTATCTGAACCTGTGGAAATGAAGAAAGGTAAAAAGAATTTATAATTAGTTGTCGGGGGTAGCTGACGCATTGTGTGCACTCTTCTTACGGTCTTTCCGACTTCCGGACTTTCTTGATGAATGGCTCCTTCAGACTTCTGACTTCAGACCTCTTTCTTCCTTAGTCTCATCACCTCAGCAAAGTAAACCACGGGGCCTGTACAAATGAGCCCGAGAAGCGGATACGCAGATTACTGGTCACTCGTATTTCGATATTGTTGACATTGTACAACGTTCGCGGAAACCAGGTTACCCTGCATTCAATGGTTCCGAAAATAAGGTTCTCATTTCGTACACGAAGACCACCACCCAATGCAGAAAAAACATCGCCCTGCAACAAACCTTTCTGTTGGGGCGTAATGAGCGTAGCTTTTCCGAATGCAAAAAAACCGATCTTAAAACCCAGCAACTGACAACGTGTGTATATACTGGTTTCAGAACCCAATGTCATACGTTGAACGCCTTTAATGCTATCGGTATTAAAACCATTCAATCCAAAATCGTTGTTGATCTGCAATGAATCATACGCCTGGATCTTGTTGATACCGGCATAGCTGAAATCGGTGAATTGGCGTATAAGTAACTTTTTGAACGACAGCAAAGGACTGAACCACGAAAGACTGAACAACAGGCTATTGTCCTTAAACTGTTTTTTTGCATAGTTGCCACCCAGCGCAAGGGTATAGCTCCAGTAGTTACCATATTTGTCTACCAGCGCATGATCATACTCCCACCCTATATAAATGCGGCGCAGACTATCAATAGTGGAATGGCCCAGCGTGATCTTGCGGGTAAAACCTACCGGTAAGTCTTCCGTGCGGCCAAAACCATAGATATAGTTGGTGCGATAGAAGTTGTATTGATACCAACTGAATTGCCCCAGGATGTAGCGTTTATTCGTGTAGCGCAGATCATAATAATTCAGTGCAGGCTTATGCAGAAAATACTGGTCATATACTCTTATGGCAGCAAACATACGTTTGCGATCATCCTTATAATATTTCCTGGGCGATCTGGCACCAAGGTTATAACCTATCCATACATCGCCAAGACGATAACGGTAATCCAGGAAAAGACTGTCAGGTTTTGAATACCGGTTGGCCGAGTGATTCCAGCTCAGGTCCAGTCCACCGGCAATATGTGCATCGGGCGTATACAAAGGACGATCCAGCCGGATATAAGTAGCAGTTTCATTTTCATCGCCCAGGTTGGCACCGCGGTTAATGGTAGTATATGATGCTTCAACATTGACAAATGTGCCAAAAGCATTGAACTTGCGAAACAGTATCTGTGATCCGATGATGGGTGTGCGGCTTTTGTCGTACAGCATGGTATATTGCAGCCGCTGAGCGCGTCCAAACAGGTTAGCGTCATAAATAGTACCGCTGAACCTGTTCACCCCCGATGCATCGGCAGAGCCACCCCAACTGAATACATCGCGCACTACCACCTCCACGTCTACCGAATCGGCGCTTTCCAGCAGTGGCAGCACGTAAATACGGGCATCTTTAATGAAGTTAAGATCACGCAGAAAACGTTCATTATCCGCCATCCTGTAAGGCGATACAACATCTCCCGGTTTGATGAACAACATCTGGGTAATGATAAAATCCTTGGTACCTGTTTGCAGTTTATTGGCAATACGGCTGATAGAACCGATAATGCGGCGGGAAGTATCCAGTACGCTCTGTCCGAAACTCAGTTTGCGAACATAGATATCGCGGATCACCTTACCGGCATAGGTATCAAAATATTGCTCACTTTTCTGGAAGAAAACGGAATCGTCCATCTGGGGAGCATGCGCTACCACCGCATTCTGGTAGGTTTCTTTCATAAACCCCATGAACTTTTTTTTGCGGGAAGTGCTGTCCTGGCAGAAAACCGTAGCTGCCGCCAGTAATAGCATACAAAAACAAGCTATGTATTTTTTGCGGGCCGATACCTGTTGCAAAAAAAGTAACGTGCAGGCAATAGCACCGGTGCTTTGCCCGCTGGTTGCAGATCCATCATTCATCTTTTCCCAATCACCCACACCGTGCATCATAGCGTTGGTAATATAGGTTTTCCCCCGGTTCAATGCTGTTAACAGGTTATCAATTTTAACAATATATAGCGTTAGCTATACCATGCCGTTCAGACTGTTTATCACTACAATATAGCAGTAATCTGCTAAACAGTCCGGGCAAAAGTTGTAAATAATATGCCTATTCATGACCGGTTGTGCCCGGCCGGCTACCTTTTCAGAAAAAAAATCGTGCCTCCGGTTACCGTTTGCCCATATTACCATCCACTCATTGATTTAGCTGTGTAACAATGGTGAATATCTTTATATTGTAATGACAAGTGATTACGAAAAATATCGTAATTTTAAGCAAACGTTGTTTCAAATATGCCAACCAAGCAGATCAAACCAACAGAAAGTGAACTGGAAATTTTGCAGGTACTGTGGAATAAAGGTACCGCTACCGTGCGCGACGTGCATGAGGAACTGTTGAAAACAAAGGATGCGGGCTATACTACCACCCTTAAACTGATGCAGATCATGTTTGAGAAAGGACTGGTAAAACGCAATGATTCTTCCAAAACACACATATACCAGGCTATTGCCAGCAAAGAGAAAACCCAGAAACACATGCTGGGTAAAATGATCGACACTCTTTTTGGCGGCTCGCCAACCCAACTGGTTATGCAGGCACTGGGTAATCACAAAGCTTCAAAAGAAGAATTGGATGCGATCCAGCAAATGATAGATAACCTGAAAAATAACAGCTAATGAATCTGTTGAACCAATCTGCTTTCCTCAAAGCATTGGGATGGGCATTATTGGACAGTATATGGCAGATGGCATTGTTGTGGCTGCTATATATTGTAATTACTGCCAATGGTAAAAGGTTGCAGGCCCGTCAGCGGCATTCTGTAGCCCTGTTGTCATTAAGTGGTGGTACACTATGGTTTATTATTACACTGATACAATATTGCTACAGGCTGACAGAAGCCCCGTCTATTGTAACCATTCACCTGAATGAACAGGCGGTATTGCCTGCTGCATCTTTAACACAGCAACTGTACAGTTGGCTGGAACCGTCTTTATCAATATTATCAGCCATTTATCTTGCCGTTATCGTGGTGCTGTTTATCCGTTTGTACCATCAGTACAGGCTTACGCAGCAGTTGTTCACGCACGGATTGCAAAAGGCCAATCCTGAATGGCGTACTTTTCTGCAACAGGCCGTAGGGCACATGGGTATTAAAAAGAACGTACAGGTATGGCTTTCATCGATGGTTGACACCCCGTTGACCATTGGTTTCTGGAAACCCATTATCCTGCTGCCCGTAGCAGCCATCAACCATCTTGATCTGCAACAGGCCGAAGCTATTATATTGCACGAACTGAATCATATCCGTCGCAACGACTACCTGGTAAACCTGCTGGTAGCCTGTGTGGATGTGATTTTATTCTTCAATCCTTTTGCAAGACTCATCACAGACAGTATCCGTAAAGAAAGAGAGCATAGCTGTGACGACATGGTAATGCAGTTCAGGTACAATGCCGGCGAATATGCCAAAGCATTACTGGTACTGGAACAGAACAGGTTGTCATTACCACAGTTGGCAGTGGCAGCCACGGGCAATACACAACACTTGTTGCTGAACCGTATAAAACGCCTGCTGACAAACGAACCGGTAACCGCTCCCTTTCAGCAAAAATTAGTTGCATACCTGTTGTCTGCAGTACTGATTGGTTTTATCGGATGGTACAATCCCGGTAAAGTAATTGTGCTGACCATCCGCGAAACCAATGCCACACCGGCAAGTAGCGTTGTGGCAGACAATACAACTGCAACATTTCAAACACCGGCTGCCATTCGCACCAATACCAGGATCTCGTTAAAACCGATCCCGGTTGCAGCAGACACTATGATGCTTTTAACGGATACAAGGGTCACAGATGCACCTGAGCCGGACGATGCATCACTGGCTGAAGAAAATGTACTGGCTGCGGTGCGTGAAAAAATGATTGCCTACAAAGAATACCAGCAGTCAATACAGGACGCAGCAAACATTGTCTTTGTTCAGAACCTGGAACAACGCGATTTTTCAATGCCTCCCGCTCCTGCTGCGATACCGGCTCCGGAAGCACCAGGTCGTGTATACCCGTTTGTACCTTCCAACAGTTTCTCTTATCATCCGGTGGAGGACACTACCTATCCTAAAAATTACATAGATACCTACAGCGATCATGAAGCCAAACTGGCCATGGAAAAAACACTGAAGGCACTACAGGAAATAGACTGGCAGAAATTATCAAAGGAAATGAAGGTCAACGGTAAAGATCTTGACGTGGTTCAACTG
Source organism: Chitinophagaceae bacterium PMP191F (assembly GCA_001302245.1). Classification (GTDB taxonomy): domain Bacteria; phylum Bacteroidota; class Bacteroidia; order Chitinophagales; family Chitinophagaceae; genus PMP191F. The sequence goes on from LGYU01000016.1 coordinate 337,033, forward strand.
CAACAACAACTGAAAAAAGCCGTTGCCGCAGTAAACTGGAAAAAGATCAATGATGAAAGCCATGCTGCCCTGCAGGCTGCCATCAATGAAAATGTAGCACAGGAACAACAGGAGGTCATAAAATTCCGCAAGCAGTTACAGAACTTCCAGCAACAACATGCTATCCAGGCTCAAAAGGTAAAAAAAGCACAGGAACAGATCATACTGGATCGTTTGCAGGAACGTGATGCCATCATCATTCGCCAAAAAACAGAAGAGAAAAAACAGGCTGATTCTACTACTCCCCGCAGAAAGATTGTGGTTATTTAAAAAATATTTGTTTTACTTTACAGCGCAATCATAACCGGTTGCGCTTTTTTCATACACCACCCTCGCCATTGCTACGGCAATTCCTGCAATTACAATAACCCGATTGTTACAGCAGGATAAAAATCTTGTATCTATCACATCGCCTCAAAAACAAAAATTATGCGTTCCTGTTTGTCATTACTCCTGTTATTAACGTTGCATGCCTCAGCACAACCTGTAGCTGATACTTTTACAGTGAAAAATGCTGCCGCTTTTATTCATCCTTACGAGAAAAGATATATCCAGTACGCTGAAACTGCAGATGGATTGATCGTTTTTAACTCCATTCTTACGCGCAAAGCACAAAAAACCACGTTCAACGGAAAAAATGTATGGCTGTTTACACAAACCTACCAGACAGCCAAATCCATCAACAAAGATTCCAGCTATTGCGATGAACAAACGCTGCTGCCGGTGGCCTACTGCTCCGGTATCGCATCTGAAGACACCCGCGAAAGAGTACTGTTCACGCAGCAGGAAGTACTGAACAGGGTGACACAAAAAGACAGTACACAGGAATTTACCCATATCAATCACCATCGCTACAATGGTGTAATGGCCAATGACCTGGTAACCACCCTGCCCCTGCAAGCCAATCGTACATTTGTATTCAGGACATTGAATCCCGGTTTGCGGTACTGGGAGTATTTTACCATTGTTACAGTAGAAGGTAAAGAAGACCTGGAAGTAAGTGGTATTGGCAAAATACCGTGTTGGAAAATACATGTTTCCGAAGGTGGTGGACGTACTTCTACAGAATGGTATTCAATAAATGGATTACACCAGGTAAAAATGATCTACCCGCTCAAAAATGGTAATTCCTTTGTACGTATGATGCTGGTTGGGTAACCGGGCATTGAATATTCAATACACAGCGCTCAATATTCCATTTTCACAGAACAGCATTTTATTGCCGGTCAGGAGTTTGTTACATTTGATACGTCTATGAGAAAAACATCCCGGCAATTTCCGCTCCTGCTGATACTGTCATTAGTATGCATGATATCCTGTACTACCAGTCGTTTACCGGAAGCTCCCGTTACCGAACCTGGCGTATCACAACAACTGTCTGTATACCGTAAAGCAGTTATCAGCGGCCTGCATTACCGGTTATCGTTCGATATTCCGGAGGCGAAGGAAAAATCCATTGCTGCTACAGAAACCATCACCTTTCAATGGAAAAAGAACAAACAACCATTGCAACTGGATTTTAAAGAACAACAGGATCACCTGCAACAGGTAACCGTTAACCAGCAAAACATTGCCATTGTTTTTGAAAAAGAGCATTTGCTGATTGCACCGGAATACCTGCATGAAGCCGGTAACGAGATCAGCATCCGGTTTACAGCCGGCGATCTGTCACTGAACAGGCACCCGGATTTTCTATATACATTACTGGTACCGGATCGTGCACGGACTTTATTTCCCTGTTTTGACCAGCCCGATCTGAAGGCTACCTTCAGTTTAACACTTACCATTCCGGCCGGCTGGCAGGCCCTGGCTGGCGGACCAATACAGGATGCTGTTATCAATACAGCGGGAGGCACCAAAACACTGCATTTCGGCACCACAGATACCATGAGCACTTACCTGTTTTCATTTGTGGCGGGGCAGTTCAAAAAAGTGATCCGCAATGCAGGCAGCAGATCCATGCAGGTGTACCATCGTGAAACAGATACCAGCAAGATCAGGCTGAGCATGGACTCTGTTTTCAATATCCACGCACAGGCAGTTTCCTTCCTGGAATCCTATACCGGTATTCCCTTCCCTTTTCAAAAACTGGATTGCGCAGCTATTCCTGATTTTCAATACGGTGGTATGGAACATGTGGGAGCTATCCAATACAAAGCAGCGTCCCTGTTCCTGGATGATGGCGCCACACAGGATCAGCAACTGAGCCGCGCACAACTGATTGCCCACGAAACCTCACACATGTGGTTTGGCGACCTGGTCACCATGCGCTGGTTCAATGACGTATGGATGAAAGAAGTATTTGCCAATTTTATGGCAGATAAAATATGCCAGCAGACTTACAGCGATTCCAATGCCGCACTGCGTTTCCTGGTCAGCCACTTTCCTGCTGCTTATGGCGTAGACCGTACAGCAGGTGCCAACCCTATCCGGCAGCAGCTGAACAACCTGCAGAACGCCGGTACATTGTATGGCAATATCATTTATCACAAAGCCCCCATTGTGATGCAGCAACTGGAAAGACTGATGGGCGCTGATGCTTTCCGCGACGGCTTACGTGAATACCTGAAAAAATATGCTAATAATAACGCCTCCTGGCCCGACCTGGTGAAAATACTGGATGCCCATACCCCGCTGGATCTGCAGGCATGGAATACGGTATGGGTCAATGAAACCGGAAGACCGGTGTTCTCTTATCAGATTGACAGCAGCAATCATGCCATTACACGTTTAACCATCCGGCAGCAGGGAGAAGATGGCAGTAACCGCCTGTGGCCGCAATTGTTCGAAATAGCATTGGTATATGCTGATCACCGTGAAGAGCTGACAGTTAACATGCTGCAGCAATCGGTAACAATAGAAACTGCCGCCGGCAAACCTGTTCCTGCATTTGTTCTTTTCAACACTACCGGTCAGGGATATGGTTTATTTCCCATCGACAAAAAAGCATTGTCTTATATTTCCGGTTATAGTCCCGTAATACGCGCAGCATCTTACATCAACCTGTATGAGAACATGCTGGCAGGCAGCGTTACACCTGCAGAACTTTTACAGTTCTACAGTGCACAGCTTACAGCAGAAACAGAAGAATTGAATCTGCGACAGATCACCAGCCAGATCAGCAATATCTACTGGCAGTTCACCACGCCTGCTGTACGCAACCAACTGGCCGCCTCGCTGGAAAATGATGTATGGAATGCCATGACCAGAGCAGCCACTGCAGGAAGAAAAAAACTGTTGTTCAGGCTTTATGAAGGCATTGCACAAACCAATACGGCAAAAGAAAAATTATACAATATCTGGCAGCAACAACAGCCACCGGCAGGTGTTAAACTATCGGAAGATGATTATACCAGCCTGGCACTGGATCTTGCCGTACGCGATTATCCTGTTGCCAATCTTCTGCAACAACAATTGCAACGTATCCAGAACCCGGACAGGAAGAACAGGTTTGTGTTTGTAATGCCCGCGCTTTCGCCGGACTCATTACAACGTGATGCATTTTTTACATCGCTGAAAGAAGAAAAGAACCGTGAAAATGAATCGTGGGTATTAACAGCATTGGGTTACCTGCATCATCCTTTACGGGCTGCTACTTCAGTAAAATACTTACCAGCCACATTGGATCTGCTGGAAGAAGTACAACTGACCGGCGATATATTTTTCCCGGCCTCCTGGCTGCAGGCAAGCCTGGGCAATTACCAGCTACCTGTTGCAAAAGATATGGTAAAACATTTTCTGAATACACACCCGGGGTACAATCCAAAACTGAAGGAGAAGATATTACAGGCTGCAGACGGTCTGTTCCGGGCCTCCGCACTGTTGTATCCCAATCATTGAGCATTGAAAATTGAACATCATGTATTGAGCATTTCTCCGGGCAAACGCTCAAAAATCAGGGGAGGTATTATTCCAGTGGATTAGAAGATAACACCAATGTATCGTAATTCACTTCACGTTTAAAAAGCTTGTCGTTGATCTCATGCAGAACGATGGTGTCTTTACGGATAATGCCTTCGCGGATGATATATTGTCCTCCTTTGCCGGGCACAAAATATTCCAGTTTGATATGATTGCCGTAAGTAGTATAGTAACCGATCACTGCAGCAGTTTGCCAGGTATTGATCTTATACATATCATTCCTTTCACTGCTTTTGACATCAAAACCGATCATGCGTCCGTCTTCGTAAAAACCGGTATAATCATACATTACCGACCCATCGTAATTGATATAACGGCGGGTTGACACATATACAAAATCAGTATTGATCAGTTCATTACTCTGGAAGCGTTCCTGCAGAATGGAAAAATCGGGTTTGCGGGGACGATATACATCTTTGGTAACCCATACCCCGCGGTGACAGGATGATACAACCACCGCACATACAAGAATAATTGCAAGTGTTCTCATAGAATTATCTTAAAGATAACTCTTTCTGTTAAATACCGGAAGTAACAAAAGCCGGAGGAAAATTCAGCAATTTACCTCAGGAAGCTTTTCTCAGCATGCCGGGTGTTACACCAAATTTCTTTTTAAAAGCCGTGGTAAAATGCTGTACGTACGCATACCCGCAATAATCAGCCACTTCATTGATGGTTTTATGTTCATCCAGCAACAAACGGCGTGCGTCCTGCATCCGCAGATCATGCAGGTATCCAAATACGGTAGTACCGAACAATTCCTTAAATCCTTTTTTCAATTTGAAATCATTCAAACCGGTTTGCCGGGCTAACCCTTCCAGCGTATGTGCCTGGTGCGGGTCCTGTTCCAGCAGCAACCTTACCTGCTGTAATTTATCGGTATCACGACGGTTTGCGGGGGAACAAATTAATGTTGCAGCATCGTCTTCAAACTGCTCTACCTGCAGCATCATCAGTTCCAATACACTTGATTCAATAGCCAGTCGTTTTAGTGCACCCTGGCGGTTGTTATAGCGGATCTGCTGTATCAGTTGCTGCATAACAGGCGTAATATGCCCGTTATGCCTGTTCATAATAGCCGGTTTACCTTTTTCAATATTTTCTACCATACGGGTAAACATGGGATTATCCATATATGCCAGCCGCCTGAAGTAAGATTCAGTAAGGTGTACTTCCAGCATTTCGTTATTTACATTATCCACTGTTACCTCCAGCGTGCCATTGATGCGTGGATAGTAGTGTATGTTATGTTGCTTGGCTTCAAAATCCAGCTTCAGCTTATTGTCTACAAAAAAAGACCTGCTGGTTCCGGCCAGGCTGAAATGCATTTCCACTACGGGCAGATAAGCTTCAATGTTGATACGCGCATCTCTGTTCAGCTTAATGCGCCCGTGACTTACATGAATACCTTCAAACCATAGTTCATGATAACTGGCATCACCCAGCCGGTGCTTCAGCTCGAACGAAGATTCTTCCATGCCTTTACCGGTACGGAAATCAGCTGGCAGATCTCTTTCATAAACAACCTCTTGTAAATCGACTTCTGTAAGGCGCAGGTACATAAAGTAATCCGTTTAGCGTAAATGTAAATCCGTTTAACGTACAAAGAAAGCAGGGCTTTATGCGGAAGTTTGTGCAAAGCTATGCTTTCTGTTTTTACAAGGTTCAAAAAAACAGTCAAACAATCGTCAACATTTATACAACCTATCATGCCCAGTATACCAAAGTGGATGGGAGACACTATGGAAACTGTATTCAGCAGTTTCCTGCATCCTGTAACGGTTACTGAAACCGTTTACCTGCACCCTAAATTAAAAAAGATACGTTTTGAAGGCGATCTGAGCCGTGCCCGCTTTACAGCCGGCAATATTGTTCAATTCCGTGTATCAGACAAAGATTACCGTCATTATACTCCTTTGTTGTTTGATGCTGATAGTGGTATTTGTGAAATATTGTTTTACCTGCATGGTAAAGGTCCGGGCAGCCAGTGGGCTGATGCCTTACAGGCGGGTGATACATTACGGCTTCGAGGTCCGGGCGGACACCTGCAGCACCAGCAACACAACAAGTATCATTTCTTTTTTGGCGATGAAACCTCGCTGGGTCTTTTTCATTGCCTGAAACAAAGCATTGAAGAACATCAGCAGGAATACCTGTGTTTACTGGAGCTTGAAAACGATTACAGCACATGGCCTTCGCTGTCAGGCGTCAATGCCGATGTGGTGGGTCGTACAGCATCAGCTCCTGCCAGTGAAGCTATCAGGTGGATCAACCTGTTCCTTGACATGGATAATGTATTCTGGCACACATGGCAACAGGCTGCTTTTTACCTGGCGGGCAACGCTCAGTCTATACAGGCATTCCGAAAAGCCCTGCGTGCAAAAGGCGTTACTACCAGGCAGATACATACACAACCATACTGGGCTGAAGGGAAGAAAGGATTGTAAACAACAGAAAGGCTGTTATACTTTACAGGCTTCACGGTACATACCGGGTGTAATACCTTCTGATTTTTTGAAAAGCCGTACAAAATAGTTCACATCATTAAAACCACATTGCAGGCTGATATCGGAGATGTTATTATCCGAGTCGGCCAGCAGTTGTTTGGCCATACGGATACGTTCGCGGTTAATATATTCCAATGGCGTGATACCAAACTGTTCGCGGAACCATTTGAAGAACATGTTCCTGCTTAAATAAGCTTTGCGGCTTAATGTATCCACCGCTATCTTTTCGGTAAGATGTTCGTTGATATAATGCAATACATAGTGCAAACGGCTTTGGTTATTGCTGGTACTGCTTTCTGTAATGATCTGTTGCAGATGCTGGCTTTGCAGTAACCGTATCAGCAGTTCCTTCAGATTCAGGTCGGCATAGATATTCTTGGCGGTATCTCCGCCACTGCACACCCTGATCAGTTTATTGATCAACTGTGTTATTTCTGTATCGTTGGCAAAATGATATTGATTGAACTGCAGTTTCCACTGGTGTATTTCATCGGGTGTTGTATTGTAAAAATGATCCAGGTATTGCAGGGTATCTTTCACGTATGCTGAGTCTACTGCCAGCGCAATACATTGTGTAGGATTGCCGATACCAGCTTCAGGAAAATCAATTTCCATAGGTTCGTAAGCCGGGGCAATCACCGTTTCACCGGGCATATAATCAAAAGCTGCTCGGTTGGGCAGGTGCATCACCTTTTTTCCCCGTATCATACTGGTAATAACAAAATCACCAAAGGTTAATGGTACCCGGTAGGACTCCTGGTAACTTTCAAAAACATTCAGTTCGCAATTCTTCAGATTAAACACACGGCGGTTCTCTACCAGTGTTTCCAGGTATTCAGGATGCGTGAGATCTATTTTCTGTAGGTAATTCTTTCCGGGCACAACATACTCGTTTAGCACTATTAAGATACTTCAATTTGAGGGGATTTTAAAAAACAGAGGTACAATTGTGCTATAAAAAAGTACAAAAATTCCGGTTCCTGCGGGTTTCTTTTTGAAAATTAGCTCATTGTTCAACGATTAAAAGCTTGCACTATGAGTACAACTCCAGTCGCTGCACCCAAATCGAATGTGGCAGCAAGACCCTCGTTTAAAAAGAGATATGATCATTATATTGGCGGAGAATGGGTAGCTCCCGATAGTGGCGAATACTTTGACAATGTATCACCCATTGATGGTAAAGTATTTACACAGGCCGCAAGAGGTAACGCAAAAGACATTGAAAAAGCAATTGATGCAGCTCACCAGGCTTTCAAAACCTGGAGCAAAACAGGTGCGGCCTACCGCAGCAATCTGTTATTAAAAATAGCCCAGGTCATTGAAAACAATCTTGAATACCTGGCAACAATAGAAACCATCGACAATGGAAAAGCTATCCGCGAAACAAGAGCGGCGGATCTGCCACTGACAGTAGATCACTTCCGGTATTTTGCCGGTGTACTGCGCAGTGAGGAAGGTACTATCAGCGAGCATGACGAAAATACCGTCAGCATCAACCTGCACGAACCCATTGGCGTGGTAGGCCAGATCATTCCCTGGAACTTTCCGCTGCTGATGGCCGCATGGAAAATAGCCCCTGCCCTGGCAGCCGGCTGTTGCGTAATTGTAAAACCGGCCGAACAAACTCCTACCAGTATTATGTGCCTGATGGAACTAGTGGGCGATCTGCTGCCCAAAGGTGTACTGAACGTAGTAACAGGTTTTGGTCCGGAAGCTGGTAAACCACTGGCATCATCGCCCCGCATACAGAAAGTAGCATTTACAGGAGAAACCACTACCGGCCGCCTGATCATGCAATATGCTTCTGAAAACCTGATACCGGTCACCATGGAATTAGGAGGTAAAAGCCCCAACATATTTTTTGAATCAGTAGCTGATGCAGACGATGCGTTTTTTGACAAAGCAGTAGAAGGCGCAGTGATGTTTGCATTGAACCAGGGTGAGGTATGTACCTGCCCCAGTCGCATACTGGTACACGAAAAGATCTACGACAAGTTTATGGATCGTGTGATACAACGCACCAAAGCCATTAAGCTGGGCAATCCGCTGGATGGTACCGTAATGATGGGAGCACAGGCGTCCGAAGATCAGTACAATAAAATATTAAGCTACCTGGATATCGGCAAACAGGAAGGAGCACAGGTATTGTGTGGCGGGGAGGCATTTCATCAGAACAGTGGCCTGGAACATGGCTATTACATCAAGCCTACCATTTTTAAAGGACATAATAAAATGCGGGTTTTCCAGGAAGAGATATTTGGTCCTGTAACATCGGTTACCACTTTCAAAACAACCGCAGAAGCCATTGAGATTGCCAATGATACCTTATATGGCCTGGGTGCAGGTGTATGGACAAGAGATGCACATGAACTGTACCAGGTGCCCCGTGCTATACAGGCAGGACGTGTTTGGGTGAATTGTTATCATGCATATCCCGCACACGCACCGTTTGGTGGTTACAAAAAATCCGGTTTTGGCAGAGAAACACACAAAATGATGTTGAACCATTACCGGCAAACGAAGAACATGCTTATTTCCTATGATAAACAAAAACTGGGATTCTTCTAACCGCTATTCCCGGAACGGCGGTTGCAGGGACTGCCGTTCCATTTAATGTTATTCCCCGCCAAACAACAGGCGTATGCACGTAAAAAGGATCATAGCAACGGAAAAAGCATTGCAGTTGATTGACCAATTGAAAAAACAACACGGAGCGCTGATGTTTCACCAGAGTGGCGGATGTTGTGATGGTAGTCAGCCGATGTGTTTTGCAGAAGGCGAATTCAGAACCGGCAATAGTGATGTATGCCTGGGTGAAGTGGCAGATTGTAAATTTTACATGAGCGCCGATCAGTTTGAGTACTGGAAACATACACAACTGATACTGGATGTAACGCCAGGCCGCGGCAGCAGTTTTTCACTGGAAATACCGCTGGGTGTGCGCTTCCTGATCAGGTCGAGAGTTTTTTCGGAACAGGAGCTTGATGAACTGGAACCGTTAATGGCAGGATAAACCACTGGTTGTTTTTAGATTTACCAATAAGAGGAAAGCCGAAAGGCTGTGCGCGAGAATAAAAACAGGCTATCATCCCCGTTGATATGCCTGTTTTTTTATTTTAATATATCACTCCTGCCTTCAACTTTACATCAGCTAGCCTATCAGGTATGCCCTACTCCCGATTCATACATCATTGCTGAATTGTGCTCTTCAGACTTCAGATCTATCTCTCCTACATTCACTTTTCTTTTGCTTTTGACGCATTATTTTTATCCGGTACAAAACCTTTACATGAAACACTGCCTGCTTATTCTGTTCTGCTGGATATCCCTGTGTACTGCACATGCTCAATCTGAATCAATTCCGGAGTTTATACAATACAATAACAGTTTTCTCAAATACATTATCGACACAAAAGACTCTGCCGCTACTGTAGATTCCTGCCTGTATGCAGCCAGGGCGCTGACCACTGTAAAAGACGGGAATAAGGCTTTACAAAGACTATTGCACGAAGCCCTGACACTTTATTTTCAGGGCCCTGCTGAGCCTGCAGACAGAAACAGCGAAAACTACCGGAGAAGAGCCATAGGCCAGGTATTGCTGAATAAAATGGTAAATGATAGCAACAGCATACTGGTAAATGATATTATACCATTCTATATATGGGTCCGTGCACAAAACAATGCAGACAATATTCCGGAGTTAAAAAAACTGACCACCACATTTATTAATACCGAATTGACCAAACCCGACCTGTACAGCAACAAAACCATCCGCTATGCATTACTGCTGCACAGGATCATCCGTTCCAAACCTGCTATGACGCAATTATCGGAACAGTTATTTAACCAAACGTATGAGTATCTTAAGAACAACCAGGTAACAGCTTTTAATGACAGTTCATCTGGCGAACTATTATATAAAAGAGCCTGGCACCGTTATCTTTTTGCATATTGCAATGCGTGGCTGGGTCAAAAGCAGATAGAGATAAACGATATCCCCGCAGCAGGTACATATCTGCAACTGGCTGCTGAATATAGTCCTGACCTGGTTGATAAAGGTCATGCAGCAGGCTATGTATACGATCTTCCCCTGCTGGGCCAGAACACCGACTTCCTTTTTACTGAAGACTATATTGCCTATCTGAAAAAATATGATCATGCCAATAAAAAGGCGATGCTGGAAGTATTGAAACAGTCTGCTATCGTTGATCCAGAAAAGAAACAAAGATTAAAACAGTATTACAACACTCATTTTGCCGCTACAGAAAGCTTTGACACCTACTGGGGCAATGCAACAGCCCCTTTTCTGAAAAAAGCACCTTTGTTTACCCTGCAATTGCTCAATAACCAAACCTTTGAGTTATCAAAAAAACAGGGACAATGGATACTGCTCGACTTCTGGGGCACCTGGTGCGGGCCTTGTGTAAGAGAACATCCTGCATTGGAAAAATTTCATAAAAAAGCACAAACCGTATATAAAAACAAGATCATTATAACGACCCTGGCCTGTAATGACACAGAGGAGCGGGTGCGTAAATACCTACAACAAAAGCATTATACGTTTCCGGTGGGTATGTCGGGCGATGATATACAAAACCTCTATCATGTAAAAAGCTACCCTACCAAAATACTGATCGATCCGCAGGGCAGCTATATAGTGGTGCCTTTCCATGCAGACTGGGTAAAATTTATAGAAGCCTATTGTGATCTGTAAACAGGCTGAATAAATCTGTGGCAAGGCAATGCCTGCATACGGAAATCACTGCTTAACTGACTGATAAACACAAGTATCTGCGAGAAAATATTGATGAATATTTTTTTGAAAACAAATTTTGCCTTACATTTGCAGCCCATTTGTTCGGGAAGTGGCGCAGCCCGGTAGCGCACTTGTATGGGGTGCAAGGGGTCGCAAGTTCGAATCTTGTCTTCCCGACCAGAAAAAGCAGTCTTCCAAAGAGGCTGCTTTTTTATTGTATATACCCTTTCCAATGACAATAACGCATCCAGCATGGGCGGGAGGATCGCAGGTTCGAATCTTATCTTCCGAACAAAACAAAACCGCCGATGGAATGGGGCAAGGTTGCGTCACAGCAAATACTATCATGGATACAGAAAGTACAACGGGTAAGAAATTTCAGTTCCTACTGGTAATGCTACACCAGGATGAATAATGTAAATCGATTTTGAAGAATTTTTACATTGGTTTACAACCTTTTTACAATTTTTCAGACTGCGCTGACACAATAACGGATAGGTTTGTCAACTATGAAAAAAATCAGCTTAGCAATCCTACTGCTCCATTGGTTTACAGCAATCACCGCACAGCATTATTCTAAAGCGGTAAAGGAACAGATCGCCCGGGTGGAAACCAGCTTATCGGGAGGCATGGTTATCGACGGTAAACTGTATACTCTTTCTGAAAGGATGAAACATTACAAGGTGGCCGGATTAAGTGTCGCTGTTATCGACAATTACCAGATTGTGTGGGCCAAAGGGTATGGTTATGCAGACAAAAAAGAAGGCAGGAAAGTAAACACCAATACCCTATTTGAACCCGGATCGATCAGTAAGTCACTAAATGCTGTTGGTATCTTGCAACTGGCGCAGCAGGGGAAACTGGATCTTTACCAGGACATCAACCAGTACCTGGTCAACTGGAAATTCCCTTATGATACCGTGTCTCATGGCAAGAAGATCACGGTCGCCCAGTTGCTCAGTCACACCGCAGGCCTGGGGGTTCATGGTTTCCCCGGTTACCACCGCGATAGTGCAATTGCATCAGTCATCGATATTTTAGATGGCCGGGCCCCTTCCAACACGGAAGCCGTACGATCAGTGGCTGAGCCCGGTACGGGCCCCCGCTATTCCGGAGGAGGCATCCTTATAACGCAACAAATACTTACCGACCTTACAAAACAACGCTATGAACAATACATGGATGAACATGTGTTCAGGCCACTGGGCATGAACAACAGTTCTTACAATCAGCCTCCTGCAGCCAGTCAAAGAAACAATTTGGCAACAGGATATAAAAGCAACGGTGATGAAGTGCCGGGTAAGTATTTTGTTTACCCGGAAAAAGCAGCGGCCGGATTATGGACCACACCGACAGACATCTGCAAATACATGGTCGAGATACAGCAGGCTTACCAGGGAAGATCATCCAGGGTGTTAAACCAGGAAATGGTGAAATTGCATGTAACGCCCTACAAAAATGATGTTGCCATGGGCACATACCTGCAAGTCAGGAATGGCGAAAAATACTTTGTTCATTCGGCGAGTAACGAAGGGTTTACGGGTTACTTCCTTGCCGGACTCACCAGTGGAAAAGGAGTGGCGTTGTTTGTGAATTCCGAAGATGGTTACGTTTTACTGGAGTTACTCAACAGCATAGCACAGGTTTACGATTGGAAAGGATTTTCAAAGCCTGAGCAAATAACTACTGTACCAGTAAGCGATACGCTCACCTCGAAATACATCGGCGAATATATATTAGACGGATTTCTCTCAGAAATAAAAAAAGAAAAGGACGGGCTTTACTTATGGACCGATGGCATCAGCAGCAAAATGTATTTTACGTCGACAACCGATTTTCGCAACATCGAATTAAGGGGCACAAAGACTTTTACTTTCGATAGTTCCGGGACAGTAACCGGTTATTCGAATACGATTAATGGCCGGTTGCGTGCAACCGGACAAAAGATAACTACTTTAGATACACTGCAACCGAGACCAGGGCAATCGGGTTCTTTCGGTCGTCATTTCCTGGAAATTAAAAATTACGAGAAGGCGATTGGCTATTTATCAAAAGGCAGTGCGAGCGAACCTTCAGACTCATCAATTCTAAAAAACCTGGCTCACGCGTACCTTTTTAAGGGTGATTTCCCCAAGGCAATGGAGCTGTATAAACAATATTTAGCGTCAGGGCGTAATGGGGATGAATTAAGTAAAAGTTTGAAAAATGATTTTGAATATTTCCGCAATGCAGGGTTTGACCTCTCAGTAATAAAAAAGGCAAGCGAGATGCTTTCTCTATAATATCTATAAATTAGATAAAAACTCCCGTTAATCGCTAATAAATTGGTTTGGGCATTTGCCCAGTTCTCCCGACCAGAAAAAGCAGTCTTGAAAAGAGGTTGTATATATCCTTGCCATAACAGAGGACTTATTATCTTGAGAAACGGCTTTGCCGTTTTTTAGGGTAGCATTATACCTCTTCATTCCTGAATTTCGTAACTTTTACTTTTTACACTGTACAATAGCTACCATGAAATTCATCTATCTGCCTGTTTCCCTGGTATTGTCCATAAGCGCACTGGCACAAAAAACAGCGAATGGAGACACTACTACTACCAGACAATATCCGCCCACGGCGCTGCAGGAAGACTTTTCGATCTTCAGGAAAACCCTGGAAACGATCTATCCGAGCCTCTATCGCTATTCTGATTCGGTTAATATCACGGCCTACCTGAGCAAGCAATCTGAACTGCTCAACAGGCCGATGGACGAAACTGAATTTTTTACAATCATAGCTCTCACCTGTGCCCATCTAAGGGATGAACACCTCATTGCCAAACCTTCGCCCGCCTATTTTACAGAGCAGTATTTCAACAAGGTCAGGGCATTCCCATTTACTTTCAGGATCATCAATCGCAGGTTTTATATTTTAAAAAGTGCTTTCAATCCATCTCCCATCAAACCAGGTTCAGAGCTTATTTCGATCAATGGCCGGTCAATGGAAGATATCCTGGATCTGTTGCTCCCGGCTATCCCTGCCGATGGCTACATCCAAACGTTCAGGCTTCGTCACCTGGAAGATTACTCCACTACGCAAGAGCAGAATCTGTTTGACATGATGTATCCTTTTTTTGTGGAACAGGCTACTTCGTTCCGCCTGGAGTATATCCCCGCGGATGAGCCGTCTACTAAAAAAACCCTCGTGGTTGATGGTTTGACAAGGACGGCATATAGAAAATTTTATAATGAAAGACAGGCTCTTGATACACCGCTTACATTTAAGTATTTAAAGCCAGGGGTGGCGTATTTGAAGATCAGTTCTTTTCTGGGATGGCATCGACGGATCTTTAAGCAAAATTTCGATTCACTGTATGCTGTTATTTTTAACGAACTCAGGATTAAAAAAACACCTCATCTTATTGTAGACCTTAGAAACAATGAGGGTGGAGATAATACCGGTGAAGCACTGATCACTTATTTATTGCAGAAACCCTACCGGCACTTCGAACGCCTCGAAAAGCGATATGTTGGCTTGCCCGCGGTAAGTAGTTATTTAGAAAACGGGAAAGACCTCTACCTGGCCGATTCAGTTTTTTATAAAAACGAAAACGGCAATTACCAGGTAAAGCAGGAATACTACCGTAGCTGGACGCCCCTTTTGCTGGAGCAACAGCCCAGGGACAATCATTTCAATGGGCAATTGACCGTACTTGCCAACGGCGCTTCAGGATCAATGGCTGGTGTGGTCTGCAGTTTTCTGAAATCGAACCAGCGTGCTGTCTTTGTTGGCGAAGAAACCGGGGGTGCAATGGAAGGTCCCACTTCAAGGTCTTTTACAAAACTGACATTACCCAACAGCCATATCAGCATTACCGTGCCTTTAACCAAAACGGTGAATGCCGTAATCTACACAAAAGGAAGGGGCGTAATTCCCGATTATTGGATTGAACCTGCCATTGAAGACCTGCTTCATGGTGTGGACACTCCGTTGAACTTCGCGCTGAAACTGATTGATCAAAAATAATCAGCGTTGACCAGCGTTGTTCTTTTAGCTATAACACCAAAGAAATACCTGTCTCAAGACAAACAAAATGCTATACTACTGGCCCATACTTCCGGGCTACCCGATCACATGCAGCCGGAGAAAGCTGTTTTGTAAAAGCAGAATTTCCTTACAATTACCGACTTTTGCACCAGTAAGATATTGGCCCATCACTTGAAAAAAAATATATCATTGGATCAATCAATCAGTTTAAACAAGTTTATCAGCGATTCGGGGTATTGTTCACGCCGGGAAGCAGACAATCTTATTACCGCAGGCCGGGTATTGCTGAATAACCGGCCGGCAGTTCTGGGCAATCGTTATAAACCCGGAGATACTGTTGAAGTGGATGGCAGCCTTATCACTGTTGCCCAGAAAGATAAACGTGTATACCTGGCACTCAACAAGCCAGCAGGTATCACTACTACTACCGAATTACACGTTAAAGACAATATCATCAGTTTTGTAGGTTACTCCAAAAGGATATTTCCTATTGGTCGCCTTGATAAAGATTCTGAAGGATTGATCTTACTTACCAATGATGGCGACATTATCAATAAGATACTGAGGGCCGTTAACAACCACGAAAAAGAATACATCGTAAGAGTTAACAAACCCATCAACAGCGCGTTTTTACAACAGATGGCGCAGGGAGTGCCTATTCTTGATACCCACACACTACCCTGCAAAGTGCAGATGATGGGTCGCCAGACCTTCCGCATCACACTTACACAAGGTCTCAACCGCCAGATAAGGCGTATGTGCGAATACCTGGGCTATGCTGTAGTGGGTTTGCAACGTGTACGTATCATGAACATACGGCTCGATAAACTACCGTTGGGTAAATGGCGGCATCTCAGTGAAGCGGAATTATCATCGCTGAAAGAAAGTCTTGCCGGTTCAAGCAAGATGCATAGTGAAAGTAAGCCGGCCGAACGAGGCAGGAAGGCCCCGTACGCCCAGGTACGTGAACATTCAAAACCTGGCTTTACTCCAAAAGACAAAACACCGGCACACAAGCATAAAGTAACAAAACCTGCCACTAAGGAAAGTAAACACCCAACAGGTAAAACAACAGAGAAACACCGGAAGCAGGAAAATGCTGCGAAAAAATCTACGCCCTCACATAAAGGAAAAACTTCTGGCCCTTCAAAGCATGAGGGTAAAGAAAAGCAGGGTAACAGAAGAGAAAAACGTTCAGGCCCTGAAGGTTCTTTTAAAAACTACAGAAGCAAAGGACGTCGCTGACATAAATATTTAACCTGATCAGTTCTTAAGCTTTTCTGTCAACGGTTAAATATTCTATCCTTTTCCGGATAGTTTGTTTCTCTAGTACATTTTTTGCCAGTGAAAGAGCCCGGGCAAAATGCTCTTTTGCCGTGTGATTGTTTATACCGGTGTAAAGTTCACCCAGCAACATGTGATAAAAATGATTATCCGGCAGACTTAATTGCTCCGCTTCCGCAATAGCCTGTTGTTTTCCATGTACTTTTGATATAGCGTAAATACTGTTCAATGCTGTTACGGGCGAATACTCTACCTGGAGTAATATGTTGTAGAGCTTCAAAACCGACTCCCATTTTTCCTGCGTATCAGGCTTTACCGTATACCAGTATGCAATACCAGCCTCCAGGTGATATTTTGACAACACAGTACCCCTTGAAGCCTTATTGAGATAATAGGCTCCCTGCGCAATTAATTCCCGGTTCCATAAAGTTTCATCCTGCTGATGATACAATATCATTTGTCCGCCATTATCTTTTCTTGCCGGAAATCTTGACGCATGAAAACACATCAATGCATACAGCGCATTCACATCAGGCAGATCCGTGCGTGTATTGTTGATCAATAACAGATTCAATCGCATGGCTTCATTACAAAGCTCCTCCCTGATCACCACTTCCCTGTTTTCAGAATAATAGCCTTCGCTGAACAACAGATACAATGTAGCCAACACTGCTGCCAGTCGTTTATCTGTTACTGCCGGTTCCGGAAATGCGATCTGTACTTTTTCTTCCCGCAGTTTTTCTTTTGCCCTGAACAGCCGTTTGTTGATCGTTTCTTTACTGGTCAGAAATGCGGTAGCTATTTCATCAATGCCAAAGCCACACAGTATACGCAGTGCCAGGCCGATCTGTGCTTCGGTAGAAATAGCAGGATGGCAGACCGCAAACAGCATCTGCAACAGGCTGTCTGTAATATGTTCATCTGAAAAGTCAATCTCAATATCGGCTGAGATACCCGGTTTTATGGCTGGAAGTATTTTCTCCGTAAACACTTTATCCCTGCGCAAATAGTTCCTGGCTTTGTTGCCGGCCACCGTATACAGCCAGGCCTTGGGGTTTGCAGGAATTCCCCTGTAAGGCCATGTTTCAAGAGCGGTTAAAAAGGTTTCACCGGCTATATCCTCTGCTACTTCTATATGCTCAATACCCAATAGCCTGCACAGAACAGCGCTTATTTTACTAAACTCTGCTCTGAACAGGTGTGGTATAAGTTGCTGATACTGCATTAGTGCGCACCGCCATTGTGAGCAATTCTTCTTACCTCCATACTATTGCCTTCACCCTGCAATACAGGGCAGCCTTTTGCAAACTCCACCGCTTCTTCAACCGAATCGGCCTTTACCACAATAAAGCCGCCAATCGTTTCTTTAATATCGCCAAACGGGCCATTGGTCACCACTGGTTTTGCGTGGGTGGTAACAACTACCCTGGCGCCATCAAATAACAGCCCGGTACCACTTACAAATTTATTCTTTGCAGCTATGCCATCTATCCATTCCATAGTCTGTTTCATCCATTGCTGGATCTGTTCGGGCGATGCAACCTTTGCACCATCTTCATGTCTCATAATCAATGCATACTCTTCCATGTTGAATCAATTTAATGTTATTGGAATCAGGTTATATATATATCAATAACAAATGAGATGAGATGAATTGGACAAACCATCTTAACTTTCTTTAACCTTATGCCAGATTAATTGAATTTACCCCTTCAACAGTGCTATTAATGATCTTTTTTTTCAAAGCTACCAATAATAGATCTTTGTGCAATCCCATAACAATGACAGCCATTTAAAACACGGTCTTTGAGTTGTACGCCGTATATTTCACGGTTACCTGCGCCAGCCTTATCCCGCACATACTTACCCGGTACTAAAGAACTTTTTCAGGCATAATCCCCCACGCCGCGTATTTACGCTATAAATACCGCTAAAACACGCTACCTTGCCGTTATACTCCGTTATAACTTTCCGGTAAGAAACTGCCAACCGGACACATAGATTCCCAGCCTGTCATTTACTAACACACTTTTATACATGAAACAACTGCTATTATTGTTGCTGCTGCTTACCGCCAGCCGGTTATTGCCTGCACAAACCGATCTTCTTTCAAAAAATATCCAGTTCAACAATGTGCGGTATGAATACAAACTTAAAAGAACAGACGATCAACACGTACAATAAATCATGTAACATGAAATGGTTGCAGAGATATCGTTCCGGGAAATTCAGTATGCTGCTTGCTGTTCTTCTGCCTTTTCATATACACGCACAGGATGGCATGCGGATGTTCAACAACAATGTATCGCCCGTACTGAATAACCAGACAGGTGCGCACAGCCTGTTTAAAGCTACATTGATCTGTGGCATCAAAAAAGGATTTTCCGTAGGCATAGGTTACGGCATCTGGAAAGACAACCCTACCCTGCAATATTCTTTAAACACAGGTTTTCAATGGCGGGTAATGAAAGCATTTGTGGGCAACTACCGCAATGGTGCTTATCCCAAAGACACCCGTTCACGCAGCCAGTTTGTCTTCACCTTTTCACCCATGCTTTCGGTAAACCTGTCTAAAGAACGGTATGTGTACCAGGAACTGGAACCGTTCTATTTAGGCACCCCCAATGCTGTTTTCTGTGATTATAAATATTCCCTTACGCTGGGCACCACTTTCACTACCTCGCCCAGGGGCACTTACAGAAATGTGGCTACCAGCCGCAACAGGACCCAGCAGGATTTTATGCTGGCACTCAACCTGAAGAATTTCAACTTTACCATGTACGATGATTATTTCCCGTTGTTCAGTACCTTTTTACAACTGGGCGACAACTGGGATCGTTTTTTTACAGGCGGAGGCTTTATCCGTTATCGTTTTAATGACCAGTATACACTACACCTGTATTCTGAAGTATATACCGGTTTAAACAGGGCCAATCCTTTTATTGCGCCTGATATTATTTCATACAAAAACAAAGGGCGCAAATGGTTGCTGAAAAACTTCGCCAACCAGAACGCAGGACAGGAGTATTTTAACAGCTCATGGTTTATTGCCTGTGTTACCTATACCGGCCCTCAGATACCCGGCAACCGGAATGAGGCTATACTGCCCAATTTCAATGTCTTTGTAGGATCAACCGCGCCCTGGACCATGTTTTCGCAAAACTTTATCCATTCTATGATTGGCTATGACAAAACCAACAAACTGAAACTCCATTATTTTCTGCACCGTTCCAATGTGCCGGGCAATCTTGAAGCCGGCGGCAAAAACAACTGGCAGATCAACTGGAAAAGCCTGTTCGTTGGCGGAGGTATCAGTTCAAATATTTCAATGCCGTAACAAGTATATAGTATGAAAAAGCCCGTTATATTGCTATTGCTGCTGGAAACATGTACACTATTATCATTGAGTGTTGCTGCCCAGGACAATCCCATCAGAACCAGGTTGAACATCATCCGCAATGGCCTGGACTCTATGATCTTTGTAAACCGCTTTGAATCAGTAGAAACCCCTTGTCTCTGTATTTCAGAAAAAGACAGCACTATTGCTCAACCCAACAGGCTTGTCATTAATTCAAACAGCAGTATTAAACTGGCCAAACGGAACATCATTAATCCCAACGGTGTAAAATGTCTTAGCCAGCATATAGCACGATACCTGCGTTTCAGGGTAATGGATATTTTCCCGGAATCGCTCACGTTAACCGGAACTATAGAATCTACGTATGCTTACCCGGCGGGCAGCATTATACAGATGCTGGGATTTACCCGGCTGCAAACTGATAATACTGAACGTTTTTTCAACAGGCTCATCAGGTCGCGTGGTACATTTATACTGTACCCTGAAGGTGACAGGTACCGTATACGGATGATACTGACGGACGAACCCTACAATGCCGGCGATACGTATATTGGCTACCTGGAAATGGTGCGTGATGCATTTGACAGCACTGCCGGTGATGTGTATGTGTTTAATTTTGACCAGATGAGTATAGCACGTGGAGATAAAAACAACCAGATCGCTGTTAAATTTTCAACCACCTCACATTCCGGTGAGCAAACATATTATTCGGTATTGGCCTATAATGTACTAAAGAATGAAAACTCAACCGATTCACTGCTGAAAGCAAATGCCGTATGGTTAAAAAACTTTCTTAATAATCCCAGGTGTCCGCAATGCCAGCCTGTTTACTCAGCCGCTACATTGCTGATGAACAATACACAACAGGTACTGCCTAATACCGGTCCTACCATTGCACATTAAGTAATTCTACGGCAATGAGCAGCACGGTGTAATTCAACTGTCCACCTGATCTGCACCAGCTTCCGTTTTATTATAAAAAAACTCAAGCGCGCCGGAAGGACAACGTTTCACCTGTTCCTCTACCCTTTCAGCAGATGCGCCATCGGGCTCTATCCATTTTTTCTGGGAAGGTTTGAATACTGTTGGCAGTTGTGTCCAGCAACGGGTAGAATGCTGACAGAACTCAGGTTTCCATACCACCGTCACTTCTTCGTTGGCATATTTGATCTTTTTGGTTTCTCCATCCCTGAATACAAACGAGCGTACTTTAATATCCCCTTCCAGTATTTTAGATACGGGGCAGTTTTTTGCTATTTCCTGCAAACGCAGCTTTTTCTCTTCCTCTACCGGATCGGGAAAAACGATATCACAATCAATAATGGTATGGGTAACATTGTCTTTGATCTCCTGGTACATATTGGCGTTTACAGCAATACGCGGCACATCCCAACCTTTTCGATCAATATACATACGCAATGTAACCAGTTTGCAGGTGGCCAGCGACGACAATAACAATGTATACGGATCGGGGCCAAGATCTTTACCACTCAATGACTCCGGTTCATCGGCCACCAATGTTCCATTGCGCCATTCAATAGTACATTGATATTTTTCGGTACCGATAGTACCATGCACGGGTTTTTCCAATCTGTATTTCATACTCTACGGGATAGTGTTTAACCCGGGAACGGAGTAAATTCTCCCGGCGCTATCTGTTATAAAGTTACGCTGATACCACCGCTCAAAAAAATTCCGGTTACCACGTTGCAGGTTCAGCAATAATCATCTACCTTAATCTCATAACCGTTTGCCATGCTGCATAATTTCTTCCGGACCATCCTCCGGCACCTGGGTAAAAACAAACTCTATACATTTATCAATATTGCAGGTCTTGCACTGGGTTTTGCCGCCTTTATCCTCATCAGCGCCCACGTATTATTTGAAAAAAGCTACGACAGCACACATACCAATGCCGATAATATTTACCGGGTTGAAAGCCGTTTTTATAAAAATAATAATATTACAGACGACTGGCCTACCAGCACCAACGGGTATGCCACGGCCATGAAACAGCATTTCCCGGAGATCGCTTCTTTTACACGCATCAACTGGCACAATTCCGAACGTGTGGTACGGTACCAGAACATCAAATACCGTGAAGAACATGTTTGCTTTGCGGATTCCAATTTCTTTTCATTCTTTTCATATCCTTTACTGAAAGGAGATGCCGCCACTGTACTACAGGAAGTAAATTCTGTAGTGATATCTGAATCTGCAGCTATTAAATATTTCGGTAAGGAGGAACCCGTAGGCAAGTTTCTTGACATAGCTACCGTATCTGACAAATATCATTGCATGGTAACGGGCGTATTTAAAGACCTGCCCGCCAATTCTACCATGCAGTTCAACATGCTGATGTCATGGAACACTACTCCTCTGTGGGAACGGAATTTCTGGTACCTGCACGAAAGCTATACGTATGTAACACTGGCGCCCGGTGCCACAACTGCCAGCGTAGAAAACAAATTTCCGGCACTGGCTGAAACCTACAAAACCGGCGAATCATTAAAAGAATTAAAATGGGCCATACACCTGGTGCCCTTGCAGGAAATACACCTCAATGCGGCAAAACCATACGAAATAGAAGTCAAGGGCAATCGCAGTGCCGTTCTGTTCTTATCTATCATTGCCATCGCAATACTTGTTATTGCCTGGATCAATTATATCAATCTGGCTACAGCCCGCTCTCTTGAAAGGGCTAAAGAGATCGGTATCCGTAAAGTAAGCGGTGCTTATCGTTCTCAACTGGTGGTACAGTTCTTACTGGAATCGTTCACCACCAATATCATTGCCTTGTTACTGGCTATTGTATTGGTCATTGCCGGTAAATATGCAGCAACAGCGCTTACGGATGGTGCCATTTCATTCCTGTTCAATAAACAGTTATTATTACAGGCTGCTGTCATTTTCCAGGCTGGGGTAATGGCTTCCGGTTTTTATCCTGCACTGGTATTGTCTGGCATGCAGCCCGTTGTTATTCTCAAAGGCAGGTATACTTTTTCAAAAGGTGGCGCTGTATTGCGCAAAGGCCTGGTGATACTGCAGTTTGCCTGTTCACTGATCCTGATAGCCGGCACCTTTGCCGTTTACCGCCAGATGGTGTACATGAACAATCAGCATCTGGGTGTGGACATACACCAGACACTGGTTATCAAATCGCCGGTAAATACCACTGATTATGCCCGTAAAACAGAAAGCTTTAAAAACCAGTTGCAGGCGCTTAGCGGCGTCAGTGCCGTTACACATTCAGGCGCAGTACCCGGTAAAGAAGTAGGTAAGTTCCTGGCCAACCGCCGCTACGGGGCATCCAAACTTGAAGAGCGCACCTATGAAATGCTGAAAGTAGATCATCATTATATCAATGCCTACAACCTGGAAATAATTGCCGGTCATGCGTTCGATAAAAATAACCCGGCAGATTCCTTTGGTGTTGTACTGAACGAATCATCTGTAAAACAGTTTGGATTTGCTTCTGCAGAAAAAGCCATCGGCGAAAGAGTATGGCTGGAAGTAAATCCCGGTCGCCCCAATACAGTGATCGGTGTTATCAGGGATTATCACCAGCAATCATTACAGCAAAAATATACTCCCCTCATCCTTTTCATGGATCCAGCTTATGCATGGATCCCCGCAGAGTTTTACTCTGTAAAAGTAAATACCTCCAACCTGCCACAGGTCATTGCCGGGGTACAACAGGCATGGAACAATATTTTCCCGGAGTCATCTTTTGATTATTTTTTCCTCAATGATTTCTTTGACAGGCAGTACCGGCAAGACAGGCAGTTCGGCAGAATATTCCTATTGTTTTCATGCCTTGCCATATTCATTGCCTGTATGGGGCTGTTTGGTTTAACAGCCTACTCTACCACCCGCAGAATGAAAGAGATCGGTATCCGTAAAGTGTCCGGTGCTTCTATTCAAAGCATCATGATATTATTAAGTAAGGATACACTGAAACTGATTGCCATAGCCGCTGTTATTGCCATACCGGTGGCGGTATACAGTACTGATCAGTGGTTACAGCATTATGCGTTCCGTATTTCACTGGCATGGTGGCAATTTGTTTTACCACTATTATTTTTGTGCATCATTGCACTGACTACCATCAGCTACCTTACATTTAAAGCAGCGATCATCAATCCTGTAAAAATGCTCAGGAACGAATAAATTATTGAATCAGCAAGATCATTGAATCTTTTTCCGGAAAAAGAACTTTTCACAACAGCATCTCCTTATTTTTTATCGGTTATTGGTTCAGGCAATATCGAACGCTTTACCGGATTAAAGGGGAATCCGGTATACAACAGCCTTCCGGAACATTCATCTGGCAATGCCGGTACAAACTCAATGACGTGCTGCAATCCCAAAAAGGCATGCTGACCTTAATACGATAACCATCTTCCAGTATTTTACAAAAAAGTAATGGCAGGTATCAACCTGCCATTACACATCAACTGTCAATCAATATAACATTACTAATAATCCTTGTTCTGTTGTCCCCTTAAACCGGGGTTAGCATCTATTTCGGCCTGCGGTATCGGCGCAATGGCTTTGGGATCATCAGCCGGGAACGAGCACCTGGTTACAGATACCTCGGTAGGCTGGTTGCAATAGTTTTTGGAAACGCCTTTTCCTGTTCTGATCAGATCAAAGAAGCGGAAACCTTCAAACATAAACTCTCTTCTTTTTTCTGCCAGGATTTCATCGATCAACGCATCGCCTGTCAGGCCGCTCACAGCAGTAAGACCACGACGTGTTTTAACGGCATTCAGATCAGCCAGTGCTTCAACAGGTTTACTGCTCTTTGCATACGCTTCTGCCCTGTTCAGCAATACTTCTGCCAGGCGCAATACTTTGGCACTATACATACCCAGCGCACCATCCTGACCGGTATATTTATTATTCTGAAACTCTGCAGGAGCGGCACTGAAAGGGCGTATAAAGGCTGCATAACGCAGGTCCTTTGCCTTATCAAAAGTATTGATCAGGTCGGGAGATACACGGATATCGCCGTAACCGGGTCTTAAATACATAGCCCCCAGGTTATCGGAACCCAGAGATTCTACCAGGTTAAATTTCACGGTAAAGATCTCTTCAGCACCTTCGGGATTGTTATAAAAATCGGGCAATGCAGCAGCGCTGGTAAGTGCATAACCGGCACCGGTTACAGTATTGGCCTGTGTAATAACATTGGCGTAATCGCCTTTGTACAGGTACACACGGCTCAGCAATGCAGCTGCAGCATATTTTGACGCGTTTACCTTTACTGATTCATCAGTATTTACCAGCAGCGTTTGTGCTTCGGTAAGGTCTTTAATGATCTGTGTATATACTTCTTCTACCGTATTGCGACCGGGAGTAGCTTTTACATCTACTTTCAACACCAGTGGTACACCCGCCTGGGCACCGCCGCCCTGGTTATACGGCTTGGCGTAAATACGCAACAGGTCAAAATAGCCAAGCGCCCTGATAAACTGCGCCTGTCCGCGTACCTGCGCCTTTTCATCTGGTGTGGCATTTACCTTATCTATAGCCTGTATAATGTTATTAGCTTGTGCAATAGCACTGTAAATAGCAGTCCAGATTCCCAGTGCATCCGCATCATTGGCAGCATAATTTCGCTGAAAGGTTGAAATGTACCGGTTGCTGTTGGTTTTGGAAATGTATACATCATCTCCGCTTACATCTCCATACATAAAAAAGGCACGACCATAATAATTAGCTTTACGCAACTGGGCATACATACCTACCAATGCAGTGTTTACCCCTTTCAATGTACTCAATGCACTTTCTGCAGGCAACGAATCACCGGGAGCCAGTTCCAGTTTTTTATTGCAACCCGATACCAGCATTGCGCCGGCAACGGCTGGGATCAATATATATTTCGAAAATTTCATTATTACAATTATTTAAAAATTAAAGAGAAATGTCCACACCGAATGTGATGGTTTTATTTACCGGGTATTTGGCAACATCATTGCCACCAAGAGAGGTTTCCGGATCAAGACCACGGTATTTTGTAATCGTGATCAGGTTTGTACCTGTAATAAACACACGTACATTACTGAGTGAAGCCCTGCTGATAAGCGCTTTAGGCAGACTGTAAGCAAGCGTTACATTTCTTAACCTGATGTAATTATTGCTTTCGATCCACCTGGTAGAAGCAGAGGAAGAATTCTTATTACCACCAATTACTGGTTTAGGCCTGGAAGCCTGCTGACCCGGTGTGGTCCAGTAGTCTTTATCAGCATCTATGTAGTAAGCTTTGCCAAAACTGCGGCCATCATTATCACCCATTACATACATATTCTGGTTATAAATCTTACTTCCGGTAATGGCATACACGAAGAAGGATAAATTAATGCCTTTATACGTAAGGCTATTGTTTAAGCCAAATGTGTACTTAGGCAATGAATTACCGGCAAAGATCCTGTTCTCAGTTCTGCTGGCAATAGCGTAGCTGTTGGTAGTGGTTTTACCATCTGCCAGGTACCACAGGGGATCGCCGTTGGCAGGATCTACACCAGCCCATGCAGGCAGGAACCATGAACTTAAACTTTGTCCTTCCTGGATACGCGCAAGAGAACCACCGGCAATAGGCTGCCCGTTATACAGCTTCAACACCTTGTTTTCATTGTGCGACATGTTGAAATCTGTAGTCCACTGGAAAGCTTTGTTGGTGATGTTCACAGAACTGATCGTTATCTCATATCCTTTGTTCTCTACTGTTCCTACGTTATCCTGTATGCTGGTATAGCCGCTGGTACGGGAAATAGGAACGTTCTGCAGCAGGTTGGTACCACGACGGTTGTACCATTCCAGTGTTGTGCGGATACGGTTTTTCAATATGCCTACTTCCAGACCGATATCCAGTTGTTTGTTCTTTTCCCAGGTGAGGTAAGGGTTACCGGGTGTTGAAGGAAAACTACCAGGGTTGCCATTGTATGTTTGTCCGTACTGGTAAAGCTGCTGGGCCACATAGTTGGCAAAATCAGCTACACCACTGGTACCATAACTGGCACGCAGACGTACATCATTGAACGCGTCAACATTGCGCATAAAGGCTTCATTGGAAATATGCCATGCACCGCCTACAGACCAGAAGGTAGCAAAACGGTTACTGGAACCGAACCTGGAACTGCCATCACGACGTAAGGAAGCTGATAATGAATAGCGGCTATCGTACGTATAGTTAGCCTGGCCAAGGTATGACAGGAACGCATATTCATTGATACCACCGCCTGCCAGCACAGGTGTTCCGGTGATGTTCAGCACCTGCAAACGACCATCTACAATACCGGTACCACTGGCAGTAAAATTGGTATTACTGTATTTCTGATACTCCATCAGCAGTGTATAGCTCAGATCATGTTTGGCATTGTTCAGATCCACATTACCATACAAACTGGTTTGTGAAGTAATGGTAAAAGGATTGTTCAATGCTTCATAGATACCTCCATTCTGTTCATCACTGCCGTTCTGACCATTGCCGGTAGTAGGATCAAAGAAGTTCTTCTCACGGGCATAGACCATATCCAGCGCCACTGTCTGTTTTACATTCAGCCATTTCATCAGGTTCAATTCACCATATACCTTACCGATGCCCCTGAACTGTTTTGCCCGGTTGTAGTTATACTTTGCTGAATACAGAAAATTATCGCCGGTAGGATTGTTACCGCTTCCTTTAGCAAACTCCGGTTCGCGACCGTTATACAGGGTTCCATCCGGTTTATAAGGATATAACCAGAAAGGACTGTTTACCAGGGAACCATATATGGCACTGGAATAATAACCAGCCCCATCTGCGCCCAGTGTATTGGAATAACTGGTATTGAAAGAAAGACCGGTTTTAAAGTATCTGCTTACCTGGTTATCCAGACTCATATTCACCGAAAAACGTTTGAAATCAGAATTGAGGCTGGTTCCCTGCTGATCATAATAACCAACAGAAATGAAATGTTTTGTTTTCTCATTACCACCGCTCAATGACAGGTTGTAGTTATGTACATTGGCGTTGATAAAAGCCGCATCTACCCAGTTGAATGTTCTGTTCAACAAGGTGTCAGGATACATGTTATCAATATCCTGCTGTGACGTGCCCGCCAGTTTCAGGATAGCCTTTTCATATTCAAAAGACTGCCTGGCGCCCATCATTTTCCAGTTGCCCAGGCTGGGCATGGTACGACCATACTGTGCAGAAGCATTGATCTTTGTAGCACCGGCCTTACCACGACGCGTGGTAATTACGATGACACCATTTCCTCCACGGGCACCATACAGTGAGGTAGCGGCAGCATCTTTCAATACGTTCACCGACTCAATATCGTTCGGATTTAAGTTAGACAGGATGTCGTTATTCTCCACAAAAACGGAAGAACCGCCTGCAGTCCCGTTCGTGATCTGGCCTCTCTCCATCACAACCCCATCAATAACATAAATGGGACTGGCGCCTGCACTGATTGAACCCACGCCACGAATACGGATATTGGCACTGCCACCCGGCTGACCGGTAGTACTCATAATACTAAGACCAGTGGCCTTACCCTGCAGAATATCATTTACATTCGCCATGGGAATATCTGCAATATCTTTGGCAGAAACCACTGATGAACCCAATGCTGATTTAGTTTTACTGACAGTACTGTAACCTGTTACTACTACTTCATCCAGTTGTTTGTTGGTAATAGCCAGTTTTACAGTAAGATTTGTTGCAGAACCGATCTCCACCTCCTGTGTTTCAAATCCAACAGAAGAAACAATAATAATTCTGGCAGAAGCAGGAGCTGCCACACGGAACTGGCCATCACTCATCGTTAGCGTGTTGACCTTGGTTCCTTTAACAGATATTAGGGCCGAAGGAACACCATCACCTTTTTCATCGACCACCTTTCCGGTGATGGTTTTTGTTTGTGCTGATAATTGTGCAACACAAAAAAGTGCGCACATGAACGCAAGAAAACTTTTCATTCGCAGTTTATTTTATCCAAAGAAGACATATCTGTATGGATAAAAAGCGGGCACTGTTACTGAAATGATACTTTTACACGTTGAATCGTACAAAACAAATTATGAATAAAAACGATCAGGATAAGTATGAGTTCTTTAACAGGTACAGTTACTAATTACCATACGCCCTATATATTTTACCTATAAATGTTGTAGTGTACCTGTTATATCAGCATACATTCCTTAACCATACACCGCTATGCCCGAAAGTTTTATCCTGTTGCTAATAATATCATTGTCCATTACCGGAAATGATGCGATGGCATACCTGGCAAACAGTACACAAACTGCTTACATACCATATCTACCAAAACTAAAAATACAGCTGTAAAAAGCTAAGCTTTATCCAATAAACCGATTGCCATTACCGGTTTATTTTCCGGTGCGGTTCCTCTCATCTCCATTACCGGTATCCCTGTCCCTGGGCTGCCTGGCATTGTCCTTGCCAAAACGGAAGGCAAGTTCGATAAAGACACGCCTGCTTTCCCAGGTGTTTTGCCGGGCATAATGCAGGTCTGTAAAGTTTACATCGAAATTTCTGCAATTGGTTCTTAATATGTCGTTGATGCCGATCTTTACCTGGCTGCGATTGTTGAAAAAGCGCTTTGCAATGGAAGCAGCAATACTGCCGGCATCCTTATAGTAATAGATCAACCGGCGATATGCTGAAGTATACCTGGCCGTTACAGTGAAGATAAACCTGGCCGGAAGAATAAAGCGCTGACTGGTGTATAGGCTATAACCCCATTTACCCTGATGCAGGGTTCCGTTCAATACAGTTCCTTTGAAATAGTTATAGGTGCAATTCAGTTTATTATTACCCGACCACCATTTTGTAAAACGTACCGGAACATTCATGCTGAAATTCACCTCATCCGATGTTCCTGTATTGGCAATAAACTCATACTGGATATTCCCGGTTTGATAATTGACAGGGTTGAAATAGTTGGTGGTATGGATATAAGCTGCAGAGAAGGTCATTGTTTCGTTGAAAGTATAGGCAAGTTCAATATTACTGTTGATCTGGGGTTTGAGCGAAGGATTGCCGGTGTGGTAAGTAAACGGATCTGTCTGGTAAGTGAATGGTTGCAGGTTTTCATAATCAGGACGTGTAAGTTTCTGAATAAAAGACAGTAGCAGGTGATGCTTGCGGGATGGCGAGAAACTGACAAAAACAGACGGTAACAGGTTGTAATAGGTCGAGTCCGGCCCATGGATCGTTTTGCCGGTAATATCAACGGAATTTCCGGCAACATTGCTTCTTTCAAATCGCAGCCCTGCCTGCAAACCCCATTTGCCCAGTTTTTTACTGATATTGGCATAAGCCGCATTTACCCGTTCACGGTAGGTGAAGAAATTGGTTTGATTACTATCAGCCCTGATACCAGGTGCGCTTACGATATAGGCCTGCAGGTTATTGGTGGTATTTACAAAGCTGCTTTTCAAACCCGTTTCCAGTTTAAGATCGTTTATGAAATTTTTGGTGTAATCTGTCTTGATGGTAATGATATCAATATTGGTCATCGTGTTGAGCTGATCACCCGGTTTGTCCGATATACCGTTACCTGCCAGGTAAGCGTTGCTGAGGGTATTGTCTTTCGTATTCTTAAAATACGATCTGTCAAGATCAATATTCAGCCCACCACAATGAGCACCGGCATAGTGATAGTTCAGGTTGCAGGTGTTCCAGTGTTGAACATGCGGAGCATAGCTTCGGGTCAGCAATATTGTATCGTCTGCCTGATTGATTGTTGAGATCTTTGTCTGGCTGTTATAAGTACTGTGGTTGCTGCTGCGTTCCAGTTCCACAAGTGCGCCGAAGGTATTCCTGCTGTTTAAAAAGAAATCTGTACCGATACGGATCACAGGGTCACTCCACTTTTCAAGACTGATATTTGTTTTGTTGAATGTTGAAAGCGTACCGTCCTGCAATACATACCGCTGTTCGGTCAGGCTGGTCTGGTAATTTCCGTAATGATATCCCAGGTAGCCGGAGACATAGAATTTACCTGTACCATAGTGAATGGTGGTGGTGGCATCTCCCATATTGTGTTTTCCCTGCGATGATGTAATATCCAGGTTGCCGTTCCAGCCTGTGACATTGCGTTTGATACGGATATTCAGGATGCCCCTGTTGCCACGCACATCGTATTTAACAGATGGATTGCTGATCACTTCAACCTGGTTGACAGCATTGGTGGGTATTGATTTCAACAGTTTCAACAGATCGCGCCCGGTAAGATGAACGATCTTTCCGTTGAGCATTACTTCCACACCGTCTTTTCCATTCATTGTCACTTCATCTTCATTATCGCTAACCAGTATTCCCGGGGCCAGTTTCAGAATGTCCAGTGCATTCGGTGCTTCCTGCTGTAAGGTTTCAGTGATATGGATAACAGTCATATCAATACGTTGGTCAATGGCAGGTTTTCGCCTGACCACCTGTACTTCTTTTAAAGCGCCGGGTTGCAGTTTCATCCGGATGGTATCAGACCTGGTCGATCCATCCGTAGTAAGATGACGGTATTCGGGATAATAACCAACAAAACTTACCCTGAGCAGGTAGCCGGCTGCAGCGGGTCCTGTAATCCTGAATCTTCCCTGTTCATCGGTCTGTACTGTTCTGATAAGTGCAGAATCGTTGTGGCGCAATATACTGACTGCTGCGCCCGGCAATACATTAACAGAATCGCTGACAATGCCGGTAATGTTTATTTCAATTGCGTGCTGGGATCTGGCAGTTGTTGTTAAAAGCAATATCATAACAAGCCCGGCAACAAAATGTTTCATGCAACAGATTTGCTGTAAAATAGACCGCCGTGCAGATAAAGGAGATTCATATCATGATCTGAGCCACGTAAAATACGTCTCATATTCGCGAAAGACAGGAGTTGAGCCCTTACATAGTTCCCTGGTTTGCACAACCAAACGGGTGGTCTTATAAACAAAGTAAATCAGGCCTTTTAAACAAAACCACCCCCTAACAGGTGCGCTACATTTGTATCAACAAAACAAAAAAAATGATACAAAACAACAACCAGGGAGCACTTCAGCACCCACTCAACACAGGCTTCAACGCTCAGTCAACTACTTCAGATGTAATCAGGGGTATCGATCTTTCCGGTAAAATTGCTATTGTAACAGGCGGCAATGCAGGTATTGGTGTAGAAACCACCAGAACACTGGCAGCCGCAGGAGCTACTGTAATTGTACCGGCCAGGGATGTGGAAAAAGCCCGGAAGAACCTGGCAGGCATCGCTAACGTAGAAATTGAAGCCATGGACTTTATGAAACCTGCTTCTATTGATGCTTTCGCAGAAAAATTCCTTGCGTCTGGCAGACCTTTACACCTGTTGATCAACAATGCAGGTATTATGTGGGTACCATTACGCAAAGATGAACGTGGTATAGAGTCGCAACTGGCTACCAATTATATCGGGCAGTTTCACCTCACCTCCAGGCTATGGCCGGCACTGAAACAGGCCAACGGTGCCCGCGTAGTGAATGTATCTTCCCTGGGACATCACATGGCCCCTTTCAATTTCGAAGATCCGAATTTTGAACACCGTGCATACGAAACCCTGCAGGCATACGGTCAATCCAAAACAGCCAGTAACCTGTTTGCCCTGGAGCTGGACAACCGCGCAAAGGAATACCATGTACGTGCTTATGCTGTACACCCGGGGTCTATCGGCGGCACTGAATTAGGCAGGGAAGCACCGGCAGAACTTTTCCGGAAAATGGGTTTCATGGATGAGAATGGCAACCTGCGTCCTGAAGTACTGGCTTCGCTGAAAACAATACCACAAGGTGCTGCCACTACTGTATGGGCCGCCACCAACCCGCTGCTCAACAATATCGGCGGTGTATACTGTGAAGATGGTGATATCGCAGAACTGTTCCCATCAGACCCTGCTATTCAAACCAAAGCAAAACTTCACCAGAGCGGTGTAATGCAATATTCAGTGGATGAGGACAATGCCCGTCGTCTGTGGGCACTCACCGAAGCAATGACAGGAATTGAATTTGATGTCAACTAAGAACAATAAAATAAAGGATATGGAATACCAGTCGAAGTATTTAGCGCCTGACATTAAAATTTCCAGTTACGAAGACAAATTGTTCAAGACTGAAATTGTATTTGATCACCATATGCTGATCTGGTTCATGGCTGGAGAAACAAAGATCGTTCAGGCGGATACCTGTTATACATTCAGATCGGGAGATATTTTCCTGGTCCCCAGGAACCAACTGGCTACCATCATTAATTATCCAACCGGCAACCAGCCACACAGAACGGTGGTAATGCACCTGTCCACTACAAGACTCCGGGAATTTTATGACGGATTAAACCTTAAAACTTCGGCTGCCGGACCTGGCAGGATCAGGAGCTTTCGCAATCATCCGTTACTGACAAGCTGTTTTGCTTCACTGTTGCCGTATTTTGAATTAAACGAACTTCCGGAAACCATTGCTTCGATCAAGATCACAGAAGCTATCAGTATACTCCGGCTGATCGATAGTGGTATTGATAGTGTGCTCAATAACTTTGAACTTCCACGCAAGATCAATCTCGTTGAATTTATGGAGCGCAACTATATGTTCAATATGCCTATTGAACGTTTTGGTTACCTGACCGGCAGAAGCCTGACCACGTTCAAACGCGATTTCAAAAGGGCCTTTGATACATCGCCACAGAAATGGCTTACACAAAAAAGACTGGAACTGGCGCATACATACTTCACAGAAAAAAAGCTGAAGCCCACAGATGTATGTTTCGAGGCAGGTTTTGAAAATCTTTCCCACTTCTCATACGCTTTTAAAAAGCATTTCGGATACGCTCCCTCAGATCTGTCAGGCAATAGCGCTGTTATATAACCTGCTGTCAGAATTGTTCTGAACAAATGAATCGTTGCTGCAAAGAGCGGTAAAGGCAACCTGTTGCAAACAACCTGCGGGATTGTTCTGATCATGCTATCACTGATGAAGCACTTATGAGCAGGGACAAACCTATCCATGCCCGGTTATCAGGTCAAACGTTCATCCACTAAAACCGTTTATATGAACACTATAGTTATCAATGACAGGAAAAAAACAAACCATAGCAATGGAACCAGTAGCAGAAAAGGGCTGGTGTTCATTCCGGATATTAGTGGCTTTACTGAACTGGTGCGCAGCACTGACCTGATAACCGGGCAAATAATTACATACGAATTGCTGTCTGCCATTATCCGTCACAATACACTGGATATGGAGATAGCAGAAATAGAAGGGGATGCTATTTTCTTTTTTAAATGGCGGTCAATACCCACTACGGAAGAACTGTATGAACAGTTTGAAGTAATGAAAACAGCGTTTGACAGTAAGATCAGAGAACTGGAAAACAAATACCATCTCGACCTGTATCTCCATCTCAAAGCAATTGCACACTACGGTGAGATGACTCAGTTTTCCATTGAAGGCTTTAACAAACTATACGGGGAAGTGGTCATAGAAGCACATCGTTTGCTGAAGAACAATGTGCCAGCACGGTCGTACCTGCTGGTAACAGATGAACTGATGGCTGTATCCGGACAACCGGTATTAAACAGCTTTTTTCATACAGAACGTTCCAGCAAGTTGTGTGAAATATATGGCGGTTTAAGAAACCTCTGCTTCACCTATATTCTTTTTGAATACCTCCGGCCAACACCTCATTTTTTATAAAACAAAAACATCATTAAAATGAAAACATTACATGGAAAAATTGTACTGATCACCGGTGGCAACAGTGGTATCGGTTATTACACCGCAAAAGAACTTATCGAAAACGGCGCCCTGGTGATCATTACCGGCAGAAGAAAAGAAGCGGTAGACAAGGCAGCATCCGAACTGGGCGCTATTGGCATGATAGCAGACCAGACCAGCATCACCGATATTGAAGCACTGGCACAAAAGGTAGCGCAGCAATTCGGCAAAATTGATACGCTGGTAGTTAATGCCGGTACATCAAAACTCACCACCATTGAAGCAGCCACCGAACAGGTGTTTGATGAAATGATGGACCTGAACCTGAAAGGTGCTTATTTCACCTTAAGCAGGTTTATCCCGGTGCTGAATAACGGAGCATCTGTAGTGCTCATATCTTCATCATCTGCTTCAAAATCTGTTCCGCAGACTTCTATTTATGCTGCCAGCAAGGCCGCCATAAATACAGTGGTAAAAGTAGCTGCCATAGAACTGGCGCCACGCGGCATCAGGGTCAATGCAGTAAGTCCCGGCCCCTTTGCTACAGAGATCATGGCAAAAACAGGGCTGGCTGATCCCAAAATACAGGACTTCATCATTTCCGGTGTACCGCTGGGCAGACTTGGTATTCCTGCAGAAGTGGGTAAACTGATCAGGTTCCTGGCAAGTGATGAAGCAGCCTTCATTACAGGTGCGGAATACCTGATTGATGGCGGCCAGTCTGTCAATAAATAAGTACCGGCAGTTATAATCAAGAATAATCCATAAGCTCTTTGTTAAGCGGCCCGCTGATAGATGCCGGATGGTTGAAAATATAGTACTATCATCCGGAGCCGCTTTCTTTTTTTATAATAGCAGACAGTTACCTATTGTTGAAAACCAACTTGTTAGAGTATTGCTCAATAAAGCTGCCGGACATCCTGGTCAGGGATAATGCTTAATTTTGTAACAGGTACCGTGGTCCTGTGAACAAAGTAAATCTGGCCTTATAAACAAAATTGAAAAATTGCCGATCGGCTACATTTGTTACAGTCTTCTTCAATACAGAAAAGACCGTTCATTTAAAATTGCAGTGTTATGGAATACCAGGCAAAATATATTACCGATGATATCAAGCTGTCCTGCTACCAGGACAAGTTTTTCAAATCAGACATTATGTTTGAACACCACATGCTTATCTGGTTCATTTCCGGTGAAACCAAAATTGTGCAGGCCGAAGGAACATACATCTTTCAAAAGGGAGATATTTTTCTGATACCGCGCAACCAACTGGCCACTATTATCAATTATCCCAAAGATGGCCTGCCCCATCAAACAGTGGTCATGCACCTGACCACCGGCTGGCTGCGGAATTTTTATGAAAAGATCAAGGTTAAACCAACGTCTGCAGGTGAACACAAGATCAGGCATTACAACAATCACCCGTTACTGCAAAGTTGCCTGTTATCGCTGATACCTTATTTTGATATGAAGGAACTGCCTGAAAATATTGCCGATCTTAAAATTACAGAAGCCATCAGCATATTACGGTCCATTGATCCTGAACTTGACAACATGCTGGCCAATTTTGAAGAACCCGGCAAGATTGACCTGGCAGACTATATGGAAAAGAACTTTATGTTCAATATGCCTTTGGAAAAGTTTGGCTATCTCACCGGCAGAAGCCTGACCACGTTTAAAAGGGATTTCAAAAAGACCTTTGACAGCACTCCGCAAAAATGGCTCACCAGGAAGCGGCTGGAGCTGGCACATTACCAGTTTGTAGAAAAAAGAAAAAAGCCCGTTGACGTTTGTTATGAAGTGGGTTTTGAAAACCTGTCGCATTTCTCTTTCGCATTTAAAAAACATTTTGGCTACGCACCTACAGAGCTACTGGCCGCACAGGCATAACGCCACATCAGTGTTTTCGCCCGCCCCTGGATGGCATTCCTGCATTTTCAGATGAATTATCATCGTCATCGTTGCTCCCGGCAGCTTTGCGCAGGTTGCCAAATTTCCAGTTGAATGCGATGGTAAAGGCCCTATTGTAATACCTGCTGAACGAATAACTGTTGAAGCTTGCTGCACCGGCATAACTTTTTTGCCGCATGGCATTGTCAAAAATATTTACCAGCCCGATAGTAATGCCGGCTTTTTTGTTCCATAGGTCTTTCCGGGCAGCAAACTGGTAATTGTAGTTGGCAGTGCTTCTTCCCTGCAGGGTAACATTTCCATTGTTGTAGTTGCCCGATACCTGAATGGTGTAATCGCGGGGCAGTATGTAGGAACTGTTGATCTCAAAAGAATAAAACGAACCGTTGTTCCGGACATTCAAACCGCTGCTTTTGAACCAGACATGAAAATATTCAACCCCTGCGCTCACTGTCCAGGCATTGCTGAGCGGAATATAGGCGTTTATATTACCTCCAGCCCGGTTATTGGAAGCAATGTTCATAGAAGCGGTGCGTGATATACCACTGCTGTCAACGGTTGTCAGCGATTCAATGGCATTCCTGTTAAAACCATAGTACACACTGCTGTTCAGACTGAGCCCTTCATCAGAAGTATAGCCATGTCCCAGTTCAATAATCCTGATTTTCTCAGGTCTCAGTTCCGGGTTGCCGGATGTAAGGTTCCGGGGATCACTGGCATCTACATACGGGTTCAGATCCCATATCCAGGGACGACGGATGCGTTCTGTATAATTGAGCCTGATATCATGATGTTCTTTGAGCTTTTTAGTAACAAGCAATGTTGGTACCACGTTTTGAAAGGCAGCCCGGAATGCTGGCGCCGGCCCCCTGAAGTCTGCCCCCAGCTTTGTACTTTCAAAGCGCAAGCCCGGACGAAACTCCCACCTGTTTTTTGTTTTGAATGAAAAGCTGAGATAGGCTGCATATACAGCCTGGTAGTACTTCATGGTATCCGATCGTGCGGCATCGTGCAGCAGATCACCGCCACCGGGATTGCCGGTATTGTTAAAAACAGCATACGCACTGGAAGAACCTGTTCTGCTATAGCGTACGCCTGTTTCCAGCAGATTTCTTCCTGATCTGTTCAATGGATGTGTATAATCAAGCTGCGCTTGAAAGGTGTGGTCCTTGCTTCTGTTGGGACTGACTTCCCTGAAAAAAGGCGTCCCGGCAGGTGTCCACTGATTGGTTTCATAATCTGCCTTTCCCTTTGAATGATCGAACATGCCTGCAAACTTCAGTTCCTGGTGTTTTCTGTTAAACTTCCTGGTATAATTCAACGCATATTCGAAATAATGATACAGATCGCCCTGCCTGCTTCGCTGGTTATATTGCAGGGTATCCTGTTTATTGGTGTAGAAATTAAACAAGCTGCTGGTTCTGGGCCAGGTTTCATGCCAGTAAGCAACCCCGGCAGAGATCGTTTGCAATGAATCCGGGTGAAACTCTGCATTGTACGCTCCATACACGCTTCTTTCCTTTTCAGTCTGATCTTTATGTTGCACCAACTGGTCGATGGGCGCATCTTTGGAAAGCGCCTGCCGGTTGAGTTCACTATAGTTAAGGCTTCGCCCCAGGCTGCCGAATGCAGAAAGACTGTGTGTAAATTTTCCGTTAGTGATTGTTGAATTGGCGGACAGCGATTGTTCCAGGTTACCGGCACTCAATGTTATATTGGTATTGCTGCCTTTCAGTTTTTTGGTAATAATGTTAATGATACCTGCTGCACCTTCTGCTTCATACTTAGCCGAAGGAGAAGTGATCACTTCTATTGCTTCAATCGTATTGGCCGGTATCATTTTCAATGCTTCTTTCAGGCTCTTTGCAATAATACCGGAAGGCATTCCATTGAGCAACACACGGATATTGGAGCTGCCACGCATCCTCACCTCCCCATTGGCATCTACCACTACCATCGGTGCCTTTCTCAACACATCTGCTGCTGAACCGGAAATATTGCTGATATCAGCCGCTGCATTGTAGACCAGTTTATCACCCTTGTTCTGGATCAACGATTTTTTACCGGTAACGATCACTGCACCCAACGTAGCTTCAGCAGGCAACATTTTAATTGTGCCGGGAATAAAAACACTGTCTTTACGTACAACCGGAGTTTTAATTGTCCATATTTTATACCCTGAATAAGATATGGTCAGCGTATATTCCTGCGCACCCGGAATGACCACCAAAAAAGTACCGTCTTTTGCAGTTAAAGCAGTTTGAACCGGATAACCTGCTGCTATAAATTGCAACGTAACTGCTTCCAGCGGATAGTTGCCGGCCGAATCAATAACCATTCCCTTTACCGTCAGGCGCGCTTCATTGTCGGCTGTCTTTTTGGATATCTGCTGTGCGTATACTGATCCGGGTAATATACCGGCAAAAATAACAGCTGCAAGTGTCCACCGGCTCCTTAAGTAGTTCATCTTTTATAGAAAATAATTTGATGCAGCAAAGAACGCTTTTTGCAACATGCGGGTTTGAATAAAATGAGCAACAGGGTTTATTTGGTGACAAACTGCGTTGGTCAGCCATCTTTGCAGATTGTATAAAAAAGACAGACTTTTGCCTGATCAGGAAAAGAATATTTCATGAGCGATACAACAAGATGGTACCAGCGGAAATTGTTTCTGGAGATCATATTCTCTGTAACCATTTTCCTGTTGACCATGGTACAGCAGTGGATAGAGATCAATACATTTGCAGGTTTCCTCAAAGGGCTGGTGTTTTTTCTTATTGCCTATGGACAGGCGCAGGTATATCGTTTTTTCGTTTTTCCATTGCTGATGAAGAGAAGGTACGTGGTATATGCCGTTGTGAGCCTCGTAGTATTATCCATTGGCGCACTGGGTACTTATTGGGTAGGCGACTATTGGATCGCTCCTGAACACCGGGAAAGCTTTTGGGTGGATATACTGTACTATTTTGCTTTTTCAGTAACCGGTACTATTACCGTCATGGGGTTTTTCCTGACCCATCAGTATTATACAGAAATTGAGAAAAGAGAGAAAGACCAGATGCTGCTGAATGAAATGCACATCAAACTGCTTCATGCACAGCTAAACCCGCATTTCTTTTTCAATATGCTCAATAACCTGTATGGTGTAAGCCTCACGTCGCCCGAACGTACACCGGATCTGATTATGAAACTGTCGCAGATGATGCGTTACCAGTTGGAGTCAGGCAACAAACAAACTGTTCTGGTTGGTAATGAACTCAACTTCATCAATAACTACATTGTCATGGAAAAAGAGCGGGTTGGCAAAAGGTGTGAGGTCACTTTTATTCAACCGGATGCCAGAGAACAGCTTGCATTGTATGCAATTTCACCACTGATATTGATCACCCTGGTAGAAAATGCGTTTAAACACAGTCTTACCATTTCCCGAAAATGGTTTGTAAATATTCGTATTGATCTCCGGGAAAACACACTCAGTATGCATATTGTAAATTCGCTGCCGGATCAGTCAATGCAGAAAGAATCAATGGGCATGGGGCTTCAGAACATGCAGCAAAGACTGGAACTGTTGTACAGGGAACGTTATCAGTTTGAGACAACAACAGGCGAAAATGAATTTCAGACACAGCTTACATTAAAACTAAACAGGGCTTAAAAACAATGGAACCATTACACTGTATCATTGTGGACGATGAAGAAGGGGCTCATCTTGTGATCGGGCATTACCTGCAAGGTGTAAAGACCCTGCAATTGGATGGTTCATTTTACAATGCTGTGGAGGCGATGGACCATATATACAAAAACAGGGTAGACCTTGTTTTTCTTGATATCAATATGCCGGGGCTGTCGGGTATGGAAATGCTGGCAGCCATGTTGCACCCGCCATTGGTGGTACTGACCACCGCCTATGCAGCGTTTGCACTGGAAAGCTATAAGTACCAGGTAGTAGATTACCTCGTAAAGCCCATTGAGTTTCCACGGTTCCTGGCAGCCGTAGACCGTGTTATACAACGGTACAAACCGGTAGCGCCTACCCTTGCAGCAGAACAGGCTGCCAGTCGTTTACCGGATTACCTAATGATGAAGGACAAAGGTGATTATGTAAAAGTGATGCTGGCTGATATTCTGTACGTTCAAAGCTGGGGAAACTATGTAAAGATCCATACAGAACAGGGAACACATCTTAGTTCTATGACCACTACAGAGGTGGAGAACAAGCTGGATAAGACAAAATTCAAACGCATACATAAGTCCTATATTGTAGCGTTGACACAAATTCAAAAGATCACCGGTACAGAAGTGTGTCTTAAAAACGGGCAACACCTGCCGCTGGGTAATACTTTCAAAAGGGAATTGCTGGAGTATTTTCAATAAACAATCAGCCGCTGATGCTGCGTGACAGACTATCACCGCAATAAGCCATGATCTGAAATCAGGAGTCAGGCATGCTTGCCATTATGTAGTGTATACCAGGGTTAGAATGTAGTGCAGAAGTGTTTTTCACCTGTCAGGATGAAGATAAAAATATTTATAACAATTGATACGCCCGATGTTATCCAACAGCGCTGCGAGTTACCCGGCTTTAGCAATACCGTAACAAATACCCGTGTTCCCGGCTATCCTGATACATACAGATGCTACATGTAAAACACATTGAACTTATGACCGTCAGGATCAGCAAACACAAAACCGTAATAACTCTTCCCGTATTCTTCCGGTTTTGAAACAATTGTACCACCGGCTTGCTGCACCTCTTTTTCCCAGTGGTTAACCTCTTCCCTACTGCCGGCAGAAAGCGTAAAAATAATTTCATTCCCGGCTTCTGCATCAATGATCGCTCCCTTCATGGCAGGTTGAAGTATATCTTTCAAAAAGAAATGAATGATAAAGTTTTCCTCACCAAAGAAGAAACTGGTCAGTTGGTCTGATGCCCCGTTTTGTTTGAATCCAAGTTGTTGGTAGAACCTGGTGGTCCTTTCTAAATCATGTACGCCAAAATTAGCCCAGATCTTTTTTGTATTCATACACTGAAGTTTTTTTATAGTGAATGATCTTTTGATAGGCTGAACCGTTTCTTTACCTGCTTACAGATAATTGATAATGGCCCGGATCCTTGTAAGCGTGCTGACAGCAGTCTCAAAAATAGTCCATAAGCTGATCAGCCAGGGTGGCTGTTTGCGAAATTTTCCGGGGCATTTCCGTCATAGCGATAGTCAGCAGCTACATGCGCTAAAGAATAGCTTGTCATGTACAAGGAGAAAGTTCAAGGCAGTACTTTAACAAAAATGAACAGGGGTTTTACAGTACCGTGGTTTGATTACCTCCCGGCTATCGATTGCATGTGGCAGTTGTCTGCTGCTCAGGGAAACATGGCCTTTTTTAAACCTGTATACAGAAGAAAAAACAAAACGGGCAACGTGGCAGTTAGCTGGTGGTAC
Organism: Chitinophagaceae bacterium PMP191F; assembly: GCA_001302245.1. Classification (GTDB taxonomy): domain Bacteria; phylum Bacteroidota; class Bacteroidia; order Chitinophagales; family Chitinophagaceae; genus PMP191F. The sequence goes on from LGYU01000016.1 coordinate 379,009, forward strand.
AATTTTATTTTGCACAGACTGCTTTATACATTTACTGTTACCGCCCCTGTATAAACACTATCGGAAATTATTTCTTTAGGATCGGCCGTTACAAAAGCCAGCCAGGTATGTACTGTTGTATTGTTGAAATGAGGTATCTGTAAAATGCCGCCGGCATTTCCCCTGCATGTAGTAGTACGGTCAAATACACAAACATTCATAACAGGATCGTAGCAGACAAGGATGGCCTGATCATCACTTTTAGCAATACCGAGTCCGGAATTGTCTGTCCATGAAAAAATAATTTCCCGGGCCGTTACAGACCTTGCCGGTTCTGCAGTTGCAGCAGGCAGATCTCCACGGCTTACCAGCAAGGTAGGATAATTGATTTCGGGACTGGAAGCATTGCCGGTAATAGCATTGCGGAGATTGTATTGCAGGGCGCAATTGTACCCGCTTTTATTGATTGCATAAGCCTGGAAAGAGAAAGCCAGTAAGTTATTCATACCCCGCATTACTTTGCTCATCAGGGCAAAACGCTGTTGCTGTAGCAGTTGTTGCGGTGTAGGTGGTTTGGTCTTTTTACCGGGAGCTGCACGGAGTACATTCAGGTCTTTCCATTTTGTACCTACCACATTGCCGGCTTTGCCATAAAAGGGACCGAAAATACCTCCTGGTAACTTTGCCATACAAGATCGTTTTGTTGAAAAAACAGATGCTTTGCCAATACAGGAATACCTATTAAAAATACATATCCTTCTTCACCTGTTCATCTGCGATAGCAGCCAGGGTACTACTGGTACGTACACAGTGATCATTTTTAACATGTATTATAGAATTGATCGGGTACCGGAATAAGCAATAAGGTATTTGTCCCTGTTTTAATCGTGTTTTGTCTGGTATTAAAAGGGGTATCACAGGGTATTGGCAGGTATTAAAAGCGTATAAACTAAGGGTTATATACAAAGGAAATACGGATGAATATGCTGGAATTATAATGAAAGAGTAAGATTTAAGTAATGAGTATCAGTGAATGAACCGGACTGTCGGGTAAGTAGAAGGCGGCAGAACGAAGAATTTCAATACCGGGTTGATTGTCAATGCGAAAAGGCATCCTGGTCACTTTCCAGGTATAATTACAATTAAAAAGGGTGAAAAGAGCATTGATTATTTCTTCAGGTTTTAGTAATCTCGGTGCCTGAAGACTGTGTATTTGCGCCATGTCAATGAGAAAGTTGTGTTGGCGGTAACTTTTTAAACTTACTAACCATGCTTACGGACGAAGAAAAATTAAAACTGAAAGCTGAAGAGATCTATAGAGATGAGGTGCGGAGATCTCTATCAGACAATAAGCATAAATCAAATTCTATTTGGACATTTTTAAATTCCGGACTTGGATTATGGTTTTTATCAACAATCGTTATTGGCGTTTTCACTTACCTGTTTAACGAGTATAAAGAGGATAGGAAAATAACCGCTGAGCAGGAAACAAAAATCAGGCAGCTCGATCTAGAGATAGAAAGCCGGATTTCTCAATTCTGGGTACATCTGGAGCCGATAATAAAACGAGATGAACGAAATTACATTGATTCAAACTTTTCACTGAAAGAGGGAGTGCCCTATGATACGTTAAACATCCTTTGGGAAGCGTTTAAAAATCCTCCATCGTTTAATCCAAAACTGATCACCAGCATTTATAAAGAATATAATACCAGGACAACAATATCATTAATGATTGAATTGGCCACTTTGCTTGAACAAAAATATAAGCTTACTAAAAATCATCATGCAGGAATCAACGCGGAAAGTCGCTTCTCAAAAAAGGAACTAGTTGAACGACAGGAGATTGATAATATAGAAAAGGCAGCAACATTTATAGGGGGGAACGGAATTTTCTATACCCCCCATCCTACTGTTAAAGAAATCTGGAAATACTTTGCAGAAAAAATTATTATTAAACGGTGGGATAAATTATTCCCATATACAGATTGTCCGTTTTGTTAAACTAAAGCAGGCACCCAGGATATGACACACAACCGATTTCAAAAAGCATTTTTTGTGTACTCGGGATTTATGCAGTTACCCTGATTAGCGAGGAGGCTACCATCGCTTACGATACCGCCAATCCGGCTGTTACTGCCAGGCTATTGGCTTATTCTGGCCTATTCAACCGGACAATTGTTTTAATGGCTGTTTCAATGTCATTGACCGTTACTGGCGGTGGTTATTACCTGGCACAAGGATTTCTGAAATAGCTGAATCAGGGGGAAAGAAAAGAAAATTGTTCAGAACATGCTGTAATAATATCTGTAAATAACCTGCCGACCACTTTTCACTTCCTATATATTACCTTTTGACAAAACCGGCAGCACAAACCAGAATGCAGCGCCTTTGCCCGGTGTACTGGTTACCTGTATGGTTGATTGATGCAGTTCAAGTATCTTCTTAACAATAGCAAGCCCGATACCCATTCCCTTTTTAGGCAATTCATCTTTATCCAGTTGTTTATACCGCTCAAAAATATAAGCCTGTTCTTCCGGTGCAATGCCTATACCTGTATCTGTAACACGTACTTCTATACCTGTATCCGTTTGTACTAACCGGATGTTAATGGTGCCGCCATTGGGCGTGAACTTAAAGGCATTGTCAATCAGGTTTTGTAAAACTCTCTCTGTAAGGGCAATATCAGCAAAAACAGGAAGCAGGGTGCCCGTTGTATCAAGATTAAGGGTAATGTTCTTTTCCTTTGCTTTCAGTTGGTAGGCAACCAGTATATCTGACACCAGTTCATTAAGCAGGAACTGTTCTTTCTCTGGTTCTACCTGGTTGGCTTCCAATTTAGCATATTGAAATAACTGTTCTACCAGCAAGGATAATTTTTTTGAGCTTTCCAGCACTATAGCTAAATATTTACTTTTATCCTTTTCTGTAAGATTGTCTTTTTTGATCATCAATGTTTCAACATACCCCTGCATAATAGACAAAGGTGTACGCAGATCATGAGAAACATTGGCAATCAGTTCCTGGCGGAATTTGTCGGTTGCGCTGATCTTATCAAAATTGTCTACAATAACATCTGCCATTTCGTTAAATGTAGAAGTAAGCGTTCCCAGGTTGCCTTTGGCATACCCTTCTATACGCGCAGTGTAGTCACCCTCCTTAAACCTCCGTACCACCACTGCAATCTGGCAAATGCTGTCTGTAATCAGGAAAAAAGTAATAACGCCTACTACAAGAGCAATCAGTAAGGCACAAAAGAAGATATATTTACCCAACTGATATGACAGATCGCTGTTGAGCGCGCTTAATATTTTCCGCTGCGTTTCGCTGGACAATACCGCATACACATAGCCAGCCAGCTTTCCGTTTTCATACACCGGCGCTGCAGAAAAAATGCTTTGTTCACCGGGCTGCTTGGGGTTATCTCCCAAAGGCCGCTCTCCGTTCTTAACAGCCAGCCATTGTTTCACTACCGCTATATTTACCTGTAGCTGACGCACCGATTTATCGGGCACTACATAATCGGTAATTTTTCCGGTAGTATCCAGTAAATAAACTTCTACGCTTGGATTGGCAACCATGATGGAATGAATGATATCATGCGTAACGGCAGTATCGGGTTGCCCGTTCTTTATCGGGCGGGTAAAGCTGGCCAGGTGTGATGCAACATTTCCATACAATTGCTGGTGCGCCATGGTATAATAGGATCTCGATAAACCAGATGCTATCAGTGTAAATATAAATCCCAGTATGATCAGTAAAATGAAAAATACACCAGCTATTTTCCAGAATAACAAATTGCCTTTTATCGTTTTTACTGACATATACTTGTTTTATAATTCTTCATTGAACCGGTAACCCACGCCCCATGTGGTTAATATAAACTCTGGATTGGAAATGTCTTTCTCGATTTTACCCCGCAACCGGTTAATATGAGAATTTACGGTATGTTCATAGCCCTCAAAATCATATCCCCATACCAGGTTCAGGAGCCGTTTACGACTATAGCTTTTTCCGGGATTGGAAGCCATTAAGGTGATCAGGTCAAACTCACGCGGTGACAGATCTACCCGGTTTCCATTAAGTGTAACCTTTCTTTTATCAGTATCAATCTCCAGACCTGCAAACCGTATAACCGGTGAAACGGAAGTTGTATCGGGAATAATAAGCTGGTCTTCTTTTCTCCGGAAGATCACCTTTACCCTGGCAATAAACTCCCGTACACTGAAAGGCTTGGTAAGATAATCATCAGCACCTGTTTCCAGTCCTACCACCTTATCAATCTCTTCTGATTTGGCAGACAATATCAGTATAGGAGTATGCCGGTTTGTTTGCCTGAACCTGCGGCAAACATCTATTCCATTCATACCCGGAAGCATAATATCCAGGATAATGAGGTCAAACGGCTGATCAGTTGCCATAGTAAGGCCCTGCAGGCCGTTCATTGCAGCAACCGTTTCACAACCCAGATCCTGCAGGTGGATGGTCAGCAGTTCTACAATGTTCAGATCGTCTTCCAGTAACAATACCCTGTTCATAGTTTCCTATTGACCTTAAATTTCCTCAAAATTCAGCAAAAAAACCATGCGGGCAACGCTGTGATACTTTTGTTATACTTCTGCAATCACTTTGGGATACCGTCTTTCTTTCTTTGTTCTATCAAAAAATCAAACAGATGATACAGAACAATCTGAAAGCTCTGGTAATACTATCCGGCGGTATATTGCTGGCCTCCTGCAAAAAGGATAACAACAATGCAACCCAACCCGGCACCATTTCCATTGAAAATGTATTAAACAGCAAACCGCTTGCAGAGTCAGGTACCTTTGCAGGCACAGGTACACCACCGGTCATTCTTCCCGGGCAATCGGTTTCTGTGACCTTTTCAGCCGCAAAAAACCAGCGTCTTACCTTTGCCAGTATGTATGGCTGGAGCAACGACCTGTTTTTTGCTCCGTTGAACCCCGGTATCAGATTGTACAATGACGATGGTACGCCAATAACCGGCGATGTATCAGACCAGGTAAGATTGTGGGATAATGGCACACGTGTTAACCAGGCGCCTGGTATGGCCGTTACACATCCCGGAACAGCAGAAGCCACTGTTAAAAATATCAGGGAAGTATCCGGCACTGATGATTATGGCAACAAATACCTGCCTGCTCCGCAGCTAATGAAGGTTTCACTTGTTTACAATGGCAACTCTACATTTACCGCCACAATCATGAACAATTCGGCGGGCACGGCCAATGAAACGCCGTTTAGCCCGGGTGTATGGGCTATATCATACATAGTTGGCGGGAACCTGCTATTGCCAGAACCCATCTATTCATCCGGCAAACCTACAGCCAACGGGCTTACCGATCTTTCAGAAGCTGGCAACAATACTGTATTAAACACCTATTTAACAGGACAAACAGGCATTTTTACACCATTATCGCCGGTATTGGTAGTTGTTTACAGCGGTATTCAGAACCCCTTTTATAAAACCGGCGAAAACGACCGGGGTGAAGGCCTGAAAGAACTGGCGCAACAAGGCAACGCCGACATTCTGGCCGCAGCACTGAAAAGTAAAGCAGGAGTAAAAAGTGTGTATGTGTTAAAAGCCCAATCCACTACCGTATTACTTCCCAGGATCAATGGAGCGGATGGTGGTAAAGTTTCTCAGTTGCTGAACATAATGCCCGGAGACAGAATTGCTGTTGCAACCATGTACGGCTTTTCTAATGACTGGTTCTTTGCTTCAACCGGTAACGATATCGACGCTACCCAAAAGGGAGATGTATCTGCATCTATAGGCCTGTTTGATAATGGAACAGCGGTCAATCAATTTCCAGGTGCAGGAATAACCCAGTTCAACCTGGCCGGTACGCCGCTTACCGAGAGCAAACTAATAGAAGCTGTACCTAATCCCAATTCATTTACAACACTGCCACCGTTCAGCAGCATTGTTAAAATAACGCTGCAATAAAAGAAGGAACCACGACCGGCTACATGTAAAACACCGGGTATTCAACTCCGGGCCTGGTTTTTAACCCAGCCTAAACGGTACAATTATACACAGGAAGTATATGAATAAATACCTTTTCTTACTTGCATTCCCTGCAATAATAGCTGCCACCGGCAGATCAAACGCACAAGGCTGCAGTGATGCCGGTTTTTGCAGTTTAATGATTTTGAAAAATGTTAATCCATCCGCAAAAAAGAAACAGCAGATCAGCATCGGAAGCAATATTGGAACAGGTGAAGAGCAAACCTTTACCTTCAATCCTTATCTGCAATACAGCCGGTCAGTCAGCACACGCTTTTCTTTTCAGGGAAAGGTTACGGCCACTTATGCCAGTGGTTTTTTAGGAAGTTATTTTAGCCCCGGAGATCTTTATGGCCTGGCCACCTACACGGCCAATCAAAGCAATACAGATCAACTGCATTTACTGGCAGGTGTTAAAATACCTTTTACCCGCTCAGGTCAGAAAGGCAATAACGGTCTTTCATTGCCGCTGGATTATCAATCCAGCCTGGGCACCTATGATGTTATACTGGGTATTAATTATATGGCTCATCAACACTGGGAGTTTAATACCGGTATCCAGATTCCTGTAATACAACACAACAGCAACACTTTTTTTCCTGATGAGTACAATAACAAGCGTGCTGAAAGTTTTGCGCCAGCCAATTATTTCCGGAGAAAACCGGATTTGCTGTTACGCACAGGCTATATGTTCAGCGCAGGTAAAAGTGTTACAATAAAGCCCGGCCTGCTGGCTATTTACCACCTGGGAAACGATACCTATAAAGACCGGCTTAATAACAGGGTAAGTATTGATGGCTCAAAAGGGCTCACCCTTAACGGAACTGTTACGATAAGCGGGCAATTTAAAAACAAATCGGTCCTTGAACTGATTGCAGCCACACCTTTTATTGTAAGAGAGATACGTGCAGACGGGCTTACCAGGAGTTTCGTGGCCAATATTCAATACAGTTTTTTACTCAATTAAAACAAGGAATATGAAAATACTAATTATCGCATCATGGTTGCTGATTGCATTTTCAGCCGGCAGCTCTGCGCAAACAGTCAACGCGCGCATACAACAATTTAACCTCAGTAAATCCGGGCTTGCCATAGAAGGCTACGACCCTGTTGCCTACTTCACCGGCAATAAAGCAACACAGGGCAAAAAAGAGATCAGCATCACATACGAAGGGGTTACGTATTATTTTTCTACTGCGCAAAACAGGGAAACTTTTAAAGCAGCCCCCATGAAGTATGAACCGCAATATGGTGGCTGGTGTGCCTATGCTATGGGAGCCAAAGGTGAAAAAGTGGAAATAGATCCGGAAACGTTTAAGATCGTTAACGGCAAACTATACCTGTTTTACAACAAGTATTTTAATAACACCCTCAAAAGCTGGAATAAAGACGAAGTGCAGTTAAATGCCAATGCCGACCGGAATTGGAGCAAATTCATTCACTGATCCAGTCAACAACTGACCACTCAATAAAAATAAGAAAATGAAAAAAACTTTTTTTGCAATGGTGCTGGCATTTTTTTCCGTATGCAGCGCAAACGCTCAGGCCAATGAAGTATTTACCGTTAACGGTATAGCTATTAACGGATACGACGCTGTAGCTTTCTTTAAAGAATCCAAACCGGTAAAAGGGTTCGACAGCCTGGCCTATATCTACAAAGATGTACAATGGCTTTTTTCATCTGCAGAAAACATGGAAGCATTCAAGGCCGATCCGGCACATTATGCACCGCAATATGGCGGATACTGTGCATACGGTACTGCAGCAGGCCATAAAGCGCCAACCCAGGCAGAAACCTGGACCATTGTAAACGATAAGCTCTATTTCAATTTCACCATGAAAGTAAAACAGTCGTGGCTGAAAGACCAGACCAGGTTTATAGAGCAGGCAGATCAACAATGGCCCGCAGTAAAACAACAGAAATAGTGAACCCTTTGTCAGAACCACACACAACATGCCGTATGAGCATCAGATACAAAAAAGTCATTAGCCTGATATGCAGGATTGTGGCAGCAGGAATCATGTTGCAGACACTGTTCTTTAAGTTTACTGCTGCCCCGGAATCGGTGTACATTTTCTCCAAACTGGGTATGGAACCCTGGGGCCGGATTGGCATTGGTATACTGGAGCTGATTGCTTCCATCCTTATCCTGTGGCCCCGCACTACTGCATTGGGTGCTGTGGCGGGAATGGGCCTGATGGGCGGTGCCTTATTTTTTCACCTTACAAAATTAGGAGTAACAGTACAGGGAGATTCGGGGCTTTTGTTTATGTATGCATTGCTGGTATTTGTCTGCTGCTTTATGCTATTCGTCATGCATAAATCACAACTCTTGCACATACTCCATCTTTTCAAAAAAACAGAACATTATGATCAACAGAATAACAGAGCCGGCCACTGACCTGCTTCACCAACTGAAAAAAGTTCTGGAAAAACTTACAGATGAGCAATACGTCAGAAAAATCCCCGTATTGTCCAATGCATCCGTTGGTCAGCATACGAGGCACATTATTGAATTTTACCAGGAACTGGAAAAAGGCTATACAACAGGCTATATCAGTTATGATGCCCGGAAAAGAGATCATGAAACAGAAACCCAACGCAGTTGCGCCATACAGCAACTGTTAACAATAGCAGCAGGCATTAAAAAACCAGATAAACTACTGGTACTGGAAGCAGGCTACAATACCGGCGGGCAAATACCAGCCCGGGTATCTACCAGTTACCAACGGGAACTGATGTATAATATTGAACACACGGTACATCATATGGCGCTTTTAAAAATAGCAGTGCATGCAGTGTCAGAAGTTGAGTTGCCGGAAGGTTTCGGAGTTGGCGTTTCTACCATAAAATACAGGAAAACATGTGCACAGTAACTTACATACCAACTACCAAAGGTGTGTACCTCACTTCCAACAGGGATGAAAGTACACTGCGCAGCCATGCACTGCCGCCAGAGCAATATACCAGCAATAGTTGCAGACTGATCTACCCGAAAGACCAGGATGCTGCCGGCAGTTGGATAGCATTGAAAGAAAATGGTGATGCCGCCGTGTTACTCAATGGTGCGTTTGCCAAACATATACGCCAGTTGACCTACAGGAAAAGCCGGGGATTGATTTTTTTAGAGATCATAGAACATCCCAGTCCATGCAACAGGTTTGCCACAATAAACCTCGCCAATATAGAACCATTTACATTAGTGATTACCAGTAAGCAGCAACTATGGGAATGCCGCTGGGACGGCGTAAACAAATACTGTGTTTCGTTGAATGCTGCTCAACCACATATCTGGTCTTCAGCTACATTGTATGATAGTACGGCTGCGCAGAAAAGGAAGTTCTGGTTCCTTAACTTTTTTTCTTCTACCAGTCATGTAACTACGACAAAGATCATGCAATTTCATCAGTATGCAGGCCATGGCGACCCTTACAATGGCCTGGTAATAAACAGAGACAATAGAATGCGCACTGTCAGCATTACTTCCATATTTGTGAGTGCAGATCAATTGCAAACGAATTACCTGGACTTATTAACCGGCATAAATACAGTAAAATTGTTTACCTGTCAACAACAAGAAAAAAGAGAAAACATTTTTGAAAGAACATACTGGTACCTGAAAAAAGCAAAGATCAGGCTGCGTAACTGGGAGTACTGGCCCAGCCATGTGGTATATGCTGCGCCCTACCTGTATTGGTGCTGGCTAAGCATTAAAGCCCGTTCACTATTCTTCTTTAGCGCGGCCAATCCCGGCATAGCATACTCTGGCTTTGTGCAGGAAAAGAAAAGTGATATTTATAAGTTAATACCCCAACAATACTACCCGCGTACTATACTGTGTAAACCCGGACAACCTGTTGCTGAACTTATAACGGCATTGAAAAATGGCAAATTGTCGTTCCCTGTAATTGCAAAACCGGATATGGGAGAGAAAGGCAAACAGGTAAAGCTGCTGCAATCTGAAGAGGAATTAAATATATACAGCAGCCGCAGCAAAGTTGATTTCTTATTACAGGAATTTGTACCCTATAAACAGGAAGCAGGAATTTTTTATTACCGTATTCCCGGTGAGGAAAAGGGGCATATTTCCGGTATTGTGGGAAAAGAGTTCCTGGCAGTGACAGGAGATGGCAAATCAAGTATCAGGACATTGTTGAAACAGGAAGACCGGTTCTTATTACAATTATCTGATCTGACATTCACTTACGGCGATTTTCTTAAAACGATACCGGCTAATGGAGAAAAAATCACCCTGGTTCCTTATGGTAATCATAGCCGGGGAGCCAGGTTTATAAACCTTAATTACAGAATAACTGACATGTTAACCCGTGCAATAGACAGTATATGCCAACAGATACCGGGGTTTTATTATGGCCGCTTAGACATCAAATTCAATAGCTGGGAAGAAATGCAGGAAGGGAAAAATTTTTATATTATTGAACTAAATGGCGCGGGCAGCGAACCTACACATATTTACGACCCGGCCAACTCATTGCTGTATGCCTGGAAAGAGATCTGCAAACATTGGCATATTTTATACAAGATCAGTCGGGTGAATGCCCGGCAAAGTGATCTTTCTTTCATGACAACAACTGCTGGTATAAAGATGATCCGGGAACATTATAAACATTTAAAACAGATGGTAAGAGTATGAAGGGCAATACAAAATTATTTTGTTGGGCCATGGCCATCAGTTTTGCAGGTTCATTGCCTCCGGGCACTTTAAATCTTAGCGTGGCAAACTATATGCTCAGGCATGACCTGCTGGCGGCAATTGAATTTTCAGTTGCCGCTATAGCTGTAGAAATACTGCTTGTACGCATTTCGCTCAGCGCGGTAAAGAAACTGGAAGGATTAAAACACTACTACAAACTATTTAACCTGCTTACCTTCGTAGTATTGCTGTTGCTGGCCATCCATACACTTACCGCGGCATATAAAGCGCATCATTTCAGTGTTGCACTTCCGTTTCTCAATTTATGCCCCATAGCAGCAGGGCTGTTGCTGAGTACAATCAATCCGCTCCATCTCCCGTTTTGGATTGGCTGGGCCACAGTGCTGAAATCCAGGAAAATACTGGATGAAAAATCATCTTCGTATAACTGTTTCATTACAGCAATCGGGACGGGCACCGCCCTGGCATTTATAGTATATGGCACTATGGTACATTACCTGGTAGACTTGCCCGGTCAACAGCAGGAATGGCTGAGTGTATTGGTTGGTATTACATTACTGGTAATGGCATTACTGCAATTGTATAAAATGATACCCAAATGGATAATTACCCGCTTTATCTCTGCGGCAGGTAAAAAGATATCGGGCTTTTAAATGCCGGGTAGCATTACCCGGGCTTGCTGGTTTCCGGCAAACTGACTGGTGAAACGCCATTGGGCATTTCACGAAAATTCAATATTTTACATACCTTATGTTACGGCCAACAAACTATGCCATACTGAGACGTATGGTTGCTATATTTTATAGCAGCCCATGGTGGCATTTATCGTTTCAACGGAAAAAGATTTACGCGTTTTGATATCAGGTAGCTTGCAGGCACCAATACGTTATCGGCATTTAAAGAACGCAACATTAATTATGCGTAACAATAAAAAGATTATTACTATTCTGATAATCAAGATTATTCTTTAGACAAAGCGGGCTTTAGTTATTAATATTTTTTTTTACCAAAAAGCAGGCAGCAGTTCTGGCGGACGTATTTCTGATGCCCTTTCCAACATAAAGCTGATAAACGCTGGCTGCTATTATAAATCACATGCCTTATCTTATCAGTATGTTGACAGAAGAACAAATTCTTGCACAGCTTGACAATTACAAATTGGGATTTTATTGCCAGTTTATAGACTTAGGTCATGTCTATTCATATCTTATAGACAGCCGGCTTAACATTTTCAAAGGTGACAATGACAGATGGGCAATTGCAGCAGAACGATTAGGTTACAACCCAAGAGGCGGCGGCATTATGCTGGACATATATTATTTCGGGAACTGCTTAACCAATTTGGAACATTATAACGGGCAAGACACAAACTATTACACAGTTTACCCGATTGAATGGGATGACTTCAACAATACAGTTGACGGCGAAGCTCTAAAGCCTGATGCAAAAATCTGGAATATCAGGGGCAGGCAAATTGAACTTACACACGACAAGAAAGAGTATCTGAATGCAGGAATTGACCTGAAAGAATATGAACCAGGGAAGATTTCATTGGAAGAAGCCGGCAGACTACTTACAATAAAACACCGTGACTTATTCAGAGCATCAGACGAAGAGCTTTATAAATCAATACCGAAAGGACTAAAAAAATTATTTGTCATTGATGAGTGGCATCATCGCGACTTCGATGAAATAGTTCAGCCAACAATGAGTGATGAACAACTGCACACAACTTATGAGTTCAATAGAAATCTTGTTGACGGTGAATACCCTTTAGACTATGAAACGTTTGTACACATGTTTAGGGAACAAGAAAAAAAAACAGGTGAGTATAATCAAAATCAATATCAGGAAAACCGACCAAGTTCATATGAAACATGGCAAATGATTGCAAAAGTTATTGCAACTGGCGACATATCTTATTATAAACCTACATTAGAAGCGAATACACATTGGAAAAACTGGCCCGAGTCTGGCAGCTTATAACAGACGTAAACAGCAGCTAACATTCAGGTTGGCACTAGGCGGGTCGACGAATTTGTATTCAACTTTTTTCTCCTATCCGGCTTTAGTTGTTGGCCAACGTATTTCAAATACAGCCTGACTATCACGACTAAACCGTTAGCTGACACTCTACTGACGCAAAAATGCAAAAAATTCCGGGTACAAAATATATTCAAGATTCTCAAAAGCCTTTCGACCAAAACGAAAGCGTATAAGTGTTTGTAAAAGAACTACTCTAATTCTTACCTGCGAAAATACCGCAAAGGGAACCGATACCCGGTTAGATTTTCCACATATATCGACAAAAACATGGATTTGAGTGATGAAAGTGTCTGCTTACCTCATTTCCATCAGATCATTATGTTTCTTTATTTTGTTCAGACAGAAAAAAAATGACTAGAGAATCGTTACAACAAGCACCCTGCAACAGTTATTCCTGAACGTTTACAAATCAAAAAAGCTGCGGTTAATCGACAATCCGTGTTGTATAGCGATAAACGTTGCTACCTATCGACTATATGCTGCTTGCTATTTAGGAAGCTAATATTTTTACCCTATAAATCACTCAAAAATGAAGAAATATTTATTACTGAATGTCATCTGTTTACTGGTAACGATGACATCCTGTAAAAAGGGCGACGGTGGTTCTGGCAGTGAGGGCGGCTTTGCGACCGGAAAGATAGTAGATACCAAAGGCAATGCGCTGGCAAATGTAGAAGTGACCATTGAAAATACTTTGGTGGGAACTGCCATTTCTTATGTAGGCAAAACGGATGAATCAGGCAACTATAGAATAAAAATTGGCAAGGTCGGAACCTATCATGCTTCTGCTTACCTGGAAAAAAATTATAACGGTAAAACTTACCGCTTACCATTGCATCCTGATAAAGACGATGTGTTCAGCAATGAAGGAGCCGTAAGGAATTTTGCCTGGAAACTTTCGGGTAAAATGCCTGATCAGGGATATTATGGATCAAATATTGAGATTAATTCAGAATTAGGGGTTTATATTCCTGATGAAGAAAACATTGAATACACGCTTACCCCTGTAGGAAAGTTGATTGATGGCTCTGATGGTGCTGTTTTAAAGTTACATACAGGTTTGCCTAATACAGATTCTTATGGGAAATTATTAGACATACCGATCGGCAGATATACGATAACGGCTGCCTATATTAAGAACGGTTCAAGACAATCGCTTCGCTTAAAGAAAACGCTGGAATCAGGAAGCTATCAAAACAGCCTCACAATAGATTTCCCGGAGGTTTGGTACGAGGGTGTAGCGATTATGTATAATTTTTAAGAATTTCGGCATACCTGACACAGCTTCAACAGGGATGATCCGATCGGCAGGGGCAATACAGCCGGGATTCAGCAATGTTTTTTTTCATATAATTTGAGCAGGAATAATCCGGTATGTTGGAAAGTATATAGGTTGTTGGGATGCCATTTGGCAGGTCTGCAGAATGAACCGACCCGAAGGGGCATGCCATAAAAAAAAATAAAAAAGCCGAAGACAAAAATCTTCGGCTAATATCAGTGGCTATTAAAATTTTATTGACCTATATTTTCACTAAGTTCTTTTATCTTTTCCCTTAATGGTTTTGTATCTAAATGCTTGTTTAACTTATCTGCCTGTGTGCAACAACTGCAGGATGGTTTCATGTCGATTGCACTCAAACCAGGACTGCACACTTTCAAAATGTTATTTCATCAATATATAAACCAGAATATAAGATGATTGCCCCAAAACATCGAACTTTTCCATGTCAGTTAATACCGTAAAATGTTGTCATTTTCCTGAAAAGTCCAGCATGGAGCCCACCAACAGGTTCGAGACTGAAACGCTTGGAGCTACTTTTTGCATTAAGCGACATTAAGGTTCGAGGAATCTGTGCGCAAATTTTCTATTTTTTCAAAAGCTCTTCCAGCATCTTTTTTCCGCCTTCATTGCCGGGGTTGAGTTTAATTGACTTTGAGTACATAAAAATTGCTTCGTTTTTCTTTCCCACTTTTGCCAATGCTTCGCCATAACTGTCATACGTATTAAAACTGTTTGGAAACAACAAAGTGTTTTGTTTTAATACTTCCAGAGCAAGCTCATTATGCCCGTCAAATGTTGGTTCATACAGCAGTTGTAACCCCAGGTCGTTCATATCTTCCTCACTTAAATAATAATGAGAAGAATCGTCTCTCAATTCCTGGAATTTTATAAAAGCAGCGTCAATGCCTTTGTCAACCAAAGTGCTGCCATATACTTTTGTCAAAGACTGTTTAGTGGGTGAAATAGGTTTGTTGTTAAGAATGCCTATTGCGTTAACGCCAGTTTTATAAAGAGTCTTATCAAATGCGTTGTCAAAAAGAATAACAGTTTGCCTTTTGTCAATATTTCTTAGTAAAATACTTAAAGCACCTGGTACACCTCCTGTGTGGCCCACAATTTTTCCTGAAGAGCTATCTGCAAAAATAAACCAACCCAAACCGTATGAGGTTTTTTCTCCTCCCAGGTTTGTTTCTACGGTTTGGCCATTATTTAATTTGTTGGGGGTAAACGCCTCTTTCAATGAAGATTGCCTGAGCAATCTTTCTCCATAAAGCTCCTGGTCAAATTTTAATAGATCTGTAGCAGTTGTTATAATATTACCATTGCCAACAAAACCGCTTAAATTCAACATCCTGATCCTGTAGTTTTTTAAACTATCCACATTTTCTAATTCAGTAGAAAAAAGAAATGGATAATCATAATCAACCACCCGGTTTTTATTCCCCATTTTCGAGATGTCTTTTTGAAAATAAGTGTTTGCCATTTTGGCTGGATTAAAAATGTTTTTTTGCAAATATTCCTGGAAAGGAATTTTTGATATTTTTTCTACAAGCAAGGCCAATAAAATGTAGTTGGTATTTGTGTATTGGTATTTGTCATTGGGTTTAAAGCTTAAAGATTTCTTCACATTTTTTAAGGTTGGTAACAAATCCTTGTTTGTAAAAATCTTATTTGGATTTTCCTGTATTTGTTGCCTGAAAATTTCAATTTCTGGCAAACCCGATGTGTGAGTGAGCAAATGCCTGATGGTAATTTCAGGATATGGAAAGTCCGGAAAGTATTTAATCACATTATCGTCCAGCGCCAATTTTCCTTTTTCTTTCAGTTGCAGGATAGCCGTTGACGTAAATACTTTTGAAACCGAAGCCAAAGAAAATCCAGAGTTTTCAGTGTTAAGCGTTTTGGTTTTAAAGTTTGCGTACCCGAATGACTTTTGATAAACAGACTGACTGTTTTCTGCAACAAGAGCGTTTCCATTAATCTGCCCATAACTGTACAGTGAATTAAACAAACTGTCTAATTTTCCAGCGCTGTTTTGGGCAAATGAAATTGTTGCAGTGAGCAAAAAGGGAAGCAGGACTTTCAGCTTCATTTTAATTATTTTTTGAGATACAATACTACCCCTGCTTTGACATTTTGCTACTATAGAAAACCTTTTATTTAGCTATAGATGCTTCTTAATCAACCTGTATTTGGTAAATTTGATAAAAGATTATCATGGAGCATATGTTTTTTGTACTGAATAATACCTTTTCGGTAGATGCTTCGCTTAACCTGCTCACCCATAATGAGACAGGAACTCAAACTAAGTTAGAGCCGAGGTTAATTGAAATATTATGCGTTCTTGCAAAAAATGAGGGGAAACTGGTAAGTAGAGAAATGCTCATTTCGAAAATATGGAACAATTACGGTGGCGCAGAAGATGGCCTGAACCAGGGGATTTCTTTTTTGAGAAAGGCACTTGGCGACTCCGACAAACAAATAATAGAAACTGTACCCAAAAAAGGTTACATCCTGCATGCCAGTGTTACAGATAATTTGTCTCCAAAAATACCGGAGCAAACCAAAGAGAAGAAATTTCAAAAAAAAACTATTCTAATAGCCATTATATCGGGTGTATTTATTTTAGGGTCTTTACTGCTATTTAATCAAGGTAAAAATAATTACTCCGGCACATCAAGAAAGCAACCGCCTTCATTTTCAATAGCTGATTCTGTTGTATCAAAAAATTGGCAGGGTAAAAATTACAAACTTCTAATTGGCAAAAATGAAACAATCAAACTTTTTGAAAACAACATTCAAATAGCAGATAGTAATCTTAAAAACTATGAGATAGTTATTCAGGAACTTAAAGATAAGTTAACCAGTAATCAGGATGCAAAGAGATAAAGAAAATTCGAGAATCAGCCAAGATTAAGAAATGCTCCTATAAATTGGCAGCCTTTATTCCTGAAAAGCGAGATCAATATAATGGTATTCCTTATAAGCCATTAGTTACCAAAACCAGGGAAAAGACCCGTGGTTTTAATAGATGCAAATGGCAGATTACACCGATGACTCCTTGTTAAGTCCGATAGGTACCAGTAGTCATTATTGCTTACTTTTCCCGGTGTAGGCTTCCACATATTTCGGCCAGTCTAGTTAGAGTTATATCTAGTAGATTATTAACTTTAACGCCATAAGATGAAAAAAAGGTAAGCACACAGAACAGCAAATAGTAGCCGCTTTAAAACAGCAGGAAGCCGGCATATCAGTAAAAGACAATAGCCGCGAACTAGGCATAAGTGAAGCGACATTTTATAACTGGAAGGCCAAATATGGTGGTATGGAAGCGAGTGACGTTGCAAAACTGAAAGACCTGGAAAAGGAGAATGCTGAACTCAAGAAGATGTTTGCAGAATTAAGTATTGAGAACCGTGCATTAAAAGGCCTGATCGAAAAAAAGTTATAACGCCGCAGGAGAAACGGGAGGCTGTACTTCATCTAACCACCGAAGAAGGGCTTAGTACCCGAAAGGCGTGTTTGCTAATAGGTATATCTCTAAGTACCTGTCAGTATAAAGCAAAAGAAAAGGATGATAGGCAAATACAAACCGCCTTAACCACATTAACCAGCAAACATGTATCAATTGGATTCTGGCAGTGTTGCTATCGCCTTTGGAACAAGGGTTTTACCTGGAACCATAAACGTATTTACTGGGTGTACACAAGCATGAAGCTAAATATCCGTCGTAGGGCTAAAAGGCGGCTTCCAGAGCGTATAAAACAACCTTTGACTATACCGTCTGCGCCTAACCAGGTATGGAGCATAGACTTCATGAGTGACAGCCTTGCAGATGGTAGGCGTTACCGGTTATTAAACGTAATAGACGACTTTAACCGGGAATCGCTAGCTATTGAAGTGGATACATCACTTCCTTCGTTAAGAGTGATCCGGGTTTTAAACAGGATTATCCTTAAAAGAGGTAAGTCAATGACAATCAGAACAGATAACGGACCGAATTTATTAGTCATTTATTGCAGCAATGGTGTGAAAGTAACGCTATTACACTACAGTATATACAGCCGGGCAAGCCAACACAGAATGCTTATATCGAAAGGAAAAAGGGCAGTATCAGGCGCGAATTGCTTAATGCATATTTATTCAATAACCTCCCAGAGGTAAGGGCTATGAGCGAAGAAGGGAGGATAGACTACACCTCATAAGTCTTTAGGTTATTTATCCCCAGATAAATATGCCGAGCAGTATTACCAAAGTTTATGGATCCAACATCTATCCACAAACGGCGAACGGAAATACTTCCCAAATTGAAGAGAGCAGTTTTATGGATAAAATATTTGAAAAACAGAAACTCTAGCTACCACTGGATCAAAAATAAGGGGAGCTTACACTGGGCCGCGACCTAAATCATAAAAGAAATAGATCTTATCTCCTTTCTTATTGAGCTTTTCTACAATATTCATAGTGTTTCGTTTTTTAAGGTTACGGGAGAGAAGCCCAATGAGTATGCCATGACAACAATAAAACCAGGGTAGCTAAAGCCAGCTACCATCCGGTAAGAGTTTGTGAAAGAAAGCGGGAACAACAACCTTGAAAATAATTTTGAAAACCACTTAGTGCATAATGGCAGAACTGCCATATAGGCTTGTGTTTCACTGTCAGCAGTCGGTGTCATTTTGAGTGTTAGGCCGGTGTCAAATAAGCCTTTTTAACCCATTTTTGATGCAAAAATCCATTGGTTAGATTCCGGTTGTATTCCGGTGGAGTGCCTGCAATTCTGAGTGTCATTTAAGTGTCGTAAATAGTGGGAAAAAGGGCTAAATAGCGTGAAAATCCGACACTCGCGAAAATAAAAAACATTACAAATCAATGACTTGTAAGGCTTTCAAGTGCCCAAGATAGGAAAATTATCTAACCAAATACTGCTTGACTTAGTGGCTATTAGCGAATTACTGGAATGATATGGCTTGCGCCATAAAGTTTCCGTTTTTTGTAGCTAATCACCACTAGGAACGGTACAGGTCTTGAACCAGCACCTGGAGCATCTTCTTGAATTTTCACACCTCGTTGACCGAAATTAAGTCCTCTCTTAAATCAAATTAGTTCTTCGATTATTTTTATTTAATAATTACGTGTATGTAAATGATTTATACCTAGTATAGAAGTTTTATATTTTTAAATAATCTTAAACAATTGAAAATCAATTACATGAATTTGTTTTATAAATTTATAACGATTAGAATAAATAAAAAAAATAAATAGACATACAACTAATATAATGTAATTAATTGATTTTGATATCATTAAATAACAATTAGTATTAAACAGCAAAAATGAAGAAAACAATTTCGTGGCCAGCGCACCAATTTACATTTTGTAGAAAATGAGCAGTCACATGCAGAATTTAAAGTGCAATGCTGGCATACTGGCACCAACGATTTGGCGGATCGTAGGGAAATTTCATGCAATTTAATTGACAGGAAGTCAGCTATGACGTTTTGTCACGGCTTTTTCTGCAAAAAAGACTGTGTTTTTTGTTTAGTACGATAGTTGATTCGTGATCTGTAAACGAATCTTAAATACGAATACGTTTTAAAAAAAGAAAATCACTTTTAATTATGGAGACAAAATTCAAACTAACGTCAGAAGGTATTGAGATTTCTGGCTCTGAGGAATTTGTGACAACACAGATTGAAAACTTCAAATCTCTATTTCACACGACCTACGAAAAGCTTTTAGATAGGAAAGTAACCACTCCACATGAAGATACGAATAAGGAAGCGGGTGGCATTAAAAAGGTATTAATACAAAATCCACATTCACAAGTGGCTGATAGTGATGAGGTTGAATATGTGGAGGTTAACAAAACAGGTATTGATTACGATAATGTATTAGTAATCGATAAGGACAAGATTCAAATTATTGTAGATGTGAAGGATCCAACAAAAAGCCAAAGGATGATTAAGATAATCCTACTGTACATGTGGGCTAAGCTTCAGCAGGGAGTCGAAACCATAGCTTTTCCAGAACTGAGAGATGTTTGTCAGTACTACGATGCTCTTGATTACACAAATTTTGCGAAGCATATTGATGCAAACAAGAGGTTCTTTATCACTCTTGGTGATGGTAAAAATAAGAGTGCAAAATTAATAAGGCCTGGAATTAAGGAAGCAGAAAAACTTATTCAAGAATTAAGTCAAAATAACAATTAGAAGTATGGAACAATCAGCAAGAATAAGGATTAACCTTATAACAAAGGAAATAGAATGGCAAGGCTCTGAAGGTTTTATTGAAAAATATGATGCTGTCATTCAGGAGTTTTTAGAAAAGTTGAAAGAAGGTATGATTAACCAGGAGTATTCTCCTCAGGCTAATAATGAAGAAGCAAAGCTATATATGACTGAAGCTGATTCTGACGATGTACTATCGTTACCAGATACTTTTGGTGAGTTTTATTCGAAATTTCCTCGGAATATCAAAGTTGTCGATAAATTATTAATTGCCGCTTTCTTTGCTCAAAGCAACAGCGATGACGGTTTTTTTACTCCAAAAGAGGCTGCTGATCTTCTTACAGAACAGGGTGTTGCTGTAACTAACGCAAATGCTTTTATAAATTCTCTTCAAAAAACAAACAAGCTATTTAAGCATGCAGGTAAGTACAAAATTCATGAAAATGCTATAGAGTTTATTAAACAATTACATCATAATAAATAGTAGCGGATACTTAAACTAACATTATTAAATTAAAAAAAAATAATATGACAAAAAATTTAGGTCAGTTGACAGGCAGATTTTTTCACTCTTGGAAGGCTTGCAGCTGCTGAAATTAGAAAAGGGGCTAAAAAGGTAAAAAAGAAGGCCGCAAAGAAACAAGCTAAGCAATGAATCTCAATGTAAACAATCTGCTGGCATCGCTACCAGCCTCACTTCGCGAAGAGTTATTTTTGGAGTTTAATAAGCTTCTTAAAAATTTCAGAGAACGTAGATGGGAGCCCGCCGAATTAGACGGCGGAAAGCTTTGTGAAATAGTTTATTCGATCCTGAATGGATATACCTCCGGTACGTATCCGAATAGGGCTAACAAGCCTTCAAACTTTTATGATGCTTGTAAGGCTTTTGAAAGTCTAACTCAATTTTCTCGGCCAATTCGAATACAGATTCCACGTATTCTTATTGCATTATATGAAGTTCGCAATAATAGAGGTGTCGGGCATGTAGGTGGAGATGTAAACCCCAATCGATTAGATGCTACATTCGTTGTGTATTCTGCGAAATGGCTTTTGTCGGAGCTAATTAGGGTCTTTCATCAAGTAAGTATTGATGAGGCCACTGATGCTATTGAACAAATAATCCAGCGTGAAACAGAAGTCATCTGGAATATAGGTTCGCAAAAAAGAGTACTGGCAAAAGGTTTGGATTATAAAACTCAGGCTCTATTACTGCTATATAGTTGTGTAGATGGTAGAGCGGTAGATCAGGAACTTTTTGAATGGGTCGAACATTCTAATAAAAGCGTATTTAAAAGCCGGATTTTAAAGGAATTACACAAGGAAAGGCTTATTGAGTATGACATGAAGACTGGTATTGCTCATATTTCCCCTAATGGTATTAAAGCTGTAGAAGATAGATTAGATAAATAAATCCTCCCTTTGTTAAAGGATTTATTTATGTTAGACTTACGCAACTTTCCGCATGTGGAAACTGGATGGCAAATTCAGCCAGTCTACATCTTGCAAATAGTTCATATTCATATCCGGCTGATCGGGCACAATGAGGATAAGGCCTTTCAGCGCCACGACCTTTATTCGCTGGCCTGTCTTAAAGCCTGAATGTTCCAGCCAGCGACCATGTAGCCTGATCCACGGTACATAGTAATACTCGCCACAACTGCCCGGATAGGATAAGGTCGAGATCGTTAGCGTCCTGATGGATGCACCGAAGGACTTGCAACAATGCCGGACGATATTGGCAACTCCTGAAAACGCCTGCCTGAAGTTCTTCGCGTTCCTGAAGTTGGATCGGCTATAGGTTTAGTGAACGAGCTTGTAGAGATACAAGGCGTACACCTGATCGAAGTCTTTAGCGGTTTGTCCACTTTTACCGAACGCGGAAAGGCGGCAATTTATGAACGCTTATTTGAGGCATACCGTGAGAACCTGGAGAAGAAAGAGCTGATTTTTCCAGCGATGCAAGCGTATATACGCAAAGGGCTTATTTCGGGTCGTGCGCCTGTCGGATCCATTCAGAAGCATGTTCTTTTTGCTTCCAGTCTTTGTAGTCGCTGATATGATGCTTGTATTGTTGCTGAAGTAGTTTGCCGTCCAACTGATACAGACGGCCCAGTTGATGACAACTGATAGGATGATTATCCAAGTGCATCTTTTAAAAAAAGCGCGAACTCTTTGGTAAGTCGTGCGCCCTGCATTACCAGGTCCCAGTTGCGGGATACAATTTCTCCGGTAGTTGTATTCTCCCAGCGTCGGCGACGTATACTTAATATCACTTTCTGATCGCGGATAGGAAAATCCTGTACTCGGACTTCAGGAAGGAAACCTTTGGAGTGAAGTGTTTGATCCTGGTATTCGGTAGGAGGAAGATTCTTTTCTTCTAAAAACAATACCAGCCCTTCTTTATCTTTTACAATGTGAGTGATCTCAAAATAGTCTAAAGTTCCTGCGGGTAACAAATAACCCATCAACTCTTTTACTCTATCCTGTCCTTGTTCCTTTTTCATCTGCACGCAAAACAACCACTTTCTTACTAAGCCCCCTACTTTTCAACTTGATCCCTAACTAAGTGTATTTCACAGGAATACACAACAAATGAAAACGGGAACTTTCAGTTTATTGCTGAAAGTTCCCGTTTCGTGCCCAGAACAGGAATCGAACCTGCACTACCTTGCGATAACCAGATTTTGAGTCTGACGCGTCTACCAGTTCCGCCATCTGGGCATTCCGTTTTCATCAAACGGGATGCAATATTACGTTTTTACAGTTTTCCACCCAAATAAGAATGGCATTTTATTGCTTTTTTGATTGCTTAATTGCCTGTTTTCCAGAAAATAAGCACCCCTTCATTGGAAAATGATGGTGAACGTATGCATACCGGCAACATACGCATAGGAGATCTGCCAGCCGTTCTGCTCACAGATCTGTTTTACGATGGCCAGCCCCAACCCCGTTGACTGACTGTTTTTACTGCTTTTTTTGAACCTGTCGAACAATAATTCCGGGTCAAAATCAAGTGGTGGCGCCTGGTTGGCCATTGTCAGTTGTTGCGCACTCAGTTCAATGGATACCTTGCCCCCCTGGCTGGTATACCGGAGTGCATTGAAGGCCAGGTTGGAAAGCATGATCTCGCACAGATATGGAGCTGCAATTACTTCGGCTGCTTGTATATGTGTTGTAACCGTAATCTCCCTGGCGGTATACAGATCGGCCATGATGTCCAGTTGGTGTTGCAGTAATTCCTGTAAGGGTACTTTCTGACGGTCTTCAAAAGCATTGTTGTCCAGCTTTGCCAGCAGCAACAGGTTTTTATTCATTTTACTCAACCTGTCAGCGCCTGATTTGGCCTGTACTATGTAACGGGCCATTTCTTCCGTGATCTCTAACTGGCTCAGCCGGTCCAGTTTGGACTGTATGATGCTTAAGGGTGTCTGTATCTCGTGCGACGCATTTTCTGTAAACTCACGCAGGGCCATATATTCCCGGTGACTGCGTTCTGTAAGGTCTTTCAATGTTTTTCGCAGTTCACTGAATTCTGCAATCGGTGAATCATACAATTGCAGGTGTTGCGGATCTGAAATGGAGTAATTCCGCATACTTTGCAGGTTCTGAAAAAATGGCTTCCATAGTTTTTTATTGGAAAAATATGTGATCACTACACCTGATGCTGCCAGCAGAAAGATGGCGGTAAGCAGGGTAAAGAAAATGGTTTGGTAATATTTATCCCATCCAATATGGGAGGTCATAACACGAATCTGGTAATGTTGTCCGTTAATGTTTCTTACCTCGCTAAAGTAATGGTATTCTTCTTTCTTTTTTTGTACTACATCATAGATCAGGGTATCGCCGTATACCGGTTCTGGTGTTGCCGGAAGATTGGTTGGTGTAACCTGTGCAAACGGATAAGCCAGTGACTGCCCGGTTTCCAGTTGTTTGCTGATCAGTTCGGCCTGGAAAGCCAACTGTTCATTCATTTCATCATTCACTTCTTTTTGCAGGTACAGGTATAATCCAATACCGGTAATAAGCAGTATGACTGCCGTTGCCACTAAAAAATCGCGGGTTGTTCTGTACAGCAGTTTCATGGCAGCATAAATTTATAACCTACACCATACACCGTTTTGATATAATCCATGCCGGTATGTGTACTGAGCTTTTTGCGCAGGTTCATGGTGTGCACATATACAGTATCGTAATTGTCGGCCATATCATAATGATCGCCCCACAGGTGTTCGGCAATAGACTGACGGCTAACCACACGGTTTTTGTTCACTATAAAATAGAGCAGCAACTCGTATTCTTTTTTGGTAAGATTGACGATGTTGTTCTGCCATTTTACCTCCTGTGCAGCAGTGTCAATAACCAGGTCGTCTATTACGATATCGTTGTGCCCGTTAAAACTTTTTCGCCGCAGCAATGCGTTGATGCGTGCATTGAGCTCTTCCAGGTGAAAAGGTTTGGTGATGTAATCGTCTGCACCCATTTCCAGGCCAGTCAGTTTATCGCGCAATGAGTCTTTGGCGGAGACGATCAGTATACCGGTGTCTTTTTTTTGTTTCTTCAGCAGATCCAGTAATTGCAAACCTGTTCCATCCGGAAGTGTAATATCCAGTACAATGGCATCATATTCGTACAATGCAATCTTGTCTTCGCCCTCTTCAAACGTTGTTGCTTTTTCACAGCGGTATCCCTGTTCGGTGAGATAGCTTTCCATTTCCTCCAGCAACAACGGCTCATCTTCTACCAGTAATAATTTCATAGTACTTCTTATATCAAAAAAATAATCACTGGCTTTCTGCAATATTATTTTTCTTCGGTCTGTCTTTTCTTACCAAAACGCCAGTAGATCAGCGGTAAAATAAAAAGATTCAGTATAGTAGAACTTGCCAACCCTCCTAAAATTACGATAGCCATGGGATATTCAATTTCCTGTCCCGGTTTATTGCCGGTAAATACAATGGGAAACAATGCCAGGGCAGCCGCCAGCGCCGTCATCAGTATGGGGCTCATACGCTCCAGGGCACCCCGGATGATCATTTCCAGGTTAAAGGTTTCCTGTTCGCTCTGTTCCAGGTGCCGGTAATGACTGATCAGCATAATGGCATTACGCGCTGCTATACCCAGTACAGTTACAAAACCAACCAGCGATCCCAGTGAGAGCACACCACCGGACAGCCAGGCGGAAAATACACAGCCCGTAAGTGCAAATGGCAGGCTCAGCATGATCAGCAACGCTGTTCTGTATGATTTGAAGTCTGCATACAACAGTATAAAAATGCCCAGCAATGATAATAATGCAAGACTGTTCAATGTACGTTGTGAAGCCTGCCGTTCAGCATATTCACCCAATATTTCAGGATGAGAACCCGTATCAAAGGAAACCGTTTTGAGTTGTTGTTCAATATTCCTGGCTACGGTTCCCAGGTCAACACCCTTGGTATTGCAGGTAACGTCTATCCGGCGTGAGGAAGCCTCGCGGGTGATCTCATTGGGCGTGGGTGTTATATATACATCTGCAATATCTTTTAACGGCGCGCGGCCTCCTGTAGGAATATCTACCAGCAAGTGAGGTACAGCTTCTATATCGCTGCGTTGTTCACGTGTGCCCCATACTACTACATCAAAGATCTTCTGGTCTTCATAGATCTCCCCTGCCTTTACGCCATTTACCAAAGTATTGACAGTGCGGCGCAGATCTGTGGCATTAACACCAAAACGGGAGGCTTTTTCAGGATTGAAT
Organism: Chitinophagaceae bacterium PMP191F; assembly: GCA_001302245.1. Lineage (GTDB taxonomy): Bacteria > Bacteroidota > Bacteroidia > Chitinophagales > Chitinophagaceae > PMP191F. The sequence continues at coordinate 404,990 of LGYU01000016.1, forward strand.
TTTACTGCCAGTTGCGGCACCAGTGTCTGTGGCTGTACTTTCAGATCAGTAACGCCATTTACTGCAGACAATACCCTACCTACCTCTTTTGCTTTGTTTTCCAGCACAGCAAGATCTGAGCCATAAATACGTACTACAATACTGGCGCTGGTACCCGTCAGTACTTCTTTTACACGCTCTCTTAAATAGGTCAGCACATCACGGTACAAACCCGGGTAGCCATCTACTATTTCCTGTATTTTATTAATGGTGGAATCATAATGTACATCAGGGCTGATGCTGATCCAGTTTTCAGTAAAGTTAGGTCCTACTACTTCATCTGCTACTTCTGCACGACCGATATGTGCACCAAAATTGCGTACACCAGGAATGCTTCTAAGTTCTTTACTCACCTGTATGGTAATGCGCCTGGATGCTTCCAGTGAAGTGCCAGGCTTTTCCACCCAGTGCATCAGGAAATCATATTCTTTGAAATGCGGTAAAAATTCTTCTCCCAGGAAGGGTACTGTACCAATACCAATTACCAGCAACAGGCCAAACAGGGCAAAACTGCGTTTGGGTTTGGCAAGAATACGTTGCAACACTTTTTCATAACGTTGTTTTAACCGGTGGATCACTGCCGGTTCTTTGGGTGCAGGAGCATGAAGCCCTGCATAGCGTTTGGGCAACAGCATCAGCGACAAGGCCGGCGTAAGTGTCAATGCCACAAACAACGATGCCAGTATGGCCAGTATATATGATAATGCAAGCGGTTGAAAAAATGCGCCTGAAATACCAGGCAAAAAGAAAACCGGCATTAATACCAGCGCAACAATGATGCTGCCGTATACCACGGCACTGCGCACTTCCAGCGAAGCCTGCAGTACTACCTGGAAGGCCGGTAATGGTTGGGGCAACAGGCTATTGAGCCGTAAACGCCGCACAATGTTTTCTACATCAATAATGGCATCATCTACTACTTCTCCCAATGCTATAACCAGTCCTGCCAGTACCATGGTATTGATGGTGCCACCACGGTACTGCAGTATCATCATGGCTATCAGCAACGATATGGGAATAGCCAGCACACTGATAAGGGCGGTTCGCCAGTCGTTCAGGAAGAAGAACAACACCAGTATTACCAGTACACAACCGATCAGCAATGCTTTATTGAGATTGTGCAAAGACATTTCTATAAAGGTAGCAGGACGGAAAATGGTGGGATCAAATTCCATGTCCTTAAATCCCGGTTTCATTTCATGCAGCACCCTTTCCACTTCATGGGTTACATTCAGCGTATTGGCCTGTGGCTGTTTTTCAACAATGAGTAATAGACCTTCTTTGTCATTGATCACAGCATCGCCAATCGGTGCGGGAAATCCTTCCAGCACTTCAGCTATTTCTCCCAGTTGTACAGGCGTACCATTGGCAGTGGGAATGGTGATCTTTGCCAGGTCTTCGGCATTGTAAATGTGGGGCAGGTTGGTAATGGCCATACGCTGATTGGGCATGTCAATAAAACCACCGCCGAACTGTCTTGTGGCATCTGCTACCGCACTAATCACTTTGGTAAGTGGCAGGTTGTGCGCAAACAGTTTTTCCGGAATTACCCTTACCTGCAGTTGCCGGTCACGTTGTCCCCAGATGGCAACGTTGGCTACACCGGGTATTGCCATTAACCGTGGTCTTAATGTCCATCTCACCTGCGTGGTCATGTCCATTTGCGAAAGCGTTTTGGAGCTTACGCCTATCTTTAATACCCGGCTGGTAGTGGAAAGCGGTTGCAGCATTACCGGAGGTCTGGCTACGGCTGGTAATTGTGTTGCTACACGCCCCAGGCGTTCCTGCACCAGCTGACGCGCTTTGATGATATCTGTACCATTTTCAAATTCTACCCTGATAGAAGCAAGCCCCAATACTGATTTTGATTTTAAATGGATAGACCAGGGAATGCCGTTCAGTGCGTTTTCAATGGGTACTGCAATCAGTGCTTCTGTTTCTGAAGTAGATAATCCCGGTGCTTCTACCTGTATTTCAACATAGGGTGGAGCAAACTCCGGGAAAACGTCGTACGATGCGTTTTGGATCATCCGGCTGCCGGTGATCAGCAATAATCCCATCAGTACTACCACTACTACGCGTAGCTGCAAAGAAGTTAATACGATCTTTTTCATTATTTACCTCCTCCGAACTCGGTACCAAATAATTCTGCAGTACCTGTGATAACAATATTTTCACCGCCTGTAAGTCCTCTTTTGATCATGGCTTCCTGGTTCACCACCCGTTCCAGTTCCACCCGTTTTCTTACAAACACCCGTGGTGCAGTTTGTTCATATACCCAGGTATTGCCATGTATGTCGTATACAACAGCAGCATAAGGAATAATGATACCCTTGCTATTGCCGGTATATGGAATGTTTACACTTACCCGTTCACCGGGTCTGAAGTTGTTGCCGGTATTGGTGATCTCATAATACAGGTCAACAGAAGTATTGAGCGGGTCGGCTGTTTGTGGTCCCTGTATACTTCTTGCCGTAACTGTTTTTGCTTCTCCCGCAAAATCGGACAACAGTTGTACAGAGGCTGCACCGGTTTTATTGATGCGGTTCACATCGCCTGCATATACAGGTACCCGTACCCACAATGCATCTGTGTATGCAATCTCTGCAATGGGTGCAGCAGCAGCCACTACCTGTGCCGGCGCGCTGAATACTTTTTGCACACGTCCGCTTACCGGTGCTTCTATATCCAGTGTTGAAAGATTGTTGGCTAAACCGGCAGAGGCGTTGCCCTTTAACAGTTCCAGCCTGGCGCGTGCTACATTCAGTGTAGCGCGGATGCCCGCCAGCTCTGCTTCTGCTTCCTGCACTGCACGCAGGCTACCCGCTTTTTCTTCCAGCAGCTTTTTTGCACGATCCACTTTTTGTGTTACTACTTCAAACTGCACTTCTTTTTGTGCAATGTCCTCACGCGCACTCAACAGGTCTTTTTCCGAAGGCAATATCATCAGCCGGTAAATGGGTTGTCCTTTTTGTACTGTTTGACCAGCCTGTAATCCATTGCCGCGTGCTGTACCCAGTAAGGTACCCGCCACCGGTGCTGTAATGGTTACGGTTTGTCCCGGCACGGTCATGATCTCGCCGCTATACACACGTCCGTTGGCAGTACTGCCTTCCCCCACCTGTACTGTTACAATACCTAAACGTTTCACAGCATCTTCTGTCAGTGTAAGCGTGTTTAAAGTAGTTTCTTTTACGGGATTGCTCATGGCAACTGGAGCAACTACTTTGGGTTTATCTGCATGGCCTGAGCAGCCGGTTGCTGCTGCCAATACGACAATGGTTGCCCATATAAAGGGACGCCTGGTGTAACGCATAACTATTGTTGATGTTTTTGACCGATTGAATAATTGAGCTGACTGATGGCCCGGCGCAACTGTGCCGTAACTTCTGCTTTACGCAGGTTACCGTTTTGCAATTGCCGGATGGCTTCCAGCACAGGCAGGTAGGAAATATCGCCACGCTGGTATGTTTGCTTTACCAGTTGCACAGCATCTTCCAGTGGTAGTAAGGCATTGCTGTTCCACAACAGGTAACTCTGGTAGCTTTGTTCGTATAAATAATAAGCCTGCAACACTTCCAGCAATGCTTTCTGTACTACAGCATGGTATTGCAACATCGCTTTTTCTATCCCTGCTTTTGCTTTCTGGATATTGCCCTGGTTGCGGTTGAAGATCGGTATCTCGGCCTGGAAACCGGGGTTGGCTGTATTGGGCAACCAGTTGTTGCCTTTTTCAGTAGCTGTTTTGATGTATTGATAGTTCAGTGTGGCCGTAAAAGAGATGATCCTGGAACGCTCCCAGCCCAGTGTTTTACCCGCTGCAATGATGGCTGTTTGTGCCGCCCGTATATCGGGTCTGAAAGCAATGGCCAGCGACAGGTAATCTGTTTTATTGACCGGCTTTAGCAGGGTATCGGCATGTTGCTTTTGCAATACCAGCATTGTATCTGCCGGCGTAATACCCATGCTGTAATTGAGCTGGTTACGTGCATTTGTCAATGCCAGTTTGGCTTGCAGCAGATCGTCTGCTGCACTGGCAGAATCGGCACGGGAGGTAGTGGCTTCCAGTTCGCTGATATCACCATTCCGCAGTCGTGCAGATGCCAGCCGGTTGATGGCTGCGCGGGTGTCAGCATTTTCACGGGTGATCTCCAGGCGTTCTGCTGCCAGCAGCAATTCTGTATACGCCAGTTGCACATCCCTGATCAATGTAAATCCTTTTTGTACCAGGCTGTCTTTTACGCGGTCTGCATTGAGTTTAGCCGCTTTTATACGCGCAGGACGCTGCCAGATGAAGTCAATAGCAAAGTTGATATAACCCGACGCCAGGATACCGGCATTGGGCGACAGATACCGTAATAAAGGGTTCTGGATAATGCCAGCATTGGTTACATCCGCATTGGCCAGCAACATATCTGCCAGGTCTGTCTGAAACTGGGCATTGTTCCAGAGAGCGATCTGCACAGCCTCGTCTTCAGAAATGCCATCGGCAGTTTGTACCCCGGGCGGGAATTGAACCCTGCCTGCTGATTGCTGTGGAGCAGCGCTGTATCCTGATTGTTGCCGGATCTTATCTGTTACAGTTGTCCGGTCTGCGTATCTGCCCGGGGCACAGGCAGTTAAAAGCAATATGCCGGCAATGATAATGTATGATCGTGTTCGGTAATAACGCATGATATTGTACACTTGATGTACAAAACACGCTTACGATTTTTAAGAAACTTTAAAGATGGGAGTAAAAAGTGCAGGGTGTGGCAAATTAAAAAAGCCAATATTAAAAAAGATGATTTTGTAGCCTGTTTCTAAAAAATCATTAAAAAGAAGGATAGAAAAACGGGGTCAGCACTTATTTTGTAATAGGAAAAGTTGCTTAAAGATTTGTTTTATGGGGCATAGCGGAACAGCCTGCTGCAATTGTTGAATACTGCTAAAGAAGATACTTAAAAAATCAGGTTATTATCAACTATTCAAAACTGTATTCTACCAGCAATTTTGACAAACCTGTTTATTACCTTGAACAAGGCAAAGGATATTGTCCGAAAGCTAGCCAGAAGTATTGGCTGGAAGAATATTCAAAACCGGGTTGAATTTTTAACAGGCAGGATGGCTTTTCGATCTTTGCCCGGCTGAGGTACTTCTGTTATGATTGAAATTACTATTATTGCCGCTTTACTAAGGTTCAGCTTTTAACAGTTGTGGGTTTAGTGGATATGGTATAGAATAACTCACCGCCGATGCCTGCATGCAGCTCTACGTTCCAGCCATCATTCCGGATATTTTCTATAGCAAGTTCATATACCGGATCACAAGGAATGATGTATAAAAGATCTTGCTGGCTATACTTAAAAAAACGATGCACAGATGAACGTAACATATTTGCATCCCTTTTTGTTGAACTGAACGATTGGGTACAGGGTCTTAAGTATTCTTCCAGCCACAGGATCATACGCTTCCAGACAGACTGTTTATTCCACGTGGTCAATTGTTTCATATTTTCAGCTTGATGTTTTATCTACATGGTGTTCTATACCAATAAGGCTGACGGATCATGTATCTTCAGTTATCCTGGCAACCAGGCACCATTCCTTTCACAATGAATAATTATTGTACCAATACTTTAGTAGTGAACTGATTTTGTAAAGTAGTTGCGGTCAGCATATAAAAACCTGATGCCGGTTTTTGATTCAGTACCACTTTCATTAAACCGCCATTGGCATAGCCAGACGTTTTGAAAAGCAGCTTTCCGGAAAGATCCGTCATTGTTACGGAAACCGGTGTATTCTGTTCAGCCTGTATCCTGATGGTAAAAGCATCATCAATAGGATTTGGATAAACAGCAAACGCCGTTTCACTTGTTTGCATTTTAACAGGCAGCACCACAGAGTAACTTTCACGGTTATCAATATCGACCTGTTTTAAACGGTAATAGTTGGTTCCGTTGCCAGGCGTGCCATCTGTAAAAGAATAGTTCTGCAACAACGTACTGTTGCCTGCACCACGTACAGTACCGATTGTTTTAAAATCAGCATTACCGGCGCTCCGTTGTATTTCAAAATGATCATTGTTAACCTCCAGGGAAGTCTGCCACCTGAGCTTTACACTGCTACCGCTAAGCGAAGCAGTAAAGTCTGTTATTTTTACCGGCAGCAGGATATAGCCGTTATTGGGAAGCACACCTGAGTTGGGGCTTCCTCCTCCTGTACCGGCGTAGCTGGCACCGCTATTGTTATTAGCTCCGCCTGCACCTGTTGCTGTAGTAGAGGTAATATTCGTTGAAGGTACAGTAGCAGGATACAGAATAGCTCCCTGTCCACCGCCACCACCGCCACCATGGGCGCCGGCATCGCCTACACTGCCACCGCCGCCGCCATTTCCCTGTACCTTCAGCGGACAACCGGAAGGCACCGAAAAAGAGCTTACACTCATCACCACCGTTCCACCGGCACCACCACCACCAGCTCCATCATTACCGCTATTGACCGATGCTGCCCCGTTTGCCGAAATAGTAACAGAGCCTGAGCAGGATGTTTTCAGTACATTGGCTTTGATCATTACAATGCCTCCTCCTCTGCCACCTACTGTGCCAACACTATTGTTCTGCTGACCGCCACCTCCGCCACCGCCCATGAAAATGCGGTTGACAGTAATAAATCCCGCAAGCGAATTACCACCAAACCCTCCGGCGGGTGATGCTGCACATGTCCAGCCATGACCACCTACACCACCGGCTGAGAAATTACTGCCGCCACCGCCACCGGCATTGTCATCACTTCCTCCGCCGCCGCCATTAGCCAATGCGTTACGGCCATAAAGAAACCCTGTATTGTTTGCCTGGATGCCTTCAGCCCTTGCCGCATAATTGGATGAATTACTGGCATAGACCGTAGGCTGACAGGTATTTTCATAATTACTACTTACATCACCGCCCCTGAATCCGGCTGCGTCAGCACTGACAGAATATGCCAATGTAAGTGTTCCGGGCACCTGCATGGCCACTACTCCACCGATCTGCCCGTTCCACGGAAGCGCAGTAATAGCAGCAGTAGTAGTGTAATCAGGTGAACCGTATTTGCGGAAACTTATTATCTGAACGCTTTTACCGGCGCCAGTGTTATAAGTGTTGGTAAGAGCAGTTGTGATTTTAAGTGACCCGGGTAGCCCGGTCACACTGGCAATGGTAGCCACTTCATATTTACCGGCACTGGCAATGGTACTGATGTTTCCAAAGCTGGAGGTATTACTGGTATTGCTCCCTATTACATCATCCTGCATCTGCATAATGATGATCTGGTCACCGGTATTAAAAGTGTGATATGTCTGATTAACACTTGTAAGAGAAAGTGTTTTACCGCTGATGGAAGTAACGCTGGCGTAAGCGTTTATCTGGGCTGCTCCACGCAGTACAAATAAGGCAAGGACAATGGTTAAGGTGTAATTCTTCATAAAATTGGATAATGATTATGATGCGCACCATTGAATGCCAAATAAAGGGCCAGTAAATCAAGCCATTAGCAATCAGGCAATTTCAGATAGCCATATTTCCACATCCATCCCATTTATGGATTTTATTTCCAAAATAGAGACAAAATATAAGTTCTGAACAATGTTCACAGGCAACGGATGCCAAACGTTCAATAGAAGAAGCATTTAGACGATGCAGCATCACTAATTATACAGCTTTCATATATCGACCGCACCGCATTGCTGTTATGAGGCCATGACGAATAATAATGATGTAAAACAAAATAATATCCCCCATCTACGGCGCATGCAATCTTTCTACTGCCGCTTCCTAATATATAACCACTACAAAACATAGCTTATTAAACAGTAGAGAATTCCTGATTGAATTGGCTTCATCGCGACTTGCAGCCACGATGGCTTATGCCTGTAGTTTTCGGCCATCGTTATACCCTTACCTCATCAAAAAGACATTATCAAAATACATCATCTGACCCGGCGTATACTACAAATTGCGTATAGGAATTGGTATGTGCATAGAATAATCTTGCAGTCAGGAAATCTGTTTTAAACATTTTTTTTAACTGTCAAAAAAAGAATCATGAACACACCTGTATCAACAACCATCCTGCTGCTTCACAAAAGCGGTCCCCTGAGTGGTAAAACCGACGAATTCAACGCTTCTCCCGATAGGGAGATCCGTATCGGCCGCGGTCCTTCCAATGAAGTGGCCTTCGATCTGGCCAATGATATTGTAAGCCGCGAACATTGCCGGATCAAAGTAAATGCACAACTGGCAGATACCTACGAAATCACAGATCTGCAAAGTAAGAACGGCACCTATGTAAATGGTAAAGCGATCACCGAAAAAACAACATTGTTCGCCGGAGACATTATCCAACTGGGTAAAGACGGTCCTACAATGGAGTTTGACCTGAATCCCAAACCAGTATCGCATATCAAAAAAACCAGGCTGATCGATACATCCTCCCTGAAGGAAACTAAAATACACGAAAGCAGCGCTACCAAACAAACCGGTGCTGTTAAGGAAACTGTGGGCAAGCAAACAATGCAACACATCATCCAGCAATCGGAAAAAAAAGGAAAGAAAAGACTGGTCATTGTATCAGTGGCATTAATATTCCTGCTGGCTACCATCGGCTGGATCATTGCCAGCAACAGACCCAGTGTAGTACAAAACATAAAAGGCGGAGATACGACCATCATTGTCAAAGATTCCTCACGTGGTCTTACACCAGCACAGATCGCCAAGGCCAATGATAACAAAGTGGTGTTTATTGAAGCCGGCTGGACACTGGAACTGACCAGCACTGGTGAAAAACTGTATCATGTAAAACTGCCTGCACAGGGAAAAGGTGAAAGCGGTTATTATGCTGCTTACATCAGAAATCGCGCAGGTACCATTGAACCACTGTTGTGCACCAGGGGTAATGAGCCACGCGGTGCGCAGATCGATCCCATTGGCGGCTTTGGTTCCGGCAGTGGATTTGTTGTAGACGACAGGGGTTATATTGTAACCAACCGTCACGTAGCAGTACCCTGGATGACCTCCTATCATTTCAAAGATTCAGATTTTCCCGGTGTACTGGTAGAATACAATGAGAAAGGCAATTTAACAGTAGTGAAAGACGCCAGGGTTGGTCCCGGTGATGTTCGCGACTGGGTTCCTGCAGAAGCACTGAACTACAACCGTATGAACCTGGAATCCGGTGTAACAGTTATTACCGGAACATTATCTTACCTGGATGTAACTTTTGCCAACAACTCACTGCGCACACCCGGTAAAGTAACCCGCACTTCCAACGTACATGATGTGGCATTGGTTAAGATCGATATGATGGAAGAACTTTCTTCAGTAACCATGCTCAACAACTACAATGAAATAGAACCCGGCAGCGAAGTAACAGTAATGGGATATCCCGGTATGTCGCCCGACCAGTTTGTTGCCAATCTTTCCCAGGACGCTTTCAATAAAAATCCAGCCATAGTAAAAGTACCGGTACCCACTATCAGTACAGGTATTATTGGCCGGTTGATAAAAGGCCGTGCAGGTACTGAAAAAGTAGATGGCTATGTGAGCATGATGGGCGACTATTATCAGCTCACCATCAACTCTACCGGACCCGGTAACAGTGGCGGTCCTATGTACGATAACAAGGGTAATGTAATCGGGATCTATTCTGCAGGCAGCGACAAGATGTCGTATTCCATTCCTATCAAATATGCTATGGAATTGATGGGCAGAAACGAAGTGATCCACTAAACGCTCTTTTTTTGACAGTACTGTCACAACCAAATCCCGGTCTCTTTCCAGGGACCGGGTGTGGCAGTCTACAAACCCCCGATTACGTTATGCTGTTCTTCCGGAAAAAGAAACAACCGGTTACTGGTATCAGTTATAAAACTGCCAGTTTATCCGAAACCGGTCCCAGTCGTGAAGCCAATGAAGATAATATTCTTATACTATATCCCGAACCAGGTGGAAATGCACTGTTTGCAATGGTGGCAGATGGTATGGGTGGACATAATGCAGGTGAAGTGGCCAGCCGCATTGCCTGTGATACTGCAGCAGATTTCATACGGCTGCAATATCGTTCTAAAAACGTATTGGCGGTATTGCAAAAGCTGATGATAAAAATGAACAAGGCCATTCACCAGGCTGCCAAAAAGAATACCGATCATGCCGGCATGGGCACTACCGCAGTAGCATTATTCATCAGGGAAGGACAACTGCATTTTGCCAACCTGGGCGACAGTCGCCTGTACTGCTACCGCAATCACCAACTGGTACAGCTTTCGCACGATCAGACCCTGGTCAATAACATGGTAGAGCAAGGTCAGTTAACAGCTTCAGAAGCCGAACATCATGAAATGAAAAATGTACTGCTGCAGGCACTGGGAACAGGGGAAAAGATTACTCCCGAATTATCCGCAACTCCTTATCCCCTGTTGGGCGGCGATCGTTTTTTACTTTGTTCGGATGGTATCTATGACGTATTTACCAATGAGGAACTGGCAGCCATACTGGCTATAGAACAGCCTGACAAAGTAATAGAACATATACGAACGGTTTGTTTCCAGCGGCGCGCCGCAGACAATTTCTCTGCGATCCTGATAGAGATCGTGTCAAAAGACAATTTTATCACCAGAGAACAACCTGTTTTTTATGAGCTCCCTTCAAACTGATCAATATAATATTATTCGCAAAATAGGCGAAGGTGGCATGGGAACCGTATACCTGGCAGAAGATATCCTGCTGGAGCGGAAAGTTGCCATCAAAGCATTGAATAAACCGGATCCCTCTGCTGCGGCATCAATGGAAAATCGCTTTCAGCAGGAAGCACTGGCATTAGCGCGTCTTAATCATCCCAATATTACCCACCTCTATGCTTTTATCACCCGCAACGAATCTTACTGGATGGTAATGGAATTTGTAGAGGGTGAAACGCTTGAAAACTGGGTTAGGCAAAAAGGAACACTGAACACCACCACTGCCGGAAGCATACTGGCGCAACTGCTGGACGGACTTGATCATGCCCATCGCAAAGGCATCATTCACCGTGATCTGAAACCAGCCAACGTAATGATATCTACAGAGGGTGAAGTAAAGATCATGGACTTTGGCATTGCGCGGATCCGCAACTCACAACGTTTAACGCAACTGGGAAAGTCGGTAGGTACACTGGAATATATGGCGCCTGAACAGGTGCAGGGAAAGGAAGGTGATGAACTGACAGACATTTACGCTGCAGGCAATATCCTGTATGAAATGCTGACCGGTTATCCACCATTTCGTTCTGACTCCGATTATGCTTTAATGAAAGCAAAGCTGGAAGAAGATGCACCATTGCCCGCAGCCATTTCCCAATCGTGGCAACAGTTCCTGAGCACTGCCTTACACCGCAACCCGCAAAAACGTTTTTCTTCTGCCCGGCAGATGAAAGAAGCACTCCAACGTTGCATGACACAGGAAGTTTACCAGGAGCATCAGTTAATGACCGCACTTCATTCAAATGAAACCAGGCAAATACCCCCTGAGCTACCACGCAGCAATACACTGGCTAACATACTGAACCGCAGAGAAGAACTATTCAAAGATAAGTATGTTGGCCTGCTGGTATTGGTGGTAGTGCTATGTATAGGTTTGCTGGTATGGAATTATTTTCGCAATACAGCATCTCAGCAAACAGTTGTACCAGCCCTTGTTAAGAAAGCTGACCCTGATAAACGCAATAACAATTTATCTGAAACCGAAATACAGCAGGATAAACCGATCAGTCATCAAACGCCTGTCAGCAGGATAGACCAGCCGGCTAAAGATCTTCCGGTGGTTCCTGTTTCTCCTGTTAAAAGAGAACCATCTTCACCGGAAAAAAAACAGGTACCCACCAAAAAAACAGAACCCAAAAAAGAACCGGCTGACATTACAGAACATCCCGCTCCCACTCCAGTCACGGTTACTACTGCGCCGGAACGTTCAGGTCCTGTAAGGATACCACCCGGCATAGAAATAGAGATAGTACTGGATGAAACCCTCAGTTCTGAAGAACGTTCTAAAGATGGTAATGCAGTGCGCATGCATGCAACAAGAGACCTGAAGATAGACGGTAAAACCATCATCCACGCTGGTGCGCCGGTGGTTGGAAAAATTGTGGATGTAGTTCCTTCAGGCAGGCGAAAAAAAGCATTGATAGGATTTATTGTCAGGTTTGTACAGGCAGCAAACGGACAACAGATCAAACTGCATGCTGAACGTTTTCGCCAGCAATCAACCGGTCTTGATGAACCCTCTTTCTTCAGGGCAGGTACTTCTTTCAAAGCTGAATTAGGGCGTGGTACGGTAGACTGAAACAGCATCACCTGGCACATAGCACATACCCCAGCCACACTTGTCAGGGTTATGATTTTTAATATTTATGCATTATACCAGTGGTGTTCTGTATATTTTTTTCTGCACGATTGATATTTTCAATTCCGGTCAGCAATGCATCAGCATTAAAAGAAATACTATTGATCCCCTCGTTAGTCAGAAATCGGGCAAAAGCGGGAAAATCGCTGGGTGCCTGTCCGCATAATCCAACATGCACACCTTTTTTGCGGGCGCTCTGAATAACTGCAGCAATCATTTTTTCAACTGCTTTATCCTGTTCATCGAACAATTCAGATACAATCACAGAGTCACGGTCTACTCCCAGTGTAAGCTGGGTAAGGTCATTGGACCCGATGGAGAAGCCATCAAAAATATCTGCAAAATCATCTGCCAGTAATATGTTTGAGGGAATTTCAGCCATTACCAGTATTTTCAAACCCTGGCTGCCCCTGGTAAGTCCATGCTCACTCATTGCCTGCAATACTTTTTTACCTTCGCCTACCGTACGGCAAAAAGGCACCATTACGCTTACATTGGTAAGCCCCATTTCTTCCCGTACAATCTTTATAGCTTTACATTCCAGGGCAAATCCATCTCTGTATCTTTCATGATAATATCTGGACGCGCCACGAAAACCCAGCATAGGATTTTCTTCCGTCAGTTCAAACTCCTTTCCTCCTAACAGATTGGCATATTCATTGGACTTGAAATCGCTGAGCCTGACCACTACCTCTCGCGGATAAAAAGCTGCTGCAATCGTAGCTATACCCTGCGATAATTTATCAACAAAATAATCCCGCTTATCCGGATACTCACGTGTTAATTGTGTAATGGCTTCTTTTGCAACAGTATCCTGTAACGTATCAAACTTTACCAGGGCCATCGGATGTACCTGTATAGCATGAGTAATAATAAACTCCATGCGCAGCAGGCCAATACCCCTGCATGGATAGAACGATAAAGAGAAGGCTTTTTCCGGATCTCCCAGGATCAGCATCACATCTACCGTTTGAGGCAACTGTACTGATGAAAAATCCCACTGTTTTTCTTCAAAACGACATTTACCGGAATACACATAACCCGTTTTCCCCTCCGCACAGGAAACTGTTATCGCCTGGCCATCTTTTATTTTTATGGTAGCATCCGAACTTCCTACAACAGCAGGCACTCCCAACTCCCGTGCTACAATGGAAGCATGACTGGTACGGCCGCCCCTGTCGGTAACAATAGCCCCTGCATTTTTTAAAACAGGGTCCCAGTCGGGGCTGGTGCTTTCCGTTACTACAATTTCCCCGGGCTTTAGCAAATATGCTTCTGCAGGCGAATGCAGTATACGGGCAATACCGGTAGCAATTCTGTATCCGATGGCTTCCCCCAGTGCAAGCGTAACTCCTTTTTCCAACAGTTTAAATTCCGTCACCAGATGTTGATTTCGCATACTGTGTACTGTTTCAGGCCTGGCCTGTACGATGAACAATTCTCCTGTCAACCCATCTTTAGCCCATTCAATATCCATCGGCTTCTTATAATGATCTTCGATCAGCAAAGCCCATTGTGCCAGCATAACTACTTCCTGATCGGTCAATACAAACATCTGTTGTTTTTCAGGTGGCGTGTCTGCATTGATGGTACCTGTACCACTTTCGGCATAGATCATTGTTTTGGACTTTTCGCCCAGCTTCTTCTGCAATATGGACCTGCGGCCATTGCGTATTCCCTGTTTATACAGCAAAAACTCATCAGGTGTTACAGTACCCTGCACTACATTTTCACCCAATCCCCAGGCGCCTGCCAGATGAATAACGCCGCGAAATCCTGATTCGGGTTCAAGCGTAAACAATACTCCTGCACTTCCCTTGTCTGATCTTACCATGCGCTGAATGCCTACAGACAACGCTACTTCATTATGTGCAAAGCCATTATCCTCCCGGTATCTGATTGCCCGGTCTGTATAGAGTGATATGTAACATTTATGGACAGCATCAAGCAGATCTGTTTCATTTGCTACATTCAGAAAAGATTCATGCTGCCCTGCAAAACTTGCTTCGGGAAGATCTTCGGCCGTGGCGCTGCTGCGCACAGCTACCTCTATATTGCTGCTGCCGGCAAAAGCACGGTAGGCATCTACAACCGCGCTGCGCAATGCTGGCTGCAGTACTGCCTGTTCAAGCAGGGCACGCGCCTGTATACCTGTTTCTTTCAGGTTTGTAAAATATGTATGATCAAGCTGCTTCATCAACAACTCTAAGGGTTTCTCCAGTTTGTTGTATTGCAGAAACATGCGGAAGGCAGCAGCCGTAGTAGCAAATCCATCAGGAATCCTGATACCTTTACTACCCAATGTGGAGATCATTTCTCCCAAAGAAGCATTCTTACCGCCCACAATGCTTACATCAGACATTGATACTTCTTTCAACTTTTTAATATAGGTGCTCATAATATACTATTTAAAAACAACAGTTTTTATACACCGGTATAAAACCAGTAACAACTTCACTGAAATTTGCAATAATGTTTCTAGCTATCAAACACGCTTTTTCTCTGCATGCATTGCCAGCAGCGGAACCTGATGGTGCAACACAAACTGGCGCGTATGACTCCGGTGTACCAGGGCATCAAGAAAACGGTGTCTTTTGGGTAGTATGATCAACAGGTCAACGCCATTAATCTGTGCAAAATCAAGAATACCTTCATCTACATCTTCATGCTGAATGAAGTGAAACTGAGGGTGAATATTTTTCATATGATCGCGCAAAAAACCTGCACCCGATACGGCCTCTGCATTAAACGCTTCTTTATCCCCAATATGCAGTATATGCAACCCGGCATTGAAATCAGTTACCAGATGTTCTATCTCGGGAATAGGCACTGTAATGCTTACATCGCTAAAATCGCAGGCAAGACCTATTTTCCGGATTGAATTAAAACGGACTCCGGGCGGTACGCAGACCACCGGCCATGGCAGATTTTTCATAGTATCGATAGCATGACTGCCAAAAAATATCCTGGAGGTTGCAGTAACACCGGTTGTGCCAATTACTACTGCATAAGGATTAAGCCTGGCGCAGGCACCTTTCAGCTCAGACATATAAATTCCTGTTCGTACCTCCCACCGTACATGAACGGGATGATCTGATTGGCGGAGTATTTCACGTTTCAACTTTACCATTTTTAATTCGGTATCCTTTAACCAGGTATCATAACCCAGCGGAACCAATATATCGCCGTAATGCACAGGCGGAACATATACATGCAGCAAAAACAAACCGGCATTAATGGCAGCAGCCATATCAGCCGCATAGCGTGCAGCGTTGTTTGCAACGGCCGACAGATCGGTTGCTACAAGAATCGTTCTCATACAAAAGATTTACAGATTACTGACCCTTCCGGCCATTATCCAAATCTATCCTGTATACGCATCAATTTCATTGATAATGCTCACAAACCAGGCTGATTCATATCAGACAACACGGGAAGCAACAGCAATACCTGTTTCAAATCAGGCATACAGGTGACAGACATCATTGTATAGGGGTATGCTATTCGTAACTTGCTATACAGAATTCAGTTATATGGATGCAATTGCAGAAACCTACAATTTAAGCAAGCACTTTGGCAATTTCAAAGCACTGGATTCACTGAATATCCGGCTGGAGCCCGGTGAAGTGTTTTCATTACTGGGTCCTAACGGAGCCGGCAAATCAACAGCCATAAAGCTATTAACCACCCTGTTGCAACCCAGTTCGGGAGATGCAATGATAGCCGGTATCAGCATAGTAAAACATCCTTTCCGTGTAAGACGCCTGATTGGCTACGTACCACAAATGTTGTCAGCCGACAGCACATTGACGGGGTACGAAAATCTCCTATTGTTTGCGCGCCTGTATGATCTGCCTGCCAGAGAAGCAAAACAAAGAGCGCAGGAATCACTAAAGTTCATGAATATGGAAGAAGCAGCCCATAAAAGTGTAAAAACCTATTCAGGGGGTATGATCAGGCGCCTGGAAATTGCACAATCCATGCTGCATCGCCCCAGGGTCCTTTTCCTGGATGAACCAACCACCGGACTTGATCCCATCGGTGTGACAACCGTATGGCAACATATTTCAGAGCTGCGTAAAGAATTCGGCACTACTATTCTTCTTACTACACATATTATGGAAGAAGCTGATAGGTTATCCGATCACGTTGCATTTCTTTCAAGAGGAAAGCTGGCCGCTATGGGAACACCAGCCGCTCTGAAAGCCTCGTTACATCGTAGTGACCCTGTATCAATGGAAGATGTTTTTATACATTATACCCGGGAGTCAGCCGAAAGTGCGCGTAGCTTTCGCGAAATAGCAACAGAACGCAGAACCGGCTCACGCCTGGGTTAAAACAACAACTATGTTACGATTTATCCGGAAAACGATGGTGATCACGGAATTTGAAGCCCGTAAAATATTACACGACTCTACCGAACTCTTTTTGCGCGCAGTACAACCTGCATTGTGGTTACTGATATTCGGTCAGGTATTCCAACGAATGCATCCCCTGAGCAGTACATTGTCGTACCTGGATTTTATGACACCAGGTATCCTGGCACAAAGCGTACTTTTCATTTCTATCTTTTTCGGTATAGCTGTTATCTGGGAAAGAGACCTGGGCATAACACAAAAATTCCTGGTCACTCCTACTCCACGTACAGCATTGGTATTAGGCAAAGCACTTTCAGCGGCCCTGCGTACAGTTCCTGTAATTCTGATTATTTACCTGCTGGCTTTACTACTGCATGTACGGCTGAACTGGCAGCCGTGGTCACTGTTTTGTGTACTGATGGCTGTAATGCTGGGGTCTGTATTATTTTCAACATTGTCACTCAATATAGCCTGCGTTGTTAAAACCAGGGAACGTTTTATGGGTATTGGTCAGGTGTTAACAATGCCATTATTCTTTGCCAGTAATGCAATATACCCCATTGATATCATGCCAGCGTGGCTGAAAGCTCTTTCGCGCATTAACCCGCTCACTTACATGATCAATATACTACGAAGCTCAATGCTGCATGGTCAGCCCGATAACCATACCGTAACCTACCTGTTATTGCTGGCTGCAATAGCTGTAGCAATGGTATTAACAGGTGGTATTCTTTACAAACGTGTTATCATTTAGCACCGGAACAATCACTACAATTATTACATACTGCAAGACAAAAAGTCAAAACCAGGTATATGCAACACCTGGTTTTGACTTTCACAACAGCATTGAATTCATCAAGCTTGCTGCGATGTCTTTACATGCTGTGTATGATGATGAAATGCCATTACAGGAATATGACTTCGCAATACCAGCTTCCTGGTATGACTTTTATGAACTATTGCATCCAGCAACCGGTATTTTCCAGGTAATACAATCAGCAGATCAATATTTTCTTTTCCGGCAAAATCAATCAGCGACTGATCTGTATCGCCAGCTATAAACCGGAACTCAGGTCTGCATTTTTCCAGTTTTTCACCAAGCTGTCCTGAAGCAAAAACAACTTCGGGGTTATACACCTGTTCCTTACTGGTATAAAGTATATAGAGTGCGGCATTAAAGTCCATAACAAAACGACTGATATCATCTGCAGGCACCGTCATTATTGTTTCTTCCAGATCACAGGCCAGGCCTATTTTTTTCACTTCATGAAAACTGAGACCAGGAGGAATTGTAATAACAGGCCATTCGAGATTTTTCATTGCATTGATAGCATGACTTCCATAAAAGAAACGCTCAGCAACAGAAGATCCATTGCATCCCATTACCACCGCATAAGGTTGTTCCTGCTGGCATACCATTCGCAACTCTGTTAAAAAACCTCCCATTCTTACTTCTGTTGTTACCTCAACCGTTTTGCCGGTAATCTTCAAAAGCTTGTTCTTCAGTTCTGTCATTGCTCTTTCTGTCTGTTCTTCCCAATCATCAATAGTAAAGGGCATGGCAATATCAACATAATTAACAGGTAGCTGATATACATTCAGCAATAACACTTTTGCATGAATAGTATGGGCCAGCCCCATGGCATATACAGCAGCATTTTCTGCTGTGGCTGAAAAATCAGTTGCAACAATCAGCGTTTTCATGATTTATTTTTTAGTGAATACCGGTTGCTTTTACTACATAAAATTAAAATACCGTTTACCCGGAAAAAATGACCCGGCAACTCTTACAGCCTGATTTGAATTGGCTGATATACTGACAATACTCAGCATCGGAATTAACAACTGTCACAAACACCGTTTTTCACAAAAACAGGGTTCCAGACAGCAGAGAACATGTCATTATCATTCAGCTTGTTTCCTGGCTGCATTTTTTATTTCCTATGCAGCCTGCTTATTGCACTGATGTGGTACCAGTTGAGGAAAAAGCACACCACCTGAAACAATCATACGTGTGATGAATCATACATACAGATGAGGATGATCATGTAAAGAGCAGGCTCCGGCAGGTAATTTCAATAAAAATGACCTGTATGCCGGCAAACACAAAACTATATCAACCATTACTGTCACTCTGGCTGGATGTCTCTATCTTTTTCCTGGTTGCACTATGCATCAATCCTGTTTGCTTGCATGCACAACAGGCCAAAGCATTACCAGATACCTTACATCATCAACCAGATACTATCAATTTTTACCTGACTTTTGATGACGGCATTATCAAAGGCAGCCGGAAATTATCCTCCCTTGTACTATCTGAAAAAGTACCTGTCACTATTTTTCTAATCGGAAAATTTGTTTGTGCAAACGACAGTAACCGGCTTGTATGGCAGGAAGATCTGAACAATCAATGGCTGGAAGCAGGTAATCACAGCTTTTCACATGCCGACAATAAATATCATCTGTATTACCAGGACCCTTTGCATGTGTTACAGGATTTTCAAAAAAACCAGGATTCTTTAGGTTTACAGAATAAAATTGCCAGGCTACCCGGAAGAAATGCCTGGAGACTGCACGGTTATAGCAAAGATGACCTGCCTGACAGCAAAGCTGCTGCAGATTCTCTTGCAGCAAAAGGATATAAATTATTTGGCTGGGATATTGAATGGTATTATACAGGTAACGGCATACTGGCAGAATCAGCAGATGATTTTCTATTCAGAATAGAACAACTTGTTAAATATAAACACACCCATACTCCCGGTAATATTATAATTCTTTGTCACGACCCTCTTCTGGATAATGATTTCAACATAAAACAATTAAAATTATTCATTCAAAAAATAAGGGAAAAAGGTAATTACAGGTTTTGTTTTTTAAGCGAGTATCCCTTGTAAAAATTTACACCCGTTTTTATACTATGACAACATATCTCCGGGATCAGGTTCTTTATCACAGACAATGATATGTGCGCACCGCTGTACGAGACTTGCAGTCTCGTAGCATTATTCTGTTACCTCTGGCAACCGATGCAACAAACTACCTGCCCAAAGCGTGGCACGGTTAAAGTATGCAGCCTGCCATTCAGCAGGGCCCCATGCAGCCGGCAAAAACCTGTTAAATGAGTATCCCAAACCGTTTTCCCCCTTGTTTTCCCATCCTTAACACAGATAATATGATGCGCCCATAGGGGCCAAAGGTTTTATGCTGTTTTCAAAATAACCTAAACAAACCACCAAATGCATTTGAGAATTATCAACTGGAAACCAGTTTGGAAAAAGAGACCAACCTGGGACGAACAGTACCTGAATGGAAAATGGGATGGGCTGGCATCAGAATGTGAAGAAGCCAGGTTTGACACCCTCCGTAAATTCGTTGAAGCCCATGCTGCAAACAGCAGAATACTGGAAATTGGTTGTGGAGAAGGTATTCTGCAATCAAGACTGGATCCATCCATTTACGCTCACTACCTGGGCATTGATATTTCGTCAGTAGCCATTGAAAGAGCCAGACAATTGCAGCAGAGCCGTACCCGGTACCTTGTTGGAGATATGGATACCTTTCAGCCCGATGAGCAATTCGACATCATCATTTTCAATGAATCGCTGTATTACGCCAGGAACCCATGTCAGACGATGAAAAGATACATGCAACATCTTCACGCAAATGGAATTTTCATTACTTCTATCTATGAAACAACCAGCAATAAACGACTGATAAAAAAGCTAACCAATCACTTCACCCCCTTTGACAGCAGTATAACTGTCAACGAAAAAAAACGCTGGCATTGTCATTTGTACCGGAAAGCTTAATACCGGATCGTGGAACGGTTGGAGCGCTACACCAGATCACAGATTGCATGTTCCAACCGTCTCACGATTATTCAACCAGCCAAACGAGACTTCCTGTGTTACAGGCTAGGCAGGACTTGCAGTCTCGTTTCAATATGTTGCTGCCTCTGGCAACTATTGCAGAACACCGGGCTGTATTTTGCCGCAAACCGGCTCCGGGCAACATTATCACCCTGCAAGCCGGGCGTATTACCCCAAAATGGAGAAACGAGGCATGCCTCTTTTCGTCAATCGTTTGGTTTATATTAACGATATTTACGGAAAAGGTAGTTTATCTTTAAGCCATGATGATACGTATTATGCTGTTGGCCACAGTGTTGGCATGTATTGGTACTGCAAAAGCCCAGTTTACCTTAACCCCGGGCTATATGCACGGAGGGCAGGTCGCTTTCAACCAGTTTAACCAAGCTGATACCGGTCTCCTCCATAAAAAATGGTTCGTTTCAAAATATGCCGGTCTTTCAACTGGTTTTATGGCATTCAATGGCGGTAGTGGTTCTTTTTTATCAGCGCCTATAGGTGTACAACTTAACCGTCAGTTGAACAACAATCTATACGCATTTGCAGGCGTATCCATCGCTCCCACCCTCCTTCAGTTTAACAACTCATTTCTGCAACCGGCCACTAACAAAAATGGTGGCTTCATGAATTCCTACAACTTCGGCACCTACACCTCTGCACAAATGGGCCTGATGTACATCAATGATGACAGAACATTCTCCATCTCCGGTAGCATTGGCGTAAGCAGGGGGTATTATAATGGCAATTTGCCATATTACAATCCCGCGAATACACCTGTGTTGAAAAACAGCAGACAATAAATTACAGACCACAAACACTAAAACCGTAATGAGTATAAAGAAAGATACTAGAGATTACAACCTATAGAACAGGACAATATTATAACATGGATTTACTTTACATTTAAAGAATATACATTAAAACAATGTGCATAATGAAGATGGAGCGATAAGAATAAGAGAATAAGTTTAAAACCCACTGATATATATGCCCATTCAGAGATCATAACAATAAAATCATACAAAAATCAAACCCTCTATTCTATCTCCAATTCAAAAGCCGCATTCAGTTTCAACTTCCCTTCTGTTTCAGTATCAGTACCCGGCAGTTTCCAGCCTTTAGCTTTACCGGTTTTGCCTTTCTGTAACAGGTCGGCAATCTGTTTGTCGGTGAGTTTTTTACCAAATACTTCAAAAGGCAGTTTAAAACCGCAGACTTTAAAATTGGCACAACCATAGGCGGTATTACCCTTTTTCAGCAGGTGCGTTTTACATTTGGGACATTGTTGTTCTTCTATTACAATCGTCTTTTTCTGCTCTTTGGGTTTGGCTTCTTTTTTTGGCTTTTCTTCTTTGTTATCTTTTTCTTTTTTCTCCGGCTGATCGGGGGCTATGGTAATTGCTTTGTAGGTGGCGCTCTTGACCTCTACAGTAAGATCTATTACCATTTGCTTCAACTCCTGTTTGAAAGTCTCAATAGCGTATTCGCCTTTTTCTATCTGGCGTAATTTACGCTCCCAGATACCTGTCAGCTCAGGGCTTTTCAGCAGCTCTGTCTGAATGGTATCAATCAGGTCTATGCCGGTTTGTGTAGCGTAAATGTTCTTCTTGCGTTTTTCAATGTACTTACGGCGAAACAATGTTTCAATAATATTGGCACGGGTACTTGGTCTGCCGATGCCGTTATCTTTCAGCAACTCACGCATTTCTTCATCATCCACCTGTTTACCCGCGGTTTCCATTGCACGCAGCAGGGTTGCTTCTGTATATGCTTTGGGCGGTGTTGTTTTACCCTGGTGTATACGTGGTGTATGCGGGCCACGCTCTCCTACCTCAAACACCGGCAGGATCTTTTCTTCTTCTTCACCTTCCTTTTTAGCGCTTACATCATTGACATATACGTCCTTCCAGCCAGGTTCTAATACCTGTTTACCGGTTGCTTTAAACGGCACCTGCCCTACCTTGCCCAATACAGTAGTGTTCGCTATTTTGCTTTCCGGGTAAAACGCAGCTATAAAACGCCTGGCGATAAGATCGTAAATACGTTTTTCTTCGTGTGACAGGTTGTTTGGATATACACCAGTGGGAATGATGGCATGGTGGTCGGACACCTTTTTATCGTCAAATACCGTTTTCAGTTTCGGAATAGGTTGCGCCAGTATGGGTGCCGTGAGCGCCGCATAAGGCGTAAGGTCACGCATGATGCCTTCAATTTTCGGATGCAGGTCTTCCGACAGGTAGGTAGTGTCTACCCTTGGATAAGTCACCAGTTTTTTCTCGTACAGGTTCTGCACATATTTCAATGTATCGTCTGCAGAATAAGCATATTTCTTATTGGCCTCTACCTGCAGGGCAGTAAGATCGAACAGGCGTGGATTTCCCTCCTTACCTTCTTTTTTCTCAAAGGAAGTAATTTCAAAAGGATGTTCTTTCAGGTAGGCCAGTCCTTTCTCTGCGCGCTCCAGCACTTTGATACGATCGATGGTAGCAGTGAATTCCGTTTCACGATAAATGGTTTTTAATTCAAAGTATTCTTCCGATTGAAAGGCATTGATCTCCTTTTGTCTGGCTACAATCATCGCCAGTGTAGGCGTTTGCACACGGCCAATGGAAAGCACAGTTTTTCCCTGTGCAAATTTCTTGGTGAACAACCTGGTGGCATTCATCCCCAGCAACCAATCACCAATAGCACGGGCACTGCCGGCCGCATACAGGTTATCGTACTGGTCAGCATTTTTAAGTTTCTGAAAACCTTCTTTGATCGCTTCTTCTGTGAGCGAGGATATCCAGAGTCTTTTTACAGGGGCCGTACATTGCGCTTTCAGCAATACCCACCGTTGTATCAGTTCACCTTCCTGGCCGGCATCACCACAGTTGATCACTTCCTCACATTGATGCACCAGGGTTTCTATTACTTTGAATTGTTTCTGAACACCGTCATTTTCTATCAGCTTAATACCAAAACTGGACGGGATCATCGGCAGGTCTTCCAGCCGCCAGAACTTCCATTGTTCAGTATAATCGTGTGGTTCTTTCAGGGTGCAGAAATGCCCGAAGGTCCAGGTAACCTGGTACCCGTTGCCTTCGTAATAACCATCCTTGCGTTGTTTGGCGCCAATAATGTCTGCAATATCTCTCGCCACACTGGGCTTTTCTGCAATACAAACCTTCATACACGGCAAATGTATAGAATCCCGTAAAAATGTGAGGTGATTGAAAGGGAATTGGGAGCAGGTATTACTACTGCGAGCAGTAGGTCACGGGCAATACATCATAGCGTCTCAGCGACTTTGCGAGCATCCATCTTCCGGACTTCTATTTTTCACCAGCGACCCGTCATATCGAATGAGCCATGAAGAAAGTAGCGAAATAATGAATGATATGACGAAATGAGATATCCGGGGCTGCAGAGAATGTAAGATGGAATGGAGAGCATGAATCAGGAATTGGCTGTCAGGCTCTTAGCTGCGAGCAAGCACTGTATAGCGTCTCAGCGACTTTGCGAGCATCCATCTTCCGGACTTCTATTTTTCACCAGCGACCCGTCATATCGAATGAGCCATGAAGAAAGAAGCGAAATAATGAATGATATAGCAAAATGAGATATCCGGGGCTGCAGAGAATGTAAGATGGAATGGAAAGCATGAATCAGGAATTAGCTGTCAGGCTCTTAGCTGCGAGCAGTAAGTCACGGGCAATACATCATAGCGTCTCAGCGACTCTGCGAGCACTCTTCTATTCAGTATTTTTTGAAGCACAAAGAGATCAGAATACTTTACTTCGTATTTTGTATTTTCTTTCAGACATCAGACTTCCGGCTTCCGGACTTCTATTTTTAACCAGCGACCCGTCATATCGAATGAGCCATGAAGAAAGAAACAAAATAATGAATGATATGGCGAAATGAGATATCCGGGGCTGCAGAGAATGTAAGATGGAATGGAGAGCATGAATCAGGAATTGGCTGTCAGGCTCTTAGCTGCGAGCGGTGAGTCACGGGCAATACATCATAACGTCTCAGCGACTCTGCGAGCACTCTTCTATTCAGTATTTTTTGAAGCACAAAGAGATCAGAATACTTTACTTCGTATTTTGTATTTTCTTTCAGACATCAGACTTCCGGCTTCCGGACTTCTTTCTTCCTGTCTTTCCGGCTTCCGGACTTGTATCCCTCACCATCACGCCCAAATACTTAGTTTATACGCTTTAAATAGCAGGCAATATGCAGCAAGGTCACAGCAAAACCTTCACAAATCTCTCACCAACGGCGTACAAAAAAACAGGAACAGCCTTTTAAATACAGAACACAGGGAATACCATTTCCGGCAATTCCGGCTGATTTGGCAAAATTGGCATATACGGTCGTTGCGCTTGGATCAGGCAACAGGCATCTGTAACTTTACTTTATAACTCTGATACCAGTACGCCTGCGAATACCACAAACCTGCAATACAAAACATCATTTCGTCATCATGAAACGCAAACTGTTTACACCGTTCATACTCTCAGGCACCTACGGCAACCTGGTATTTTATCGCTGGCGTGGATTGTATTGCGTACGCACCAGAAGCACCCTGACAGCCAGGCGGGTAAAATATGCTGCGGGCTTCAGAACAACCATGCAATATGCCCGGCGTCTTGGCCGTGCTTCCAGGATTGCATCCAAAGTGTATCGCCAACTGCCGGATGGCTGGAAACTGCACAGCCTGTACCGCAGGATGACAGGTATCGGCACCCGTTTACTGAAAGCATGTGAACAACCTGTAAGGGAAATAGAGCGCGCATTATGGCAATACCTGGCATCTGTAGGTTTTAAAGCGGCACAACATAATATGCAACATCCTGTACCGGTTACATTGAAATTACTATCCCGGTTACCAGAGCTATCAGGGCTATCATTTCCATACTACTACCAGTTTGGTAATCGCCGGATAGTTCGCTTATTTACAAATCCAATTCGTGAAAAAGGGTCTGAAATCAATAATTGCCACAGGAAACAATATAATACTACGAGACTGCAGGTCTCGTATTGCCTGTGAGTTTTGCAGCTTCGCGCTCCCATTGCGCCCTTGCGTGAAATCAAAAAGTTTCCTGTATCGGGTATACATACACCAGGTACAGATAAAAGAAAAGCAACGATATAATAAGAATGATAACACCCAATACCGGTGAACTCACTTTGATGCCTTTTATATTGGCCTCCAGCTCTGTATTTAATGTAGTATCGCCTGCCGTTGCTACGCTCACTTTTTCCGGTGACACGTCGGCGCCTGTTTTAGTATCAACAACAGATTTTCCCTTCATCGATTTATAGAACTGTAAGGCTGCAAACAAAATACCTGAAAACACAAGCGTGATCACTACCCAAAAAGTAATCTTGCTGCTCAACAGGTTCCATCGAAAAGTGTTTTTCCGATGCTGCATACCGAATGTATAGTATTCATACAACTGTCTTTTCAAAGCAGTATCATACTGCGCCAGTTGCTCTACCACCTGCCAGTTGGAGTCTTTGCCAGAACGCTGTTGTATTGCACGATCGGTATTGAGCAGGGCTTTTTGTAATTTTTGCTCCTGCAAAGTCATACTATCTGCAACAGGTTGTCCGAAAGAAAAAATAGCTGTCACCAGGCACAGCAACAACAACATGATATATTGTATAAAATTTCGCACAGTATTCTAGTTTGCTATTAAAAAATTCTCCATAAACGTTATCCGGTAAACCAACTGTTTGAAAATATCACCGGCGCATTGCAGGGTTTCACGTTTCATGTACTGATTGAGCAGATCAGCATTATTGCCCAGTAACGATTGAATGTCTCCCCGCAGTTCGTTATTAAATTGTGCGATCCATAAATACGTTGAATCTGTATTATTCAACCTGGGAATCGGCACTTTCGGCACCATCATCATAGCCTGAAGAGGAGCAGACGGTACATGTCTTTTACCATCCGGGGTGATCACTTCAATCAGCTTACCATCACATATCTTTTTGATCAGTCCATCAGGATACCTGACCAGTACACAGTTGTTGGAGTCAATTGACTTTTCCGTTGCACAATCCTGTCTTCCGGCAAGATACTTGTCCAGGTTTTCTCCGGGTGGCACTGGCAGAACCGGTAAGCGGTACACCATTTTAGACAGATCAGGATTAATTTTGATCCGCTTACCCAATACAGCCCTTTGTACCGGGGTGGTATCCGTTCGTATTTTAAATGGGGTAGAATTAGTGCTGACGTGTGCAACGTTTGATTTGAACTTTCTGGCAGTATCTGCCTGAGCAACAGCTACATGCCACAAACACAGCAATATACAAAAAGAGATTGCTGTCCTTTTCAGTAATGCCCTGGATTCCATACATTCATATTTTATAAATGATAGTACGGACTGTTGAAAAAGGAATGTTGCCAAGTTATAACCCTTACAAAAGATTGTCAATACCCTTTTCGTAGTATTTTATCCGGCTACGCGCAGCAGAGTGTGCTGTAAACCTCCGGGTAACAGATTATTTGTACTTTCGCGCACTTTTTTAACCCATTCCATATTACATGACAATTAATAAAAAACTGTACGACCGAAGCGGCGGCAATTGTGAATTATGTAATTCAGCAACAGCAGTGCATGAGTATACTGTCAGCCCGGCATCGGATAATGCAATAGAGAACCAGGTAGCAATTTGTACAAACTGTTTGCAGGCCATTGAACAACATGATACAGGAAATTACTGGCAGTTCCTTGAGGGAACGATATGGAACCCCGAACCTGCTATACAGGCATTAAGCTACCGTTTGGTGTATGCATGTAAAGAGCAGGATTGGGCTGCAGGTATTATCAGTTCTGTAGAGCTGGATGAAAATACGGTACAATGGGCGCTGAGCATTTATGAAGTTGCTGAAGTGCACAAGGATGCTTTTGGCAATACACTGACTAATGGAGATACAGTTGTTCTCACCCAGGGACTTGATGTTAAAGGCACCAGTTTCAGTGCGCCCAAAGGTACAGTAGTAAAAAAGATCCGGCTGGTACCTGATAATACAAACCAGGTAGAAGGAAAGATCAATGACCAGACCATTGTGATCCTTACAAAGTATGTAAAAAAAGGATAGCAGGTCTTATTTAACTCAGGGATGACAACCCTTTGCAACAGGCGAAGTATTTACTACACATTCCTTCCGGGGTTGTCATTCCTTATCTCATATTGTTGCGCACGATCTATTAGCTGTCACCTGCATCTAAGATGCACCAAGCAAAACAACAAACAGCTTTCCGGCTTTGCATTCTCTTTGTGTCTTTGCCTGAAACCTTTACATGAAATCTCATGTTGCATGTTGTTGCATAAATAAACCTTCTTTTTCATCATTTTTAGCAGCCATACCAAACACCAATCCAATCATAATAAATACATTTAGCGTGTTATAAATAACACATCATGCAATACAACAATAATCGCCGGTGGTATGTAATACCGGCTCTTACGCTGAGCTTTGCCATGGCTGCTGCGTGTCAGGATACAGCCACTAAAACACCTGAAACCACTACTGCAGTTGCAAAGGATTCTACTACCCAACCGCTGGTCAGTCATATTTTTACAGCAGATCCTTCTGCACATGTATTTAACGGACGTATTTATATTTATCCCTCGCACGACACCGCTACCGGTACTCCCGAAAATGACAATGGTGATCATTTCAACATGATGGATTACCACATTCTTTCAATGGATTCTGTAGGGGGTAAAGTCACCGATCATGGAGTGGCACTGGATATCAAAAATATTCCCTGGGCTGGTCGCCAGTTATGGGCACCGGACGCAGCTTTTGCCAACAATACTTATTACCTGTATTTCCCGGTAAAGGATAAACAGGATATTTTCAGGATCGGCGTAGCTACTTCCTCCAAACCCGAAGGACCCTTCACCGCAGAAAAAGAGCCTATCAGGGGCAGTTATAGTATTGACCCTGCCGTGTTCCAGGATAATGATGGCAGTTTTTATATGTACTTCGGTGGTATCTGGGGCGGACAACTGCAACGCTGGAGCAATAACAAATACGATTCAGCCGGTAAACTACGCAGCGCCAATGAACCGGCCATTCTGCCACGTATTGCCAAAATGAGCAAAGACATGAAGAGCTTTGACGGACCGGTAAAAGAAATACAACTGGTGGGTAAGGATGGAAAACCTTTTACAGAGAAGGACAACGACAAGCGTTTTTTTGAAGCCAGTTGGATGCACAGGTATAAAGGAAAATACTATTTCTCCTACTCTACCGGCGATACCCATTTCATTTGCTATGCTATTGGTGATAGTCCCTACGGACCATTCACTTACCAGGGTGTACTGCTGAATCCTGTTAAAGGCTGGACCAATCATCATTCCATTATAGAAAAAGATGGTAAATGGTACCTGTTCTATCACGATGTACAACTGAGTGGCAAAACACACCTGCGTAACGTGAAAGTAACTGAACTGCATTATAACGATGACGGTACCATCCAGACCGTTACAGCCCGCTAAACACATAAAAGAATTGAACAAAAGGCTTTACTGTCCTGGCAACTCAGGCGGCAAAGCCTTTGTTACAGATAAGCATACCGGGCGTATGTAGCAGAAAAACGCCGCTTTATGGCTGTATTTTACCATCTATGTGCTTTGTGCCACGATATGTTTTTGCTTTGCCGGTATGAAACAGGTCTGGTATCAGAAAAAATGGGTCATGGTGCTGACACATGCAGCACTATGGATCGCCCTGTTCTCGCTGCCCTTTTTATTACGTCCGTACAATGAAAAACAGGATGGATGCTCGCTAAGTCGCTGAGACGCTATACAGTGTTTGCTCGCAGCTAAGAGCCTGACAGCTAATTCCTGATAATTCCGTTTGAAGGGCAAGTACTTCCTGCCGTTCTCACATTGATTCCCTGCTTTTTACTATTTTTAGCACCGCCATTATCATTTAGCCTAAGACAATCAACACCCGTGTATGAAACGGATCCTGCCCACAATTGTGGTTGCGCAGTTTTTATGTACTTCCCTTTGGTTTGCCGGCAACGCCATTATGCCTGACATTGTACAGCAATTTAAACTGACACCCGGTTGGCTGGCACATCTTACCAGCAGTGTTCAGTTTGGATTTATCAGCGGCACATTCATATTTGCCTTGCTCAGTATTGCCGATCGCTTCTCTCCTTCCCGCGTTTTTATGATCAGTGCCATACTGGCTGCCTGTTGTAATTTCTGTATCAGTTACCCGCATATAGATACCACCAGGTTGTTGTTGTTCCGTTTTCTCACAGGATTCTTCCTGGCGGGTATTTACCCGATAGGCATGAAGATAGCTGCTGATCATTATGAACAGGGGCTTGGAAAATCGCTTGGCTTTTTAGTAGGCGCTTTGGTGATCGGCACAGCATTTCCGCACCTGCTGAAAAGTATGATTGCAGGCATGCCATGGAGATATGTACTCTACTATACTTCATTACTGTCCATTGCAGGCGGATTATTACTGGTAGTATTGGTACCCGATGGTCCTTACCGTAAAAAAGCAGCAGGTATTAAGTTCAGTGCGTTGACAGATGGTTTCTCCAACCGCAGGTTCCGTGCAGCAGCTTTTGGCTATTTTGGTCACATGTGGGAACTGTATGCTTTCTGGGTCTTTGTACCCGTTATGTTATCTGCTTACAATAGTCATCATGCAGCACACCCTGTCAATGTACCATTACTATCTTTCCTCATCATTGCTTCCGGCAGCATTGCCTGTATATTGAGTGGTTTTATTGCCGTGAATGCAGGCACCAAACGTACAGCTACCATTGCCTTACTGGCATCCTGTCTCTGCTGTATCCTGTCACCATTGTTGTTACAAAGTCAATCACCGGTAATGCTGGTCATATTCCTGTTCTGCTGGGGCATGACGGTTATTGCAGATTCTCCCTTATTCTCTACACTGGTAGCACAAAATGCACCTGCCGTATCCAAAGGCACTTCCCTGACCATTGTAAACTGTATTGGCTTTGCCATTACCATCATCAGCATACAATTGCTCAATGCACTGATCAATGAAAAAAATGTACAGTATATTTTTATGATACTTGCTGCCGGACCTGTATTCGGACTAATATCGCTATGGAAGGAAAAAGAGATTGTTCGTGCCGGTATGGTACCAGGTAGTCATCAACAGAACTGATTCATAAAATTTTCACTTTTAGTGCACCACACCCTGTGCTGTGGAGCCTGCCTCTACTTTATTCCTGATGCGGGAACCACCGGCAAACAAAATGATCAGCGCCGCAAATGAAGTCACCGCCATAATAGCGGCCATCGGTACTGCTGATTGTACTTTGAAAAAGCTTACTATGACAGACGCCACTGTTCCAATGGTCATCTGAAAAGCACCCAGCAGCGCTGCTGCTGTACCGGCATTCCTTTCAAACGGTGCCAGCGACAATGCCGATGTATTGGGATTGGCAATGCCGATACAACACAAAATGGCAAAGATCATAACAATGGTACCCACAATGCCCAACTGGTTGCCGGTAGCTGCAATGACAAAAACAAGACTGAATGCCGACATACAGATCAGAGTAACCTTTACCACCTGTTCACTCTTATATCGTTTCATCAGCAGGTTGTTCAGTTGGCTGGCCCCGATAAAGCCTACCGACAGCAATGCGAAGATCCATCCGTATACCTGCGGACTTACCTTATACACATTCATGAACACCATAGGAGAAGTGGATAGGTAAGCAAACAGCCCCGAAAAAGCTACTGCGCCGCACAATGCATACGTATAAAACCGGGGTACTGTCAGCACTGAAATAAAATTGCGGATAATAGGCGCCGGTTTCAGCGAAAAGGAAGGATCGGGCTGATAACTCTCCGGCAGGAAGAAGATTACCGCCAGTAATATCAATGTTGCAATGACAGCCAGTATAATAAAAATGATCTGCCATCCCCAATGTGCTGTTACAAATCCACCAACAGTAGGCGCAATCATGGGTGATACGCCCAACACCAGTATCAGCAAGGCAAACACACGTGCATTATCCTTTACCGGGAAAATGTCACGTACCATAGCCATAGCAGCCACACCTGCAGCACAACTGCCTATTGCCTGTATACAACGCAATACGATCAGTTGCTCAATAGAGGTTACCGCAAAACATCCTACTGAGGCCAGGATATACACTGCAAGCCCGGCATACAAGGGCTTTTTACGTCCATACCTGTCCAGTAAAGGTCCATACAGCAATTGTCCTGCAGAAATGCCGATAAAAAAACCGGATAGCGACAACGCCACCTGCTCTACAGAGGTATGCAGTGAGTGCGCAATAGCCGGGAAACCGGGCAGATACATATCAATGGAAAAGGGACCGATAGCAGTGAGCGATCCAAGGATAAGGATCAGGAAGAAATAACGTTGTCTGGTCATACGCTCACAATAACATTTATGTATTCAGAAGGTTCAAAGATATAGAATTGTAATACGCTATATTTAACAATCATCACATTCAGCCACCCCGTCATTTTAACCAGGCCAGCAGCAAGTTGCCTGAAAAGCATGTAATGGCAAAGGGATAAATCCGGGATGCAATATTCAACCACGCCGGATAGAAGTGGAACAGATAATTCAATAATCCGGCAAAGGGCTGTTATATTTACATGTATGCTGCATTATATGAAACATACCATAATATTTCTATCAGCCTGGGTACTCTGTCCGCTTGCCAATGCCCAAACACAACAGGTAAGCTTTGTACAGCACACCAACACGCAAACAACAGATGTACTGATCGGTGGTAAATTGTTTACGAGTTTTCTATACTCCGGGCAACTGGAAAAACCGGTACTATCACCCATTATCGCTGCAAATGGCAGTACTGTTACCAGGGGATTTCCATTGGCACCACGCAATGGTGAAAGAACCGACCACCCGCATCATGTTGGTCTCTGGTTCAACTATGAAAATGTAAACGGACTGGATTTCTGGAACAACTCCTACAATATTCCCGCCGCCAATAAAGCAAAATATGGATGGATAAGAAATGTGCAGCTTGAAAAAGTTCAAAATGGTAAAACAGGCATACTCAGCTATCACGCCAATTGGGAGAACCAGGCAGGAAAAGTATTACTGCAGGAACAAACCCGTCTTATTTTCAGCGGAACGGCCAGCAGCAGAACCATAGACCGTATTACCACTTTAACAGCCCGGCAGGACACTGTGTACTTTAAAGATATTAAAGATGGTTTACTAGGTATCAGGGTAGCTACAGAGCTGGAAATGCCTTCGGATAAAGAAGCAGAGTTTACCGATAGCACAGGCAAACGCAGTAAACATGCTGCTACCGGCAATGGCGCCAATGGCAACTATCTCAGCAGTGCGGGTAAACAGGGAAATGACGTATGGGGCACAAGAGGTAACTGGTGTATGCTGTCTGCTGTTAAAGATGGACAACCTGTTTCCATTGCTATTATTGATCACCCAAAAAATCCCGGTTATCCTACCTACTGGCATGCGCGCGACTATGGCTTGTTTGCAGCCAATCCACTGGGACAATATATCTTCAGCAATGGTAAAGAACAATTAGGTCTTACACTCTCCCCCGGGCAATCTGTTACGTTCCGTTTCCGAGTAGTCATTACCTCGGGGCAAACTATTACCGCCAAAGACCTGGACAAAGCAGCCGTGGCATTTGCAAAGTAAACAGCATACATATTTTTTTATAATAAACGGCCTGTGGAATGGCTTTGTAATCATCATGAAAACATTCTCCCGGTAAAACGGTGTTCCTGCTGTACTGCGAAAACAGATTTAAGGACGATACTGCTTTTCTGAAACAGACATATGAAGGTGTTGCCTCACTGATAACAGAACGCGGCTTTATTAAAATGAAGGAATTTGATACACACCTGCTGGAGTTGTACAAAAAAAGTGCAGACAAAACATAGAGCTGATGTATCCTGCCCTGCTACAATGGTGCGCAGCACAATAATATTGCAAAACAACCTGCGGGGCGCAGCCATGGCGGTTGCTTTTATTGTTTTAATACCAGGTTGGTAATTTCCACCAATTCTCCGTGTGCAATGAGGCGCAAGGCTTCAAACAATTCAAAACGTTGTCCTGCCGCCAGCGATTTACGAAAAGGGCTTTTGGAAAGGATGCGCATTTCAGCTACAGCCGTTTCACCCGGAAACACATTGTCCCTATCTACAAACAACTGCTCGCAGGAAGTCAGTTCTTCCCTTCCGTCAAACTTGATCAAGGGCTTGTAACCGGAAGCTGCCATGCCCTTACGCCCGCCCTGCTCTGTAGTAAGATAAGTTACGGTAGCAATAAAATCAGGAGTTCCTTTATTCACTTTATCAATATTCACTACCATGGGTTTGGTTCCCTGCTGATAGTGCAAAAAAAATGGTTCCTTTTCCAACTGTTGTTTCATCTTTCCGTTCTCATACTGAAGCCGGATATTTTTCACTTCTGCCGGATTGTAAGAATAATCCGTTTCCTGCAGTGATTCTATCTGCTGTATCCATTTTCCAATTGCGGCTTGTATGTCACCGGCATGTACGGTGTGACTATACACTCCATCTTTTTCCATTCTGAATAAAAATGTCTGTATCATAAAGCGTTTATCTGTCTGTTCGCCTGAGATCTCTTCTTTGCCGGTCATGTATCCTTTTCACCGCATTAAAATACGCAAAAAACACTTTTTATCATAAGAGAAACCTATAAGTTAACAATTACACTTCCGGTTTCATTACTATATGATACAGAAATATGAATTACAGCACAATACAGGATAGTATTTTATTTATATTATCCCTTCGCAAGCAGGATAAAACAGGATGGTTATTTAAACAACTCTTTTAGCTTTAGTATACTAACAGCAGGGTTGCTGCCCTGCCGGCAATAAAGTATATTCGGTTTCACGTCAGTTGTTCATTAACCCACAATATTGTTTGCCATGCTCAGGAAATTGCTGCTTTTGACGATCGTATCCGGAATTGTCTTTCCTTTTTATAGTACAGCACAACTAACGGTGCGGCAACTTACCTGCAATTACCAGGTAAACCCCATTGGCCTTGACGACCTTCATCCGCAACTGAGCTGGATACTGGATGCTTCCGGCAGTAATATTATGCAGACCGCTTATGAACTACGGGTAGGCACCGATGCACATGCATTGACAAAAGGCAGATCATTGGTATGGAATACGGGCAGAATCAGTTCAGCTCAATCCGTGCAAATAGCTTACCGGGGCACACCATTGATAGCCGGTCAGCAATATTACTGGCAGGTAAGAGTATGGGATAACCAGCAGCACGCTTCCGCATGGAGCACCGTTAACAGTTGGGAAACAGGTTTACTGACCGCTGCCGACTGGAAAGCAAAATGGATCGCACCACATGACACCACCGGCGGAAAGATCATTCCCTGCCCGCTTTTTCGTAAGCATTTTACCTTAACAAAGAATATTAAAAATGCAAGATTGTATATTACCGCACATGGTTTGTACGAAGCCTACCTGAATGGCCAACGCATAGGCAATGATTATTTTCGTCCGGGTTGGACAAGTTATGCCAAACGTCTTCAGTACCAGGTGTACGATGTAACCACTTTACTGAAAAAAGGAGCCAATGCAACCGGGGCCATTGTAGGAGATGGATGGTACCGGGGCAATATGGGCTTCAGCAATAAACGGAACTTATATGGCAAAGAACCCGAGCTTCTTTTTCAACTGCATGTAAACTATACTGATGGCAGCAGCGAGCAGATCGTTTCTGACGGTTCATGGAAATGCAGTTTAAACGGACCGGTTCTCACGTCTGATATTTACAACGGTGAAGTATATGATGCCCGCAGGGAAATAACAGGCTGGACAACCGCTGCATTTAATGATGCAGCCTGGCCAACAGTAACAGAAAGTAAAGCAGGTACAGTCAACCTGGTGGCACAACAAGGTCCTTCGGTGACCAAACATGAACATTTTAAACCCATCAAAATATTTACCACTCCCAAAGGTGAAATGGTTGCAGATTTTGGCCAAAACCTTACAGGATGGGTACAATTGCATGTAACAGGAAAAGCAGGTGACACCATTACCCTGCACCATGCAGAAGTACTGGACGCTGCCGGCAATTTTTATACAGAAAATCTACGGGCAGCCAAACAGGAAACCAGGTTTATTTTAAAAGGTGGGCAACAGGAAGAACTGGAACCGCATTTTACTTTCCAGGGTTTTCGCTATGTGCGCATTACCGGTTATAAGCCAGACAGCAATGCACTGACTGCTGTTGCCATGTATTCAGACATGACACCATCCGGAAGTTTTACCTGCTCCAATCCACTGATCAACCAGTTACAACACAATATTCAGTGGGGACAGAAAGGGAATTTCCTGGATATCCCTACCGACTGTCCGCAACGTGATGAACGACTTGGCTGGACAGGTGATGCACAGGTATTTTTTAATACAGCGGCCTTTAATATGGATGTGACCGGCTTTTTCGGTAAGTGGTTGCTGGATCTGCAGGCAGACCAGGATGCGGAAGGCAATGTTCCTTCCGTAATACCGGATTGCCTGAGATCATTCTTAAAAGGTTCTGCAGGCTGGGGTGATGTAGCCACTATTATTCCCTGGAATTATTATGTGGTGTATGGCGATACTACTTTACTGCAACGTCAGTATAACAGCATGAAAGCATGGGTGGATCATCTGCATGCCATCAGCAAAAACAATTTATGGAACAGTGGTGCGCATTACGGTGACTGGCTGTTCTTTTCACCCGATGATGACAATGACGGCAGGGCTGCTATTACCGATAAATTCCTGATTGCACAGGCTTTCTATGCCTGCTCCATGCAGAACCTGGTCAATGCGGCAAAAGTGCTGAGCAATGATGCTGACGTTAAAACGTACTCTGTATTGCTGGATTCTGTGAAACAAGCTTTTCAAAATGAATATACAACTCCCGGCGGGCGATTGGTATCCAGTACCCAGACAGCATACGTACTGGCACTGAACTTTGATCTGTTGCCCGAAAAAATGCGAAGTGCTGCGGCCAAACGGCTTGTTGATAATATCGCAGCCTATGGCAATCATCTTACCACAGGTTTTCTGGGCACGCCCTATCTCTGTCATGTATTAACCCGTTTTGGTTATACCGACGTAGCATACAAACTGTTGTTACAGGAAACCTTTCCTTCCTGGCTGTATCCTGTAAAGAAAGGTGCTACCACCATCTGGGAACGCTGGAACGGTATTAAACCCAACGGTTCGTTTCAGAATGCCGGCATGAACTCCTTTAACCATTATGCATATGGTGCTATTGGCGACTGGATGTATAAAACAGTGGCAGGTATTAATCCCGATCAGCAGCAGCCGGGTTACAAACATATCATCATTGCTCCCAAACCAGGCGGT
Source organism: Chitinophagaceae bacterium PMP191F (assembly GCA_001302245.1). GTDB lineage: Bacteria > Bacteroidota > Bacteroidia > Chitinophagales > Chitinophagaceae > PMP191F. Next base: position 442,065 of record LGYU01000016.1, read on the forward strand.
GGCCTTACCTCCGCAGGTGCCACTTATCAAAGTCTGTACGGGGTAATCAAAAGCAACTGGACGATCAAAGATGGAAAATTGTTGCTGGATATTATGATACCCTGCAATACCAATGCTACTTTAATATTGCCTGATGCTCCCAATGCAGTGAATGATGGCAGCATGCAGCGTAACGGGAAAGACCTGCAGAAAAAGCTGGGTTCCGGTACCTATCATTATGAATATGCTTTTGTTCAACCATAATGTAACGCCCGGTCAATGTAGTGAATTTGTTAACCGGTAATAATTACGGAAGATTGTAAAAACAAAAAGGTCCCGCCCGTTTGGGCGAGACCTCACCAATGCAAACTGCTCAACTAAAAGTTCCGTATCAGATGCATCATTTATACTTGGCTGTATAAAAGGGAATACAGAACGGGAAAAGTTACAGTTTTACCGGCTACGCTTATTTTAAAATGATCTTACGAACAGACTTGTTTCCTCTTTCTGCCACATAAATATTCCCCTCATTATCAACACACAATGCCATAATACCATTGAAGGTAGCAGTACTTAACGATCCATCCTGCGAACCAGACACAGGTGTAAAACCTCCCTGCCAGCCTGTAATAGTAGTTACCTGTCCGTCTGCCATCATACGCACGGCATTGTTATCAATCGTATACAACCTGTTGCTCTGTCTGTCGTACACCACACCTGTGGGCATGCCGAACAATGCTGTATTATAAGGACCGTCCCTGTATCCATAACTACTACCGGCATAGGTAGTACGAACGCCATTGACTACCTGGAATACAGCATTGTAGCTGTAATCACTGGCAAAGAATACCACCCCGTTGTTATTAATGGCAATAGGACCGGTAGGTGATTCATACCCGTTGGCCAGTTTTGTGGCATTACCAAACTGATCAAGCTTTGAAATATTGCTGTACTGCATGCCCACATATATCACCTCATCTTTATCAAGACCAAGACCAGTGGGATAAAATCCAAGTTGTGCATAGGTAGACACATCACCGGCTGGTGTTATCTTCCGGATCCTTTTGTTATTGGCATCACAAACATAAATATTATCCTGTTTGTCAATAGCAAGTGTATTGGGATAAGAGAACCTTGCCTGTGCACCTGTACCATCCACATAACCGGCAGCCACATCGCCGGCAAACAGGCTTACTACACCGGCGGGCGTTACCTTCATTATCTTATTACCATCTGCCACAAATACATTTCCCTGTTTATCTACCGTAATGGCCGTAGGAAAATTAAATAGGTTTTGAGTGCTTCCTCCTGCAATGGTGATCACTCCTGATTTGGTAAATACAGGACCGATCGCTTCCAGTCCGCCGCTACGCACTATTACAGCACCGGTAGAAGTACCTACCGGCACTTTTACGTTCAATTGGGTAGCAGTTGCAGATAATACGGCAGCAGGTGTACCATTGAATAATACCACGTTGTCAGACGGTACAGTACTAAAGCCCAGACCATTGATCGTTACATCTGTACCTTCTACACCATTATCGGGCAACAGTTGTATTACACTCAGTTGTTGTTCTTTAAAAACAGGACCATCTGTGGTCTGCGCATTTACAGTAACAACAACATTACCGGTACCTGCACCAGCCGGCACTTTCACAGAGATCTGCTTTTCGGCTGCACTGGTTAGCACAGCCGTTTTACCATTAAAGGTGACAACTACTTCATCAGCAAATGCACTGAAGTATTCTCCTTTTATTACTACATCCGCACCGGCAGGGCCGCTGAGCGGTGTTACCGATTTAATAACAGGACTGGGTACTACTGTAAATGTATTGCCAATGGTTTTCTGTCCATTGATCATTACCGAAACAGGACCAGTAGCCACACCTGCCGGAGCTGTTACTACCAGTTGACTAGCGGTAGCACTCACCACGGTAGCATTTTTACCATTAAAGGCTACTGTATTGCCAGCTACCACATTACTGAAACCTTCACCATTGATGGCAACCTGTGTACCCGCGCCACCCGTAAGCGGTTTGATACTGTTGATGCGCTGAAAGGTAAAATCCGGACCCGTCACCGTTTTGCCATCTACCGTTACTGCGATCTTTCCGCTGCCCGCAGCTTCGGGCACTGCTGCTACCAGCAGGGTATCATTCACACTGGTTACCAGTGAGGCTTTACCATTCACCGTTACCCGTGCAGGCGCATTCAGGCTACTGAAGCCTTCCCCACGGATAGAAATATTGGTTCCTGCCGGACCATTGAGCGGACTAACGTTACGCAGGCTCAGTTGCTGGTAAGTATAAGTGCCCAGGTCCAGTTTTTTATCACCCACTTTTACAGATACCACACCTGTTTTACCAGTCTCGGGCGACAGTACGATCAGCATACTGTCTCTTACATCCACTACCCTGGCCGGTGTACCGTTAAAGTCCACTTCATTATCACCAGCCTTTGCACCAAAGCCTTGCCCGCTGATGGTAACAATAGTTCCTGCATTACCACTGTTGGGCCAGAAACTTTTTATTTCAAATGCCGGTTTGCCGGAATCATTGTTGTCTTTTCTGCAGGCAATGCCCAATGCTATCAGCACTACCAGCAGGTATAGATATTTTTTCATCTGATTATATTGTTGATACATGAATCGGGTTAAAATGAATACCTGAGTCCCATCTGCACCTGAGCTCTTGAATTGAAAAAATCAATGGAATATGGTTTGCCCGGATTGTCAAAAGTATATACCGGGTATGGACCAGGGTTCTGTCTGGCAGGGAAAGTTGGTGTTAATCCCACGCTGGCAGTAGAGTTAAAGGTATTGGGTGAGAAATATACACGCCCCCAGTTGCTGTTGATCAGGTTGGTCAGGTTGATTACATCAATGGTAAGTGTGATAAAGTGTTTGTTGGGCAGATGGTATTCCTGCGCAATACGCAGATCGGCCTGTACATTCCAGGGCGTATGACCGGTATTGCGTTCTGTAAATGCACCACGGCGTGAACGCAGGTATTTATTACCGTCAATATAGCTGTTAAAGGCGATGGCCTGTGCAGCAGCCGTTACAGTTTGTCCTGCAGTATTGGTATAATCCTGGAAAAAACGGATGGCTTCATCAGTTGTTGGGATATATACCAGGCTAACCTGCTGCGGCAATCCCTGTACACTGTTGTTCACAATTCCATACGTAAAAGGACTTCCGGATTGCGCTGTTACAAAGAGCGTAACATTGGTGATCCAGCTTTGGTTCCATGATTTTCTGTATGCAGCATTGGCTACGATACGGTGACGGATATCAAAGTTTGACCACGCCAGCCCGGGATTGTTCGGGTTCAGTGCCTGGTTCAACTGCCAGTTACTTTCCATTGAGTTGCGGATACCGTTCGATATATCTTTTGATCCGCCATAGGTATAGGCCAGTGAAGCATTTAAACCAAAAGGATAGTTGCGGTTTACTGATGCAGTAATATTATAACGATATCCTTTGCTGGTATTACTCAGCAGGTATGCATTGGAAAAATGCGGATCTACCATACCACTGAAAACAGGTTGTTGCTTTTCTTTATCATAACCAAAATAGCGTGGATCATCTTTGATATTCACCTGCCGGAACATCACATCTTTCATCGTTTTGGTAAAGATGCCTTCCAGCGTGAATTTGTAACCTGTAGCGTTGGTATAATCCATACCTACGCTGGTACGCCATACCTGTGGCAGTACAAAATTGTTATCAATTACATCCACCTGTGTTTTACCTGCATTCCTGTTCTTTACATCAGCACCGTTCTGTTCTATAAAGCCAGCTATACCATTATTGCCACCACGCAGGGGATCAGAACCGGGTACAAAACTTTTGGCATCGGCCTTCTGGTCAAATGAACCGTAGTTGATGCCATTGTTGTAATAGGCATAGGCGATCCATGCAAATGGTATACGGCCGGTAAATAAACCGGTACCACCGCGCAGTATGATACGCTGATCACCATTTACATCATAACGGAAACCCAGCCTGGGTGAGATCTGTACCTTACCCAGGTAACCGTTGTTGATGCGGTTGAGCGGCGTATAGGTATACGTAGTACCAAAAGCATTATCAGTATAGGCATTGCGGGTAAGATCGCTCAAAGCAGGCTTGGCAGGCAGCCATGTATAGTCTGCCCTAAGCCCGGGAACCAGTTTCAGTTTTTCAGAAAGCTGGATTTCATCCTGCGCATACAAACTGTGCATATTCACCTGGAAGGTTGCTTCAGGGTGTGCCAGGATGTAGTCGCGATTGTTGTTGTTGTAATTGTAGCTGCCACGTACACGATATGGCTTATTGCTGAGATAATCGTTAATACTTAAAAAATCCACACGACCGTTCCAGCTATTCACAAAACCGTAGTCAATTGAATACAACTCATTGTGTGTTCCGAACAATACGGTATGATTGCCTTTGCGCCAGGTAACATTACCTGTCAACTCCAGCGTACGTTGTTTCATATCAAAAATGCTGGCTTCCCTGTCTGTACCGAAATAAATGGTAGTACCGGGTGTGCGGCCTGTAATCTGCACCTGTGGTAATGAAGGATCGGATGTAGGATTGCGTTTATCATGCACTACACTGTAACCGGCAATAAAGCTGGACGACCAGCGGTTACCCAATCGTGATTTCCACTCCAGCACGGTAGAATGCTGGTTGTTCACCTGCTGGTAAGCCATGCTGCTGAAACGGAAGTCCTGCTGATCACGATCCATATTGACGGCTTTGGACAGAATAGTGTTGTTTCTAACAGACAACTGGTTTCTGTCATTGATATTCCAGTCAATACGGTTAAAGAATTTCTGTGAACGCGAATAAGCAGTATAAGCACCGGCTGTTCCGGGATCGAAAGCGTTGCCATAGCGGCTGATAGTTGCATTACGGATACTCTCTGCATCGTTTACAGAAAGGATATTGGCTGTTTCTGCCTGACCTGCCATTAACTGTGCGGGGTCTTTCCGGTCTGTAATTTCTTCGTTGGTAAAAAAGAAGAGTTTATTCTTAATGATAGGGAACCCTACCCTGAAACCAGCCTGGTAATCATAAAAATCGCTGTTCATTTTTCCCAGCGTACCGGCTTTGTCTTTACCTGTCAGTGCTGCATTGCGGCCATACCCATATACAGAACCTGTAACGGTATTGGTACCACTGCGGGTTACAGCGTTGATGCTTCCGCCGGTAAAGTTGCCGATCTTCACATCAAACGGTGCCAGATACACTTGCATATCTTCAATAGCATCCAGCGAAATAGCGTTGGTACGTGTACTGGAACCGGGCATACCGGAACTACCGGTAATACCGCCCAGTGAAGGACTGAAACCGATAGCGTCGTTGTTGATAGCTCCGTCAATAGTGATATTGTTGTACCGGAAATTGGTACCGGCAAAAGAGTTGTCTTTGGTTGCCTGCGGTACCAGCTTGGTCATATCCTGTATACTGCGTGCAATAGTAGGCATACCGGCCAGTTGTGCACGGTTGATGTTCTGCCCGGCACCAAAGGTATTGGCTTTGGGACCAGCTTTTTTTGCACGCACTTCTACTGCAGATAATTCAGTACCGGCATCGGCCATTACAAAATTGAACTGCAACTGGTCGCCCAGCCGGATATTTACCTGTTCCAGTTTTTGTGTTTCTCTTCCCGTCATACTTACACTGATGGTATAAGGACCACCAATACGCAGGCCGGTTAAATAATAACGTCCGTCATTACCGGTTGCCATTCCATATTTTGTACCCGAAGGTTCATGCACTGCAATAACAGAAGCACCGGCCAGCGGCTCATTTTTACTGTCTGTTACTTTACCTCCGATAGTACCGTTCGTTTCCTGCGCCACAACAGTACTGCCTGTTACGGCCAGCAATACAAACAGGGAAACTATGTATAAAATCTGTTTCATTGATGTTTGTTTTCTACTGATTTTCTTTTAATACCTGGTCTGTGATGTGTACCACACCGTTGCCAGCCATCAGGTTTGCTTTTACAATATTCGATGCGGATGTATTACCAATACCTTTTACTGTGATACCGGTATACAGTGCACCCGTTTTCAGTAACGTCACAGAGATATTATCGCCATTCAGCATAGCCTGTTCTGTTTTATCAGAACTGCCGGTGGTAAGAATATAATCGTATATAAACCTGCGGCCTTCAAACAAATTATAGTTCAGCAGTTCGGTCAGTTTTGCCGGATCAGTTTTGGCAATACTGTCTGTGGAGGCAAATCCCAGCGTACGGAAAGCATTGTTGTTGGGTGCAAATACTGTATAGGCTTTATCGGAAGCCAGCATCGCTTTCATACCTGCCTGTTGTAACGCTACATTCAGGAAGGTAAGTGATGTATCCGCCGCCAGTGCATCAGATAGTTTATCGTGCACCATTGGCTGCAGTACCTGGTCCATCACCTGTATCAGCCCGTTACTGGCCTTCAGGTTGTAGGTAAGTATTTTTGTACCATTGATGGTAAGAACCGTATCGCCATTCTTTAACCAGCGGGTTACATAGATCTTCTTACCGGTAATGGCTGTGATCTCCTGGTTGAACCTGAAAGGCAGTTTATTCAGCTCCCACGTACCGCTTACAATATGATAAGGCACCAGGTTGTTCAGTACTACAGCGCTTTCAGTCAGTACCCGGTCAGCTGTAGTGTACCCGTTCTTAATAAAAGCATTGTTATCCGGCAGCAGTACCGTGTATGGACCTTCATCGGCCAGCATCTTTCTGTAAGCTGTACGTTGCAGCGCCGTATTGAAAAAGGAGAAATTGAACTTATTATCGTCAATAATATAGTTAAGGCGGTTTGATATTTCATTGCCGGTAGCAGACTGGTCATGATCCTTTTTACAGGCAGCCAGCAACAACACCATTAAACCGCTGTATATTGTTTTTTTCATTTGCATTTTTTTAAAGGTTCTAGGGCATAAACAGGTCATCTACCGCATGTATAACGCCATTGGTAACACGAACATTCTTTTCAGTCAGGCCAACAGGTGCAACTGATGAACCCAGGCGTTTTATCATTGGCTCATCATTGCGGCTGCTGAAAGCCAGGTTCAGCTTTACAGGCGGACTTGACCACATTTGTCCTGCCATGAGTGTTATACCCGTTAGTATGCTGCCATTATCTACCAGGTCGTTCGAAAAAAAGACAGGCCCTGTTCCTCCCTCTCCGATATACAATCTGTACATCAGCAACCCGTGCGGCAACAGCAGCGAATCCAGAGATGTTACCGGTTCCTGGTAATAATAATTTTCATCAACCTCAGGGTCTGCTAATGGCCAGACTCTGGTACAGTAGTCCCTGACATCATCTACCGTAAACATCCCATGCTTATTAAAAGCAGCGTTGGTGGGAGCAAACAGGGTTGCCTGCGTACTGCCCGGAGCCCCGATCAGCAATTGTAATGAAGACACAGACAGCCAATTTGACTGGTAGAGGCTGTCATTGATACGCATTGCTTCTGTAAAAAGGAAAAAGCGCGGATCATCGGTAAGGTATTGCCACATCGTTTTTTCCGGACGTGCTATCATCCTGGTTACTGGATAGATCATTCCATTGATGGCTTCTTTTCCATTGCCCCATTTATCTACTCCTGTACCATTTACGTACAGGCTGTCGTTGTGTTTACCGGCAAACAGGAAAGTCACATATCTTTTACCATTGGGTGTATAATTCGGCAGGTCTGTGCGTTCGGCCAATGTGGGTAAAGACCGGTTTCCTTTCACAGCTTCAAGCCCCACAGGCAAATAACGGCCAGGTACTATATAACCGGATAATAAAGTATCCAGCTTCTGGGCGCTGGTAGTATTGATCTTGTCAAGCGTCCAGCCCGCATCCTGAAATGCCTTATCAGTAGGAATAAAAAAAGTGTAGTAAGCTGATCCGTATTTTTTCACCAGGGCCTCCATACCTGATCGTTTCCATGCCTGTTGAAAATAAGTATAAGATGACTGATCGATCAGTTGCTGCCAGGTTTTATCTGCACCGCTATAAGGCACAGGTTCCCCTACAGGTTCGGGCATTATATCCTCTTTTCTGCAGGCAAAAAGCACTGTTGCAATCAATAATGCAGTCATCATCAGTTGTACCGTATAAGTATTCCGGTTCATGTGTTTATAATTTTTTACTTCCGCATTACTGCCGGGTTAAGAATCAGGTTATCGATCACATGTATTATTCCATTGCTGGCTACACGATCAGCACTGAGCAAATAATTTTTGTAATAGGAAACAGTAGAAGGTCCGCGTGTATTGTTTACCCATTGCCCTTCACCCTTTAATGAGTTTAACCATATCACGGCCACATCCTTTTTATAGAAGTAATCATACTGGTAGTTGGGAATAATACTGGTACTATCCATCACAATAGATTCTGCCGGTCTGATGCCACTACTTCCGCTAATAGCATATGCATCGGTAGAAAAAACGTGTACTGATCGCAGCAGCAGCGGGTAAATACCAAATGCCATTGGTTTGAACCGGTCTGTCTGTATTCTGCCTGCACTATCGGCAGTGATGCCATAACTGAGGAATGCTGTGTTGGAAGGGGCAAAAATGGTCAGCGGATCTTTTATTTTCAGATCATCCCAGTATCCGAACCTTTTCATCACCGCACTGAAAATGGTAAGATTGGTATCGGCAGCAATATAATCCTGTACAGTTCCACGAGTGTAATTCAGCGGGCGGCGCATGATATGTATTACACCATTTGTCAGTGCAATATTCCTTTTTTCATTTGCCATGATCATAGTACCGTTCACGAATACAAAATGGTTATCATTCCCTATACCAAATCCTTCTTTACCTATAGTTACATATACTTCAGCACCAGCCAGGGTATTATATTTGTTATCAAGCTGCTGTGGAAAATCGGATACAAAATACCGGTTGCGTATAATATGATACTTCAGTAAAAAGCGAAGACTGTCTGTATTCATTTTATCGAAATCCTTTGCACTGGTAATACCTACTTCATTGAAAGCTGTATTATCAGGTAAAAAGGCTGTAAATAAACCCGGCTGTTTCAGGCTGTCAAGAAGATCAGTTTTCTTCAACGCTGCCAGCAGCAGGCTGAGATCATAATTATTTTCAATAAACTCACCCAGTGTACGCGGAACAGATGTTCTGTCCACCGGAGCTGTTAAATTATCTTTTTTACAACCTGCTGTCAGCAAGGCCAGCGAAAGCAGTACAAAAGATATGCGTGAAAAGTATGACATGGATCTGTATAATTAGGTTAATAATTTTTAGTAGATGGGCGGAGCATATTTACGCTGAATAGTGGTAAGAAAAAATCTATCGTTGATAAATTCCAGTGTATTTACTGTTGCAAACGACTGGGGATTGTTTCTCCCAGAGTGGATACTGACAATAAGCCCGGTACGCAGATCTGCCTTTATACCATAAGGAAGACTAGTGTTACCAACCACGTATCCATAATCTCCCATAGCAATAGCCGAATATTGTCCGGGACTGGAGAAGGTCATGCCTTCCGGTGAAATGCCCGGAGTGCAGAACCTGAACACCTGGGCCATGTTTCCGGTAAATATCCTGGAGGCACTGGTATCTGCAAACAATGGAAAATTGTAATAAGGATTAACATGCGGCTCCAGCGATCGGACTACATTCCCCATAGGTTCATTATTAAAACCGGGAATCGGCACCAGTGCTGTATTCTTCAGCCGGGTGAGTGAATAATATATGTTCATATTATCCTCCATCTTCAGCGTGCCAAGTGCATTACCATCTTTGATCTTTGATGTAGTAGCAAAATATCCTTTGGAGCTGAGGTTATAAAAGTTGATGTATACCAGCGAATCGCTCAATGGTTGTTTTACAAATGTTTCATTGCGCAGGTAAAGACCAGTCTGTTTGGTATCATAATCCTTTTCCAGCACATGCATGGTATACACTTCGCGCGTCTGCAATTCGATAGTGGTGTCTATCAGTGAAATACCACGCAGGTTTTTGGCAAGACTGAAATACGGCGTATTGTTATAAGGGCGGGTACGGAAAATAATTCGGTGTTTTCCGGAAGGTACCTGTGCCCAGCTGGACAGATCATAACCGTTCAGTATGGGAGCTGCCAGTACTTTTAATGAGCCGGGATATTCTTTCTGCCACAATGTGGTATTCACAGCATCGGGATAAGGCCTGGCCCAGGTATCCCTTTTATCCAGGAAGTCTCCTACAATGGCTGCGCTTTCGGGCACGCCATCTTTGTCCAGGACAGGATCGATCAGCATGGTCAGAAATGGCTGAGGTGCATCTTTGTTGCCCAGTGTAACATTATAGCTGAGACAATTGAACACCCGCAGATAAGCCGGGTTGTCAATGCCTGCAAACTCTGTTTTACGGCAACCTGCCATTAACCACAAAGCAAAAAATGATAGTATTATCAGTGATCTCTTTCTCATTGCAGTATTTTATTTGTTGTGTTTTACAATGATCATACGGGCATTGCCTGCTGTTTTACCTACCAGTGCCACAGTATAAAATCCAGGCTCGCGGTTAGGCAACGGAGTGGTTTTATACAGATCTGTACGGGCAATGAAATCAGTGCTTTTCAATGGCTGTACCTGTTGCTGCCAGTTGCCCGGTAATACGCCGGGAGTTGACTGATAAACCAGTATCTGTCCGGGTATATTCAGTAGCAACTGTGCATAAGGGTCGATGGTCACCGGCTGTCCCAGCAGAATATGCTGTGTTGCTTTGGTAGCCGAACTGCCCGACATAGGCACAAAAGGCTGGCCGTTGTTGGTAGTAAACGTTATCTCGTCCAGCTCTGCACACAGGTTTAGAAAACGTATCCAGTTGGGGGTTGTTTCTTTGTACATGCTGTAAGAGCCTTCTTCACCGGCATTGCCGTTGTAGTATTTTGAACTGAGATTATTGGCGGCAAGTGCTATTGCGGCTTTACCATCTTTGGCAGTATACAACCACGCAGTGATATTATCACCGGGTTGCAATGCTGTGGTGGTTTGCGCCAGTAGTGCTCCATTTTTATCTGTTGCCTTTATAGTATAGTTGCCGGTTATATATAGTTCGTAAGCGGTCTGCCGGGTAAACGCCAGTGACTCACCCAATGGTTTTTCATTTACCAGCCACTGTACACCTGTACCTTGTATGGTATTTACGGCCTGTAACCTGGCATACGTGGTATTAACCGGTTCGCTGATATCAGTAATGATGCGGAATGTGTTCCCTTCAGTATTGACAGTTTCGCCGTTGGGGTTGCCTGTTGGTATCACACAGTCGTAGTTCATAGATACGGCAATGGTGTATATACCACCCGGCTGAAAGGTTTTAAATGGTGCATAAGTAAGCCATGTATCGGATCTCCCACCAACACCAGGTGAGCCATAAAAATCCATAAGCGTTCCCGTGATGGTATTTAAAGGAAACGAACTGTTACCCTGTACTTCACGACCGTCTGCATCCATTACCTTAAACTGGTAAGTACCATAAGGAACTTCGATATAATCGGACCATGTACCGGGAGCCACATTCTGTACACCGGTAACAGGAGTGCCATCTGCCCAGGCCAGCGACATAGGCCCTTTCCTGTACACGCCCGCCACAGAAAATGCATCGGGGGGAGATGAAAGATTGACCAGTCGTATTTTAAAATTTGCAGGATTGGAAGGTGGTGAAACAGAACGTGGCACAGCTATCAGCGAATCCAGGTACGTTGCCCTGTTGGGTCTATAGCGCACATAATAGTAATCATGCGGATCATTGAAATCGTCCTTCGCGCGGAACCTGCGCGATTCGGGCAGACCATTTCTTTTGCCCAGTGAATTGAATACAATGCTATCTATCCAGCCATTTGCATTAACAAACTGCAGGGGAATAGCATAGGTCAATCCCATACGTCCGGTTTCCGGGAAATAAATGGTGCCTCTTGTCTGATCTGCTCCGAAATAGCCATCGATATCCGGAGGTATAAAGTTGGTAAGCTTTAGTCCGTTAATGGTCAGTTGCGGTGCACCGGCCATATTCACGATCCGTGCGCTGGAAGCTGTCAGCGGCTCAGTGTTCGGGCGGTTATCGTATTCAAAATCCTGTTTCTTTTTGCAGGCACAAATACACAGTACAGCCAATAGCCATAAACCTGTATATGCAATTTTCATTTTCATCGTTTGTTACTTTTACAATGTGTATGTAAGACCCAGCATCAGTTCTGCACCACGGTTAAAACTTCTGCGCACATATTTTCTACCATAGAATTTACCGCCTGTACCGGGGTTGGCATATACTTCTTCAATAGGTTTGTCCAGTATGTTTTTTGCAAAACCTTTCAGTTGTAGTCTTTTGAACAACTGTTGGGTAAATACCAGGTCCAGTACAGGGTTGGGTCTTGAGTACAGATCGGGTGTACCATCCAGGTTGATCTGTATCAGCCGCTCTCCTACCATGTTGAAGGAAGTGGTGATATCTGTTCCGGTTTTTTTATTGTTATAGTTCAGATAAATGTTAATGGAGTAAGGCGCCTGTTCAAACAAAGGGCTGTTGGATGGCGCACGGCGGTCAAGCGCGCGTGATGTTTCCAGACGTTCTGGTGTTTTTTTGATATCACTCTGTGCCAGCAACAGGTTCGATCCCAGGAAGAACTTCTGCAATGGTGTCCATAGCGTACCCAGGTTCTTTACAGCTTCCAGCTCTATACCATATACACGGCCTTTGTTGGGATCGTTCTGAAACTCAATAGCAGGAAACTCAGGAAACCTGGCATCAAGCCCTTTTGAATTCTGTTTAAATACTTTGGTAAGCTGGTTGTCGATCTCTTTGTAGAACAATGAAGCTGATAACACTTCACCCGATGCAGGGAACCATTCCCAACGAAAATCATAGTTGGTCGTACGCTGATTTTTCAGTTTCGGATTACCCACCATCAATGCAAACTGGAATGGATCAAAATCAAATACATTGGTCAGTTCTCTCAATTCTGGTCGTGCCAGTGAATTGTTGTATCCCAGCCTGAAGTTCATGCTCTTATTCAGGGTATAGGTAAGGTTGGCAGAATAGAAAGGCGTATAATCTGTTTTGTAAAGAGAGTTGGGTTCGGTATATACCAGGTTCACTTTATTACCACTGGCATCGGTAGTAGTGATCGAAGCATCGAGGAAAACGTTGAAAGTATCTACTGCGGCCTGTATATCGGTCATTTCAAAACGCACACCACCTGTAAGACGCAGTGCTTCCGTCAAACGCAGATCCAGCATGCCGTAAAAAGCGCGTGTTTCGTAATACCCTTTATAGTTATTGGGCGATTTCTGCGTATTGTATAAAAAACCTCCCAGTCGAGGAGCACCTTCTTCGTTGTAGCTGGATTGCGGGCGGATGCCGATTCTGTCGTACCCTACCAGTCTGTCCAGATTGCCATTTACCTCGTATAAAGGAGTAGACTTGCTCACTGAATAATTAGAACCGGGCAGGTACAACACGTTTTCTGAGAACGTTCTTTTGCGGTGCAGGTAGTTCACCCCTGTTTTAAACTCCTGTTTCTGTCCCAGCAGCTTAAAAGGGATACTCAGGTCTGCCTTATAATTGTAATTATCTTCTTTCAGTTTTCGAAAACGGCGACCGTTGGGATCAGCCTGTATAATGCCATAAGGGCCATAACCATTTACATATCCCGACACCAGTGAATACAAATGCTCTGTTGCTATGTAAGTATTTTCGGAATTCGGTACTTCAGATGGTCCAGCATATACGGCGCCGCCATTGGGTTTGTAATCGGCCAGGTTTGCAAAACGATAATCCGGATCATCCTGGCTCGAAGAAGAGGTTGCCAGGTTATAACTTAACCGCGGAGTATACTCTCCCTTCAGCAGTTTGTGCTCGCCCTGCAGGTTGAATGTATTCAGTGTACGATAGCTCTGACGCAACGAGTAGATGACGTTGGAAACCCTGCCAGGAATACCGGTGTACTCATACGCACCATACAGGTTACTAGTTTTTGTTTCTGTACCCCTGCTACCCAGGTATTGCACACTGATCTCGTGCTGCGGATTAAATTTATAGGTTAAGCCACCCAGAAAGCCGTAGTTCAGTGTCTGTGTACCGGTATTCTCCCTGTAGTTGAGATATTTTCCAAGATTGATATTATTGGGAGTAATATAGTTAGGGATAATGCGGGGACTGTATACGTTTGTATTACCCGTCAGCACACCCTGGTAAACGCTGTACTGTGTAAGTTTACCATCATTAATATCAGTAGTTCTGCTATAGTAATTGGCACCCAGTATTAAACCTACCTGGTGCTTTTTAAAAACAGTATAATTATTGCCATAGGTAATGGAATAGTTCTGGTTGAGCGGGGCAGTTTTATAACGCGTGGTGAGTACGGGATCAAACTGGTGCATGATCCTGTTCACACGACTCACTTCGTTCAGCATGGCGGGATCATTACGGCTTGCTGCAATTTTTTGTTGTATATCTTTTAATCCACCTGGATATTGTGCAGCGAGCTGCTGAAATTCAGCGCTCAGTCCTTTATTTTTCACCTTCTGTCCCAGGAAACCCATATCACTGTTGTAAAAACTGTTCACCTGGTTACCGGTACGTGTGTTCATACCGGTTTGTACACTCACAATAAAAGTTTCTTTGGCAGGTATTGATTTTGTTTTCAGCTCCACAATACCTGCCGCCGCATCAGCGGGTTTATCAGGCGAAATACTTTTGTAAATGGTAATATTATCAAGCAGGCTGGCCGGTATCAGGTCCAGCGGAATGGCGCTTCTGTCGGGATCTGAAGATGCGAGGCGGATACCATTCAACTGACCGATCACACTTCTGTCGCCCAGACCACGGATGGCAACATACTTGTCGTCTGTAATAGTAACACCCGATACACGCTGCAATGCCTGTGTAGTGGTAATACTGGCTGTACGTTCTATCTGCTGGGCAGAAATGGCATCAGAAATAGTAGCTGCATTTTTACGTTCTGTCAGCACCGCCGCTTCTGTATTTAAACGACGTTTTACAGATACGGTTACTTCACTCAGTGAAGTTTCACCGGGCAATAGTGTAATAACAATATCTGCGCTACTGTCACGCACAGCTACTTCCCGTTTGTCATAACCGGTATAGCTGAACACCAGTAGGGTATTTCTGCCCGGCACTTTGATGGTGAACACACCATCCTGATCGGTTACGGTACCGGTTTGTGAGCCTTTGATACTTACCGATACACCGGCCATTGGCTTGCTTTTCTCATCGCTGATCTTTCCTTTTACACGCCAGGGCTGACCACCGGTTTCAACAGCAGGTGCATGTTCTTTTTTCCTGATCACGATCTTACCATTCACCTCCTGCCAGTCGAATCCGGTTGCTGATAACAGGGTGTTCAATACTGACGATACTGATTTGCCGGCAAAAGTGACTGTGTACTTTTTGGTAACTGACTTCAGCTCGCTGGGCTGATAGTACACATTGAAGCCCGAAACTGTTTCCAGTTTTTTTAGACAACTGATAATGTCTTCGTCCTTGAATTGCACCGTAATAATCTTGCCAGCCGGCTGTTGTGCATTGGCAACAGCAAACTGTAAAACCAGCACGACCATAGTGAGCAGTAACCTAATACAATACTGCCACGATCTTTTTTGATTGTGATTTAACCCAAACAGTAGTTTTTGTTGCATTTGCATTTTCGTTTATGAATGAGAAAACGATCCCGTTTCCAGTTGTTTACTGAAAAAAAATGACTTGTTTACCGGTAACAGTTACGATACCGGCGTACTATCCGTTATGTATCAGGATGCTCTTTTTATTACTACAGTGTTTCCATTTGTTACAGACCATGAAAGGCCCGACGATATACATATCACATCCAACACATCTTTCCAGCTTTCCTTACGGGTAAAACTTCCGCTGAAAGTGGCCTGAGTAGCTGTAGCTGTGCGAATATTTTCTATATTGATACCATATTCTGCCGCTACGGTCTGCAATACAATTGCAAGAGGTGTTTCATTAAATACCAGGTTATTATTTGTCCAGTTGGTAATATTTACAGCATCAATGTTATTGGCAATGGTTACCAGTCCGTCTTTCCGACGATAGGTCACCTGCTGATCGGGTGTCAGCAATGCCACCGGTTTATCTGCCACACTTACCTGTACCTTGCCTGTTACTACTGTTACAACAGCATCTGCAGTTGCTGCATTGTTCACTTCAAACGAAGTACCGAGTACTTTCACCTGTATATCATCACTTTCTACTACAAAAGGTTTTGCAGGATTGTGCGTGATACTGAAAAAGGCTTTTCCTTTTAATGCAGCATATCGTTTTGTGCCACGGTATTTTTCAGGATAGCTGATACTGCTGTTGGCAGCCAGTGTTACAATACTGCTGTCGGGCAACAGCAGTTTTTTAATTTCATACGGACCGGTAGCTTTTGTTTGCAGCGTCACCGGATCTATCATATCCAGTATACGGTACCTGAACAGGTATCCTGCCACCAGGAACACTGCCAGTCCGGCCCATAAGGCCGCATACCGCAACATACGTTTACTGAAACGTACTACACCGGAATGCTGTTCATCAGATAATACTGCAGATACTTCAGCAGCAGGCCTCACACGTTCCCACAGCCTGTTTTTGATAAATGCTTTATCCTGCTCAGAAAGCTCATCATGGTGTTTTTCTGCCAGAACGATCCATGCTTCCAGCATTTTCTGTTCACGTGCAGTAGCCTGTCCGTCAAGATATTTCTGTAAAAGACGCTTCAGTTGTTCTTTGTCCATTTCGTTGAAATTGTTTCCTTTTTGTTGTAAAAAGAAAAAGGCGCTCTATATAAAGCGCCTTAAAACTTCTTTTGGTACTATGCGGTTGTATTATCGAATTGTTAACTCATAAAACAATGTTATCAGCAGTGCTTCCGACATGGGTTTGCGCAGCCTGGCAATGGCACTGCTCAGTTGGTTTTTAACCGTTTGTTCAGACAGTTCCAGCAATACCGCAATTTCCTGTATGGCCAGTCCCTGCTGGCGGCTTAAACGGAAAATTTCCTGCATACGGCCGGGCAACCTGCCGATCTCTTCTTCCAGCAATTTGTCCAGCTCATCCACACCCATTTTATCCAGTATATTATTAAAGATGGGGAGCACACTTTCGTTGACAGTCGTAATGTCGTCTGTATTATCCAGCATTTTTTTCAGTGCGGCAATGATCTCGTACGAAACAGCTTTAAAAAGATAATGCTGAACAGAGCTAATATTTCTTACGGCGCGCTGTTCCCATATTTTCATAAAGATATGCTGCACTACATCTTCTGCCTCCTGTCGTGATTTCAGCCGCCGCCAGGCAAACAGGTACAGTTTTTCCCAATAACGCTCAAACAGTTCTCTGTAAGCCTCCTGATCATCCTGCCTGATGCAATTAAACAACTCTGCGTCAGTTAGTTTTATCGTTTGCATGATACCTGTTAAAGAAAAAATAGGGTTTCCATCGCGCTGCAAGTTAGCCGGGTTATTAAAAAAGTACTGTACAGGATCATTGTCATTTTATTAATTTTTTAAATAATTGCCTGTTATTACAGAATAATACACACCGGTATATTACCAGAAAAAAGTAGCTTTAAATATACATGCTCCGCATTGTTCACCATTAAGCTGCTGCTATGCAACCTGCCATACGGATTAAACGTGTATATGAAGCACCACAGAAAAGTGACGGAACCCGCATTCTTATAGATCGTTTATGGCCCCGTGGACTTACCAAAGAAAAGGCTGCTATACACGAATGGGCCAAAGACATTGCGCCCTCCACTGAATTGCGTAAATGGTTTGGACACACCATGGACCTATGGGGCGATTTTCAGAAACAGTATAAAGCTGAACTTGACAGCAACCCGGCTGTAGCTGCCTTCCTGGAACAGCACCGTCATAACAAAGTGATCACATTACTGTATGCAGCCAAAGATGAAGAACACAATCACGCGCTGGTGCTGCAGCAGTATCTCAGCAAACAATTTTAAGTACTGCAACCACCAGCTACAGGCATTTATTGTCGTCTTATATAAATGATCCTTTGCTGATAGTAAGCAGCATTACATGTTAGTTAAAGTAGTGATATAATGTCATCATTATGCCATTACTATACCTGAACCATTAAACAAACAGCCTGATCTGCCCATTATTTTATTATCATTGAGTTAACAACACCCTTATTTTCCGGAGAGCAGATTTTACTACGTAATTTATTACCCCGTTACCCGCCCGGCACAGGAATTGAAGCATTGTTTCAGCATTCATATATACAAACACCATAAATTATATTATATGAGCAAGAAAACAAAACCTGCCGACAACGACAACAATCTTCCGGGTAATCCCCGCTATGGAGCCAAAGATGATATCTATGCACATGAGCAGAAGGAAGAATTTACTGAAGGTGAAGAAGCAATGGAGGAAAATCTTGATGTACCCGGTGCAGAACTGGATGATGAAGATGAACTGATTGGCGAAGAAGATGAAGAGAACAATTATTACAGCCTTGGCGGAGACAATCATGACGACCTGGAAGAAGATAATGGCGACTAAAAACGAAGTGTTTTATCTTTAACTATATCCGTACTCTTTTTTCATGCCTTATTGTATCTTAACATCTTTGTGCGGCAACTGCTAAAAAAAGTTCATGGAATCTATGTACAGTCCACTGGTGCATAACCGTACCATGCCTTCCTGCACCGTAATTCCTGTATTGGCATATAATAATGTAGAAACAGCTATTGAATGGTTGTGCCGGACATTTGGTTTTACCGAACGCTGGCGGGCAGGAAACCACCGGGCACAGCTATCTTTTGGTGAAGGCACTATTGCCGTAACGGCACAATCGCAACAAACGGACGGCACGACTTCTTCACAACATATTTCGCCCCATCACTCACTCATGGTACGCGTTAGCGATGTAACCGCGCATTACGAACATACTACCCGGCATGGTGCACAGGTATTACTGCCGCCGGCTGATTTTCCCTATGGTGAAAGGCAATACACGGTAACTGATATCGGCGGACATATCTGGACCTTTTCACAATCCATTGCCGACCTGCTTCCTGAAGATTGGGGCGGTAAGTCAGGGCACATGTAATAGAATAGCATGCAGGTTTATCTTAAATGCATTCAGAATGAAGCATTTAGCATTCCGTCATTAGCAGTACCTTTGCAGGATGGAGTATTTCAAAAAGCTGCAGGACTTACTAAAAACAGAACGGCAGGAAGATAAAAGACTATATGAGGAACAGGCAGAAAGAGCATCCGTACAGGTGCGCAGGGAAAATGGTGTTACCTGGTATCCCATTGCCATCCGTGATACAGAAATGGGTCGTGGTGATTACCTTACCGTAGAAGTAGAACGTACTACACACCAGGATATTATACACCAGCTTCGCTCCGGCGCTTCCGCAGCATTGTTCTCCAATCACAATCCCAAAGAAGACCGTGTGGAAGGCGTCATTGCCTTTCAGAACGGCAATCGTTTAAAACTCACACTGCGTACAGATGAGTTGCCCGACTGGAGCCGCGATGGCAAACTGGGTATTGACCTGTTGTTTGACGACAATAGTTATGATGAAATGCAGAATGCCCTGAAGCAGGCTGCAACACTGACAGAAAAAACGGAAGATGGTAAACTTATCCGTATACTGACCGGTGAACAATTGCCCTCTTTCGATGAACGCGTTACAATACCTGTTATTTCTTCCCTGAATGCTTCGCAGCAGGCGGCTGTACAAAAAATTGTTGCAGCCAATGATGTGGCTATCGTACATGGCCCTCCGGGTACCGGTAAAACAACTACATTGGTACAGGCTATTAAAACACTGATACAACAGGAACCACAACAGATACTGGTGGTAGCACCCAGCAATACTGCCGTTGACCTGCTGAGTGAGAAATTGGCTGAACAGGGATTGAATGTATTGCGCATCGGCAACCCGGCGCGGGTATCAGATAAATTACTGTCGTTAACACTCGACAGCCGTATGGCAGAACATGCCAGTATGAAGGAGATCAAACGGTTCAAAAAACAGGCTGCTGAATTTATCAGTATGGCGCATAAATACAAGCGCAATTTTGGAAAGGCAGAACGTGAACAACGCAAGGCCCTGTTTGACGAAGCACGTAAGATCATGCGTTCTACTGAAACCACTGAGCAATACATCATCAATGATATTACAAGTCGTGCACAGGTGATTACGGCCACGCTGGTAGGTTCCAATCATTATACGATCAGGAACCTGAAGTACAACACTGTTATTATTGACGAAGCCGGACAGGCACTGGAACCCGCCTGCTGGATACCCATACTGAAAGCTAAAAAAGTAGTGTTGGCCGGTGATCACTGCCAGCTACCTCCTACCATCAAATCAAATGAAGCTGCCAGAAACGGGTTAGGTACAACACTGATGGAAAAATGTGTGCAGCTTTACCCGCAGGCTGTTACGTTGCTGCAGGAACAATACCGTATGCACCAGGCCATTATGAGTTATTCGTCTGCTGTTTTTTATAACAACCAATTAAAAGCAGACCGGTCTGTTGAGCAACGCCTGCTATTCAATGGTGATCAGCCATTACTGTTTATTGATACCGCAGGATGCGGGTACGATGAGAAAAATGAGGAAACCAGTATCAGTAATCCGGAAGAAGCAGCATTTCTTTTCAAGCATGTTAACCAGGTAGTGCAGGAGTTGGGTACACATTATACCCCGCAACACTTTCCTACCATTGCCATTATCTCTCCCTATCGTCACCAGGTAGAAATATTAAAAGAGCAATTTCAGCACAATGCTGCGTTGCAGCCATACCATAACAGAATATCCGTCAATACCATTGACAGTTTCCAGGGACAGGAACGCGATATTGTTTATATCAGTATGACACGCAGTAATTCAGATAACAACATCGGTTTTCTGTCTGACATACGACGCATGAACGTGGCCATGACCCGTGCACGTAAAAAACTGGTGATCATTGGCGACAGTGCTACCCTGTCACAACTACCGTTCTATGCTGATTTCATTGCTTATACCGAACAGCAAAATGCTTACCAGAGCGCCTGGGAGTTTGCGGATCTATGAGTTTAGGTTATAAGCTTTAAGTGATAGGTTACAAGTAATCGCAAAGTAGCAGCGATACACTTACAACTTAAAACCTAACCTTCTACCCATTTACAATAAACCCACCATTGGGATGTAATACCTGCCCGGTAATGAACGTTGAATCACCGGAAGCAAGAAATACATAGCAGGGCGCAATCTCAACAGGTTGTGCCGGTCTGTGATACATGGTATCCTTGCCAAATTCCTGTACTTTCTCGGGTGTAAAGGAAGCAGGTATTAATGGAGTCCATACAGGACCCGGTGCCACAGCATTTACACGAATCCGTCTTTTCATCAGAGACTGTGCAAGGCTGCGGGTAAAAGAAACCAATGCCCCTTTGGTGGCTGAATAATCAATTAATGAAGCATTGCCTTTATAAGCGGTTACCGAAGTAGTATTGATGATACAACTTCCTTCTTTCAGATGTGGTATGGCATGCTTTACCAGGTAAAAAGGAGCAAACAGGTTTACCCGGAAAGTCTGCAACAGGTCATCTTGCTGAATGTGCTCTGCACCCTGTTGTGGAAATTGTACAGCAGCATTATTTACCAGTATATCAATATGCCCTAACTGATCCAGTGTTTCTTCCACCACGTTTTTACAATTCTCTTCCTGTGCTATATCGGTTGACAACAGTATGGTTCTTACCCCATATTGCTGTATCGCAGCCTTGGTTTCCTTTGCATCTTCATGTTCATCAAGATATACGATGGCAATATCTGCACCCTCTTTGGCAAAGCTGATAGCTACTGCCCTTCCTATACCGCTATCACCACCGGTAATAACAGCCACTTTTCCCTGCAGTTTGCCACTGCCCGGCTTACCATCGTCATACACCGGTTTGGGATACATATCTTTTTCAGATCCAGGTTGTTTACCTTGTTGCTGTGGCGGTATTTTTTCTATAGTATTTTTCATATTGCAATGTTTTTGAAAAGGGAATTAAGTATGCGAACGGGAAGTTGTTCTTTTACCGGCAGTTTTGGGTGCAGCTTTTTTACCGGTTGCTTTTACCGGAACTCTGGCACCTTCTTTACGGGCTTCAGCTAAGCCGATGGCTATCGCCTGCTTTCTGCTGATTACCTTTTTACCGGTACCAGTTTTCAGCTCACCACTCTTTTCTTCATGAATTGCTTTGCCCACTTTTTCACCGGCTCTTTCAGAATACTTTGCCATAACACATATTTTTAAATGTATAAATGATCTTCATCAATATCACTAAAAAACCTGTGCCAGCGCGGGTTACCAGTTCATATCATGAGTAAAAAAAATATACAAAGGAGGTATTAATAAAAAAAGCTGCCTCACATAAATGAGACAGCTTAAAGTATAGATACAGGTTAGTAAACTGTGTTGTTTTGCTTTTTTATCAGGCTTTACCTGAATCAAGGCAAAGATTTCACACCACCAAGTTAAGAAGCTGTTACATATTTTGCAAGTATCAGGCACTTATTTTTTATGTATTATCAAATAAATTGCCTGCTTCATATACTCTGTTCGTGTTATTCATGTCTTATTTCTGTGTCACAGTTATTGTTATACCTGTATAACATCATCAATAGCGGTTAACGGCATCACTTATCTGTCGTACTATACATGCTCAACTCTAAACAGCCATTACATGGCTGTTGCCTGTATTTACCTTACTTTTACACAGCAATACTGATATACAATTCTGTATGTTTGAACCAATAGACCAGTTTACCGCAAAGTATATTCACCTCACGGAAGAGGAAAAGGAACTATTTCATTCCCTGCTAAAGTTTAAAAAAGTAAAAAAGAAACAGTTCCTTTTGCAGGAAGGTGAGATCTGCAATTTTGAAGCCTATATCTTAAAAGGCTGTATCCGTACTTACTTTCTGAACCAAGACGGAACAGAAACCATTTTAATGTTTGCAGTAGAAGACTGGTGGGTGAGCGATATCCGCAGTTTTACAGAACAATGTCCCTCCAATATGTTCATTGAAACCATGGAAGACTGCGAACTACTGACAATAGATTATAAAAACAAAGGGGTGCTTTTTGATAAGATCCCGAAGTTTGAAAGATTGTTCCGGTTGTTGGTACAACGCTCGCTTGCCGTGCTGCAACAACGTTTTTACGGCTCTGTTTCACAAACCGCTGAAGAAAGATACCTGGCCTTTATTGAAAAATACCCGCATATTGTACAGCGGGTACCACAACACCAGATTGCACGCTATATTGGTGTTTCTCCCGAATTTCTGAGCAAAGTGCGCAGTACGATGTATAAGAAGAATTACTGAAAAGTTGATGATCTGATGGCTTGATGGCCGGATGGCTTTGCATCCTGTATGTCATAAATCATAACAATTTAACAATCAAACCATCCAGCCATCAAACAATAAATCACCCAAACAACTTTTACTTAAACACCAACCCATTCGCCTGTTCAACCTCATCCTGGCTGATAGTATGCCCCATATTGCTATATACCTTTTCAGTTACCTGTGCATGCATTTCACGCAGTATGTTAGATGTTGCATACACACGCTCTACGGGTACATGCGGGTCAGGATCACTGGTACCGATAAATACAGGAGTGCCACCAAAATCACCATTGTAGTTGCTGCGGTTGATCTTATCACCTATCAATCCGCCGGTAAAAGCTACCACACCGCCATACCTTGCAGCATTACGGGTTACAAATTCCAGCGTTAAACAGGCTCCCTGTGAAAAGCCGGCGAAATAAATATTGCCGGGCACAAATCCCTGCTCCTGCAGATCCTGTACAATTTCCTTTAATACAGATAAGGCACCGGATAAATAAGGTTCATTCTCTGCAACCGGTGCCAGGAAAGAATAAGGATACCAGGTGTTGCCTGTTGCCTGCGGTGCTATCAATGCATAGTCTTTTACATTCAGGTAACCGGCCAGCGACAATATATCTTCAGCACTACCCCCACGGCCATGTACCAGTATCAATACTTTTTCTGCTTCATCCAGGCTTTTGCCTGCTGTAACGATCTTTTTAGTATGCATATCATCCCTTTTTTAGTAATGATCTTTTGCTTTCCAGGACTTTCGTTTAAACGAATACTCCCGGCCGGCGTTTGTTCCGGCGGGAATATTCATTCATCAACACAACACACTAAGCTATAAGATCATCGATTCATCATTATTGACTTAATCCTGCTCTTTTTATTGCAATGCCGGCAATACCTTTTCAATCTCATTGCGCATAGATTCATATTGCACCGGCAGTTTCAGGTGCGTTCCCAGTTCATTCAATGGTTCATCTACTGTAAATCCGGGGTTATCGGTTGCAATTTCAAATAACACGCCACCGGGTTCCCTGAAATACAGTGAATAAAAATAATCACGATTGATCTTTGGTGTAATATTCAATCCACGACTCAGGATCTTTTCACGAAATGCCATTTGTACTGCTTCATCGGGCACCCGGAATGCCACGTGGTGATTGGTACCAGCAGCACCATGTCCTGCTGTTCCGCCGGGCACTTCTACCATATCAACAATAGCTGCATTTGCAACTGCATCCGTTACAAAGCGGTAACGATTGCCATCCTGCCGTTGTAAGGTATACCCAAATACATCCGTCAAAATTGTGGCTGTAGGCTGTACGTTTTTCAGGGTCAGGGTTACATTGTGAAAACCTTTGATGCCATCCGTTGCTTTAATGGCTGCTGTTTCCCAGGGCAAACGGTTATCTGCCTGTTTGGGAACGATCAGTTCCAGTTGTAATCCATCAGGATCCTGGAAGGGCAGGTAAAGCTCACCAAACTTTTCAGCAGTTTCACCATGTTTTACATTGAACTCCTTAAACCTGTCTTTCCAGAAATCAAGGCTACCATCAGCCACTGCGTAACCAATATCTGTAGCCATACCTGTACCTGTCCGCCCCTGTCCTATACCTTCCCAGGGAAAGAACGTGAGAATAGTACCGGGAGTTCCGTTTTCATTACCATAATAGAAATGGTATGTTCCCGGATCGTCAAAGTTAACGGTCTTCTTCACCATACGCAGCCCCAGTACTTTGGTATAGAACTCATAATTGCGTTGCGCGTTGTTAGCAATGGCTGTGATATGATGTATGCCTGTGATTCTGTTTTCCATAATAATGTTTTTAATTGCCTGTAGTAACATTTGTTGATCATTTACCAGCTCCAACCTGCATTCCCTGTGCATCCAGTATTGTAAGGATCTCATTTGTTAACAACCCACTGCCACCACCGTGATGACGGATGACGATTGCTGCAGGATTTACCTGCAACAATCTTTCCTTTAACCTCACTTCTTCTTCCTTTTCAATACCTGCACACAACAGCACTATATGGCACGGGTCTGTGCTGCAAACCGCCACCGCTTCTTCATCCGTTGTAACAGTAGTACCGATCCAGTTTTCAGGCGTGTTCAACAACCTGTTCAATACCTGCATGATCTCTGCATTGCGGCCTACTGCCAGTATATATAACTTTTCCAGTTGCATGATGCCGGTGTTTTTTATTAAACAATTGCAGTTGCTTATGCAGTCTGCTCTGCCAGTTGTATATCAGCAAGTATACGGATATCTTCACCTACCAATACACCACCCGTTTCCAGTGCAGCATTCCAGCCAAGACCAAATTCTTTACGATTGATCTTTGTATCAATACTGAATGCTACTTTGGTGTTACCCCAGGGATCACGTACCGTACCGCCGTATTCAACCGGTATGCTGATAGTATTGGTAACATCTTTTACAGTCAACTGACCCTCCAGGATATAATCACCTTTGTTGTCAGATTTTTTAAATGAACCGGATACAAATTTTATCTGCGGAAATTTTTCTGCATCAAAGAAGTCAGCAGATTTCAGGTGGCCGTCCCTCTGTTCATTGCTGGTGTTTACAGAAGCTACATCAGCCGTGAAAGTGATCTTTGCATCGGTAAAATCTTCTTTACCGGCCTCTACCTGTATATCAAACTTTTCAAATTTGCCGGTTACGGTAGAGATCATCAGGTGTTTTACTTTAAAACCTACTTCAGAGTGCGCTGTATCTAATGTCCATTTGGTTTTTGCTACAGTTTCCATTGTTTTTATATTTTTAATTTGTTTTTGATTGATGATGTAAAATTACATTGAGCGGGTGCCTTTGTCCATTAACCTTGTTTAAGAATTGGTCTTAACATAGGTTAAGAAAACGGGTGTTACACTTCCATCGGCACTTCCATGACCAGTATGGTAGCCTTATCCTGTTGTGCAGTGAAAACAATAGTATCTGCACCGGTTATACCAATACCATCTCGGGCTTCCAGTTGAGCGCTTTCTGTATCAAATGCTCCGCTGATCACGAACAGGTATACACCGTTGCCTTTTTTGTGCAAAGGATAAGAAATCTGTATCCCTTTACTGAATGTACCCATACTGAACCAGGCATCCTGATATACCCAGGTAGCTCCGGGTTGTGGCTGTGGAGCAATAAACTCCTGCAAACGGTTCTGTTGTTGTGCAGCATCCAGCACCATCTGTTCATAACGCGGTGTTACATTAAGTTGATTGGGATATAACCATATCTGTAAAAACTTAGCAGCTTCTTCTGCACTATAATTGTATTCACTATGAAATATGCCACTGCCAGTACTCATTACCTGTACACCACCTGCACTTGTAACAGCAGCATTGCCCATATTGTCTTTATGTTCCAGCGCGCCTTCCAGCGGAATACTGATGATCTCCATATTATCGTGCGGGTGTAGTCCAAAGCCTTTACCACCCAGTACTATATCATCATTCAATACCCGCAATGCACCAAACTGCATTCTGTCGGGATTGTAGTAACCTGAAAAAGAGAATGTCTGGAAACTCTCCAGCCAGCCATGTGATGCATGACCGCGGGTAGCTGCTTTATGTACGATGGTATTGATCATATAAGTTATTTTTTACAGTACAAAGTTGCTGTAAACGTATACCCCGATCCATTAACCTGGATTAAGAAATCAATCCGGAGACCAATGCTTTGCGGCAGGCTATATGTTTTGTGTTACAGGAGCGTTAAACTTTCAGTATTTCCACAAGTCTTATACACCCAAATACCTTAAGATGAAACTTAACCGCTACCTCACACTCTTATTTACAGTACTGATATTTAGCTCATTAAGCGCTATAGCACAACAATCAGCCGAACAGGACTCTACCGGGTTACCGGGTGACAATTTCAGTCTTGCCGGAGCACTTGAACTCTTTAAAAAAGCAGGTTCGCCCGAAGAGTTTGAAAAACTACTGAATGCTGAAGACAACAAAGTGAACAATCTTGATCTCAATGGTGATGGCCAGACTGATTACATCCGGGTTATTGATAAAAAAGATAAGGATGTTCATGTGCTGGTATTACAGGCTATTGTATCAGAAAACGAAAACCAGGATATTGCCGTTATTGAACTGGAAAAAACAGGTAGTGAAAATGCCGTGATCCAGATTGTAGGTGATGAAGATATTTTTGGCGAAGCAACGATTGTAGAACCTGAAAGCGGTGATGACAATACCCTGATGGAAACTACAGGCAATATGTTGGCACATGGTCCCAATATCGGTTTTAGTGATATAACCAATAGTATTGTAGTGAATGTATGGGCATGGCCCTGTGTACGTTTTGTATATACTCCGGCCTATGTAGTGTGGGTTTCACCATGGACATGGGTAAGCCGTCCTGTATGGTGGCATCCCTGGCGACCGCTGGCATGGCATGTATACCGTCCCTTCCGTTATCGTTATCATGCAACATACGTAGTAGTGAATACACACCGTATTGTACATGCACAAAGAATATACCGGCCGGTGCGCGTAACCTCTGTTACTGTGCGTACCCGTAATGAAGTAGCTGTAAAGAACTACCGTGTTACACGAACTACCCGTTCAGCAACTGTCACTAACCCCCGCAATGGCAACACCCACAAGGTTACCCGGCGTACCACCACTGTAGAAGGACCGCGTGGTAATGCTGCTACCCGTACCCGAACCACCGTAAGAAAAAGAAGAGGATAAACAAATTAGTATACCTGTATTATTTTAAAGCCCCCTGACCGGGGCTTTTTTGTTGACCACCGGCTTCCAGTAACTTTGTTAAAACGTTCACGCATAACGGTTCTTTTTGTATTTTAATGTCTTGTTCTTCTTCCGGGAAGAGCAGATTATTCACCAAATAAACCCCTTATGGCTCAAAAACCATCAAATGCGTTTGTTGCAGCATCCTGGATCGCTTTAGGTGCAGGTATGCTGGGATTTCTTATCGGTCTATGGCGTGCTGAAATGCAACTCAATGAAAAAGGTTACTATTTTACCGTACTGATGTTCGGTTTATTTGCCGTTGTATCTGTACAAAAAAGCGTGCGCGACAGGCTGGAAGGAATTCCAGTAACAGATATTTATTATGGCCTAAGCTGGTTCTCTACTATTCTGTGTATTGTACTTATGGTTATTGGTTTATGGAACGCTACACTACTGCCCAGTGAAAAGGGATTTTATGGTATTGCATTTTTACTGGCACTATTTGGTGCCATTGCCGTACAAAAGAATACCCGTGATGCAAAAGATCTGGTTGTAAAAAAAGATCAGTAAAGTTTATTGATGATATCGAACAAAAGCCGCTGAACGTGATACAGCGGCTTTTGTTTTTTGTATAGGGTATAAAAAAATACCCCGCCAGGAATAGCGGGGCTCAACTAAACCAACAGGTGTACGGAGGGCAGCTACTAACCAAATACAATTACATTGCCACACGGGTATAGGAGGTTGTTTACTGTATTGTTAGCATGCAATATTGCATGTAGTTTTTTTCTGTTCTACAATCAGTCATCAGGCAGGTCATTCCGGAAAATGCATATTCAGTATACTGCTTAAATGCAGGATTCATGCTTTTCAACGTTCCAGCTCTCTCCCTTCGGTCGAGATGATGGGCTCCCGGAGTAAATATTACATCATTATTTCGGCTGGTAACGACTTCTGAAGTAAGTATAGCTTTCACTACTTCAGCAAAGTGCTCATCCATTCAAAGGAAATGCATCATCAAATGCTTCGCCTGTTTCCATGGCAGCTACTTCTGCACCATTACACAAACAGGCTTCCAGCTCATTGTAAATAGTTCTCTTATCAAGATCACGACCAATAATGACCAGCTCGTTATGACGATCACCAAAACGTTTATCCCAATTTCCTTCTATTTGTTGCTGGTTATCTATAAAAGCGGCATAGCGTATCCGCTCACTAAAAGGCATGCTGCTCCACCATACTCCGGCCTTTTCAGCGCGCAGACTGCCTCCTGCCTGGCTCCAGTTGATCGCATCATGCGGTCTTGACGCCAGCCAGAACAACCCTTTGCTGCGGATAATACTGCCATCCCATTCGTGATTGATATATTTCCAGAAACGCTCCGGGTGAAATGGCCTGCGGCTGCGGAATACAAAACTGCTGATGCCATAAGTTTCGGTTTCCGGAATATGGTGTTTTTTGTTCAGCTCTTCTATCCAGCCTGCTGCCTGACTGGTTTTATCAAAATCAAAAAGGCCTGTATTCAATACCTGCCGTAATGGAACTTTACCAAAAGTGGATTCAACAATATGTGCATCTGCATTCAGCTTACGCAGGATCGCTTTCAGCAAACCCACATCCTGACGTGTTACCAGGTCTGTTTTATTCAGGATGATCACGTTGGCAAACTCTACCTGGTCTGTTAACAGGTTTACAATAGCCCGGCTATCATCTGTTACGTCCCTGTCGTGCAATGTTTCAGCAGAAGAATAATCCCGGATGAAATTATAACAGTCCACCACCGTTACCAGTGTATCCAGTTTTGCTACCTTACTCAGGTCTATATTATTGTTCTCGTCCTGGTAAAAAAAGGTTTGTGCTACAGGCAGCGGTTCACTGATACCGGAGCTTTCAATTAACAGGTAATCAAAACGTTTTTCGCCGGCCAGCTTCTCCACTTCCAGCAGCAGGTCTTCGCGCAGTGTGCAACAAATACAACCATTACTCATCTCTACCAGTTTTTCATCTGTGCGGTTGAGCGTATTTTCATTCTTTACCAGTTGTGCGTCTATATTCACTTCGCTCATATCATTTACAATAACTGCTACACGCATGCCTTCTTTATTGTGCAGGATGTAATTGAGCAGAGAGGTTTTGCCCGCACCAAGAAAGCCACTCAGTACTGTTACAGGCAAACGATTGTCTGTCATGATCAGGGTATTATCGGTTTGTAATAACATATCTGCTGTTTTATCAAACAGCCATTCAAATGAAACGGCTATACTATCAGCATAGCGTGGTGATGTTTATCAGCAAAAGGCAACTGCGGGAGGACCTCTGTGAAAGTAATAGCTGAAAGAAAAGGATGTAAAGTAAAGTGGTTTCTCTTTGTCTGGTACAATGATATGCTGTACACAGGTTAATACAGGTTGTTCCGGTTGCACATCTGCATCCTGCCACAACTGGTATTCACAAATACTGCAATGAACAGCGTATACGTTGTTGAATATAACAGCCTGCGCATGGTAACTGTTGCCTGGAGCATGCTGTACCGGTATATGTTCATGCAAACATTTTACAACCTGTACGCCGCACAGCAATACCAGCATGATCCATGCTGCTGTTTGCTGTAACAGGCGATTCCGTTGTAATAACATCTGCAAATTCCGTTTTGTAGTATGCAAGCTATTCATTTATTTGCAACAACGATGCAATTATGTGAAATATATTTTACTCTCCCCCCAAATAAAAAACCCCGGCATTGCTGCCGGGGTTCTGTCAGTATTGTTTTGCAGCGCTTATTTTCCGCGGGCTGTTTTTACATCCTTTTCTGTAACTGCACCGGCTTTGTTGCCAAAGCTGTTGCGCACATAAGTCAGCACATCTGCAATCTGTTTATCAGTAAGATAATTCATGGGTGGCATGACGTTGTGATATGATTCGCCATCAATTTCCACATTACTCATTCCTTCCAATACCACTTTAGCCAGTTTTATTTTATTACCCAGTACATAACTGGTCTTTATCAGTGGAGGATTCAGGTTCTGTACACCTCCACCATCCAACTGGTGACAGGACACACAGGTTTGCATATATACCTTTTTCCCCTCAGCTATAGTTGTCTGCAATGTATTTCCTGTTGCGGGCGCCGCTTTTGTACCCGTTTTGGCAGCAGGCGCTTTTTGTGTTGCAGTTTTCTTTGCAGGCGGATTTTTTGTTTGTGCCAGTACTATAGTAAATAAAGTCAGCCCGCTTATGATCAACACCGTTTTCT
This sequence comes from Chitinophagaceae bacterium PMP191F, assembly GCA_001302245.1. GTDB lineage: Bacteria > Bacteroidota > Bacteroidia > Chitinophagales > Chitinophagaceae > PMP191F. The sequence goes on from LGYU01000016.1 coordinate 473,420, forward strand.
TCATGTACATTACTTTTTATAGGAGATTTTGTAGATGGAACCTTTTACATCATCCGATACATACAGCGAACCATCTGCACCCTGTGCCAGTCCGCATGGACGATGATCAGCTCTGCCCGAAGCAGTTTTTTCAGGAGAACCGGAGAAGTTATCAGCAAATACTTCCCACGGGCCAAAAGGTTTACCATCTTTAAAAGGCTGAAACACTACAAAAAAGCCTGCCTGCGGTTCGGGTGAACGGTTCCATGAACCATGAAAGGCAATGAATGCACCATTCTTATATCTTTCCGGAAACTGGTTGCCGGTATAGAACAATAATCCATTGGGAGCCATGTGTGCAGGATAAGCTGCTACAGGATCTATAAATGAACTACTGCCCTCTTTTTTACCATCTCCGCCATATTCAGGAGCTTGTATCTTTTTGTGCTGCGCATCGTCATAATAAATGTAAGGCCAGCCGGCATTATCTCCTTTTTTCAGGGCATACAGACATTCTGCCGGCAGGTTAGTAGATTGCTCTACTGTATACAGATCAGGAAACAGGTCGTGCAACTGGTCACGGCCATGCTGCATAACAAACAGTTGATTGTTCTGCTGGTTCCAGTCAAGCCCTACCACATTGCGTAAACCAGTAGCATAGCGCACACCATCACCATAGGTCTGGTTCAGCTTGTCTGCTTTGAACATCCAGATGCCACCGGCTGAATCCAGTATAGGACAGCCTTCACGCCCCATAGATCCTTTCTGCCTGTCCTGTACCTGACATGAGTTGGAGTAGGCACCAATATTTACATACAAATTACCGTTGTTGTCCAGCACCACCGATTTTGATTCATGCTGTCCGCGGTTAATTAACCCTGTTACAATCACTTCTTTTTTAGCAGTATCAATGATCTCATTATTACTGTTGAGTTTGTAACGATACACTTCTTCATTGGATGAAGCATACAGGTAGCCATTTTTTACATATACTCCTGTACCACGGTAATTGCCAAATCCCATTTTTACAGTGGCAGTATTGTTGCTTTCCTGTAATACGATCACTCCTTTACCGCCAACAGGTCTGTCCAGTTTTACATAAATGGTTCCCTGCGGGGTAACGGCAATATGCCTTGCCCGGCCGATGCCGGTTATTAAACTGTTTGCAGTAAAGCCTGCAGGTAATTTTAAGCCTGCGTTGGTTGCAGGTGCTTTTTCCGGAGCCTGCGCTGTTGTGTATTGGCCAGCCATTGCCAGTATTGCACCCAATGCAACACCTTTGTACCAGTTTCCCATTTTCATATATAGTGGTTATTATGTGGAATAGAACGGAGAGCTGCCAGGTTATTTTTTTGAGCACCACTCCCCATATTGCAGCAAATTAATATTTCTTCTGACTTTTCCAACGCCGGTTGTCCTTTTTGTGGATTTAACGGTTGTTAATGAAGCGATCAGGCGTCCGGACATGCTGATGAACATAAACAAAAACGGTCCCGCAAGCTTACGGGACCGTGGAGGAAAATATTCAATATGTAATGGGGCAATATCATCCAGGCCACTGCTCACTATTCATCTTATAACTCTATGCCGCAGAATTAAGTTTCTGATTCCGGCTGGTGAGACACCAGCCGGGGTACTAAGAACGAATGCTCAATAAGTAATTTTCAACTAACAATGTTCAATACTGAACGCCTATCATCACCCACCAATCACTACTCACCATTCCCTACTCCGCCGCCTTCTAATGTAATCGTTTGCTTTAATGGTGTGCTATCAGATGAACCTCCAAGCATCAATTCAAAAGTACCGGGTTCTGCTACCCATTGCAGCCGACGATTATAGAAAGACAGCTTTTCTTTATTGATCACAAAACTAACCACTGTGCTTTCGCCGGGTTTCAGACTGATCTTTTTAAAGTCTTTCAGTTCTTTTACAGGACGTACCACAGAAGAAATATTGTCGCGGATGTATAATTGTACCACTTCTTCACCGGCATATTTACCGGTGTTGGTGAGTTTACAACGTACCGTCAACTCATCATTACCATCTTTCAAACTGTTTTTATCAACACTAAGATCAGCATAGGCAAAAGTAGTATAGCTTAACCCATAACCAAATGCATACCGTGGTGAATTGGGCCCGTCAATATAAGCAGAACGATAACGGATGTCTTTTTCATTTTTTACCGGGCGACCTGTATTGTAATAGTTGTATGAAACAGGGATCTGTCCCATGTTGCGTGGAAAAGTGATCGGCAGTTTTCCGGAAGGATTATACTCACCATACAATACATTGGTGATCGCATTACCGGCTTCAGAACCCAGCCACCATGCGTATACAATGGCATTGGCATTGTCTGCAATATCATTAAAGATCAAAGGTCTCCCGGCCATCAATACAGTAACTACCGGTTTGCCCGTTGCCTGTACCGCACGGAACAACGCTTCCTGTACACCCGGCAGGTGAATATCGGATCTTGATTTTGCTTCACCGCTCATTTCACCATGCTCTCCCAGTGTCATGATTACGATATCTGCCTGCTGTGCAATCTTAACAGCTTCGGCAAATCCTTTATCATTGCTGCCTTCAATATCGCATCCTCTTGCAAACAGTATTTTTGTTTCCTTACCTGCTTTCTGTTGCAGGCTCTGCAGGAAGGTTACAGTTTGTAAAGTGTCGTTGGGGAATACCACCCAACTACCATTCATATCCCTGCGGGAATTGGCCAGCGGACCTATCACTGCAATGGCTTTATAATTGCGTGCCAGTGGCAGGATATTTTTTTCATTTTTCAGCAACACGATAGATTTTTCAGCCACTTTGCGGGCAATGTCGCGATGCTGTGCTTCCTGTTGTGCTACCTGCTGTTCACGGGCAGCGTCTGAGAATTTATAAGGGTCTTCAAACAAACCCAGTTCAAACTTTTTGTATAAGATGCGTTTTACCGCGTCGTCAACCACACTGATATTTACGGCGCCTTCTTTTACCAGTTGTACCAGGTTGCTGCGATAGGCCTTGCTTTCCATATCCATATCACTGCCCGCAATGATGGCTTTCTGTGCAGCATCTTTATCATTGGCTGCATATCCCCAGTTGATCATTTCACCAACAGAATTCCAGTCGCTTACTACAAAACCACTGAATTTCCAGGCACCTTTCAGAATATCGCGTTGCAGGTAGCTGCTGCCTGTGGCTGGTATACCATTCAGCGTATTGAAAGAGTTCATGAATGTGGCCACACCTGCATCCGCAGCTGCTTTGAATGGTGGCAGATAGCTTTCCCATAACTGGTGCTCACTCATATCCACCGCGTTATAATCCCTGCCGGCAATGGCAGCACCATAAGCAGCAAAATGTTTGGCACAGGCCATAATGGCGTCTGTACCGCCTAAACGCTCACCCTGGAAACCTTTTACCCTTGCACGCGCAATCATGGAACCCAGGTAAGTGTCTTCCCCGGCGCCTTCCATTACGCGTCCCCACCGCGGATCACGGGCTATATCCACCATCGGGGCAAATGTCCAGTGAATGCCAGCCGCAGCAGCTTCTTTGGCAGCAATATGTGCAGATTGCTCTATGGCTTCCATATCCCATGATGCAGCTTCAGCCAATGGAACGGGAAAAACTGTTTTGTATCCATGTATCACATCCAGGCTGAACAACAAAGGAATTTTCAATCGTGACTGTAATGCCACCGCCTGTATATCGCGGGTGTCTTTTACGCCTTTTACATTGAGCATCGATCCTACCCAGCCATTTTTCAGTTCATTGAGCTGGTTCGTTTTTTTATCGCTTACCGGGCCTGTTACTTCACGGCCGGAATACTGGTTCAACTGACCTACTTTTTCTTCCAGCGTCATCAGCTTCAGTAAAGAATCCACTCTTTCACTGATGGGTTTTACCTGTGCTTGCGTTGCCTGGCTACACACCAGCAGCAGGCAACTGCCCGCTAACCGTGCATGCTGTTTTATTTTCTGTTTGTATGTTTTATTACCTGTACTTTTTTTCCATTTCATCGTAAAATATTTTCAACGTATAGAATGCCAGTTTCTTTTTTCCTGTTTCAGAAAACAATCCTTTACGGTTCCAGAAATCCTGGTACAAAGGATGTTGCCTGCGTGGTGAACGGAAATCAACCAATATCCACGGGGTCATGCCACGCAATCCGCTCATGGTAGTCAGGAATTTCAATTGTTCGCGGTACAGTGCATCCTGGTATTCTTCACTCCATCTTGTACGTTCATCTGCATGAAAACCAGCCAGTGCATCGCCACCAAATTCTGTGATCACTACTGGTTTATTGTACTTAATGCGAAAACTATATTTATGGATCTCATCCGGTGAACTCCAGTACCAGCCTGCATATTCATTAAAACTTACCAGGTCCAGTTTTTCACCCAGCGGATCATCTACTATTACATCAGTGCCTTTACGGTGTACTTCCAGTGCCGCCGCTACCAGTCTTGTACTATCCAGTAAACGTGCATGTGTTGCCAGTTTACCCATGAACTGGTGACGTGGTTCGCTCAACGGTGTTTCATTCCCGATTGACCACACAATCACTGCAGCACGGTTCTTATCGCGTAGGATCAGATCTGACAGTTGTTGCTGCGCATTGTTGTAGGTAGCTGCATTTTGCCATGATATAGTCCAGTATACCGGTACTTCAGCCCACACCAATAGTCCCATCTCATCTGCCAGCCTCACCATCTCTTCACTATGAGGATAATGCGCCAGGCGCACATAATTACAATTCAGTTCTTTTGCCCAGTTCAGTAACATGCGCATATCACCTTCCCCACGCAAACGTCCGGGTATCAAAGGGTTCTCATCATGAATGGAAATACCACGCAAAAACACTGATTTACCATTCAGCAATATGTCCTTCCCTTTTGTTTCAATAGTTCTGAAACCGATACGATCTTTTACCGTATCTGTTGCCATAGCAACCACAACGTCATACAACTTCGGATTTTCCGGCGACCAGTAACTTAACTTCTTTACCGGAATGCTGAACGCAACTTTACCGGATGCATCGGTAGTAACTATCTGCCTGATACCTGCTTCTGGAATACTGATCGTTACCGTCTGCGCATTCTCTGTACCGTTCACCTGCACAAACCCATCAATCCGATCCAGGTTTCCTTTTGCCAGTTGCAGTTTATAATCTGCAATATACGTTTGCGGCAGTTCACTTAATAAAACATCACGGGTGATACCACCATAATTCCACCAGTCTGTATTTACAGTAGGGATCTCATCCTGCCTGCGGGTATTATCCGCTTTTACCACTACTACGTTTTCACCGTTCGTCAATTTACCGGTCACATCAAACTGAAAAGGCGTAAATCCTCCTTTGTGAATACCCAGCTTTTTGCCATTCAGGTAAACATGCGCTTCATAATTGACTGCACCAAAATACAGCAAGTATTTTTTTCCTGCTACAGGTGTTACCACAATTTTTTTCCGCAGCCATACAGTACCCTCGTACAATTGTAGTTTTTCTACCTGCGAATTCCAGTCGCCAGGCACTTTCAGTGTAGGCGAAAGATCGAAGTTGTATTCCAGCAACTCTCCTTTGTCTTTAGCTGTACGATCATCATAAAAACCACCTTTTCCGGAAGCAGATTGGTCAAACGGGTCATGCCGGTAATCATAGTAACCGTTTTCATAAGGATCTATAATATAATTCCAGCGCCCGTTCAGGCTGATATTTTTACGACCATAAATATGTTGTATCAGTTCCTGCGCCTGCAGGCAATGTGCTGTTACCAGCATCCACACCAATAATAAGCGGGTACGTGTATTCATGAGATGTTTTTTCCGTGAAATGTCAATCGTGAGACGTGAGTTGCCAGTCCCGGATTATTCAATAATATTGATTAGTAAAATAATCGCTATTCCATTTTTAAATCATCAGGGTTGTACTCCCTGCAACACGCCATAATACGCAGGTTTGCGTTTGTAATTGCTATCGAACAACAACGGCCAGTCCGGGCGATTGTAATTGGATGGAATCCAGGAATCAGCATCACCCACATTCCAGGTAGTGATACCAAACTGCTGTGCTTTGGGAATAGCATTGAACGTTTTGGTGATCAGGAAATATTTCTGTTTCTGTTGTTCAGCCAGTGAAGCAGTGAAGACCAGGTTGGCTACATTATCCGGATTCATAGCAATGTCCAGCTCAGCTATATGCACTTTTAAACCGGTTGCAGCCGCACTGGTGATAGCATTGACAAGGTTATTATCAGCTTGTGTATAGCGTGTATGCATCTGCAGTCCAATACCATGAATGGGAATACCACGGTTTTTCAGATTGTTCACCAGGTTCAGGATCGCAGTACGTTTAGTAACGCCGTATTCGTGTCCGTAATCGTTGTAAAACAATAATGCCCCCGGATCAGCCTCATGCGCATATTGAAAACTGCGGGCAATATAATCGTCGCCCAGTTTCTGACGCCACAGGCTGTTACGCAATGTTCCATCTTCGTTAATGGCTTCATTCACTACATCCCAAGATGTTACCTTTCCTTTGAAATGGGTTACAACTGTTTGTATGTGTGTTTTCAGAAGGTTTTCCCATGCAGCGGAATCACCTGAAAAATTGGCTACCCAATCAGGTAATGACTGATGCCATACCAATGTATGACCATGCACCCGCTGGTTATTCTGTTCCGCAAAACTTACCAGGTAATCTGCATCGGCCCAGTTGTAGGTATCTTTTGCAGGATGAATGGTACCGATCTTCATGGCATTTTCCGGTGTAATACTATTGTATTCCTTTATTACCAGCGAACGGTAGACATCTTTTGTTTTTAACAGGTTTACACTGACTGCTGCACCTGCGGGAAAAGGCAGATCTTTTTTCAGACTGGTATCTGCTGCAGGCGGGGCCGGAGGTTCAGGAGCAGACTGACTGCTGTTTTTGGAACAGGCAGCCAGTGTAAGCAAAAGTGCGTATGTAAGAATATTTTTTTTCATAATGATCTTTTTCAGATGGCAAATGACTAATACAAATCCTGTAGTTACCGGGATGTTTTATTGCGCATTGCGTTTACGTGCATCAAAAAAATCTATTAGTGAGTACACCTGTGTATTCAGCTCTTTCATTTTATCCAGCAACGGTTGATATACCTTGTACCGGTTGCTGACGATGCCTTTATTGGCATCTGTATTGGAAGGATCGGCATTGATGTTTGCAGGATCATTATCCTGGTATTTGAACCACTGGAATCCTACGCAATTACCTGACTCCAGCAATCCCAATGCAAAGTTCTGGTAGAAAAGCCCGCGCTCTTCCTGTGTTCTGACAATCCAACCGGCCCCTGAATAATTGGGCATACCGCTATCCATACCTTTAGTATACCATTCCGTTACCAGGAAAGGTTTGCCACTCCAGGCTTCCCAGTTCTTCATATCTTCTGCCACAGGTGTCCAGAAACGATAGTAGTTAATGGCAATCACATCCACATACCTGCCCACTGCTTCAAAAAATGGTTTTACTTTCAGCTCATAGAAATGCAGGCGACTGCCCAGGTACAGGTGATTGGGATCATATTTTTTGATAGCGCGCGCTACAATGGAATAATACCTGTCGGCCATAAATCCCAGGAACAGGTGCCGTACAGAATCGGTGATCGCAGTTTTGCTGATGCCGCGTTCTTCTATCCACCGGCGTGCAGCCTGGTATCCATGATCGGTTGTATCTTTTTTACTCAGGTAGCGGTCAAGACTCAGGCGTTCAAAAGGCAGCTCGTTATCAGAAAAATATCCAAACAGGTTTTTATCGTTTTTATTCGCGGCCAGTTGTTGTGCATACTTGTCGCAAAATGTTTCAAACTCCGGATCAAAAACAAAAATGGTATTGTCCGGATATCCCATGTGGCCAGCCTGTTGATATACACCTCCTTTCTGTTTACCATAATCACTCATAAAATTTTTGATAATGGTATAGGAGAAAGGTTGTTTGTTTTGCGAGGCTGCAGCTTTTGCCTGCTCTACATCGCTCCAGGCACCCAGCGAATTGAAACCATTGTTGCGCAGTAAAGTGTACGTAGCAGTAGCCCACTTGCTCACATCACCAAACTGTTGCTGTAATGCCAGCTTACTGCTGTCAGAAGGACCAGCCGACACACTGACCACACCGATATTGATAAAGGCATTTCCATCTGGGTCTGCAATCCACCAGCGATCTTTTTCTTTCACAGCACTGAAATAGCCGGTACTTTTCAACTTCACATCAGTACGGCCTCCATATTTATCAATCGCTATAGCAGCAGGTTTATATTGCTGTAATGTACTTACAGCACGCGTGGGCCAGGCCTTCCACTCACCATACTGTTTTTCCTTGCTTTTTGCCACCCGGCTTTCTACCATAATACTGTACTCACTTCCCTGTTGCGCGTTGGCCTGCAGTGTACATGACAGAAATGCAACAGATAGTATTGTTCTCATATTAACACTGATTACACGGATTTAAAATACAGATTACACGGATTGAAGAACAAAGATTATGCAGATAAAGAACATGGATTGTTCCGATCACAGAACATTATCATTCCAACTATCTAAGATCAGCATCTGCACAATCCATGTTCTTTATCCCTGAAATCCGCGATACTAGTAGCCATCATTCTGTTTCAATGCCGGTTGCCGGTTGATATCGCTTTGTGAAAAAGGAAACCAGTAATTCCTGGCCTGAAATACCCTGTTCTCTACCGTGAAACGCTCATAATTGAGCGTACCGTTGGGATTCACCGTAATACGCATACCCGTAACAGGCTGATTCAAATATTGCTCGCCCAGTTTCCAGCGACGCACATCATAAAAACGATGCCCTTCAAAACACAGCTCTACCCTGCGTTCATTCTGGATACGTGCACGCATCTGGTCTTTGGTCAGTCCCGAAGGCAATACCGGCATCACTATGCCCGCACGCTGACGCACCATGTTTACGTATTTATATACATCCGATACAGGTCCCTGTACTTCGTTCAGTGCTTCTGCATAGTTGAGTAAGATCTCCGCATAGCGGAATACTACCCACGGACGACGCGCATTGGTATTGGACGCCTGGTTCCAGGTAGCAGCTTCGCTCAGGAATTTGCGCAGGTAATAACCGGTTTTAGTAGCATTTACATTCGCATTCAAACCGTCCTGTCCGCCTACATAAGTTTGTATAGGCCTGCTTTTGAAAGAACGTCCATTGTAATTGATGGTGAGGGCCAAACGAGGGTCCCTGTTATTATAGGGATTGGCTGCATTGTATCCTGAAGTGGGATCGGTAATGGGTTTGCCATTGGTCATTTCAAAAGCATCTACCATTTCCTGAGTGGGATCGGTACGCCCCTTAGCACCATCATAGCTGATCGGTGCATTGTTTACTTCAATGTCGTTGCGGTTCAGTGCCTGTGTGGCAAAGATCACTTCATTGTTGTACTGTGCCGATCCGTAATTGAAAATATTGTAATAGGAAGTGAGCAGGCTGTGCTTGTTACTGTCAATAAGGGCTTTGGCAACATTGGCAGCCGCCTGCCATTTGGCGATATCATTACTGGGATTATTCAGCGGACTGGCTGCGTACAACAGCATTCTTGATTTCAATGCCAGCGCTGCCATCTGTGTAGCACGGCCACGATTGGCTGCACTCCATGATTGTGTCCATACCGGTAACATTTTAATAGCAGAATCGCAATCTGCCACAATCTGGTTTACACATTCCTGGTAACTATTCTTTGGTTGATTCAGATCCTCAGTCCTGCTGAACACACGCGTTGCCAGTGTAACAGCACCATACCTTTTCACCAATTCAAAATGAAACATAGCACGCAGGAAAAAGGCTTCCCCGCGCAAACGCGCCACGTCAGCTTCAAAGGTCAGTCCATCCTGCGGAATGATAGCAGCCGCAGGAGCTTTTACCAGGAACAGGTTCACTTTCCGTAAACCGGTATATATGTCACTGTATACATTATTGACAGTACGAACAGATCCCCATGTTCCATTATTGAAGATGTTAATAGACGAGTTGAGGTTGGAGTTAACCGCTTCATCACTGCCTGATGCCAGCATGGCACCATCTCCATCCAGGTCAAATTCGTCTGGTACAGTAAAATAGGCGTTGTTCAATACACCACGTGCATAGCTGTCATTGGCCCATACCTGTTCATCGGTAATGGGTCCTTCCGTAGTACTGCCATCCTGCAAAAAGTTCTTGCGGCAGCTCCACAATACCACCGGCAACAACAGCAGGTATAATTGACGTATGTTGATCACTTGTTTCATTGTTCATATTTTGGTTTGCCCGGCAATCATGTATATGCCACATGACTGACTGCAATCGTTTTTTAAAAATTAACATTCAGTCCTGCCGTGAACGTGCGCAAATAAGGATAAGAAGAGCCATATCCTGCCGCCGGCATTTCAGGATCAAAAGGAAGATCTTTAATCTTGCTGAATGTTAACAGGTTAAATCCGCTGATATAGAACCTGCAACCTGTTATCCTGATCCTTTTTAAAGATGCAGCAGACAGGTTGTAGCCCAGCTCTGCTGTTTTTAAACGCAGGTAATCACCCGAACGCAGCCAGTACGTAGAACTCACCGTATTGTTTCCTCTATCGGCGATCGCCATACGCGGCCACAATGCATTGGTTTTATCCGAGGTCCAGCTATCGGGACTGAATTGATTGATATATCCTGTAGCCGATGTACCTGCATTGATCAGGTCATTGATCTGAATGGTACGCCCTTCCACGCCCTGGAACTGCAATGACAGGTCAAAATGATTCCAGGAAACAGTGGCACCAAATCCGTAATAAGAACGCGGCACATCGGAATAGTTGGTCATTACATAATCCAGGTTATCAATCACGCCATCATTGTTGATGTCTTTATACCTGATATCGCCCGGTTTTACTATACCTGAAAAACGTTGTACGGGTGCGGCATCAATCTCTGCCTGATTCTGGAATATACCTTCGGCCAGCAGAAATCTCCGTACATAATCAGCGCCCTGCTGTACGCCGCCAATGGAATAACCCACCTGTTTCTGATAAGCAGGCAATCCCGCTTCTTCATTCAATGCCAGGATAGTGCTTTTAGCATAAGTATAATTGGCGTTGATGGCTACACGCACTTTACTGATGTTTTTTTCATAAGTAGCACCGGCTTCAAAGCCTCTGTACCGCGCTTTACCTGCATTGACATTCACAGTGCCTTGTCCCAGGATATTGGGTAACAGTGCACTGGTCAGCAGGTCTCTCCTTTCTTCGCTGAAATAATCAAAAGACAATGACAGTGCCTGGCTGAACAAACGTGTGTCGAAACCAATGCTTGATTTAACCGCTTTTTCCCAGGTAAGGTCGGGATTGGCCAACTCCAGTTCGGAGGTATTTGATACGGCAGAATAACCTGTTCCGAAGAAGTATTGAGAGCCGCCACGGGTATAATAGTCCCTGTAGGCAAACCTGCGTGTGCTTACACCGCCATTACCCACCAGTCCTACCGAACCACGCAGTTTGAGGTAATCCAGGAAGGCCAGCTTACGCATGAATGATTCATCAGAAATGATCCATGCCGCAGATACTGCAGGGAACCAGCCAAATCTTTTGCCGGGAGCAAAGTTCTGGCTGCCACCATAAGTAGCTACCACATCAGCAAAATAGCGTTGTTTGTAATTGTAGGAAAGACGATTGGCATACGTGATGCTGGTATTGTCCAGTCTGCCGGGAGCAGCACTTACCGCAGTCTGGAAACGTGTGGTGAAATTGAAACCATGATCACTAAAATTGCGATCATAATCAAAACCGCCCCAGAATTCATTATTGCGTACATTACCACTGAAAGAAGTACTGCGGTAATTAAGCGGTGCTTTAGTGCCATAACGTGTATAACCGGTGCCAGCACTGTTCTGCTCATATACCTCATACGCCTGGTCAAAACCAGACTGGTACATACCGGTAATATCGTAAGTATAGAACACATTTACCGATAACCCTTTTGTAATAAAGTCCAGTTTCTGCCGCACTTTTAAAGTAGCCAGCAGTGTGCGGTACAGATCCGTAATACTACCACCTTCGCTCAACATGGCAAGCGGATTGCTGCGGAACAAAGAACTGCCGCCATAAGAGCCATCTGCATTCTTAATCGGAAACGCATTGGACGGCGTGGTAAACACGGTTGTATTGAAACTGCCTGTACCAGAGCCGGGATAACGCAGGTTCTCTACCCTTCCGCCGATATCCAGTACCACATCCAGGTTCTTGTTGAGCCGCATATCAAGATTGGTGCGGAAATTATAACGTTTGTAATTGGCATTGGCCTTATACTTATCGTTGTATCCGCCTTTATATAAACCATCCTGGTTATAGTAGCTTAGCAAAGTAAAATACCGTGCAAAAGCATTACCACCACTAATGGTCATTACATAACGCTGTACCGGTGATCCTTTTTTGAAGAACATATCCGGCAGATTGTTGTTGGGATATTTGTACGGATCGCTGCCATTTTTATATGCATCCAGTGCTGCCTGGCTGTAGCGTGGCGCACTGCCATTGTTCTGCAATGCCTGATTGTACATCAGCGCATAGTTGTACGAATCCAATGGCTTTACCATATCAACCGGCGTTTGAACACCTCCCTGTACATCCAATGAGATTTTTGTAGTAGATGGACTGCCGCGACGTGTAGTTACATACAATACGCCATTGGCAGCATTCATACCATACCATGATAAAGAAGCAGCATCTTTCAGTACGCTGATGCTTTCAATTTCATTCAGATCCATATTCACAAAATCACGCTCCACTCCATCTACCAGTACCAGTGGCTGCTGTCCGCTGTTGTATGATGAACGGCCACGTACCAGGAAGGTTGCATCATCAGTACCGGGTCTTGACCCTGTTTGCTGTACATATAAGCCGGGTATGCGGCCTGCCAGTGCATTATTGAGCGTAGACAAGGGTATCTGTGGCAGATTGGTTCCTTTTACACTGCTGATGGACGCAGACACTGCTCTCTTTTTTCTTACACCAAAAGGTATATATACATTATCGTCATCGCCCGCATCGATCAGGCTGGCAATCATTACAATGTCCACGCCGGTCAGTTCTACCGCCGGCTTCTGTAATGTATTGTATCCTTTCTTTTTGAAGATGAGCACATCGTTGGTATTGCAATCAATACTAAAACGGCCATCTGCACCGGTTGTAATGCCGGATGTTTTTTCCTGTACCAGTATTTCCACTCCTTCCAGTGGTTGCTTGTGCTGATCCAGCATACGCCCGGCAGCTGTTTGTGCCGCATTGGGATTTTGCGCTATGCCTGCCACTGACAACAATACCAGCAGCCATAGCAGAAAAGTATATTTATGTTGTACGTTCATTTCTTTTGTTTTGCTGTTTGTAATTCCTGCCGGATTGTATTACCAGCCTTCATTTTGCTTCAGAATATTCTTGCTTTTGTAGATCTCAATACGCGGAATGGGATAACGGTGCATATAGGATTTATACACCTTTTGCATATTGACAGGCAGTAACACCGGTGTATAGGTAAATGAACCGTTGGTATTGCGTACCACATTCATTCCATACATAGGTTTGGTGATCACTTCTGTACCAATATCCCAGCGCATAATATCATACCATCTGAAATCTTCAAAAGCCAGTTCCACAGCCCGCTCATGACGAATGGCGTCACGCATCTGGCTTTGAGAAAGCCCTGCGGGCAACGGCGGCATGTTTACACTGGTACGCTGGCGTATCAGGTTCACCGCACTGTATACACTGGCATCGGGACCGGCAGCTTCGTTCTGTGCTTCGGCATAATTCAGCAGTATCTCAGCATAACGGAAGAAAACAAAATTGATCAGGGCTGTACCCGCCACATTGCGGATATACACTTCGGGCCACATTTTACGGCAGTAATAGCGCGTAGCAGTATAAATAATATTGCTAGCTAAATAATCTTTACCTCCATCCCACATCTGCATATTTCTTCCCTGCCACGCAACGTTGTTGTACAGGATATTGGCATAAAAACGGGGGTCTCTGCCAGCATAAGGATTCTGTGGATCATAACCGGAAGTGGGATCCGTGATAGCTTTTCCCGTAGCCTGCATTTCATACATGTCCACATGGTTTTGCGTGGGATTGAGCGATCCCTGCGCACCACCTGAACCAGGTGACATTACAAAATCCAGCAACATACCATCTATGGCACGTGGTCCCCGCACCTTGATCATAATGTATTCAGGTGAGGTTGCCACATTCAATATATCTGCATAGGTAGATTGTAATGAATACTGGTTCATATCCATGACAGATTTTGCTGCCGCAGCAGCAGCCTGCCATTTGGCAAGATCATTCTCTGGGTTGTTCAGTTTGCTGGCAGCATACAGCAATACGCGTGAACGCAATGCCCTGCATGCACCCTGTGTAGCCCTTCCGAGGTTAGAGTTATCATAATCAGTGGGCAACATGCCATCTGCAGCATCCAGATCTTTGATAATGAAATCCACACACTCATTGTAAGTGTTCCGGGGAAAATCAATATTATCATTTACACCGTACACCTTATCCATGATGGGTACACCACCAAAACGCTTGATCAGTTCAAAGTAAAGGAAGGCACGAAGAAAATACATCTCCCCTTTGATCCTTGTGGGCGACTGGTTGGCATTCCAGGGCACATTGTCCATACGGGTCAGCATCATATTCGTAATACGGATACCACCGTAAGCGCGGTTCCATATATCGCCAATATCGTTCAGTGATTCACCACCTTTTTCATAATGGTCGTGATAGGTGCCATTGGTGATGGTACGTACAGATACATCATTGTTACCAGACACGGCCTCATCTGCAAACTGGCCGGTTATACCACGGTGATCATTAAAACGGGCATATTCATCTACCAGATAATTATAGGCATTGTCTGCATATTTAGCTGCCAGTATGGGATCTTTAAATACCTGGTCTTCCGAAATATTTACACTGGGCGCACGGTCAAGGAATTTCTGACATGATGAAAGCAGGAAGAGCGAAATAAAAAAATATGAAACACGAAGTAAGGAATGCGGGCACTCGTTTGACATTTCACTTTTCACAATTGACACCCCGCCTGTTAAAATATCTGAAGCAGGCCTTTCATTGGATGCTCCTTTCAGCAAACCTGATATATAATTAATACGTTTCATTGGCAACATTTTAGAATTGAACATTCACACCAAAATTGTAAATGCGGGATGTGGGGTAAATAGACTGCTTTGAAAAATCGGTGTTCGACAGGTTGATATTCTCAGGATCCAGGTACATTTTGAACTTTGTCCACGTATGCAGGTTCTGTCCTGACAGGTACACACGTATAGCAGCTATATTCATTGATCTTACCCAACGCTGTGGCAGGTTCCACGACAGTTCTGCGTTGCGTATTTTGAGATAAGAAGCATCCTGCAGTATGAAATCGTTCAACTGGTAGTTGATAAAGGTAGCACCGCGCGAGTGCAGTGCAGGCCATTTGGCAGTAGCTGCTGTTTGCGGTGTCCAGCGGTCCTGCATAAATTCGTACATCTGCTGGCCGTTGTTCTGTTCAGTCAGTATTACATCCGAACTTACATTGGCTACCCCCTGGAATAATACAGACAGTGAAACACCTTTCCACGATATGGATGGTGAAAAGCTATAGATGTATTCCGGTGTACGGGAATAACCAATGGGTACACGATCATTTACATCAATGATACCATTCTTGTCATAATCCAGGTATTTCAGATCGCCGGGTATTACCAACGAGCCCAGTGTGTTCACCGGTGAGGCATTGATATCATCTTTGGAAGCATAAAAACCGGTTGTTTTATAACCAAAGAACTGTCCTACCCTTTTACCTTCCTGTTTCTGATAAGCAGGACTACCAGCCGGCTCATCACGGTTAATGATCTTGTTACGGGCAAATGACAACTGTGTGCCCAGTCCGTAAGTGATCTGTCCCAGTTTACCCTGGTAGTTCAACTCTATCTCATATCCTTTATTGTATACTTCACCAATATTCAGCGCAGGATATTTCTGGCCATACATAGCCAGACCAGAGGAGCGGTCGGTAAGAATGTTTTTTCTGCGCTCATCAAACAGGTCAACAGTAATACTCAGCGCTTTGTTGAAAAAACTGCCTTCAATACCGATATTGCGTTTGGTACCGGTTTCCCAGGTCACTTCAGGATTACCAAAAGATGATTGCACCACTACGTCATAAGTAACAGCAGAGGTAGGCAATCCAAACCGCACACCGTTACCGGGTTTGGAGTATGTAGCAACACTTCCGCCAGTTTGTACGCCATAGTTATCCAGGAACAGGAAACGCACATTGAGTTTATCATTTCCTACCAGGCCATAAGAACCACGCAGTTTCAGGTTATTGAGCCAGGGAACATTGGACAGGAATTTTTCATTGCTCAGTGTCCAGCCTGCAGATACAGCGGGAAAGAACCCGTATTGTCTGCCGGGTGCAAAATTCTCTGAACCGTTGTAAGCAGCATTGAATTCAAGAAAATAACGTCTGTCGTAGTTATAGGTAATACGGCTTACCAGTCCCTGTGATGCTTTGGGCGGTGCATCCAGGCCACTTCCTTTGCTATTGATCAGTTGACGTACACCCAGCAACAGACCTGTAAATGCATGCGGACCAAACGTTCTGTCGTAATTAAACCCCGCCTGGATATTGGTACTGATCAAACCATCGTAAGAAGTGATCAGGCCACTCAGGGGTTCATCACGCGGGCGATCGGAAGACAACGTAACTGCTTTGGTTTTACGATCTATTACATAGGCTGCCCAGTTGGCATTGCGACGGGTAATACCGGAAAAATAAGAATCGTAGCCAAATACCGTTTTGAATGAAAGTCCTTTGGTGATGCCGTCCAGTTTATAATTCAGGTTAAAAGTACTTTCCATGTTGTTGTTATCGTCATTGCGGGTACCCCACCTGGTGATCACAGCATAAGGGTTCCAGATATTGGTACCCACAGCAGGATTTTGTGCAATGCGTCCATCTGGCAGCGTCACCGGAAATGCAAAAGAAGGTGTCTGCAATATGCGCGAGATCATCGCTTCTACATTGTCGTACGAGAAAGAACCTGATCCGGACTGCAATCCTGATGGCTGATAACGTTTTTGTAAACGGCCACCCAGGCGTACACTGATCTGCAGGTTTTTGCTAAGAGTAAAATCTATGTTTGAACGGAAATTGTACCGTGTATAAGAAGGAGAAGTTCTGAAGCCGTAAGGTGATTCAAATTTTTTAAAGATACCATCTTCAAACAGGTACCCTACTGAAGCGAAATACTTCACCATTTTGGTACCACCGCTTACATTGATATTGTGCTGGGTTTGCGGATATGTTTTGCGGGTAAGATAACCGAACCAGTTAATATCGGGATATCCCAGCGGATCAGAGCCATCTTTAAATTTCTGCAATTCATCAGCACCCCAGGTTTCAGCCAAACCATCATTGCGATTCGCTTCATTGATCAGCGAAGCATTGGTATAGGCATCCACTGCTTTTGGTATGCCGGTATAACGCTGCAAACTGATGTTGCCGCTATAGCTGATCCGCGGGCGACCTTCTTTACCAGCTTTGGTGGTGATCACAATAACACCATTGGCACCTTTAATACCAAATACGGCAGTAGAAGCTGCATCTTTCAATACAGTAATGGTCTCAATTTCATTGGGATCTATATCACCAAAACCAGAACGCTCTACTCCATCTACCACCACAATAGCAGCGCTGTTGTTGTAAGTAGCTGCTCCCCTGATGTTGATCAATGCCTCATTGGCACCCGGCTGACCACTGCGCTGTACGGCAGACAAACCGGTTAAACGTCCTACCAGGCTATTGGTAACATTGGAGTTGGGCGATTTCAATACTTCAGAACCATTTACGGTACTGATAGCTCCTGTTAAGGTTGCTTTTTTCTGGGTACCATACCCCACTACCACTACCTGGTCAAGTCCCTGACTTTCTTCAGACAACACAATGGTTACAAATGCTTCTTTGCCTACTGCTTTCTTCACGGTTTTGTACCCTACCATTGATACTTCCAGTATTGCATTGTCATCAGGCGCCTCAATAGTAAACTCGCCTTTGTTATTGGTTTGTGTGTATTTACCGGTGCCGGACACAGACACCGATGCACCCGGCAACGGGTGATTCTTTTGGTCTGTTACAACACCTTTGATCAGTATACGTACCGGTATGGCAGGCGTATTACCCGGCATGGCCGTGATATTCTTCCTGACTTCCAGTATGATCGTTTTTTTGAAAACAGTATAGGCAAGCGGCTGATCCCTGAATATTTCCTTCAGTACATCGTTCAGTTGCACGCGGTTGGCCGTAATGGTAACGGGCACCGTCTGATGCAACATTTCATCAGTATACAGGAAGCTGAACCCGGTTTGCTGCTCAATAGACCGGAAGATCTTTTCCAGCGGAGCAGCACGTTCAGACAGGGATACCTGCTGTGCCTTCACATCTGCATGCGCATGCAGACAGGCTACAAACAGTAAAAGGGCCATGATTTTCATCACCAACACAAATTTGTAAGAGGATGAGAAAAAGAGTCTTGCTGCCTTTTTAAGAATAGAACCTGTTCTTTCGGCAAGAGCAATCAAATACATATATTTGTCAATGTTTATCCGGTACGGACTTGCGTCCGTACGGAGGGTTATCTGATAAATAATCACGCGATGATTGTAGGTTAGTTTAGCCCAAAACATTCCCGGATTTCGCCCGCCAGCGGAATCCGTTTTTTATTTTAAGGCCAGCGTAGTAAGCAGTAGTTTTTTACTTCATTGGCATTTTTTTTAGCATGAGCAATCAGTTGTTTTATTGGTTGATGTAAAAAGTGAATTACTTCTATGAGTATTGTTTGATGGTTTTATGGTCATCAATCATAACAGTCAAACCATACAACCATAGAACAATTCATCATTGTATTATACATCTGCACATTCGCAAATAAACCCATCTGCACATCATCTCGCTCCTGCTTTCACCACTATCTTATTGCCTTCTATATCAAAATGCATGGTGCGGGTAAGTTCCAGCATCTTCACTACTTCCGATACCGGTACATTGCGCGCAATAACACCATTAAAGTGTTGGTTCACCGGGTATCCTTCATATACCACCTCTACATTATACCAGCGTGCCACTTGTCGCATTACATTTTCTATATTCATTTTCCTGAACCGGAACAATCCTTCTTTCCATGCCACTACATCTTCCACGTCTACTGTCTGTACCTGTATTGGTGCTGTGTTGCCTGATACAACAGCAGCCTGCTGACCAGGTTTCAGTATAACATTGCTCTGTGTCAATGGCCGTGCCACCCTTACTGAGCCTTCCAGCAAAGTGGTATTTACCGCCGCTTCATCCGTATAGGCGTTGATATTGAAATGTGTTCCCAGTACTGTAATCTCTGCATCGCCGGTTGCCGGATCACCCAGCGTGGTTTGTTTATTCACTTTTACATGAAAAGGCATCGCAGCATTTTTCGCTACCTCAAAATAGGCCTCGCCATAGATCTCTACCTGCCGCTCATGTCCTGTAAATGCGGTGGGGAAACGGATACCGGAAGCTGCATTCAGCCACACTTTTGTACCATCTGACAATACCAACTGATACTGACCGCCGCGTGGCACCGACAATGTATGCCAGGCTATTTCTGCATTACTGACATTGCCCGAAGTTTTGTATGTTAGCTGACCACTATCCTGTTTTACCACCTGCAGGTGTTGCTGACTGCGCAGTGTGCCGTTCTGTACATCATCCAGCACAATGCGTGAACCGTCGGGCATGGTCAGTACCGCTTTGTCTGAACCGGGTTGTATATCCTGTACTTCTTTTTGCGGTGCAATTGCTACCGGTTGGGGTGCCGGTTTCAGCCACCAGTATGCCGCAGTGGTTATACATAATAATATGACTGCCGCCACTGCCACGCGCGGCCACAGGCGGCGCACAACAGCAGGTTCCGGTTGCTGACGATGCTGCTGTACATAATACAGCATACGTGATTCCAGTTCCTGTTCGTTGCTGGCAAATGATGAGGGGATATTCACCGGCTCATCCTGGGGGGTATTGTACCAGTCTGCCAGCTCTTTTTCTTCTGCCGGCGTAATGGTATTGTTCAGCAGTTTTTCTGCTAACTCCCAGTATCTTTTATCTGAATGTTCCAATAGTATAAAGGTTGTCTATACCATTAGTCAACTGAGAAAAGACAATCCCTTAGTGGGGTGAAAGATTTTTTTTGAAGAGAAGGCGGAGGTCGGAAGTATGAGGTTTGAAAAGTCGGGAAGACCGGAAGAAAGATGCCCGCAAAGCCGCTGAGACGCTATGTAGTATTTGCTCGTGGCCAGCAGCTCCAAGCTCATCCCAGATCTCGTCTTACATTTTGTGCAGCTTTCAGATATCTCATTTCGCCTTATCATTCGTTATGTTGTTACTTTCCTCATGGCTCATTCGATATGACGGGTCGCTGGTGAGAGGTACAAGTTTGAAAAGTCGGGAAGACCAGAGGCGGGTGTTAAACGTTCAGCAATGGGCGTTGTTCAACTTACAATTTACAACCTATCACAAAAGCAATCACCGCATATGAACCCAGATTCATTTTCAGATGGCGGGTGGCGCGTGCAAGATGTGCTTCTACTGTTTTTTCGGAGATATCGAGTGTGGCAGCTATTTCTTTTTGAGACAAGCCTTTTTCACGGCTCAGTTTAAATACCAGTCTGCATTTTTCAGGTAATTCTGCTACCAGTTTTTGCAGGCGTTCGCGCAGTTCTTCAAACTGCAGCCATTGTTCGGTAGACACATCAGCCTCAGGTGTATGAATAGCTGCATGTTGGGCATATTTCAGTTGCTGGTTTCTTTTTGCCAGCACATTCAGTACTTTATATTTTACTGCCGCGGCCAGGTAAGTACCCAGTGAAGCTGTAATATTCAATCCGGTTTTCCTGTTCCACAGATCGAGAAAAACATCCTGTACCACCTCTTCCGCTTCTGCCAGGTGTTGTAATTTGTGAGCAGCTACGGCGAACATTTTTTTCCAGTAACGACGGTAAATTTCAGTGAAGGCCTCGTTGTCGCTTGCTTTCAGCAGGTTCAGTAATGAGTTGTCATCCAGGTGTGTATAAGCGATCATAAGCAGGCAATCAGATAATAAACAGAGTCCTTAGATGCTTCAAAGTAACAAAAAAATAATAAAAAACACCTGGCCGCTTATCATAGCGTTCACAGACACCACCAAAGGCATCTTTTTGGAAGGATATTATTCACACTAAGACATTAACAATCAACATTACAAAAAATATTTAAATTTATGTAGTCAACTACGTATATTTATACAATAATTAGTATTTATGAACATATTCAATGAGTCGGGTGCCCTGGCTGTTTCTACCCGCCTGCAAAGATTGAGCGATCAGTTCCGGAAAGATGGTCAATTGATCTATAAGGCCAACAATATTGATTTTGAACCAAAATGGTTCCCTGTTATCTATGCACTTCATCGCTATCCTACGCTAAGCATTGTAGAACTGGCAGAAGAGATCGGCTATTCTCACCCCTCTACCATCAGTTTGCTGAAAGAACTGGAAAAAGAAAAATTCATCCGCTCATTTAAAGATAAAAAGGATGAGCGCAAACGCATGGTTAAACTAGCTCCCAAAGCCGAAGAACTGATCGTTCGTATGCAGCCCGTATGGGAAAAGATCAAACAAACTATCGAAGAGATCACCAATACTACCAATAACCTGATGCAGGCACTGGACGAAACGGAGTACCAGTTACAGAAGGAAGGTTTTTTTAAACGCTATCAACGCATTGCCGAACAGGAAACGACTGATGCCATTAAAGTGGTGGACTATTCTCCCGAATATGCCAAAGCGTTTTATGACCTGAACATTGCCTGGATCTCTGCTGCGTATGAAGTGGAAGAAGAAGATAAAAAGATATTATCAGACCCCGATAAATACATACTGCAAAAAGGAGGTGTTATCATCATTGCATTGTACAACGGTACTCCGGTTGGCACCTGCGCACTGATCAAAACAGAAGCAGGTGTATATGAAATGTCCAAAATGACAGTGGCAGCCGAAATGCGTGGCAAGAATGCCGGCAAAATACTGGGCAATGCCATTATTGAAAAAGGACGTTCGCTGGGTGCAGATAAGATCCAGTTGTTTTCCAACAGGAAGGGTTCTGCAGTAGCTATTCAATTGTATAAAAAACTGGGTTTTATAGAGATACCCCTGGAAGGTCAGGCCTATAAAAGAGCTGATATCAAAATGGAACTGGTGCTTAATAAAAAAGCGGCAACAACGGCTGAACATTAAAAAACTGTAGTTTTCATTTGATGTAAATCAGAAATTCTCCGGCCTTGTAGTTAAAAAAAGAGATTTACTGTTATATAGTTGCATTCTTACCTCCGGTTAAACAGCGTGCTGCTTTTTGCACACGCTGTTTTTTATTTTCCTGCACACCAGTACTTTACCTCAACCTGTTATCCGATTCACTACTACCATAAAAAAAGCGATCCCTTGCGGGACCGCCCTTTTGCTTTACTCTCTCTCTGAAATCTTTGGTTTTTCATTTCATACTCCGTCGCAACTATTATGAGCGCTTGATCACCTTGAGTATTTCCTGGTTACTAAGCCTGATGAAGTAAACGCCGTTCTGGTATTTGCCCAGGTTGAATAGCTGGCTGGAGCCGGTAATTTTTATCAGTTCCAGCAACTTACCACCTTCATCATACACATGAGCTTCTGTGCCTACCAGTTTGCTATCTCCCACCACTACCGTTACCAGGCCCTGTGTGGGGTTAGGATATACCAGTGAAGCCGTTCTGTCTTTTACATCGTAGGTAAGACGTACAATGCCTGAGTATTTAAAGTTGCCATCTATATCTACCTGTTTCAGGCGATAGTACATTACCTTACTGTTCAGCTTATCTATATTGTAATCAGTATACTGGTAGGTACTGCCCGCTGCAACGTTACCCCGTGAGGCAACAACGCCGATACCGGTAAAGTTCACTCCGTCAAATGAACGTTCTACCCTGAATTCTTTGCTGTTTTGTTCGCTGGCAGTAGCCCAGTCCAGTATATTGTTTTTGTTGTGTGTGCTACCGTTAAAATACAACCAGGTTACCGGCAATGCTGTACCGATGTAGACCGACTTCACTTCACCGGGACGTAACACTTCCGTATTGCCCACACTGTCAGTAGCCAGTACAAAAAAGTAATAACGATTACCGGGTTTGCTGCTGAAGGTGGTATCGGTACGTGTAATACCCGAACGCACTATCTGGTAATTGATACCATCGGTAGATACATACAATGTATAGTAATGTAATCCGCTGCCATTGACATCATCTGTACCGCCCCAGCTTAATGCAACCGAATTGGTAACATTGGCCGGCATTGAATTCAGATGACTTACCGGTGCTACCGCATCAATGGTATTGCGGGTAATATTGGTGGGTATAGTATCGTTGGAATCAAATACGATATTAGCTGTTGCCAGTATACTGTCCAGTGTGTGTGCAGTACTGACAGGTTTGATACTGAAGTTTACAAAACCATGTCCGGATGTAAGCTTTGCTGTATCCTGCAGCAATAAAAATCCTTTTAACGGATCAGAAGGCGGTAACAGTGTTACCGGATCAATGGACTGGAACTCCCAGAATGCCTGATTCTTCAGCACATCATATCCTGCCGTCATATCTACATACAATCCCAGTGAATCACGGCAATCGAGACGTTGATAGGCAGAAGCTGTTCCCGGTGCAATGGTAAATGTAAGACTGTTAAATCCGAAAGTGCCCAGCTGGAAGGAAGCCGGATCCATTTTTTCATGGAACGGCAACACTACTTTTACATATTTGGCCGGAGCACTGGCTGATTTGTCATTTTCAAACAGGATGGTGTAAGGCAAACGATCATTCACGCTTACCCATCGTTTATCGGGCATACCATCAGGACCAATAATTTCATTCGGATCAAAAGACGCTACCACATGCGTAGAACCATTTTGTCCGCCACCACCACCGGGACCATTCCGTTGCGGACCATTGGGATCATTGTTCTGCGGACAATCCTGTTTGGGCCTCAGGCGTTCTCCGTTCTCAATACGCTGCCTGATCCTGTCCCACTTCTCCTGGTTCTCCTGCGTCCAGCCTTCTCCATGTTGTACTTTTTTGGTATACCACCAACTGCTGGTAGTACGCACTCCACTGGTAAACAAAGGAATCTCTGCAGCTTCGCCATGTTCTGCTATAGAGCGACCGGTCAATGCTTTTACCATTTCATTGGTAAGGCCGTAAATAGCCAACCCACCGCCAACACCTACCAATACAGCACCAGAGGTAGTAGCTGTTACCGCTGCACCTGCCGAACCCAGGCTGGCAGTAAGTCCCTGACCAGCCATCAAACCATTGGCTGTATAACCAGCAGTAGTGATACCCAAACCGGTAGATAAAGAACCGCTGCCAAGACTGATGATACCGTCTACACGTTGTCCGTTTGAATAAGAGTCCCAGTTAGAACCCAGATCACGCGCTGTATTGGCTGTACTGATAGCATTGGGGATAGTCAGCAGTACACTTAACCCGGTATTGGTAACCACTTTTGCTACATTCTGTAGTCCGTTGGTGACCATCCCGTATTCCTGCAATATAGATGTGATGTCTGCACTGTTGCCCAGCAGCCCAGAGTTGTACAGTATCCATTGCCAGATGTTCTGTGGCGGATCTACTGTGGTGGGCGGCGGCGGACAATCCTGCAGCCCCAGTATATCAATACCATTTGCCGGATTATTGTGTACATACTGATACATGGCCATGCCATCACCATAGCCTAAAGGATCACGCTGATTAAAAACACCATTCACCGGTGAATAATCACGATAGTGAAAACGGTAGTTACCGCTGGCGCTGTCGTACAACTGGCCGGTGAAACCAAAACGATTTCCTGACACCGGTATATTGAGCACATTTCCGGAAGCATCATATATTACCGGTTTTCCAAACGCATCATATTGGTATCTTTCTGCCAGGTTGCCGGCAATATCCGTAATGGCTTCTATGGAATAATGATCATCCGCATGGTAGTAATAGACATTGCTGTTTTTTTCCAATAGTACCGGCGACATAAAATCGGCAAAAACCGTACGCGCAGCAAGCGTGCCTGCTCCATTGCGTTCCTCTATCTGCGATAAACCACTGAAAGTATAATTGTATACCGTACCGTTAGACACTTTCTGTACCCTTCTGCCTACGGCATCATACAGGTACGTAAGTACATTAGAAGGCGAAGAAGAATCTTTCAGCAAACGGCCTTCCGCATCGTATTTTTTATAGAACAAACCATCGTAGGTCAGGTTACCATTATTGTCGTACGTAAAACTGATGTTACGACCGCCGGAAACACCGGTCAACTGGTTCAGGTTGTTGACTGTATAGCTACTGCTGACCCCATTCAACACAGTATTGGTCCTGTTGCCCTGTGCATCGTATTGATAACTGTTATCAGTGCTGCCCAGCTTGTGTGATTTTAAACGATAGCCGTTGTCGTAAGTAAACTGTTCTGAAAAAGCGGGGTTCAACCTGGTAATAGCAGTTTTATTTCTTTCCTTGTCGTAGGCAAATGAAGATTGCTGTATAGCACCAGCGGCAGTAGAAAGACTGCTGAGCCTGTTGGCAAAATCGTATTGCAGGCTGGTGTTCACACCATTACCATAAGCTTTTGAAGTTACCTGGTTGGAATTATTATACTGGTAAGTAACTACCGGCTGGTTGTTCTTCACAATGCTGGTAAGGCGATTACGCATATCGTAGTTCTGTGTTACCACCGTATTATCAGGATAGATCGTAGTTTGTGTGCGGCCCTGTACATTGTAAGTGTACCGTACGGTCAATCCCGCAAAGGTTTCAGATACAACTCTGTCCTTGGCATCATATTCAAATGTTACCGTACCGGCATTGTTGGTAGCTGTCAGCAAGCGCCCTGCTGCATCGTACGTATAGGCAAATACATTACCATCAGGCAGTGTTTTTGAAGTAAGCCGGCTAAGCGCATCATACTGGAAAGTGATCACCGAACCATCTGTAAGTCTTTTAGCAGTTACATTGCTCTTTTTATCGTAGGTAAGCTGGATATATCTGCCATCCGGGTAAGTGACCGTACTCATCCGGTTCAGGTTATCGTAGGTATAGCTGGTAATATTGTTGTTGGCATCTTTTACCTGTGAAATATTTCCCTCTCCGTCATAATCAACCGTCATTACATCGCCATTATTGCCGGTATAGGTTTTCATCCTGTTCAGATCATCATACGTATAGCTGCGGGTAAAACCATTACGATCTGTAATGGCAGTAACATTACCATTCTTATCATACGCCACAGAAGCAGAATTACCCAATGGATCGGTAGCTTTCGTCAGGCGGTTCAGGTTGTCCCATGTAAGAGCTGTTACAGCGCCGGAAGCATTGGTAATTGAAGTGATGTTATTATTGCCATCATAGGTATAAGTGCCCAGCGTACCGGTAGCGTCCTGTGCACTGATGATCCTGTTCAGGTTATCATAACTGCAGGATATCTGTTCGCCGGTTGGCAAACTGATACCGGTAATATTACCGTTGGCATCGTAAGACAGCGTCATGCTGTTATTCAGTTCATCCCGGAAGCCACTGAAACGGTTGCGTGTGTCGTAAGAAAATGTTTTGGCATATCCCAGCGGGTTGGTAATACCGGTAAGGTTATCCATGGCATTATAGGAGAAACGACGTTGCGCACCAGCAGGATCCGTAAGTTTTACGATCCTGTTAGAGGCATCATATCCCAGGTTGAATATTTCACTGTTCTTATTGGAAAAACTAACGGGGTTACCTTCTGCATCGTAAGAGAAACGGATAGCATCGTTCAACGGGTCTGTTACTTTTTTTACGCGGTCAAGAAAATCATATTCCGCTGTATAGGTATTATTGCGTCCATTGGTAAGCGACAACAGATTGCCCCGGGCATCATGTGTAAACGTGGTGTGGTAACCATTGGGACCGTTAACAGCAGACAGGTTTCCGTAAGCATCATAATCGTAGGTATAAGTAAGCCCTTTGGCATCTGTAGAGGAAATAATATCCCCGTTTATATTGTACGTGGCTGTATATACATTGTTTCCCGGCTCCGTAAACTGTGTAATATTTCCTTTGGCATCGTATGTAATGGTATACACATTACCTTTGGGATCTGTATAACCGGTAAGCTTACTGAAATCTGCACTGTATGTATATTTCTTCAGTTGCCCCAGCGGATCCTTTACAGTCAGCAAATTGCCCCGGGCATCATATGTATAGGCATATACCTGTCCGTTCGCATCGGTTTCTTTTATCTTATTTCCATTATCATCAAACTCGAACTTTTTACTGAAACCACAACAGTTGCCGGAAACAGCCGCCAGCCAGAAACGGTTACCGGCATTTTTATATTCATATTTTGTTACCTGGTTCTGTCCTTCATTCATGTGTTCTGTTACATAGGAAATATGGGTAGTGGTATCATACGAAAAACTGATACGCTTGTTACAACCGATCACTTCACTTACTGAAAGATCGTTGTAGTATATCACATCAATAACATTGCTGTTTTTATCGGTCACCGTTTTCACCGGCCCGTTCACCAGGTAGGTATACAGGTTGGTGCCGCCCAGCGGATCGGTCACTTTGGTCAGGTGACCAGCTTCATCGTATGTATAGTTGTACACACGTGCCGGAGAGGCAGTGGCATCGGTTGCAGTAGTTAACCGGCCATTGGTGTAGGCAAATAAAACAGATTGTCCTGCCTTGCTGGTAATGGAGGTCAGCAGCGAATCAGTATAGTTAAATGTAAAGTAATTGCCATTGGGTTCTTCCATCCGGGTAATGCGGCGGTGAACCGCATTATCGAAATAATATTTTGTACCATCCTTTTCTGTGAGCAACAGTTTAGAAGGCTGATATGCAGTAAGGATATTGAAAAAACCGGGTGGTGATTTAAAAGCTCCGCCACTCACAGCCTCATAAGTATCTTCACGACCATCGCCCCACAGAATGGTCTTTGCACCTGCAGAATCATTACGATAGCGGATGTGATAGGCAAACAACCAGCCTTTACCGAACCCTTCGTTTATATCGTAATTATAACTACTATAAAAGAAGGAAACACTGATGGTGAAACTGCGGGCAGGAATGCGGATATCCGTACGTGGCAAAAACAGGTTGCCGCTATAGGTATTCACTTCCACTCCCATCGGCCCTCTTTTATTGGGGGTATTCAGGTTCTGGGCTGCCAGTTGCAGGGTTGCAACAGTGCCTGCAAGCAGCAGTAACAGCCGGGCAATTACAGTATTCATATTGATTCGCTTCATCATTGTTAAATATGTTTTCATTGCTGGCTATTTCAGGTTAAAGTGCACAATGGTATGAGCAGGAATATCAACTGGCGTGCGTGCATAGATGGTGATGGTACCACTGGCTCCTGCCCGTATAATACCCGGAGGACCGCCCGGTTCAGACAGTTCCAGGTACAGGGATGTGCTGCCATTGCTCAATGCTGCCTGCGACAATGCCAGGATCACACCTTTATCATTGTACAGTGTTCTTACCTGTGCGGGCACATCCACATTGGTAGGATTGTTGTAATTGAGCTGGATCACAAAAGGCCATCCTGCAAACACTTTTTCAGGTATCACCATATCTGTTACCAGTTGCGAATTCAGACCACTGGCTGCTCCCGGATCACAACCCGGACCACTACCATCGCCACTACCGGAGTTGACACCTCCACCGGTAATAAGACCACCGTTATTGGCACTGACAATGGAGAAGCCCCCAGGCAGTATCGCTACGGTAGCATCGGGTTTGGTCAACACCACATCATATACACCCAGTGCTTTGTTCTGCAGGTTAAAGGTGGCATACACTGTAGTACTGTTGGTATAGTATACTGCCGATGCAGTGATGACTGAACTTCCGTTACGCAACTGTGCTGTCATACCGGGAGCGAACAGCGAGCCATTTATTTTAACAGTTACATTACCGGTATTGCCGCCCGAAGCAGATTGTACGGACAGAACAGCAAACGGCAGTACAGTTGCTTTTAGGGTAATGTTCTGTGTAGAAGGATTGGCAGACACACAGCGGATATGGATGTAATACAATGTATCTGTTACGGAAGTCATAACTATCTGCTGATTGCCGGCATTAGCTGTTTCAAATTTGTAATCAAATTTTGCAGCCGATGGCACATAACCGGCCCCGATGTACAACTCGTTCCGCATGGTCAGTGAATCACTGGTCTTCAGTGTTACCAGTATAGTAGAGCCCAGTAAGGATGCAGGCACACGCAGTTTGTAATAACGGGCTGTACTGGAAAGTGTGTTGATCTCTGCTGTTTCCAGTACCAGTTCTTTCACTTTCACATAAATACTGCCTGCAGATATGCCGGTGTTATTATTCTTGTCACTTTCCACAATATTGTT
Organism: Chitinophagaceae bacterium PMP191F; assembly: GCA_001302245.1. Lineage (GTDB taxonomy): Bacteria > Bacteroidota > Bacteroidia > Chitinophagales > Chitinophagaceae > PMP191F. The sequence goes on from LGYU01000016.1 coordinate 502,959, forward strand.
CTGCAGATCGGTACGTACCAGTAACCTGTATGCTCCTTCCGTCACCTGTGTTACCAGCGGCTGCTGGGTAAGTGTTTCGTTGCCCAGCGGCGCAATATTGATGGTTTTATTCCGGATACCGATCAGTACGGCTGTAGAATCCAGCACATCATTGTGCGATAGATAAATACCATCTGCTGATACACCGGAAGCAGTATTGGGAGCATTGTTGCGCACGGTCCATTGCAGGGTATTGATGGTATAACCCAGGTACACTGTATCGGGCATAGTAATATTTTCTACCAGCAGATCAGCAGGTGCGGGAGCATATATCGTGATGTAACGGAAGGCCAGGTTGTTGGTATCATTGCTTTCTGCCACATTGCCGGATGCATTCACTTTAGAGATCAGGATATAATTGCCCGGCTGTACTGTCAATGCCAGTGTAGCAGTTACCGTATCGTTATATGACTGGCCCGGTTGCAATGCACCGCTACGGTTTTTAGCAGCCAGCTTGATATCGCCGCTGTTACCCGGAATAAAGTCGGTAGACAACCACAGTTCATTGCTCCAGGTTTCCGGATAGGTAACACCCGCTCCTTTATTGACAACTATATGTACTACCGTAAGTGGCTGACCAATGGCTGCAGTTGCCGGTGCTACAATAATTGTATCTGTAAGATCAGGCAATACAGGCTGTATAACATGGATCTTTTTAGCCACACCACCGGCAGTACGTACCAGGTTGGTGTTATTGTTCTTCGCTATTTCTGCCAGGATATAATTGTCATTGTCTGTTTTAACAAACACATAATAATCGCCGGTTGGTATATTAGGCACCACTGCACTGCGGGTATCTGTGTATGATTGCTCCCTGTTCAGTCGTGTATTCTCATTGAAGCGCGTTGCCAGTATTGCATTGTTGTTGAACACAGAATCCGGGGAGAACCATACTGCATCGTACCACGAACTTGAGTAGACAGCGCTACCCGGATTATAACCGGTGTTTTTCACTGTCCAGGTCATTTTATAATTCCTGGCAACGGTAGCGGTATCCGGTGCGGTTACAGTGGTTACAACATGATCTACATACGTATTCACCAGTGTTCGCTGTACGGCGCTGCTGAGATTATTAGCTGCATTACTGCCTTCATATACACCGCCATCAGCATTGGCACGGAGGAAGAAATATACCGGCATACTATTACCGTTGGGGAAACAATTGTTCATAGACGGTGTAAATGGCAGTGAAATATTGAATGAATCCGTATAGGTGCTGCCTGTTGCCAGCACATCATTATGCTGACGAATACCTGCCAGGAAGCTGTTACTGTAGCTGAACGTATTGCTGCAACTGATATACAGGCTGTCTGTCCAGGTACCGTTGGCAGTACCTGCGCCGTTATTCGCTACAGTGTATTTTACCATACCGGGTATCCAGGTAAATACAGAATCGGGCAGCATCAACGAAGTCACTGTCAGATCAACCGGGGTAGCAGTGCTGATACTTATAGCTGCACCTGTGCTGACATTGTTATTACTATTGCTTTCCTTAAATGTGCTATCATAATTGGTCCACACATAGAAATAGCGGATACCGGATGTTGCAGGCGGCAAAACATAGTTGAAAGTATGTGTTACCGGCGTTCCTGCAGCAAGGTTTTCGGTAAAGGACTGTGTAGCTACTACCTGTGCCGAACCATCAAATACTGAAGAAGTGCTTATATACAATCTATCATTGCGCAACTGGTTGAATACAGCCCCGGCGCCATTGTTCTGTACATTGTAAGTAACAGCAACCGGTTGACCGCCTGTGCCGGTAGCCGGTGCACTGATAGCACTCACTACCACATCAGGACGTTGAATGGTCAGCGGCAATGCGCTTCTTCCTGTTTGCAACGTACCGGGATACTCATATACTGTTTTATTGGCGTTGGCCGCTACATACACATAGTAGTTACCGGCAGGCAGGTTGGCAGGAATAACAAAGTTCAATGTTTGCGGATAGCTGCCACCCGGTTTAATAACGTTGCCGGTATTAATATTCAGTGAAGCGGCATCTGTTCCTGCAGGCGCACAGATCGTTGCCGGCGAACCGTCAACACTAACACCGCTATTCTGCATACCACGCGATACTTCGCCTATATAAATGGCATTGGCAATATTCAATCCACCGGCATCAGTACTCAGGTACAATTTATCTGTCCAGTAGCTGGAACCATAGCTGATGCTATCTTTAAATAAGATGCCGGAACTGCATGTTCCTGCAGAGAGATAGTAATGTCCTTTATTTTTTTCCAGGTTATCATTTACACCTGTATTTACAATATTCCAGTTCAGACCAATAGGCTGTGTAATACTGGCTGTAGTAACCGGAACAGTTAAACCACTTACGGTTAATTTAGGCGTAGGTGTAAGGAATACCTGCAACTGGTTACTGCCGGTATTGTTATTGGCCAGTGCACCTTCGTACAGCATATTGCCTGCATTGGTGATCACATAGATAAAGAAATCGCCATAAATAAAGTTCGGTACCACTACCTGTACATTGCGTGTATAGGAACTATCCGGCTGCAACTGTGTATTTACCACAATGGTAGCATCTGCTGCACCAGGATAATAAGTACCGTTTGCTTTGGCCAGCTTTAACTGGGTAGCATTATTGATATTGAAGAACGGACTGGAAGATATGTAGATCTTATCCTGCCAGTTGCTGCCCGCTGGTGTCAGCACGCCATAGTTTTTTACCCTGTATGCCACATTGATGGTACTACCGGAGAAAGTACTGGCTGGTGTAAACACCGTATCTACCCGGAGGTCAGGTGTAGGCGATAATGTTACCGCCAATGCATTTGCTGCACGCGCCGTATCATTACTGTACGTCATCTGCAAGGGTGCGTTGTTGCCCGCAGGATAATTGGTGATCACGTATGCATACAACGGCTGACTATAATTAACCGGCAACGTGAAGTTGATCGAATTATCATAATGCTGTCCGCTGTCCAGCGCACTCACATTTGTTTTGGTGCCTACCAGCAACGGTCTTACCGGGAAATCCAGTTGATTCCATGAAGAAGCTCCTACGGCAGGTGGCATGGTGAAATTAGGTACCGTATCGAATGACAGGAATACCGCATCTGTCCAGCTTTGGTGGGTAGTAGTATTGCCTGGGCCATTATTGGTTACACGCCAGTTGATGGCAATGGTTTGTCCGGAGAATGCAGATGCAGGCAACTGTACATTGCTTACCATCAGGTCGGGCAATGGTCTCAAACGGAACAACTGTACAGGACCATCTGTTTGCAGACAGGCGTTCTTAGCAACTATTTTCCATTTATAGGTTTTGTTATAAGCCAGTGCACCATTGGGTATTGCAAAAGACACATTGGCAAGATCAGCCACAAACGGTACAGAAGGCTGTGCTGTTGCAGAATCCCAGATGTATACATCATAGGTCAGGGCATTGCTGCCAGGTATCCATGAAAGGTTCAGCGGCAACTGCAATCCTGTTTCTCCGCCGGCCGGCAACATATTGGAAGCTGCACCCGGCTGTACGGGTGTTTGTACATGTACAATCAATGTATCATTGGCACTGGCAGCACCACACGGACCAGTAGCCGATACCAGTAAAGTATAAGTACCGGGTGTTGGCCAGGTAATGGTAGCTGTATTGGTTACCGAAGAATAAGTAGTGCCATTGGAAAGTCTCCATGAGTAGGTCACACCCACAACCTGGTTAATGCTGTAGGTAACCGTTTGACCGGGACATACATATGGTGCACCGGCAATGGAGGTCAGTTCTGCAACGCGGATACAGAAGCTGCGGTTTACATTGGGAGCAGCCAGGTAATTGGTGTCACCAGCCTGTTTGACCTGTATAGTAACCTGCCCTACTCCTGTAAAAGTAAGCTGGTTGCCCGCCAGTGTAGCAGGACCGGATACCAGGTTATAACTTACCGGCAAACCGGATGATGCGGTTGCATTCAGCAGTAAGGAACCATTTTCCAGTGCCTGGTCTGCTATAGCAGGCAGATTGATGGTTTGTGCTGCTTTATTGATCACGAAAGTCCGGTACACAACCACTGCTGTATCATAGGTATTATCACCCGGCTGTGTAGCCCTGATCGTTACTGTACCGCTGTTGGTAATAGTATAATAGTTTCCGGCCATAGAACCCGGTCCGCTGATGAGAGTGTAAGACACAGGCAGACCGGATGACGTGGTAGCCTGTAACGCAAATGCAGTGTCGCCGTATGTTTTATTGGCAATTACCGGGAAGGTAATGGTTTGCGCTACAGAAGCCGTTCCGAAAACAATGCTGTTAGACACAGGCCCCTGTCCGCAATCATTGTGGTAAACGGCCGTATAGGAACCAGCATCTGCAGCATAATAAGATGCGGCACTGGCACCAGCTATCAATATACCATTCCGGTACCACCGGTAATCGGTTACTCCTGCAGGGGCTGTGGATGAAACCTGCAGCCAGCGGCCATTGTTTACAATAGTGGGCGCCGTTGCCGGTGCAGGTGGTTTTACTACTACAAACAATCCTCTAACTACCTCTCCGCAGGCATTCATAGCTTTTAGTTGCAGGCTATACAATCCAGATGTGGCCCAGTTTACAATGGCTGTATCTCCGCTTGTTGCAAGCGTTCCTCCACCACTTAATACCCAGCTATATGTTACGCCCGGTTCAACAAAACTCGGAGAATATTTATACGCACCTGTGCCCAGGCAAGCCTGATCGGCCCCGGTAACAGTAACTGTATTTTGCGGAGCTGTAATAAACCGGATTATTTGTGTATTAACACTGGTATCGGGAGGAAGATTACCAACAATCCTGATCTTATAATCTTTATTAGGTTGCAGTGCCGTAGAGTAGAACAGGATAGAATCTGTAGCAGCGCTGGTATATTTTGAACCAAATGTGGGGTTCCAGAAGGTACTGAAATTACCCAATGTATCAGAGATCTCAATCCGCATCTGGTTGCCGGCTGTCATTGCAGTATCGGCAGTATAATGTACATAAAATGCTGAATTGAGACAACGGATGGGATCCATTGCATTGATGCTGACAACGGGTTTTCGTACCGGTTTAAAAGACAGTGTAAGTGGTCCATAACCAGTAAGCGGTGTGGCAGAAATCACAATACCCTTTGCAATGTTTCCGGTATAGCCTCCTGATGACCATGATCTCCACTGGCTTCCGTTCCACCCTGCCACCTGCATTAAATCATACTGGTAAGCCGCTCCACTCCGGGCGCTGTCATAGCTAAGTGTTACCTGCACATTGGTGGTGCCATTGTTTCTTACAAGCGTCCAGTATTCTTTTGCTGATATTCCGCCAAATCCCGGCTCATGCAAAGCAGTGTCGTACCCTTCGCGGCCGGGACTATGATGAAAATATTCTGCCGTAAATTCATCCGTATTACTGGCCGGTGCTGAAATGCTTATGGGACCATAATTGTCACCTCCATAATCAAATTCATATTTTCCTACAGGGAAAGTAAATGGCTGGCTGCCAATTTTCTTCATCGGGCCGTTTATAAAGCCCCTGTTGTTTGCAGGATCACGGGTTACAGTGGCGCCATTGTTCAAAATGAGCAGGTTTCCACTGGTGGTATTTATTTTATTGCTGCCATTGTCAAAAACAAGGCTGTTATTTATTTGCACACTGTGGTCCAGCCTTGTTTCGGCACCGGATTCCAGAAACAAATTATCAATTACAATGGGATGATCACCCAACTGCCTGGTATTAGGGTTAAAAGTTCCTCCTACCAGTGTTAAATTATGGATATTGACCTGGCCATCGCTCGCTTGTACATTAAAATCACCCTGCACTTTTAACGGCCTTCCATCACCCAGTCCTACAGAAATATCTGCCGATGAATTATTGATTATTGTAAGGTTACCCTGTACATAATCATAATAGGGAGAAGCATTGCTCAGGTAATGCTGTCCGTAATTACTATTGTTGGTAATGGTAAGATTACCATAAAAATTATTGAAGCTATAGGAAACACGATCCTCGCGATCATAGCTATCGCTGAAAACAGTATTACCGGAAAAAGAATTGTTCTGGAAAGAAGTTTCGCCGTCAAAATTGCGCAGACTGAACTGGCCCTCTATATAGGTATTCTTCACATCAGCACCATGAATACCGCTTGCCAGGATGTTACCGCCATTGTACAGATTGGCATTATCCAGTTGTAATGTACGGGTGATGGTTAAATCGTAATTATCCAGCTCCAGGTCTGACCCACTGTACATCACCAGGCCGCCAATGAAAGTATTCCGTTGCAACACCGGTCCATTGTTATAATCATTCGATGAAGGAATGGTCACTTTTGTACAACCGGTAGGCACACCTGCAGGTGTCCAGTTATCCGGATCATCCCAGTTGCTGCTGTTATTGCCGTTCCACTGTTTCTCATCGGTCACCGTGCAACCGTCCAGATCACAGGAAGCTGTGATCTGTGCAATGGTACCACACTGTGGTCCGTTGTACTCTATCTGGTAGGCAAGCCCGGTTTGCAGGTAGCGGCATAAAAAAGGTACTGAGCACAATGACAACTGGGAGTTTTCCCGTATACGCACCACATCATCCGTATCCTCCTGGTTCTCTACTACCAGTGTGTTATTCAGTTCAGATAAAGAAGACAAACCCCACATATACTCCATCTGTATTGTACCATGTATACGGGTTATATTCTGCAATCCGTTCAGACTTGTCAGGTTCATGAACTTCAGTTCAAGGCTTCCGTAATCAATATCCGTAATGTGGCTTAACTGTGAAATATCAGTCAACGGTGCATTGATCAATGAAACGCCCCCTGCACAGGACATAAGATTTTCCAGACCATGCAGCGTAGTAATATTGGGACAATTGATCAATGCAAAATTACCCATGCTGGTTACATTGCTGAAATCCTCCAGGTTGGAAAATGCCACATCGATCAGCAATATGCTCCACATGTCATAATCCTCCAGGTTATTCAGTAACCCGTCCAGACTCTGCAGATTGGGTAGTTGATTTAACACCAACCCTTTTAATGATGTAAGATTGGTAAGCCCCAGCGAGGTGATCACTGCATTATTCTGTACAGACAGATAATACCCGATACGTGTAATATTATTCAGCGCCGACAGATCGGGCACTGCTGTATGATAGATATTCAGGTCTTCAGTGATCTCTGTGATCTGTTTTAAAGAATCCAGACGTGTAATGGCCGGACTGGCATTCTCACCTTCAATGGTAATTCTGCGTACAATATGACAATCCGGGTATAGTATAGGAAAACTGTCAATTTCAGACTGACGCGTTAGTGTAATATCGTCGCAGGAAGCAGTAGTATTGAATACACGTGCATTGGTTGTAGCTGCTGCTGAAGGCATGCGATACAGGAAAAGGTTTTCCGGTTTGATAACACTACGCCCTGAACGTGCATTGCTTTTGACATGCACTGTCCAGGGAAGTTTCTGTTTTACCAGGTTCATCGGTTTACGCGGTCGCTGTGCAGGTGCTGCAGGCTGCCGCAACTGTTTGTTGACCACCGGCGGTCTGGATGTTGGTTTTGCCCCTTTTACAGGCAACCACTCCACCTTCAGCGGCACTCTTTTTTCTATAGGCTTTCTTTGTTGCGCTGTTACAGTCAGTTGACTGCATACCAACAGTAGAACCAGGCAATAAAAAAACTTATGCATCAGTTAGTATTTTTGGTATTCTTTTTAATTGGCAACAGGTAATACAAGGTCATCTGCAGTATTCACTGCAGCAATCCGCAACCTGCATTACTCGTATTGACCACGCAGGTTTTCCAGATCGGATTTTAAGATGGTTCTTGACGGGACTGGAGATGAGGATGTAAATTTTGTATTTAGCGGCAACGTGAGAAATACTCAATTTGTAGTAGGAGAAGTACTTACCCGGTAACCGGAAATGTTCTGCCATGCCTCCGGCAGCGATGGAACAACAAACATTTAAAAATGATTATCAATCAATTAACATCAACAACATTCATTCAATTCCTGTATTTCCGTTATATATAAGTGCAACTGTTTTACATAAACCGCAAACTATTATTTAATTTGACGCTGATTATCAATGTACAGAAACACTGTATAACCGGTATTGTTATATTAAACCCATTAACCTACTGACCATGATCAAAAAAATACTTATTGCAGCATTATTGCTGGTATTACTTACACAGTGTAATAAAGAAAAAGAAGCAAGCATCAACGTTACAGATATTTACCAGACAGATATGTCTGGTACTCTTATGGCTGGTTCTTTTTCAGATAATCAGTGGAAAAGCATGTCTTTTTCAGAGGATGAAAAAAAACTTTTTTCAATATTTGACACCGTTGATCTGGCGGGCACCAAACTGCCTTCTATCCAGCAGGTATATTACGGTTATCCTAATCCTTTTACCAACAACTTTAACCTGCCCGTATTACTTACCGAGCCTCTTGATGACGACCTGGTAGTAAAATATGTAGTAGTAGATGATAAAATGAAAGTAATGCAGAAAGGCTGTACACGTATTTATGTATCAGGAACGGTTATCAACTTTTTAATCAATACACAATTCAGCCCGGGAAATTACAGGGTTTATTTTACCTACAGCGCCGAAGGCAATCCTGACTTCTTTACAAGCTGGGGCAATCTTCAAAAATCAAAGTACTAAAGAAACTTCACCACAGATCTGCCGTTTTTTTACAGCGTATCCTACATGAGTAAATAATGCCGCAAAATGTATCCGCGCACTGCATAATCCGCTGCTATACATACTGGCAGCGGATTTGCACCATTGCGGCATAACACCATTATTTACCTTAATACTTAGTTTATGATCATAGAAAACAATCAATACCCTGTAGTGATACAGGCGTATCAGCCTTCGGGCGCTTCCGATCTGTTTGTGGCAGAACAGGTTATATATAACCAGGCAGAAGCCGATAGTTTTACTTCACGCTATACCGGTTTGCTGATCAAAGCACGTAAGCCTTATGACAGTGAATTGAATACCACCATTGATTACACTACCACACAGCGCAGGCGTTCGGGCAACGCAGCCTGGCTATTACTGCTGGTACTGGTGCTGGTAGCATTGGTGGTGGCAGGGTTTACTACCGGATGGATACAACGCAATACCGGTATCACACTTCAATAACCCTGAGAAGTCAGCGTGGTAGTTTTGCAATGATATCATTGACCGTACCCAACTCGCCGATACGTGGAAAAATGTGCCGGATGCTGTGTTCATGTGCTGCAGCAATACGATCGGTCATGGCATCAGTGGCAAAGGCAATATTGTATCCACGTTCGCTGGCAGCACGTGCCGTACCCTCTACACCTATACTGGTGGAAATACCGCCCAGCACAATCTGCGTTATTACCCGCTCCTGCAACTGCTGATGCAATGCAGTATCATAAAAAGCATTCCAGTTCTTTTTGGTGATCCGTATATCATCCGGCTGTGTCTGTATCTCAGGTACGATGTCCGTAAATCCAATTACAGGCATTACTACTTTTGCAACGGTCTGCGCCACCGGATTTTTTGGAACAGAAGATGACTCTACTCTTGTTTTTGTCCAGGGCGCTCCCACCGGGTTTACATTCACGATCACTACCGGTAGTTTTGCCTGGCGAAATCCCGCCAGCAATGCTGCAGCTTTTGCCAGCACCTCTTTTACAGGATGTGCTGTATCTCCTTTGGCAATGCCTTTCTGCAGGTCTATTAATACCAATGCCGTGTTTTTGTCAATACCTGTTATCATAAAGATTGTTTTAACGGATAGCAATCTAGCAGGATCAAGAATTATTTTCTAAATTATGCAATAAAAATATCCCGTTTACAAACCAGATGTTAAGCTGCTATTGTTTGCTGCGCTAAAACAACAAAAGCCCGGAACCATGCAGGTATCCGGGCTTTCGCATAATAATAAGACTTCCGCTATTGTACCACCAATCGTTTGGTTACCCGTTGTTGCTGACCGGTAATCTGCACCATATATAAACCGGCAGCCAGATGATGAGCAATTGTCATCAGTCCCTGTCCTCTTTTTTCCAGCAGCAATTTACCGCTGATATCCCTTACAGTAACAGTAGCGGGTTCATTACCGGTAACCGCTGTTACATCCACATAAAATTGAGTACCGCTCGCCGGATTGGGAAATACACGGATGGTATTGGCCTGTACTGCATCCTGTTCACTGGCTGTACCACTCAACACACCTGTTGTTACAGACGATGGTGCAGTAACAGGATTCACCAGTTTCCACATAGCACTATACCAGCCGTTTTGCACATTGCTGTATTGTGCATAGCCTGTCAGTCCTTCAAGATGGATCCATTCACTGGTTTGCCAGCGGTTCTGGATATAGCTCCATCCGTCTGTTGCAGTGGCCAGTGTCCACATGGCGCTGTACCAGCCAGGTGTAATAGTTCCGCATTGTACAGCCCCTGTCTGGTTTTCTACATGCATATAATTGCCCGTACTCCGGTTTTTCAGCATTACATAACCGCTGCCAGCATCTACCACGGCCCACTGGTATAATGTATTGCTGCCGGGATTGGTACCATATTTTACCTGCCCGTTGCCACCATCATACAGGTACGAAGAAGACTGCCACCTGTTCACGATCTGGTAATACGTTACACCGGCTGAAGGTACCGTAATGGTGCAGGTCGCAGTTTTATTGCCATCCTGCGTTGTAACAGTGATCACGGCAGTACCAGCGGCAACAGCCGTTACAAGCCCGCTGTTATTCACTGTTGCAACTGCGGTGTTGCCAGAACTCCAGCTCACTGTTTTATTACTGGCATTGGAGGGTGATACCGTAGCGGTCAGTTGTTGCGTAGCACCTGTATTGACCGTGGCCGTTGCAGGACTTACTGCAACGCCGGTTACAGCTATTGGTGTTCCGGGATTGGTATCATACCAGGTATTGTTCTGGTACCAGCCGTTCTTATTTCTCGTCAGATCGGCTGTCTGGTTGGTACCATCATTGAAAATAAGATTGGTAGAAGTGATATTGGTAAATGTATAACCATACCAGCCATTACCTTCTGAGGTCATATTTACACCGGGCCAGGTACCATCTGCCAGTATACCCGATGGCTGTGCAGCCCACCAGTATATTTTTATACCTGTTCCCCAGTTGGAGGGCTTGTAAAAATGTACCGTGAAAGTGGGCGCCGCATTCACTGTAACAGTAGCAGTGGCTGTTTTACCCTGATCTGCTGTTGTAGCAGTGATCACCGCAGTTCCCGGTGCTACCGCAGTTACCAGTCCGTTAGCATTCACTGTTGCTACGGCTGTGTTACCGGAACTCCACGTTACGCTGCTGTTCGTAGCGTTGGAAGGTGATACGGTAGCGGTCAGTTGCGTGGTTAGCCCCGCATTAACGGCAACGCTGGTTGGTGAAACACTTACTCCGGTTACCGGTACTACCGGTACATTGGCATTGGTCAATACAATGTACTGAAAGGCGGTGAGTGACTGACCGGCACCCGATGTCAATGTTATATTTGCTCCCGTATAGGCGTCTTTATATGTGCCTGCCAGTGCCGAAGGGATGGTATAGCTGCTGGTACCATTGCGCAGGTTGGCTATTACCACTACTTTTTCTGTGCCGTTTATTTTGGTGAAAGCACATACATTGTTATCAGAATAATTAGTCATGGAGCCCCGGCGGATGGCAGCACTGCTATTTCTGAAATTGAGCACTTTTTTGAAATCTGCCGATGCTGATGGATTGGTATTCCAGTTGATCTTAACACTTTGATACGGCCAGGGAATGGTCTGGTTAAAATCAGTTTCCTGTCCGCTGGTTAAAAAAGGAACACCGCGCATATAGGCAGATATCATGAAATTAACCACTACACCATTGTGACCGCTAAAAACCTGTAGCGCCGTATTATCGCCTTCCACATCGTGATTGGAAGTATACCGCACTACCTGCTGACTACCGGTGGCATAGGTATATTCTGTATTGGTAGTGGTTTGCAATTGTGATACAGACAAACCATTTTGCGCTATTTTCTGAATAGCATCATAATACCATTTGTCGCCAAAGTTCATATCAAAACCCGCCTGAAAATTTTCCAGCCGGTCGCCTTCTGCAAACATAAGCAGCTTGTGTGTAGTGATACCACGCAGGTTATTGATGGTATTTGTCCAGAAAGAGAGCGGTGGATTATTGGCAAAATCGCAACGATAGCCATCAATATTGGCAGCAAAGATCCAGTAGCGCATGGCATCTACCAGGGCTGCCATCATAGCCGTATTGCTGAAATCAAGTCCGGCAATATCGCCAAACTGTTGCCCGGTCACAACATTGGTGAGCGGCTGAATAACGTTGTTCACTCGTTTATACCAATCAGGGTGTTGGGTAATCCATGGATGATCCCATGATGTACCATTGACGGCAAAATCCAGTATCACCGCCATGCCCCTGTTATGCGCGCCATCTACCAGCGTACGCAGATCGGTCAATGTACCATATTCTGTGGCAACACCTTTGAAGTCCTTGATACAATACGGAGATGCTGAGCTGCGGGAATCGGTACCATGCGGATAAATAGGCATCAGGTAAATAACGTTGATGCCCAGTGCCTGTATGGAATCCAGCCGGGCTGTTACACCTGCCAGGTTGCCTGCCGCACTGAATGGCCGGATATGCGCCTGGTACATATTTACATCCCTTGTATCCGGCACACCAGTAAAGGGCGTTCCATACTGTGCAGGATCCTGTGCCATGGCATTGTGTGTGAGCAATACAAAGCAGCAGAGTGCTTGCAATACAACAAAAAGGAGCTTTCTGCCCCGTTGAGGGGCAATAACAGGTAGTGTTCTTTTCATATATGCAGGTTTTAAATCGTTAGCTTTTTTTATGCTGAACGCGGAATACAAAACATCCTGGATAATATGCAACGACACAATTCAACAGCAAACCTGCGTTCAGCGTTATGCATCTTTCATTGAGCACAAGAAAGCTGGCAGGCGAGAACACCCGCCAGGTATAAAACGAACGCTTATTGAAGCGTAAAAAGACTATTCATAAAGGCAGGGTTTAAGTATCAAGGTACAAGGGTCTCTACATCAACAACATACTGCGGAGTTAAAATTTTTCTGTTTTACTTACCTAAACCCGGTAAGACTAAAGAACCACCATGCTTCACCAAAAGGTATCTTCTATCCTCCATCCCACACCTCCAACCAACCAACTCACCATTCACCACTCATCCCCTCACATCTTCAACACCCTCCATTCATAAGGCTGTAAAGAAATATTTCCTGCAAACGGTACTGCGGTGCCGGTGAAAGCATCTTTCCAGTTAACTGTACCCAGTGCCGCAGGCACGGTGTAATTAGCAGTATTGTTTCTCATATTGGCGATGATCAGCACCTGGTCGCTGCCTTGTGTTCGGGTAAATGCACACACATCCGCATTGCTGTATATGGTCAGTTGACCACGACGAACGGTGACATTACTATTATAAAAACCGATCAGTTTTTTATATACAGCAGTAATATCGGCATTCAGTGTCCAGTTGATGGTAGTACTGTTATTGAAGTAATTGAGCTTTACCGGGCAACCCACTTCCTGCCCATTGTAGATCATAGGTGCAGCATTCATAAAAGCTGATACCGTAAAAGCTGCCAGCGATCCCTGTTTGCCACCCAGCAGATCAAGCGGCGTACCATCGCTGTTATCTACATCATGATTACTGATATAGCGTACTACCCTGCTGGCTGTATTGCTGTTGGTATATTCAGCATTGTTCACCGAATCAATGGTACGCACCGATCCGTTCTTTGCATATACATTGTTCACCATATTGTAGTAAAAACCCATTCCGTACATCATCTGGAAACCTGCAGCAAAATGATCCCTGCGTGTTCCTTCGGCCAGTAACAGTAATTTATGCGTAGAAATATTGCGTAAGGAATCAATGGCCTGTTTCCAGAAATCTGCCGGTACAAAATCTGCCGCATCACACCGGTAGCCGTCAATATTGGCTTTGTATACCCAGTACTGCATGGCTTTGATCATGGCTTTGCGCATGTCTGCATTCTGGTAATTCAGTTGTGCCACATCATTCCAGCCTGTGCCCGGTGGACTGATAATATTGCCTGCTCCATCCTGCTGGTACCAGCTTTTATTGGCTATCCAGCTATTGTCCCACGCAGTATGATTGGCAACCCAATCCATCATTACAGACATGTGTCTGTCGTGAGCAGCAGCTACCAGTGCCCGAAGATCTTCCAGTGTACCAAATTCCGCACTTACGCTGGTATAATCTTTTACGCAATAGGGCGAGTTCACTGATTTAACGGTGCCCACCGGATATACAGGCATCAGGTACAATACATTTACGCCCAGCGCCTGTATAGAATCCAGCCTGTTCTGTACACCTTTCAAATTAGCCTGTGTGCTGAAGGCACGGATGTTTACCTGGTATACTACAGCATCCTGTGCATCGGGCACTCCGGCATATGGCGTTCCGTATTGCACCCTGCTGCTATCAACAGGCAGTACGGGTGGCTCTACATTACCACTGTCTTTTTTGCTACAGGAAAAAAGCAACCAGCTTAATAATATCGTAAGCATATACTTCATATATAACTGCAATCGATGCATTAATTTTTCTTCAAAATATAGGTGTACTTGCCGGGCACATGCAGATCGAGGGTAATACTATAATTACCATCTGAAGGCACCGTTAAATTGTTCAGACCAGCTGTATACCCCAAGAAAGGATTGTCTGCATACTTCAGGTTACCACTGTTGTCAACACCAAAATCAAGCGCCCAGGCATTGTTGGCCCTGAATTTAAAAGAGCCATTCTGCTTCATATTCGCGGTTACCTTCCATACCTGATTGGTTTCATCATAGCTTAATTGTGTATCGGTATCCCAGCTACCAGGAGTGGCATCGCCCAGTATTCCCCAGGTAGTTCTGGTAGCCGTCCATGTGTTGGTGTTCATGTTAGCAGTTAAGTAATAATAACCACCATCCGGTACCGACAGACCGGCTGCCGCTCCATCAGTATTAAAAGTACCGCTGCCGCCATCACCATAGTTAGTATGATTCCAGTCCGGTGCGTTGGTATATTTGAAATAATGAATACCACTGCCTGCCATGTATACATACCCTTCGTACAGACCTGCACGACCTTCAACCGGTGCCAGTTGTGGCGCTGTGGCAGGGCTCCATCCCTGATAATCGCCCGGCACATATAGCGAAAGCGCGTAAGAGGTGATCTTTGGTACCGTTACATTGGTGTATACCGATGTCATGGTAGATGCCGCACCATTGAACTGTGGTACATCTGCTTTTACCCGGGCAATAATATTGTTGGCAGCACCGGGCGCCACACCCATCGCATTCAGCAGATTGTTCAGGTCTTTGCCTGTAAATGCATAGCGCAGGATGTTGTTGCCAATGGTCAACGATCTTGCATTGGCCCATGCACCGGAAGTGTCCGTAGCCAGTTGCAGCGTATAGGTCACAATGGCCTCTTTACCATAATCTGCGGCCGACCAGGAAAATACAATGACCGTATCATTTTCTGTAGCCGGCGTTAGTACTACAGCAGTAGAGGATACAGTCAATGCATTGGTTTTAAAAACACCGTTCTGGAGATTCAGTTGTTCTCCTTCTTTTTTGCAGGCCACAACTAGCACTGCTATGAGCAATAAGGTATAATGAATGATGATTCGCATACAATCGTGTTTTACAGGATGAATAATCAGTAACCGGTATTTTGCTGAAGATTGGGATTGGCAATGATCTCAGCTGCCGGTATAGGGAACAATGCGTAATGCGCATCTACACCCGTACCATTTTTCACACCTCCTTTCCAGGGCCATAGATAAGTACTGCCGGTGAACTGTCCGTAGCGGATCAGATCTGTTCTGCGAAATCCTTCCCAATACAGTTCACGCATCCTTTCGTTCAGAATATCGCTCAGGGTAATGGACAAAAGATTGCCACTGCTATTACCGTATGCTCTTATTCGTAACAGGTTGATGTATTGCAATGCAGTAGCGGTGCTGCCACCTGTACCGCCCCGCAATACAGATTCAGCATATATCAGGTACATCTCTGCCAGCCTGAATAACGGGAAATCAATGCTGCATAATACCCCATTGGGTGATGGCGGTGTTGCTCCGCCTGAAGTAAGATTATTGAACTTGTATACAGCAATACCGTCATTAAAGGTCAGCACATCGTTTACCTCCAGGTTACCCGGACCAAACAATGCACGTTTATCAGCATTACCGCTGTAATCACCAAACACCTGTGGCAATGTTTTAACACTGCGATTGCCCAGCCATCCGCCACCTGGAATACCGTACGCCTGGTTATCGGCAGGATTGGTTCCGTGTGCAGAACAGGTAAGAAAGGTTGTACCGCCATAGTTCTGTGAATTGATAGCATCATACGCAACAGGCAATATCACTTCTTTATTGTTCTGATCATTATCACTCATGAACAAGGTTTTATAACCTTCTTTCAACTCATAACCCGCACCGATCACTTTACCTGCATAGCTAATGGCGTCGGTATAGCGGTCTGTTCCGGTATATACTTTTGCATTCAGGTACAGCCGTGCCAGCAATGCCCATGCAGCAGCCTGATCAACTCTTGCATATTCGTTATTGCGCGGAGTTACCAGGTCGCCATCAATAGCTTTTAATTCTGATTCCACATAGCTGAACAGATCCGCCCTTTTAATCTGTTTGGGAATATACTTACCGATAGGATCCGCCTCTGTTACAAACGGTGGATTGCCGAACAGGTCCATCAGCACCCAGTACTGAAACGCACGCAGGAAACGTGCTTCCGCCCGGAAATGTTTTATTTCCGTTGCATCAGCATTTTTAAAACCACGGGCTGCCACTTTATCGTCGGCAGATTCGCGGATAAATTCATTACACACCGTGATCTGGTATAAGCTTCTTGCATACGTGGCATTGATCAGCACATTAGAAGACGCCCAGTTGATATTGTGAAAACTCTGCAGGTTGGCATCGTTCCATGCGCAAACCGCTTCGTCAGTGGTCAGTTCCTGCATATTCCACCAGGCACGCAGAAAGTCGGTAGTACCTGCATCTGTAATACCTGCTATGTTAACGTCTGAGTTCCCTACGCCCGTACTGCTTACCAGCGAATAGGAACCGTATACCTTTGCCAGTACCTGTTTGTAACCAGCCATTGTGCTGTATTGTTTGTCGGATGTATTGGCATTTAAAGGTTGCAGGTTAAGATCTTTATGACAACCGGTCAATATCACCGCCGTTGTCAGCAGTACAATTATGCCGGTTGTATAGATGAGATATCGTTTCATAATGGCTTTTTTAATGATGATTAGAATTGTACATTGGCGCCCAGTACAAAAGTTCGCGGACGCGGATAGATCACGTTATCAATACCTCCATAGATCTCCGGATCAAGACCCGTATATTTCGTTACTGTAAAAACGTTCTGGCAATTGAAGGATACACGCAATCCTACTTTCTCATGCATGATCTTTCCGAAATTGTACGAAAGACCTACATTATCCATTTTCAGGAACGATGCATTCTGCACATAATAATCACTCTGGCTTTGGCTGTTGATAAACCCGGTGTTGTAAATATCATTCAGACTATTGGCCAGGTAACCCAGCGGGTTCAGCACATTTGATCTTACTGATCCGGTGGCCAGTCCGTTGTACATATAGTTGCCGATATTAGCACGCAGCACGGTATTGGCCGACCATTTGCCATAGGTAAACTGTGTAGAAAAGCCCAACAGGAATTTAGGTGCCGGCGATTTATAACGATACAGGTCTTTCTGGTTAATAATACCATCACCGTTTACATCAGCATATACACCTTCTACCGGTCTGCCTTTAAAATATTGCTGATGATATACATAGAACGAATTGGCCTGGTAGCCTACAGAGTTGATCTGGATAACACCATTGCCTGTTAATGTACCGGGATAGGTAGAGTCTTTGGTAGCAGTAAGATTGGTGATCTTATTCTGGTTATAGGCAGCATTAAAACCTACTTCCCATGAATAGCGTTTATTTTTAATCACAGTTGCTTCAATACTCAGTTCCACTCCTTTATTCTCTACATTACCTACGTTGGTAAGAATGGTACTGCTGAAATTAGAACCCGCAGGGATAGGAATGGTATTCAGCAGGTCTTTGGTTTTTTTGAAATAAAAATCAAGACTGGCATTAACACGATGATCCAGCACGCTGATATCCAAACCGGCATTATAGGTAGCAGTTTGCTCCCATTTAATACCGGCGTCATACGCAGCAGGTGTACCCATAGAATACCATGTATTGCCAAACAACACCTGAGATCCGCTACCACTTAATGAGTAGATCGACTGGTATGGGTAATTGTAAATACCATCCTGGTTACCGGTCACCCCATAGCTTAAACGCAGTTTCAGTTCAGACAAAGCAGCTACATTCTGTAGAAATGCTTCCTGCCCCACCTGCCAGGTAAACGCTACAGACGGGAACAAACCCCAGCGGGTATCAGGTGCAAAACGAGATGATCCGTCTGTACGGAGAGAAGCTGCTAATATGTATTTGCTGTTGAGCGTATAGATCAAACGGCCATAATATGAGATCAATGTATTCTCAGGCTTGTCCATCGGGAACAGTGGCTTACTACCGGGAATGGTATCACCATTGGCTCTGAAACTGGCATAGTTGTAATTGGTAGACAGATTATTGTAGTAACCATACCCCGCCGTTACATTGATATTACTTTTGATCGATTTAAAGTCTTTTACATAATTCAGGTAAAACTCTGCCACCTTATTGTTGACCTGGTTGCGGTATTTATTCCGCTGACCGCCATCCAGGAAATTCTGTGCTGCATACGCCGGTACATTGATGTTGCCTTCTCCTCGGGCAATATCATACCCCAGGTTCAGGTTGGCGTGCAGTTCAGGCAGAAAATGAAATTTATAATCAAACTGTACATTACCATAGCTTCTTACCACATCACTATTGTTGTGATACAGTTCCAGCAATGCCACCGGGTTGCGGGGTGCCAGTTTATTCAGCGTTGTGCTGCCTGCATCTACGGAAGCCCATTCAAAATAATTACCATAAGGTGAACTGGCATGTACCGGTTGTGTAGGATCAAAGTAGGCTGCAGAACTGATTGCAGCCTGGTTGGCAAACCGTGCTTTGCTATACGCGCCTTTCAGGTTAATATCAATTTTCAGATGATCTTTCAGTAAGCGCGGTGTAAGTGCAATGGCACCCGAAAAACGTTGCAGCCTGTCTGTGCGCAATATGCCCTGCTGGTTCAGGTAGCCGGTTGACACCCTGAAGGGAATGTTTTTGATAGCACCAGCCACACTCAGGTTATTGTCAGTACTGATAGCAGTCTGGTAGATCTCATCCTGCCAGTCGGTATTGGCATTACCCAGCAGTGATTTATAGGTATGTATATTGTCGAATGTGCCGCCGCCCAGCGAGTCTACGTATCTGCGGAAACTGTTGGCAGACTGTACATTCATCTTTTTAGCAAGGGTTGCGGCAGATACCTGTGTACTGAAATTGAACACCGGTTTTCCGCTGGTACCTTTTTTGGTAGTGATCAGGATCACACCATTGGAAGCACGGGAACCATAAATGGCAGTAGCCGCTGCATCTTTCAGAATAGAGAAGGAGGCAATATCATTCGGATTGATAAGACTTAGTGAATTGGAAGCACCGTAAATGTTGTTACCACTCAGCGGCAATCCATCTACCACAATCAATGGATCATTACTGGCATTCAGTGAAGCACCACCACGGATGCGGATCACACTGCCCGCTCCGGGCGAACCGCCGTTGGAAGTAATGGATACACCGGCCACTTTACCCGCAATGAGTTGTTCCGGTGTAGTAATAGCACCCTGTTGAAAATCCTTTGCGCTGACAGAAGCTACAGATCCTGTAAGCTCTTTTCGCTTTAATGCACCATAACCAATCACCACCACGTCATTCATCATATTACCGGAGGTTTTTAATACGATCTGCAGACGAGCCTGCACCGGTACTTTTACCGGATCGTATCCTACCACAGAAAATTCAATCATGGCACCGGCAGGCGCACTTATCGAAAATTCGCCATTGGACCCTGTAACCGTACCGCGCGTGGTACCTGCAATTTTTATAGAAACAAGTTCAATGGGTTCGCCCTTTTCATTTTTTACAGTTCCGGTTACCTGAACATCGGGCGACTGCGCTTGTGCAGCAAGCAGGCCTATGCAGCTAACGCATAGCAGCAATAGTAGTCTGGGAGCAGTTAATACATTCATATATGACAAGTTGTAATGGATACATCGTTAATTCATCCACCAGGATGCACATTGACTTCAATAAGTTACTTCTATCTTCTCCGGATCATTGTTCAGCATGATATACTTCACAGCTACAGTGTTGGGTTGTACAAATGATACATTATCTATCATCATTGTTTGTTTATCTGCAACACCTACTGTTTTTCCGTTTACACGAAATATATTCTCCGAAAAGCCATGCAGCACCAATTGTATATGGTTAAATTTTGAAACAGCATTTCCTGTTATCTTATCCAGTGTAATATTCTTGTTGCCCGGATCAAACCGGATATTCCGCCGGTAAAAAGATCCTTGCTCATACGCATAGGTTTCACCATCATCCTCGTAATACACAAAATGGTTGGCGGCATCACCACAATAAACATGAAGACTGAGCGTATCTGAAGGTCTTTCTTTTACTGACTGTACCAACGACTGCATGGGTATAATGCTGCCCGCTTTTACATACACCGGTAACAGATCAGTGGTCAGTTCAATGATCTTTTCACGATTGCCCTGTTCTATACTGTCTGTATACAGGTTGTACCATGTAGCTGCAGGGAAATAGATCTTTGAAAATTTAGCATCACCAGGCTGTGGTATTACCATAAAAGATTGTCCGAACAGGAACTGGTTCTGGTACTCCGGTTTATAAATATTATTATCACTGGTATAATCAATGGCCAGTGATCGTACCACAGGTAAGCCATTCTGTGTGGATTCATAAAAAGAAGCATACAGGTACGGCAGTAAACGGTACCGCAGGTTTACATACCTGCGTACTATTTCCAGTACATCTTCGCCAAAAGTCCAGGGCTCTGCCGCTTTGGTATTGAGTGCGGCATGGTTTCTGAAATACGGCACAAAAGCGCCCAGTTGCATCCAGCGTGTATACAGGCTTACAGAAGGATTGCCGGTAAAACCACCGATATCCATACCTGTAAATGGAACACCACTCAGTCCCAGACTACTCAGCAATCTTACACCGGCCAGCATGTGATCGTCTTCTGCACGGTTATCGCCTGTCCACAAAGCAGTGTAGCGCTGTAAGCCCGCGTAACCGGAACGGGTAAGAATGAATGGCCTTTTCTGCAAGGCTTCGCGTGTACCCTCGTAGCTGGAACGTGCCATCTGTAAACCAAACACATTGTGCGCTTTCAGATGCGTAGTAGGATGACCATCATAATTGAACAATACATTGGAAGGCATTTTCTGTCCCCACGTAGCAATCTCATTCATATCATTCCAGATACCTGCCACACCGGTACTGGTATAGGCAGTTACCTGTTGTTTCCACCAGTTACGTCCCCGGGTGCTGGTAAAATCCGGAAAATGACACCAGCCCGGCCATACTTCACCGGTATAGGGTTGCCCATCGGCATATTTCAAAAAGATATCTTCTTTCAGCCCGCTTTCATAGGCTGTATAATTTTTTTCTACTTTAATACCCGGATCAACGATCAACGTGGTTTTAAATCCCATTTTGTCCAGCCTGCTGATCATACCGGCCGGGTCAGGAAAGCGTTCTTTATTCCATGTAAAAAGTTTGTAAGCATCCATGTAATGAATGTCGAGTGTAATGCCATCGGCAGGGATCTTTTTTTCGCGCAATGTCTGTGCAATACGCAGCACCTCTGTTTCGGGGTAATAGGAATACCGGTTCTGCTGGTAACCAAGACTCCACAATGGCGGCAGTTTCATTCTGCCGGTAAGATCAGTATAGGAGCGGATGATGCCGGCAACAGAACTGTTGCTGATAAAATAATAATTCATTTCACCGCCCCTGGCGCCAAAAGATGCAAACCGGTTGTTGCTGGCACCAAAGTTGAAATCTGACTGAAAGCTGTTATCAAAAAAGATAGCATATTGCAATCCATGGTGAATACCGATATAAAAAGGAATGGTTGAGTACAACGGATCCTGTGCCACGCTATAGCCATACACGTCGGTATTCCAGTTGGTATAACCATTGCCCCTGCGATCAAGATTGCCGGTCTTCTCCCCCAGCCCGATAAATCGCTCGCCTTCCTGCATGTGTTTGTAGGTGGTTACTTCCGTTCCGATCCAGGAGGTGCCCAATCCCGGTTCATCCTGGTTGATGAGCCGATCATCTGTTGTATAAAAGCTGATGGAAAACGGCGTTCTGGTAATTCGCACTTTCAGAGAATCAGTTCTGAAACGGATATCGTCTTTCGTTTGCTCCCATATCACCTTACCGGGTTGCGGCGTTGCGATCACGGCATACGAAAAATCATCAGCGAACGGTTTATCCGACATCCTGACCCGTATCACTGAGGGACTATACACCTGCACCCGTACCCGGGCATTAGCTGTTACTATATCCAGTTGATTGCCTGAAGCGGTTACGGAGGTAACATCGCCTGCCGGCGTTACCCTATCCTGAGCGCGAACTGCAATGGAAATAAAAAGCACTAAAAAATATGGTAGGACATTTTTCATAACTGGCCTGTGCAATCTTAATTGGGTGAGCGATAAATGGCATGGTAAAGGAACAATGGTCACCATCCAACACCAACTTTTAAAACCTTAATGGAAAAAATAGACAATCGAATCCATATTACAGGCAAAATATCAAACTGATTATCAAATCATTAAAACACATTAAATATTTTAACCATAGAATAAAAAGAGAAGGCAAAACGTGGACAAGCGGAAGGTAATTACCGGTACAGATTGCCGGTTACCGGTCTTCAGGTCATAGTTTTTCCACAATATCCTGAAGTTGTCTGGCGCAGTTGTTCTCATTACCCTTCGCAACTTACAGTCGCGAGGGATTATTCTGTGGTTTTCAGCCATCTGCGCCTGACTTTCTTTTGACATTGTTTCGACATTCTTCGGTTTAAACCCTTAGTTGGTACGCTTTAATACCGAAGCTGTTCCGGAGCAGGTACGGAGAAATCCCCTGCCAGGGTTCTACCTTTTGCGATTTACAGGCGCAAAAGGACTATCCTGTGGCTTTTTCAACCACCCACATCCAATCCGTTCATTACAGGCTTATTTCTTACAGGCGCGCAAACATAAAAAGGAAGGAAATTGATTGAGTTCTTCAAAATGCCGTGGATCTACTTTTTTCATTGCAGAAACCGGCCTGGGTTCCAGCAATTTGTCAATATAGAAACCATTATCGTTCAGGGGAGCAATGCAATCTGTTAACGAACGCCGGTAACTATTTACTTCTACCGGCATTCCAAAGCCTTTCCAGGTGCATTTAACAGGTTCCACCTCGAAATATTTATCAGAATTAAAAAAGTTATAGTCGAAAAACGGGTGCGTAATTGAAATCACCAGGGCCCCACCCGGTAGCAGCACCCTGTTAAACTCCCGGATAGTTGCACTCCAGTCTTCCACATACTCCAGCGCCAACGCACACAGAACAATATCAAATACACCGTCAGCAAACATCTCCAGCGGCCGGGTGAGATCATGAACAAAGAAATCAGACTGGTTATTGTTTCGCTTTTGTGCCAGCGCTATCATTTTAGGACTGAAATCAAAACCCGTAACCCTGGCTCCTTTTGAGATCAGGATCTCGGCATACTTTCCCGGTCCGCAGGCTGCATCTAAAACTTTTAGCCCCTCCAGTTTTTCCGGAAACAGACTGAGTGTATTGGGCCTGTCATAATAGGCATTGTGAGGCTTATAATCAATCATTTCATTGTACTTCTCTGAAAGATCTTCGTAAGCGCTCAGAATTTTTTCCCGTATCATTAATGCAAGATATTAAATCCTGGAAAGCGGGGTTGAGCATTTGAAAATCTGAGAATGTGGTAATTTGAAAATGTTGTTAGCGAATGGCTGAATTGTTTAATGGTTGGTAAAAAGACCGGAAGGCGGAGCCACTAAAGCGAAACTTGTATTCAGCCATCTGCTCAAAACTCATGGCTCGCAGCTTTTTATAACTGCAATGCCAACTGCTAACTTGCATTTTAAACTTACAACGACTTTATCTGCATCACCCGCTCTTCAAACTCATCACCGGGAATTGCTGCTTTGTTCTTCACGCGGGATTTGTAGCTGTAAATAGTTTTAACGGAATACTCCAGGATGCGGGCGATCTTTTCAGGATCGGTCACGCCCATACGCATCAGGGCAAAAATGCGCAGGTCCGTGCTTAGCAATTCACCTTCACGTAAAGTGATCTTTTCTTCTTCGCGCAACAGGGCATTTACTTCTGCTACAAAATTGGGGAACAGTTTTATAAAAATATGATCAAAGCTTAGCAGCAATTCGTCTTTCTCCTTACGGGCATCAATTTTATTAAGAAAGAAGCGGATATCATCATATCTTTTTTCCTGTAGTTTTTGTTCAATGGTGTTCTTTACTTTATCCAGCTTACTGTAAAATTCTGAGTCCAGGTTAAAGAAATAACCAATGTATTCTTCTTTGATCTTATTGGCCTCTCCCAGTTTTTCATTTACTTCAGCCAGTTGCCTGTTCGACTCTTCCAACTGGCGATTGATTGCCTGTTGTACTGCGTTGGCTTCTTTCAAAGCCTGTTGTGCCTTCTTCAGTTCCTTTACCTGTCGCAATACGATCCAGGTAAGTACAACCAATGCAACTACCAGCAGGGTCACTACAACAGCATATTTTACCCAGAGATTTTTCTGTGCTTCAATGCCGTTGATCCGTTCACCTTCAATCAATGGTAAAATAGAACTGGCCTGCACCTTTCGCTGGCGGGCTCCGTAAAACTCAGCGTTTGAAATGGCATTTTCAATACAGAGCGCTGCATGTTTCAGATCACCCTGTTTATGCAACAGTTCTGCCAGGTGAAAGATAGCCACCGTTTCTTTGGTCGATGAACGGATATCGGCAATGGTAGCCTGTATCAACAGATCAATGGCTTTTTCTGTATCACCGTCCTGTAAAAAAATGGCACTATAGGTAGACGCTGTCAGGGCAAGCTGGTGTTCATCCATCGCCGGATTGCGCAATAGTTTTTCAAAAAAAACACTTGCATCCTGTTTATTACCCTGTTTAAAAAGCCGTAGTCCTTTATAATAGGTGTATTCAAAAGAGGTAGAATCAAAAAAAGCCAGGGCAGAATCAAGATACAGTCCTCCTTTGATATCATAATCTACCGAATGATACCTGTCGTTGGCATAACCAGCCAGATCATAATAATACCTGCCCCATAAAGTATAGTAATCACCCTTAAGATCGGCAGGTATGGTATGTGCGGCCAGAATATTCAGCGAATCGCAGGTCTCTTTGTACAAACCGGCAGATAGCAGGATAAAACTGAGATCCAGCCGTGCGGCAGCGATATTGTGTGCATCCTGCATGGCGTACGCCAGGTTTACCAGTTTTGTAGCATACGTATAAGCGGAATCGTAGTTAAAGGTCTTATAGGCATTGTATACCTGCTGATAATTATTAAAAACAGTTGTTGTAGCCTGACCGTGAGTAGCAGATGGCTGTTTTAAATGTTCAATTTCGCGGAGTTTCGTTTTGTCATATTCGGCAGAAGAAGCAATTGTTTTGCTCAATACAGCCAGTAAACTATCGTTACCGGCATACAAGGCAGGCATTGCAGCAATCAAAAGCAGGCAGAGAAGCAGTTGTTTCATAAATGGTTCACGTCTCAGTGTCAATGTTACAAAACTATCTTTTATCGGGCAGAATATTCTTGCATCGTTTCATAAAACACGCAGGTAACATTACATACCGGTACAGAAGTCAACGTACGGATACTTCAGGCCAATAACCACCACTATCACAAACAGTTAGCAACATTTTATAATACAGGAGCCACAATACAGTACGCATGGTAAGCGTGACTATTTATAGATGAAAGCATGTGCAATTGTAAAAAAATTATGGCGGGCTGCAATGAATATGCTTTTTCAGTTGTCAGGCGTAAAACACTGCTCATGCGAAAGTTATTATACTGTTTAGTAGCTGTATTGCTTTGTACCGGCATTGGTTCCTGTAAAAAAAGCGCTTCCGATACGCATTCTTCCCTGGATGAAAATCTGAAGATCAGTATGCGTGAAAACATTAAAGACGCTAAAAGAACACTTTCATTCTATGTCACTACAGAAAAGACATATCCCTGCTCCAATTATTCTATTGAAACTTCTACAACTACCGGATCTGATAAGATCGTTATCTCTTTTATTAAAATAAATACTCCCGGCATCTGCCTTACATCTCTTGGACCAGCCACAGCCGTTATTGCACTGGAAGGTTTGTCTGCCAGAACGTATACACTTGAGCTACATACCGGCAATGATGTGATCAACGGTCAGCTTACCGTGTCGGCCGATCAGTATGTGCTGACCTTGCCGGTACAAACAAAAATAGAATCTATCAATCCGCAACTGAACAGGATCCCGGAGAATACCATTTTTGGCACCGTACATTACCATCATAGTACTACCGTTGGTACCGTGAACAAATTCATTGATTCACTACAGTATTTCGGAGCT
The DNA here is from genome assembly GCA_001302245.1 of Chitinophagaceae bacterium PMP191F. GTDB lineage: Bacteria > Bacteroidota > Bacteroidia > Chitinophagales > Chitinophagaceae > PMP191F. The sequence continues at coordinate 529,754 of LGYU01000016.1, forward strand.
GCCACTAAATTGTATCTGCCGGGCGATTACCAGCAGTTCCAGATAGAAGCCAACGGGCAGGTTAAACAGGTACAGGATATGGGATACTATTTTACCCGTTATTTTATATTCCATTATGCAGGTGATGTTACACCCCTTAAAAACCTGGTGCAGCGGTATGGTGTTACATACAAAGATTCGCTGCTGGCTACTATTAATACCAGCAAAGGCGAGGTTTTGTATAGCTGGAATCCGTAATACAACAATCTTAGTACTGCAATAATATTATGCAGACGGGTATTTGTAATTTTAGGGATGATCACTATACGAGCAGCCCATATTACAGATACCCCCGCGCTGACCATTCTGATGCACCACCTGGGATACCAGGCTACGGAAAACGATGTACACGACCGGTTTACCCATATTCTGCAACACCCGGATTACCTGACACTGGTAGCTGTTGATCAGGATGGGATCGTTGCGGGTATGATCGGGCTGATCAAAAGCTATCATTATGAGCACAACGGTTGCTATGTCCGTATTGCAGCAATGGTAGTAAAAGAGGAATTCCGCCGGCTGGGGATCGGTAAGCAATTAATGCTGGCGGCAGAACAGTGGGCCTTGCAAAACAATGCCAACGCATTGCTGCTGAATAGCGGTAAACGTGAAGAACGTGTTGCAGCCTACGCTTTTTATCAAAGTCTTGGCTATGCCATCAAGTCTTCGGGTTTTGTAAAATGGCTGGATCAATAGAACTATCACTCAGGATTTGTCTTTCCGGCGTTGCTGTTCGGTCATCTCCTCCTCTACCGGATCAGAAGAGTCGGGTTTAAAGAGCTTTTTCCGGTCTTTTTTATTCCTCACGATCATGAATATCAGCAACGCAACAACTGCAACTACAACAATAACGATAGCGGTTATATCTACGTGCTGCATATGATATATTTTAAATATTGGCGTATAAAACGCTATCGTAAGTTAAGCATTTGCAGAGGCTTTACATGTTATCGCCCTATTATCATTTTCCTAAAAACAACAAGGCAGGTTGTAATAACCCGCCTTGTTTTGAATAAATATTTTTATCATTTCACTAGAAATCTGTCAGCTTAAAATACCCCAGGTGAAGGGTATCTTCCGGTGTATCGGGCAATGCAGGTGTAATACAAAGCGTATAGCGCGTACGCATATCTTCCGGTAATATATCTTCAATTAATGCCATATCATCCACATCAATACCATATTTATCATCAATATGTGAAGTGGCGCCTGTAAACCCGGTATGTTTAAAAAAAGCGGTGCTTTTAGCAGTGCGCAATGCTTCATTTTTGTCCTTTCCTGTTGCCAGCATTTTATAGTGAAACTCCTCAAACTCATTTTCTTTATAGCCCCCCAGGTTGATAAAGAACAGGTGTTGCTCCTGCTGTACAGTGCACCGCTGTACCACAGTAACTGCATGATCACCTACCCTGTATACTTCACGGTAACCGTCAATATGCAATTTCCCCTTTCCTTCGGGCCAGAAGTCAATGATAGCAGGCAATAGTTCTTTTACAGACAGGCCAATTCCGAAAAATACATCGTGCTGTTCAGTATGCCGTCCTTCCGGTTTACATCCCAGCAATATCATAAAGAGTTTATATTCATTCATGCCGGGAAATTACTACAATATTGAGTTCCGGAAAGAGGAACCGGGAATCAGCGGCTAGGTTTTAGCTGTTAGATAAGTCGCTTTGAGCGGTGGGCGGTGGGCTGCGAGCATGAGCTTTGAGCCGAGGGCGAATACACAAAGCATTCACAACAATCAAACCATCCAACAATCAGACAACCTGTTTTCATATTGGCCCGGACTTTCCCTGCGTCTCAGTGTTTTTGCGCGCATTCTTTCAGACTTCAGGACTTACCAAAAACAAAAAGGCCGGTTCCTTACGAAACCGGCCGGATGATTTATCACAGGATTATCTGTTTTCAGATCGTGCTATCTTTTGATCTGTGTGTTGGGTTGATAATTGGCATACCACTGTCCCAGCGTTGTGAGGTTACCATACGCATCTATCAGTCCCGACGACCATAAACGGGCGCTGGTAGGTCCTCCGCTGAACCATGAATAGCGTTGTACAAAGCTCAGTGCTTCCAGTTTGGGCAGCAGGCGTTGCATAAAGCCCAGTACCATTGCCGGTGTATAAGGGTTGTCGGACATGGTATTGGCTGAATTGGCAACTGTTGCGAACTCTGTGATCCAGATAGGCAGTTTGTATTTGTTATACAGATCCTGCAATACCTGTACAAAGGCATTTTCATCAGTGCCAACATACATGTGTACACACATAAAGTCTACTCTTTTGCCCTGCACCTTGCAACTATCCATAAAATCATAAATCCATTGCCTTGTAGGCCAGGAGGCAGCAGGGCTTCCCAGCGGCAAGCCCAGTGATTCCAGTTTGGGCCAGTAACTTAATGCCTGTGATACGGTCATGTTTGCCTGGTCGGCCAGGTCTGGTTCATTAAAACCCAGTACGTATTTGGCCCTGCCTTGTGCGCTGAGCTGTTTTACATACGCCAGGTTATCGTCGGTAACACTGGCCCCGCTCCAGAACATTGGTGCAAACTCACAATTCTGTGGAGCCAGTTCCGTAGGTACTGATAAGCCCCAGGTATAGAACCAATGTGCCTGTACATTGATGGTATTGCCCCACCAGGTTCCGTTTTTGGTATTGGTGCTGAAGTCAGCGCCCTTTTTCCCTTTCACTTCGTAGTTAATAACCGGTGAAGGATTGGGTTTATATTCATTGCTTTTGGCACAGGCTCCCAGCAGGAAGATTCCGGCGCAATACAACACATTCAGGTTCATTTTCATAATCGGCATTTTCATTTTATAAAGCACAAATATTTATTACGGTATAGGATATCCTCCGTTATACCCCGCATTGATCAGGGTTGGATATCCGTCAGTATCTGTTTTCCAGATAGTAGCACTGAAACCAATGCCTGTAAAAAAGCTAAATGGTACAGAGCTCTGGTATTTACCATCCAGGCTTCCTGTACTGTCAGTATAGGAAGTTGTTCTGCCAGGCGTGGTAACACTGGGGCCAACATAGTTGCCGGAGTTAACACCAGTACCATTGGCAGCAGTGCCCGATACCCTGTATACATACGAGCTGTTGGCACCGGCAGCACCTTCTACAGAAGTCACCAGCACTACACTGTTTTTAGTGTAACCATTGTTCTGGTAAGTACTGGCAATACCGCCGGGTGCATAATTGGCCGGGCTGCCTGCCGGTAACGTCGTTACTTTCAACGTAGCATTTTTTACAATACAGTTTTCCAGTTTCACTTTCAATGTACCGGCTATACCACCCAATGATCCCGGGTTAGGTGTTCCGGTTGATTTCAGCATGGCGTTTGATGCACCTGCCCCGGTACCGATGGTAATACAGTTGGTGATATTAGAACCTACACCGGCAATACCGCCCAGTGTATGACCTACCTCTATATTACCATTGAACAGACATTGATCAATAGTAATACCGGTTCCCTGGTCTGCACCAAATATGCCGCCCACGCTGTTTACACTGGTGGCATTAGTACCGGTTGCTTTCAGCGACATGGCTGATGCACAGTTCTTAATAGTTCCTGTAGTGCCACTGGTATTTACAATGCGACCCAGGATACCCCCGATCTTGGTAGGCGTAGACGATGCTGCACTGATGGTTAAAGTACCGGCAGAGCCACAATCGGATATTTCACCTGTACCGCCATTTATTCTTCCGGCAATACCACCTGCCATGGAAGAAGCTACGGTCATATTCAGTTTGGCATAGCATTGTTTGATGTAAGCAGTACCGGTCATATCACCGGCAATGCCGCCTACCGGTACGTCACCGGTTTGTGTGGCAGTTATGGTACCACTTACCACCACATTCTGAATTGTACCTCCGGAATTGGTACCGGCTACAGTACCAAAGCTATTGCTGGTAGTACAGTTTACATTCAGTAGTTGCAGGTTCTTCACCGTACCGCTATTGGTACTGATCAAACCTCCGTTGGCAGCCGTGTTATTGATGGTAAGGCCGTTTACTTTATATCCTTTTCCATTCAGCGTACCGCTGAAAGAAGGGATCGGTGTCCAGTTACCGGACAGGTTCAATTCACCATATACTTCAAAATTCTTTGTCGGGTTGTTCCTGATATTATCAAAGGCCGACGCTGAATAGATCATATACGGATCGAGCGCAGTACCACTACCCTGTTTAGAGGTGAATCCTGCATACCAGGAACCCAGTGTGGTTAATTTTCCATTGGCATCTATCAATGCTGAAGACCATAACCGGGGGCTGGTGGGCGAACCACTGAACCATGAGTAACGCTGTACAAACGACAGGTCTTCCAGTTTGGGCAACAGGCGTTGCATGAAAGAAAGCACCTTATCGGGCGTAAACGGATTATCATTCATAGTTACAGCAGGGTCATAACAGGTAGCAAACTCTGTGATCCAGATGGGCAGGTGATATTTATTATACAGGTTTTGCAATACCTGCACAAAATTCACATCATCTGTACCTACATACATGTGCACACAGATAAAATCCACCCTGCGTCCGCGTGCAATGGCACTATCCATAAAATCGTACAGCCATTGACGTGTAGGCCATGAAGTGGCAGGACTTCCCAGCGGCAAACCGATGGATTCCAGTTGCGGCCAGTAAGCCAGCGCCGTATCAACGGGCATATTGCTCTGGCTGCTCAGATCGGGCTCGTTAAAACCCAGTACATAACTTACTTTCCCCTGGTTCTTCAGGGAAATAATATTAGCAATATTGGTACTGTTTACACTTGATTTTCCCCAGAACATCGGTACAAACTCTACAGCCGGTGCCTGTGTGAAATTGATATTGTTGCCCCAGGTGTAGAACCAGTTGGCTTTAACACTATCCACATTTCCATACCAGGTACCAATTTGTGTATTAGTACTGAAACAGGCACCTTTTTTAGCACCGGGTACTGCATCAAGTGTCTGTACACCGCCATTTAAAAGAGCCATTTTATTTGAAACATCAGCCTTCTCCTGTAGATTTCTTTTACTACAGCTCACCATCATCACCGCTACCGTAAACAGAGACATACATTGTTTAACTGTTGGCATAACAATCGTTTTTTTTAAATGATGATTAATAGGACTATGATCCGGCTATACGTTCTTAATTTATTATGGGATGGGATAACCTCCGTTATATCCTGCATTGATCAGTGTGGGATAACCATCTGTATCGGTTTTCCAGATAGCAGCGCTAAAGCCCAGGCCAGTAAAGAAGCTGAAAGGCATAGTAGCCTGCAACTGTCCGTCTACACCGGCAATATCATCAACAAATGCAGTTGACCTGTTGGGTGTGGTTACACCAGGACCAGCATAGTTGTTGTTATGTGTACCGGTACTGCCCGATGGTGCGCTGCCGGATGGCATACCTGTAACACGGGTACTGTTAGCACCTCCATCAATGGATGTGTTGATTACTACAGAACTGGCAGTGTAACCATTGTTCTGATAAGTACTGCCAATACCACCCAACGGGTAAGCAGCGGCTGCAGATCCTCTTAATGTGGCACTCTTAACAATACAATACTGTATACTGTTTTTACCAGTGCCTGCAATACCACCTACTGAACCTACAGTGGGTACACCGGTAGAGAGCAGCATAGAAGTAGTTAGTGCCGGTCCCTGACCTGCTACCAGGCAGTTGGATATATTAGAACCTACACCTGCAATACCACCTACTGAAAAACCAGATGCTACTGTGCCGGTGAACATACATTGATCAATAGGTACAATACCTGCGCTCTGGTCTGCACCGAATATGCCTCCAAAACCATTGGCGCCGGTACTGGAAGTACCTGTAGCTTTTACATCCATTGAAGATGAGCAGTTTTTAATAATACCGCCACCTACTACAGTACCACCACCACGGCCTACAATACCGGCTACACGTGTTTTGGATGCAGTGATCTCGATACTGCCAGCGGTAGTGCTGAAAGACACTTCTGAAGCAGTGCTGGTAGTGGTTAAGCAACCTACCAGGCCGCCCACCATACCGCATGCTGCCGTCATGGTCAATTTGGCATAACACTGCGTGATCTTTCCTCCATTGGTCAGCACACCTGTCAATCCCCCAAGGGTATCAACAGTAGCGGTGGAAGTCAGTGTTCCGCTTATCATTACATTCTGCATGGTACCGCCGGTCAGTCTTCCGGCAATTACACCAAATGTGTTGGAGGTAGTAGTACAGTTTACGTTCAGGAAACGTATATTTTTAATAGTACCGGAGTTGGTGCCTGTTAAACCACTTACAGCAGTAGTGGCATTAATGACCAGCCCGTTCACTTTAAATCCTTTTCCATCCAGCGAACCACTGAAATTGGGAATGGTTACCCATGTTTTGGTAAGATTGATATCAGCAGCCAGTTGATAGTATTTAGCCGGGGCATTGATAATAGAATCAAATGCTGCTTCGCTGGAAATGATGTAAGGATTGCTGGCAGTACCATCTCCGCCGTCAAACACCGCACCGGCTGTTTTTGAATACAGCATGATATCCCTTGTGGTAGTTAGTTTTCCGGCAGTCAGTGTTACCTGCAGGTTACCGGAAATAAAGCCAGCTGATGCGCTTACCGTAATATCCTGTGCTGTTGCAGATGCTGTTACGCCTGTTGGTGCAGATTTGATGGTGATAGTACCAGAGGCAGGTGTAAACGGACTGTTCACAGTCTGCGCACTGGTAACACCATATATTTCTTTAGGGAATGCACCGGGTACAGTTAAAATCACGTTACCGGTTTGAGAAGAACTACCGCCTGCTGCACCTGCCAGTGTGGCAATATTGTTTACACCCGTTACATTGGCATTCGATACATCGCAGGAACTGATGGTGCCATTGTTGTTACCGGCAATAGCTGCCACATTATTGGCACCGGTAATAGTTCCGGTTACTGTTACGTTGCTGATAGTACCATTGTTTACAGCAGTAATACCACCGGTGTTGTCTTTACCGGTTACAGCAATATTAGTGAAAGTGATATTTTTTACAGTACCACCCGTACCAACTGCGGCAAGAAAACCGGCATTATTGGCAGTACTGGTCAACGCAAAACCGGTGATCTTTTTACCGTTACCATCAATGGTACCGGTAAGCGTGGTAGCGCTCAAAGTAGATTTCGGGGCATTGATATCCGCTGTAAGCAGGAAGTTTTTATCGGCTGCAAACTGTATCCTGCTCAAACGTGCAGTATCTGTTATCTCAAATGGTTTGGCAGCAGTACCGTCACCTCCGGAAAACACACTTGCATGCAATGTATTTACCAGCGGGGTAAGATTGCGGAAGGTAGACGTGATCACCACATCTCCCGATACAAATTGTTTGTCTGCATAAAGCGTCAGCACCCTGTCTGTACGCGATGCGTTGGTGATCTGTGCTGTAAGATGCGCAGGCACTGTAATATTGAACACAGTAGTATACGGATCTATCTTAAAAGTAATCTTCGATGAATCCACTACGTTGTTGATGGTAGTATCAGCAGGCAGTGAAGAAGTGATTACGGTAACATTGGGTATATCTACATAAAACTCTTTGGTGCAGATATAAATGGTACCACCAATATTCGCCCTCACAGTAAGATTGAATGTTCCATCTATCTGCGGTGTACCGGACAATGGCACTTTTACTGAATCTTTTGTAATGGTTACTGCAGCAGATTTAATATATACCCCGTTGATAGTATCTGAGCTCAGGGTAACATTGGTATTGGCTGGTGCATTTTTGGTTACCAGCGTAAATGTATTGGCAGTATTGGTGGCAATATTCATCACCAGGTTGCCATCTACTGACGACCGCACTGCATCAATTTCAAAACGCGGCGGCATACTGGTAGTTTCGTCGTCTTTATGACAGGCCTGTAACAACACACCTGTCATCATTGCAAACAATATTAATTTTCTCATACGTTGAATCGTTTATTGTTTAGAAGTAATGGGGTGCCGTTAGCGGCTATATCCTTTTCTGATGAGATAATATTTATCACTCCATCCCAGCCTGTTGGAAGGTGAAGTTTCAGCATGTGTCAACACCATTTCATTGTTGTTGATCACACTTACCTGGTACTCTATTACATCTGAACAACCACGATAGAACAGTATAAAGGCGCCGCCCTGGAACTGCAGATAGTGAATACCATTGCGGATGGTCATGGTCCAGGTTTGCGGATTGCTTTTTGGTGTGTACGGTCCGTACGGATCACCACCAACTGTAGTGGTTTGAGTAAAGCTACCCCACAGGCTGTTGATCTCTGCAATACGCGTAGAGTGACACAGTGAAAAACCTTTGTTGTCGTACACCAGTTTATTACCCTGCAGCCAGAAGGTCCAGGTACTGTTGTACAAACCGGTACCGGTATAATCTTTAGGCGTGGTGGTGCTGCCGTTGATGATCTTTACAGGGAGATCAGGAGTACCATCTGCATTTTTACGTGCAGAATCGATCACCCAGGTTTTACCGGCAGTAGAATCGTAGCCACCGGTAAGACAGGTATATACTGAATCCAGGCTTACATTGTCTTTGGTAAAATTCACTTTTACTGAATCTATCACGGCTGTTACACCATTGAATACGGTCAGTGTAACCAGGTAAGTACCGGCAAAAGGATACCTGCCATAAGCAGTGTCACCTTTGGCGGTGGAGCTATTGCCCAGGTTCCAGTTAGCAGCAGCCGTTTTGCCGATCTGTGCATTGATGAACCTGTACACATTGGGTGTATCGGTAGCCTGTACAATAATGTTAACATCCTTTTTGCTGATCGGCGCTTCCAGTGTACCGCTTTTCTTTTCGCAGGCAGCAAAAGCTATCAGCAGTGCTATGCATACTATAATATTTTTCATGTTGTCGGTTTTTGTTGTCAAAAGATCAATACCCTTCATTCTGCTTCAGGTTGTTGTTGGAGATAATGATTTCTGAAGAAGGTATCGGCAACAGTCCTTTTGCTTTATCATTGAAACGGCTGAAAAAAGGCTCTCCCCTGTTCACATTAATACGATCTCTTGCGTAGTCCATTCCGCGACGCATCAGGTCCCAGTAGCGTACGCCTTCCAGTGCCAGTTCCAGGTCGCGCTCATTGTAAAGTACATCCAGCGAAACGGTGGGTGGTACATAGCCAGCAGGTCTTGCACGGCGTGCCACTTTTTCAAAATACTGCTGGGCCTTGCCTGCCGTTCCCCCGTGCAATAACTGCAGTTCGGCAGCCATCAGCAATACATCTGAAAAACGGATTACGGTGAAGTGGTTAGGATAGTTCAGGTTGATATCACCTTTGGGTGACTGGTTGGCTTTCAGCGCTACCCATTTCTGCGGAAACACGCCCAGGTCCTGGTAACCGGGTGTATAAGAAATAGAAAGATTTTTTGGCACCAGGAAAGTAGCTGCTTTACGCAGGTCGGTATTATCGAACTTGTTGTAAAATGCTGTATCGATCGGAGCAAATGACCAGCCCGCTGAATAGATAGAGGCAGAAGGTGGTGTACGCATTGACCATAACATGGTAGCCAGGTTGCCATTGGCTGCTTCACGATAGCTCCAGTTGCCACTGAACGCCTGTGATGAATACTGTATTTCAAAAACAGCTTCTTTATTGTTGTTATTGAAAGGGGCAGTTAATACAAAACAGTCTGAAAACTTAGACAACAGATCATGACCGCTGGTATTGATCAGGTCCTCAGATATCTGCAGTATCTGTACAGCCGTTACACCCGGTAATTCACTTTTCTGGTAATAACCGGTGTAATATAGCCATACACGCATCAGTAAGGCACGTGCAGCATCAGAAGTGGCACGTCCCAGGTCGTTGGCAGATATCTGGTTGTAACGTGGTAATACAGCGATGGCGTCGGTAAGGTCTTTTGCAATCTGTGTATACACTTCGGCAGGATCATTCTGCTTCTGGTTGTATTCAGAAGGTGCCAGTGATTTCAGGATCAGCGGTACATTGCCAAATAAACGTACCAGGTCAAAATAATAATAGGCACGTAAAAATTTGGCTTCCCCGATAAAACGTTCTTTGGCACCGGCTGTAGTTACTACCGCACCAGGAATTTTATCGAACAGGATATTACAACGATAAATACCATTATAATATTTGTACCATAATGCCTGCGGTGCCAGGTCGGTTGTTTTTACAATCCCCCTGTCCATGTTCACCACACCGGGAATATCAGTTGCTGATGCACCGCCGGCAAAACAATGGTCGGCCAGTACTTCACTCACCAACTGAAAAGGCGCGTTCTGGTTCTGTGGTGCATCCCACAGCAACACATTGTATGCCGCAGCCACACCCTGTAAACAATCGGTTTCGTTTTTATAAAAATTGCTTTCAACTATATTGGTAATAGGGCCCAGGTCTATTTTCCTGTTGCAGGATATAAATGCTGACAGTACAGCTACTCCAACCCATGCTCTTTTTCTGCTGATGATATTTTTCATAACGTTCAGTTGTGTTGGTTAAAAGCCTACACTGGCTCCGAAATAAATTACACGTGGCTGCGGATACACACCGCGGTCAATACCCAACCCCAGTACAGAGCCGGATACTTCAGGATCAAATCCTTTGTATTTGGTCAGCACGAACAGGTTTGTACCGCTTACATACAACCGCAGATTCTGTATTTTGTACTGTTGCAGGTTTCTGAATGTATAACCGATCGAAGCATTCTTCAAACGCAGGTAACTGCCGTTTTCCAGGAAGAAGGTGGAGGGATTGGTAAAATTGCCATTCAGATCGCCGGTTGATACACGCGGGAAGCTGTTGGAAGTTCCTTCACCATGCCATCTTTTCATTACCTCAACAGGATAGTTGGCCGTGGGCAGATCCCAGCGATGCAGGCTGTTGAATATCTGGTTGCCTGCCAGGCCATTGAAAAAGATATTGGCGTCAAATCCTTTCCAGCGTGCAGTGAGGTTAAAACCATAGTTGTATTTGGGATGTGGTGTACCTACATAAGAACGGTCATTCTCATCGATCTTACCATCACCATTGATGTCTCTGAACCTGATATCACCAGGTACAGCATTAGGCTGTATCACATTTTTGCCAGGTCCGCCACGATAGTTCGTAATATCAGACTGTGTCTGGAAAATACCATCCATAGTATACATCCAGTAATAACCAATAGGGAAACCAGCCTGCATACGCGTTACAGATTTCATCTGGTTGCTGGCATCACTACCGGGAATAAATCCGTTGGCATTGCCCACATAGGTAACCAGGTTCTTATTGTATGCGCCGTTGATATTGATATCCAGTTGTACATCACCAATGTTCTTACGGTATCCCAGTGACAGCTCAATACCTTTGTTCTCAACATTACCGGCATTGGCAGGCGGTGCGGCATTACCTACATACAAAGGAATGGGCGGTGTAAACAGCAGGTCGCGGGTCACTTTGGAATACAGGTCAAGGGTAACTGTTAAGTTCTTGAACAGGATCGCGTCAAAACCAACGTTGGTCTGTACTGAACGTTCCCATTTCAGATCAGGATTGGCTACGCTGCTGGGTGAGGCACCCACCTGCTGTACATCATTACCCCAGTAGTAATTGCGTGCAAAAGTGGTAATGGTAGATACATAACCATATTCCGGTATGTTCTGGTCATTACCCGTTTGTCCCCAACTGGCGCGGAGTTTCAGCGAGTTTACCCAACCCACATTTTTCATAAAATCTTCCATGTGCACATTCCATCCGGCCGATACGGAGGGGAAATAACCGAACCTGTTGGCGGGACCGAATTTATAAGAACCATCTGCACGATATGTAGCAGTCAGCAGGTATTTACCATCATAATCATAGCTGGCACGGGCAAAGTATGATACCAGGCCGCTGTGTGATGCACCACCACCTGCTGTAGCACTGGTATTATTGGTGGCCATAGCGATGTATGCATAATTAGGATCATCATACAACAGACCATTCTTGCTGGCTGATACATCAGAGCCTGTACTGGTTCTGAATGTATTACCCGCCAGCAGGCTTACATTGTGCGCACCAAATTTTTTAAGATAGCTCAACAGGTTTTCTACATATACCGTGTTGGACATACTCATGCTTTTACCAGCGCCGGATGTTACGGTGTAGTTGGTGGCATTGAGATAATATACAGGCGTATAGCTGTGTGATTCGTTGTAGGTAAGGATATCGATCACCGTGCTGCGCAGTTTGAAATTCTTCAGGAACTTCAGTTCTGCATACGCATTACCCTGCGCCATGGTATATCCTGAACCACCATTGGTATAGTATACACGGGCAACAGGATTTACAATTTCCTGTGCTACATAGCGTGAAATGGCAAATGTACCGTCATCATTCATCACCGGTGTTACAGGGTCCATATTGATGGCACTTACCATCGGACCGGCTGTACCGCTGTTGGATGTAATGGCCGCACGTGATACATTGGTGATATTGATAGACTGTCCTGTAGACAAAATACCATCCAGCAACTTCTGGTCTGAACCCAGTTTTACCGTATAGCGTTTGAAATTTGATTTGCCTTTGGCAAATACACCATCCTGTTCAAAATACGAGAAAGAACTATTGAAGGTTACTTTATCACTACCGCCAGACAGTGATAACTGGTGGCTTTGCATCGGGGCGTTGCGGTAGCCGATCTCATGCTGCCAGTCTGTACCATTGCCCAGCTTATTGATCTCTTCTTCAGAAAAAGGCAAAGGCTGGTTGGAATTGAAAAATGCTTCATTCTGTATACGTGCATATTGCTGTGCGTTCAACACTTTAATAGGCCGACGCATATTCTGAATACCATAATAGTAGTCATAACCCATTTGCAATTTACCCGACTTTCCTTTTTTAGTAGTGATGATCACTACCCCATTGGCGCCCTGTGAACCAAAGATGGCCGCAGATGCAGCATCTTTCAGGATCTCGATAGATTCAATATCACGCGGGTTGATGTTCTCAATACCGCCAAAAGTGGGAAATCCATCTACAATATACAGAGGGTCGGTAGAGCCATTGGTACCGGCTCCCCTTATGCGAATACTTACACCGGCTCCCGGCTGACCGCTGTTCATCATTACGCTTACACCTGCTACGCGTCCCTGCAATGCCTGGTCTGCGCGCATCAGCCCGGATGCTTCCAGGTCTTTGGCGCCCAGTGAAGCAATAGCACCCGTAACGAGGCTTTTCTTCTGGGTACCATAACCAATTACTACCACATCATTCAATGCAGCAGTAACAGGTTTCAGAAATACGATCAGTGGAGAGGTGCCGGAAAATTCTTTTTCAGCAGTTTCAGTATTTACGCTGGTAAATACCAGTTTACCGCTGTTCACAGGCACTTTCAGGCGAAAGTTACCCTGTGCATCGGTTTGGGTAGCCACAGCAATGTTCCCTTTCAAAGCAACAGTAATAGATGAAAGGTTGATACTATCTCCCATTCCTTTTACCATACCGGTCACTACGGTGCCGGTCTGCGCCTGTAGCGCCACGTTGCCACACAGTAAAAAGGAAATGAAAAAGATAACACTGCCAGACAGAAGGGGTCTTTTTTTCTTCATACAGCAAACGTTAGTTTTAGTAGTAAATGCAGATATAAAATTATAGCATTCCTGGTGTGAAAAGCAAATATTTTATACTACAAAATGTTGATTATCAATTTATTAAATCAAAAAGAATACGCTTTAATACCACTCTTTCTGCAACCCGTTTTGCTGATTTTCAATCGCTCTTACCATATTGTATGGTATTTTCTGATACGCTTGTTTACCGCTAAAAAAGTTGCAGCAATTTTTCTTGTTATGAACCGGATGGCCGGAATCCCAATGCTTTTATGTACCCTTCGTTCTGTACGCAGTTGCTGAAACGGCAATTTTCCAGGTATAGTTCCAGCGTTTCTTTGATCTGCTGACGATTGGAAGGTGCCAGTGTACGGATATCTTTAAAAGCAGGTCTGGGTGTTTCAGCATAATGAATCACTGAATCATAACCCGCAGGCACTTTTATAGACAGGATATTTTTAGGACTATCCATTTTTTTATATGGCCAGAAGTGCCAGCTGATATTGTGCTCATCCAGCAGTTTCCTGAACGTGCCTACCCACTCATCGGTATTCTCGCCGGTTTCTCCTGCATGCAGCGGCACATTGTATTTTTCACCAAAGTCTATAAAGCGTTGTATGGAACCAAGATTGGGCTGATCACCATATTTGTGAAAACTGTACACTACATTGGAATCGAAAGGCGCACCGAATATTTTGAAATTGGTATTCCATTGTACGCCGCCCAGGAAAAGAATGTGGTTCTTATCTACAGCGCGGATAGCCTGTGTAAGGATTTTGTAAAAAGGCTCTACCAGCGGATTCAGTGCAGCTACATCAAAATAATGTGCTACCGGCTCGTTCAGCAGATCGTAACCAATTACTGTAGTTTCTTTGCTGTAACGTTTGGCAATCTTTGTCCAGACATCAACAGTAAGCTTACGGGCTGTTTCGCTCTGGAATAAGAAAGGGTATCCATATCCGTCATCAATATTATCACCGGTTTGTCCGCCGGGCGCACAGTGCATATCCAGTATTACATAAATACCTTCTTTTTTACACCAGGCAATTACATTGTCCAGCAGGCGGAAGCCCCTGGAAGCATCGTTGCTACCCAGGTAATCTTCATTGGTAAAAAGACGGTAATTGAATGGCACACGTACGGAGTTAACACCAATACTTTTCAGGTAGCTGATGTCTGCCTGTGTAATATAATTGTCCAGGAAGCGTTTCCAGAACGCAGCCGCTTCTTCGGGACCTATCATCTCTGAAATGGTCTGATGGATCAACCGTGGCGAGTTGGTCATTTTCAGTTTGAACATATAGCCTTCGGGTACCAGCCAGTTACCGAGATTGGTTCCTTTCAGCAGAAAGGGCTTTCCGTCGGTACCGATAATGTTCTTACCCTGTGTATGTACAAACTTTGTTCGCTGTGCCTGTAATGTGCCGCAGGTGCAGCATGCCAGCAAAAACACTATGGCAATGCAATGTTTCATGGGCGGGGTTATTTTTCGCTTATTTCTTTATAATATTCTTTCAATACAAAAAAGGCTTTCTTTTTACGACCCTGCTGATCAATCACGCCTTTGTTATTCCATCCTTCCTGATAACGCGGGTTATTGCGACGGGGAGAACGGAAATCGGCCAGTATCCACGGAGAGATGCCGGTAAAATTAGAAGGCATTCTTTTCAGCATGGCCACCTGCTCGCGGTAATACCATTCCTGGTATTCTTCGCTGAAAATGGTGAGTGAATCTGCATGAAAACCACCTACCGCTTCAGCACCTGTTTCACTGATAAAAAGTGGTTTTTTATAAATGGTAGCCCATTGTGCAGTACGACAATATTCAGGCGTAGTACCACCATACCAGCCAAGATACTGGTTGAAGGCAACCACATCTACATATTTGCCCAGGGGATCGTCAATGACACGCAATTTCTTTTCCGACTGGTAATTCACTTCCAGTGCAGCAGATACCAGTCGTGTAGGATCGTTGGCCCTGGCTGTTTCCAGCAATGTTTTCATGAAGTTGGTACGTGCGGGGGTAACAGGTGTTTCATTTCCAACAGACCAGATAATAATGCTGGCCCTGTTACGATCGCGTGTGATCATTTCATGCAACTGTTCTTTGGCTTTTGCCAATACAGCAGCACTGGTAAAATCAATGGTCCAGTACACAGGTATTTCAGACCATACCAGCAAACCCAGTGAATCAGCCAGTCTTGTCATGGTTTCATCATGAGGATAGTGTGCCAGTCGTACCATATTACATCCCAGTTCTTTAGCCCATCCCAGCAATTGCAGTGCGTCTGCATAGCTGTATGCCCTGCGCACCTGTTGCGGAATTTCGCCATGAATGCTGATACCACGCAGAAAGATGCGCTTGCCATTCAACAGCAGTTGTTCACCCTGTACAGCTACAGAGCGGAAGCCGATCTTTTCTGTTACATGATCTGCAGCAGTGGCAATGCTTACTTCATAAAGTTTAGGGGTTTCCGGCGACCAGCGTTCAAATGCAGGCAGTGAAAAACTTACCCGTGCCATATTGCCGGTGGCTGTTACCTGTTTTTTGATCTTCAGCTCCGGTATCTCAATTGTTACCGTTTCATGTGCAGCGCTATTATTCAGTTTTACCCATCCTTCCACTACATCGGAAGTACCGGGTTTCAGTTGTATAAGATAATCACGGATGGCAGCAGCGCCAGCTAATTCTACCAGTTGTACACTCCTGGTAATACCGCCGTAATTCCACCAGTCGGTATTCAGTGTAGGGATCTCATCGGCATAACGCTTATTATCTACTTTCACTACCAGGAAATTGTCCTGCGCTTTCAATACAGAATCAGGTATTTCAAAATTGAATGGTGTAAAACCGCCTTTGTGCATACCCAGTTTTTTGCCATTCAGGTATACATCTGCACGGTAATTTACCGCACCGAAATAAAGAAATACTTTGTTACCGGCTTGCTGTTTCTGGTAATTGAATGACTTTTTATACCATACCGTGCCTTCGTAATACGTGAATTTTGCATCCTGCCAGTTCCAGTCGCCAGGTACTTTCAGGGTGTATTTATTAATGTATCCATGCTCTTTACGGTCGGTTTTATTATCAGGTACATCACTGTTCCAGTATGCCTCCCGGTCTGTTTCCTTACGCTCTTTATAGCGATAATCGTAAAAACCGGTTTCATAAGGGTCTACAATGTATTGCCACGCACCATCAAGACTGGTAGTGTGGCGACCTGGAATATTGGTAATAAGATCTGTCTGGGCAGCAGCTACCACCGGCAGCAGCATGCTCATCAACCAATATGCAGTAAAACGGACGGTACGCATGGGTCTGGGATAATTTGAAATAGGTAAATACAGCGGTTAAAATAATAGGTGCTGTGTGGAGACATCCGGCCAATGGGATCTGTTCCGTGGAAGAAACCGGTTTTGGACTACCCTGTTAAAAACCACCGGCGGGGTTGAGACATTATTCTTTTCCATACAGCAGCAAATTTTAGCAATGCAGCACGGTCAGTGCGCCTTAACGGAAGTAAAGGTATTATAGTTTACTGCTATGATCCAAATATTTTTTAACGCAAACAATTGATTTATAACAACTTACATCTTTTTCAATACGCTTTGTTACCGTATAGCGAAAATTAGTTTTATATTGATTATCAAGGAAAAAGCATTTTTTACCGGAAAACCGTTACGCGACAGTAATACGCTTTAAAAAAGTTGATTTCCGGGCAAAAAATTATTCCAGCACCAGTTTACTCCACCCTTTTTCGCCGGCATTGCGCAGTTCTTTTTTACGTTCTTCCATCAGTTTTTTCACTTTGCTGGAATAAGACCAGCAGGTGCTTTGGCGGATAGACAGCGCCTCGGAAAGTTTGTAAGAGGAGATCTTGCCCTTGGTAGTGTATACTATATATACCATATAAAAGGCCTTGTTCAGGGAAATGTGGGCATGCTGAAACAAGGTGTTGGCAGTAGCAGATTCTTCGTAAGAGCATTTAGAGCAACGACGGCTGTACGGCAAATGGCCGTTAAAAAAGTGGGTATGCCCGCATTTACGGCATTGATACCCTTTTTCCCATTTCAGGTCCGACAGGAACCGGAAACAGGTTTCATCGTCAGGATAAATGATGCTGAACTCTTCAAAATTCATTTCAGCAGACATCACCCTGGCCTGCGTCACCTTTTTGATATCGCCCTGCAGCACCTGGTTGTCTTTTTCCAGGATGGCATTCATGCGGGATATTTCTTCCGATTGTTGTTTCAGCAGTTCATTGACCGACAACAGTTCTTCATTCTGTTGTTCAATTACCGCCGATTTTTCCACCACTTCGCGCGTACGTTCCTGTACCTGTTTTTCCAGCTCCCGGTTCAGGTTGTCTTTCAGTTCCTGGTTCAGTTGCATTTCAGCCATCATTCTTTTTTGTACCAGGTCTTTCTTTTTACGCAGCCATTTTACCTTATCGCCAATGGCAAAAGATACAAACAGCATTTCCATAAAAAAACAGAAACTAAGACTATAGAAATTAAAAGGACCAAAAGGCAAATTGTGCGATGCTACTGTTTTCAGCACGCGTATTATAAAACCCAGCACCAGGAAAGAATAACCTGCCACAAAAAAACGGGCCGGGTGATATCCTTTGCGTAAAATGTAAATGCCGGAATAAAAAGCCAGCAACAGCGGTACCGCATCTACAAACTTGTATACAAACAATTCCCTGCTGATAAAAAAGCAATACAGGAAAAATGCCGTTCGAAAACCAATTACCCACAAGATCAACCTGTTCAGCAACGGTGCCTTCGTCTTCAGGTACAGAAACTCCCTGGTAAACAGCATAGAGCATACACTGGCCACGTACAATGCTACAGCGTATGCTATTTCGTTCCATTCAGGTGCTTTGGGCCATATATACTGATAGGCAAACCCATTGGAACTCATTTCAAAAATGCCAATGGCAAGGTTGTACATTATATAATACAGGTATTGCCGCTGGCGAAAAGCAATGAACATCACCAGGTTGTACAGGCAGAACACCAGGATCATTCCGTAAAAGAAACCCGACAGAAAATATTCTTTCAGGCCATATTGTATAAACCAACCCATGCGTTTCAGCACCACCATAATATTGGCTGGTTGCCGGGAATGGATGGCAAAATAATACACGTCGTCCCCTTTCAGTTGCGGGTTGAGCTGGATAGCAAAGTTCTTATGATTCAGTGGCCGTTCTGAAAAAGATAAGCTGGCGCCAAATATATTTTCTGCAAACCCATGATCGCCATCCGGTGCATAAAAAGCGATATAATCAATGGTCTGGTCGTAAAACTCCAGCACCCAGTTACTGTTGCCGGTCTGGTTGTGATTGATCTTTATACGGTACCAGTAGGTACTTTTAAAGTGGTAGTTCTTGGGAATGAAATCTTTACTGGGCTGAAACCTTTTGCTGAAAGCTGTATCACTTACATCATGAATGGTAAAATGATTACCGGGATCTTCAAAACATTCAATCTCACGATAGGAAAAAATATGCTGGTTCACGCGATCGTCAAGCGGTACGGCCTGCTGAGCAGACGCCATGCGGCTACAAAGCAGCAGGATGATAGCGGTTGATAGTCGAAAAAGGGCTTTAGGGATAGCAGCCATCGCATTCAAAGTGATTGCGCCAAAAATACGGTATATATTGCGAGTTTGGAGTGCCGGGTTTTGAATCGTGAGTGGTTGCTGCTGTTTTGTTCACCACTCAAAGCTTATCTTCTCCGGGGCTTTTAGAACCACACGGAGACACAAAAGAACACGAAGGGAATCAGTTATTGCGTTTAGATTTTAGCTATTGGCGAAAATACAGTAAGCAACGGGCAATTTACAGTTGCAGAGGTCTGCAAGCAATGAACCGCGAGCTTGAATACAAGGCAATCATAACGATCAAACAATTTAGCCATCAAACCATCAGTCTACCCCATTTTCAAATTTTCAAAATCAACTCATTTTCAAATTGACATCCGTCTTCGAGGTTACCTCACCAACTCCGCCACCAGCATACTCTTCGCAGGAACAGCAATGGTACCGGCAAGATTGGTCACTGTACCGGTAGCAACGTTTTTCAGACGGGAAAAACCATTGGTACGTTCTGCAAATTTTGCAGCAGTGGTTTCAATTGCCTTATCGCTGGTATTCATAATGCATAAAACGGTCTGTTTATCATCATAGCGGAAATATACATATACACCATCTTCCGGCACATACTGCATCATTTTACCGGATTTAATAGCAGAAGATTGTTTACGGAAATTGGCCAGTGTGCGTACATAGTTGAAAACATCATTTTCTGCAGCAGTTCTGCCGGATGCTTCAAACTTATTGAGGGAATCACCTTTCCATCCTCCGGGAAAATCCTGTCTTACTTTGCCGTCAGGATTAGAGAAGTTCTTCAGCAATACTTCTGTACCATAATACAACTGGGGTATGCCCCGGAAGGTAAGTAACCATGCCAATGCTGTTTTCAGTTTGGCTGTATCTTCTCCCACAATAGAAAAGAACCTGCTCATATCATGATTATCGAGAAAGATCACGTTCTTCATGGGATCCTGGTATACAAAATCATTGGTAGCAGTAAGATACAACCTGTTCACACCTTCTGTCCAGCCAAAAGCCTGTGTCAGTGCAGGAGCAATACCATACAGGTTCAGTTGAAAATCTGTTACCCCCGGAAGATTACTTTTATAAGAGATGTTGAAATTGTTGCGGGTAAAATACGCCTGGTTCACAATACCATGCACCCATGTTTCACCAAAGATGTGCAATTGCGGATATTCATCCAGCAATGCTTTGTTACAACGATTCATAAATGCCAGGTCGTTATAGGCATAGGTATCAATACGCCAGCCATCCAATCCATATTCTTCAGTGCTCCAGATGGCATGTTGAATAAGGAAGCTTGCGAAAAAAGGATTGTTCTGATTTACATCGGGCATAGCCGGTACAAACCAGCCATCGCTCATTTTCTTTTTATCAATGGCCGATGCATAAGGATCCATCAATACCTGGTCTTTATAAGTGGTATTGGTATAGGTGGGCCAGAAATGAAACCATGTGCTGTCAGGAAGGTCTTTATACAAAAAGTGTTCGGTGCCGATATGATTGTATACCGCATCCTGTATGATCTTCATACCACGTTTATGCAGTGCATTCACCAGCGAATGATAAGCATTGTTGCCACCCAACCGGCGATCAATTGTATAATGATCAGTAAAGGCATAGCCATGTTCAGAGCGGGTGGCCATGTCATTTTCAATAACAGGATTCAGCCACACAGCAGTTACACCAAGATCGTGCAGGTAATCCAGGTGATTCTCCACACCTGTCAGATCACCACCATGACGTGCAAAAATATCGTCCCTTTTAATGACAGAATCTTTCATACCAGCAATATGATCATTGGAAGGATCACCATTGCTGAAACGATCGGGCATGATGAGATAAATAAGATCAGCAGCAGTAACACCTTGTATCCTTGTTTTACCATTTTCTTTACTACGTGCTTTCAGTTCAAAGGGAATATGTCGCCATTCAGATAATGCAACTCCTCCAAAACTGATCTGGTATAAACCAGGTTTTGCATTCGCTGCTATCTCAACATCTATTGCCAGGTAACGACGATTGGTAAAACGGTTTATTTTTTTAATCACAATTGCAGGGCTGCTGCTTTTCGCCACCAGCTTATCAACAGACAATATCCTGTCATCATTGGAATGAAACAACAATTGCAGTGAGCGGTTTTTCATACCTGTCCACCAGTGCGTAGGATACACTTCTATTTCCTTTTGCTGCGCATGCAGTTCACTAAACAATAAAACAGCCAGACAAGCAATGATGAAATTTCGCATACATTCGTTTGTTTATCGTGAATACAAGCTGCGTGCTTTGAGCCACGAGCTGTGAGCAAATACAATTAAGTAATCCGTACTTCTTTCAGACCTCCGGTCATTCGACTCTTTTCATACTTCAGTATTCTTCATTCGCATATCAGCAAATTTGTAAACCCGCACATCTATGCTTCCTTCTCATTTACCAGCCAATAACACAGCGCCGCAGCAATGATCATCAGCACCCCGCCTATTTCAACAGCCAGCAAACGATCATTATTCAGCAGCGTACGCATTACCCACCCAAAACCCAGTGAGGCAATAATTTCCGGTAATACAATAAAGAAGTTGAAGATACCCATGTACACACCGATCTTATTTTCCGGCAATGCGCCGCTCAACATAGCATAAGGCATGGATAAAATGCTGGCCCAGGCAATTCCCACACCGGTCATACAGGCATACAGCATATACTTATCCGTTACCCAGGCAACGCTGATCAAACCGGCGGCACCACATAACAGGCATAGGGAATGCGTTAGTTTCCGGCCCAGCCTGTTGGCAATGGCAGGCAGTATAAAAGCAAACAGGAAAGTGATTATATTGTAATAAGACAATGTAAGCCCTGCAAAATCACGCCCCTGGCTGTACAGCACATCTGTTTCACTGGTAGCGCCAAATACATTGCGTGCTACAGCAGTACTGTAATAAAACCACATCAGGAACAAACCCGGCCAGGTAAAAAACTGTACTATTGCCAGCGCGCGCATGCGTTTGGGCATGTGCAGTATGCTATGTATGATCTCGTTAAAACCGGCACCAAATCCTTTCTTTTCTTCTGTTTCTTTTTTCGCATCACTGATGTTGGCCGGTGGATATTCTTTGCTGGTAAACACAGTATACATTACAGCAGAGAAAAAGAAAAAAGCACCAATGTAAAAGGACCATTGTACGTTGTCCGGTATGGTACCGCTGGCAGCGGTATTTTTTACATGAAACCAGTTGGTCATCATCCAGGGCAATGCAGAAGCAATACAACCGCCCAGTCCAATCATCAGGCTCTGCATTACAAATCCACGCGTACGTTGTTCTTCAGATAACTTATCGGCCACAAAAGCACGGAAAGGCTCCATGGTTACATTACCAAACGTGTCCAGCACCCACAGTAAACCAGCCGCCATCCAGAGCGCACTGCTGTGCGGCATAAATAACAGCGCAATGGTACTTACAATAGCGCCCACCATAAAATAGGGTCTTCTTCTGCCCCATTTCGGATGCCAGGTGCGGTCGCTCATATAACCAATGACAGGTTGTACAATCAGCCCGGTTAACGGAGCTGCCAGGAACAGTAAGGGAATATCATCGGCATTGGCGTGCAGGTATTCATAAATCGGTCCCATATTGGCACGCTGCAGGTCCCAGCCAAACTGGATACCGAAAAAGCCAACGCTCATATTGATGATCTGGACAAGAGATAGCCGGGGTTTCTGCGCAAGGGCTGTTGACATAGCAATTCGTTAGGTTGTTATACTTGGAATTGGAAAGATAGGAATTATTGTGTAAAATATACACAAACACTTGCAGATTTCACGTTCAGGATCTTGAGTTTCGGGCTTCATGTTTCTTGTCCCGCATTCAAGACTATGGGCTTTATGTTTCCAGTTGCTGGTTGCCAGACTTCGGCTTGAGATTACAACATGAAATGCAGTTAGCCATCACCCGGTACCGGTAACAGGTATCCGGCAACAAAAAATGCAGGCTACTTTCGCAACCTGCATCCTGTATTATTTGCCCTGTATACCAGGAATTATATCACAAATCCGTCGGGCAAGATCGCTCCTTTTTTTACCACTATAATACCATCTTTAATGGTGTACAGGGAATGATCAGTATTTTCAAGGTGCTCGCTGCCGTTGATGCGTACATCGTTACCAATGCGGCAATTTTTATCAATGATAGCATTGCGGATGTAGCAACGCTCGCCGATACCCAGCTTCGGCAGTCCGCGTTCCAGTGAATGCTGCATTTCTTCAATGGTTTCATAATAATCTGAACCCATAATATAGCTGTTCACCACGGTAGTACCATGCCCAATGCGGCTGCGAATACCGATCACACTGCTTTCAATACGGCTTGCCTGGATAATACAACCATCGGCAATGATGGTTTTTTCCAGTGTGGTACCGCTTACTTTGGCAGGCGGCAGCATACGTGCACGCGTGTATACAGCCCGCCCGCTATCGAACAGGTTGAAAGGCGGTATATCCTGTGTTAATGCCAGGTTGGCTTCAAAGAAGGAATAGATATGACCAATATCAGTCCAGTAACCATCATATTCATAGCTTACAATTTTATGTACGCCAATGGCAGAAGGCAGTATCTCTTTACCAAAATCGGTAGCATCCTTATGCTCGTGCAGCAGTTGTTCGTACAATAGTTTGCGACTGAAAATATAGATACCCATGGAGGCCAGGTATTTGCGTCCCTGCTTTTGCATTTCAGGGCTGGTTTCACTGGTCCATGCAGGTAAAAGATCTTTCTTGGGCTTTTCAGTAAAATCGGTGATCAGTCCATCGGGTGTGGCTTTCAGGATACCGAAATCAGATGCTTCCCTGTCAGCTACCGGAATGGTGGCAACTGTAATATCAGCACCTTTTTCAATATGGTTATTGATCATTGCCTGGAAATCCATCTGGTACAACTGGTCGCCGGAAAGGATCAGTACATATTCAAAATCGTGCTGGTTAAGGTGCCGGAGTGATTGCCGTACCGCATCTGCCGTACCCTGGTACCACGAAGGGTTGTCAGGAGTTTGTTCAGCCGCCAGGATATCCACAAAGGCACTGCTGAATACGCTGAAGTGATACGTGTTTTTAATATGCTTGTTGAGTGAAGCAGAATTAAACTGCGTCAGTACAAACATGCGGGTGATACCCGAATTAATACAGTTGGAAATGGGAATATCTACCAGGCGGTATTTCCCGGCAATAGGCACAGCGGGTTTGGAGCGGCTGGCTGTAAGAGGGTAAAGCCTCGTTCCTGAGCCTCCTCCCAAAATGACAGCAATCACTTGTTTACTCATAACATTCCTTTTAATTGTATGATTGAACGGTACTTTTCTTTTTATACAGACCTGTACAGGCTGAGGTATTGCTGCACACTGGATTCCCAACTGAAATCGAGCTGCATCATTTTATTACGCACCTGGCGCATCCTTTTTTTGTCATGATACAGTTCTACTGCCCGCCAGATGCTGTGCGTAATATCTCCTACGCTTGCATTATCATAACAAATGCCATAACCGTCCCGGTCACCATAATCAATAACCGTATCTTTCAGCCCCCCGGTGCGCCGTACCATAGGGATAGTTCCGTATACCATAGAGTACATCTGGTTCAGTCCGCAGGGTTCCACGCGCGAAGGCATCAGCAGAAAATCGGCGCCCGCATACATCAGGTGGCTCAGCGCTTCGTTATAGCCAATATACACATTGTAATCGTACTGCGCCAGCGGCTTCACCGCATTAAAAGCATGTTCCACATCCGGCTGCCCGCTGCCCAGTATCAGGAAGTTCATTCTGCGGCCAATGTGATAAAACGAGTCCCGTATTACCTGTGGCAACAGATCGGCTCCCTTTTCACCTACCATACGGCCAATAAATACCATCAATGGTTTGTCAAAATCCAACTGGAACTGCTCGCACAACTGCATTTTGTTTTTTGCCTTTCCGGCCTCTGCAGTTTCTTTATTATAGTGATGTAGAATATAATCATCTGTTTGGGGATTCCACACGCTTACATCAATACCGTTCAGAATACCATAGCATTTGCCTTTTTCATATTCAAACAAGGCTTCCAGTCCGTTGCTCATGTATCTCAGTTCTTGCAGGTAGCTGGGACTTACCGTGGTTACTTTATTGGCGCAGCGAATGCCGCATGCCAGCGGGTTGATATTATTGTTCCAGTCCAGCATACCCCATTTCCACATATCCCATGGCGGCAGGTAAATACTTTTGTCCCATCCCATCCAGCCCTGGTATTCTGCATTGTGAATGGTAAGCACAGAAGGTATAGAAGCCTGCCTGCTGAATTTGTAGCAATGTTTCATCATGAACGGGATCAGCGCGGTGTGATGGTCGTGCACATGCACTACATCGGGCAAATGTTCCCATGCATTGATCCATTCCAGTACAGATATCTGGAAAGCGGTAAAACGCTCGGTATCGTCGTCGTAACCATATACCTTTTCCCTGTCCAGCAAGCCATTAATGTCCAGCAGGTACAGGTCAAAACCCAGTTTATTGTGGCGTTCTTTAATAACAGTGAATTCAAACCACCAATTACCCATATTCGTGTATCCCTTATGCACCACATCCCAGTCATTGGCATATAGAAACTTTGTGCGATACATAGGCATCACCACTTTGGCAATCTGCCCCTGCTGATTCATATACTTGGGCAAAGCGCCTGCAACATCGCCCAAACCACCGGCTTTTGCTACGGGATAACATTCTGCGGTTACGTGTAAAATCTCCATCCTGGCGGCTGATTATTATGGTATGATTAAATATGTTGTCAATTTAACAAGGTTTTTGATTGAATGTTCCATCGGTCAAAAAAATATTAAGAGATTCCGGTATCTGGTGATTTTACACCCCGCAGCCAGATAACAAACGTTTACATTACATCAATACTACATCATACCCCCTGCTTATTGCAAATGTTTCATGGCCGATTGCAAAAACTTACTATTTTTATCGATTATTACTATCCAAACCAAAATACATGAGTCAACAAACTAAGTGGTCTCAGTTCGGCACGTTAATCAGCGTGTTTTTTTTCTGGGGCTTCGTTGCTGCCAGTAATGACATCCTGATCCCGGTTTTCAAAAACAAATTTCAACTTCAGCAATGGCAAAGTCAACTGGTGGCTTTTGCATTTTACATTGCCTATACGGTAGGTTCTTTAATTTATGTTGGTGTTTCAAAAAGTATGGGCGTTGACCTGCTGAATAAAGTAGGTTATAAAAATGGTATCGCTATCGGTCTTATTATTTCTGCTATTGGCACGCTGTTGTTCTACCCTGCTGCCAATAACTCTTCTTTCATATTAATGATCTCCGGCCTGTTCATTGTAGGCCTTGGTTTCTCCCTGCAACAGATTGCCGCAAACCCGCTGGCCATTGTAATGGGCGACCCTAAAACCGGTTCACAAAGACTTACCATGGCCGGCGGTATCAATAACTTTGGTACCACCATCGGTCCTTTGCTGGTAAGTTTTGCCATCTTTGGCGATGTAACAGCCAGCTCCAAAGATGCCAGCATCGAAAGCGTAAAAATCCCTTACCTGGTATTGGGTGCAGCCTTTCTGCTGGTTGCCCTGTTCTTTAAGTTCTCTTCTATCCCCAATAAAATTGACCTGGAGCAAAGCGAAACTGACAATACCAGTGCCGGCAGTAAGGCCTGGCACAAGTCCTCTGCCATCCAGTATCCGCAACTGTGGATGGGTATGATCGGCATTTTTGTATATGTGGGCGTGGAAGTGGCTACAGCCAGTAACCTGCCCGAATACCTGCGCACACACCTTGCAGTGTTGTCAGACGGCAGTTATGTATTAAAGTCGCTGAACCACCCGGATGCCAAACCATTCACTGACGACCTGAACGCATCGTTCATCTCGCTGTACTGGGCCAGTTTGATGATTGGCCGCTGGACCGGCGCCGTGGGTGCCTTCGACATCAGCCAGGGTGCTAAAAAGATCTTGAGTTTCCTGATGCCCTATATTGCTT
Organism: Chitinophagaceae bacterium PMP191F; assembly: GCA_001302245.1. Taxonomy (GTDB): domain Bacteria; phylum Bacteroidota; class Bacteroidia; order Chitinophagales; family Chitinophagaceae; genus PMP191F. Next base: position 556,975 of record LGYU01000016.1, read on the forward strand.
TTGGTGTGTTCATTACCGTTAACCTGATTGCCAAACACCAGATAGGACATTTTTATGTATATGCTTTTGTGATCATTGCAATGATTGTTGGCGATCTGCTGAGTAAAGGCAATCCTGCCCGTATGCTGCTGATCTTTTCACTGATGGGTATTACCGCCCTGTTCATTGGCATGCTTACACATGGCATGGTCAGTGTACTGGCCTTCATCAGTGTAGGTTTATTCTGCAGCACGCTGTGGCCCTGTATCTTTACACTGGCCATTGCAGGTCTGGGCAAACATACCAACCAGGGAAGCAGCCTGCTGATCATGATGATCATGGGTGGCGGCTTTATTCCGGTATTGCAGGGTGTGGTAGCTGGCGATCATCTGCTGGGCATCCAATGGTCGTACCTGGTAGGCGTAGCCTGTTTTGCATACCTGGCTTTCTATGCAGTAAAAGCAAAAAGTCTGCTGAAACAACAGGGTATTGATTACGATAACCTGGAAAGCGCCGGCGGACACTAAGATATTCCGGGGGGGTCCGGGTTTAAAATTTTGAGTTATACTCTTACCGGCAGTTACTTTACCTGCCGGTAAGGGTTTTTATAAAAACAGATCTGCGCATCCTGCATCTGGCAACCGGTTTCCGGTATTTAATTAATTTATAACTTCGCGCGCGTACATTAAAACCCACACCATTCATTATGGCAACAGTTCCTTCTTCTGATGCATTGGCTATCGGTATTGACATAGGTGGTACAGGCACCAAATTTGGTATTGTAGACCGGATCGGCAACGTGTTGTTCTCCGGCGAAATGTCTACCCGTACGCACGACAATGTGGAAGGGTTTATCAATGATCTTTATAATCACTTATCTCCCCTGATTGAAAAAGCCGGAGGATTCAGCCGTATCAAAGGTATCGGCACCGGAGCCCCCAATGGCAACTTCTATACCGGTACTATTGAGTTTGCTCCCAACCTGCCCTGGCGCGGTATCATTCCCATGGCTCAGTTGATGCAGGATAAATTCAAACTGCCCGTTACACTGACCAACGACGCCAATGCTGCCGCCATCGGCGAAATGATGTATGGTGCGGCACAGGGCATGAAGGAGTTCATTATGATCACACTGGGAACAGGTGTAGGTAGTGGTATTGTAGCCAATGGAAAACTTATCTATGGCAATGACGGTTTTGCCGGTGAACTGGGACATAATATCATTATTCCCGACGGACGTTTTCATCCCGGTACCGGTAAAAACGGATCACTGGAAAGCTATGCTTCTGCCACCGGCGTTACCCTGACCGCAAAAGAAATGCTGGCCAACAGCAGCGCCGACAGTTTGCTGCGCAGTGTACCCGAAGCAGAACTGAACTCCAAAAAAGTTTATGAAGCTGCCATGAAAGGCGATGCGCTGGCGAAAGAAGTATTTGATTATACTGGCCGAATACTGGGTTTGGCACTGGCCAACTTTGTGATGTTCTCCAGTCCTGAAGCCATCATCCTGTTCGGTGGTTTAACCAAGGCAGGTGACCTGCTGCTGAAACCCACCCGGGAACACATGGAATCCAACCTGATACAGGTATTCCAGAATAAAGTAAAAATATTGATCAGTCATCTGAAAGAATCCGACGCTGCCATCCTGGGTGCCAGTGCACTTGTTTGGGAATAAATTGAATATGCGGATCGGTAAATGAATACAGACGCTGAGTTGTTAGAACTCAGCGTTTTTTTATTGATGTCAGATTACCGCTGTGTCAATCTGAAAATTTGAGAATGTACTGATTTGAAAATGGGAGATTGAATAATTATTGAATGATTAAATGATTGGATGGTTAGGAACACACTGTATTTTGCCCACGGCGCGAAGCTCAACTGCATTTTTGCTAACAGGGAGAATCTAAACGCCAATACCTGATTCCCTTTGTGCCTCTGCGCCTTCGTGGTTCAAAAAAAGTCCGGAAAAAAACGCACGCAAAGTTGCGATGACGCAAGGCGGAAACAATTAAACAAATCAAACCATCCGGCAACCACTCACCACCATTTTAAAATTATCGCTTCTTCCGCTGGATTAAAAACACCGCCGGCACCGGACGCTGAATGCCGTTGGTACTGGGCTTGATGGTTTCCTTTCCGTTCACCAGCATACAACTGCTGCCACCACCATCCAGGTTCAGGGCTTCCACGCATCCAAGATCTTTAAGAATGACCGCCTCTTCCTCTAATGTGGCGCCTTCGGCAATACCTGGAAAACGTCCTGCAATAACAAGGATGATCAGTTTTTTACGTTTTGTATACCCCATGGCTGTACGGGGATGTTTATCTTTCTCCCCGTTCACAAACATTTGTTCTTCTTTGTTGGTAATGTATACTTCTCCATCTTTCAGCAACACCGGACCACCGCCGATGGCAGTTTCCATTTTCCACCATTTCCAGTATTCCAGGGTATTGAGATCTCTGAACCGGGGATTGCTTTTACGACCTTTCGCTATCACCGGGTTGTATTGAAAAGCATACGGATATTGTTCGGTTGAGTCCGTGAATGTCCATGCCACATCTGCACGGCGATTGCTGTTGATACCAATAGCACCACGCGTGGGATAATAAAATGAATCGCTGAGTTTACTTTTCACAGAAGGAGAGTTGTACGCAAGCAATTCTCCATTCCGCATAACCAGGTTCAGGTTCTGATTGGTTTCAAAAGAAAAGAACGTACCATTGACCACCACATACGGTGAATCTTCAAACTTATAATATTCAGAAGGTGTATAACGGCTGCCCCCACCGGTTTGCGTGGTAAATTCCAGCTTACGGTCTTTCAGCCGTGCTTCCAGGTAATATGCAATAAACGGCTTGCCGTTCAGCGAATCGGTGGTTTTAAATACCTTAATGGAGGGCGGCAGGTTTCCAAAGGCACTATCTGCTCTGGTCCACTTCAGTTGTGCCAAACAAAAAGGTGCATTCGTTAAAAACAGAATGCACCCTGCCAAAAACACTTTTATCAAGTTATAAATTGTAGGTTATTAAGTTATAGGTTGAGAACAACTGAACACGAAACGCTTAACGCTAAATACACTTACCCGAGGTACGGATCACGGATCATCTGTGCATTTGCCCGCAGCTCAAAGTTCGTAGCCACATTTACGTTTCACAAATCTATACGATAACCTGTTCCTTCTCACTACGCCATTTGTTAATACCATAACCAGGAATAACGTGTCTTTCGCTGTGATAAGAAGAACGCACCAGCGGACCACTTTCCACGTAATCGAAACCCATGGTATAACCGGCTTCACGGTATTCTGCAAACTCATCAGGATGTACAAAACGCTGTACCTGCAGATGTTTGCGGGTAGGCTGCAGATATTGTCCCAGGGTAATTACATCAACACCGCTGTTACGCAGATCCTGCATGGTTTGTAATACTTCTTCTTTGGTTTCGCCCAGTCCCAGCATCACGCCGCTTTTGGTACGCATACCACCTTCTTTCAACACTTTCAGTGTTTCCATACTGCGGCGGTATTTAGCCTGGATACGTACCTGGCGGGTCAAACGTTCAACTGTTTCAATATTGTGTGATACTACTTCTGGAGCAGCGTCAATAATGCGTTGTATATTCTCAACCTGTGCTTTAAAATCCGGCACCAGCGTTTCCAGTGTGGTATCGGGATTAAGGGCCTTTACCGCACGGATGGTATTGTACCAGATAATGCTGCCACCATCTTTCAGTTCATCGCGGTCAACAGAGGTGATCACCGCATGTTTCACCTTCATCAGGTGGATGGCTTCTGCCACGCGCTGGGGTTCATCCCAGTCTACCGGGTCAGGGCGACCGGTAGCCACAGCACAAAAACCGCAACTACGCGTGCAAACATTGCCTAAGATCATGAAAGTAGCAGTTCCTTCTCCCCAGCACTCGCCCATATTGGGACAGTTACCGCTCTCACAAATAGTATGTAATTTATGGGTATCTACCAGTCCGCGAACGTGTTTGTAGTTTTCGCCGGTGGGCAGCTTTACACGCAGCCAGTTGGGCTTTTTGGGTGCGGATGAGGATGCTTCTTCCTTGTGTATATTACTGATAACGGGTAATTCCTGCATAGTGCAAAATTCAGATGAAATGATTCACATTAAAAACAACCAGGTAAAACTTTTGTTTACACTGTTATTAACCTGTTGATAACCTGCATACTGTACCGGCAGTTACTGTTGTTTTCATGTCATGAGCCACAGGGCCAGCCTGGCAAAAGTACATTACTTTCGCCTGCCAAACAGCAGCGTAATATACCCGTTGAAGAAAAAGTTTTTGTCTTTATTATAGGCCATCTGGGCTACTTTACTGAAATAATATTCAGCATTTACACCCACTTCAATAGCAGCCACTGTTTCATTAAAACGACCATAGTCAAACCGCATGGCGGCTTTGGCCTGCAGACCGGGTTTTAATTTCACCTTGTCCCATCCGCGGGTAAAACCGGCAGCACCGATCTCGTAATAGTTACTGTCGATAATAGTTGGATAGGTAGAACGGAACTGGTCGCCGCCATTAGGGCTTTTGGACACATTTACAATATAGGGTTTCTGCAAACCCAGGCTGATACCGCCACTGTAAATACCCATCACAGCCACGCCGTTTTTATTATCCTTACCGCCAATAACGCGCTGCTGACCCATTCCCATTTTAAACTGGTAAAAGTTGTTCTCTTTACCGTAAATCACACTATTGAAGCTAAAGCCATTGAACTGGGCCCCGGTGGTTCTTTTTTCTTTGGGATGCTTTTTCTCGTTCAGCTCAAACTGGAAAATATTGGCTACGCGGTTGCTTTTAAACCTGCCAAACTCGTACGAGATACCATAACCGTCTGTTGCCAGCTTAACACCGAATATGCTGTGTTTATTGAAAATGATCTCCCCTTCCTCTTCCAGCTTTATCAACGCATTAATGCGCTCACGACGCTCTTTCTTTTTATCCTCTTTGTAGGTAGGCGATTTAGCATTGGGATTATTCTGTGCTGTTGCTGTCAATATGGCAAGACCCATCAAAAGTGATAAAACAATTTTCTTCACCGGCTGTGTTTTAATTATTCAACGTAAATTTAAGGTAAAATACTACATAATGACTTCTACTGTTGTTTACGAAGGAAACCTCAGAACGGTTTGTACCCATCTGAAATCAGGTTCAGAAATAGAAACCGATGCTCCCACCGACAACCAGGGCAAGGGCGAACGCTTCTCTCCCACTGACCTGGTGGCTACAGCGCTCGGTTCCTGCATGCTGACCATTATGGGGCAAAAGGCGCGCGACTGGAACCTTCCGCTGGAGGGCGTGAAAATTGAGGTAGAGAAGATCATGAAAGCAGATCCCCGCAGGATTGGCGGCATAAATTTAACATTTCATTTTCCTGATACGCTGGAAGTGGATGAAAAGCAGAAAACCATCCTGGAAAGAGCTGCTCATACCTGCCCTGTAGCATACAGCATCCATCCTGACATTGAACTGAAAGTGGTTTTTAACTGGAAAGCGGTAGAAACCGTGTAAATAATTGCTGATGGAGAGTTCCTGTGAAATCTTCAAAATCACAGGACCTCTCCATTTTTCAGTTGCTATACCTGTTCCAGCTCCCTGATAAACAATTGTGACCTTTTTCTTCCCGGCTCCGGCAGCATTTCCCACACACTTCCTTTTCCGTTCAACTCCGCTTCACAATATTGCCTGAAACATTCAGTTGTACCGATCAATTCTACCAACGCCATTACTGCCAGCGGAAATAACACCAGGTCGTCCAGTTCAGCTGCCAGCAAAACGGCATTATACTTTTTATGACAGGTATCACAAAAATGCTTCAGCAAATACCACGACCTGTTCTTCAGATCGTCCAGGTGCGTGGCAGAACCCGTTTCTCTAAGCATTTCTGTATACAACCGATCCCAGTACAGAACCCATTGTACACGTATTGCTGCCACAAACTCCTGCTCGTTTACCCGGTTACCACGATAGATGCTATTCCATATAGCAGGATCGGTCTGCACAAAAAAAACATCATACTGTTTCCCGGCTATCAGCATTTCCAGTTCGGCAATACGTCCCTGCCACGATATCATTTCCCCATAAAATTCGCCCACAGAAAAACGCATGGCATGCCCTGTTACACAAACCTGGTAGCCAGACCTGTCTAAACCAGTAGCATGTTCAAACGCCAGTAAAAAGCGCCTGGAGGCCGGAACCTGCAACAGCTTGTTTTCCCGGTCAAACATGCGGCGGGCAATTTCATCCATACCACCCTGCTGTACCATTTCCTCTATTGCTGCTTTCAAGATATCCAAAGCATTTTTTGTATTCAGTATTGCATACCGGTAATAAAGATATTTTTCCAGGCTAAACAGGGTGAAATAATAGTCATGATCCCACCACCACGTATCATCAACATGGCAGACAGCATCATAATAACCCAGTTTGGTAATAACCTGTTTTTTACCGGCTATCAATACAATACACAGTTCATTTTTCCCGTCCCGGCTACGCATTTCATAAGAGACCTGTAATGCCGGCTCCTTCACTCGCAAAGTACCCCTTAAAAAACCTGTCAGCATTGATACCTGCAATACTTTACCGTAGTGCACTTCCGTTTCATCGGACACGTACGATTGGTAGGGACCAAAATGTTCATCTACAAAAAGTTCAATGGTGCGTTTAGCATTTATGGCAAGCGTGTTGCGATAAGGAAGTTCAATTTTCCATTGTTTTCCTGTTTTATGAATGGTGGCGGCTGTAACTTTCTCCCAGTAAAGCACATTGTTTTTCTGATCATGGGCAATCATCAGCATGGGCATGCGCAAACGCAACCAGTAATCGCGGTGATTATCCGGGAAGTAAAATACCAGTCCGTTCTTACCACGTTTCAGTCCACTGTTGCCACCTTTTATTTGCAAAGCCAGGAACCTGCCGTCTGGTCTTTTAGAGGTACTCAATTCCACAAAGGCGTCAATACCGAAATCGGCGGTAGTGCGTTCATGAAAAAACCACTCAAAATCATTCAATACCGCAGCAGTAGCATACACAGCGGCCTTCTCTGCCCTTGAATTGATCATGCTATGAGAAACTGATTGAACAGGAAATGTATAAAAACTATCGGCTACCAGCAAATGTTGTGGAACGATACATAAAGCAAGGCTTTATCACAGTTTGCACTCCTCACAGCATCTTACATTAAACTTTCTTCGCGGCGCAACGTACTGAAAATACAGGTTGTCATGCATCTAAAATCGTAACCACCATGCGAGCTGTCATATTTACTTTATTTACCACCTGTACCATTTTAGCCTGCCGGAAAGAACAGTCCGACATTGATAACATCATTATCGAACCACCCGCTACCAAAGTAACTACCGACACCATTACCAGTGGTAGCTGGCGGGGTTTTGCCATTGGTCAAACACCTGCTGAAGTATACGCACAGATACAAAATTTCCCTTCCGAAGTGAGTGACCCCTACCTGGGCATTACTAAAAATATCTATACCCAGGTAAGTCAGTTGGAAAACAAGATACCGCTGTATACCCAGCTATTGCTGGACGAGACCAGCGGCACCAGCAGCGGCGTACAGATCAGTTTTAAAGCCGATAAGGTAAGCGCCATCTTTACCAACGGAGGTACACAGCTTACACGGTGGCCCGGTGTGGCAAGCAGTACTTCCATTACCGTAAACGATGCAGTAAGCGATATTTATCAGAAACTTGCCAGCCTCAGCAACGGTCCTTTCGGAAGCAAACTGGAACGTATTTCACTTTTTTCTAAAAATGTAACCAAAAGCTACGATCCAGCTATGGCCAATTCGCCGCGCTGGGAGTTTTCAACCATTACCAATGGAGGTAAACATTATGTAGTGGCATTGAATTTTAGCGCAGGCGTACTGGTAACAATGTATGTGAGCCTGCTGGAATCTGCCTAACATAAAGGGAAGACTTCCTTTCAGAAGGAAGTCTTCCCTTTCACAATAATAGACCGACCCAAAAAGCACAGGCTGATGCCTGTGCTTTTTTATTTATCCACCTCCATAGCAAGCATGTTTTAAAAACAGGATATATTGATTAATTTCAGCTACAGTACATAGTTAGCCTTATCACCAAACCAGATTGTTATGAAAATGAAGGTCGCCGGCATACTGATCATATTCTTTTTCACCAGCACCTGCGTAGCGCAAACCACCATCGGTACTGGTGCATTCCGGAAACAACTGGAAACGATCAACCGACAGATAGCGTTTAACCTGCAGCATAAAAACATCACCGGGCTGTTGCGTTATTATGCCGATAGCGCTGTTTGTATGCCCGAATACCATACAGCTTTGTACAACAAACCCGCTATTGAAAGTTATTATGCCACATGGCTTAAAAACACCAGTATACAGGATTACCAACGGACTATTTATGAAGTGCACCAGGTCAGCAGTTACCTGATCGAGACCGGCACTTTTACCAGTCATTTTACCAATACCGGCAAAGCTCCGGTTGCATACGACGGCAAATACATTGTTATCTGGAAGATCGGGAAAAGCAATGCGCTGACACGCTTATCAGAGATCTGGGGTTCCAATCAATACATAGATCGTGCTCAGCTTGATTTTTCACAAAAGGAAGATATTATACAAACGCCCAATCCCCGTATAAAGACTGTACTTTCTGACGAGCTGGATAAACGCAATGCCATCATCTGCCAGTCTGTTGCAACAAGAGACGGCGTAAGGCTGGCCTCCATGTATACCAGTGATGCCATGTATATGCCTTACTATAGCCCGATGCTGGCAGGTATAGATAAAATAAAGGCCTATTATATTGAACATGAAAATCCGGGTGTCAGTATTGATTCCATCAGCATCAATGCATCAAAGATCATTACTGCCGACAGTCTTTTACTGGTCAATGCGTACTATATTGTAAAATGGCGGGCGGGTAATGACCAGGGAACCGTAACGGGCAAAAGCGTTAATGTCTGGAAACGTACTTCTTCGGGAGAGCTGATGCTTTACCGTCAGATGACCAATCACGATTAAAGTCTTTTCCCGGTTCTACCACTCCATTTATTCGTCACCATACTATTTCTTTGCTGTATAAAACAACAGTCCATGCACCATATATAAAAGCTGTTGCATAATTTTATTGTGGCCATACGGTCATTGCATATACCCGTTTACCGGGATAATTCTATTTCTTCGTTTTAAAATCCGTTTTCATGGACTACGAAATGTTTATCCGTTTTTTACTGGCTGCATTATGGGGTGGCATTGTTGGTATTGAAAGAGAATACCGGAGTAAATCTGCCGGGTTCCGCACTATGATCATGATTTCAGTAGGTTCCTGCTTTTTTACCATGATGTCTGTGCTGATCGGCGGAGAAGGTAATCCCGACCGTATTGCAGCCAATATTGTAACAGGTATCGGCTTTTTAGGTGCAGGTGTAATCTTCCGTGGCGATAACAAAGTAACCGGTATTACCACTTCTGCCACCATCTGGGCAGTAGCTGCCGTAGGCATGGGCATAGGCGGCGGATTCTATTTTGCAGCAGCCTCCGCCAGCATCCTGATACTGGTGGTACTGGCCATTCTGCCCAAACTGGAAGCCGCGGTAGATAAATGGAACCTGGTGAGGATCTATAGCATTACCTGCGTATTTACAGAACAGGCCAGGGCCAGGTACGAAGAACAACTGACATTGTGCAACCTGAAATTCCAGATAGTGAAACAAGTGAAAGAGGGTACCGATGTATGTATGACCTGGGAGGTACAGGGCAATGCACGCTATCACGAACAATTCATCACTGCCATTGTGAAAGATGACAACGCCAAACGTTTTGAATACTGATCCAGGCTTTTATTAAAAACAACCACGAATGACTGCAGAAAAAAATGCCAGGAAGAATGTATGGCAGAATATTTTCCGGCTGGTAAGTCCTTACAGAAAACGACTGGCAGGTATTTTTGTCATCAGCCTGCTGGGTACAGTTGTAACATTAATAGAACCATTAATATACCGGGAAGCTGTTAATGATATTGCAGGCCTGTTTGTACAGAAAGCCAGGAACGAAGTAAAACAGGAAATGGGTGCCGATACAGAAACTGAAGATGACCCGGTAGACAAACTGATCGATAAAAAACTACATAAAAGAACAGACGCAGATTCTGTTCATAAAGAAAAACACACGCACAAACCAAACAGGAAAAAGGAAGCACACAGCGCTACGCGGGTGGCTCCGCGCACCAAGAACGAAGCCTTTGATACACTACTGTGGTCGGTGGTACTGTTATTGATCATCAATGTACTGGGACTTATTTTCTGGCGTATAGGTGAGAACATGAACATCAGGCTTTCCTGCACCATTGAAAAAAGATTCATCCGGCAAACCTTTGCCCATGTTTTAAAATTGCCGCTCTCCTTTTTTTCCAAACGCTCCAGTGCAGCTTTACACAAACAGATCGATCAGTCGGAGGAAATTTCCGGAACGGTAAGTTTCTTTACCAAAGATATTTTCCCTGAAGTGGTCAGTCTTACCGGCACACTCGTTATTATGTTCTGGCAAAACTATGTACTGGCATTGATGGCTCTGTCTGTTATTCCCTTTTACATATTGATCACCATCCGTTCAACCCGCAAGTTGGAAATGAGCCTGGCCGGTTACTACGAAAAATGGGAAGATGTATCTGCCAGTATGCAGGATGCACTGGCCGGTATTAAAACCGTAAAATTATCGGGAGCAGAACAACGCGAAGTAGACAAACTGGACCAGCAGGCTTCTGACGCATACAAGGATTACATGCAGCGTTCTTTTCTTTCCAACAAATACAGTTTCTGGCAAACGCTGCTCACCCATCTTGCTACAGCCATGGTACTGGCCTACGGTGGTTACCTGGCATTGAACCACAAACTAACCCCGGGCGATGTGGTGATGTTTGTAGCCTATCTCGACATGCTGTACCAACCCATCGACAATCTTTCCAGCATCTGGGCCGAAGTACAGCAGAATGTAACCTCCGTAGCCAGGGCATTCAAAATATTGGACACCACCGTTACTGAAAAACCAGGTCATACACTGGCATTACAACAGGGACTGGTAGAATTTAAAAATGTTCATTTTGGATATACACCCGAACGGGAAGTATTAAAAGGATTAACATTTACTGCCGAGCCTGGCAAAGTCACCGCTATTGTCGGCACTTCCGGCGCAGGCAAAACCACTACCGTAGACCTGTTGCTGAAACTTTATGAACCACAGGAAGGAGAAATACTGATTGACGGACAAAAGCTTTCTGAAGCCGATGCAGCATCCGTAAGACAACGCATTGGTATGGTAGCTGCTGATGGCGCTATTTTCAGAGGTACACTGGCAGATAATATCCGTTATAAAAAACCGGATGCTACAGACAGCGAGGTTGAAGGCGCCGCCATTGCTGCAGGTATGCAGAACACACTGCAACGACTTACAGATGGATTGCATACCATGGTAGGTGAAAGCGGTTTTGGTTTATCTGTAGGTGAAAGACAACGCCTGCAGATTGCACGTGTGATTATTTCCAAACCGGTGATCCTGATTATGGATGAAGCTACCGCCAACCTGGATTATGCTACAGAAGCAGAAGTTAAGAAAAGCATTGATACCATCAGCAGGGAACATACGGTAATCATTATTGCACATCGTTATTCCATGGTAAAAGATGCCCATCATATTGTAGTACTGGATGCCGGTGAGGTAATGGAAGAAGGTACCCCTGCCGAGCTGATTGAACAGGGCGGATGGTTTGCCAGTTTTGCCAACGCTGGTGAAGAAGACGACATTGAAGAAGACTCCGATGAAGATGCAGACTTTGAATCCGGTGAGGAAGACGAAGAAGAGGAAGAATAGCAAACGCTGTAATGCCTATTGTAAACCACAACAGATACCAATGGCAATAAAAGATTTTATTCAGCAAAAACTGTGGTCCTTCCTGGCAGGTATGGGTAGTGCCATGATCATGATACTGGCTTTTTTTATTCCATCGTTGCAAGACCAGTGGGACCGCTATCAGTCCAGGAAAATCATCACACAGTATGAGAAGCTGGGTAATGAGTTTTACAATGAGGACCGGTATGATATGGCAGAACAGGCCTACCAGAAAGCATTTGAACTGTCTGACAATAAACGACTGGATATTGAGATCAAACGGATGAATGCGAAAATAAACCGCATCAATATGAATCCCAAATGGGGAACCACGCCACCGGAAGACCTACAGGAAATAGATTTCCAGTACGTACTACACCTGCAGCAGGATGCGCAGATGGTCAAAGAACAGGTAGCCACCCTGAACAGTTATGGCATATTCCTGGCAGCCGCTTCCAAACCACGAGCCTCCGAACAGGCATTCAGAAACGCCATACAACTTGATTCTACCGACGCTACTGCTTTCGTTAACCTGGGCAACCTGTACGATCAGCAGGGTAAAAAACAGGCTGCACTGCTTCAATACCAGCAAGCCATCACCCTTGACAAAAGCAATACATGGGCGCATTACAACCTGGGACTTCTCTATTATGAACAGGGAAATATACAAGCCGCAAAAAATGAATTTGCACAGGTATTACAGATCGACTCTACCGATGCCGATGCGCGGAAACAATATGAGCTTATGGAGAAAGCAGCAGCTCCTGCACATTAATCAATCATATTGAAAGATACGGTCAGGATAATGATGGTCAAAAAGATCAGTGCCGCCAGGAAAACGATATCAGCAATATATTCTATCCTTTCAGATTTTGCCCGCTGCCGGGTACGCATAGAAAGAAAAGAAAGAACACAACTCACCATCAGGAAAATACTGGCTATAGCGGTCAGATCATCAATCAGCGTAGCTGCTCCGAACCTGGAAATTTTAATAGAAGTAATGATGATAAGGCAAAAGCCCAGCAACGTTGCTGATGTATTCAGTATATGGGGAGATTTGTTATCTAACGACATAACTGTTGAATATTTTCATACCGGTACCGGAAAAACATTGCATGGCACCAATCCTTCGTACAATAAAAATACACTTTGTACAAGATAAAAATTTCAGCAATACCCCAACCTCTTTGCAACTTTCATAACACCGCATTAGCATTTATTGTAGAACTGTTAAGAAGCAATTCGGTGGCAACAATACAACAGTGATTATAAGTTTTTTGAATGTCTGCAATTACTCCGCGGGCTGCCACCCCGACCGAAGGGAGGGGTCTGAATGCTGCACATGCAGCAAGCCGTATTATTGGCAGCGGGCTGTCATTCCGAACAAGCAGCAGCCACCTGCCTCTACAACACTGTAATGCGAAGTGAGGAATCTGAAAGCTGAACATGTAGCAAGCCGTATTATTGGCAGCGAGCCGTCATTCCGAACGAGCAGCAGCCACCCACCCCTCCAACACTGTAATGCGAAGTGAGGAATCTGAAAGCTGAACATGTAGCAAGCTATATTATTGACAGCATCCTTGCCATTCGTACTACCAGATCCCTCCCTTCGGTCGGGATGACGGCTCCCAAAGTAAAGGTTGCATACTATCAGGCAAAGCATGCTGTGAGGTTTGTGTATACCTGCAATTACTCCGCAGGCTGTCACCCCGACGAAGGAGGGGTCTGAAAGCTGCACATGCAGAAAGCCGTATTATTGGCAGCGGGCCGGTCATTCCGAACAAGCAGCAGCCACCTGCCTCTACAACACTGTAATGCGAAGTGAGGAATCTGAAAACTGAACATGTAGCAAGCCGTATTATTGGCAGCGAGCCGTCATTCCGAACAAGCAGCAGCCACCCGCCCCTACAACACTGTAATGCGAAGTGAGGAATCTGAAAGCTGAACATGCTACAAACGGTATTAAATGCTGCGTGCTTCCTATTCGTACTACCAGATCCCTCCCTTCGGTCGGGATGACGGCTCCCAAAGTAAAGGTTGCATGCTATCAGGCAAAGCATGCTGTGAGGTTTGTGTATACCTGCAATTACTCCGCGGGCTGTCACCCCGACGAAGGAGGGGTCTGAATGCTGCACATGCAGCAAGCCGTATTATTGGCAGCGGGCTGTCATTCCGAACGAGCAGCAGCCACCTGCCCCTACAACACTGTAATGCGAAGTGAGGAATCTGAAAGCTGAACATGTAGCAAGCGGTATTAAATGTTGCATGCTTCCTATTCGTGCTACCAGATCCCTCCCTGCGGTCGGGATGACGGCTCCCGAAGTAAAGGTTGCATGCTATCAGGCAAAGCATACTGTGAATTTTGTGTATGCCTGTAATTACTCCGCGGGCTGTCACCCCGACCAACGGGAGGGGTCTGAAAGCTGCACATGCAGCAAGCCGTATTATTGGCAGCGGGCTGTCATTCCGAACGAGCAGCAGCCACCTGCCACGCCAGCAGCGCGGTATATTGGTTGCGCCGAATGTAAACGCACCAACAAAAAAAGAGGCGCTTAAACAAGCGCCCCTATAGAAAAACCACAATATACCAGTGCCTCTAAAGCACGTAACAACAAAAAAAATAATCAATGCCGTATCTTACTACTACCCTTTTCCTTAAGCTGTACATTCCTTTCACGGCTATGATTTAATATAAAAGCACCTTCCAGGCACCTTTCCAGATAGTCAAAAAACCAGTAAATAGCTTTGCGATCTTCAGGGTCTGAAAAATATATTGCATTACTGGTAAATGCAGCATTGCGCAGCTTGTACAGATTTTCACGAACCTTTATCAAATCATACTCAAGAAAAAACACGCTGATGCAAAACATAGGATCTCTTTTTTCCTGTTCGTTCAACAAGAAGGGACTTTTAAAAAAGTTATTCTCCAGTGGTACCGTGTACATACAACAAGCATTTTAAATGGTGATGCAATAAGATAATGGGGGCGGTAACATATACCATAAGCGGGGGGCTATGGCCTGGCAGGCTTTACTATTTTAAGCAGCTCGCGTTGTTCATACGCCTCATACAACAATAAAGCAGCCTCAAAAAAACTCTCCGTTTCATTAATAAACCAGTGAATGTTTTTACGCTCTGAAGCATCGGAAAAATGTTCATCGCTGGTGGTGAGTGCCGCATACAGCAGGCGCTGTAGCTGAATGCGGATATCACTCAGCGGCATGCTGCTGAAAAAGCAGCCGATCACATTCATAGCATCGTTGCGCTCCTCTAAAGAAAGGCGCACGGGGCGGTCAAAAAAATCCTTATTTTGTTCAATGCAGTACATGAGGTAAGTGTTTAAAAGGTGAAGCAATAGGTTACCGCTACCGGCAGCAGGCCGGTATATAGATGTGGTGTGTGTGCAATGCAGGAAAACAAATGCAAATGAATGAAAGAAACTGGTAAGCAGAAATGTAACGCTTTTGCCACAGCGCTATGGCATTGGGGAGAAAAGAGAAAGCGCGAGTCTCAACTTACCCATATCTAGAGGCCGTAGGAAGCCTTGGAACGAATAAGTGAGCCCGCGCAAAGCGAGGGCTGTTCACTTACTGTCTCGTTCCGTGAAATGTCCTACGTTTCTAGATAGGAGACAAAAAGTAAAGCGCAATAATGTATTTCTTCTCTAAGAGTCACAAATATATAATTTTTACAAAGGTGTTACTTAAATTGTAAAAAACTGCGGTACTATAAGACCGCAAATGAAAATTTCTAGAAGAAATGCTCACGATTTTAATAGTTCTAAAATAAAATATGAAAAAATATAACCTTAGCTACCTCTATTGAGTTGGCAAAAGGATTAAATATTCATCCTTCCAAACTAATGGACTTTGAATATGAGTAAAGTAATTGTAGATCAAGAAAACATAACCTCTATTGAGGAATACGTAATAGCATTTGTTAACATTAGTTGAAAGTTCGAGTCAATCTCATAAATATAATCTTCGTCATATTAATGCACTTGCTGATTACTTTGGGTTATCACCCCGTGTATTTCTACCCGAAAAGGCTTTCCCGGTAGATAACATGAACGAGGGTACGAAATAATTGCCTGCTCCATACCTAATTTATATTGCGCCCCTACGGGGCGCTTTCTTTTTGTGCTGCTTTGCTACCGATAGTACGGCCCTATGGGCCGAGAGCTTTTTAGGGTGCGTTGAGTATAATAGATGTACCAATTATTCCGCGGGCCGTCATCCCGACGAAGGAGGGATCCGAAAGCTGCACATGTAGCAAACTGCATTAAATGTAGCATACTCATTATTCGAGTTTCCAGATTCCTCCCGGCGCCATTAATTGCTGCTATTACTTAGCCCCTGCTGGCTTGGTCGGAATGACGGGTTCCCAGCTGGTGTAAGTCACGGATTCCTCCGCGGGCGGTCACCCCAACGAAGGAGGTGTCTGAAAGCTGAACATGCAGCGGGCTGTCATTCCGAACGAGCAGCAGCCACCTGCCTCTACAACACTGTAATGCGAAGTGAGGAATCTGAAAGCTGCACATGTAGTAGGCAACATAAAGTATAGTATACTTGCTATTCAGGCTACCAGATTCCTCCCTGCGCCATTAATTGCTGCTATTACTTAACCCCTGCTGGCTTGGTCGGAATGACGGGTTCCCAGCTGGTGTAAGTCACGGATTCCTCCGCGGGCTGTCACCCCAACGAAGGAGGTGTCTGAAAGCTGCACATGCAGCGGGCTGTCATTCCGAACGAGCAGCAGCCACCTGCCTCTACAACACTGTAATGCGAAGTGAGGAATCTGAAAGCTGCACATGTAGTAAGCAACATAAAGTATAGTATACTTGCTATTCAGGCTACCAGATTCCTCCCTGCGCCATTAATTGCTGCTATTACTTAACCCCTGCTGGCTTGGTCGGAATGACGGGTTCCCGGCTGGTGTAAGTCACGGATTCCTCCGCGGGCGGTCACCCCGACCAACGGGAAGGGTCTGAAAGTTGCACATGCAACGAGCTATATTATTTGTAGCGTGCCCGTCATTCCGCACGAGCAGCAGCCACCCGCCCCTACAACACTGTAATGCGAAGTGAGGAATCTGAAAGCTGCACATGCTACAAACGGTATTAAATGCTGCGTGCTTCCTATTCGTACTACCAGATCCCTCCCTGCGGTCGGGATGACGGCTCCCGAAGTAAAGGTTGCATGCTATCAGGCAAAGCATACTATGAGTTTTGTGTATGCCTGCAATTACTCCGCGGGCATCATCCCGGTGAAGGAGAAATACGGTTGCTTCCGTAAACTGCAGTAGTATGGAAAGGTGTAAACAGCACAGATAACCGTTGCCTGTTTGTACTGCGTATATTAATACTATTCTTTTTCTCACAGCGTTTCAGATTCGTAGTTTCCTGTACTACCGGTTCCTGATACGTTGCAGTGCTCTCCTGCACTATTTCGTATTCAACATCGCTACTATATCCTACACTGTACAGGTATTGCCACAAAACGTTGGAGAGCATTTCATCTGTATAGTTATCATTTTTCAACGATTGGTTTGCCACTCCTACCAATTGGCGGTACAGGCTGTGCAGCTTCCAGCCTTGCGGCAAACGGCGGTATACGGTAGCTGCTATGGCTGATGCCCTGCCCAGTTTTGCAGCAAACAGCATTGTCTTTTTAAATGATACAGATTCTTTTACACGCCTGCCCGTCAATGAACTTTTAGTACGCCCTATGTATTCACCATTCAGCATGCAAAAAGTGAGGCGTCGCCTGCGCAGTGTGCCAGTCCGGAAAATATATGCAGGGTTGTACGGTATGTTTTGATTGTCCGCCATATCTTATCTGGCAAAAAATGCCTCTCTTAAAGTTAGCATCCCTTATCCGGCTTTAATCTGCTTCCCTCCCTTTTTAACCAATAATTGGCTCAGGTGTAAAAGTATTTCCGTTAAAACATTATTCAGGATTTATCAGGGCTTTACAGTGACCTTCCAGCCTCATTATGGCGGGTAAAAGCGCAGAAACTAAGGGTTGTATGGATAGAAATATACAAGGAAAACGCAGTATGCCAGGAAGAAAACCGATAAAAACGGAGAAAGAAAAAGGATGTATTTCCAGCAGTTGCAAACTACGCAAATCATTCATATCCGTAAAAAACTTTATTTACATTTACAGATATACCTACAACCGGTATTGCCGGCAATATAGAACCTTCTATATGAATACATTGACCTTTAACAAAAGATCAGACAACTTTGAAACCACTGTAACTATAGCCTGTCAACGATGCAACCTGTTTATCTGCAACATAACAGAGAATGATACTGATAAGGCTACCGAGATTGCTAATAAAGTCAACAACCGGCTGAATGGACATATTGATGCCATAAAAGCAATTGCCGCAGAAAAACTGCCGGATATAAAGCATGATGCCTGGCTGAAAGAAGATGAAAGCCACTTACAGCCGCTGCGTTTGCAACACAGATATCTCCGGACGTTGTAATCTCTTTTGCTGACGGCAGCCCAGAGAATCATTTCTTTGATAACGATATTTTCTGCGGACATTCCATCCGGGTAAGCGTAAATGAAGGCTTTGTACTGGCCGATGCTGATATTGCGGGATAAGAGAATCCGGCAACATTATTGCTTGGAAAATAGATTACTTATTCGTTGTTTGAAATATGAAAACATTATCCTTTCTGTGTTTTATTACAATGCTGGGGGCTGCTGCGTTTACAACCCGTCACACAATTGACAAAAAAAGCTTATCTATTACTACAGGTGCCGAACAAACAGAATTGTATATAGATTACCTGAAAGGCAAAAAAATTGGCATACTGGCTAACCCTACCACCATCATTGGCAATAAACATCTTGTTGACAGTCTTTTAAAACGTGGTATTAACATTGTAAAAGCTTTCGGTCCCGAGCACGGCTTTCGTGGCAATGCCAGTAATGGCACCAAGGTGAGTAATGAAAAAGATACGGCCACCGGCATCAGTATCATTTCCCTGTATGGTGCTAAAAGAAAACCAACTGCGGCCGACCTTGCCGATATTGACCTTGTTATGTTCGACATCCAGGATGTGGGATGCAGGTTTTACACTTATATCAACGTGTTGCGCGATGTAATGGAAGCCTGTGCTGACAACAACAAGGAACTGATAATCCTGGACAGGCCCAATCCTAACGGTTATCTTGTAGATGGGCCTATATTGGATATGCGCCTGCAGTCTGGCATCGGACAGTTTCCGGTGCCTATTGCTCATGGTATGACGATTGGCGAATTTGCGCTTATGATCAATGGCGAAGGATGGCTGCCACATAAAAACACCTGCAAACTCAAGATCATTCCTGTAAAAAATTACCGGCACGACATGGAGTATACCTTACCTGTAAAACCCTCTCCCAACCTCAATACCCAGCAAAGTATTATACTCTATCCTTCTACCTGTTTATTTGAAGGCACTATTCTCAATCACGGTCGTGGCACTTATGCTCCGTTTACCGTATTAGGCAGCCCGTTGTTAAAAGGTATTTATCCATTTTCTTTTACACCTGTCAGTATACCGGGCATGAGTGAGGCTCCCCTACACATGGATACTGTTTGCTACGGCATTGACCTCCGCAATTACGACATCAGCCAGCTACGCCGCTCTAAAAGGCTTAACCTCCAGTGGATGATAGAACTATACAATTCCTATCCCGATAAAGCTCACTTTTTCGACAGAACACAAAGCAAACAAATAAACGATATTGATAAACTGGCCGGTGTGTACGATTTCAAAAAACAGATCGCGGACGGTAAAAGTATTAAAGAGATACAGGATTCGTGGGAACCCGGCTTATCGCAATATAAAGAAATGCGGAAAAAATATTTATTGTACCAGTAAGAAAGCCGGTGCGGTTATAAGTTGTAAGTTGCAGGTGACAAGTTAAATACAGCATTGAATATAGCTACAAGCCATGAGCTTTGAGCTACCAGCAAAAACAGTAACAGCCACCACTCACGATTGACAATTCACGACTGTACTCCAATCTCGAACTTCAAACCCGTAGCTCACTTCTTCGCCGACTTAAAATAATTATTCATATACAGCAACTGGTACTGAATTGCATTGTTCCAGTAAGGCCAGTTATGCGCACCGGGACGGGTAATATAATCGTGTGGAATATTACGGAACAGCAATTGCTGATGCAGGTTTTCATTCACTTTAAAAAAGAAATCTTCTGTACCACAGTCAATCAATAATGATAATGTGTTCGGCGTTAACAAATGCAGCATGTTGATCACCGTATTCTTTTCCCATAGTTCAGGTTTATCAGCATACTTCCCCAATCGTGCAGCCATCTCCCAGTTATTTGGAAACGGGCGTATATCCACTCCCCCGCTCATGCTACCGGCAGCACCAAATATATCCTGGTGCCTGAATGCCAGATACAAGGCACCATGCCCACCCATACTGAGACCTGTAATGGCACGTCCCCTGCGGTCTTTGATGGTTTTGTATTTCTGATCAACCCATTTTACCAGTTCATCGGCTACATAGGTTTCATATTGATATTGCGGATCTGCAGGACTGTTCCAATACCAACTGTTGTTACCATCAGGGCAAACGATGATCATGTTGTACAGGTCTGCCAGTTTTTCAAAACCTTTTGCTTTGGTAACCCAATCGGCATAATTGCCACCATAACCATGCAGCAGGTACACTACCGGCAACTCTGTAGCTGTTGTATAATTATCCGGAACGATCACAACTGCCCTGATCGTTTTTTTCATGGCTGTACTATAGGTGGCTACCGTATCCACAACAGCAGCTTTTCCCTGATTCATCAACACACCGGATACCAGGCACACAACTACCATTTTTTTTATTCTGTTATTCATGATCTGTCTTTTGAAATAAGCGTTGCAGGAAATAATACCTGGTGAAGATAGATCACTTTCACAGAAATAATAAGTAGTTTTTTATGACCGGATGTTTATCAATAGGCAATTACGTCCGGCAGATCAGAAACGATCTTTATATATGGTTTATCAAGAAACTGTTCTATAAAGCGTGCTGATTCAATACCAAATGCCATATGCGATCTTTTAGTAAACAACAACCGCTGGCTATTGGGCATATAATGATGGATCATGTCAATATACAAAGGACTGCATGCAGGATCCATAACACCATCTGCCAGCAACGCAGGTTTATCAGAATAAAAATGCTGTTTGGTAACAGGGTGTATGGGCGGCGACTGCCAGCAATCACACATTTCACGATAAACATCGTTAATATGAAAACCACTCAGAAAAGGATACACTTTATGCAACTGCTTCAATACCGATTCATCGTGGTAAGCAGTCTGGTCTGCGCAATATACCGACAAGCGCATTCCCGAAGGGCCATACCCATTGAAAATGCCGTCCAGTACCCTACGGACATATATTTCATGATGTCCTTTAATGATTTCTGTAACCATGTACGGCACATCTTTGATGCCTGAACGGTCGTACAGCTTATCCAATACAGCCTGCAGCAATTCATTTTTAGTATACTGTATCTGCCGGGGTTGTGCAGTACCTTTTTCCTGGTAAGAAACCGAAAAGGTTTTATAACGGATCGCATTAAAATAATTGATAAACTTTTCTTTCAGATTGCCATATAACTGTTGATCGGCAGAATCTTTTTCACACGACTGAAACAGGTAGGTAAGCGCCTGCATAAAATTGGCCGGTTCGTCTTCATCAATCGGGATAAAGGTAGGCAACGGAGAGTCCAGCACCAACGAACGAACCTTTGACGGGTCACGCTGCAATACCGCCATCATTAAACCACCACTGTAAGAACCGCCGAACAGGTTTACAGAATCAATCTGCAATACTTTCAGCAGATCATGGATATCGGTTACTGTTTCATCAGTATTATAACCGGCAAGATCAATGCCCTTTGACTGCAATGCTTTTTTATAACGCTTCGTGCCCTCCAGTATCATACTGTCTTTGGAAAGATTATTACGATATGATTCTTTAATGGCATCAGCCAGCTCAGTGCCAAACAGGTTCGGCAAAGCGTAGCGGGTACCGCGTTGTTCAAAAGCAATACAATCACGGTTATTGATCACTGTACTGTGGGTAATGCCACTGGCCCATCCCAGCGAGCTATTGCCGGGCCCGCCACTGGTGAACAATACCGGATCTTTCCTTTTTGCGGAGCTCTTACTTTCCACCACAATAAAAGGGAGTTTGATGATGCTGCTATTGGGCTTTTTCCTGTTTTCCGGCACCAGCAGGTATCCGCAGCGGGTGCTAAAACTACTATCTACCCGTACAGCACATGCACAGGGTTCTATGGCAGGTATATATTTTCTCTGCGCATGCAACTGTAAAAAAACGATCTGGATGATGATAAGTATCCCGGTCTTTTTCATGGCTCTATTTAACAGCAAAGCTATTTCTGATGGAATAAAGATGGCAGGTAAAAAAAGGACAATTATCAGCACAACGGACGCGGACTATTGATTGTTATTTTTCCATTCGCTGCCCTGTAAATTTCACCATCTCACGGTAAAAGTGGCTCATATCATAATAGCCGAACTTATCCGGTATAAACAATTGCCTGTTGGCAACAAACGCCGTTAAAGCAGTTCTGGCCCTTACAACAGAAAAGTAATTTTTAGGCGTAACACCTATTACCCGGTCAAAATAGCGGCTGATGGTTTTGGAAGTGGTGAACATTTGTGCACACATTTCACCTACATTGTATTGCAGGTTACCGGCTTCGTACTCAGCAATGGTCTGTTGTACAAAATGCAGGTAATGATCGCGTTTCTTTTTTGTTTGCAACTGCATCAGCAGAAAATCCTGTAACACTTTCATTCTTTGTTCAAAATGACGCTGCGCCTTTACCTGCCGGATAAGTGTTGCCGGCAATATCTCATGCAGATCAACAACACGATCAGTCATGCCAGACTGATCAACACCCAGTATGGTTTCCAGTGCACCGGGAAAGAATTTTACAGAGAACAGGTGATCGGCAGGATGATTAAAGCGTTCAACTGTACTATTGCGCACTACCAGCACATCTCTGCCTGCCGGAATATGATACCGGTCTTTGCCAACACCCAGTTCATAGGCAACCCCCAGGTTGAACCAGAACGTAGGTGTATAGCTGGGAAACATCTTTACAGTGAAGGAAGTATTTCCGGTATGAGTATAGGTTGCCACTGCAGAAGATTCTGAAAAAAACTCCACATACGGCAACAGTTCTTCGCAGGGAACACTGAAGTGGTAGATACTCCGGATATTATCAAAGATTTCCGTCATCCTGAAATAAATATACAAAAAATCATCCTCACCTTGCTGTAAGGCTCTATACAAATGTATTACACAGTGAAAGACGGCAACTTTCTGAAACGTTCAAAAAAGGCCTTCTCCAGGTTTTCACGATGATCGGGATGTGCAATATCAATCAGCAGTTTGGCGCGTTGTTCCAGGTTTTTACCAAACAGGTTCACAATACCGTATTCGGTAACAATGTAATGCACATGTCCGCGTGTGGTAACCACACCTGCACCGGGCTTTAACTGTGGTACAATACGCGATACACCTTTGGCTGTAACAGAAGGCATAGCAATAATAGGTTTACCACCTTCAGAAAGGGAAGCACCGCGCATAAAATCCATTTGTCCACCAATACCGGAGTACTGGTAAGTACCAATAGAGTCTGCACAGATCTGACCGGTAATATCAATTTCCAGTGCACTGTTAATGGCCACCATTTTAGGATTTTTGCGTATCACAGCCGTATCATTTACATAAGAAACATCCATAAAGGCTACAGCAGGATTATCATCTACAAAATCATACACCCTGCGGGTGCCCAGTATAAAGGAGGTAACAATTTTACCGGGACATATTTTTTTATATGCATTGGTAATAATGCCACGCTCTACCAGCGGCACTACCCCATCTGAAAACATTTCGGTATGCACGCCCAGGTCTTTATGTGATGCAACATGTTTCAATACGGCATCCGGAATGGCTCCGATGCCCAGTTGCAGTGTAGAGCGGTCTTCAATCAGTTCAGCCACATACTGACCGATCTGTGAAGTGGCTTCTGTACTTTTTTCACCATAGTTTACTTCCGGCAACAGCATTTCTTCCCATACCAGGGCATCAAAACGGGAAAAATGAACATGTCCGTCGCCATGTGTGCGTGGCATGCGCGGGTTTACCTGTGCAATGGCGATCCTGGCAGAATGTACAGCGCACAAGGCTGCATCAATAGAAGTACCCAGCGAGCAATAGCCATGTTTATCGGGCGGAGAAACCTGTACAATAGCAACATCCAGCGGAAATTCGCCACTGGTGAACAATCGTGGGATTTCGCTGAGAAATACGGGCATATATTCACCATAGCCACTGTTTACCCATCCGCGCACATTGGCGGAAACAAACAGGGAGTTCAGGAAAAAACTTTCTTTCACCAACGGGGTATTCCAGTCAATATGTCCATAGGTGCTGATGGAAACCAGTTCCACATTGCTGATCTCACCGGCACGTTGCAACAGGGCATCTACCAGAGGAAGTGGTGTGGCCGCGCTGCCATGAATAAATACGCGGTGATGACTTTGCACCAGTTGTACGGCAGCTTCTTTTGTAGTATATAAAGGAGTAATCATGCTGCAACTTACGCCGTACGCGCGGCACACATAATGACATGGATCAACCCGGCAGGTAATAATGATCAGGAGACTGCCTATACTATGCGAAAAATATTATTTGATTAATTCCGGGGGCTGGATTTAAACAACTGTAGAAGCGGAAATTGCATTTTAGTGCTATGCCGATATTTTTTTATTGCCATAAAACCCGCTACAGGAGCTAATTGATTGAAAACAAATGCAATCATTGTAAGTTTTTTTTGGAAGATATAAATCTGTGCTATTATTTTGCACCCGGAGAGATGGCAGAGCGGTCGAATGCGGCGGTCTTGAAAACCGTTGACTGTCAAAGGTCCGGGGGTTCGAATCCCTCTCTCTCCGCAGAAAGGGACAAGTAGTCGATAAGATAACTTGTCCCTTTTTTCTTTTCTGATGGAGTGCCTGAGCTTGAGGCAATTAGCTCAAAGATGAAATTTACTTTTTCGGTTCGAAATGACTGTGTTTTGCGATCGTAGTAAACTCCTTCGGGAAATATCAGTTTTTGAAGATCTTCTTTAAGTTGTATATCGCCGGAAGTCCATACCGTATTGAGTTTGCGGCTGAGACTGATCGCATTTTCCAGAAAATCCGGCAGGTTCGAAATGCGCATTGTTCCTGAACAGGCTTCCAGCCCTTTTTCTATGGCGTTCTTTTCTTTAGTATACTTCTGGTAAAAACTATCTAACACGTCTTGGGTGATCGTTTCCAGTACATGGTATTTTTCCATAATGGTCGATAGCTTCTTTTTTACTTCAGTAAGCTGGCCTTTTAAAAGTACTTCCTGTTCAGCATTGTCTTTATTAAGCTCGTAAAACAAATGTTCCAGTTCATACTGTAAAGAGGTGATTAATTCCTGCTTGATACTGTAACTGCTTAAAAACTCCTGAAATAGCTGGTGTAGCTCTTTGTTGTTGCGATTGCATTTACAGCCGTTGGTTCGGCATTTATAGTAATAGAATATTAGTTCCTTTTTTTCTTTTTTAGTGATCTTGGTTCGGATATAACCAGTAAAGGGGTGGCCACACTGGTCACACTTAACAAACACCTTCAGTGGTAAATATTCGTTTTCGGTTTTATGCGGCACCCCATAATTGGGATTTGCCTGGTGGATGCCGTTCGCTTTTAAAAATATCTCCTGGCTGATCAGTTTTTCATGTGTGCTTTCTACTACCTTACCATCCAACAGACCGTGATTGATGATGCCACAATAGAAAGGTCTTATAAATATCTTGGTTAGCTGCTGCTTGTACATGGGTACACCCATTGCTCTTAACCGGTCAATGATCTCTTCATTTTTCATGCCTTCCCCTTTCCAGATAAAAGCTTTCCGCAGCTTCTTGCCAACCTCATTGACGACTATTTTCCGCTCTCCGTTTATTTTAATGATGTCATAACCCTGTGGTACCTTGGTTGCCCAAATGCCTTGCTGAAACTTGTGCTTCAATTAAGGGTAGTCATATAATGCAATATAACGGAGATGCCAAGCGAGAAGGAGAGCAAATTATATGGGAAACAGAATTTTATACTATCACTCTTTATAAAGGTCTAAAAAGCTTTGATAGTAGATATGATATTAAAGAAAGAATATACTCTGAAACTCTTATGCATTGGGGGATGCCGGAAGAACCACTTACTCCCAATGTGTCAAAGAATGAAATCCAATGTTATTCATACCCCTATATATCATATAAGCTAAATGCCAAAGCCATCGAAGAATTGAAATTAAATAACAAAAAAATATAAGCTCCCTAAATTAAAAGTCAACTAGCTTTTTCAAAGGAACGTTTAGTTGCTTATGCAATAGACACCAACATATCCAACGTAACACTATATTTAGCATTTGCAATCCGCTGAATAGTAATTTTCGATATTTCCGCTGTATCGGCAAGTTCAGTTGGGACATACCGGCTTTTTCACTAAGAACCCTTAGGTGTCAGTAGCGAACGGTTGGTGTGTGAAGCGGTGAAACAACTTTCTCATTTATCACGTGTATACCATGGACGAGGGAAATAAGGCGATGGCTCTGGCATGTGATTAAAGAACGAATTTCCTATATTCTTTTCTTGCACAAAGATATTATTTTTGTCTTCATCACTTAGCCATTCATCTTTTGCATTTATTAATGGATCATACCAATTCACTTTGTGTTGCGCCCAGTTTAACCATTCTTTTAATTCATCCGTCAAAGTATTTGTTTTTTCTGCCTGCTTTTCCAGTTGTTCTAAATAAGCACGAAGATGTTGTGCGAGCTGCCACCTGTCAGCGTTCACTACCAATTTTCTGAATTCGTTTAATTCCTGTTTTTGCCGCAGTTCCACGGCTTTACGCTGTCTTTCCTTTTCCATCCGCTCATCTTCACGCTCTTTACGCTCAATTTCTGCTTCAATATTGCTTTTGGCTTCGATTTCCATTCTGGCCATGATCTCTGGCAATCGCTCCTCCAGTTTTTTTGAACCATCCCGCCATTCTTTTGCCCCATATTTGCCCAGTTCAAAAATCAATGAGCCTTCAGGTTCATATATATTGTCGAAGCTCCCCCATTTATTGGGAACTCTTTTGATTTTTACTTTTTCACGCAAGGCAATCATTATCGATTGACCGGAAACGACAACCACCGTTTCCTCTGAATTTATCTTCAACTGATGTCCCCTTTTCTCTAAGGCTGAGATTAGTCCCTGCATAAAGCATAATGCACGATTTATATTTTGCGGAGAAACATTTATAGAAAGATTGCCTCTTCCTGATGAGGCAAGCCCTCTATGCAGATATTGATTTTTTTCAGTTAGTGCTTTCTGTGCATTGATAATCCTTGAATCCTTTGATGTCAATATATCCGGAACTTTAAATGGAATATTTTGGTTACTTAGTTCTTCAGCCAAAGCCCGCACCGGATCTTTTTGTGAGGGAGCCGGATCGTTTTCAGTCCTGAGTTTTAGTATAATTTCACCCTTGGCCTCAAATTTTTCCGGCAGAGGGACTATAGTAATATGTTTTCCTGCTTTAATCTTTTCCCAATGTCCTACACGAGGCAAGGGAATATTCATCGATATACATATTTTTCGCAAACCTACATCTGAAATCAGATACTTTTTTGCAATAGTGGTCATAGGTGTTGACCACACCAAGTCGTATAATTCTCTGCGGGTAAGCGTTACCTGTTCCATACTTGTTTTGAGCTATGAAGATAATAGTGTATTGATTTCTGATCACTTCACCGGTACTAGCATTTTTCAAAGCCTGGAAGAAGATATTTCATTCAACCGGGCCTAACTCAAATATTTTTCTATATGCCAGTTGCATCAAGGTTATTTCTTCATTAGTTAGCTTGGCAAAATAGTCGCGCCTTCTCTTGGGAAATACACCCTTATTCTGATGCAGAAAAACAATCATCATATTAATGTCCTTATCCGGCATGTCCACAATGCGTTGCAATTCTTTTTTTACTTCGTCATATCGTTGTATAAATACAAGTTCTTCCGGCATATCTTGTTTAAGGGTTGTATGAATAACTTGGGCCAGGTAAATGCATTGATCGGTCAGATCGGGATACCTGAAATAACCATCTACTTCTTTAAGGTTGGTTACCTCAATTTCACCATCTCCCTTTTTATCATACTTGATCTGTTGCATCAAAGGCTTCGAATATTTTTCCAGTGCAGTGTCATAATCTCTGATATTATTTAGCATGTGGGCCGATACCGGGATGATCAGTCCCTGCGGTACAATGCCATCGTGCACAAGAATATCGTGTATCAGGAACCTGTGCAGCCTGCCGTTTCCATCTTCAAACGGATGAATGAATACAAAGCCGAAAGCAATGATAGCCGCCCTTATTTCGGGGTAGATGCCTATGGTTTTAAATGCTGTATCTTTTAAGCCTTCCATCAATGACAATAGAATAGCTGGTGGCGGGCACACATAATGGATCAGGTCCTGGTAATTGGATAATGACTGCCCGATATAGTTCTGAAAATTACGAAATCCTGTTGCAGCAAACCTGGAATCGACTATTGCATTTTGCAACTGTGTCAGCCGGGCTTCAGCCAATAGCAGCTCTGTCTGCTCTGTCCCAGCCCTGACCAGCAAAGCAATAAATTTTTCCATCCTGTCGGCAGAAGGCTGTTCCTTTTCGATCTCAAAGGAAGAGCGGGTCTCCTTCGTATAGAGATAGCTGGTTGCTCGTCTGAAGATATCGGGGGGAAATTCATTTTTTAACTGTTGTATTTTTTGCGATATATCCTGGCTTAATAAAACAGTAAGAATATTTGTTTTCCTCACCATCGGGCAATATGCGGCCGTGCCTAATAAATTATTGTTGATGCGCCATCGCGCATCCTTTACCGTTTTGCCAGTAATATATTTATCTGTGTCCAGGAGATCCACATAGTTGCCGGATATCGGTTTATTAATAACAAGCTTCTTTTGCATCAGAAATTCATACAAGAAACCAATCATCCGGGCGTACTTACCAGAGGGAGCAGCTTCAATAAAAGCAGTAATCTCTGCAACAGTTATTTTCCCCAACACGGTTTTAAGAAAATCTAGGTTCAGGTCATCATATTTTAAAGAAAATTCCAGGTGTGACAAAGGCGTATCTACATCGGGGGCGTATTTTGCCCCATATACTTGTTCAATATTGCCTCTAGAGGTTAATTCAATAGAATCATTATTTCCTATATATGAGCAATGGGTCAGTAAATAGCCCGATAATCCATATTGCTCTTTAAGCCATTGATATCCTGCTGGTTTTGTAGGCATACCCGTAATTTACGGTAAAATTGTTAATCCGTACGGTAAAATGATTATACTATGAGCGCAATGCAGTAAAATAATTACACGTACCTTGAAAAGGCTGTAAACTCATATATGTGCTGTAAAATGGTTACCTAAGGCGAATTTTACTGTAAATCGTTGTCTCCTTATAAATTGTGCATTTGTTCGAACACAATCTCCACCAAGGCATCAGCGCAGCTAAATCCCTCTCTTTTCGTCAGATTTCAAAGCCTTCAGATCGAAAAATTTGGAGGATTTTTAGTTCGAAATATTTATCACAGGTAGTTTGGCTGCCATAATATTAAAATAGCTGCAATTTCCCCACAGACTTTTATTACCAATCACATAAAAGCGCTTTCTCGCCCTGGTAAGGGCAACGTTAAGCATGTTAGGCTTTTCAGAAACCCAATCTCTTGCTCCCTGAGAAGTTGGATTACCTCCCAAAACTAAAAATACAACATCAGCCTCTTTACCCTGAAACCTGTGAATTGTACCACACGAAACGCCTGCATTATGCTTGTATATTGATTCACCAGCTTTGGCAACGGATTTAAACGGGGAAATAACAAAAATTTCGTTTGTATAGCCAGCTACCCTTAATGCATTGATCTTTCCTTTCAATAGGTCTAGTTCTTCTGTCAATACATGTTTGTTGATTGGTGCATTATTAGCTTTAATATGAAACCATACCGAATCTCCTATGTAACCATTCTCAATAATATCTTTGGTTGCTTTTACCATTTGACCAGCGTATGCAATTTTGTTGGCGATATCGAACATCGGGTTATCACAGCGTCGATGTGTTCGCAAAGGAAACCCTGTCCAAATTTTCTCATCATAGTTTCCTATCGACATGTAAGTTCCTAATTCTGAAACTCTGTCTGCTAATACCTGGACAGAACTATTAGACGGCGACCATACCTGGTCTATACCTTTCTGTTGCCTCAGTTTAAATATGAGTTTTGAAGGAATAGTAATCACTGGTTCTATTTGCAAGGGATCGCCCACAATAATGCATCTTTTGGAGCGCCAGATAATGCCCGCTGCTGATTGCGGGGTAGCTTGTCCTGCCTCATCCAATAATAGCCATCCAATGCTTTCCTTTCCTATTGAAGAAAATAAGCGACTGACCGATGCCAGTGTGGTAGAAATAACAGGCACGCAAAGAAACAAAGTCCCCCACAAAGTTTGTCCAATTGTTTTATCGATCAACGCCCGACCTTCGATCATTTCAAAGAAAAGGTTGAGGTTATTCCTGATCTGTTTTGCATTCGAAAGAATACAATAACGGTGCAGCTCCAGGCTCTTAATAAAAATATCACTTCGTAGCTTATTGATTATCTCAGATGAATATGGGGTTCTTGTATGTATTTTTTCGATATGGGCAGTGTAAAAATCTTCGTCAATAATATTGAGTTGGTCTATTCCATATTGTTGGTGTAGCTCTTTTTTCTCCTCATGATATTTATTAATATCCTTATTTATTTCATTAAGCTTTCTTTTTATATCTGTTTCAGTAGCCTTGCCGCTATTTAGCTTTGAACGAACGTTTTCAAGATGTCGGGTAAATCCTATTCTTTTATCCGTATGTTCGCGCAGGTGGTTCATATTATGGCTATACTCCAGTTTCCACTTTTGATAGGTCCTCGTATTGAACAATTTTTTTAAAAAGAAAAATGAAGGCTTTTGTTGCCTGATATGAGATAGCATGTTTTCTGAAAGGCGTATCAGTTCATCCATTGCAGTTATCTGTTCCTCTAATTGCCTTTTTTCATTAGACAAACTTGCAATAGTATCTTCTATACTGTGGAGATCACCTTCATATCTGTTTTTTTGATTTATATTTTCCTTGAAAACCGGATACTGTTTATGAAAATGGCTGGCTTTTTGTTTGAATACATTGAATTGCTTAATCAAATCCTCTAATTCATCTTTTACCTCGTCAAATTTTTGTCTGTACACATAAGTTTGATCATTGTCTGTGTCTCTATATACATTCCAAAGCATTTCCTGGAAGCCAGTAACGTTATTATCAGTATCATTCAGCCAAAATTTCCATTTGAAATTGCTTTTATTTTGTGCATTACCAAGAGCAGCACTCAGTATGCCCCAACTCTTCCCTTCGATTATTCGTTGTGCATATTCTGAAAAGTAATCCGCATCTTTAAATACTTTACTGTCAATCTTATCGATTGAAGGCAGGGTTTTAGTAATATTCTCAACAGCTGCATTGTTATTACTGGCTACAACAATTCCACTATCGTATAGCTGATCAGATGACAAACCAAAATAACCACTAAACCCATTTTCCTTTTCAATCTTTTTATATCGTTCAAAAAGCTTATCAGGCCCAGTTTGTATCAACCTGATGGCCCTTGTTACCACCACGTCAGCAATAATATCCAGCAGCAAAGTTGTCTTACCTGTTCCTGGCGGACCGTTTATTCCTTTAATACCGGCTCCATTTTTCAACCCAGCAATTGTTGTATTAACTGCACCCGATTGAGCTGTATATAACCCATATGAAATATTTGCAGGCCAACGCCCTATTGGCATTAAATTAGGGTCAATGCTTTCGCATAGAAAATTCCTGTTTAGTATTAAATCTTTACGATCTTCTTGCCTAACGGTCAAGCTAATGAACCGCTGTAAAGCTGTTCCATAGTCCTGCCCCCCTTTAGTAATGAGCATGTTCAGGTCATTCAGGTAAAAACTATTCAGAAAGCTTGTATCTGGTTCAGCATCTTTAGGGACTTCTTTAGCAATAATATAGACTTCAATAGAAGTATTATTCCAACTCTTAGTTATGCTGTTTAAATACTTTATTTCTTGTTGCAGGTGCTGCCATGTAATTGGCGGACCCTTAGTTTCGGATTGTTCATCCAATAATGGCGGGATATTATAACGCAATTCAAAATTTACCTGGGCATCACTTAACTTAATAGAAACATTCTCCATGGAGACCTTTTCTTCAAGACAGTTTATACCGAATGTGAAAGATGCGGGCACATAGCTTTTATTATCAGGCCTTCCATTCTTATCCAGCAACAATGCAGAAAAACAGGTATCTCCGACAACAGGATCTTCCCAATCCATTGGGCTGTTTTCTCCTTCCAATAATCCTTCAATTGTATTTATAACTTCTCTTTTTTCTATTTTCCCAAAAAAAAGAGTATAACGCCATATATTGGCTTTAGGATTACGAAGTGGCCTCTCGTTTTTCCAAGGGAAAGGGACATCAGGCTGCAGTAAATAACAATCATTATTAAAGTCTGGAAGGTTAAAGATTTCAACATCCCTCCAAGAAGTCAAAATATCTTGTTGTTTCAATATTTGTTATTTTCATTGAATGTTTGATTATCGAATTTATGAAATCTTTGAAAAAACGTTTAGACAAGGATGACAGGTATCTCTGACATAATAATAACGCTTTCAAAGCCATTATATGTCAACCATGATGCATCATTTCGCAGGCTTTCAAAAGGCATTTTGAGGAAGGGGCAGCTACCGGTTTTCGAATCGAAAGGTTCATGCTTGGCGTATTTTTTGTTCGAACCCCAATACCCATCACCGGAGCATATGTTTTTTGCCTTTACTACTGACTATTAAGAAAATATTCATTGTAAAAATATGCAATACTATTGAGGTCTTCTATAAACCGGTTCGAAAGTTGTAACCTACAGCCCGCAATGATTCGATTCACGAGGTAATTGTTCGCAATTACCTCGAATTGTTTGTAAATGTGCTGAATTTGCGGAAGCCAACGTGCAGGGGTTGCTACCACGTCTCATTGTCCCCATG
The DNA here is from genome assembly GCA_001302245.1 of Chitinophagaceae bacterium PMP191F. Lineage (GTDB taxonomy): Bacteria > Bacteroidota > Bacteroidia > Chitinophagales > Chitinophagaceae > PMP191F. The sequence continues at coordinate 590,132 of LGYU01000016.1, forward strand.
TTTCTGTCTGTCTATGAAAATTATCATGTACCGAGAAAACAAAAAGTACGCTGTTCGTGGCATGACAAGAAAAAGAGTTCCGGCAAAAGATCAATGCTGCATTGGAGTTGGCAAGGGCCTTAGTTTTCCATAGCTTTCTCCCATCAATAAATGTTTGAATGAATTACTGCTGCCTTCACTTGGGCAAGTAATAATGAAGTCAACCTGCTTTTGAAAGACCATGACAAAATCAGAACCGCCAAAAAGAAACATTCCCATCTCATCTCCTTTCTTTATTCTGCGCCCTTGTTTTATTTCTGGGCTAAATCGAATAGAGCTAACCGGCGACATCCCGATGGGCAGCAACGCTACCAAGCCATACTGATTGGTTTCCAAAATAACGCAGCCTCTTGTTTCAATAGCCTGCCAGCCCATGCTTCCCGGGTCAAATACATATCTTTTATTCCTTGCATCCCAGGTTACATAACCGCCTGCCGTGTTGGTTGCAGAGATCACTCGCACTTCTTTTACGGTCCCGCTCAACGGAAAGTGATACCGGTGATAGTCCCCAACATCAAGAAAGGTATGTGTGATTGTTCCGCCTTGAAATGCATCTTTATATCGACTGCTGTCGCCGATAAGTGATTTCACGGAAAATACTGTTGCTGTTTTTATCGGTACACCGTCCTGGCCAACAATTGCCGAGTTGCCGTCAATCTTCCAAAGACCTTGTGGGGCAGCATCTGCTGGCGATACAACAATAGACTCGTCTTTGGGAGACGAAATGGGCCTTTTATCGGGTGATTTCAAACGCCTGGTAAAAAACTGGTTAAAAGTCTGCCAATTAGAAGAATCCTCGTACCAATCATTTTGCAAACCGAATTTTTCTTCAGACATGGCGAGCTTGTAATAGTTTGCATTCCATGATTGTTTCGAGTCGAGAAACTGTCCCCATCCTTTATCAAAGCTGGTGAGCCATGAACAAAAAGGCTCCTCATATTGAAGGGAATTGTTGAAATAACCCTTCCCTTCCAGTTCAGGCAGCGGAATGTCGGTAATAAAAAACAAATACCCTAAACTCTGGTCAATCCGGTTGTATAGTTTTGCGTGTTCGGTATGTCGAATCAAGTCCCATGGCATAGCGGTTTCAGCCCATGAGACAAACTGATAAAAGTCTTCCAGATTTTTTACTGGGTTGGTGGCCGTATCCGGATTAATTTCTCTTCCCCTGTTAATGGCGTGAGTCAGCAGGGACTTTATTTTTGGATCCTTGTTTACAATGGCAATCAGTTCTTTTGTTTTTGCTCCATAGCTATTTTCAGACGGAGTATCACCGTTGTCACAGGATAGAAATAGTATTGAAGTAATTGCAATGCAGACACAATAAAGAGATTTCCAAAAATATAACGGTTTTGCTTGCTTATCATTTTTCATTTGAGTTGTTTTAATTATATCCGCTCATTTTTGTGAGTGTGTCTGCGAGCATGACTGTTGCCTATACGATGTTAGCGGTTTGTTGTTTACTCTCGCGTAGGTTCATAATAAAATATTGTTGCACCTGAGTTTAGTGATTTTGTCTTAAGGAGTTTCAAAACGATCCTGTGCTTGATCTGGTCAAATAGTAACAATCCTTTCCCTTCGATAACAGGATGAATACAAATTTGAAACTCATCAATAAGGTTACTGTTTAAAAGTTGAATAATTAAACTCCGGCTCCCCGCAAGGATGTCTTTTCCTGGTTGCTGTTTGAGTTCCAAAACTTGTTCGTTAAGCGGTCTACTTGCAAGTTTTGCACTATCCCAACCTGTTTCTTTAAGTGTGTTTGAAAAAATGAGTTTTTCAATTCTATCTATTGAAATTGCGAAGTCATCCATTGATTTTTTACCTGAAGGATTTTGCAATAGTGTTTGCCAAAACTGCATGAGTTCGTAGGTTGTCCGCCCGTATAAAATAACTCCTGCATTATCTATTAGTTCAGAATAATGTTGGTGTAGTCCTTCGTCTGCAATTCCGGCCGTATGGTCACAAACACCGTCAAGTGTCATATTGAATGCTGCAATTACTTTTTTCATATTTTATTATGTCTGTCAGTTTATGGATTGTCCTACTATGACCGCTGACAGTTAAAATACGAAGTTTCTTGTTACGATTCGAATTGATATCAGAACAAATTGGAGAAGGTATCAAGCTAAAGGAAGATAGAAGTAAGCTGAAGCTCGTAAATTATTCGAATCCCGCTCATCATCTCTATCCATTATTATGTTTTTTGCCATTGTCCACCTTTTTCGGGTTTATTAATTTAAAAACCATACATACCACCCGAAACGGAAATTTGCTCTCCCGTTATCCAGGCTGCATCATCGGAAGCAAGAAAAACGGCAGCTTTCGCAATATCTTTGGGCTGACCTCTGCGGCCAAGCGGTGTATTGGAAATGAACATTTTTTCAAAGTCACTCCCGGTAGTGACGCCCGCACTGGCTGCACCTTCTGTGTCCGTTGCGCCTGGCAGAATAGAATTGATACGAATGTTTTTTGCACCCAGTTCCTTCGACAAAGAAATGGTTATGGCATCTAATGCCGCTTTAGTAGCCGAATATAACGAGACTCCCGGCATCGGCATCTTGCTAGCTCCAGAACTGATATTGATGATATTGCCACCCTTATCGCCGAATAGTTTCATAGAGGCCTGGATGGTCAATACCGGTCCCAACACATTGACGTCGAAATGCTGACGAAAAGCAGCTACCGAAGCTTGGTCAATTGGTAAGAATTGCTGAAACACTGCGTTGTTGACCAAAATATCCAACTTGCCGAAAACCTTCCTGGTCTCTTCAAACAGTCTGGCCACATCGGCTTCTTTCGATATATCAGCCTGTACGGCAATGGCTACGCCGCCGTCATTGGTTATGGCTTTCACCACGTTCTCCGCGTCTTCCTTGCTGGAGGCATAATTTACAACAACCTTTGCCCCTGCTGCTGCGAAGTGTTTTGCGATAGCCGCACCTATACCTTTTGCAGCACCAGTGACTACGGCTACTTTGTTTTCTAATTTACTCATTATTTGTTTTTTAATACTTGAAACTGTGATTCGATTTGTCTACCAGACAGGACTGCATCGAAATATGCGACCCTGATTTACCAGGCGAACTTGACCAGATCCTGAAAAATGAGCTTACCCCAGCTATTGCCGTGGGCCTGTACAAGCAGTCCGCCTTCGGAAAGCCCACCCAATTTGACTGGTGCAAAACCGAGTTTTTCCGCCAGTGCACCTATCTCCGTTGCAGCGCTGTCATCGTCGCTCGCCAGGAACACGACTCTCCTGCCGCCGTGTACGGCCGGATCTTGCCCCAAAATTGCAGCGCCCAAATGGTTGAATCCCTTGACCAGTTTTCCACCTGGGAAGGCCTGTGCGACCAACCTGGCAGAAGGCATCCCTTCCAACTGGTCAGGGGGCACGCCGTAGGCATTGGTCACATCTACAATGATCTTGCCCTGCCAATCCGGAAGTGCCTTTCCAACGTCCAGATGCGATTCGAAACGCACTGCGAGGAAAATGACGTCTGCCTTGACGGCTTCCGCCAAAGTTGTGGGAATGATCCGTGGACCGCACGCAGCCGCATCGGATGCAAAGCTTTCAGGTTTGCGTGTGGTTGCTACAGATACTTCCATACCCTTACGGGCAAACGCCCTGGCCAGGGCCTTGCCGATATTGCCGAAACCGACAATTGCGTAGCTCCTTACGCTGTTTTCTGATTTGCTCATTTTGATTTTTTAGTTGTTTAATAGTATGGGGTACAAATGTGTGAGAGTGTGTGGTTCGTTATTTAGACAGTTAGGTCATACCTCCATCAACAAGGAGTTCAGCCCCCAGCATGAACGAAGAATCGTCGGAAGCCAGGAAAACTGCTGTTTTACCAATGTCAGATGGTTGCCCAATTCTGCCTGTTGGCATTACGTTTGCAAAGTGTGTCTTTACAGCTTCAAGTTGTTCTGCGGGAACAAACTTTTCGAATGCCGGCGTGTCCGTAGTACCGGGTGTTATTACATTTGCCCTGATCTTTCTATCTAAAAGGTCGCTGGAAAATGCTTTTGCAAAATAGATCACAGCCGCTTTTGCAGCACCGTACAATGTAAAATTCGCATAAGCCCGGTGTGCAGCATTTGACCCGATAAGAATAACAGAACCACCATCATTCATATAGGGCAGTGCTTTCTGCACAGTGAAGTACACACTTTTCAGGTTTAGGTCCATTGCCTCGTCATACCCGGCTTCATCAATAGTTGCCACAGTTCCTACGGCACCACCACCCGCATTGGCTACGACCACGTCTATTTTGCCAAATTTTGCAGCCGTTTCTTTAAACACCCTTTCCAGGTCTGCAAGGTTGGTTACATCAGCATTTATGGCTATAAAACTATCGCCAAGTTGAGCCACAGAACTATCTAAAGTTTCTTGGTTTCTGCCGACAATAACTCCTTTAGCGCCTTCATTTTGAAATTCTTGTGCAATGCCGAAACCAATGCCACTATTACCACCTGTGATCACTGCTACTTTGTCTTTTAATTTTCTCATTGTCTTTTGTATTTGTTTCATAAAGGTACTTTTATTAGTTTCCAAAAGATACTATCTTTGTTCTCTCTGGTACCCTTTGGGTAACTACTTTTATCAACATGAAAAAACAGTGAAATGAGAGATGATAATTTTTGTAACTCAAATTGCCCATTTACAAGGGCAATAGGTACAATAGGCAACAAATGGAAGCCAATAATCCTTAATGTTATAAAAGACAGAACTGTTAGGTTTGGTCAATTGGATGCTATTATTCCGATAATAACCCGAAAAGTATTAACCGAACAACTTAAAGAGTTGGAAGAAGATGGAATTATTAATAGAGTAGCGTATAAAGAATTACCACCAAGGGTAGAATATTCACTAACAGAAAAAGGATTAGCATTTTTACCAATCCTTGAACAAATAAAAGAATGGAATTTAAAATTTGAAATTATTTCAATACCAAATGAAGGCGCTTGTATTTGATATTACAATAAGTTGATTGATTTTTTATTTTCAATTTTAAAAGAAAATAAAAAAGTGGTCGAAATACCTGTTGTCTATCCGCAATGTTTTCTAAGATTTTGATTAGTTGTGCGGTCGGTTAGCCTGCAATATAAGTTGTACTGATTATTCTCGGTTATCTGTATAGTGACGCTCTTTGAAACTTCTTTATTCAATGACTTAAGCTATTTTAAGGCAGTCCAAAAACGTTAAAAAGGGTATAAGGTGTTCGATTGTAGTCCCTTCCAGCCCGCTGAACGTTACAAAAAATGCCCTCAAGTTATTATATTTGAGGGCTTTCTTTTTGCCCAAACTTTTCCAATCTGTTTTTTGGTCCTTCTGTATTAAGCTAATTTATCAGATGAACAAGCGGATGAGGTGATTTCATCTTTAACTCGATTTGCACAGATGATTTTTGATTTTCCCGCACAGCAGGAACGGGTAGATAAGCGCCAGAATGAATCAGAAGCTGGCTCGGATGATTAAGAAGGGCAAAACTTATTCATTGCTCACTGTAATCCTGTTCCTGCCCTTTACCCCTTCAGAAACGGGGAAACCTATGGAGCTAGAACCAGCGCCATTATTGTTTTTTTTAAACCCGGGCACATCTCACTTTAAACAGATAACCTTTTCTTAAATGCGGAATAAGGAATATAATAATTGCATACTATCTTTAATACGCCTAAAATATCTTTCATGGAAAAACTACATTTTGACTTTATAGGAAACGACACGAAATGTTATGCTGAAATTGAGTTAAATGGTGCCGCTGATTCCTGGAGAGCAAAAGCAAAAATCACAGGACATCCTACTATTAAGACACTCAATATTACTTATAGGCTTGGAGATTATCTTTCTCCTATGTTTGTGAGCAAAGAAGATCTTTTACTTTTGCAACCCTTATTGCTAAGCTAACAGAAAAGGCAATGACGCTCTTACCTAATGAATATGAAACAGGTATTTGAAGCTACTCAGCCTGTTCAGTCAAGGTCTGGAATATTTGCTCTTTTAGTAATTCTGCCCAATTATCCGCTTGGGACGAATAAAAATTTTCCAGTTTATCCTTTATATGGAAGATATAATTTTTTTTAGGGCAAGCGATATACCTCTGTGCGTGATGGAACTGTAGCACGTCAATTTGTTCCCTGACAATGGCAGGTAAAGAGCTTTTTTTCCTCCCCTCGATTGCAACAACAAGCTGATTTACAGATAATGGAAACAATAGATTGCCTTCTAAACTGCTGGGCCCGTCAAAAGACCTTAATATGATCGGATTATCTGTTGTAAGTGAATGATTCCAGTTCATATAGTAGATGCCCCAATCAACTGCATTATTCTTTTTAAAAGCAGAATATTGCCTACTAGAAGCTATTAGGGCAGGATATAACTTTCTCCATAAATCTACCTCTTTCATTTTGTGCTCCCATTCAACCGATCTTTTCCCATCTGCATCAAAAAAGCCAAACCCCAAGTCGCTCAATTTCTTTTCGTCTATCAACTTATCAAGGTGAATTTTATTTGCTGGGACACGCCAAAATAGGAAATGGATCAAGTACTTAAGCGTATCTACAGCCGATGGGCTTGCCATTAAATTAAACGTAGCATCGGTGTTACGAAGAATATCAATGGGTTCTGAAAGGATGTTTTCCACCCCAGAAAAGAAATGCTCTGGGAAATCCCATAAATGCATTTCGCCGGTTTCAGGATGTTTTATAATACCGGTGTTGAGATTTTCCTCCCAGAAAATGCCTTTGGGGCCGACTTGTCTAACATCATTGGTTACTTTATCATACCTATATAGCAGGCCGCTGTCATCGGTGAAACCCTTCAGATAAAATACTGGAATATAGTGGTGCCTGGAGGTGGTAATTTCATCTTCCATTGTCCTGAATATATTAGGATCATGCTTCGGAAGTTCCATAGATATAGCTTAATAAATAATAGTTTCATTTAAACAATTGCACAATTTCTTGCCGTGGGAGAGTGTCGAGATTTTGCCTATAATCCTTAACTGCATGAAGTTTTATTTGACTGACCCTGACTGAATGCCTGCGTAAAGGCAAACGACACAGTCATTATTATGAGAATATGTTTCATTTTTGCAATTCAAAAGTTACAGATACATTTCCACCACCCAATGCCGATGCTAAATCTGCCGCATCGTCTATCACACCCAATTTTGTATAATTGTAGGAAGTAGAAAAAGTTTTGTAAAACACTACCAAAGTATTGGAACCATATAACATCAGATCTCCATTATGTATAGTCCCCGGATTGGATGAATTAGCCGTCAGGCTTTTTGGCAAATCACCGTATTTCTCGTTACCATTCAACTCTTTCATATTAATAATTAAGGGCAACATTTGCTTAAACACTTTTGCAGTACTATTGTCTAAAAGCGTTGCTGCAAAAGATTTTGCTCCAATCCTTATAATAATTCTATTACTTACCATATTCTCATTACTATTATTTTCCCCAATGTTAGCAGGTTGGATGAAGCTATCCATTCTATTGCAGGATGTGGCACTGTTACATAGCATAGAAAGCAGCAATAGCATTCCCCCAAAAGCGTTCTTCATATCTCTATTTTAAATACTCTTTAAAGAATTCAGTCAACTTATCAAAAGGAATAAGGTCCACCTTATCGTACAAATCAACATGAACAGCATTGGGAATAATCATTAGCTTCTTGGGTTCTAAAGCTGCCTTATAGGCATCCTCACTAAAATAACGCGAATGGGCTTTTTCCCCAGCAATTAAAAGCATTGGTCTGGGCGAAATCTCTTTAATATAGGTCAACAATGGCATGTTCATAAATGAAAAGGTATTGGTAGCGGTCCATGCACTGTTTGAGTTGATAGAACGTGGATGAAACCCCCGATTGGTTTTGTAATATTTAAAATAATCTTTTACAAACTGGGGTTCATTACCCGTCAATTTATCAGGTAATCCTTTGGCTGCCAATGCCGGTGTTCTATTTTCAGCATCTTTCCAACGTTGCTGGCTTATCTGTTCCAATTGTTGCGTTCGTTGTTCAGGAGTCGTTGCATCAAAATAACCTTTTGCGTTTACTCTCGACATATCGTACATACTTGTGGTGGCTACAGCTTTTACCCGTTTGTCTACGGCAGTGGCGTTTAATGCAAATCCTCCAAAGCCGCAGATGCCAATGATGCCAATTTTGTTCCTGTCGATATTTTTCTGCAACCCAAGAAAATCTACCGCCGCACTGAAGTCTTCCGTGTTAATATCTGGCGATGCAATGTTGCGCGGTTCACCACCACTTTCCCCTGTATAAGACGGGTCAAACGCTAAGGTAGCAAACCCGTGTTCCGCCATGTAATTGGCATACAATCCTGATGATTGTTCTTTTACAGCCCCGAAAGGCCCGCTAATGGCGAGTGCAGCCAATGACTCTTTACCATGATCTTTCGGAAGATATAGATCCCCGGTTAGTGTAATGCCATAACGGTTTTTAAAGGTTACTTTCTGACGTGTTACAGTACTGCTAAGCTGAAATGTATAGTGATCTTTGATAGTATTCATTTTCTCCAAATTTATACCTGGTTTATTCTGACTGAATGCATGTACAAAAGCCAGCGTTGCAATAATCGTTAATAGTGCTATTTGTTTCATTTTTCTTAAATTGATTTGATAATCTTTGCGGGAATTCCGCCTACGACCGTATTATCAGGAACGTCTTTTGACACTACTGCTCCTGCAGCCACTACGGCATTTTCACCAATGGTTACTCCCGGCAGGATGGTTGCGCTGGCTCCGATCCATGCATTTTTTTTGATATGAATATGTCCCGGAACAAGTGACTGCCTGTTTTCAGGTGATATGGGATGCCCTTCCGATAACAAACTGACTTTGGGTGCAATCAGCACGTTGTCTTCGATAGTAATGCCTCCCAAATCCAGAAAAGTACAATCGAAGTTGATAAATACGTTTTTGCCTATCCGGATATGTTTACCGTAGTTAATGTAAAGCGGTGTAAATACAGCGACGCCTTCATCAATCTGGCTATCCGTTATTTCGCTTAGCAGTCTTCTGATTTCAACCTGATCAGTAGAATTATTCATCTGAACAAGCAATTTCTTTGTAACATAGGATGCCTCCCGTAATTGATGTGCTTGCGGGTCATTGGGTGATATAGTTTCCCCATTTTGTAACCGTTCAAAAACACCTGTCGCTTTAGCATTCATATTCTTCATTTTACTACATGCAAAATTCGCCCAGGCCACTTGTGCATAATTTATACAGAATACAGATTAATTTACCAGTTTTACAGATTATGACTTAACCGAATACATCTGGCAACGGGATGTAGTAAATTTGTATCAGAACTTTTCGGATTATGAAACAGGTGGAGAGAATAGATACCGTTAAGCAGTACAACATTAGTATGGGTGTTGACACGTTGCATCCTTTGGTAAGTCTTGTCAATTTCAACGAGATACCTGCTATTCAGAACTTTAGAAGATATATGGGCATTTATGCTATTTTTCTGAAGAATATTAAATGCGGCGATATGCGGTATGGCTGCCAGCCCTATGACTATGAGGATGGAACACTTGTATTTGTTTCGCCCGGGCAGGTATATGGTATTGATAGTAAAGGGGTGGCCATCAAACCATCAGGCTATGGCCTGGTTTTTCATCCTGACTTGATTAAAGGAACATATCTGGGGAAAAACATTAAAGATTATACTTTCTTTTCTTACCAGGTGAACGAAGCCCTGCATTTATCCAAAAAAGAACGCCAGACAATTGTAACCTGTTTTGAAAAAATAGCGGAAGAAATAGAGCAAAATATTGACAAGCATAGCAAAACGCTGATTGTTTCCAATATTGAACTTTTGCTGAATTACTGTCAGCGGTTTTATGACCGCCAGTTTATTACACGCAGCAACGTCAACAGTGATATTTTAGCACGGTTTGAGCAGCTACTGTATGATTATTTTAAATCGGACAAAGCCTTCACTTTAGGACTTCCCTCTGTGACTTACTGTGCAGCAGAAATGCATCTTTCTACTAATTACTTCGGCGATCTTATCAAAAAGGAAACGGGTAGTACTGCATTGGATTATATTCAATTAAAATTGATTGATGAGGCAAAAGAACGGATATTTGATCATTCCAAAACAATCAATGACATTGCTACTGAATTGGGGTTTAAATACCAGCAACATTTTACCAGGCTGTTCAAACAGAAAACAGGTATGACTCCTAATGAGTATCGAAATTTGAATTGAATAATAAGCGTTTGCATCAAGCATCTTAGTCAAAGGAAGATTATGTGCCCTTTCTTCTACCAATCTTCCTCATAATTAAATCCTTCTAAATAAACAGTACCTCAAAACGATCAAGCTTCGACGCTATTTTAAAATGTCTTTTTTTGCATGCTAGTAGGTTATGGCTTCCGTAAAAGTGGCGAAGAACAAGACCTCAGCCTGCACCATAAAATGTTTACTACATGCCCTTTAAAATCTTCAACAGCCAATAACCTGTGACAAAAAATGGACAATAGTTCCACAGCTATCCTCACTGCAGCAGCAGTAAATGACATGGCATAATATTTAAGCATAGTCAATGTGTCTGGCTACGGACCTTTTTCATTCTATTTCCAGGAACCATACAGGGCTACGCTTTTCTTTTGATGTTAAGCGCGCCCTTTTTTGTGATTGATAAAAACCATGAAGCTATGCCTAAAAAGAAACCTGCACGCGACAGCGTAAATGCCCAGCCGGGTGACTTAGCCAATAACAATCCTTTGAACGAAAAAGGAAAATTACTGGCTGCCGATACAACCGATGCTACAGATCAGTTGATGACCACTAACCAGGGAGTTAAAATCAGCAATGACCAGGATACGCTGAAAGCCGGTGAACGTGGCCCCTCTTTACTGGAAGACTTTATTTTTCGCGAGAAGATGACCCATTTTGATCATGAGCGCATTCCTGAGCGTATTGTGCATGCACGCGGTTCTGCAGCTCATGGTGTGTTTAAAGTGTATAAATCGCAGTCTGCTATCACGCAGGCAGCTTTTCTGCAGGACCCTTCGAAAGAAACACCGGTATTTGTGCGCTTCTCAACCGTAGCTGGTTCGCGCGGCTCTACAGACCTTGCCCGTGACGTTCGTGGCTTTGCAGTAAAGTTTTATACGGAAGAAGGCAATTTTGACCTGGTAGGCAATAATATGCCGGTTTTCTTCATCCAGGATGCTATGAAATTTCCCGACCTGATTCATGCAGTGAAGCCTGAACCGGATCATGAAATGCCACAAGCTGCGTCAGCACACGATACTTTTTGGGATTTTATTTCATTGATGCCTGAAAGTGCCCACATGATCATGTGGCTCATGAGCGACCGAGCTATTCCCCGCAGTTACCGCATGATGGAAGGCTTTGGTGTGCATACATTTCGTCTGATCAATGCAGAAGGCAAGGCTCACTTTGTAAAGTTTCACTGGAAACCATTGTTGGGTGTACATTCAGTAGCCTGGGATGAAGCGCAAAATATATCAGGAAAAGACCCGGACTTCCATCGCCGTGATTTATGGAATGCTATTGAAAGTGGCCAGTTTCCTGAATGGGAATTGGGCATACAAGTTATTCCTGAAGAAGATGAGTTTAAGTTTGATTTTGATTTACTGGACCCAACAAAACTAATCCCCGAAGAACTGGTGCCCGTGCAGCGTATTGGCAAGATGACACTGAATCGTAACCCGGATAACTTTTTTGCTGAAACAGAGCAGGTTGCTTTCCATGTGGCGCATATTGTACCAGGTATTGATTTTACCAACGATCCCCTGATGCAGGGCCGGTTGTTCTCTTATACCGACACACAGCTTATCCGTTTGGGTGGTCCCAATTTCCACGAGATACCTATTAACCGTCCTATTATGCCTACGTATAATAACCAGCGGGACGGGCATATGCGGCAGACCATCAATCGTGGTAAAACAAGTTATCATCCCAACAGCCTGGGTGGTGGTTGCCCTTTCCAGGCTGGTAAAATGCAGGGAGGCTTTACTTCTTACGCAGAAAAAATAGACGCGCATAAAATCCGCCAGCGAAGCCAAAGTTTTTTTGATCATTTCAGCCAGGCGAAACTGTTTTATAACAGCCAGTCAGATGCAGAAAAAGAACATCTTACTGATGCATTATGCTTTGAACTGGGTAAAGTAACTTCGGTTGAAGTACGGGAACGCATGTTGCGTATCTTATCCCATATCAACAAAGGGCTGGCTGCGCAGGTAGCGTATGCACTTGGCCTCAGTATACCTAAAGACAACACTACCCCTCTGAACTATGGTGTGCCTGCTGATGCGATACCCGGCTCTTACGAACCGGTTATCAGGGAGCCACTCATTGAAAGTTCTTCGGCTTTAAGTATGGCTGGTACCATAAAAAATTCTATCCGCACCAGGCAGATAGCGATACTGGCAGCAGATGGCGTAAATGCAGCCAGTGTAAATGCGGTGAAAGAAGCCTTGCAGACAGCCGGTGCCGCAGTGGAGATAATTGCCCCTCGACAGGGAGTTTTACAGGCTGCCGATGATTCGCTGATACCTGTTGACAAAAGTCTATTGACAGCAGCATCTGTTTTTTATGATGCAGTATATGTACCCGGAGGTACCATGAGTGTAGCATCCCTGGAAGCAGAACCAGATGTACTTCACTTTTTAAATGAAGCATTTAAACATTGTAAAGCAATAGCTGCTGACGAAGATGCACTGCAAGTGCTGGAAGCAACTTACTTTGCGAAAAAATTACCGGACAATAATGATGACGATACTGTTCTGACGGAAGGAGTTATAATTTCAAATAATCTAAAAAAGCTCACGCAGCAATTTATTAAAGCCATTGCCATGCATCGCTTTTGGGACCGTGAAAAAGCCAGGAAAGTACCTGCATAATTTTTTTACATACAAGAAAGCGCCGGTTTATGCCGGCTTTTCTTTTGCATAAACCAACTTTATCAGGCAAATTGTTATACTGTTCTTTGAAACCTGGCAAAACGCTGTAAGATCTTTATCCACGTGGTAGATAAAAGAAAGGTAAGTCCCGTAATAGCAATGGCTGCTTTAAAAAATGGCGTATCTATCAGTCCCATACTATGGGCCAGCGAACAGGCTAATATGCCAAATTCTCCGGTATGCGCCAGCAATGCGCCGGCATAAAAACTCTCTTCCCAGTTAAAATGCAACAGCCTGAATACAATAGCTGACAACAGGCTGTTACTGAGCAACACCAACAAAGTGGCGATTAAAACAAGCGCCGGATGTTCAGCGATATAGTGTATGTCAAGTTGTAGCCCAATGGACATGAAAAAGAAAGCGACAAAGAATATGCGAAATGGCCGAAGCGAATGTTCCAGCCAATATAAATCCTTTATCCTGCCAATAAGCATTCCTGCCAGGAAGCTGCCTATGGCACTGGTTAAACCTACAGATTCGGCCAGCAGTCCGAATCCCAGACAGATAAAAAGGCCAAAGAATAGCTGCAGATCATGATCATTATCAAAAAAATGAGCAAAGGGCAATTTAATCATTCGCCCATTGCGAACTACTTTCAATAGCAGGTAAATCACCACGCAGGCAAATACAGCGCCTGTTAATCGTATAATAGAAATTTCACCCGTGCTTAAAAAGCGTAACACCGTTAATGCAGGCGCAAGTAATACATCCTGCAGTAACAGCATATTTAAAACTATAATACCAAAAGCTGTAGTTAGTTGATTATTCTTTTGCAGGTAATCGCCAACAATAGCGGTACTGTTAAATACAAAAAGCATGGATAAAACAACGATGTAATCTATACTAAGTTGTAAAAGCCATCCTACCAACAATGCGAAAACAACGCTTAGTACCGTTTTAATCATTTGTGCAATAACCGGTTTTAACAACAGGCTTCGTTTGTTGGGTACATGCATTTCCATCCCCAGGAAAAACATCAGGAACAATAACCCCAATTCTCCTATACGTTGAATTTCTGCTGTCCCGGCCAATAAATTACCTATAAGGGGCCTTAACGCAATACCTGCAGTGATATATGCGATCAGGTAAGGTTGCTGCATTCTTTTGAGCAGCATAATTATTAACAATACAACCAGACATATAAGGCTAACTGAAACTAAAGTTGTATCCATATTCGCAATACATGTTTGTTTATCCCATATTAAGTGCTTTGAAAACTTCTTTGATGATTACTTCGCTGTTATCCCCTGCTTCACACAGCGAACAATAGATGGTAGATAGTAAATTATTAATAGGTTTGCTTCGCTCTACCAATTCGAAGCGTATCGCGGCCGTGGCATCTTCATTTACAAGTACTCCATCCAGACGATTGAATAGTGCGTATGCCTCCTCCTTATCATCACTTATAAAATAACGCGCAACCTCTGCAAATCCATTGGGCACACGAATATTGACAACGATTTCGTAAAGCTTTTCCATACAAAAGGCTTAATAAACAAAAGCCCGCCCGGAGGCGGGCTACGGTGTTAATTAATTTCAATTGTTTTCGGAGCTTTCTGTTTGGCTTCTTCTTTTTTGGGAAGGCTTAACAACAGTATGCCATTTTCATAAGTGGCTTTGATGTTTTCGCCATCTACAACCTCTTTCGGCACTTCAAAGCTACGGGTGAAGGACTGGTAGCTAAATTCCTTGCGGGTATATCCTTCTTCCTTTTTGACCTCTTCTTGCTTTTTGGAAGAACTGATGGTAAGGAAATTGTGGTCCAGTGTAATTTTAAAATCTTCCTTACTCATACCTGGTGCAGCCACCTCCACTTCATATTTGTCTGCAGATTCCCTGATGTTTACTGCAGGAACAGTTGTACTGGTTGCAGAAAAATTATTGTTGCCCCAGTTAAAAAGTTCGCGGCTAAAGAAGTCATCCAATAAATTTGGAAATGCGAACTGTGTGTTGCTATTTCTTTTTACGAGAGACATAGTTAACCTCCTTTTAAAAAGTTAAACAATAGAATAATAATGTGATTGCTATACCTATTCAATAGTTATACCAGTGGAAGCAAACTGTATTTTTTTCAGAAATAATGACAAAATTCACGGACATTTTTTCACCATTAAAACACATGCAAGAAAGCAAAGCGCACAGGTGTACCTGTTTATTTAACCACAAACTTTTCCCTGTATTTTGTTTCTGCTTTGTCGAGGCGAAATCTTATTTCCTGCAATGCGTCCGCAGGCGTGGGCAGTGCAGAAAGGGAATTATCATGCAATAAAAATCTTGGTATAATTACGTCAACTTTGACATAAGAGCCATCATCTGTAATATGCACCTCACTGTTATTACCTGTTGGGTTGATCTCTTCTTTTAATGCCAATTCCAGTAATCTGGCATTGCCAAAACTATCGGAATAATCTTTCATCAGCGAAAGCACATAACTGCTATAATCAGGGGATGTCCAAAATCCCTGTACGGTGTATTTCAACTCCATTGCCATACGAACTTATAAAAGGGTTTGTAATTTACAAGAAGTTTTTTCCGAATGGAACCGTTATAATAAAAAAGGCTGACCCTTTACAGGTCAGCCTACTTTGCTACCAATACCTTCTAGTAATCCATTGCGGGCATGGACGGTACTGCGGCTGCAGTTTCTTTTGGTTTGTCAGCCACAACACATTCTGTTGTTAACACCATACCTGCTATTGAAACAGCATTTTCAATAGCAATCCTGGCCACTTTAGTAGGGTCTATCACCCCCGCTTCAAGCAAAGGCTCATACACTTCTGTGCGTGCGTTAAAGCCATAATCATTTTTGCCTTCGCGTACTTTTTGCACTACTACACTGCCTTCATCTATACCGCCATTGCGAACAATCTGTCGTAGCGGTTCTTCCAGGGCACGCCGAACTATGGCTATGCCGGTAGTCTCATCCATGTTATCACCTTGCAGTGTAGAAAGCTTTTCCTGCGAACGGATAAAAGCCACACCCCCGCCGGGAATAATGCCTTCCTCCACAGCTGCACGTGTTGCATGCAGGGCATCATCTACGCGGTCTTTTTTTTCTTTCATTTCTACTTCAGTAGCCGCACCTACATACAATACTGCCACACCTCCACTCAATTTGGCTAATCGTTCTTTTAATTTTTCCCGGTCATAATCGGATGTAGTGTTCTCTATCTGAGCTTTGATCTGGCTGATCCTGGCTTCGATCGCTTTTTTATCACCCTGTCCACCGATAATAGTGGTGTTATCTTTATCAATAACTACAGATGAGGCTGTGCCTAAAAAGGACAGGTCGGTGTTTTCCAGTTTATACCCCTGTTCTTCACTGATCACGGTAGCGTTGGTGAGTACTGCAATATCCTGTAGCATCTCTTTACGCCTGTCACCAAAACCTGGCGCTTTTACAGCGGCAATTTTCAGCACACCGCGTATTTTATTTACCACCAGTGTTGCCAGCGCTTCACCTTCTATATCTTCGGCTATGATCAGCAGCGGCCTGCCACTTTGCGCTGTCTTCTCCAGTACACCTACCAGGTCTTTCATCACCGACAACTTCTTGTCACAAATCAGGATATACGGTTGCTGCAATTCTGCCTGCATTTTTTCTGTATTGGTCACAAAGTAGGGCGAGATGTACCCTCTGTCGAATTGC
Source organism: Chitinophagaceae bacterium PMP191F (assembly GCA_001302245.1). Classification (GTDB taxonomy): domain Bacteria; phylum Bacteroidota; class Bacteroidia; order Chitinophagales; family Chitinophagaceae; genus PMP191F. Next base: position 606,799 of record LGYU01000016.1, read on the forward strand.
ATACCCTCCACTACTTCCACAGTTGTTTCTGTACCTTTGGCTTCTTCCACTGTAATCACACCTTCGTTACCCACTTTCACAAAAGCCTCGGCAATCAGTTTACCAATCGTTTCATCATTGTTAGCAGAAATAGTGGCAACCTGTTGCACTTTTTTATTACTGGTATCTACCGTTACCGATTGGCTACGCAGGTGCTCCACCACAGCTTTCAATGCTTTGTCCATACCTCTTTTCAGTTCCATGGGGTTGGCGCCTGCAGCAACATTCTTCAGCCCGTCATTTACCAATGCCTGCGCCAGTACCGTTGCCGTGGTAGTACCATCCCCTGCAATATCAGCGGTTTTCGATGCAACCTGTTTTACCATCTGCGCGCCCATGTTTTCAATCGGGTCGTCCAGTTCAATTTCTTTGGCAACACTAACCCCATCTTTTGTAATGGAAGGAGTGCCAATTTTTTTACTCAATACTACGTTGCGACCTTTTGGACCCAGTGTTACCTTAACTGCGTTGGCTAATGTGTCAACGCCTCTTTTCATTCTGCTTCTTGCGTCTACTTCAAAAAACAATTGCTTTGACATAATAGTAAAATTTTATTCACTTATTAAAAAATGAACAAGCTGCCAATGAACCTGGCATGAATTATACATTAACTATTAAATAATAGCGAGGATATCGCTTTCACGCATAATCAATACCTGCTCACCGTCAAGCTGCATTTCTGTGCCGGCATACTTACCATAAAGCACATTATCTCCGGGTTTAACCGTAACCGGTTCGTCTTTTTTGCCGGGGCCGGCTGCGACGATAGTTCCTCTTTGTGGTTTTTCTTTGGCAGTGTCTGGAATAATAATTCCACCGGCTGTTTTATCTTCTGCCGGTGCTGGTTTTACGATAACCCTGTCATGTAGTGGTGTAACTTGATGCTTATTTGCCATAATTGTGTATTTGATTGGTTAGAACAAAACATACTATGCAAATACAGTTGTGTCCGGACAAACAACTGCTTAAAAATTCGCTATCAACTGGCAGGCCAATTAGTTTGAACTTACTTTTTGACATTTTTAAAACCGAAATCTTGTCACAGTTCCTGTCGTAAAGTCAAACTCAAAACAGAAAATATTGAACAACAATTTTTTATCACCTGACGTTTTTTTTGTTAAAAAATTCTAAATGTCGGGCCGGCCTGATTTTTCAATGTTGTTGTTTTCCATAATTTAGATGCCGTTTTTAAAACTGTATATTTTTTACTAGACATTTTTAAACAATTATCATATAAATTTTAGTTGTTAGGATTATGTTTACTAAAACACGATTTGCCAAATTGCGCTATAAGCGCCACCTGCCTCTTTTTGCCCTTGCGCTGTTCACTATTTCCACGCCGTCCTTTTTACAGGCGCAATCCCCCACAACAGCCACAGGCGGGCCATCTTCCTTTTCTGCCAGATTGATGAACATAGAAGCAGCTACCAGCGAAGTATTTCGCTATACTACTACACTGCATAACGGGTCTGGCAAAACCGGTATTTATGAACTGCAGGCGGACCTGCCGCCAGGCTGGATGATCACTTACCGCGTAGAGGGTAGCCAGGTAACTTCATTGAGCCTGGATGCCGGAAAATCGCAGGACATTTCTATTGAGATCAATGCGCCGGCTGGTACAAAACCGGACAAATACAAGATTCCTGTTAAGGCTACTGCTGCTGCTGAAACGCTCCTGCTTTCGCTGGAAGCGGTGGTCAAAGGAACCTACGCAGTGGAGCTAACCACTCCAACCGGCAGATTATCTGATGAAGTAACAGCCGGAAGCAGCAAGGACATTCACCTTATTGTAAAAAACACGGGCAGTCTCCCTTTAAAAGACATTGACTTATCATCGCAATTACCCACCAATTGGGAATGCACCTTTGATCCTTCTAAAATATCCGCGCTGGAACCCGGCAAAACTGCGGAAGTGAATGCCAAACTGCGCATACCTGATAAAACTATAGCAGGTGACTATATTTCTACTTTTACCGTGCGTAATACCAACAGCAATGCACAGGTTGTTTTTCGTGTTGTAGTAACCACTTCTGTTCTCAGTGGATGGGTAGGTATTCTGGTAATACTGCTGGCTATAGGACTGGTATATTACCTGGTTCGCAAATATGGCAGGCGTTAGTCTGCCTTATATTCATTTTTACGATCAGCAATTTCATAAAAGAATATTGTACCAATGAACGAACCTATCATACAACTGAAAGGGGTTACCAAACGCTATGGCTCTTTGAAAGCTGTAGATGATTTGCATCTTTCTATCAATAAAGGAGAGATATTCGGCCTGCTTGGCCCCAACGGTGCTGGCAAAACAACGACCATTTTAATGATGCTGGGATTAACCGAACCCACATCAGGCACAGTGCAGGTGTGCAACTACAATGCCACCACCCAACCAATAGCTGTAAAAAAGAGCGTGGGCTACATGCCAGACAGTGTAGGGTTTTATGACGGTATGACCGCTCTTGATAACCTCCTATACATTGGCAGATTGAATAACATTGCCGAACCTGTTCTTACCCAGCGTGCCATCAAAGTAATGGAACAGGTGGGACTTGGGGCGGATATGCATAAAAAGACAAGCACTTTTTCACGTGGTATGAAACAGCGCCTGGGCCTGGCAGATGTACTCATCAAACAACCTGATGTCATTATCCTGGACGAACCCACACTAGGGATTGACCCCAGCGGTGTGAAAGAATTTTTGCAACTGATCAAAACGCTAAGCAAACAGGAACAGCTAACGGTATTGCTTTCTTCACATCATTTGCATCACGTACAACAGGTTTGTGACAGGGTGGGCATTTTTGTTAGCGGCAAACTGCTGGCAGAAGGGAATATGGACCAACTTTCGGGAAATATATTCAGCCGTGAAGGGTATACCACCGTAGTTGCAGTGGAGGAAGACATTCCGGCCGACTGGCCTTATGAATCAGACCTGCGTGCATTCGCCGCCCTGCAGCAGGTGTCGGTGCAAAAGAAGGAAGTAATATGCTCCTGCAGCAAAGATATCACGCCAGACCTTGTGCGGTTCTTTGTAGCGAAAGGTTACAATATAACCGGCGTCCATAAAAAGTCATATGGCCTTGATGATATCTATCAAAAATATTTTGAAAACAATTTAACGGGAAACAATAGCAATGAAAAATCTCGTACTTTCTTTCAAAAGTCTCTCTTTAAAAAACAGTCTAAAAATTAACAGCGCCCGAAACAAAGCGGTATCACCTTTCAGGGCCATGGTGCATAAGGAAGTGGCTGATCATATACGCAGCTGGCGTTTTATCATACTGATTGCGCTGATCATCTTAACGTTCATAGCTGCGATGTATGTGTCTTTACGCAATCTTAAAAATGCAGTTGGTAATACAACAGATCCGGATCATGTTTTTCTGTATTTGAAACTACTTACTACAACAGATAATTCTATTCCGCCCTTTCATGTATTCATTAGCTTTTTAGGCCCGTTGCTGGGCATCAGTTTAGGATTTGATGCAATTAATTCCGAACAAAACAGCGGCACGCTCACCAGGTTAATGGCACAACCTGTTTATCGCGACAACCTTTTACTGGCAAAATTTGTCAGTGCATTGCTGGTCATCACTACGCTGTTTTTATCACTTGCCTTACTGATGATTGGTGGCGGGCTGATACTGACCGGGGTTAGAATGGAACCACAGGAATGTATACGGATCATCGCCTTTGTGATATTAACTATTGTGTATGTTGCATTCTGGTTAGGGCTTGCTATATTATTATCCATCAGGTTTAAACAGGCTGCCACCTCGGCACTTACTGCCATAGGTATCTGGCTATTCTTTACCGTATTTTATCCTATTGTAGTGAACCTGGTACTGCGTGCCTGCTTACCCGATCCATCCTTTTTATCGCAGGATGAGATTGCTTACTACAATGAAATCATTTTAAATATTCTCCGCGTGGCGCCCGGACAATTGTATTCAGACGCAACGACCACACTGCTAATTCCTTCTGTCAGAAGCCTTGGCCCCCTGTCAATGGAACAATTGGCAGGCGCCATTCCAGCGCCGCTACCGGTAAAAGAAAGTCTTTTTATTGTATGGCCACAGGTCAGTGGATTGCTGGCAGCTACAGTTGTCTGGTTTGCGTTGTCCTATTACCTTTTTATGCGCCGCGAAATCAGAAGTTAAGGCTCAGTGATCATATACAAAAGGGTGAACAGCATGCAAAAGAGCTGTTCCCCTATTGTTCAAAAGTATTATTTGCAAGATTGTTTGTTTGACAAACACTAATTATAAACTTCACGATGGCTATCAGCATAGCGCCGCGGCTATGGTTAACCTGTTTATTCCGTATTCTTTTAAGCTGGCATACTTCCTCGCGTTTCCAAGAATAGAGCTGTTTATCCAGCAGCGTACCGGATCTGAGCTTATCTACAAAACCAGGTAAATACACAGTGCAAGCCAATGGTGTTCTCTGGTAAAAGCCTTAATGCAGCAGCTAAAATTGTAGCAATACGGTTTAACAAAACCGGTGCCTTACATTTATAAGGTTAAAGAAGAAATTATGCTCAGTAAAACAAAAACACTCACTATGTTGCACAGGACACAAAACCTGGAAAATTTTATCAATAGCTATATTGGGTTAATTGAATAAGACCAATGATGCGTAATTTTTTAGTAAATCATGTTTGATAACTACTCATGGCTGTACATCACTAAAATACTGCTGCATTGCATCGAGCGTTATCTTTTTATGCTCATTAAAAAATTGTCGATGTGGCGTATCGAGTTTTTGGAGTAAGTGCAGAAGCGTTAATTTTTCCTGCTCATCTAATGGAGACATCATAAGGTCAGTCACCATATTGATACGTAACAAAGCAGCATGAAACAACGATCGTCCTTCAGGTGTCACGGTTAATATTTTACTTCGCTTATCATGCTCATCCGGTGCATCCATGACCAGTTTTTTCTTTATTAAACGCTTGATGATCTCTACGCCGGTAGGTTTGAGCTGTACATGTCTTTCAATAAGCGCTGATTGAGAGTAGGGACCAACAAATACCAGGCTGAGTACAAAAGCAAACTCATCATAGGTTTCAAACGGCGACCCTTCCAATGCGGCTTTTACGTAGCTATTTTTATATCTGCTGATGGCAGTTAATAAATTGGAAGCAGTGAAATGCGCTTTACCGCCTCTGTCTTTTCCATGCCATTGCAAATTTTGGTTTCTGATATCATCATCTTGTTGTTGCTGCAAGTTTTCATTCAGCCACTTACAAAAGTCAGCCAAATCCCCTTTTACACCACCAAGTTCCTTCTCAAACCTGTCTATTTGTGGTAATAGCTTCATTAACAAGGAAGTATCCGCCATGCACTGTGATTTAATACCAATGTAAAACAAACGAAAATAAAAATATAAAAAACAAATCAATATTTATATGTTTTAATACTTTATTTAATAATTTTAATACTAAAACATACTAAATGAATGTTACCATTATAGGTTGTGGTATAGCAGGTATGGTAACAGCTTGTTATCTGCAAAAAGAAGGATACCAGGTAACTGTACTTGAAAAAAACGGTCAGCCGGGCGGCAGGGCAAGACAGTTTTCTGATGCAGGCTTTCAATTTGATATGGGACCAAGCTGGTATTGGATGCCAGATGTTTTTGAAGCATTTTTTGCTGATTTTGGCAAAAAAACAACTGATTACTATCAGCTTGTGCGATTAGATCCTTCTTACCAGATTTATTTTGAAGGCAGATCGGTTAAAATTCCTGCAGGTGAAGATGCTTTATGCGCATTATTTGAACAAATAGAACCCGGCGCAGGCAAACAATTGAAGAAGTTTCTCTCAGCAGCAAAAGCTAAGTATGAGCTTGGTATGCATCGTTTTGCCAGTAAGCCTTCGCTGCACTTAAAAGAGTTTATATCGTTTCAAACACTCGCATCTGTTGGCAAACTTCAACTGTTCACCTCCATGGAGGCTTTGGTAAATAAATACTTCTGCCATCCTGTCCTTCGTCAAATCATGCAGTTCCCGGTTATTTTTTTGGGAGCCATGCCAAAACATATACCAGGCATGTACAGCCTTATGAACTATGCTGATACTAACCTGGGAACATGGTATCCTTTAGGGGGCATGTATAAAATTGTGGAAGCAATATTTGAATTGGCCACCTCTTTGGGCGTAACATTCAGGTTTGGTGAAGATGTGCAAAAGATCAGTGTTGCAGGAAGTCTTGCAAAGTATGTACATACCACAACACAGGTCTATGAAACTGATCTGGTAGTTGGCGCAGGCGATTATCATTACATGGAGCAACTGCTTCCGGCCGCTTCCAGGCAATATAGCCAGTCATACTGGTCTTCCAGGCAACTGGCCCCCTCCTGCCTGCTTTATTATGTAGGTATTGACAAACGGCTGCCGTTACAGCACCACTCTTTATTTTTTGACAGTTCTTTCCAGGACCATGCCCATGCATTGTATGACCACCCGAGATGGCCGGAAAATCCATTGTTTTATGTATGCGCCCCTTCTGTCACTGATCCAGGTGTAGCGCCGGCAGGGTGCGAGAACCTATTCCTGCTCATTCCGGTTGCTGCCGGTATTACAGGTGACAACGAGGCTTTACGTGACCGTTACTTTCAAAAAGTATTACAAAGACTTGAACAGGCAACAGGTGTTTCCATTGCAGACCATATAGTGTATAAAAAAAGTTATGGCATCAGCAATTTCACCGCCGACTACCATGCTTACAAAGGAAATGCTTATGGTCTTTCCAACACACTACGCCAAACAGCTTTTGGGAAACCCCGGATCAAAAGCAAAAAAATCACCAACCTCATTTTTGCAGGCCAGCTAACAGTGCCCGGACCAGGTTTGCCACCCGCATTCTTATCCGGTAAAATGGCGGCGGCAGAAGTGATGAAACAATCACACCTGTTAACTAAATCCTTTCAAACCAGAAAATATCATACTGCATGAATACGGTAACAATGTATACCAAAGTGAGTATTTGTTCCAGCAAGCTTGTCACAGAAACATACAGCAGTTCCTTCTCCTCTGCAATACGGTTGTTGCATGTTGACCTGCGCGAGCCCATCCATAGTATTTATGGATTTGTGCGTGTAGCTGATGAAATTGTAGATTCTTTTCATGACTTCGATAAACGCATGTTATTGCAGCAATTTGAAGCGGATACGTACCGTGCCATTCAGGATAGAATCAGCACCAACCCGATATTGCATAGCTTTCAGTTGGTCGTTAACCGCTATCATATTAGTAAAGACCTAGTAGCAGCCTTTTTCAAAAGCATGTATACTGATCTGGATAAATTAAAATGGGCAAATGCACAAGAGCTGAATGAATACATTTACGGTTCTGCAGAAGTAGTTGGTTTAATGTGCCTGCAGGTTTTTTGTGAAGGTAATGAGCAACTGGCTAAACATTTACGCAGAGCTGCTACCGCCTTAGGCTCCGCATTTCAAAAGGTCAATTTTTTACGCGATCTGCAGGATGACATGACAGGCTTGGGAAGACAATATTTTCCCGGTGTAGACTTTAGCCATTTCTCTGTTGAACAAAAAAAACAAGTGGAAGCTGATATCCTGTCTGATTTTGAAAAAGCCTATGAAGGTATACACTTGCTACCCCGGAAAGCCCGGTTTGGTGTATTAATTGCATACCAATATTACTTATGTCTTTTTTATAAAATAACCAGGCTTCAACCTCAATGCTTATTCAACAGGCGTGTACGGGTTCCTAAAATTCAAAAACTATCGTTGATTGCACAACATTTTATGATGCGTTTATTCAAAAACAATAATTGTCAATTGACACATTAAATTATTTATGCAGTATCTATTATACATTTTAGTAAGCCTGCTTGTTTTTCTTGCAATGGAAGTAATTGCATGGGCTTCGCATCGTTATATTATGCATGGTTTTTTATGGTTTTTACATCGTGATCACCACCAACCCCACCCGGGCAAGCTGGAGAAAAATGACTGGTTTGCTGTCATTTTTGCAACCCCTTGCATATTGCTGTTCTGGTGCGGTATGTATTATCACAATGGCTGGCTCAATGCTATTGCCACCGGTATATTATTATATGGCATAGCGTACTTTGTTGTCCATGACATCATTGTACATCAGCGTGTAAAACTTTTTTCAAGATCCCGTAATAAATACATCAGAGCCATCAGGTGGGCACACAAAATGCACCACAGACATCTTGGCGCCGGCCATGGGGAATCATTCGGCTTTTTATATGTTGAAAAAAAATACAGGAATAAAATAAAACAAGACGATGAATTACAAAGAAAAAATACACTTTGAAATAATAGTCGTTGGAGCAGGTCTCTCCGGAATAATGCTGGTTTGGGAGATCCTGAAAAATGAGCAGATCAAACATACTGAAATCTTGCTCATCGATAAACATCAGCAAGAGGAAGCACCACGTACCTGGTGTTTTTGGGACAGGGGGCAGTCTTCATTTGACAAGATTATCACTAAATCCTGGAGACAAGCGGAAATGTTTGCTAGCTCATCACAGATCCAGATCGATATGCACCCCTATCAATACAAAATGATGCGGTCTGAACATTTTTTTGAATATACGCTCCCATACATACAAGCACAGCCTACTATTCAATTCAGGAAGGCAGCAGTACTGGATTTACTGGATGATGGCAATAAAGTAACAGTAATCACAGACAACGGCACCTATACGGCCAATATGGTTTTTGACAGCCGCTTCCCCAAAGAGACGTTGGAAAATTACAATGGCACTATACTATACCAGCAATTTACCGGATGGTTTGTCAGAACAAACAATCCATCTTTTGATGAACACAATCTCCGCTTAATGGATTTCAGGATGCTGCAGGATCAAAAAGTAGCATTTTGCTATTTACTGCCGCTCTCCCCCAAAGAGGCGCTTATAGAGTATACCATTTTCACTGATACATTGCAACCGGTAGAAGCATTGGAAAAAGGGATTGAGGCATATATATCACAGCACTACCCGGATTCACCTATGCACATCAGCAGCAAAGAATATGGCGTTATCCCGATGGCAAATTTCCCGGCAGAAAAAAGAAGTGAGCGCATTATACCTATCGGTACAGCCGGAGGTTGTACGAAGGCTTCATCAGGCTATACCTTTTCTTTTGTACAACAGCATACTTTGCATATCATAGCATCCCTTGTTGCCAATAAAATTCCAGAGCCTTACACCTCCTTTATTCCCAGGCGCTTTGCCTTTTATGATAAAGTATTGCTACGGGTTTTAAAAAAACATCCGGAAAAAGGCAATGAAATATTATTCCGCCTATTTAAGAGAAATAAAACCGAAGCTGTCATTAGTTTTTTGCACAACCGTTCAACTATACGCGAGGAGTTATCCATTTTTACCAAATTACCGGTATTACTATTTTTAAAAGCCGCTATCACCGAATGGCGCAACAATGAAAAAAATGTGCGCCAAATGAAACAAAAAGAAAAATATGATCTGTCAGTGTAAACTTTGTACTAAACTCATCATTCCCTGCATCATGTTTATAAAAACACTTTTAATAAAGTAGCTGTGAAGCATACTATTAAAATGCCTGGTAAAAACCAGGCATTTTGCTGCGAACTATTAAAAGCTGTATAATTTTCTTTTGGGCTGCAATATCTGTATTTAATACCGGCTTTTAATTTTTTATTGAATTACCTATTATAGCAATCCTTATCAACGCCACCAGTCCACCGGCCAGAACTGGCAGTAAATTTTACCAACGTACTCGGCATATAGAGCCACAGAAGTACAAAAGAAAATTCATCATGGTAAAACCTTCTGAATTTTTCTGCCGTATATCTATCCAATAAACTATCAGGCTATGCCAAAGAAAAAACTTAAGAAAATAATATTCGCCGGCGTTTCTGTATTGTTGGGAATGTTATTGTTACTGTGCATACATCTCTACATAGTTACACGACCGAAATCACCTGATATCAATACCCGTGTTATGGCAAGAATTGACTTTACTGATAGCCTGAGCAATAGCCAATCGGCAATTGTTACTGAATGGTTATACAAGCAAAAAGGCATTGATCATGTTTTATATAATCCAATTAGCCGTATTTTGGTATTTACCTTCTCTCCACTGTATAACGATGCAAACAGTATTACTTCAACCATGCAACAAACATTTCCTGATTACAAACTGGCACGCGTAATACCAAGCGATGCAGAAATGGCTGCCAGTTGTCCCGTAGCATCTAATGAAATAAGTGCTAAAGTGCTCCGATTTTTCAGGCGACTCTGATACCAAATAGGGCAACTTGTGTAACATTTAAAACCAATTAACTAATACAAATATGAAAAAAGTAATCTTTTCAGCAATTATTCTTGTGCTTACCATTACCGCTACGGTATCTATGCAATCATGCAAGAAAAGTGATTCACCCGACGTCACACAAAAAACGCTCTATGATACATTGGGTGGTACAATGATGGTAAATGACCCAACCCATGCAGGTATGCAGATTGAAGCAGGACGCCTGGCTATCCGTTCTGTAGTAGACAGCGCAATCTTTGTGATTGCGGCCGATGCGAACATCAATGTTTATTTTAAAGTATTGCTGGCAGAAGTTACCAATGGGAACACAAGTGGATTTATGGCGCTTAGCAAAAATCTTACAGATTTTTTCTGTGTTGCTACCGGTGCGAAAAATTTCACCTATGGTGGAAAGAATATGCGTGATGCCCATAACCCTGCCACCAATTCTCGCATGAATGGAAAAGCTGCCAATGATGACTTTGATTCATTTATCGCCGACGTAGTAGCTGCTGCGAAAAAGAATAAAGTTCCTGATGCAATAATTGCCAAGTTGGGTGCTATTATCAATACCCTGCGTTCAGCTGTTGTACAGGCTTAACACACGCTTCTTTGACCAATTAGTGTATCAATATTGCCTATATTTTCATTTAACTATAAGGATTGTTATTATTTCTCCTTAGGTAAAACATGTTTTCGGTTACACCATATTTTTATTGCTCCTGATCTGCTAATTACGTATTGAAAGATACACAAACATATACTGAACAAGAACTTGTTGCACTACTGAAGCAACGGGCACAACCTGCATTCAGTTATCTATATGATCATTATTCGGCTGCTCTAAATAGCATCATTGTTAGTATTGTAGCAGACACTAATATCTCAGCCGATGTGCTGCAGGAAGTGTTTGTGAAAGTATGGCGGCAGATAGAACAATATGACCCGGAAAAAGGCCGGTTGTTTACCTGGATGCACAAAATTGCCAGGAGTACGGCAATTGATCTGGTACGCAGTAAAAACTGGCGTAATAATAAACGCAACAACAGCCTGACCGACGAATACAACTGCATTGCAGATCAAAGCCAGCATCCGTCGGAAAAAAACGGGTTGCGCAAACTGGTACAGGCATTGAAAGAGGATCATAAAATACTGGTGGAGCTTTCTTATTTCCAGGGATATACCCAAGATGAAATAGCACAGATGCTTCAATTGCCATTAGGAACAGTAAAAACAAGATTAAGAGCAGCTTTATTTCAATTGAGACAACAGGTTAAAATATAAAGTGCATATACAGGCATACATACAAAGTGGTGTAATCGAAAGCTGTGTACTAGGCATGGCTGGCGAAGAAGAAGTGGCTGAGCTGAAGCGGCTGTGTATGGAATATCAGGCGATTGCCGAAGCTGTAAGAGAATGCGAGGAATGGTTATTAAATACAGCAAAGAAGAATGCAGTACAGGTATCGCCTGGTATCAAGAACCAGTTGCTGAATACTTTAAGCGAAGAATTCGTAGTATTGGAAACTGCCCCCAGTCTTATAGCTGTTGCACCGAAGCGCATTAACATACTTTGGTTTAAATATCTTGCTGCGGCTGCGTTAATACTTTTCGTGCTGAGTACAGCATTGAATGTAATGTTGTATAGAAAATATCAGCTTCTATCAGGCGATTATACTGCTATACAAACTACACAGCGAAACTTATTGGAGGCAAACAAGGTGTACATTACAAAGATAAATAACATGGACCGGGATATACAACTCGTAACATCACCCGGCATGTTGAAAGTGCCTATGCAGGGCATTAAGGGAAAAGAAGGACTGCTAACAACGGTGTACTGGAATACACAAACAAAGGAGGTATATCTTATCGCCAACAATCTCTCCAGGGCGCCAGCGGGGAAACAATACCAGCTATGGGCCCTTATTGATGGCAAACCGGTAGATGCAGGTATGCTTGATGACTGCAAGAGTAAGCTTTGCCGGCTAAAGCAAATTCAAAAAGCAGACGCCTTTGCTATCACACTTGAAAAAACAGGGGGCAGCCCTGTACCAACGCTGAGCCAGCTTTACGTAATGGGGGATGTAAAATCATAACAGTTCAGCCATAATATGCTTCACGGGGTACAGCCCAGAAGCCATTCCTGCAAATAGATTTTTTAAAGTGACATCAATCCTTCTCTTGTTAACTGCCGTATATAAACATGATTGTAAATCCATAAATGAAGCGACATTTTCTTTCGTTAACTCCAAGCATTTGCGGCACTAATAAAGCAATCGCCTTTCAATAGGCAATACTTTCGTTCTATAACTATTAAATATAAAAAAATGAAAAGGATAAGCATCCTCACAGCTATTTTTTTACCTGCACTGATTGTAGCCACCACTACTGTACAGGCAAAATACAAATTGCCAAATCATGCAGGTTATTCAATGGATATGACAGATTGGACCAAATCATCTACAGGCACCTGGCCGGGTGTGAAAGACGGTGTTACTTACTGGTATAAATTGGATAACAAAGGTGGTCTTTGGTGGAGCACAGACGGAAAAAAATGGGCTATGGTAAAAGACGGAACATGGGCAGATAAAGACGGAAAATGGTTGAAGATTCACGACAAGAAACTTGTCTGGAGCAAAGATGGCAAAACCTGGACCGAAGTTCCGGAATGGAAATGGGAAGGTGCCGATGGCAAATGGTATAAGTTTGATAATAGCTGGACAGTTTGGGTAAATAGTAAATAAAAGCACAGGTAAAGGGAACAAAGAGATGCAGGCCAGAGCCGCACTCAAATAAAAGGGCCACTGGCCCTTTTATTATGGATTTATTATTCATGATCCACGCCTCCTGCTGTGGCTTAATATTACCGTACAAACATCTTGTAATAACAAAAAATGTCCTGGTCAATGTCAGGACATTTTTATTAGAAATCAACTTATCACTATAAAACACCGCTTGGGTATTTCACTTAAACAGGTATTATTCTTATCACAGAATTCACGTTACGCCTGTTCTTGTTAATGCCGATAAAGGTCACCCGGTAGCGACGACCTGCGCTTTTCCGAGCAGTATATACACTCCAAATAATTTGATGCCCCATCCGTACATTGGCAGGGATCGAACTTAATCGTTACAATAGCTTTTAATTTATTTAAAGACGGCAAAGAAAGGGTGTTTCTCACATGCACTTTTTTAAAAATTATTTAGTTATTTTAACTACCGGTCGGCGGGCCGTAATACCAAAATGAATAGTTATTTATGACAAATACAGCACTTGAAAACCTAACGGATGATGAGCTTTACCTGATACTTGGTAACGAAGTATTGCAGGCTGATGAGCATTTTAAGGCACTAAGCCCTAAGCAAATTATTGAAAAAGCCAAAGTCTGGTTTCAGTTAAACCTCCCGAAATTCCAACAAAGCGTTTGCAGCAGCACAGCTATCCGCGCCTTGTACGAGAAGCAGGAGAATGCTACAATTGTCGCCGGTACCGTCGATCTTATTGCCGGTGCGTTAACTGGCATAGCCCCTGCATCGGTTGCTTATTTGTTATACAGGAAGGGCATCTATGTACTCTGCCAAACACATTGGGCACAGAGGTCATGAGTACGCCAAATTCAAGAGCTGCTGCGTATCTCGAAAAGTATCAGCAAGCGTATGCGGCCATAACAGGACTATTGCAACGGGTGCCCCAGGAACGCATCGCCGATTTCTATGACGATTTATTAAAAGATAAAGACTTCCTGGATCAAATTCTTAAAAAGGAAGGTGTTGATGCAACAGAATTCAGGGCAAGATTTATACAACCGTATTTGTCCGAGACGGATTACCTGACCCGGGTGGCAGCCGATCTGCTTACGTTCAACAACCTGCAGCACATTGCAGTTCCGGCAGGAGTATTACCCACGATGGATTTTAACGCAAGCCTGGTCAAATCAGATGAAGGTGAAAGAATTGTCGTTTTAAATTCCGGCATAGTGGCTTATATGTCGCAGGTGATCAACTCCTTTCTTGCCACATTTACCACTCCCATATCGAAACCTATCTGGCGAACTGAAGAAGCCCAGATAAATATTATCCAATGGACGATAGCAGTGAATACAGGGAAGGCATCGCTTGGTCTAAACAAGGTGCCTTCTTTTCGAAATGCAAGCCTTATTGGTGCATCGGGTAATTTGGGTGATACCGCAAGAGTTTTTATCCTGGGACACGAATATGCACACCTGCTGCTGAACCATACCAGCGAGAACGCAACAAAAATAAAAAACATAGTGCCGGGCGTTCCAGGGTTTTCAATAGAATACTATATCAAAAAGCAGGAACAGGAATACGAAGCAGACCAAAAGGGTGTAGCTCTATGTATCGAATGGTGTAAAGCGACGCATAATGGCGCATACCAAGTCGTATTTCTTGCCGTCATACTCACCTATCATTTACTAAGGCTTCAGGAGGTGCTTACACCTGTCGAAAATGACGAACTAACTCATCCGGAATCTATACTTCGCCGGCGGCAATTCGAAAAGAACTATGGTTATATGTTTGATGAGCAGATAAAATTTGAGATCCGGGCATTGGATCATTTTATGGAAGGCATATACCGGCATGCAGATGCCGTAAAAAAGCTATTAAAGGACTAGTGCAGTTATTTTTCGTTCCTGTTTAAATACAGATTACATTTTTATCAGGCAACTATTTGAGGCAGGTAAACTCAGCTTATAGATCTTACTTTATCAAATCCGATACGTGAAAATTTCAGCAAATAATACCCCGCCTGTCAGCTACAACAATTTAATATCCGGGAAATATTCAGAAGAAATGCCTGATGCCCCCCGAACAGGCTGATTATTTTAATAAGTATTTGATATTTTTAGCAGGTTCAGCAAATGTCATTTTATTGATCAGGGTAGTATACCGTCCGGCTTCATTTACCAGTTCAATGCCTGCATAGAGCAATTTACCATCTTTTGAAAAGTCATATCCGCACCAATAATAGTAGTTGTTCATAGAATATTCATAATCAGTTGTTTCATACAACTTTTTGTTTAAAAACCCTTCGTAGGTAGTAACAACCTTTATTGTTTTTTCTCCTCCGAAATTGATGTTCTCCATTGCTTCAAACTTATCAAGGCTTAATGAATAGATTTTATATTGAGAAACGATAATTGCTCTTTTTGAATCAGGTACAAATCCTGCCGCAGTAAAATACTTCCTGTTGTTTTTTGGGTTTTCTTCAAACGTTCCAACAATATTGCCTTTATCAATATCCATCAGTGAAACTACAAACCTGTTTCCAGCAACAAGATATTTCCCATCCGGACTTAATCCTGCAAACTCCAGCTTCTTTTTCTCAGTATCTTTAAACTTATCAAACATAGCTAGCAGCTTTCCGTTACTCAGATCAAATACAGCAATTGCCATACCCCCCATCTTTTTTAAACAAACTGCTATCCTTTGCTCATCATTACTCAGGTAACATCTCATAGGATCTATCGCATAGAATTCGTTGAGCTTATTGTTTTCCAGTGTGATCGTTTTATTTACCTTAAAATTACTATCCAGCCTGTGTACCTCAGTACGCGTTACTTCATAAAGCTCTTTACCAGAAGGTGCCGCAATAACAGGCGTGGAGAAAGTATATAGTGGGCGCCCCATAAAATCAAGTAATAATGACGGACTTCCATACTTAATACATTGCACAAGGATCATTGAATTATAAAGTTGAATACCGCCATACACTTTTAACGAATCTGGAAGCCGATGTTTGATAAGCTGCCCGTTAAATGTATTGAGTATATGGATACGGTTTACCCCCATATACATTACTGCAAACTCACCGTTATCAGTAACTTTTATTTCCTGTGGATACTCCTGTGCTTTTATAGTAAAAAAAGGGAACAACAAGCAGTAACTGAGCAATATTTTTTTCATGTATAATTATCTTTACAACAATTCATTTTTCATATAGGATTTCCATTTTTAATGGAATCCGGAAAACATAAGAAAACAATACGTTTTAACCGGGAAAAGACAATTTACCAGAACTATTTCCTTATTGAATTTCCGGCTTAAAAAGAAGTAATCACGCTGCCTTTCTTGTCTATATATGCAGGTTTACCTGATATAGTAACCTTCACTTTGCCATCTTTAAACTTAGGCCCGCTTCCATAAAAAAAGCTAAAGCCATCATGATCAAAGATCATAGGAATAACAAGTGTACCAGTAGTATCAATAAAACCTAACTTATCTTTCAGAGCAACAACTGCCAGTCCTTCAGAAAAATATCCAATCCCATCATATTTGGGCGCAACGATTTCTTTGAAGCGTTTATCAATCAGTCCGAATTTGGAGTTTACCATAATTTTTGCAAGCCCGGCTAAAAAAACAGTTTCAAAATTATATCCTTTCTTCCCGCTCATCTGCCGGGTTTCAACCCATTCATATTTACATGGTGCTATCAGTTTCCCTGTAGTATCGATCATTCCTGCCTTTAACCCTTTGGTTACAACAGCCCTCCCGTCAATAAAGCTGTTGAGGCTTTCATATATAAGCGGGCATATTTCTTTACCTTTTTTATTAATAAAACCACATCCTCCTTTTTCATTAAATACAACTGCAAAGCCATTTACAAAATCGCCGGTTTCGCTGTATTTAGGCGCTACAATTTCTTTACCATCAGTATTAATATACCCTCTCTTCCAGTTTAGTTTTACCTGGGCCAAACCTTCCGAAAAAGGCTCTATGGCATCGTATTTAGCAGGCAGAATAATTTTGCCCGATGAATCTTTTAAACCATAGATAAAGTTCTCTCCTTTTTTTTCTTTGTAGATTTCCGGATTTTGTGCGCGGACAATAACAGAAAGCAAGGTTGCAATAAATACAAAGACAATCCTATTTGACATGTTATACGGTTGATACGGGTAACTTTAATGAATGGCTTCTTGTACAAACCATTTCTGTGCAATTTCCTGAAGGATCAGTGACTATACAATGGTAGAAAAGTAGTATTTCTATGATATTGCAAATCAAAAACTGTTTATCCTCCTGCCCTCCCGGGTTGTAGTACTCCGGTCTATGTAAACCCTGGATTCCATTGATGGATTCGGGTATTTTCCTTCAAAAGGGATCAATGGCTATCACCATACCTCATTCAGTGACGATTAAAGCCAGTGGATTGCAATATTTATACATGTCATTTTTTCATCCTTGTAATAGCATAGATAAATGATACATAAAGCATTAAAGAGCTTACGGCAACCGGCCTCCTACCCCGGTACTTGGTCTAAATAAAATTATTTATCTTTTAATGAGACGATTCACCTACTCTTTACGTTTATAGGAAACAGCTTTTAGCATTTTTCACTTATTACTGTACCTCTAACCCATCAGACCAAACTTTCAACTATGAAAAACAGTTGCCTGCTATCTGTTATTTGTTTAACCACTTTTGCGGCCCATTCTTCGTATGCACAGGAAAACAAGAGTATTGATCAGAAAGGAATTGCAGGAAGCTCCGTAAAGCACAAAGCAAGTATTTTCATTTCAGGTGGCAACGCTTCTGCTTCCGGCAAAATGAAAGACAGCTTGTTTATTGGTAACGGCTGGAATATAGAAGGTGGGGGTTACATACCTTTATTCTATTCCGGAGGCAGCCATCTTACAACTCATTATTTTACGGCAGGAATTGAAGCCGGAATAACTTATACGCAGCAGAAAGCCAATGGGGGTATATCTTCTTATACCAATTCTTTTCGCTTGCAGGATGGTACGATCAACCCTGTACCTGAGGGCAGTTCACCACGCGCCGGTTCATTACAGATTTTAGCAGGACCAAAAGCAGAATGGGGTCTTGGTAGAATATCTGTTTCTCCATCTGTTCTGCTGGGCTATTTATCTTTTAACAGAAAAGGGTATACACTTTCTAATACAATTTCCAATCCCAAACAAACTTCCGAACACAAATACATTCCGTTTCTTACAACAACAAATTATTCCGCATCTGGCTTCGTTATAAAACCACGGATAGAACTTGGTTATCATTTTACAACAGCATTTTCACTTTTTGCAACAGGATCAATTGCATTCGGCCCAACAATGCAAAACAATATTGTTTACTGGAAGCCACAGGGAAACGGAAGCACTGATAACATTTATAGTTATGACCAGTTTACAAACGGAGCCGCCAAAACAGTAACATTCAACGGCCGCTGGCAGATACCGTCTGTTAATATGGGGCTACGGTATACATGGATAAAAGGAACGTTTGATAAAGGACACGGTGGCCGTAAACAAAGAACTGTTATAACAGAACCAGCCGGAGCAGGCAACAACCAACCTCAAAACATTACGAAAGCAGATACTACCAGGAGACCTTCTGGCGCTGTATCTTCTTCTTATGCCGCAGGAAAAATGGTTCAGCCAA
>LGYU01000017.1 GCA_001302245.1 Chitinophagaceae bacterium PMP191F
ATAATACAGAGAGACCACATAAATCGTTAGGTTATCTGTCGCCCTTCAAATACACGGAAGAATGGAGCAAAAAACAGAAAAATATTATCTTAGAAAACTCTAACTAATTACGGCTCTAAAACACGGGGAGCCGACAATACAACAAATGCATCGGGAGAAAGAAAAAACAATAATCTAAGAAATAGAAGAAATTGTTTTATAACCACTTAGCTAATTTAGGTGAGTAATGATAACGGTCAATAAAATGGACTTTTGGAAGATGTTATTAATCAAAATCATACAAATAACACCGCTAGTTTGGAACAAAATTTTTTGTGGTAACCTGTTTCCGGCTAATGTGAGTTAACGCTATAAAACACATAATCCGTTCAGCTGGCACTATAGCATTAGTCTCGTCAAGGATTCTTCTTGAGAATCAACGATCTTTCATTATCATATCACCATTACTCTAAAACTGAAACCCTTAGTTTGTACGCTTTAATACCAGAGATGGTACGGAGAAAGTACGAACGAAATACGGAGCAGGTACGAATCAGGTGGCAGGAAAGCCGTGATAAAGTATTAAGATACAAAGGGCAAGGTTCAAGGTATAAGGTATAAAGTATAAGGTAAAAGCGGCATTTCCGGTATAAATGGCTAAAATGGCAAAAACGGCATTGGCGGCCATCAGGATTGCATTTAAAAAAGAGTTATATTTTCTTCTTAAGTGGATCGGGTATTGTGCATGATACGGGGTTGATCAAAATTTCAGATACAGATGCTGTTAAATGAAATTACACCTAGCTGTTTTCTGACGGACTATATCCTGTTGTACAGGATCATAGATTTTCATTTTCCTGCCGGTGCAGTGGTGCCTTGTAAAGCATACCCGCCCAGACCGGAGTATTGTCTTCAGTTTATGCCCAGGGATGTTGAATTTACCAAACGGTCGGATACCGGCTTAATTCTTTCCAACCAGAAAGCGATATTTGTAGGCCAGCAAACTGATGTGTTTTATCGTTACCCGGGCAACGAATTCCTGGCTGTACAGGTAATATTTCAACCGGGCGCCTTACACCTGTTAAAGAATATTGTTTCCGGTGAACTGACAAACCAGATCATTGATGCGGAAGATATTTTTGGTAATGCTACAAGGCAGGTAAATGAAGAATTGTTCTATGCTGAAAATTATAAAGACATGATTGAGATCGTAGAGCAATTCCTTATAAGACTTATCAAAGCCGGCAAACCGAAAAAGCATCCTGTTAACGAGATCGGTAAAATGATGATGCATGAACATGAGCACTTTTCCGTAGATAAATTTCTGAAAGCTGCCTGTCTTTCGCACCGCCAGTTTGATCGTAAGTTTAAAGAATATACAGGCATTACCCCGAAACATTTTTTACAACTTATCCGTTTTGACAGGGCATTCCGTATGAAAAATCGTTTTCCCCAAAAAGACTGGCTTTCCATTGCGCTGCATTGCGGTTATCACGATTACCAGCACCTGGCAAAAGACTATAAAGAATTTACCGGGTGTACCCCTGTGCAGTTTTTTGATATAGATAACGATGCACCGGAACGGACATTTGGAGAAGCAGAAACATAAAAACGTCTGATTTTTACCATTATCATCGTTTCAGTGGCGTGTAGGTTTGTGTTATAAACCTGAACAAAATGAAACGAGATCAGTTTTTACTTACTGCGTTGACTGCCATGCCTGCACTGGCTTTTGGCAAAATTATCACTAATACAGACAGAACAAAGAAGCCCTTTGTTGTACATGCAGGCAAAAACAGGGCAGGAAATTCTATGATGAAGTTTATGGGAATGCATCCCAATGATGTGGTAATATCCAGGAAAGATACCGGCAATGAGCTGAGCGTCTTTTTATTTACAGGATATGGTGTTGTGGGTACTCCATTGCATATACATTTTCACCAGGATGAATTTTTTTATGTTATAGAAGGAAAATACCGTTTTGTTTGTGGTGAAATGAAAGGTGAGCTGAATGTAGGCGATACCATTTTTCTTCCACGCGGTATTCCACATCAGTGGCTCCAGCTTTCAGAACATGGAAAATTGATCTATGCTGTAAATCCGGCAGGTGAGCTGGAAGATTTCTTTCAGGAAGTAAACGATCTGAAAGCACCTACACAACAGGCCATTGATAAGCTCGCTTTAAAACATGGTATCAGGCATATAGGACCACCTTTAAGCGTATAGCCAAGGAAAAAATATGATTGCCAAAATATAGATTGGCGAATAGCATCGGCGCAAATGTTTGGTAAGGGCATCTGCGCCTTTTTGCATATAGTTACCTCAAAAAATGAATAAAAAGCAGGTTAAAAACACTTCGCTGTATGTTGTCTTTTTCCTGTTTACAGGAACATACCGGGCTATGCACTGAAACTGTCCTGTTTATTCAAATTACACGTTCGCTACCGAGCCAGCAAAAACACCACAACTCACTGATTTTCTGCTACGTTATTCAGCCTGATATGCATAAAAATAACCTGTATTGGCAATCGGGAACGATTGCGTAGATTTTTGCTTCAGAACAGGATACTTCAGGATAGTTTGCCTTGCTCGCAGCCTAACTTAGTACAAGAATTAACGAACGCATAACGAATTGCTGAACAGAGGGTAGTGCAAATGTGCAATCCTTAAACCAAAACGAAATCTTGCCATGATCATGTCTAATTTTTTACTTCTAACAGTAGCAGATTTACCTGTTTTACCAGAGTGGCGTTCTTCTTACGGAAAATTTTCCCGCAAAACGTCATATTATAATTTTCAACAACACATTAGCAAGATTGGCGCTTGCAATATTTGCAAGCAAAATACCAAAGGGAATATAATGGAAGCATAATGGGCGCAAGCTATTATGCTTTTTGTTTATAAGACTTTTTTTTAACCGAATATCATGAATAAGTTCATGTTGAGACTGTTTTTGTTTGTACTGGCGGCAGTGATGTTTACACAATGCCGTAAAAAGGCTTTTGATGAAAAGTACGACCGTCCCGACAACCTGCAACCGCCTATTTATCAGCAGTTGCAAAGTGCAGGACGTTTTACCAGCCTTATTAAGCTGATTGACAAATCAGGTTATAAACCTACTCTTGAAGCTGGTGGTTACTGGACCATGTTTGCTCCCAACGACGAAGCATTTAAACTGTTCTTTACAGAAAGAGGTATTGGCAGCGCCAATGATATTGATTCTGCTACGGCCAGGGCCATGGTGCAGTATATGCTTATTTACAATGCGTATAAGGAAGACAGGCTGGATGATTACCAGGCCACAGCTAACAATACCGGGTGGACCCCTTCTATTGCTTTCAGACGCCGCACCGCTTACTACACTGGTTTCTATACAGATACTGCTGCCGGTAATAAAACAATTGTAGCTCTGGCTACCAACCGTAACAATAAAGGCGGTACCAATGGTAACTATGTATCCGGTGATGATAACAATAAATACATTACTTATTTCACCAGTTCTTATTTCAATACATTCAATCTTACTGCTGCAGATTACACTTACTTCTATCCCAAATCTGAGTACACTGGTTTTAATGTGGGCGAGGCCCGCGTTGTAACCAAAGACCAGGTGGCCGAAAATGGTGTATGGCATGAGCTGGATAAAGTGATCACTCCGCTCAGCAGCATTGATGAGTATATCCGCAATAAAGCACAGTACAGCAGTTTCAGGGCCATCCTGAATCGTATGTACACCAATAATACAATCAGCTTTATCTACAATGCTACAGCCAGTCAGCGTTACCGCGTGCTGACCGGGAAAGGTGATTCTGTTTTTGTAAAAATCTATTCCAACCTGCTCGCTTATTCGCCCAACAATGAAAACTTCATGAAAGAAGAAGATAATGACGGGCAGAAAGATTGCTGGACAATGTTTATCCCGACTAATACAGCCGTAGATAATTATGTAAAAAATGTTTTATGTGAGTATTACGGATCTATTGAGCAGTTGCCGCTGGAGGTGATCACAGACTTCCTCAATGCACACATGTTCCCTACCGTAGTATGGCCCAGCAAATTCAATGTTACTAAAAATATTTTCAGTGAGCCTGCACGTTTTGATCCGGCGGCTGATGTGGTAGAAAAGAAAATACTGAGCAATGGTATCTTTTACGGAACCTCTAAAGTAGAAGAAGCCGATGTGTTCAGCACAGTATATGGTAAGGCGTATCTTAATCCGAAGTATACATTGATGACAAGACTGCTGCGATCAACCGGTTTGAACCTGCTGGTATCAAAGTCAAATATTTCTGTAAACATGTTGCTGGTACCGGATGCGGTGTTTGCTGCTGCGGGATATAGCTATAACTCTACCAAAGACCAGTATGAGTACAAATCTACTCCTACAGCAACGGCCACTACCAATGGTGTGTATGACAAACTGGTAAGGATCGTAAAGACCTGTGTGTTCTTCCCGCCTTACAAGGATGCTACTGATAATCTTTCCGGAAGCGGTATTGCAAAATCGGGCGATGCGGGTAATGAAGGAGATTATATCAAATACAACAGCAATAAAATTGAGACCGGTGGTTTACTGGATGCAGGCATCACTGCTAATGTAGACAGTTCCAAAACAACTACCAATGGTAAGGTGTATTTTATTAACCAGCTTCCTGTATATAGCGAAAAAGGTGTAGGTACACACATTAAAAAGCTGGGTGAAAGCACTGGTTCTGCCTATAACTATTTCTGGCAATATCTCAGCAACTCTTCCTACTACAATACCTCAACTACTGAAATTGTAGGTTTAACCGGTTTCTCCACCATCTTTATTCCTACCAATACTGCTATTACGCAGGCGGTGAATGATGGTTTGTTGCCCGGCACAGGAACAGCGCCATCCAAGGTGCCCAATTTCAATCCTTCCGATGAAAATGGTAAAGACCTGGTGCGCAAATTCATTCAATACCATATCCTGTACGGTCATACCGTAGTGCCCGATGGAAAAACAGAAAGTCCCATGAATTATGATTCATTCCTGAAAAATGCATTGGGTACTTCTCTGCGATTCACGGTTACTACTACACCCGGTGCTCTTTCCATAAAAGACAATTACGGAAGAGTTGCCAATGTAATAGTAGCACAAAGCAACAACCTGTCGAACAGGTCGGTGATACACCTGCTCGACAATTATCTGAAGTATAACGAAAACTAACAGCGATAAAAAAACTGTATGAGAATCTTTTTCAACCGGCTGACTGCCTGCTTTTTCAGTGTGTTGCTGTTTTGTACAGGAACCATGGCACAAACTGAACCCGTGGTGATAACAGGGAAGATCACGGACAAAAAAAATCATCCTATTCAGGGGGTTTCGGTAACGGAAGTTGACGCCGATAAAAGGATTGTGCGCGGTGTAAGTACCGACGTGGATGGCAACTTTGCCCTTAAGGTAACCAACATCAAACACAAGATATCCTTCTCTATCATTGGTTATAAGGCCGTGGAAGAGCTGTCAATAGGTACCCGCCGTTCATTCAATCTCAGTCTTGAAGAAGGCTCTAAAGATTTTGATGAAGTAGTGGTGGTGGGACAGAAAAAGATTGATAATGGTATGTTGCCGGTAGCAGAGCGCAATCTTACCATTGCAGCTACCAAGGTCAATGCAAAGGATATGGAAGAGATGCAGGCTGCTTCTATTGACCAGGCTCTGCAGGGGCGTGTGGCTGGTATGGACATTGCTGCCAACTCCGGTGACCCCGGTGCAGGTATGCAGATCAGGATCCGTGGTACAGCATCTATCAACTCTTCCACCACACCGTTGATTGTGGTAGATGGTATGCCTTATGAAACAGAGATACCTACAGACTTCAACTTTGGTACAGCCGATGAGCAGGGATATGCTGCACTGCTGAATATTGCACCTACAGATATTAAAGATATCACCATCCTGAAAGATGCTGCGGCTACCGCTATCTGGGGTTCCCGTGCTGCCAATGGTGTGTTGATCATCAATACCAAAAGAGGTGCCAGGGGTAAACCTGTATTGTCTTATACTTTTAAAGGTTCCGCATCACTGAAGCCACAGGCCATTCCGTTGCTGAACGGATACCAGTATGCCACACTGATACCGGAAGAGTTTATGAACAGGAATGGTATTCCTTTAAATACACAGAGTGTAAACGAATTCAAATTCGATCCCAACGATCCTTACTGGTATTATAACTACAGCAACAATACAAACTGGGTGGATGCTATTACACGCACTGGTGTTATTCACGATCATAATATCTCTATGACAGGAGGTGGCGAGAAAGCGCGGTATTATGCTTCACTGGGTTATTTCAACCAAAGCGGTGTAACAGTAGGTACCAGCCTGAACAGGATCACTTCAAGAATTAACCTTGATTACAACGTATCAAATAAAATAAGGATCAGGACCGATCTTTCCTATGCACGTTCCGGCACTAACAGAAATTATTATGAAGATATCCGTAACATAGCCTATACCAAAATGCCCAACATGGGTATTTATGAATATGATGAGTACGGCAATCTTACTCCCAACTATTTTTCACCTGAATCAAATATACAGGGACAGTACCCCGGTACTTACAATCCTGTGGCAATGGCCAATGCTGCTACTTACAAAGTTGTAAACGAGCGTATCATTCCTAAGTTTAATATACAGTATTCATTAAAACCTGGTGTGCTGGTAGCAACTGCGGATGTACAGTTTGATATCAACAACACAAAGAGCAAAAGCTTTCTTCCGCAGGTTGCTACCGGTCGTCCATGGACTGAAACTGTTGTGAACTACGCATTTGATGGCGACATTGATAACTACAACGTACAGACAAAAACAGCGCTGGTGTATACTCCAAGGCTGGGAGAGAAGCACGACTTCATGGGGTTGATCAATGTAATGACCTACGATAGCAAGAATATATTGTACCAGGCCAGAACATCCAATACTGCTTCTTCCGAATTTCAGGATCCCAGTATTGATTCCCGTGCTACTGCCTCTACTTCAGATCTGTCTGCACGTACCAATCAAACGCGCACTTCAGCCGCTACCCTCAGCGCACAATATGGTTATGATGACCGATATATTGTCAATGTTGGTTTAAGAGGTGATTGTAACTCAAGACTGGCACCCAATAATCGTTATGGTCTGTTCCCTTCCTTTTCCGGAAGATGGAGGATATCTGCAGAGAAATTTATGCAGCGCTTCAGAAACAAAGTGGATGATCTGAGCTTCCGTTTAAGCTATGGTCGCAGCGGTAATGCACCCCGTAATGATTACAGCTACTTCAATACTTACCAGACATCCGGCTGGAACTATCTTGATCTTTCCGGTGTATATTCATCCAACCTGGGTTTAAAACAACTGAAATGGGAAACTGTTATCGGTACCAACATAGGCTTTAACCTGATCATGTTCAAGAACAGGGTGAATGTGGATGTGGAAGTGTATCGTAACCGTACCAAGGATCTTTTCTTTAACGGTTTACAGATTGGCGGTATCAACGGTTACAGCAGCGTGAACATGAACGTAGGTGTAATGGACAACCAGGGCTGGGAAGTATCAGTATTAACCACTCCTTATAAAGATAAGACCTGGACCATTGATTTCAATATGAACCTGGCACGCAACGTGAACATGATCCGTGAAATATCTGAATTCTATCCGCTGGAAAAAGGTAATATCACTACCAACGGTCAGTACAAAACCTATATGCAGGTAGACAATCCTTTTGGTTCATTCTATGGTTTCCGGTACAAAGGAGTATACAAGAACAAGGAAGAGACTATTGCACGTGATGAAAAAGGTGCTCCTATCGTAACGCCTACCGGCGGTACCGTATACACACGTTTCAATTATCCCAATACCGATTATGTATTCCAGGCTGGTGATGCCAGATATGAAGACATCAACCACGATGGTAATATTGACTACCGTGATATTGTATACCTGGGCAACAGTAACCCCCGTTTTACCGGTGGCTTTGGTTTGAATGTTGCTTATAAAAGCCTGCGTCTTTCCAGCTTCTTCAACTTCCGTTACAAATATGAAGTGGTAAACGCAACAGAAATGTATACCACCAACATGTATGGTTACGACAACCAGAGTACAGAAGTATTGAAACGCTGGCGCCAGGAAGGTGATGAAACCAACATACCACGCGCCCTGTACAAAACAGGTTACAACTGGCTGGGTTCTTCCCGCTATGTAGAAGATGCATCATTCCTGCGTTTCCGTACAATAACACTCCGTTATACTTTCAATAAAGCACTGGTTGAAAAAATGAAGATCAAGAACATGAGTGCTTATATAACGGCAGAGAACCTGATGACATGGACCAATTACACCGGTCAGGATCCGGAGGTAAGTGTGCGTGGCAGTGATCCTTTCCGTGTAGCAACCGACAGGTCTATGACACCGCCTGTAAAAACAATCACATTAGGTATAACAGCTTCCTTTTAAAGCATAAAGTATTTATTTGTCATGCGTACCGGATATACATATTTATTTTTGAGCCTGCTGCTGCTTACAGGGATCAGTTCCTGTAAAAAATGGGCCGATCTGAAACCTGCAGATGGTATTATCAGCGATAATTACTGGAAAACCAAAGAACAGGTACAGGCTGCTGTAATAGGTTGTTATGCTTCCTTACTGGCAGATCCTGCCGGCACTAAAACTGCATTGCCTGAGCTTTTCTTTCTGTGGGGTGAACTGCGTGCCGACATGCTGGCCAGTACACAGGGTACCACAGTAGATGAAATGGCTATCATGAATGTCAATGCAGTACCCAGTAATGCCCTCACAGACTGGAGTGCGGTATACCGCACCATCAACTACTGCAATATTGTAATTGACTATGCACCCAAAGTGCTGGAGAACGATAACACGTTTACCAAAGAGGCATTGAATGCGTATCTGTCCGAAGCAAAAGCGTTGAGAGCGCTTATGTACTTTTACCTGGTGCGTACGTTTGGAGAAGTGCCTTTAAAACTGACTTCCACTACCAACGATAATGAGATCGTTGCCATTCCTAAAAGTACCAAAGATGTTGTACTGACACAGATACTGAAAGATCTTGAAGAAGCTGAATCCGGAGCTGTACTGACCTATGGCATACAATCGTACGACAAAGGAAGAGTTACACGCTATACTGTAAATACCATACAGGCCGATGTATACCTGTGGATGGATAAATATGAAGATTGTTTAAAAGCCTGCAATAAAGTAATTGACTCCAAGAAATTCGGTCTGCTGGCTGCCAGCACGGCCTGGTTCACAGACCTGTTCCGTACAGGCAACTCTACCGAAAGTGTTTTTGAACTACAGTACAGTTCACAAAAACTGAATACGTTCTACAACATGTTTGCTATCAGCAGTAAACGATTCCTGGCGGCCAATCGTGTAATGGACCTGGTATATGGTGTAGATGAAAGCAGTGGTATAAAAGATATACGTGCTGCCGGTTCAGCAGTGCGCGCTGAAGATAACCTGATCTGGAAATATGTTGGCAAGAACGGAACCGATCTTATTGCATCCGGCGACTCCTATACACACTGGTTTGTGTATCGTTATCCTGATGTATTACTGATGAAGGCTGAAGCACTGGCAGAGCTTAACCGTGGCAGCGAAGCACTGGAGCTGATCCAGGTGATCCGCAACCGTGCACATGCCCTGGCTGCTACCAACAACAATCCTGATCCTGCCAACAAGGAAGATGTAGCGCTTTTTGTACTGGAAGAAAGGGCCCGCGAATTTATGTTTGAAGGAAAAAGATGGTTTGATGTATTGCGCTATGTAAAACGCAACAACTATGCACGTATCAATTACCTGATGGACATGATCTCCAACGTTGTGCCGGCTAACATGATCAAAACGGCACAGGCAAAGCTGAGAGATGCCAACAGTAATTATTTACCCATTTACCAATACGAGTTACAGACCAACAAAAACCTGGTTCAAAACCCTTTCTATAAATAGGAACGATTTAAAATGCGCTTGTTATGAAAGTATACAGATTTATTGCCATAGTAGCTGTACTGTTTCTGATAACAGTACTGGCAACGCAATGCCGTAAGCTGAATATTAAAGAAACCACCAGCGAAGATCCGAATATACTGGAGTACCTGCAAAAAGACAGTACCGGTGTGTATACCAACCTGGTTGCTATGATCAACAAGGTTAACTACGGTTCTTTCCTGAATGCTTATGGCACGTACACATTGTTTGCACCCACCAATACGGCGATTGCTGCCTACCTGCAGAAAATAGGGAAATCTTCTGTAGATCAGTTAACACCGGAAGAAATTAAGAACATTCTTAATTTCCACATACTGGAAGAAAGAGTACTGACTTCCGACTTCAATGATGGTAAACTCAATACCATTACCATGTACGGTCAGTTCCTGGTAACAGGTGTGGTAAATAAAGAGGGCAGTTCATACTTTGTAGTGAACAGGCAGGCAACCGTTACCACATCCAATATACAGCTGGGCAATGGTGTAATACAGGTTATTGACCAGGTATTGGTACCTACTACAAAAACCATTGCAAAGTTGCTGGAAGAAGATACCAACTATTCCATATTTACCCAGGCATTAAAAGAAACCGGTTTGTATGATACGCTGAACAAAAGCAATGCAGCCGCTTCAAAATCATGGTACACACTGCTGGCTGAAACCAACAGTGCCCTGAGCGATTCGGGTTTTACCACTTATGCAAAACTGAAAAGCAAATATTGTAACACCGGCGATCCTAAAAATCCTTTAGACAGTCTGCACCTGTACGTGGCATACCATATTCTGCCCGACGTAAAATACCTGGCTGATATTGTAATGTTAGGTTCGCATGCTACACTGGCTCCGCTGGAAGTAATTACAGATAAACTGGTGAGCAGCAAACTGCTGATCAACGATGATGAATATTCCACCATTGATGGCACTGTACACGAAAAGGGTATTGAACTGGATCAGAACAACAGTGATATCTCTGCCACCAATGGAGTAGTGCACCGCGCGCTGGCTCATATTCCTTTAAAGATCAGGAAACCTTTTCCTGTATACTGGGATCTGTGTGCCACAGTACCTGAGCTCACCCGTCTCAGCAGTATTTACCGTAAAAAAACATACCTGTTCGATTATGGTGATGGCAATACACTGGCTGATGTAAAATGGGAAAAAAGCTGTCTGAAATACCGTACCGGTGTAACCGGTTACCTGGGCGATTACTGGCAGCTTGGTTTTGGTACCAGCAGCAGTAACACCGACAACCTGGGTACCTGTTCTTCCAACAGTTGGATTGAATTTACCACACCATTGCTGGTAAAAGGAAAATATAAAGTGTGGGTAGGCTATTTTACACAAAACACCGGTAAAGTAGTGAATGTGCAAACACTGTTTGATTCTGTACCGTTGACCAGTGCATTGATCCAGTTCCACCAGAAAATATCTTCTGTAAGTGTGTCTGATGAAGCTACACTGGAAGCGCTGGGTTGGAAATGGTGGGCTGGTGTAAGTAAAAAATCAGGTTCTACACCTGCACGTATGGTGGGTATAGTAGATGTTGCTGCAACCGGCAGGCATAAAATACGTTTTGAACTGGTGTCTGGCAGCAACTCAGATTGTAACCTTGATATGGTACATTTTATCCCACTAGGTATGAACCAGACCAGTCCACGCTTTAATCCTGATGGTACGATAGAATATTAGAACAATTACTGTAAACGATGAAAATACCGGCGGTTGCAGCCATGCTGCATCGGTATAGCTGCAACTGCCTTTCTCATGATAAATTACTTACGCATGCGCTTCACGAAAAATTCTGTATGGTTATTGCTGGTGCTGGTAGCAAGCTGGCCGGCCTGTAAAAAATGGGATAACCACGTTGCCGCCAATGAGGAAGTTCTGAATGAAAGCCTGATGCAGCAGATCAATAGTCGCGCTGAATTGAGCACATTCAGCAGTTACCTGGTAAAAACAGGACTGGATAAACTGATGGAGTCATCCAGGAACTATACAGTATGGGCGCCTAACAACGATGCCCTGAAAAGCCTGGCCAGTGAAGTAGTAAATGACACTGCAAAACTGAGAGCCTTTTTACAGAATCATATTGCCGCACAATTAATGTACACACGCATGGCTGTAGACTCTGTACGTATATCCGTACTGAACGGGAAACGGATCTGGTGCTATGGTAAAAAATTCAGCGACGCCAATATTACACAAGCCGACGTGTATGTGAAGAATGGTGTATTGAACGTGGTAGATAAAATTGTACTGCCATTACAGAATATATGGCAATATATACAATCCACCACGGCCACCTACCAGCAGAATGATTATGTAAACTCGTTGCTGTATATGTACCAGGATGTTACAAAGGCAGAGCTGGACAGCATCAATCCCATAACAGGTTTACCGGTTTATAAACCCGGAACCGGTATGGTGGAAGGGAATTATTTCCGTGAAAAAGTATACGATGTAGGCAATGAAGACAGCCTGTATACCTATATCATTTTCACCAACACTGCTTTTACAAGTGAAGTGAACAAACAGAAACCTTATTTTAAGAGCACAGATGCAGCCATTACCACCGGCAATGCATCCTGGAACGTGGTAAAAGATCTTGCAGTAAAGGGTGTATATACACCGGCACAATTACCGGCTACACTGCTGTCTAAATTCAATGTACATGTACCACTGGCAACGGCTGCTATAACAGCATCCTACCCCATGAGCAATGGTATTGTATATGTTGTAAATGCAGCCGCCACTGCTATGGAGGAAAAGATACCGGTAACGATTGTACAGGGTGAAGATCCTTACGCTTTCAAATCATACGAAGACAAATACATTACCAAAATATTCTACAGGCAAAGAATGAACCCGGTTACCGGAGTTTCTTTCAAAGATATCTATCTCAACCTGGGATCAAGCGGTGCTAAATATTATGTTGACTACAACAGCAACCAGTTGTATACTACCAAATACAAAGTGTATTGGGTGGCACTGAACGATAAAACAATTTCAGGACAAGGTGATGATGCATACGGTACAGATTCAACCCTGCAACAGATATTACAGATAGGACAGATTGTAAGTGATACCCTGCAACAGGATTTTAATGTGCAGAAGGCTGTAGCACCGCTAACCTATACAGAAATATACCTGGGTGAGTATACCAATGCCAGCTACAATGCTCTGATCACTTCCATGAGCAGTAATAAGAGTGCGATCACAGCAGCCAGTCGCCGTTTGCGTTTGCTGGCTCCAACCACGCTGACAACGGGCATACCATACAACCTTACCCTGGATTATATAAAACTGGTACCCGTGTTCTGATGAAACAGAAAAAAGAAAAATAACCACGACTATTAACAATGCGGATAAAAAAGAATTTCATGTTCAGGATAAAAGCATTGCCGGCAGTATTGTTATTGCTGCTGGTGACCACTGCGGTACAGGCAAGACAGAAAGCACCGGCTGAAACAACAAAAACAGTTACCGGTAATGTGCGTGATGCCGCAACAGGCAAACCAATGACCGGAGCCAGGGTCAGTTATGGGAAACTGTATGCTGCTATCAGTGATAGTGCCGGTAAGTTTTCAATGAAAGTACCTGACTATAATGTAGTGATACGCATTGATGCAGATGGATATGAAACAAAAGAGCAGGAGTTGCGCGGACTAGCCACAGTAAATATTGCATTGTATATAAATGGATACAATACATTTAGTGATGATATCACAATGCCATCGGGCATTACAACCAGCAGGCAGCTTGTTGGCGCAGCGGGCGGCGTACAGACTTCCGGCAACTGGAATGCCATTGCTGATGCCCCGGATGCATGGTTGCAGGGCAAAGTGGCCGGTCTGCAGGCTACACGCCGTTCCGGCACAGCCGGTACTGGCGCTGAACTGCTGATACGCGGATTGAATTCGCTGTATGCAACCAATCAGCCGCTGGTAGTGGTGGATGGTGCTATTTTCGATATCGCAACTTATGGCAATACCATGCTGAGCGGTTTCTACACCAACCCGCTGGCTTATATTGATATCAAAGACATTGATAACATTACTGTGATCAAAGATGGCAGCAGTTTATATGGTACCAAAGGAAGCAATGGTGTTATTCTGATCACAACAGCAAGGGCACGCCAGGAAGCCACGCGTATTGAAGCCGGGTTATTTGGCGGTATCAACTTTTCGCCATCACGTTTGCCGGTGATGGATGCAGCCGGTTACCGTACTTACCTGTCTGAAATGCTGCAATCAAAAGGATTGTCGCCCAAAGATGTTGACGCGCTGCCTTACATGAACGATAATAAGAACAATCCTGACTATTACAGGAACCATTACGACAACAACTGGCAGGATAAGGTTTTCAGGAACAGCTCTTTTCAAAATGCTTACCTGAAAATTACCGGTGGTGACAATATTGCGAAATACGCGTTGTCTATGGGATACCTGGGTAATAACGGTGTTGTTTCCAATACAGGTCTTACACGTATCAACATGCGTTTCAATGCCGACCTGAACCTCAGCACCCGGTTAACTGCGGGTGCTAACCTGAGTGTTACCAAAAATGAACAGAAACTGAAGAGCCTGGGTATTAACAATGCTGTGAACCCTATTTACGCAGCACTGGTGAAAGCGCCCTTTTTTGCTGCCAACCAGGTAGCAGATAATGGAATTGAGTCGCCCGCTTTGGCAAACAAGGATACTTTCAATGTCAGCAACCCGGTTGCTATTATCCGCAATGCACAGGCTACCAGTAAAAACTATCGCTGGTCTGTGGGTGTGAACTTTAAATACAAATTGACCAGTGAGCTTTCTGTGAGCACATTGTTCAACCTGGTAAAAGACGAAGTAAGAGAAGCATTCTTTATTCCGCAGAATGGTATTGTAGGCGACACGTTGAGCAATGCCATTGTGAAAAACCGTTCAGGAAACCAGGTGATCCGTTACAATGGTTTTTACAACGATACCCGTTTGTCATTTGATAAAATATACAAACGTATTCACCGTCTTTCGGCCAGTGTAGGTGTGCGCTACAATACCATCTCTTCTGAAGTGGATTATGGATTAGGATATAACTCAGCTACTGATGAATTTACCGGTGTAGGATATGGTTTGAACAACCTGCGTGTAATTGGTGGTAGCCTGGGACAGTCGAAATGGCTAAGTACTTACTTCAGCGCAGACTATAACTATCGCAGCAAATATTTCCTGTCACTGAATATTGCATCAGACGCTTCTTCCAAATTTGGCGACAATATAACTGAAGGCAGCCTGTTACGTTGGGGAAATAACAGCTACCCGCTGATGTCTTCACTGGCTGCAGCGTGGGTAATATCATCAGAGTCATTTATGGCAAAACAATCCTGGCTCAGCCTGTTAAAGCTGCGTGCTTCAGCAGGACAGTCGGGCAATGAAGATATCGGCAACTTTACTGCACGTAAATATTATGTTTCTCAGAACCTGATGGGTATACAGGGGCTTGTATATGGCAATCCCGGTAATCCTTCACTGCAATGGGAAACTGTTACCAAACTCAATGCAGGTGTTGATGTATCCGTATTGAATGAAAGACTGAACCTGAGTGTGGATGTATTCCGCAACAAAACCGGCAATATGATCGTGTACCAGCCTGCACCCGGTGCCAGCGGTTTCAACTACACGGTTACCAATTCCGGTGCTATGAAAACCAATGGCTGGGAATTATCAGTGAACGGACGTGTATTGAATCAGAAAAACCTGAAATGGGATGTAGGGGTGCTGGTAAGTCATTATAAAACCATTGTTACCCAATTGCCCGTATCAAGCATTCTTACAAACTATGCAGACGGAACAATGATCACCACAGCAGGTGCAGCGCCCAATGCATTTTACGGATATAAAACAAACGGTGTATTCACCTCCGACGCAGAAGCTGCTGCATCCGGCTTATCCAATAAGAAATCAGACGGTACAGCTACTGCATTTGCCGGTGGTGACATGAGGTTTATTGACCATAACAATGATCATATAATAGATGAGAACGACCGCCAGGTGATCGGCAACCCCAATCCTGATTATACTGGTGCAATCACTTCTGCAGTAAGCTGGAAAAACTGGACATTGAACGTGTTATTCACCTTCTCACAGGGAAATGATATTTATAACTACGCTCGCCGTCAGCTTGAATCAATGAGTGGTTATGCTAACCAGACAGGTGCCGTGATCAACAGGTGGAGAACAAACGGACAGGTAACCAACATGCCCAGGGCTGCCTGGGGCGATCCTGCAGGCAACAGCCGTTTCAGCGATCGCTGGATTGAAGATGGTTCATACCTGCGCTTAAGAACAGTTTCCATTGCCTATGCATGGCCATTGAAACAAAGCTTTTTGAGAGATCTGGTAATTTTTGCCAGCGGCAATAACATATTCACGCTTACAAAATACAAAGGATACGATCCTGAGTTCAGTGCTGGTTCCGGGCCCTTTACACAGGGCGTAGATGTAATGCTGGAACCACAGCACCGTTCATTGCAGGTGGGAGTAAAACTGGGTCTGTAATTAATAAATATCACAATTGTTATCTGATATGAGATTTCGGAAATTGTCAATATTTACTGTTTCACTGGCAATAGCATCAGCAGGTTTATTTTCCTGTAAAAAGCTGGTAGAAGTAACACCCCAAGATGTGCTGGACGCAAAAAATGCTTACCAGAATGTATACGATGCCAACGCTGCCGTGATGGGTGCATACGGAAAGCTGATGAGCCTTGCCAGCAATTATGTAATACTGAATGAGCTGCGTGCAGACCTGCTGACCACTACAGAGAATGCAGATGAATACCTGCGGCAGTTGAGCGAGCATAATGTACAAGCCAACAATCCTTACGCCAGTCCGCGTCCTTTTTACGAGGTGATCGTGAACTGTAATGATGTGCTGTACAATTTCAATAGAATGCTGCGTGAGAAAAAGCTGAAACAGACAGAGTACGATATGCGTTATGCCGATATTACAGCATTGCGCACTTGGGTATACCTGCAGGTAGGTATACACTTCGGTACAGTTCCTTATGTTACTGATCCGCTTTCTACCAATGACGATATCCGCAACATCAGCCTGATGCCCCGTATTACATTCAACGAGTTGCTGAGCAACCTGATTGTAACAATGGAATCGCTGCCTTACCTGGAACCTTATACTTCCAGTCCTACACTGATTACCACAGTTGATGGTTACAATACCAATAATTTTTTCATCAATAAAAAAGCATTGCTGGGCGAGCTGTACCTGTGGCGCAGTCAGCCGGGCGATTACCGCAAGGCAGCACAGGCATTTAAAAGTGTAATGGAAACCGGGGGAGCTGGTCAGCTATATCAACTGAGACTTACCGGTTCTTCCAAAGCAGACAACAATGACCTGGCAGTAGGGTATGTGCGTTACAGGGAAGAAGATGAAGGCATGCTGGTAGATAACAACGGGCAGGGATGGCGTTCCATCTTTGCACGCGGACAGGATGCGTTGTTCAATTATGAGTGGATCTGGTTCCTGCCTTATGACAATACTTTGTTCAAGCCTGAGAATCCTTTCATCAACCTGTTTTCACCACGCGGAGGTTCTTACCTGTTAAAACCTTCACAATCGGCTATGAACCGCTGGAACAGGCAGGTACAGAAAAATGATTTCCCGTATGATGCAAGAGGTGGTGTATTCAGCTACCGCACATTGGGTGGAAATCCTGTAGTGATGAAATACTTATACAACTATCTCGCAGGAACAGGTTTTACACCGGTAAGCCTGCTGGAAAAGAAAGGTAAATGGTTCCTGTATCGTGCTGCCACCCTGCACCTGGAGTTTGCGGAAGCTGCCAATCGTGATGATCATCATTACCTGGCCGACAGGCTGCTGAACCAGGGATTCCTGGGCACCAACCTTAATAACAACGAAGGCTTTCCGTACAATTTTGATGGGCGTAAAAGCGATAACCCGCGCATTGCGGCAGACTGGTGTATGAACTCCGGGATCCGCGGACGCGCCAACCTGTATTCTGCTCCTGTAGTAGGAGACAGTACAATAGCACTGGAAAACAATATCATCAGCGAAAGTGCATTGGAACTGGCGTATGAAGGAAAAAGATGGCCCGATCTGTTGCGTATTGCGTTAAGAAGAAATGATCCTGCATTCCTGGCCGATAGAATTTATGACAAACTGTTAAGAGAAAATAACGGACAGGCTGCAGCCGTACGTGCAAAGCTGATGAATAAAGATAATTGGTACCTGCCCTTTAAGTGGGAGTAATAACAGGTAGCCGCCGGGAATCAGGAATCTGTACACCGTGGCTGGTATCTCACCATCCACGGTGTGGAACCAGCCGGTACCATTAGCTGATTCCAGAATCACATATCCTGAATCAACCCTCTCCGTACTTCTCTCAAACACCACCTTATGATGAAAGCAAATAAAATATTATTCCTGCTCTGTATAACCGGCATCACAACAGTAACAGCGCAAACGGCAGCATTTCCGGGCGCTGAAGGTTTTGGTGCACAGGCAACCGGTGGGCGTGGCGGTACTGTATATCATGTAACCAATCTGCAGGATTCCGGCAAAGGATCATTCAGAGATGCAGTGAGTGCACCACACCGTATCATTGTATTTGATGTGGCAGGGGTGATACGTATTGGCAATAAGATACAGGCTGCTTCTGATATAACCATTGCAGGACAAACTGCTCCTGGTGATGGTGTAGTGATATATGGTAACGGAATATCATTTGCATCCAATACCATTGTACGCTACATGCGGTTCAGGGGAAGCATTAAAATGTCTAAAGGTGCCTGCACGCTGGTGGCAGATGATCTGCAGAACGCCATATTTGATCATGTATCTATCCAGTGGGGCAGATGGGATAATCTGCATATCAAAAACAGTTCGCGCGTAACGCTGCAATACTGTATGATAGGAGAAAGTATAGAACCGCAACGTTTCGGTGCCCTGTTTGAAGGTCCTAAAGATGTAACAGTACATCATAGTCTCTGGATCGATAACCAGAGCCGTAATCCGAAAGCAAAAGCTGTAATAGAATATGTAAACAATGTTGTGTACAACTGGGGCAGCAATGGTTTTGTAGGCGGGCATTCTGCTGCCGATCATTACCAGGACGTTATCAATAATTACTTTATTGCCGGCCCTAATTCTTCGGGCAAATTCATTGGTCTGTTCTCTGCAACCGACCATGTATACCATGCCGGTAATTATGTTGACGATAACCGCGACGGACAACTGAATGGAAGAGCAGTAACAGATACTGATTTCACTGCTGCTGCAGCCACGTTGGTAACAGTACGCAATACCAGCCCTGCTGTACCGGTTACCCAACATACAGCAGCAATAGCTTATGAAAAAGTAGCCGCAGAGGCTGGTGCATCATTGAAACGCGATGCGGTAGACAGCAGAATTATCGGCTACCTGCAATCAAAAGGCACACAGGGAAAAATATTTATGACCGAAGATGAAGCAGGCGGACAAGCGGCAATAGCTGCAGCCATGGCGCCTGCTGATAAAGATGGAGATGGCATGCCCGACGAATGGGAGAAAAAACATGGATTGGACCCTTCCAGTGCAGCAGACGGAAATCTTTTTACACTCGATAAAAACTATACAAACATAGAGGTGTATCTGAATAGTCTTACGGAAAGAAAAAGTAAATAGAGACATTTCAGTCACCGCT
Organism: Chitinophagaceae bacterium PMP191F; assembly: GCA_001302245.1. Lineage (GTDB taxonomy): Bacteria > Bacteroidota > Bacteroidia > Chitinophagales > Chitinophagaceae > PMP191F. Next base: position 19,700 of record LGYU01000017.1, read on the forward strand.
GTTTATTACTGATCTTATATAACCACTTTTGCTATGATGAAAACGATTGCTGCCTGTAACAGGTACAGGATATTCTGTATCTGCAGTATCATGCTGTTACTGCAATACCAAGCATCTTCACAAACACTTGCCTTTCCCGGCGCCGATGGATTTGGGCGTTTTGCCAAAGGAGCCCGTGGTGCATCTACACAGGAAGTATATGTTGTTACCAATCTTAACGACAATGGTGCGGGGTCTTTCCGCGATGCGGTAAGTAAACCCGGACGTATTGTGGTTTTTGCAGTGGGCGGCATTGTAAGACTGCAATCTGACATAGGTGTGGCTGCCAATGTTACCATTGCAGGACAAACCGCACCCGGTGACGGTATTGTGTTTTTCAATAAGCGTATCACATTCAGTGGGGCATCCAATACCATTTGCCGCTTTTTGCGTGTACGCCTGGGTGCTACCAACAACTCCGGCAATGATGCCTCTGGTCTTGCCAATGGTAAAAACATGATGTTTGATCACATGTCTATCTCATGGGGAATGGACGAAAACTTTTCTATTAACTGGGATAACAAAGGAAGTGCTCCCGACAGCATTACCGTTCAGAACTCCATAATAGGACAGGGGCTGCATCGCGAAAACCACTCTGCCGGTGGTTTGATCCAGACACCTGATGGTGGTAAAGTAAGCCTGATCAGGAACCTGTATATCAGCAATAAAACACGTAACCCAAAAGTAAAAGGCGTTAATGAATTTGTAAATAACGTGGTGTACGACTGGGGTAACGGCAACAGGTTAGATACCAATATGAATTATGGCTGGTCGGGCGATGCCTATATTATGGGTGGTTCTTCCGGCGTATCTGAAGTAAATATCATCAACAACTATTTTGTAGGCGGACCTTTAACGCCTCCTGATAAAAGCACTCCATTCTCAAGAGGTACAGGAACATTCAACCTGTATGGAGCAGGTAACTATTTTGACAATAATAAGAATGGTGTGCTGGATGGAACGCTGGTGCCCTTCGATAACAACGGTTACCCCGGTATTGAAGCATCCGGTTTTAAAACTTCACCTTATAGCTATCCGGCCCCCATTCGTTTTACGGCCGAACAGGCATATCAATGGATCTGTGACAGTGTAGGAGCGTGCTATCCGCGTCGCGACCAGGTAGATGAGCTGATGATAAATGAAGTTCGGTCAAAAGGTACACAGGGACTGTATGTATATCGTGAAACCAACCTGCCATTGAGTAACGGCGGACTGGGTGACGTATTCAGCGCCAACCCGCTGCTTGATTCAGATAGCGATGGCATGCCCGATGTATGGGAAGATGCCAATGGCCTGAATAAAAACAATAAAAATGATGCGATAGCCTACAGTACCACCTATCCGCAATACCTGAATATTGAGGTGTACATCAATTCACTGGTCGCTACAGCGCCTCCGGTGTTTGTAAAACCACCTTCTAACATTACGTTGAGTGCTACTTCAGCAGAATTGCCTTCTCCCAACAGTACCATTGTGATCAAATGGACTGATAATGCCAGCAACGAAGATTATTTTGTAATAGAGCGGTCAACTGATGGTACTAACTATACAGATATTGCTCATCCTGCTGCGGGTTCAGTTACCTATACAGACAACAATGGCCTGTTGCCCAACATCACTTATTATTACCGTATCAAGGCAGTAGCGGCTGCCGGCGTTTCTGCTTACAGTACGCCGGTATCCATAAAAACTCCACCTATACCTACAGCGCCTTCGCTGGCTTCAGGACCAACACCTGCAAACGGGTTCCAGTATGTGGAACTGGTTTCAGGAAAGGTTACTTTAAAATGGTCGGGCAGCAGTAACACAGAAAAATATACCGTGTATTTCGGTACCGATCCTGCCAATCTTACTAAAAAGACAGAGATCGCCTATACAGCCAGTCCATCGTATGATATAACAGGACTGAGCGACCTGGTAACTTACTACTGGCGTATTGATGCTTCCAATAGTAAAGGAAATGCAGAAGGTGAAGTATGGTCATTCCGCACTACCAAAGTAATACCTGCAGGACTGGTTGGTTACTGGAGCTTTGATGAAACCGGAGAAGGTACACAGGTAACAGACTCTTCTTCTTACCAGAACCACGGTGTACTGGGGCTTGATGATGACAACGTTTCTATTCGCGTACCCGGTAAGAGGAACAATGCGCTGGATTTTGCAACAGCATCCGAAGATAAATATGTGGTAAGTATTCCCAATCAGGATCAGATCTACCTGAATAAGGGGCCTTTCTCCCTTTCATTCTGGATGAAAGCAAATGCATCACTGTTGCCGCAGGACAATAATACCAGTGCCTACCTGTTGTGTAAAGGATCTATTACCAAAAACACCACAACAGGTGCTACCGGAAAACGTTTTGATATTGAGTTCAAGAACAAACAATTCCGTTTTGCACTGGATGACGATAATGATGCCGGTGGTGGCGGTAAAGATGAATTGCAGACAGATGGAACGCCATTCTTTACAGGCGATTGGGTACATGTGGTAGCCATCCGCGATACACTGAATAAAAAATTACAGGTATATCTCAATGGCGCGTTGGTAAAAGAATCATCTATTTCCAAATCGTTGTCGGGCATTGGTGAAGTAAGTGCATTGGTAATAGGCAATATCGGTGAACTGGAATTCCTTGCCTCTACCAACAAACCCGCTCCTTATAAAGGAATGCTGGATGAGCTGAAGCTCTATAACTATGTATTGACTTATCCTGAAATTGTTACATTGTATTATGGAAGTGCAGTGGCACAGAAACCTTATTCACCATCTGCTAACAATACTACTGTTGACGGTATTTCCGATACTTTACGACTTACCTGGAAAGGTGGTGTAAATACTACCAAATACCGTGTTTATATAGGAACAGATGCAGCCTCACTAACCAAAATGAGTGACAGTGTATCACTGGCCACTGCTGCCTGGACCATCAATACCCTGAAATCACAGACCACTTATTACTGGCGTATAGATGCTGTGGGTCCGCTGGGAACTACCACTGGTGATGTTTGGAGCTTTAAAACAGGATATGCAAAAGGACTGGTAGCGCACTATGCATTTGATGCCACTTCCGGTACTGTAGCATTTGACAGCAGCAGTTTTGCCAATCATGGTGAGCTGTTAAATATGGCCAATGCTAGCTGGAACAATGCCGGCAAATGGCAGAACTCGCTTGATTTTGGAACAGCTGCAGGTGGTACACGTTCTGCTATTACAGTGCCTGCACAACCACAGATAAAATTTGATGAAAATTCATTTACGGTTTCTGTGTGGATCAACATGGCAGCATACAGTAGCTCCAACAAATACAACGCCTACATTGTACATAAAGGTAATTTCAGCAATACCGATCCTGTCGCGGGAGCAAGAGCAGAAGGTAAATGGTACGGATTGCAACTGAACGACACCAAGCTCACCTTTGCCATTGATACAGGTGGCAGCGGTTCCGGTGCCAAAACCAATATTGATGTAACTATTAACTCCGGTACTTATCAATTGTTCAGCAAAGGCTGGATGCATGTGGTAGGTGTACGTGATGCAGAAAGCAAGCTGATAAAAGTATACATCAACGGTGTGCTGGTCAGCACCAAAGCAGAACCCGGCGGTTCTGTTGGTAAAGACAATGACGTATTGTTTATAGGTGGCGATGCCGGTACCAATACGGCTGCCGCTTCTTATCACGATAAAATTGACGATCTGCGGATGTATAATTATGCATTATCCGATTCGCTGATCCGCAAATTGTATTATGGCACACCATTCCTGCAGAAAGCAACTTCACCGGTACCGGCAGATAAATCTGTAAATGCAGGCCCTGAAAAAGTAGTACTGGGCTGGACTGAAAGCAGCGGTACTGCACTGTCCTATGATGTATATGTAGGCAAAAAAGCAGATAGCCTGGTGTTGAAAAAAGCAGGACTTACTGCCGCAACCTTATCACTGGATACACTGATGCCGCAGACTAATTACTACTGGCGTGTAGATGCTGTGAATGCTACACAACGTGTAACAGGTGATGTATGGTCTTTCACTACGGGTAAAGATGTTACACCTCCTACGGTGATCACCAAAAATATCACCGTCGATCTCAGTACCTCCGGTTCAGTAACAATTGCACCAGCCGACGTCAACAACGGAAGTAATGATGTATACGGCATTGATTCCCTGAAACTGGATAAAACCACTTTTGGCTGTACCAATATTGGTAACAATACAGTAACTCTGACAGTAAAAGATAAGAATGGAAATGTTGCTTCTAAAACAGCTATAGTAACAGTAACAGGCGTTAAACCACCAAGACCGGTTATTACCAATGCTGCGGACACTACTATCTGTTACGGAGATAAGATCACACTGCAGGCGGGCGCGATCAGCCAGGCGGCATCTTACCAGTGGTTCTACCAGGGAGCTGCAGCCAGCAATGCCAAGCTGGTTAATTATACAGTAAACAATGCAGGTATGTACAAGCTCATTGCTGTATCGGCACAAACCTGTGTATCTGATACCTCACTGCCGGTAGTGGTTCGGTTCGATGCAGATACCGCCATTACACTAAGCAGTAATGTTACTATCAGCAGGGGAGCAAGTACAGAATTGACTGCATCCGGTTCGGCGGGCAACTTTACCTGGTTACCGGTGATCAGCATCAGCGCTGCAACAGGTAATAAGGTTACTGTAAACCCGGTCAACACTATAAAGTATACCGCTATCCTTACCAATAACAGAGGCTGTAAATCTTCCAAATCGGTACTGGTAACAGTAACTGATAAACCAACCGTTGAATACAACAATGTACTTACACCCAATGGTGATGGCGTAAATGATAGACTGGTGTTCAAAAACCTGGCAGGCTATCCCAATAACCAGTTGCAGATATTTGATGCTGCAGGCAAACTGGTATACCGTAAAACTGGTTACGGTAATGACTGGGATGGCAGATTAAATGGTACACCGCTGGCAAATGGTACGTATTATTTTGTACTGACGGTAAATAATGTACAGTTGGTAAAAGGTTCCGTAACGATTGTTCACTAAAAAAATCACTTGCATGGCAGAGCTTTCTGCCATGCATTAAACTCTGCGATATGAAAAAGAATCTGAGGTATATTATCCCGGTTATGCTGATAGCTGGCAGTTTGCTGAGTACAATGGTTGCACAGGCTCAGCGTTATTTCAACAATCCCTTATCACAATACTATCGTGATGGTTATCTGTGGAACCCTGCATTGGCAGGTCAGGAAGGTACACGGGTATATGCATTGCTGAATAAATCCTGGGCAGGATTTGAAGGCGCACCTAAACAGATCAGCCTGGCAGGAGATATGAAAATGGGCGAGCGTTCCGCAGTAGGTGTACAATTTGTATCAGATAAAAGCGGCATTCTGCAGCGCAACATGGGATCGCTTTCGTATGCTTATGGTATTAATTTTTCAGAAACAGATAAACTGAGCATGGGGTTGAGTGTGAGCTTTTACAAAGAACGACTGGATAACAGCGCGGTGAACCAGAGCGGGCAAGTGGATGAAGCCGTGAAAAGCTTTAATGAAAAAGGTGTTCAGTTTGATGGTGATTTTGGTATTGCGTATGAAGGCAAACAATTAAAACTGAGTGCTGCAGCATGGAACCTGAGCAATGTGTTAAAAAGCACTGAAAACCGTTCTGCAGATCTTGCCATCGGACAGGTACAGGCAGCCTATCGTTTTGAGTGTGAAGAAAAAATGAGCCTGCAGCCAATGGTAGCTTACAAAATGTTTTACAAACAGGATAACCTGCTGACTGCCGGCGTGCAGTACGAATATGAAAATGTATTTCATGCAGGTGTATTCTGGCAAAGTACCGGCAATGCTGCTGGCGGTGTTGGTGTGATGCTGAAAGAATACGGTGAGTTGAATTTCTTTTACAATGGTGCCAATAAATACGGGTATAACAAACAGTACGAAGTTGGGCTGAAGATGAAGCTGAAGTAGCCGTTAAAAGGCTTAACGCTCAACACTTCAGGCAAGGCTACGAGCCGTGAGCTTCGAGCAAATACAGTTTTGAGGATGTGAAATGCAGAAAGCCCAACCGCAGAGAAAAGAGAAGCAGAGGTTTCGCAGAGGCTCTCCATGTAGTCTCTTATAACGCATGTTCTTTGCGGTAAAAAACAGGCTAAAGCTGGAGGATAGATAAGGTTCGTAAAGTGAGCGGGTTGAAAAATTGACAAGGCTGGCTTGATTTCTTCGTGTTCCTTGGTGCCTCGTGTAGTTCTAAAAAGGCTTCCAGCGGCGAGCGTGAATACAAAGCAATCTTCAACAATCAATCCATGAGCCATCAATCCACCAGGGTTCCATCATTTTCTAATCCGCTTACTCCCCAAACAAGACTTCCTTATACCTGTTGTACAAATAAGAAACCAGCAACAGGATAACGCCCAATGTAATAAACGAAATGGTTTTGGTAAGAGTGCTCATACCTGCCAGATCATACAGGAATAATTTTAGTAGCGTAACGGCAAACGCGGCAATAGCTGTAATACGCAATATTTTATTCTTTTGACGTATGCCCTGCACAATAAGGAATAACGCATATAGCCCCCACAGGATACTTAACCCGAGATTGTATTGATGGACCGATCCTGTTTGTGCTGCCCAGTAGAGATATTCAAAGCTCAGTAATCCGGCTATGGAAATGTGCAGTACCACTGTCCAGAATACAGACAAACGAGGAACGGTGGTTACCAGTGGAACACTTTTACCGGTAAACAGCAATAATACACCCGTAACAGCAATGGTAATGTAACGCAGGCCGATATTCCATATGCCGAAGTACATTCCGGACCCATGTCGTTGATAATAAAGTGCAGCCTGTTCGTTTAACTGCGGCATACCGGAAACCAACAGCAGCAATAATACAAACAGGGAGAGCACCATCCCTGCAATAGCCAGGTGTTTATTCCGGAGACGGTAATGGTTCAGCAAATGAATCAATGTAATAAATACCAGGGTATACAACATCCATACACAGGATCCCATGCCATTGATTTCCTGCTGCCACAAACCAAAGCTGCCGTCTGTACTTTGTATTTTATTATTCAGTTGACTAAAATATCCCAGAATTTCTGTCAGTATAGTGCCATAAGCTGTAATGCCTGTTATAACAGGAAGTCCAACGTGGTAAAAGAAAGCATTGACAGGTGGGGCTGGTAATGAGGAAGTTGTTTTTCTATTATGATACAGATACAATATAGCAACCTTCGCACCGAAAACCATTAAGCCAGTTAAAAAAACAATGTTCAGAAAAGGTGTAAGTGATGTGGTAAGCGAATTGAACCTTTCCATGTGATTGATCCAATCGTGAACAAGGCTTATGAAACTTAACAGTGTTAAACCAGCAGCCGTTTTTTCATAATCAGCAGCCTGTTGTGAACGACCTATCAGGAACAATAATAACGCTTCACCGGTCCATAGTAGTGTAACCCAGTTACCATCAAATTGCACAGGAACAGCAATGGTGATAAAAACAATCGCTAATCCAAGGATGAGATAATACAGGGCACGATCTGCCAGTTGGGCGCGACGTATAATGATGCAAACAGCCAGGTGAAGCAATGCATTGACAATCGTGAACAACCCGGTAAAACGTTCACTGCCGGTGTGATCATTTAACAATCCATATCCCAGTGCATAGAAAATAAAGGCATTACATAGTACCAGTATTACACTACCGATGTTATATTGTTCTTTTTTTACCAGTTTGTAAGCCAGGAAAGTGATATAGAACAGCAGAAAAAAAACAGCCAGGAAAGCAAATGCAAGGAAAAAATGCAGGCGTTCTTCATAGCGCACTACATACCAGGTACCAAAAATGATCCAGGTGATCACAAAGGCGGTATTGAACAGCGATTTCCAGTTTTTGCGGAATGCCAGTACCATAATACCGGCATTGATAATAGTAATGTAAGAAAAGAAAACATTGTATCTGCCTGAATTATCACTGAGTAAAAAAGGCATTGCATAGGCGGTTATCTGGGCCAGGTGAGCAATAATGACACGGTTATATACCAGGGCAGCATATACTGTAGCAGCGGTGCATATCAGCATCAGTACAAATGCCATCCATTGCGGCCAGATGCCATAGAATGCATAGGCTGTATAAGTAATAAAATACAGGACAGACAGCCCTCCGCCCATTAGTACGGCGCTGTACAATTCGTACTTTTTCTTTAAACGGATAGCGATGCCGGTAAGTACCAGTCCTCCAAGATAACCACTGATGATACGCACTATGGGACTTACCAGGTTGTGTTCAATAGAATATTTAGTTCCGATAAAAATACCAATGATGGTAACCAATATACCTGCCTTGCTGGCAATATTACCACCTACAAAGGCTTCCAGCCCGCCTTTATTGTTGTTATGGACAGCAGGTTGGGATGATGTATTGTCAGTAACCGGCTTTGTCGGTGATATTATAATCTTTGGAACAGGAACCGGGGGAGTTTCGGTTTGACGAACTGCCTGGACAGAGGGTGTTGTGATACTTGTGCCGGTAACACCGGCAGTAACTGATCTTTTTAAATTTTCCAGTTCATTGATCAACTGGATCAGTTGTTTGCCCATGCCGCTATGTTGCCGGGAAAGGTCATTGATCTGTTGCGTAAGTTGTTCTATCTTTTCACGGATTGCATCTTCCATAATAGCAATAGCAGTTGTGTACCTTAAAGAAACTACAAAAAGTGTTAAAAGACAACCTATTTATTTTACAAAAAGCGGTAATGCGGAAAGTGGTTGCAGTTGAGTACCCTGTTTGGCAAAACCTGCACAATAATGCCCATTAGTAATAACAAGATAGGGAACAGGTACTGAAATATTATAACGCAATACCTGTTGCAGCACACTTTCATCCAGTGAAACGTCGGTGCTTTTACATTCCACCATCAGCCAGGGTTGGTGGTGCTGATCGTATACCAGTATGTCGAACCGCTTTTTGAGTTCTCCCAGTTTTATTTCTTTTTCAACAGCTATCAGTGCCGCAGGATATTGTTGTACCTGCAGCAGGTATTGCAGGAAGTTTTGTCTTACCCATTCTTCAGGTGTAAGACGCAACCATATTTTACGCAGTTCATCAAAAATAAAATGCCGGCCTTCTTCCTGTTTGGTGCGGAAGGGATGGTCGGGGTACTCAATGCGGATCATAAGGCCAAAAATAAGGTTTAAATTTTAAGCCGGAACGCGTGTCAGTAAGCTACATAATAGCATCATCGAAGTGAAGGACAATTCGATAAACAATGTAAATAGCGTGAAATAAAATGTAAGATGCTTTTCGGGGTAAAATGTTATCTGAGGTGAAACGCTTTCCGGGACTTGTAGTCCCGAAAACTTATTTTGTGACCTTTGGCTACTTGCGTTGTTCAATACACGGCTGTAAACCATACACCAACCTCACCGAAGACTATTTCGATGAGGTTGGCGTGTAATGGTGCTATACTATAAAGTTTGTATCAATTATAAAGAAGATGATGAACTGATCTTAACATCTGCGTACAGCCATGCTTTATCAAATTGAGATTTAGCTTTATCGGCCTGGTCATTTTTTTTCTGTTGCAGCAATGCGTTGTATAAACCTATCAGAGCCCAGCCGTTGTTGCGCCATGTTTGCAGATCACGCAGGTATACTTTTTCTGCCTCGTTGTATTTACCTGCTTTTAACAGCACTGCTCCCAGGTGATGGCGTACGGAGAAAAGCCAATCGGGTGGTTCATTGTAATTTAAGTTGTCTTCCTGCTTAACAGCATCTTCCAGTAGCGTAATTGCCTGCTGCCACTGATCTTTTTTTGCAGCAACTTCAGCGCTTAACACTTTATTGGCAATGTATGCCAGATCTGCCGTTGTATTAATATTCCATACTGTCAGATCTTTTAAAGACGAATCTGCAGCTAAGGTGCTCAGCTTACTCAATTCGGTTTGAGCATTGTTCAGATCATTTTTACCAAGAAAAGCCATGCCTCTTGCAAAGTGCCAGATAGCCCGCGGATAGATCAGGTCAGCCTTTGGAGATGGAAGGGAGAGAATGGTATCCCACATCGCAAATTTTACAGCAATGTAATAAGGCATGGTATAATAGTGCTGTAATGTTCCCCAACCTGCCATGCGCATAATACCTGAGTCAGAATCTTTATGTAACCTGCCTGCTGCCATCCATGCTGTTGTTGAATTACCTTCCAGTGTGGCCGTAGCAGCCAGGAAATGATAGTTGTGCGGATAATATGCCAGCGGATAAGCTCCCTGGGCGTGACATGCAGTAAGATAATTACTGTCTGCTTTTATAGCGGCTATATTGGCCAGTGACCCTTGGTGGTAATTGCCGGTAATAATATAAATATGAGAAGGCATATGCACCAGGTGACCTGAGCCGGGTACCAGTGTTTCTAATAATTTTGCACTGGCAAGTCCTTTTTCCGGTTTGGCCGATGCTTCTACTGCATGAATATAAAAGTGATGTGCGCCGGGATGTTTAGGGTTGATTGTCATTAAATGTTCTAATACGGCCAGTAATGCGGGTGTCCATGACTGAGGTGATTTTGTTTTTTTATCATACAGGTCCCAGGGATGCAGATCCATGAGAGCTTCGGCATACAGGGCGCCGATATCAGGATCGGAAGGATACTTTTCATATACTTTTTTCATTGCTTCAGCATAGGCTATATCGAGTGATTTACGATCAGCCGGTGCTGGTCTGGCATAACGGGAAGACAATGCATTGATGAGTGCTTTTTCTTTATCAGAGGTGTTGCCGGATAATGCAGCAGCTTTGGCGGCGGCATCGTAGGCCCGTTCAAAATTATCCTCTTCCATACCGGCATTGTAATTGGGGCCAAGTACATACGCAAATCCCCAATAAGCCATCGCACAGGTGGAATCAAGCCGGGTAGCTTCATAAAATGATCTGGCGGCTTCCGCATGATTAAAGCCATATGCCAGCATCATTCCCTGGTTAAAATACTGCTGTGTTTCTTTACTGTTCGTTGAAATATGAAAATCAATGCCTTCCATATCTTTCAATAATGGGGCCTTCTTCCCGGAACTATACCAGTCCTTATCGGTGGTTTTTGGTGTAGAGCAACTGTATGCGGGCCGTGAACCCGGATCAGATGACTGCTGTTTGTTTGATGAGGGAGCGCTGTTACAGGCTGCCAGAGAAATAATCAGAAGTAAATACCAAACAGGCGATTTCATGTTAAGGTTATTTAGTGTGTGATATGTCTTACTGAACAGCTTTCATGGAGGTATCGGTAATAGGATTTTGGCAGCTTTACAGGATGTGATCAACAGTTGATACCGGCCATTGATATATGGCTTCAGGATATTTGCTCAGGGCAGGAAGCGGGGTGGAATAGACTAAAATAACAACTTTATCGGAAACTAAAAAGGTTTTAAAAAAAGAAACCGTACCGAATGATGTATGCTATCAGTAATTGCGCTTGCGGACTTGTTGTTTATCACTCTTAGGGACTTGCAGTCCCGAAGTCTTATGCTGTTGCCTCCGGTAAACATACAAAAGGATGCTGGTCTGTGCGCATTACTGAGTGGGTTCATCCCTGCAAAAAAAACGGCACGTTATTGTATCCGATCGCAATAACCTTCTACTTTCCATTCCTGAACCCGAAAAAAACATTATATTTGCACAATTAACCTGTCGGGAACGAAGGTGAATTGCCCGGAACCGGGAGCATTCATCACATTGATCTTTCTGCTACGTATAATGCTCCGCTGGCAATGTTTCATATACATCTTTCATCTGTTTAACCCCGCATATTAATCTTACGATGAAGACAAAAGAAGATATAGTAGAAAACTGGCTTCCCCGCTATACGGGTGAAAAGCTGGAGAGCTTTGGTAAGTACATATTGCTTACCAATTTTAGTAATTACGTGAAAATGTTTGCTGAATGGCACAACGTACCCATTGTAGGCGAAGGACGCCCGATGCAGTGTGCCACTGCCGAACACATTACCATCATCAACTTTGGAATGGGTAGCCCTACTGCAGCCACTATTATGGATCTGCTGACAGCTATCAGCCCCAAAGCAGTGTTGTTCCTGGGTAAATGTGGTGGATTGAAAAAGCGCAATAATATCGGCGACCTGATATTACCGATTGCAGCTATCCGCGGCGAAGGTACCTCCAATGACTACTTCCCTGCAGAAGTGCCGGCACTACCTGCTTTCGCATTGCAGAAGGCCGTATCTACCACCATCCGCGATCATGGTATTGACTACTGGACCGGTACGGTATATACAACCAACCGCAGGGTATGGGAACATGACGAACATTTTAAAGAGTATCTGCAGAAAGTACGTGCCTATGCCATTGATATGGAAACAGCCACGATCTTTTCTGTTGGATTCTACAACAAAATCCCAACAGGTGCATTGTTGCTGGTGAGCGATCAGCCAATGATACCGGAAGGTGTAAAAACGGAAGAGAGTGATAAAAAGGTAACTGCTGCTTACGTAGACAGACACCTGAAGATCGGTATTGACTCACTGAAACAACTGATCAACGACGGTTTAACAGTACGTCACCTGAAATTCTAAGAACAGTAACGGGCAACCGTTTACTGTTTTTTAGCAAGCCTGTAAATATCAGTAAAGACCTGCTGGTATTGTCTGCTGATGATCAGCGAATCTTCCTTTTGTGTATACGAATATGCGCCGGATAAAATAAGTGTCCAGTCAAAGTCTGCGGTAAACATACATTCATTCAGAAAATACACACTATCCGGTTTAGTATAATAGGAACCTTTGCAGATAACAGGATATCTGCCTGACCCGCCCTCACTACTGTATCTGCCGCTATCAAGCGTAAGTGATACATTTACAATAGTACCACCCTGTGGTGTAAGACGTTGAAAAGTACCTGTATAAACAGATTCCCGGATGAGAACCGTATGTGATTTACGACAGCCGATACATATTGCGATAGCCAGTACCAGGTAAGGGAATGGTTTCATAACGCTTTTTTATTACTGACAAAACCAGTGATACAGGCGTTGCATTGTGTGAACGGAATAAGAGGTGGTTTAATGGCTTATTGCCTGGTTGTTGTGGCTTAACTTATTGCTGACAGAAGTCCTTGCGAAGCGGACTTATACTTTGTATATGGTCCCGGCTCCTGACAGTTTAATTACAAGCTGCTTAATATACTCAGCTTACTGTTATCATGCCGGGCAGGGACCGGAAGATGTCATATAAACAAACATCCCGCTTCATAATGAAGCGGGATGTTTGTTTATATAGTCTATGAAGTAGTTCAATAATCAATGTTCCGGATTCAGGGAACCGCTCACTGAACTGACCATTCTCTATTCACTA
>LGYU01000018.1 GCA_001302245.1 Chitinophagaceae bacterium PMP191F
TCCGGCTTCCTGTTTCTTCAATACCGATACAATCTGTGTTTCGCTAAATCTTCCTTTTTTCATGTCGTTTCAAAGTTTAAAGTTAACAAGCTTTTGGTCATTAACTCTAACCGATATTGGCTCATGTTAGGGGGAAGCTTACACTCATCTGCCGGAATTATTGGAGGGTTGCAAGCCCTAAACTTGCTGACAGTGATTATGCTGGCTTTAGCTTTGTCTAATGATCAGGCTAAGATCAATACTTACTTGGTAGTAGGTCTTTTTTTGTTTTTTCAAATTCATACTTATATAAGGTATATTTATAGCGATAAGAATTCGGCAAAGATTATCGAAGAAAAATGGTTAAGTAGGACAGAATTATATAGAGAAAAATTTATTACTATTCAATACGTTTATATTTCCCTGAGCGTTTTGAGTTGTTTTGGCATTGCAATTTATTTGGGAGCTCAAAAGACTATTTAAAAATTACCACTTAACTGGCGCGGGTGTTCCTTCTGGGCACCCGTGCTTTTTTTATATGCATCCGAAGCTGTCCAACTAGTATGAGCGTTTGTCGGCTCCTCATGTTTTTTATATATCCCCAACTAGCGCGAGTCTTGCGAAGCGGACTCGCGCTAGTTATATACACCCGGTCTCCGACCGGCACGAGCGATGAAACGGGGAGTAGGGATGCTTATAGGAATCATTGTTTTTGTTCTTTCCATGAGTTTATTTGCCGGCCCAATAAATAAAAAACTCGGTTGAGTTGAGTGGCAGCGTCTGTCCTTCGTTTCTACTCTCGTGTCTTTGCGTGGATTATTAATCGGCAATCTTATTATGCAAATACTATTCAGGCGTATAGCAGGCCGTAACACAGTCCGTTTTGATGTTTTCTTCTGCAGTGATTGCATCCCATGTTCCTCCGGTGTAAACCCTATTGATGCCAGGTATTGCCACAATGCTGTTTCAATCTCAATGTTTGAGTGTTCTTTTTCTTTCAGCAGTTGAAAACCCAGTCCTGTCATCTTGCGATAAAGGCTATGCAACTTCCAGCTATCCGGCAACCGGCGATACACATGCGCTGCAATCTTTGAAGCACAACCCAGCTTGCTGGCATTTTGCATAGTCTTTCTGAATCGTGCAGACGTTTTTACCCGTTTACCGGAAAGCGTACTTTTAGTGCGTACGCAGTATTTACCACGCCAGTAATAGAACACCAGGTTTCCATAGGAGCCGGTAAAAGTGATGCTATTGGAATTGTAAGGGATTTGTGCCAAGGGCATTGTAAGTTTTAAGTTGAATATTGCTACGAATCATGAGCTTTGAGCCGCGAGTAAAAAAACAGGTATTAGCAATTAGGTTTTAGCTTGTAGCAAAATACATATCGCATCTTAGCGCCTTTGCGTGCTTCTTTCTTTCGGGCTTTCCGACTTCCGGTTATAAGCTATAGGTTATACCCGGAAGATGGCTACGAGCCGCGAGCTGGGATATAATGTTACCTATAACCATTTAATAATTCAACCATCAAGCCATTTAGGCCATTTTCAAAAAAATTATCTCATTCTCAATTTTCAAATTAATTTCCCGCTCTTCCAAACAACATTGCCGTATATGCCAACAAAGCCGATTATGCCGGAAATGCCGCTTTGGCACCTTACACTTTCTATCTTTAACCCTGCTGCCTGAGCCTTCTTACTACTTTGCTTGCACCTTACAGCATCTTTCTTCGTATATACAGCGTACTAATTAAGGGTTTAGACTATATAAAAACGCAATGATACTGCTGGGAGATCACAGGAAAGCAGCAAGTGTATGGGAGAATGATAGGTAGGAGTGATACAGGGTATAAATAAAGAGTGATAAAACTAAAAGTGTAATATTATCATTTTAATATTTGATGTTGTATGCCACTTTTCCTTGCAGCTAAAATAGCACTTTTATTATACAGGGAGTTGCCATTAATGCAACCTGGCGCCAGTACCTGGCCAAGCTACTTCCTTTCCCGTGGGTAATATCATAAACGGATAGATTGTATTGGTGAGTAAACTACTGTCACTGAATGATAACAGTAAGGAAAACACCATAGACCGGGTGCCATGCCCTCCGGCGGTGAGGGACAGAAGGGTATGGGTTTAAACAAAGATATTAATTGCTTTTTTCTTTAAAACGCCGATCCTTCAACCACAACAACCGGGCGGTGATCTGTGGAGAAACATAGAGTTTGCCTGATGTTTGCTCTATGGTTCCGGTCAACAGGTATTTGTCTTGTCTGATGGCGGATAGGTAAATGTATTCATCCCGCACATAATTGTCGCCTCCTGCATGTCCTGACCCTGTAGTGCCGTCCACATATCCTGCAAAACGGTTGTTGTTCACTGTGCCCAGTACTACGTCAAAGTAGGTGTTGGCCATTGCCAGCATATCTTCGCGGGTAACGCCATATTTACCGGCATCATACGCCAGCCACATACCTTCACTGTCGTATGCAAAGTGATTGGTGTCTTCCATCCTGGATCCCAGTGCATAACTGAATTTCCAGCATCTATTACCAGATGCAGCTATATAAGCCGTTACATTTTCTTTAAACCATTTGATGTTCACCATAACCAGTTCATCATATTTTTTTACCCTTTCCGGAGCATCATTCAGTAATGTATGGCATTGTGATAACCTGATCAACCCATTGGTGAGCATAAACAACTGGTTCCAGGGTGCAGGATCGCCGGGTTTGTAAGTATTGGGCGCTTCCGGGAAATAGAATTTTTTATTACGGTGTATAAAGTGTGGAAGGATCCAGTTGTCCATTACATAATCTGCCTGTGTAATGTAAGTAAGTGCTCTCTCTTTGTAAGTAACACCAAATCCTTTTTCATTACCGATAGCCACCTGTTTGTTCCACAGATCTGTGTGCTGCAATATTAATTTTGCTGCATACAGCATGTGCGCCAGTACACTGCCCTGTTCAATACCAGCACCGGCAGGTGTTACATCGGGTTGTGATGAAGGCCATACCGGTTCAATATTGCCGGTCCATACAATACGTTGTCCGCCTTGTTCTTTGGTCGCCAGGTCATTTCTGCCGGATAATGCTGCATCGCAGAACAGCAGCATTCTGTCCAGTATTTCTATATCGCCGGTTACTTCAAACATCAGTCCGCAGGCTTCGATCATTTTACCTGGATTGCCATATACGTATACGTTACGGTCGGCTGTAGCAGGAGGCTGCACTTTGGCGATATGACTTTTGAAAGCCATGATCTCAGCAGTGGTGACGGGTCCGGTGAAGTTTTCTACGATCAATCGCGGCCCGGGTGATGGCTTTTCTGTTTCCTGTACGCGCGTTTCCTGTGCTAGGAGGGGAGTAACGGATGCAATAAACAGCATTGTGAGTATGGGCATTTTCATGAAGTATAGCAGTAATGAACGTGATATTGAAGGTTGGCGGCTGGTGAGACACCAGCCACGGGTGGCAATTACTGGTATTTTCATATAGTATAACATCGTTGGCTGTAATATTATCAATAATGCTGAAAGCCTGGTAATGGTAAATAAGTATTGTATTATGCAGGATTGGCCTGCCGGCAGGTATTTTTATCAATATCTCTTATTAACGGGAAACCCGTAGGCGGATATCATAAACCGGGTTGTTCTGCGCAGGAAGCCACTGGTGTTTCTACTAGTGGTATATACAGGCTCAGGCTATATGATTGCTTAAAGCGTTGACTGAAGCCGTATGAAGATAAGCAGTAGGTGTAAGGCCGGTTATCTTTTTGAAGTATTGATTGAAAGACGATTTTGCTTTGAATCCGCAATCTTGTGCTATCAGCGATATGTTCACGGGCAGTTCTTTTGCCTGCATATGCTGCATCAGTTCTACAGCCCTGTGTATCCGGCGTTCATTAATATACTGGTAAAACGATTTGTGTGCATAGCTGTTCAATGTTTCAGATACATGGTATTTACTGTAGCCAATGGCCGCCGACAGCTTATCAAGGCTGATGTCCGGATTGGTATACAACCTGGTGCTTTCCAGGTGAAGTTCCATTTGTTTCCAGATCTGTTCATGGATGGCCAGTTGCAGCTTACCGGTGGTAGTTGCCTGCACATCAATCATCACCGGTTTTACCGGTTCCCTGACTGGTGCTGCAACAATTGTTGCAACATGCCTGTTCCGGATGATCAGCATGCATAGGAAAACTATTACCAGCACACCCATAACAATACCTGCTTCAATGATATATTTCATTAGTAATAAAAATAGTGTTACCATATTAACTGAACATTACGCCGCTGTTATTCGGGTAGCATTTGCTGCTGCTTTATTGATGATAACAGTTTCTTAATATGGTATAAGTTGTTGAGTATAAGCAAAAGCAGGTTCGTTTGCATCGGGCAGACAGCAAAAACGTACGGCTTATTGTAAACGGTCGGATGTTTTAGGTGCAGTTTGCATTTTCACAGAAAATATTACTGATCAACTATCAATATCATTTAGATAAAAAGCATTGCTGATTCCGGCTGGTGAGACTCCAGCCGCGGCACGTCTTAATTCAATAACAATCAATCAACAAAACATTTATATGAAGCATTTACTGATCTGCCTGGCTGTTATTGCTCCGGCTATTGCAAATGCCCAGCTGGCCGATAGCAGCAAAAGAGTGGTTAAAATGGAAGGTACTGTCAATTTTCGTGATATTGGTGGTTATGCAACCAAAGACGGACATACTGTAAGATGGGGAAAGCTATACCGTTCGGCAGATATCAGCAAGCTGACCGCGCGTGATGTGGAGGTGATGGAAGGAAAGCATATTCATACTGTAATTGATTTCAGGGGTGTGAAAGAAGCGGAGGCTGCACCGGATAAATTACCTGTTCAGACAGATTATATGCTTTGTCCTGCCGGCAGCGATAGCTTGCCCGATACCAGGCAAATGATCGCTTCTATAAAAGAAGGGAACTTTCTGCTGAAGTTTTACAGCAGTACGCAGTATTTTGGCCCACGTTACAAACCATTCTTTCAAAAGCTGCTTGTGCTTCCCGATGATCAGTCGCTGATGTATCATTGCACCGGTGGACGCGACAGAACCGGCATGGCAACAGCGCTGTTGCTTTATGTGCTGGGTGTGCCACAGTCAACTATTGAAGCAGATTTTGTTGCTTCCAACGTATATCTTGAACCTATAAACAACCGTATGTTCCAGGGATTGGCACAGGGAAGCGGTATGGACATCAATGATGTTAAAAAGGCCTTTGAGCTGAAACCTGAACTGTTGCATACAATGTTCAGTTCCATTACAGAGAAATATGGGTCGGTAGAAAGCTTTTTTCAGACAGAGTTGGGTGTAGGACCTGCAGAGATACAGCAATTGAAAAAGAAATACCTGCTGTAGTTTTATCATTCTATTGGCCATACATCCTGCGTTGGTCATCTGCTGATAATCGAAGAAATCCAGTTGCGTTATTAAATAAAATGTTTCGTTTTTGTTGTTCTGTAAGAAACGGTGCGTCATTAATGACTTTAATGCCGATGCCAATAGCATCCGGCCAGATCATATAGTCTGAATGGGGGATAAGTGCTTCTTCCAGACTGAACGGACTGTGGGCGAAGGTTTTGTTAAAGCTGAGTAAGGCGGCAACGGGCAACCAATACTTTACTGGCATGGTAATATGTAGTTGTTTAATATTGATCCAAAGAAGCCGGGATTCCATAAAGTATTTTACAATGCGGGTGCTTTTTACACGTGAATACTTGTAATAAGATGTACAGCTATGAGAATGCTGATAGGGCGGGCGGGGATTAATGACACTTAAAAAAAATCATGTAACATTCATCTACAAAAACAGCTATTTGTAGGTTAAACTGCCTTTCGGGCATTCTTCTTTGAGCAGTAATCATTCGTAGATTATTCTTGTATGAAATATACTGCATGCACAAAACTATTGTCAATCCGCTGATTAAAGACGAGGTCACTTTTAAGCAGACTGCTGTTGCTACAAACGGACGTATTACTTCTTTAATTGTTACACTTATGCCCGGTGGAGGTACGCCAATGCATTATCATCGTCGTTTTACAGAAACTTTTATCGTTGTAGAGGGCGAATTAATGATAATATTAAAAAATAAAACGATCAGGTTGCTGGAAGGGCAGGAGTTTACCGTAGAAAAAAACGTAGCACACCGTTTTGAGAACCAGTCAGATAAAGCTGCCGTTTTTTCTACAGTTATTCTACCCGGATCAACCGGTTTCGAAAATGCACTATGTATCTTGTATGGCCTGGCCCGCGATAAACGGACTAACAACAAAGGTATACCATTAAATATGCTGGAACTGGCAGCTGTATCTGACATGAGCGATATGCACCAGGCCGGTGCAGCGGCAATACTATCCCCAGTAGTAAAAATATTTGCTGTTATTGCACGGTTGACGAACGTTCGTAAAAGGCTTATAATAAAATATTGTTCCTGACCATAACGATACAAAGCCAGGTTTGCCTGGTTTTTTTAGCAGGCAGGTAATTTAAAAGATGTTTGTTTATTCAGACTCATGCGAGATATCGCTTTCGGGGTTGAATTTCTGTGCGCAGGAAACTTTATAGTTGCGGCCAATCGGTATTTTATTCCCGGCTATCAATACATGGTTTGGGTGATAGGCCTCCACACGGTTTACAGGAATGATAAAAGAGCGGTGGATACGCATAAATTCATCTGTTGGCAGTAGTTTTTCTGTTACACTGATCTTTTGTTTGGTGTGATAGCTTTCCTTTTTCGTAATTACCTTTATGTAATCTTTGAAACTCTCAATCCATAAAATGTCCTTTGTATTTATTTTTATAACGCGTCTTTCTATGCGTAAGTATAAAAATTGATCTGCTGGCACCTTTACAGGAAGCGCAGGTGTTATTGTTTCTTGTTTTTTATTGCCTTGCACAAAATGCATCACTTTGTCAATGGCTTGCAGAAAACGTTTGAGTGAAACAGGTTTAAGCAAATAGTCTATTGCGTTAAGGTCAAACCCATCTACAGCATATTCCTGGTATGCTGTTGTAAATACGATCATGGGTGGGCGTTTCAGGCTCCTTACAAGATCTGTTCCTGAAAGTCCCGGCATTTTTATATCAACAAACAGCAGGTCGATTGTATTGTTTTGCAATGCCTGGAAAGCTTTGATAGCATTGTTGCAGGTTGCTACAATTTCAAGATCAGGGATATGTGCCGCATGCTTTTGTAAGATATTTATGGCATGTGGTTCGTCGTCAACTATCAACGTTCTTATGGCCATATTGAATTTGATTAACCGGGTACAATTTAACAGTTAATTCAAGAATAAAACAATCTTCTTCATCGTACCAATTAAGTGTATGTTCATCAGGATATAGCAGGTTTAAACGATGCTGCACATTTGATAAGCCTATTTTTTCTCTCTGTCCTGTATTGCCGGTCATTGCGTTCTCCGGTTTACTATTACTGATCTTAAAAAGCAAGGTTTCATTTTGCACTTTCAGCTCAATATTTATCCATGGACTGTCGACCGTTTCTCCTACACCATGTTTAAATGCATTCTCCACCAGCGGGAGTAATAATAAAGGTACAATTTCCCAATCTTTTATATTGTCATCAATATTCAGGTTGAGGTCTAAACGTTCTTCATATCGTAATTTTTCAAGGGAAATATAGTACTGTAACACTTCCATGTCGCGTTGAAGAAGCACACGGTCCGCGGCACATTCATAGATAACATAGCGGAGAATGTTAGATAATCCTAAAATAACTTCGGGTGTATCGGGCGAATTATTCAATGACAGTGCATACAGGTTATTCAATGAGTTGAAAAGAAAATGCGGGTGCAATTGGCCTTTCAATGCATTTAACTCTGCCTGCAAAACAGTGTTCTTGCGTTCATGCCACAATGCAAACAGCTTTAATGTGATCCCTATCCATACAATGACATTGCTTCTTTCAATGGCGTTTACAAAATCTCCTTTATACTGCAATTGTACCCACCAGCTTTTGGAAATGCTGCCCCATACAAACGACGGGTCCCGCTGTTTGTAATAGGTGAATATATGAGGGTTAGCAAAAAAGATCTCTATTAGCCTGTACAGAATGGCAATAAAAAACATGGTCAGCAATGTGAAGATGATCGCCTTCACGTATTGGCCTTTGAAGAAGCGTGGTAACACCCAGAAAGTGATAATGTAATAATAGCAGATGTGTACCGGTAGTAATGTGAGGATAGTTACTGCACCAAGGGTGAAACTATTATAGGAAGTGCCGTAAATATATGTTAACAGGCCAAATGCAAATATCCAGAAAAGGATATGCGAGAGTAAACGGCTATGCTTTTTATAAAGCCCTGGGGTGTTCATGCTGCAAACTTAATTCTTCCCTGCTACTGTTGTAATAGGAGTGTAAATATCGTCTGGCAGATTTGTAAAAAGCCCGTTCATCGACAGAAGGCTGTTTTTGTCGATGAACGGGCTTTTGTATGTGCTGTATCTGATCGGGCTGTTTTTATCGTTTCAGGCCTATCTGTACCGATTCCCAATTACTTTTAAAAGAAGCCACCATTACCGGAGTAACCTGCCATGAAGGTGTAAAAGTTAAAGTTGATACACCCTGGGCATCCGTTTTTAGCCCTAATTTTTCATAAACGTTAGCCCTGGGACCGTTCGCGGTCATTTTTAATTTGGTTCCGTTGCTCAGTTTTGCCGTGATGGTGTATTTACCTACCGGTATATTCTGGATGGCAAAGTTGGTGGAGATATCACTTACCTGCCTGGATACTTTAAAAGTTTTCTTTTCTCCATATAAACATTCTATAGGCGTAAGCTCAATTTCAATAATGCTGTTAGAAGGAAGATATTCGGGGCTCGGATTGGGATCACCCGGGTAATTGATATTGAAATTAAAGGATATGGCACCGCCATAATAGTTACTTTCATTATTGGGTTGCTGTGCCACTTCATCCGGATTTGCCGGGCCATAAGATAACAGTACAAAATTCTTGACAACACCATTTCCCGAAGGGAACGATGTAGTGCCGCCAACAGGGTAAAGTGCAATAACCGCAGGCGTTTCATTGTAAGTGACGGTAGCAGCAGTGCCAAAAAAGTAAGCTGCGCCGGCCGGTATTCTAAACTCGTAATACCCTTTTTCATCAGTAACAGCACTACCGCTGGAATAGAAGCCGCCTGTCAGTGAAGATGAAACCCCGATGTGTGCATTTTTGACAGGATTCCCTTTCAGATCGGCAACATATCCTCTTGCAATATTTGCTTTCACAGACAAAGCAGGAAAGTTAGGCATCCTTGGAATGGTGTTGCCCATTGCATTTACATAATATCCGCTGGCAGGAATGGTAAGAGTAGCCGTGCCGCTAACCACTGGTAAGTCGGGTTGAGAGCCCCAGGTGTCTTCAGACGATGAGCCATTGGAGTTTTTTGAACAACTGCTTGCTAACAGGAAAGTCATCAGTAGATGATAGATTAATTTCATTGTTTGTATTTTTTAATAATGTTTGGGTGATCTGAAAAATGTAAAAGCTACTATAGCTGTATACGAATACAGTAGATATATGAAGGCTGAACGCCGATACTGCGATATTAAATTTGTGAATGGCCTTTTTAACGGCCTTATATTGTCATACAGGATTGTATTTATTGGGTAGCGCATCTAATACGCCTTTCGTATAAGCATCCAGTTTTCCTTTGGCCGCTATAGTACTTACTAAAGCCTGCATTGAGGTTCCTGTCTCTGCATCCTTGTTAATATTTCCACTTTTTTTCAGGTTTTTGGTTTCCAGTTTTTTAATAAGGTCCAGCATGGGGTGGTATTGAGTTACCAGGCCGATTCTGTATTTATCTCCCTTGCCTGGAAAAGATCTTGGAGTGTTTATATATTGAGCTCTTATTGAAACAAACAAATATTGATCGGCAGATATTTCGCGACTGATTTTTTGAAGAATAATGCCGTTTTGTAGTTTTATTTCTTTAGAAATAAAAATCAGGCCCGGGGGAAGTTGTAACGTAACAGGTTGCTTATTGTTGTTTTTGAATAACAAACATAGCGGAACCTCTGTCTCAGCAGGAGATCCTATCCTGGGTTCGGCATTACAATCAGTTTCATCTATATGATCATAGCCCTCTATGCTTTCCAAAGTCAATCCTGCGGGTAAAACCAGGGGGGAGCCTTCGGGCTCTTCATCAGAGATGCTGAATCCTTTAGCGGGTATGAAGTCAGCGGGGGCTTCACCATCGCCGGCCCTGCACCCGGAAATAATCAGTAAGCTTACTATACAAATAGTTAGTGACTTTAAAAATCCAGGGTTCTTTAGTAATTGCTTTTTCATTTTTTTCGTTAAAAAGCGAAACTATTTTAGCCAGATAATTTTATCAATTCCTGTCGATGTATGTCTGCCTTCGACGACAAACAGCTCAAAATAATAATAGAGTAGCCAGCAGAGTGGTAGTTCTGCTTCCTTCCGGCTTTCCCTGCCCTGATTTTAGGCTCACGTTGATAAGCGGCTGCTTTTGTTGTATACGTTTTGGTTAGCGTTGTGCTGAGAACTAAACGACATTGATAAACAATAGGAATAGGGCAGTCTTCAATTTTTCCTGTAAATCATTCCCAGTGTGTCCGACATAGTAACGATCGCATATAGAGGAGTATAATATGTAGACGTAAAATGGCATAAAAAAAGGTTCACTGATGAGTGAACCTTTTCTTGTTAGTGGGAGTTGACGGGTTCGAACCGCCGACCCTCCCGACTGTAGGTCGGGATGCCCTGAACCAGTTGATCAAAATTTCTTTTTGATTGCCAATCAGTAGTTCAATCTTCTTTCTGCTTTTCCAGGCTTTGATTTCACGTTCACGTTGATAGGCTGTAACTTTTGTAGGGTATGTTTCAGTGTAAACAATTATCCAGTCACTGGCTTTGCCTGTAAATCCTTTGTGATTGGAGTTGTGTTTTCGTAGTCTTTCCTGTAAGTCATCCCCAGTATGCCCGACATAGTAACGATCGCATATAGAGGAGTACAATATGTAGACGTAAAATGGCATAAAAAAAGGTCCACTAATGAGTGGGCCTTTTCTTGTTAGTGGGAGTTGACGGGTTCGAACCGCCGACCCTCTGCTTGTAAGGCAGATGCTCTGAACCAGCTGAGCTAAACTCCCTTTTAATATAACGAACCTTATTGCTTTAAGAACAAGTGTTGAACTTTCCGCCGACTCTTCCGGCTGTTAGTCGGAATGCTCTGAACCAGCTGAGCTAAACACCCTTCTTGCGTTTTTGGGGTTGCAAAGATAAGGGTAGTTTGAAAATAACAAAATCTATTTTAAAATTTTTGTAAATAAATCCGGAAGTATGCTATCATATCGCGGTAAAGATTTTATAAAATGAAATAAGACCTTTATTGATCAAAATCTGATGATCTGGTCTGGAAATTTCAGTACATATTGTGCGGAGATGTTAAGAATTGTTTGTTTTACCTGTATTAAAGCAAGTAGAAAAATCAACAGGCTTTTGCAACCTTCTTAATCATACGTAGTATGTGCAACTGTACTGTCGGGCAATACCGCATATTTATAAACCATCGGTAAGTCATTTGAAAAATCAACAAAAATGGGAACAATAAAGAACAAAGAAGCCATTCATTTCCTGTACGATACTAAATTTAAAACAGTTTGATCAATTACATACGGTAATAGCAGTTGACTATTCCAATCCATATCCAGGGTATCCGTCCAACAGACAAAACCGTTTCAGTAAATGGTTTTGTAACGTATCAATTCCAGGATAGAAAGATGATCAGTAGCGAGGTACAGACAAACCAGGTTAGTTTTCTGCAGTAATTAGGCGTCTGTCCGGCATAGTAACGATCGCGTATAGAGGAGTGTAATAGGTAGATATAAACTGGCATAAAAAAAGGTTCACTGATGAGTGAACCTTTTCTTGTTAGTGGGAGTTGACGGGTTCGAACCGCCGACCCTCCCGACTGTAGGTCGGGATGCTCAGAACCAGTTGATCAAAATTTCTTTTTGATTGCCAATCAGTAGTTCACCCTTCTTTCTGTTTTTCCGACTGGCATAAAAAAAGGTTCACTGATGAGTGAACCTTTTCTTGTTAGTGGGAGTTGACGGGTTCGAACCGCCGACCCTCTGCTTGTAAGGCAGATGCTCTGAACCAGCTGAGCTAAACTCCCTTTTAGTATAACGAACTTTATTACTTAAGAACCAGTGTTGAACTTTCCGCCGACTCTTCCGACTGTTAGTCGGAATGCTCTGAACCAGCTGAGCTAAACTCCCTTATTCCGTTTTGGGATTGCAAAGATAAGGGTAGTTTGTTTACGACAAAATTTTTTTTCATTTTTTTTCATTTTTTCCTTCCTCATAATCAACGGAATACGCTCAAAAGAACATGGCAACTGCATTACAGGGGAAAGGGAAAAATGAACTCCGGAAGAAAATACGAAATAAGAAATACGGAAGGTTGACAAGTTGAAAAGTTGATAAGGGAATCATTGACTATTCACGGATCTCAATTGCTGCCCGGATGACCGGTTTGGACGGAACGAACGCGTTTTCAGGTAAAAAACGAAGTCTTTTTTAATCGGGAATATACGAATGGCAGAACTCGAAACCTGAAACCCGCAACTGTTGTGAGGTCTCAAAACCCCCACATCACCCAATCAGAAATACAAAAAGGCACTTGCGAAGCTGCCCTTATTGTATAAATTTGTAGTACAATTAAGTATTGAACTTATGGCATTTGACGGTCCAACACGCCCTTTGCAGGATGAAGAAACCGATGTGCTTGTCGCTTCCGAAGAGCCGTACAGCCTGGTGGTATGGAATGATGAGGTGAACACTTTTGAATGGGTTATTGAAACCCTGATGGAAGTGTGCGGACATTCTGCCGAACAGGCCGAGCAATGTGCCTATATCATTCACTTCCAGGGAAAATATGCTGTAAAACAGGGCTCATACGATGAGTTGAAACCTTTTTGCGATGCCATCACCGAGCGTGGCATTGGCGCCACCATCGAAGTAATGGCCGGTTAACAGTCTTCCTGCCTATGCCACTGTTTGCACTGGATACCGAACTGGCTTTTCCTCCTGTACATTTGGCCGAACCTGATGGTCTGCTGGCAATTGGTGGTGATCTATCCCCCGAACGTTTACTGCTGGCATATCGCAATGGTATTTTCCCCTGGTATGAAGGAGAACATATTTTGTGGTGGAGTCCCGATCCACGTTTTGTACTTTTTCCCGGCAAACTGAAGGTCAGTAAAAGCATGACGCAGTTACTGCGTCGCAGAGCTTTTCACTTTACCACCAACCAGGCCTTTGCTGAAGTGATCAGTAACTGTAAAGGCATTGCACGTCCGGGGCAGGATGGTACGTGGATCACCCCCGAAGTAAAGGACGCCTATATACGTATGCACCAGTTGGGATATGCCCACAGCGCTGAAGCATGGCAGGATGGCGAACTGGTGGGCGGATTGTATGGTATCCGCCTGGGTAAACTGTTTTGCGGTGAAAGTATGTTCAGCAAAGTAAGCAATGCCAGTAAATATGCTTTTATCAGTTACGTACAGCAATTGCAGCAGGAAGATGTGCAACTGGTCGATTGCCAGGTATATACAGACCATCTGTCCAGCTTGGGAGCAGAAATGATACCACGCAAGACATTTGTAAAATGGGTAAAACAATTGATAGAGCAGTAATTGGAAAATGGCCTGAATGCCTTGAGGGTTGAATTGTTAAATCGTCGAAGAAAAGTCCGGAAGACCGGAAGTCGGAAAGCCGAAAGAAAGACGCACGCAAAGCCGCTAAGACGCGATATATATTCGCTAAAAATTAAAGCCTAATAGCTAAAGGCCTTGTATTAGCTCGCGGCTCGAAACTCATAGCTAGTGGCTTTGTATTGAGCGTTCTGCGTTCAGTATTATCAGATAATCTTCCCCTTAATGATCTCCATCAGTGTTGCTTTATAGTTTTCGCCGGTAAGTATTTCTGCGGTTATGCCTTTCAGCAATACACGGTTACCTTCAATGCCTGTGATGCGTTCAACAGGAATGATGAAAGATTTGTGCACACGTATAAATTGTTTGGCAGGTAATCTTTCTTCCAGCTCTTTCATACTGGTATTGACAAGTGTTTTTTTGCCGCCGGTATAAATAGCTACATAATTCTTCATGCCTTCGATGTAGTCAATATCAGCCAGGTCAATTTTCAGCAGTTTGCCTTTCGATTCTGTTTTTACAAATATATAATCGTTTTCCGGCTGCTCTTTTGTTGTTTCAGGCGTAGACTCCTGTATGCTTTTGGCGGCTTTTTGTACTGCTGCCAGGAATCGCGGCAGGCGTATTGGCTTCAGCAGGTAATCAATCACATCCAGTTCATAGCCTTCCAGCGCAAATTCACTATAGGCAGTAGTTAGTATTACCCTGGTATTACCGTTGATGGCTTTTGCAAAATCGATACCCGATAACTCCGGCATCTGAATATCCAGAAAAACAAGATCTATTTTCTGGGTGGCAATGATCTGCAGGGCTTCCAGCGGATTGGTAGTGGTAGCCACCAGGTTCAGCAGCGGAGTCTGTTGCACATAATGTTGCAGGATATCAATGGCTGGTTGCTCATCATCTACAATAATACAATAGATCATAATGCGTAAATGGTTAGTTGGGTAGTGTAAAAATCCTGTTCATCTTTAATATCAAGTTTAAACTGATCCTTATAAGCCAGTTCCAGGCGTTTTTTTATATTGTCCAGGCCAATGCCTGTTGATAATTCTTTCGGACCTGTTTTCTTTTTATTGCGACAATAAAAAAACAGTTGATTATTGTTCACCTCCAGGTGTATTTCCAACGGATGACCGGTGTCTTTCAGATTACCATGTTTAAAGGCATTCTCTACAATGGTGATCAGTACAAAAGGAATGATGGTAGCGCCATTGATAACGCCTTTCACATCAAAATGTACCTGCAGGTTGTTGCTGAAACGAAGCTGGTTGATCTTGATCACGTTGCGAACATGTTCAATTTCATCTTTCAGCAACGTTTTACCATTGGGCGTATTGGTATCATTCAGCGCATAGCGCATAATTTCACTCAATGTCAGAATTCCTTCAGACAATTCCGGGGAATAGGGTAGTGACCGTGAATACAGGAAATTGAGGGTGTTGTGCAGGAAATGCGGGTTGATCTGTGCTTTCAGGAAATTAAAATTAGCATTGGTCTTCTCTACTTCCAGGGCAATCTTTTGTTCTTCCAGGATCTTACGCTGTTTTTTTTCGTCCAGTAGTGAAACAACGTAGGCGATCAGCAAGGTGATGCCCAGGCCAAATATGATGGACATGGAATAAGAAAAAACGATCATGCTGACCGACAGCTTAGTATTCATCGCTTCAGATGCTCTTGATAGCTGATCGGTACATAATATATAAACTGCATACGATAATGCGCCTAAAAAGGAAATGGGCAGGTAATGCAGGAATTTTTTTCTGCCTGTGATCAGTTTGTAATAACCATTCAGTGTAAAATAGTAGAACGGTATATGGAAAAACAGGCTTATGAACTGACTGCGGATATAGCTGGACTTGAAGTAAATGTTTTTCAGGAATACTCCATTTAACATAGATGATAACCCTATACCCAGCAGGAAAAGTCCTGCGTAGATACAGACTACAACCAGTGCTATCTTTTTAAAAGGAAACCGTGCAGGAGCTTGACTGTGCATGTGCTGACAACAATATGAATGGTAAAAGCAATATACTAAGATATCAAAATAACTGTAGTTGCAGTTGTATCTGGTTTCACGCTGTTTGTTATGCCGGATTCCTTTATTTCAATAGATGGATGTTGCATACCGGCTGCTTTTTTTGCCTGTCCACTAATGAATCCTGGAGAAGCATTGAAAATACCGGATATAATTACAGCAAGCAGAATTAAGATTGGCATAAACAAACAGTTTTATGTTATAAGAGAGGCGTTTTCATTGACAGTACAAACATACTCCTACCGGTAAGCCGGGTAAAAAACGTTCCACCAAACAGGTTTTTCCCGGTACAAAACCGGTAAATGGACATTTTACGCAGAAGTTGTTCTCTTTGGCGAACAAAATGCGGGAACACGACAAGTAGTTGCAGCAACAGATGCCCTACATTGTTTTTATATACAACTTATGCTGATGAATGAGATATCCGGAAAAGATTGGCGGTAATAGTTAGGCCCATGATAAGTGAAGAGACCAATCACGTAGTTCAATAATATCGGTGCAGCGTTGATTTAATAACTATACTGTTGCTTCAGGTAATCGCAAAGACCTTGAAAATCGGGATATACACTGTATTTGTTGATGCCAAAAGTACTCAGCAGTTTCTGCAGTTTGGGAAGTAATGGTTTGGTAATATTGATCCTTTCCACGCAATCAGGATAAATATCCTCCAGTGCCCGTTCGTCGCTGCCATGTATAGTGAACAAGCCACGCTGTGCAAAAATGCGGTCGTTCGATCTGTTGGGATAGATAGCAACAGGTAGCTTATGGATCACAATACTTTTATCATTACAACGACTGGCGTAGGTGGACTGATAATCTTTTTTAAAATCTTCTTCAGGGTTTTGCAGTGTTTCAGCACGGACAGCTTTTTTATTCAAAGCATAAGGATTCAGTATCCAGATATGCGGGTCTTGAACAGCAGGCGCATCAAAAGCAAAGAACAATGCGGTGCCCAGGTTTTCTGTCCAGTCCAGCAGTCGTGTAGGAACGCCTTCATGCCGCATGGCAAATAAAGTTTCCCAACTGGAAGAAAAATGGATTCTGGGCCCTACCAGTGATCTGAAGTCGCAATAAAGATTGTTCTCCAGTGTTTCCAGGTCTTTACCTGTTTTGGCATACACCCGCTGTAATGTGGGTTGTAATTTATAACTGCCATTTGCGTGGCCTCTGAAGATGGGGAATGTACAGTCTGAAAACTTTTTCGATTTCAGTTTGCTGTCAATAGTGTCAAAAAAAGCATCCGTAGTGGTCATGGTGTAAAGTTTAATGGTATATTATAAATGCCTGCAGGTACAGAACACATATAATACAAAAATATAAACTTTAAAAGAAGAAAGACAAAGGACAGGCTTTTGTACGGCGTATGACACCAGGTTAAAAGAAGTTAGCTTTTTTGTATTTTGGCAGGCCTGCTGAGTTTAAAATCTGCCTGCTGGGGTTTCAGGAATTGCCCGCCATGTCCGCGGTAGCCTTTGGTGTAAGAGGTTATTGTTGCTTCAAAAGAGATCTGCGCGCCTTTCTGAAATGGGCCTGCATCCCGGAAACCTTTGGTTTCGGTAAACCAGCTATGATTGGTGGCCGGTGCACCGTTTTCAAAACGGATATTTTTTAATAACAGGGTAGTGGTGGTGATGCCGTTTCTGCCGGCCTTACTGCCATAACGCTCAAACACTGCAGTAAAACGGTGTCGTTCTTCATTCTTTTGTTGTAAGCCGGTTCGCATGGAGTTGTATTTGTATGCTGCCTGACAAAGATATCAAATACAAAAGGTGTCTCCGGAAAAGAGACACCTTTTGTATTTGAGTAAAGTTACTGAAAATTATTTTACCACTGAGAAACGGAGGCTGCTGGTTGTAGCAGCGCCTGCGTTCTGGATCTGCAGTGTATACACACCTGCGGGCAGTTGGTGAATATCTGCACTCAGGGAGTTATTACCAGTCTGTAGAGCTACATTGCTGGTCAGCATTTTTACACCGGCAGCAGAGTAAATAGTAATAGTGGCCTGTGTTCTCTGCAGGCTGTAAACAGTATAACGCAATACCGCTGATGCAGGATTGGGTGCAATGCTGGTCAGCTCTGTTTCAGCGAATTGTACAGATACAGTTTTAGAATAGTTTTGCTGACCGTCTATATCAACCTGTTGCAAACGATAATAGTTTACGCCGGGTCTGGGAGCTGCGTCAGTAAAAGAATAATTGATGGTGCTGGTACTGTTTCCGGCAGCAGCTACAGAACCGATACTGTTGAAAGTTTGTCCGTCGGTGCTCCGCTCAATAATGAATGACCGGCTGTTCTGTTCCTGTGATGTAGCCCAGCTCAGTACAGCTTTATCATTACTGCGTGTTGCGTTGAAATAGGTCAGGATAACCGGTAAGGTAACAGCATGTACTTTATAGTTGGAAGTAGCGCCGGATAAAGCAAAGTTGGTAAGAACACCGTGATTATTATTGGCGGTACCATCAAGGGCATATATCAGGCCGGCATTGGTGCCGTTGTCAATGCCCATGTTAAAGTTGTAAAATGCCAGCAGCCCGGTTTCGGTGCCAGTAAGTGCAACATTTCTGTTGTCGTTGATCTGGGTAACGGTGCGCTGTGTGCTCCACAAACGTACTTCATCAATGTCTCCTGCAAAAGGCTCCATATCTCCGGTACCGCTTTTGGCAATACCAATTACAAAAGGTTGTCCTGTTGCGGTTGTACCGAAAGAAGCATTAATGGTACCGATGTTTATACTATTTATGTATACAACAGTATTAGTGCCGTTGCAAACAAATGCAACATGATACCATTTACCGTTTGTAAAAGTATAGGGTACAGTGCTGTAGGAACTGCCATTCCATAAGCCTATCTGGTTGCTGGCTATGTGAAAGCTATAACGGCCGGCTGTTGCTCCGCGGTAACCGGCAATGCACTGTTGTACAGTAGTATTGAGTGATGTAGGACGGATCCATGATTCAAAGGTTCCGCTGGTAATATTAAATACTGTGCTGGCAGGTACCACTACCTGGTCATTGATCCCGTCAAAATTCAGTCCGTTGTTGGGTGAGTTACGGATCGGCGAGGTAAACCAGGTGGGTGACGCAACCAGGGTACCATTAATGCCTGTTGTAGAAGTGCTGTTGGCAGTGGTGGTTCCGGAACCCTCATCCAATTTATAATAAGCGATAAGTCCGGTAGTATTGGTAGCAACCGGGCTATACATGCCGGCTTTGATCTGGTCGGCAGTACGGTTTATGCTCCATATACGGACTTCATCAATAGAGCCGCTGAAATATCTTGCATTACCCGCCTCGCTCCATTGACCTATAAGAAAATTGCCGGAAGGATTGCTTACGGTCGTAATGTTTCCATTATCAGCACGGGTACCAACACTGACACCATTTACATACAATGCCATACTTTCTTTGGTATTATTCCAGGTAACAGCTACATGATACCATACACCTGTAGAAAGATTGCTTGAAGGATACTGGATATTGCTGCCAATAGAACCGCTGGTATTCATACAGAAGAAAGCAAGTGCATTGTTATAGACCAGCAATTCAATGCCGGAGCCAAGTGTGGAACGACTCAGAATTTCCTGGCTGCCCGTAAAGTTGTTGAACTTTACCCAGCACTCCATAGTCCGGATTGCAGTTGCATTAAGTGCCGTGTTATTGCCACAGTTAACATACTGGCTTGTTCCATTAAAAGTAAGACCGGATTGTGCGGTTGAAGTGATTGGATGGAGAAAGACAAAAAAAGATAACAGAAATGACAGGTAGAACTTTTGCATATGATTTGGGTGTTTTTTAGCAAGGGATTGGATCGTGTTGTGCGGCGCAAATCTATTTGCAGCAACTACATACATCCATGGTACTAAATAAGGTATTAAGGCAAATAGGGGGTTATACTTATGTGTACTGGGTAAATACTGCTATCCTGATCGCACAACGTCGTGAACAGTACACAAGAAAAAATGGGATTTAGGCCAGTATTTTTACCGGTCGTTTGTGTTCATCAACTGCAACTAATGTAAAGCTGCCGCTGATGGCTTTCTCACGGTGGAAGGAGTACATTTCTTCGATGAAGATATCGACCTGTACCTGCAGACTGGTATTGCCTACATGGGTAACAATGCCCACCAGTTCAATAATCGTGCCTGCGGGAATGGGGCGGGTGAAATCTATTTTATCGGAAGACACAGTCACCATTCTTTTTCTGGCGAAACGTGTAGCAGCGATAAAAGCTACTTCATCCATCAGCAACATTGCTGTTCCGCCAAAAAGGGTGTCGTAATGATTGGTTGTGTTGGGAAAAACTGCTTTGAAAATTCTGGTCTCAGACTGCCGGATCTTTTCTTCAATGATACTGGACATCTATCGTAGTTTATTGAGCTTCACTAATATTGGTGTGCAAAGATATGACAGAATACATTTACCAAGATGACAGAAACCAAATGTATTGCAGACAAAAAAAGCCACAGAGACAATTTCGACATGTTTTTTGACAAAAAACAATTACATATTTTTTACATGTAAAATGTTTTTATATGCTTATTAATGCCGTTTTAATATCAAACATGTTCTGGTGAAAAATGTCCCTGTGGCAAAATATTATCAGGCGTGTACTGGTTGGGTAATTTTTTCCCTTGCTTCCTGCGCAGCCTGTACCATATTTTTCAGAGCTTCCTGTGTTTCGGGCCATTTACGTGTTTTCAAACCGCAATCAGGGTTTACCCACAGATTTTTTACAGGTAATAATGTGGCTGCTTTTTCCAGCAATGCTACCATTTCTGTTACCGATGGTATACGGGGTGAGTGGATGTCATACACACCCGGACCAATTTCATTCGGATATTTGAAATGAGCAAAAGCTGTCAGCAGTTCCATTTGTGAACGTGATGTTTCAATAGTGATCACGTCGGCATCCATAGCGGCGATGTGCTCAATAATGTCATTAAACTCGCTATAGCACATGTGCGTGTGGATCTGTGTGGCATCTTGTACGCCGCTGGCAGCAATACGAAATGCTTTTACAGCCCAATCAAGATAACTAGCGCGGTCTTGTTTACGCAATGGCAATCCCTCACGAATAGCAGGTTCATCAATCTGTATCACTTTAATACCCGCGGTTTCCAGTGCCACTACTTCATCACGTATTGCCAGCGCAATCTGGTTGGTGGTAACAGAACGCGGTTGATCATCGCGTACAAATGACCATTGCAGAATGGTTACCGGCCCCGTCAGCATGCCTTTCATCAGTTTGCTGGTCTGCGCCTGTGCAAAACTGCTCCAGCGTACGGTCATATCTGCCGGGCGACTTACATCACCAAAAATGACCGGTGGTTTTACACACCTGCTGCCGTAACTCTGTACCCAGCCGTTCTGCGTAAACAGGAATCCGTTCAGCAGCTCACCAAAATATTCCACCATATCATTGCGCTCAAATTCTCCATGCACCAGTACATCCAGGCCAATAGACTCCTGCCAGCGGATAGCACTGATGGTTGCTTTTTCAATTTCCGTATCGTATTCCTGCTGTGTAATGGCACCTTTTTTCAAACGTGCACGCAGTTGCCGTATATCGTCTGTTTGTGGAAACGAACCGATGGTAGTAGTGGGTAACAGGGGTAATCCAAAACGTTGCTGTTGTATAGCCTGGCGTTGTGAAAATACGCTGTCACGGCTGGCATCAGCATCAGTAATGGCGGCTACACGTTGTTTCACTGCCTGTTTGTGTATCAGTGCAGAAGTTTTACGTGCTTCCATTGCTGCTGTATTGGTTTGCAACAAGGCTGTATTGCCTGCAATGATCTGCGACAGTTCATTTACTTCCTGCAGTTTCTGTTTGGCAAAGGCCATCCAGTTCTTGATGCCGGGCTCAATACCGGTTTCAATATCCAGGTCAAAAGGTACATGCAGCAGTGAGCAGGAGGGGGCCGTCATTACGCGCTCTTCACCCAGTGTGGCAATTGCTTTGCGGATATGTTCCACCGAAACCTGGTAATTGTTTTTCCAGATATTGCGGCCATCCACCACACCCAGTGACAAGGTAAGTCTGGGTGGTATTGCTTTCAGTATTTCCTGCAGTTGCTCCGGTGCACGTACCAGGTCAATATGCAGCGCACATACCGGCAGGTTAACAGCCAGCGAGGTATTATCGCGCAATCCCTCAAAATAAGTGGCTACCATAATTTTAAGTCCTGTTCGTTTGCGGATCTCTTCATAAGCATATTCAAAGGCTTTCTTCTCTGCGCTGGTCAGGTCCATTGCCAGGAAGGGTTCATCTAATTGTACCCAGGTAGCACCGTATTCCTCCAGCCTGTTCAGTATTTCAATATACACAGGCACCAGTTTTTTGATAAGATCAATCCTGTTAAAACCGGTTCCTTTTTCTTTACCCAGCAACAGGTATGATACAGGTCCTGTCAGTACTGGCTTGGGTGTTTTGCCGGTAATGTGTTTGGCACTGCTGAACTCTGTAAATACTTTGGTACTGAAAATGCTGAAGGTCTGGTAGGCTGTAAACTCCGGTACAATGTAATGGTAGTTGGTATCAAACCATTTGGTCATTTCCATGGCGGTAATATCCAAACCGTCTTTCTGGTAGCCACGGGCCATAGCAAAATACAGGTCAATTTCTGTGTTCTCTTTTACATCTGTTACTACCGGCGTATAACGTTCCGGGATAGCACCCAGCAATAACGTCATATCCAGTATGTGATCATAATAGCTGAAGTCATTACAGGGAATCAGGTCAATGCCCGCCTGTTGCTGTAACAGCCAGTGCAGCTCCATGAGCTTTTTACCTTCCTGGAATAATTCATTGCGACTGATCTTGCCTGCCCAGTATTGTTCGCAGGCTTTCTTGAGCTGACGTTGGGCTCCCATACGCGGGTAGCCGAGATTGTGTTTGAGCATACTCATAAAACTTTTTAAACATTAAATAAATTAATGCTCCTTAGTTTTCGGTATACCTCCGGGAAATGGTGTAGAGTGTAACAGAAAGTATGTACGCTGTTCAGCGCATCAGGTGCCCTTCTGTTCATGACTACTGCTTCAATCCGCGAAAGCATCGTCTTACATAGTGGGCAAGTATCCTGGCTTGTAACGTTATTACCGTCCTTCTCATACCGTTGATGTGGCACAATGGACAGCGGGGGTAATAACTGCTTTGTTACTTACAGTTGCGCGACAGCCCGTGATTTTCACACGGTTCCTTTTTAATGCTTTGCCAAAAGGCAAAAACAACCCTGCTATGGAAAGAAAGAAAAGTAAAGAACTGCAACAAATATAGGGATATTTGGGATTGTGGGGATGACTGGGAGTTAATTTGAAAATGTAATAATTTGGAAATGGGTTGATTGATGGGCTGATTGTTATTATGGTTTAATGGTTAAAGTGATTGTGTATTCAACTTCTGACCCGAAGCTCATCGTTCGTGGCTTTCTCAGATATCTGACTTCTTACTTCCGATCCCGGATAAAAGCTAAAATCTATTACCTGAGCGTTAAGCCTTAGGCGTTCTGCTTCATTACAAATACAAATAATAATCCTTCAGCAGTTCTGTAAACTCTTCGGTATATGAACCATCTGCTTGTTGAATGATAAGGTCAAAAGTAGGAACAAAGTGCTCGTGACTGCGACTGTAATGCAGTATGGCGCGGAAGTGATTGTGCCGGGGAGTTTGTTTTACAAACAGTTTTTCGGTCAGGAAAAAGCCCTGTTGTTCAGCCAGTCTGTCAAAATACTCCCATCTGTGCCAGGGGAGTAAAATGCCAAAGGCACCACCAGGCTCCAGGTTAGCATCAATGGCTTTCACCAGTTCTTCCAGTGTAAGATGTTTGCTGTGTTTGGCTACCTGTTCGTTGTCAGCAGCAGAAGCCAGGTCGTTTTCAAAAAAAGGAGGATTGGTGATAATGAAATCGTATTTAGCCGGAAGCGCATAATTGCGTACATCACCCGGCCATACTTTCAGCCTGTCTTTCCACGGACTCTGACTGATATTTTCTTTTAGCTGTTTAAAAGCGGCGAGATCAATTTCAATGCCCTGTATCTCAGCCTGCGATCGTTGGGCCATCATCATCATCAGTAAACCGGTACCACTGCCAATATCAAGAATGGTACTGTACTGCGGTATCTTGGCGGCGAACCATGCGCCGAAGATACAGGCATCTGTACATACTTTCATGGCACACTGATCCTGCTGTATGGTAAATTGTTTGAAGCTGAAATAAGGATTAGGCATAACAATATGCTGATTGTTCAGTTGATAATGTGCGAATGGATAGTGGTTGTAAAGGATAAGTTTAGAGTAACGGGTTCAAGAAGTTTATAGGGTAAGTTGGCTCTTAAGGATCTTCAACTTTCAAACCTTAAATTATTGGTTTCTTGCGATGCTATATTTCATATCTGCTCATTGACAAACCTGCATATTACACTTACCATTCCGCACGTGCCGTAGGACCAACTGACAGATCTGCAAACTCACCTGCTGTATATTTGTAGTAAGCAGTCATCGCAATCATACCTGCATTGTCAGTACAATACTGAAACGGAGGAATGAAGGTGCGCCATCCGTTCTGTTGTCCCATTGCAGTCAGTGCTTTACGCAAACCGCTGTTGGCAGAAACCCCACCTGCTATACAAATATCTTTAATACCTGTCTGGATAGCTGCTTTTTTCAGCTTGTTCAACAGGATGGAGATGATACGTGCCTGGATAGAGGCGCAGATATCAGCAAGATTGTCTTCAATAAAAGCGGGATGTTCCTGTTTCTTTTCCTGTATAAAGTATAGGATAGATGTTTTCAGACCACTGAAACTGAAGTCAAGCTCCGGGATCTGTGGTTCCGGAAAACGAAACCTGTCCGGGTTGCCTTCACGGGCATATCTATCAATCAACGGGCCGCCTGGATAGGGTAAGCCCAACAGCTTGGCTGATTTATCAAATGCTTCACCGGCTGCATCATCGCGTGTCTGGCCGATAACAGACATTTTCAATGGCGATTCGCACAGTACGATCTGTGTGTGTCCGCCGCTTACGGTAAGGCATAAAAACGGGAAACCGGGTAATGGACGATCATCGCCCGGGATAAGGTTGGCAATTACATGCGCCTGCATGTGGTGAACAGCAATCAGCGGAACGCTGAGCGATAATGCCAGTGATTTGGCAAACTGGGTGCCTACCAGTAAGGATCCGATCAGTCCCGGTGCCTGGGTAAATGCTACCGCATTGATATCCTGTAACCGGCAATCTGCAGTGCGTAATGCAGCTTCCACCACAGGCACAATGTTCTGCATGTGCGCACGGGAAGCCAGTTCCGGTACTACGCCACCATATTGTTCATGAACAGTTTGATTGGCAATAAAATTAGAAAGTACCTGGCCGTCGCGGCAGATAGCTGCCGAAGTTTCATCGCACGAAGATTCTATTGCAAGTATGGTTGTCATATAAAAAAGATCAGATCGTTCAAAACATTGCCTGCAGGAAGCTGTAACCGGCAACTCCCGGACGGCGCAAAGATACGGTAATGCGACAAAAAGGCGGCGGCAACGAAATACACCCTGCATCAAGTTCCTGTAAATGAAAAACCTGCATACCGTTCCGTTGACAGCATGCAGGCTATGTGATCAGAATATTGCCTGGAAAAATAAAGAGTGTTTACCCTTGTAAAACAAACTAATCAGAGCCCTAATCCTCATCCCTTAAATGCAAAACCTGTTTTTTACCTGCTGTAATGCAGAACCCTCCCGGGACACAAACAGGCAACCGGTGCCGTTGCAGAAAGAAAGAAAAAAAGGCGTTTGTACATACTTCTTCGTATAAAGACAGTGGAAGAACGGCGGTACAGTTGCCTGTTTGCAGCCCCCTGAAAGGAAATAGGGAAGGGGTCGCGATTGTTATAAACGAAGCCGACTGTGTTACAATAAAATGGTTTCTCACAGATAGGAAATCCCGGTAACCGGTAGATCATTGCCGGTCAGATCAACGGGTGGTGGGGGAGTCTTCTGTTTGGGTTCTTACTGGTTTCCCGTGTGATAAGAACAGCTTGCTTCCGGTATAAATATACGTTACCGCATATACGAAGCAGGAATGGTATCCGTAGTATTATTCAATAATTTCTTTGAATTTGAAGTTTTAGGTACGTGAATCGTGAGACGTCAATCGGTAGTGGTCAACAATCCCCAGGACTTGTATTTGCTCTCAGCCGGCAGCGGTCAACAACAATCAAACCATTCAACCATCAGGCCATTCAGGCTATCTTCAAATCAGCACATTCTCAAATTTTCAAATTAGTCTTCAATCCCCATAATACCGTTTCTCCAAATGCGGCAGGTAGCCAAAATGATTTTTGTAGGCCAGTGAGAAGGACTGTATGCTGCTGTAACCCACCAACTGTGCAATCTGCGACTCGTTCATTTCATTTTCGATCAGCAATTGCTGGGCGGCGTCCATCCGTGCATCTTTCAGAAATTCAGGAATGGTAACTCCGTAAATGCGTTTAAAAAGTGCGTTGGCTTTATATTCCGTAAGATCAAATGATTCGGCCAGTTCTGGCATAGAAAAAGGTTTATCCAACCGTTTCAACAACTGGGTTTTGATGCGATATACGGTGTCCACATCGTTCTCGTGGATCTGGTAAACGGATTTACTCAGGTCAGGAGCGCAGAGGGTGGCTGTTGCCAGCATTTCTTTGATCTTGTTCTCCTCATACAGTTCCCGCGTAGGCCAGGTATAGATGGGGTGAACAAAGTCGTTCACCAGTTTCAGCATATCGTGCGAAGCAATACCATTGCGCTGCCAAAGCATGGCAGGCTCGTGGCGTTGTACTTTTTCAAGAAAGTTGTTCATTGGTGGGTATACACTGGCAAATGGCTCTATATGTTTCTCGGATATCTGCAGCATAAAGGTGGTATAATGTCCCGGTTTTCGAAAAAACATATGTGTATGCATTTCGGGCATGTACAGGAGATTAACGCCACGCTCGTAAAACTGGATCTTTCCGAATGCAGTGGTTTCATAATACCGGTTCAGTGTGAGATTGATCAGCAGCAGCAATACCGGGGCACCTGCCTTGTAAATGAAATCGTGTGGTTGATCAATAAAAAAGTCATTCAGCACAATTGAATAACGCTTCTCCTCCACCCGTTGAAACACCATGCTGCCGTAGCTGCCTTTGGCAACGTCTATGTCGGCACCAGGGATCCGCTTTACAGGCAATAGCGGATTGAGATAGTCACTGAAGGATAGTAAACCTTCGGTGGCAGATGTTACAGTAACGCGCATAGCGGATAAGGTTTGTATGTACCGGTGAAATAAATCAATGCTGGTACAGTATGCGTTCACATACACCAGTTAATTGTGTCTGGAAGAAGTAATGTAACAACAGGATGCGCAGGATGGGATGGTCCTTACTAAAGGTAAGTAAAAAGAATCATATGTACAAGCTACCGGCATGCAGATAAAAAATCATAAAGAATTGTGCAGAAAGTAGATATCGGTCATGGGTTACTGGTAGTTTATTTTCTGCTGAATTGACTTTTGTTAAACTGATTTTTATCATGTTGTACAATGAAATACCGGTAGTTGATATGTATTAAAACCGATATGTTCAATTCATATCCGGAAATCTCAATATGTCAATGCGGAAAATTATCGTATCTGACCATTACCGGTAATGATCCATTTTTCCGTTACCAGTTTCTCAAGAGCAAAAGGTCCGCGGGCATGTAGTTTCTGGGTAGAAATGCCGATCTCTGCGCCCAGGCCAAATTCTTCACCATCTGTAAAACGCGTAGAGGCGTTTGTATACACGGCTGCGGCATCTACTTCTTTCACAAACCGTTTGCATTGACCGGTGCTGGACGATACTATTGCTTCAGAGTGTTTGGTAGAATATTGCTGAATGTGTTGCAGTGCTTCATCTATATTTTTTACCACTTTTACCGCGCATTTCAGACTTAAAAACTCACGACCAAAATCGTCAGCAGTTGCTTTCTGTAAATGGGGGTATCCTTTTAATAAACGATATGCCTGGGGCTCTGCAAATATTTCAACGCTGTGTTGTGCAAAAAGGGGGTGTAACTGTTGCAAAAATGCAGGTGCAGCAGCGGCATCAACCAATAGTGTATCCATAGCATTACAAACGGAGGGACGCGATACTTTTGCATTGACCACAATATCAAGTGCCATTGACAGGTCTGCCGTTTTTTCCACGTACACATGACATACGCCAGCGCCGGTCTCAATCACGGGCACACGGCTGTTATCGCGTACAAACCTGATCAGTGAATCCGATCCCCGTGGTATCAATACGTCTATATACCTGGTAGCAGTGAACAATTCTTTTACAGATTCCCTGTCGGATGGCAGCAGGGTAATACAATCCGGATGAATATCGTTTTGCTGTAATATCTTTTTGATTAGCCGTATAGCTGCCTGGTTGGTATGTTCTGCCTCACTGCTGCCTTTTAGTACAGCAGCATTGCGACTGCGGATACAAAGTGCTGCAATATCAAAAGTAACGTTGGGTCTTGATTCGTAAA
This sequence comes from Chitinophagaceae bacterium PMP191F, assembly GCA_001302245.1. Taxonomy (GTDB): domain Bacteria; phylum Bacteroidota; class Bacteroidia; order Chitinophagales; family Chitinophagaceae; genus PMP191F. The sequence continues at coordinate 28,290 of LGYU01000018.1, forward strand.
TAGCGCCTACCACACCCAGCGGCACTGTGATCTTTTTTAACTGCAAGCCGTTGGGTAATGTGCGCTCTGTAAGGGTATCACCGGAAGGGTCGGGTAGTTTGCTGATATTGCGGATGCTGTTGGCAATGGCTTTAATGCGTTGTTCATTCAATAGCAGACGGTCTGTTCGTGGATTGTCTGCCTCCTGTTTGGCTACATCTTTTTTATTGGCACGTAATAATACACCGCTGTTGGCTTCCAGGCTGGCAGCAAGTTGTTGCAATGCCGTTTTGATCTGCCGGTCGCTTGCTTTGCGCAGGTGCGTAGCAGCATTGTATGTTTTGATGATAAGCTTTTCTGTATTCATGTGGTGAATAGTCAATGAAAACTGTTTCGTGTTACGTATTTCTGGTTCCGCAGTGCCCCAATTCCTGATTAAAAGAAGCTTCGTTTCCTGATTCCTGGTTCACTTGTCAACTTTTCAACCCCTCAGGACTTGTACTTGCTCACAGCTCAAAGCCGGAAGCTGTCAATAATAATCAAACAATACAACCATCAATCCATCATCGGGGTATTCCATTTTCAAATTAGCCTCTGACTTTCGGTCTCCTACCCAGCATCAAAAAACTACAATATCATCTGCATGGGCAGCCTGTATACCTTTTTGTGTAAGACTGTTCTGTATGGCACCGGCATCCAGTTTTACTTTGGCTACTCCAATGATGATAGTTTCTTCATCCTTTAATTGCACTACTTCGCCTGCTGCAAACTTACCCTGCACCTGTTTTATACCAATTGTCAGCAAGCTGCTGCGACGATGTAATGCTTTTACTGCGCCTTTATCAACGGTTAAAGTACCCAGTGTAATAGAACCACCTGCCAGCCATTTCTGTCGCGCTTTGAGATTGGCGGCCTGTGGAATAAAGGTGGTGCCGTTTTTACCTTCCAGTGCTGCTGTAAAAGGAGTTTGTCCACGCAATCCGCAGATCACCACCTGGATACCCAGTGAAGCAGCCAATCTTGTAAAGGTCAGTTTGGAGGTCATGCCCCCCAGGCCCAATGAGCTTTTAGTATTGGTAACATATCCCAGGATGGTATTGTCGATCTTTGGTATTACGGGGATGATATTCTTTTTATCGTCCATAAACCCACCTACTGAAGTACAGATCACCAGTGTTGCCGCATCAAAACTGATGGCCATCAGGGTAGCCAGTTCATCATTGTCTGAAAACTTCAATTCCACATTGCTTACCAGGTCGTTCTCGTTAACAATGGGCAGTATACCATTTTGCCAAAAGGCTTCAAAGGTTTCTTTCAGTTGAACAAACTGCGCCCTGTTGGAAAAATGATGCCTTTCGCATAATGCCTGTGCCACCGGAATATGATAGGCTGAGAAATATTTCTGGTATAACTGGATCAGCAAGGGATTGCCCACGGCAGCAGCTGCCTTGCGTTCCGTTAAAGTACCTTTGTATTGACGGATAAAATGTTTACCGCTTCCTACTGCACCACTGGATACCAGTACGATATTGTACTTCGTGGACAGTGATGCAATTTCTGCCGCCACTTTTTTAATAACGGGTTTACTGATAACACCATCATCTCCTGTAATAACAGCTGTTCCCAACTTAATGACCAATACCGGTTTTTGCATAGCGCTAAGTTACTATAAGTTGGTAAGCTGTAATGCGAAGTACACCAAATAGGTAGGCTGTTCAATTTGAGAATAGAGTCATTGGAAAATTTGAAAAGGAAGCATGGATTATGGCCTGTTGTTTTTAAAATTTCAAATCAGGGTGTAAGCAGGGCTGACCTGACAAGTCCGGGAGAAAGAAATCTGAAGTGAGAGGCCTGAAAAAACGGTGAGCTAATACAAGGTGTTAGCTGCAAAATGCGGGTAATAGGTTTGAGGTTGTAAGTTTTAAGTTGAATACAGTTACCAGCCACGAAGGATGAGCTTCGGGTTGGGAGTTGAATACGCAATCGCTTTAATCATAATAACAATCACCCCGTTTTTAAATTCTCAGATTTGCACATTATCTCAGTGTGCAAAATCTCTTTCATAATTTCCTTTAATACGTTCCATCGGAGGATTGAAGTACCCGTATTTTACCTGTGGAAATTCTTCGTGGATCAGTTCCTGGAGTTGTTTGATGCCTAACAGGTCGCCACTGTCATAAACATTGATCTTGCCGAGATACCAGTCTGGGTCAATATTAAAATTGCGCCACTGGATCATATTCAGGTCTGTATCAATGATCAGTTTACGCAGTGCTTCATATTCTTCCACGCTATCGGTCATACCGGGAAATACAAAATAGTTGATGCTGGCCCAGCCGCCGAAACTGCGTACCACTTTCAGACTTTCTACAATGTCTTCAAACTGGTAGTTATTGGGACGATAGTATGCTTCGTAAATATGTTTGCGCGCAGAGTTGGTGCTTACGCGGATGGAATCAAGTCCTGCTTCGCACAAAGCACGTACGGCAGCCGGTTTGGAACCATTGGTGTTGATATTGATACTGCCGCGCGGAGTATGTTTGCGGATCTCAATAATAGATTGCCTGATGGTTTCCCACATCAGCAAAGGTTCACCTTCGCAACCCTGACCATAGCTCACAATGGGATAGGGTGCTGTTTCCAGGTGTGGTACCGTGTATTCTACAATTTCCTCTGCGGAAGGTTTAAACGTCAGCCTGTCCTGGGTAGAAACGATCTCTTCGTCAGAAGGCTGGAACGAGATACAGCCAATACAATTGGCATTACATGCCGGTGATGAAGGGATAGGGCATTCCCAGCGTCCCATAAAATAGTTACGGGCAGCCGGACAATGATAGGTATTGCAACAGTTTTCAGCCAGGTGTTTTACGAGGCGGTTGTGTGGATAGGCTTTCAGAAATTTATCTACGCCATGTTCAATCACCTCATCATCAAAACCGGCACATTCCTGGCGGATATCCTGCTCAATACGTACAGCAGGCACATAAAATTTATTGTCAAACCATGCAGCAGCAGTATAGCAGAACAGCGGCAGGGTAGGTGCATCCTGGTCTGTTGTTTCATAAGCTGCTATATACAGACCGGTGTGTGCAGGAGGAATAAACGCAGCTACCGCCCAGCCCTTATCGCACAGGCGCAGATCGCCGGTACGCACATCTATGCCAATACCACGGCGACCAGGCAGCTCGTACAGGTTGCCACCTTCCGGCAGTTCGATCCAGTCTTCTTCGGGAACAGGCAAGGCATCCCATCCTGCACGACCAGTAGCATACAGCGAGGTATCCTCAAAGATGTTGCCTTTTCCATCGGAATACAGTAAATAAGGCGATTGTGTGAGTACAGACATGTGAAAAAGTTTGCGTTTACCAGTTCCGGGTTTCCGAAAATGGGGTGCAAAGGTACGAATAATGCCTGATAGCGGGAATTCGGGAAGTTTGGGATAATTTGAAAATGTGTTGATTTGAAAATATGAAAATGGGAGAAGCTGATTATGAGAAGGTTGAACGGTTTGATAAGTTATGAAGAAGCTGCGCGCTTTGAGTCACGGGCAGCCAGCAAGAGCAGCAGCCTGCACTTACTATTCATTACTGACTACTTATCACATACCTTACTATCAACGTATTAAGCCCCCAGATAATGTCTGCAGAACTCATGGATCTGGTCCATTTCTTCAAATTCAAGACTTTTCCGGAGGTTGAACTGGTAAGACTTTTCAGGTGTGTCGATGGTAATGGAGTTATAATGTGCATCAATCTGATCTACCTGCGACCAGATAAAGAATTTGCTCTCGGGCAATGAAGGAATGCTGATACCGGTGTGATGGATCGCTACGTATTCTTCGGTATTGGCCCTTTTTTCACAATACAGCAGATAACAATAAGCACAACTCAATAAGGTATGTATACTGCCCATCAGCCATTTCTTTTCAAAGAACATGGTAATGCCAATGCCCAAGAAAAATAAAAACTCTGCCAGTCTGAAAAACAGGTTTACCCGCGGCAGTTCGGTCAGTATATTTTTACCGATAATAACCAGGATCAGGATATCAACAGCCATTAGCAACAGGCAGCCGATATACAGAGGACTTGAATGAGGTTGATTAAAATGGGAAACAGCATGTGCCAGGATAAGACCCGCTGCAGCAAAATGTAACACACGACCTGAACGTTTCAGGTTTTCAAATCCCGGATGAACGATGGGTAAAGTTAATGAGTTCATACCGCAGTTATTTTTGAGAAGATGCGGGAGAGAAGAAATTCCATAAATCAACGCGCGGGTAAATTTGAAAATGAAAGCAGTCTGGCTGTTATATTTTCAAATTCTCAAATTTTTACATCAGCCAACTGCTGACGGCAATAATCATTGAACTCGTCTTCATCCGCATCATCCTCTTCATCGTCTTCCACTTCCCGTTGCAATATGCGGTTATTTGCAAAGTCGAGCGTGAGCAGTCCGTCTTTTAACACGATATTATTAAATTGCTTCCACTGGTAGCGGCGTTTAAAAAGGGAGTTGATCACCACTTCTGCGTCGGTAAAACCGATCTCCAGTGCATGTTTGGCCTGGTATTCCAGGAAGGCGAGTGCTATGTATATAAACAGCAACCATTGAAAATAGGGCATTTTCATCCACACCAGTGCTGCTATCAGCAATGCCCGGCTGTAATACACTTTTTTGCCTTTGGATGATTGAAAGATGTTCCATGCCAGCACACCTACTATGAATATTACACCAAAAAAGTAGGCTAATGACGGGGTATGGGAGATCAGCATTTCGCGTGTGAAAAGTAAAACGGAAAAAAGGCTGAGCAGAATGCCCAGTATGTTTATAGAGCGGGAATGCTGGTTCCGGAGCGTAACAACATATTTATATACCATGCGGGAAAGCCTTTTTAGGAATTGGCTGCCACCAGCAAATTACACAACTTCCATAAAATGTGTGCACCAACATTCGCATCCCAGTCTGTATCGCCTACGCCTACCTCATTCAGATCGAACCCAATGAACTGGCGACCGCTTTTTACAATTGTTTTAAGCAGGTAATAGATCTGTTCCACTTCAAAACCACCAGGCACCGGTGTACCGGTATTAGGACATAATTTGGGATGTAATCCGTCGATATCAAAACTGAGGTATACTTTTTCGGGCAACTGGTTCACAATATCTGTTACGATCTGTTTCCAGGTTTCGCCTTCAAACAAACGTTCTTTCAGGTCTTTGTCGAAGTAGGTCACCACGCGTTGCTGACTGTCGTGAATGAACTGCATTTCCTCCTGGCTGTAATCGCGTACGCCTATCTGCACCAGTTTGGCCAGTTCAGGTATTTCACGCAGCGCATTGTACATAACACTGGCGTGGCTATAGGTAAAGTTCTCGTAAGAAGCGCGGAGATCACAGTGGGCGTCTATCTGCAGAATGCCAAAGGAAGGATGTTTTTCAGCAATGGCCTTTAAAAAGCCCAGGCTGATACTGTGATCGCCACCCAGCAATGCCACCAGTTTGCCTTCGCCCAGCAAGGCACGGGTCTGGTCGTACACCCAGTGATTCAGGTACACACCACCCTCGTTGATCTCTTTGAGCGATTTGCACATGAAGGCGTTCTTTTCCAGCCGGGCGCCTTTGGAAATATAATCAATGTAGAGTTCTGCCTCTTTGCGGAGATAATCGCTTTTCAACAGTATTTTCCTGTCTGGCGAACGCATAAAGAATCCCTGTCTCCAGGTATCTTTAGCATCACCATCAAACAGGTCAACCTGCATGCTGGCTTTAAAGATATGATCTGCAGCCCTTGCTGTTCCGGCATTGTAACTTACTGTTACTTCCCATGGAACGGGCACAATTACTAAACGGGCGTCTTCTTCTGCGAAGGGTAAACCAAAAATATTATTATTGGGGTTACTGGCTCCGTTTGGATTAAAATGCGATAAGTCTGTCATTTGTTAAAAATCCCACTCCCTGTTAAAACGCGGTGCAAGTTAGTACAGTATAGTAAAGCAGCAAAAAAATGTACGCACTGGTGTGAATAAACAAACACGGGACGGGAGCAGGACTGTTAATATTTACTGAACTTTTTTAAACAATCTGGTGTAAGCTTTTGTTATTCACCTCTTCAGCAATGCAATCAGTTTGTTAAAGGTTCGGCGCAATTCATCAAAATCACACGGGGTAATGACGCATTTTGAACTAACTTTGCGCAGGAAAACAAGCAAATATTAAAGGTGGGCTTGAGAAGTGAAAGATAAAAGCGTAAAACAGGTTGATTACTAATTGATTGGATAAAGTGCTTTGGAACGGAAACCGGTAACCTGTGACTTGTCAAAAACGATACATTCCACATACAATGAAAAAAAGTCATATCATTATCCTGGTTGGTATTGCGGTGTGCATTATGGTACTGCTGAGCTATGTTACCGACCTCTCCACCTACGAAACCCTTGCCTCTGCCCGTCAGAAAGAAGGTAAAACCGTTACCATTATTGCGCAGCTCGACAAAACTGTAGCGGTGCCCATTGAATACAATGCAGCTATCAATCCCAATCTTACTCAGTTCTATGTAGTGGACAGCCTGGGTAACCGTGCGCAGGTTCGTTACTATTTTGAAAAACCTTTTGATATGGAGAAAAGCGATCGTATTGTGCTGAAAGGAAAAATGAAAGGTGACATTTTTGAAATTACCCGTAAAGACGGCATCCTGATCAAATGTCCTTCCAAGTATAAAGACGATCCCAAGGCCGCTTACAACAATATCTCTAAAAACTGATTGGTGCCGGAGGTGTGCGCAGTGTAGCTCTCTGCGTGAACACAACCTGTTATTGACAACTACAACTCTTCTCTGATGGATTATATTGGTGAACATTTATTACCGGGACAGGTAGGTCATTTCCTGGTAGTGCTTTCATTGGTGGCTTCGCTGGTGGCTGCTATTGCCTATTTTAAATCGTCGGTAGCCAAACTGCCGGATGATGCTGTGAGCTGGAAACGTATTGCACGTATTGCATTTATTGCCGATGCATTTGCAGTATTTGCAGTATTCGGAGTGATCCTGTTCATCATTGTTCAACACTATTTTGAATATTATTACGCATATAACCATTCTGATCGTTCACTTTCGCCCAGGTTCCTGCTCAGCAGTATCTGGGAAGGACAGGAAGGTAGCTTTTTGTTATGGACCCTGTGGCATGGGGTACTGGGTTTGATACTGATCCGTACTGCCAAAAGATGGGAAGCCCCGGTAATGACGGTAATAAGTTTTGCGCAGGTAATCCTGGCCACAATGGTACTGGGTATTTACCTGTTCGATCTGCGTGTTGGTAGTTCTCCATTCCTGTTAACACGCCACCAGTTTCAGGATGCACCGATCTTCCAGGATCCGCATTACCTCAATTCTGTTAAGGATGGACGTGGCTTGAACCAGTTGCTACAGAACTACTGGATGGTTATTCACCCGCCGATATTGTTCCTGGGCTTTGCGTCTACCATTGTACCATTTGCATTTGCCATAGCCGGTTTATGGAGAAAAGATTATGGTGGCTGGACCAAAGCAGCATTGCCCTGGTCATTGTTCTCGGTAGCCATTTTTGGGCTGGGTATTATGATGGGTGCCTACTGGGCGTATGAGTCTCTGACATTTGGTGGTTACTGGGCGTGGGACCCGGTGGAAAACGCTTCGCTGGTACCCTGGCTGGTGCTGGTAGCAGGTGTACATACACAACTGGTATACAATTCAACCGGCCATTCATTACGTGCCACGAATTTCTTTTTTGTAATGGGTTTCCTGCTGGTATTGTATTCAACCTACCTTACCCGTAGTGGCGATCTGCAGGACACTTCCGTACACGCGTTTGTCGATTCCGGTATGAACTGGCAGTTGCGCATTTTCCTGTTCATCTTTGTGGTTCCTGCACTGGCATTGCTGATAGCACGTTTTAAAAAAATCCCTGCCATTGCCAAAGAAGAAAATTCATGGTCGCGCGAATTCTGGATGTTCATCGGTTCACTGGTGTTGTTCCTGGGTTCGGTAGTGATCATTATTGCTACTTCTTTACCGGTCATTAATAAAATATTCGGTACCAAATTCGCCATTGGCGAAGACCGCGAGTTCTCCTACAACCGTATACAGATCTTTGTGGCGATAGTATTGGGTATACTTACTGCTGTTACGCAGTTTCTGAAATACAAAAACACCGGTAAGGATTATTTTGTAAAAAAGATATGGTTGCCTACACTGATTGCACTGGCTGTCTCACTTTGCATCAGCTTATTTGGTGGTATTGACTACGATAAATATGGTGTCGGCTTCCTGGTGGCAATTCACCTTGCTATGTTTGCCGGTGTATATGCGGTAGTGGCCAATGCCGGTTATATATGGCTTGGATTGAATGGTAAAATGAAAGCAGCAGGTGGTTCGGTGGCCCACGTTGGTTTTGGACTGTTGCTGGTTGGTATCCTGATCTCTTCTGCTAAAAAAGAAGTATTGTCGGTAAATACTTTCAACCCGCTGAACTTTGGTCCTGAAAACCCGAAAGAAGGATTGGAAAATCTGACGCTGTACCAGGGTGTGCGTACTGACATGGGTAAATACTGGGCTACTTATACAAAAGATACCACTACCGAAGGCGGTAAGATGACCTATTTCCACGTGGATATGGAACGTAAAGACGGAAAAGACCGCTTTACACTGACGCCTGACTTTATTAAAAATACCAAAGGCCAGGAAGGTGTTTCGCAAAACCCCAGCTCACGTCACTACTGGAATAAAGATATTTTCAGTTATGTAAATTATTCCAATAAAGTGCAGGAGGGAAGCGACACATCACAGTTTCGCCAGACACAGGTAAAAGTTGGTGATACGGTGTATTACTCTGCCGGTTTTATGGTACTGGATACGGTGATTGTAAATCCGCACGACAGTCTGCAACGTTATACGGACAGGGATACTGCACTGATGGCAAGACTGACCGTAACAACGCGCGATAATCGTCGGCTGACTGCCGAGCCTGTATATTACCTGCAGAATGGTGATGTACATTACATCCGCGATTCATTGTTCTCGCAGGGCATCGCAGTACAATTTACAAGGGTAAAAGATAATCAGCATATTGAGATCGGTGTAAAAGAATCTTCCAAACTGGTGCCGTTCATTGCGTTGAAAGTATTGCAGTTCCCCTTTATCAACCTGGTATGGGCCGGTACCGTGATCATGATCATTGGCCTGGTGATGAGCGTAGTGAGAAGGATAAAGCTATCCTGATGAATGAATGCAGAAGTCTTAGGTCGGAAGTCTGAAGGCGCAAGGTTCAATGAGCAAGATGTTAGCTGCGAAATGCAGGTAAACAATCAAACATTTTTACCCCAGCCATCAAACAATTCAACAGTCAGACTATCGGGTACTCAATTATTCTCAAATTTGCACATTTTCAGTTAGACTAATTGATTCTACCTATTTTAACAATTTGTTTATAATACAATTTCCTGTCCGGCGCCTCCGTTTATAGATTTTAACAGGAATAATTATTATTTTAGTTCCCGGTGGCAGAGACTACCGCCTATATGGGTGCACGGCGAAAAATAATCTGTTGTTTTGGAGTAGCGATCTTACTGGCTACAATTTCCTTACCTGTTTGTGCACAGGTTATCCCTGATTCTATATTGAAAACGCATCCCATGCCCGCGTTAGGGCCTAATGATACCATTCCTGTTCCCGCAGTATTTGTTGATGGCGAAATTATTCCAGGTCAGGATATGGGCTGGCAATGGGTACAGGCGCCTTATCCCAAACACCTGCTGAAACGCCGGGAAGAATGGACCCGTTTGCGCAATGCAATTTATGTTACTTACCCGTATGCACGCAAGGCCGGGGTTATTTTGAATGATATCAATGCCAGGCTGGCCGGTATTTCCGATAAAGAGCAACGTAAAAAATACATCAAAAGCCGCGAAAAGGAATTGAAAAAAGAGTTTGCTGATCCCCTGACCAACCTGTCTATTTACCAGGGTAAAGTATTGATGAAACTGATCAACCGGCAAACGGGTAACAACTGTTACGAGATCATTAAAGAATACAAAGGCGGCTTTACAGCCCGTGTATGGCAAACTGTGGCCTTCTTTTTCAACAGCAACCTGAAACAGCCTTACGATGCCAATGGCGATGAACGTGAAATGGAAAAGATAGTGCTGGAGGTAGAGCGGATGTATAGGATGTAGGTGTGTAGTTGTAGGTGATTGCTTTATAGTGTATCTACCGGATAGAAAGTTTCTTTTTACTATTACCAGTCTACTTTGCTTTTGATGCAGATAAAAACACCTCCGCAATTGCTTTTGTGAAGGCGCAATGATAGGCAGGTACTAACTTAAAACCTGCAACTTTTTACTTACAACTTATGTATCTTCTCAATCAGTCCTGTTGTCGAATATCCCTGTACAATAGGATTGATCACCACGCGGCCGCCATTGGCCATCACTTCTTTGGCTCCCACGATCTGCTCCAGGGTGTAGTCGCCGCCTTTTACCAGTACATCCGGCATCAGGGTATTGATGAGTTGCAGGGGAGTATCTTCATCAAAGATCACTACAGCATCTACCATCAGTAAGGAGGCCAGTAACAAGGCCCGGGATTCTTCATTGTTCACCGGTCTGCTGTCACCTTTTAACCGTTTGGTAGAGGCATCAGAATTTACGCCTACTACCAGGTAATCGGCTTCTTTGGCCGCCTGCGACAGTGAAAAAATGTGCCCGCGGTGCAGAATATCAAAACAGCCATTGGTAAAAGCAATAGTTTTACCGGTCATCTTCCATTGAGCAATCTGTTGCAACGCCTTTTCTTTCGTATAAATCTTCTTCTCGATAATGTCTGCTTTACGCATGTGCCACTTCTTTTGGTTGTTTGTTGAAATAAGGTAGCAGGGCGAGGGCGATAAATCCGGCGATTAATATCTGGAAAAACTGAACGGTCCACATCATCCAGCCAAATGCCAGTCCGATAGTGTTTTTAACACCATATACGGCCATGGTTTCCTGTATAAACACCGGGTATGCACCAATGCCACTGGGCGTAATGATCATAGCAATACTACCGGTTGAAAGACAGGACAACGAGGTTTTAAGTCCGAAACCTGCTGTTTCACTCATAGCCCACATACCCATTTGCACACTTACCAGGTACATGATCCAGATAAAGGCAGTATGGAAAAAGAACCATCCTTTATTTTTGATATAACGAACGCTGGTCAATCCCTGCCAGATACCATATATTATTTTATTGATCTTCTGTATAAAGGAAATATGTGATAACTTTTTCAATAAGAAAACTCCGCCCAATACCAGTACAGCCAGTATAATGACCAGCAGTGCTATTTTGCCGGGAGTAAACAGGGCTATTTTGGCACCGAAATTCTTGTTGATCATATTACCGAAATATTCACCAATGATATCGGCCTGGGTAAAAAAGGTAATGCTCATTACAATGATCAGGCAGATCAGGTCAAAGGCACGCTCGGCTACAATAGTACCTACCAGTTTGTCTGCCGGTACTTTTTCATAGCGGGCCAATACAGTACATTTCAGTACTTCACCCAGGCGGGGAATGGCAAGATTGGCAAGATAGCCGATCAGTACAGCCATATAAGTATTGGAAATGCGGGTTTTATATCCCAGCGGTTCCATCAACAGTTTCCAACGCAGTGCGCGACTGTAATGGCTGGCCAGTAAAGCAATAACAACGGGAATGATGTACCAGTAATTGGCGTTCAGCAGGGCGTTTTTACATTCCTCCCAGTCTTTCTCGTCTACTTTTCGCAGCGACCACCATACCAGGAAAATTCCAAGTCCAAGAAACAGTAAGTATTGTAATACACTTAGAACTTTCTTTTTCATGCTATAAGGTTAAGTGGTTGATTAAGGGTAAAATTAGCAAATACGCTGTGAAAAGTAAGCAATACAAAGTACCAAGCAGAACATTGTTCAATAGGTATTGACACTAACGCTTTTTCGTACTTCGTATTGCCGGTATTGTATTTACATTATAGTTTGTTTCCATCTTTCGGGAAAACGATCCAGGGCTTAAAGCTTTTGGCTTTTTCAAAATCCATACGTGCGTAAGAGATCACAATGACAATATCACCCACAGCGCCCTGGCGTGCAGCAGGACCATTGAGACAGCAAACACCAGAGCCACGTTTACCTTTGATGAGATAGGTTTCAATACGGGTGCCGTTGTTCACATTAACGATCTGTACTTTTTCATTTTCAATCATATTAGCGGCATCCATCAGGTCTTCGTCCAGTGTTAAGCTGCCTACATAATTCAGATTGGCTTCTGTAATAACAGCCCTGTGTACTTTGGATTTCAACACTTCTATATCCATATCAGTTTGAAGATTTGACAATTTGAAAATGTACCATGCCGGTTGAATAAGCAGGCTGGTCATTAATAACAATTACGGGCGCAACGTGTTTACAGTGGTACGAAACAACTGTTTTTCCATATTGCGCGGTGCAAGCTATAAAAGTTTAGCGAAATGGGGCAAAGAAGTATGAAGTCCGAAGCCGGATGTCTGAAGTATGAGGCTGAAGCCTGAAATACAACAATTTTATCACTTCAGACTTCAGTCTTCATGTATTATCATATTATCAATCAGTCTTACCTCGTTCATAAAAGCAGCTACCAGGGCTACCAGTGGTTGTTTACCGTCCCATTCGGTTACCAGCGTCAGTGTGTCTGCTGTGGCAATAGATACGTAATCTACTTTAAAGCCTTCCTGTTCCAGCAATGCTATCGACTGTTGTTGCAGAGGGGCTAATGGGCCGGGCTGCAATTGTTGTTTCAGTGCGCTCAAAGCCCGGTAAATGGCAGGCGCTTTGGCGCGTTCATCTGTATTGAGCCGCATATTACGGCTGCTCATGGCCAGCCCGTCTTTTTCGCGAACAGTGGGAGAGATGATCAACCGGGTGTCAAGCGGCATTAATTGTAACAGCCGGCTTACCACCATACATTGCTGGTAGTCTTTCTGGCCCATAAACAACTGGTGTGGTTTTACCATGGTCAGCAATCTGCTCATTACCTGGCAAACCCCCTGAAAATGGCCGGGTCTGAATTTGCCTTCCAGCACGGTTTCCAGGTAACCCAGGTCGTATTGTTCCAGTTGTTGGGTACCGGTAGGGTACATTTCCTGAACGGAGGGCAGGAACAATACATGGGTACCGGCGTTCGTTAATTGCTCCACATCGCTGGTAATGGTATTGGGGTATTTCTGGAAATCGCGCGGATCGTTGAACTGGGTGGGGTTTACAAAAATGCTGCAGACAGTGATATCGGTATGTTGCCGGGCCTGGTGTATCAGGGCCAGGTGCCCCTGGTGCAGGGCGCCCATGGTAGGCACAAAACCGATGGTTTTTTGTTGTTTTTTCTGATTTTCTATATAACCGGCCAGTGCTGCGGCTTCTTTAAAAATGATCATTTTGACGTGTTTAAAGGGATGGAATGAGCCATACTGCCCCCTTTTACAATAAAATACCTTAACTTTGCACCCTGTTTTTTTTAAAATGGGTATCAAACCAATTTTTCAATAATGCTGACAAAGAAAAGAATTTTATTTATTGCTAACGAAATGTCCCCCTACCTGGAGCTGACAGAATTTTCAGAAACAGTGAACCGGTTAGCAATAAAGGCAAATGAAGCAGGATATGAGGTGCGTTGCATTATGCCGAGGTTTGGCGTGATAAACGAAAGGCGTCACAGGTTACATGAAGTGGTGCGCTTGTCAGGTATTAATGTTTCGGTTGACAATGATGATTTCCCACTCCAGATTAAAGTAGCTTCCCTGCCCAATGCCCGTTTGCAGGTGTATTTCCTGGACAATGAAGATCTTTTTAAAAGAAAATATATTTTCCACGACGAGCAGGAGAAATGGTTCGATGACAATGGTCTGCGTACCGTATTCTTTTGTAAGGGTGCCCTGGAAACCGTAAAAAAATTCGGCTGGCCTCCTGACATCATTCATTGCAGTGGATGGATGACCGGCCTGGTACCCCTGTACCAGAAAACAGCTTACAAAAAAGAGCCCGTATTTGCGCACAGCAAAGTGATCTATACTATGGGCGGCAACAGTTTCAAAGAGAAGCTGGGTGCCGATTTCCTTAAAATAGCCAATGTAAGCCCCAACATCAAGGAAAAAGACCTGGAGCCTTTTAAAGAAGGCAACAACGTAGCGATGCTGCGTGGCGGTGCTACTTATGCTGATGCCATTACTTTTGGTGCAGACAAAGTAGATAAAAAGCTGGTAGAAGAGTTTGGTAAAGTGAAAGGTCGTAAGGTGCTTACCTACAATGCAGAGTCAGATTTAACAGATTATTTACAGTTGTATGCCGACCTGGTAAAGTAGGCTACAGATATAACAGATCCCCTGCAACAGTTGATTTCAGCCATTGCAGGGGATTGCTATAACCCGGCAGGCATATACAATAAACGCAGGATAGTAGCCTGGATACTCTACCGGTTTTGCATAGAATTGACATGCCTGTGATGACAGGCGATAATGAAGGCCGGATGGGGATTATTTATTATAAAATATAAGCACAGACAATTATCTTTGCCCCGGTTTTTAACCCATTATAATTCAGATTAATTAAATCCATTCATTCATCATGCCTTATTTATTCACTTCTGAGAGCGTTTCTGAAGGTCATCCCGATAAAGTGGCCGATCAGATATCAGATGCTCTTATTGATAACTTCCTGGCTTTTGATGCACAGTCTAAAGTAGCTTGTGAAACACTGGTTACAACCGGACAGGTTGTACTGGCAGGCGAGGTTAAATCCAAAGCCTATCTTGATGTACAGGAAATCGCACGCGGCGTTATCCGTAAGATCGGATATACCAAAAGCGAATACATGTTTGAAGCCAATTCATGCGGTGTATTTTCTGCTATTCACGAACAGTCTGCCGATATCAACCAGGGTGTAGACAAGAAAAAGAAAGAAGAGCAGGGTGCCGGTGACCAGGGTATGATGTTTGGTTATGCTACCAACGAAACAGAAGATTATATGCCACTGGCGCTTGACCTGGCACATAAGCTGCTGCTGGAGCTGGCTGTATTAAGAAGAGAGAACAAACAGATCAAATACCTGCGTCCTGATGCCAAAAGCCAGGTAACGCTGGAGTATGACGATAATAACAGACCTGTGCGTATCGACGCTATCGTGGTATCTACACAGCACGATGATTTTGATACAGAGAAAAAAATGCAGGAGCAGATCAAAAAGGATATCATCAATATCCTGATCCCCCGTGTAAAATCAAAGTATAAGAAATACGCAAAGCTGTTCAACGACAATATCAAATATCACATCAACCCCACCGGTAAATTTGTAATCGGCGGACCTCACGGTGATACCGGTTTAACAGGCCGTAAGATCATTGTTGATACCTACGGTGGTAAAGGTGCACACGGTGGTGGCGCATTCAGCGGTAAAGATCCTTCCAAAGTAGACCGTTCTGCTGCTTATGCAACACGTCATATTGCCAAAAACCTGGTAGCTGCCGGTGTATGTGATGAAGTACTGGTACAGGTATCATACGCTATTGGCGTGGCAAAACCCATGGGATTGTACATCAATACCTATGGTACTGCAAAAGTTGACCTGAGCGACGGTGAGATCTCGAAAATCGTTTCCGGTATCTTCGATCTGCGTCCTTACTTCATTGAGCAACGTTTGAAGCTGCGTAACCCCATTTACAGTGAAACAGCCGCTTACGGACACATGGGACGTAAATCTGAAGTAGTAGAGAAAACCTTTACTGCTCCCGATGGCAAAACAGTTACCAAAAAAGTAGAACTGTTTACCTGGGAAAAACTGGATTACGTAAGCAAAGTGAAAAAAGCTTTCGGTATCAAATAAGCAGAAACACTACCATAAGTAAAAAGCCTCCTCTTAACCCGGGGAGGTTTTTTTGTTATGATGAGTGGTCGGTGGTGAATAGTCAGTTGCTGATTGAAGGGTATCACGCAAAGGCGCAAAGGTTTCTTTGAACCACAAAGGCACGGAGCCACAAGGTGGCATAAAATATCAGGATACGGTACTTCGTATTTCGTATTTTCTTTCCGACCTCCGGCTTCATCGTCCTTGCACCTTCATCCTTAAACTTTGATTACTTTCGGGCTATGAATGAGCAACACAACCCCTGGCAGGTACTGGGTGCTACAGAAAAATACAATAACAACTGGATACAGGTTACGGAATATGATGTGATCAATCCTTCAGGTGGTAAAGGAATCTATGGAAAGGTACATTTTAAAAATCTGGCGATAGGCGTGTTGCCGCTTGACGATGAACTTAATACCTACCTGGTAGGGCAGTACCGTTTTCCTCTGAACCAGTATAGCTGGGAAATGCCGGAAGGCGGGGGAGCGATAGGGGTAGAACCGGTAGAGTCGGCCAAAAGAGAATTGCTGGAAGAAACGGGACTGGTGGCTGCTGAATGGACACCTATTGTAAGCATGCATTTATCCAATTCGGTTTCTGATGAATATTCGCTGATCTTCCTGGCCAGGAAACTGGAACAGCGGGAAGCAGAACCCGAAGAAACAGAACAATTACAGATACGCAAGCTGCCTTTTGAAGAGGCCTACCGCATGGTAGAAGCCGGCATCATTACAGATGCTATGACCGTGGCAGCAATTTATAAAGTAAAACTGATGTTGACAGATGGCAGGATTTCATCATAAAAAACCAGCAGTAAAAAAGTCTTCGCTGATTGTTGGGCGCAAGCCGGTGCTGGAAGCATTGCAGACAGGCAAGCAGATAGAACGTATTTATATGCTTACTACTGCAGTAGGCGAAAGCATACAGGAGATCAGGGAACTGGCGCTTCGTAATAATGTACCGATCAATAAGGTGCCGGCGCCCAAGCTCAATGCGCTCAGTAATGCCAACCACCAGGGATGCATTGCCATCGCAGCATCTGTACAGTATTACAATTTGCAGGAAGTGATCTCTTTCATCACCGATAAAGGTGAAACACCATTATTTGTAATACTCGATGGTGTAACCGATGTACGCAATATTGGCGCCATTGCCCGTACTGCACTGTGTTGTGGAGCACAGGCACTGATCATTCCCGATAAAGGAGTAGGCGCATTGAACGAAGATGCGGTGAAAACCTCTGCCGGTGCGCTGGAACGCATTCTGGTATGTCGTGTACGCAGCCTGATGCAGGCGGTAGACGAACTGCATCTGAATGGTATTAAGGTATTTGCCAGTGAAATGACGGCAGCAACCAATGTACAGGAGCTGCAGTTTAAAGAGCCTTGCTGTATAGTGATGGGAGGGGAAGAGAACGGCGTATACCCCGCATTGATGAAGATCTGCGATGAGAAATTTAAGATACCCATGCCCGGTAAATTTGAATCGCTTAACGTATCGGTAGCAGCCGGTATGATTTTATATGAGGCCATGCAACAGCGTATGCGGTAATGTTGTCAGGCAGGAAAGTCCCGTGTTGAAACGGGATGTTATTAATTAACCAATAACCCTGCTTATTATGCGTACAATCTTTACAGTATTCATATTGTTGTTTATTTTTATCTGTTCTGCTTCCGCACAGGTCAGTTTTGGTGTAAAGGCCGGTATAAATGTGTCGAAGATGCATTATGACGACCTTACGGTGGATTTTAAAAATCTCACCGGTCTGCAGGCTGGCGTGCTGGCGCAGATAAAGTTTTCTGACAAACTTGTATTAAGGCCTGAATTACTGTATTCTTCCAAAGGATATAAGCTGGAAAAATCTGAAACTCTGCCTATTGGACTAACAAACCGCCTCAATTACATAGCCTTGCCCGTACTGGCGGGTTATTCGCCGGTAAAAGGTTTACAGGTACTGGCTGGTCCTGAATTGGCTTTCCTGGTTGCTGCTCACGCAAAAACAAATAATGGCTCTGAGAATGTCAGGGATACGTATAAAAAATTTGACATAGGAATTGCCGGAGGCATTGCCTATACTTTTTTTAAAGGTCTGGGAGCAGAGGTGCGTTACACCCATGGCCTGGTAAAGAATACAGAATATGAGCTGAAAGACCGGTCTGGTATGGTGATCAGCAATTACAAAAGTGGCCTTAACCGTAGTTTCCAGGCAGGTCTATTTTACCTGTTGGGTAAATAACAGGCAAATATGTTTTACCAGTTACTCTTTCAGTAATTTTTTGATATCTGTGATCAGTTGGTCTACTTTTTTAGCGTCTGTGGCGTCGTAAAAGCCGCGGATACGGCGTTGTTTATCCAGGAGCGCTACAAATTCGGTATGAATAAAATCTTCATCAATGCTGCTGGCAGAACTGTCTGCTACTGCCAGCAGATAATCTTCACGTGCTGCCTTATACAAAGCATATTTATCACCGGTTAAAAATTCCCATTGAGGTGTGTGGGCCTTAAAGCGGGTGGCATAGGCTGCCATTACCGGTACAGAATCTTTTTCAGGATTTACAGTGTGTGAAAGGATGGCAAAATCTGTTCTGTCCTTATACTGCTCATATACCTTTGTCAGGTTTTTGTTCATAACCGGGCAAATGCCGGGGCAGGTAGTAAAAAAGTATTCGGCAACGGTCACTTTGCCATTTACGTCATTCAGGGTAATGGTTTTACTATCCTGGTCTACAAAAGAAAAAGGGCCGGCTGTGTGTCCGGGCTCACCCAATACAGGCAATGAATTTTTTTTCATGATCAGGTTGCCTGCCAGTAATGCAGCCCCTGCAATAGTAATAACAACCACTCCGATGGTAATGATACCAGATATACGTGTCATAATATTTTGAAAAAGATGTTTAAATAAATCCTGTAAACAAAAGCCTGCGGCCATAGTTACAGCAACCAGTAACACGGGATATTATGATCAGCAGCAGGCGGGTGGATGAAAAATGCGGGAGGTGAATCCTGCAGAGGCATAAATATGGTGTAAAGCATGTACCGGTAACGGTTCCTGCATTACCGGGAAATGCTGAAATGTGCAGGGAGGTTCAAAAAAATCTATGCCTGCCTGGAAGGTATTGACAGACTGGTTTTGGGAAGTACCCGTTTCGTGAGCTTTGGCCAGTTCTTTATCCAGGTAACAACGCCCGAAGCAACGTAGCTGCGGTTTATCCCTGTTATTACACAAAGTGCCGGCAATCCAGTCTTTATTCAGTGCATAATCTATACAGAATACAGGCACAGACAGCATCTTCACAGCCATTATGATCACCAGGTACAGCGCCGCTATATGTTGTATGCTTTTGGACATTGCTGCGCAAAGGTACGCTGCAGATCTGTTTACACATCATATTCACCGGTTTTTACTTCCCTGTTAGCTCGTCCCCCGTTTTCCGTATCCTGATGAAAACTTGCATCAGGTATGCTGACCAATCCGGCTGTAGGCTATCTTTTAAGTTCGGCCTGGTTACGTGAATAGCTTCTTGTAGCATTCTGTTCTTTTTTATCATAAAATCATTGAACAGACTTCTTTTCTGGTCTGTCATTAACTGGTTGCAGTGAATCAAGCTGTATCCTTTTTTGTTTACCTGTTATCGTTTGCTTAACAAGCGTACAATACAGTTTTATATTATCATATTTAGTAGCTTTAATAAACCGTAAACAAAATCACTGACAATATGAATGCGAACATTGGTATTACTGCAGAGAATACGCAGGAAGTAGCCACGATTTTATCGAAGGTACTGGCAGATGAGTATGTGTTGTATACCAAAACACGTAATGCTCACTGGAACGTTGAAGGCCCCGATTTTTACAGTAAACATATTTTCTTTGAAAAACAATTTGGTGAGTTGGATGAGTTTATTGACAATGTAGCAGAACGTATCCGTTCCATCGGGCATTATACACCTGCAACCCTGCAATCCTTTTTAGCATTAACACATTTAACGGAAGCCAATCGTGCACCGAACGATAGTGTAGGGTTCATTAAAGAATTGCTGGCAGATCATGAAAGCATCATTATCTACCTGCGCGAAAATATCAATAAGATTGCCAATGACCTGGGCGATGTTGGTACCAGTGACTTTTTAACCGGTTTGCTGGAAGACCACGAAAAAATGGCCTGGTTCTTACGCGGACATTTGCGTTAAGGGGTTATAAGTTTTAAGTTAATACAGGGCTGAATGCTTAACGCGGAACGCTCAACGCTGAATACAGCGGCGAGTACTGAGCCGATAGCCAATACAAGATGTTGGCTGTCAGGCTTTAGCTATTTGCGAATGCAGGAGGATAGGTTGTAAGTTGAATACAGCTTATGTCTAGCATCTTTGCGTGCATATTTCTTCCGGTTTTCCCGGCCAGGCAAAATAGCACATTCTCCAATTTTCAAATTCACTATTATTTCGAAATCACCACTTCTGTCATGTCATCGTTCTGCCTGATCTCATAGTGAAAAGCCTTTTCTTCCATGCTCAGGATATTCATAAATTGATCCACAGGTACATTCCTGCTGATCTTTTGGAATACGATCCCTTTTGCATCAACATGATCTTTGAAGGTGGCTTTGATATTATACCAGCTTTCCGCTTCTGCCATAATGGATCTTAGATTGTCATTTTCAAAAAAGAATTCTCCCGTTTTCCATGCCAGCAGGTTGCTGGTATTGACATTGCTGATCACCGATATGCTTTTGTTGGGGTGAACAACGGCCTGCTGGCCAGGGTGCAGCAATACCTTGCTGCACCCTGTTGAAATTTCCAATGCACCTTTGATCAGGGTAGCTTTGTTAAGTGTATCCCTGTTGTAAGCCCTGATAGTGAATATTGTGCCCAGCACTTTATACCGGATGCCATTGCCGGAAACAATGAAAGGGTTTGACGGGTCATGCCAGATATTAAAACAGGCTTCTCCTTTTTCCAGCACAACTTCCCTGTTCCTGCTGCTGAACGTGCTCGGAAAACTGATACTGGTCTCCGCATTCAGATCCACCACACTGCCATCCGGAAGTTTCAGGCTGAACATGCTGCCTCTTGGTACCAACAGTTGATTATACAGGGGGGCTTCGTAACTGGTTGCTCCTGCTGTTCTTTCAACGCTCAGCACGGAAGAATCCTGCTTCACAATCCTTGTATTTCCCTGCTGGATAACATAGCCTGCCGGCAGGGTTTCCAAAGAGATCACTTCATTATTTGCAAGTACCAATGTGGCTTTGTGAACTGCAGCAGTAATATCCGGTTGGGGGTGTTTACCAGACAGGAGCAATGAGTAAAATACAATGTTGATCATTATAATGGCAGAAGCTACAATACTTATAATCTTGATAGCCATTGGCCAGATACGCCTGGATGTTTCAGGCCTGCTGTCCAGTTGCAGGCAATCAGCATACTCATTCTGAAACTGTTGCCACTTTTTATCAACGTCCAACTGATAGGCTGCCCATCGTAATAACATATCACGGTTTACAGCCAGTTCATTCAGTTCGGGCGTTTTTTTAATAAACTCCTCAAAAGTGCTTTGCTCTTCGGAACTCAACGGTATGTCAGAGGAAAGATTGCAAATAGCAGATATAAGAACGACAGAGTTGAGTGATTTTGTTTCCATAACGACTTTTTTGTGTGAAGTCCTGAAGATGAATAATAGCTATACCAGCAAATACTTAATAATATAGCTGATACAGGATAATACCAGTAGTACAAGGGGAAACAGGATGTTGTCAATGTCATGTTTTGCCCTGGGATTGTTATTCAGCACATTCAGTAAAGTTTTCAGCGCCCTGAATTTCTGTACGCTTACCGTGTTAACGGAAGTATTCAGTTTCTGGGCAATGTCGTTGATGCTCATATTTTGTTCAAACTTCATGTACAGGATACGTCTTTGTTGTTGTGACAGCGAGTCCATAAGTTTTCCGATCAGGGAATGCAATTCGTTTTCAAAAACCTGTTTGATCACCATCGACTCGTATTTTTCTTTGATTAAGAAATATCCGTACCGTGTTGTCTGCCACCGCTGGTTCAGGTGAAGACTGCGTAAAAAAGCCTGTCTTGCCTTTAAATAAAGAAAAGGTTTGATGCTTCCTTTCTCGCGAACCTGGTGCCGTTCTTTCCATGCGGTAATGAATGTTTCCTGTGCAAGGTCTTCGGCATCCATTTTAGCGCCGGTGAATTTTTCCAGGAAAATGATAATGGCTGCAATGTTTTCTTTATAAACCTGCTCAAGAGCATCAGTGTGTCCTTTTTTGAATGCGTCAATAAGATCAAATTCATTAGTGTATTTGATTTTCATAAATGTAGAGTGGTTATCAGTCCCGTGAATAAGTTGCTGTGCATGTGACCGCATACGGTTTAAGGGAGTACTCTTGTTGTCCGGACAACAAGAGCATATCCATGCCGACAAAAACTGTACATGGCCACCTTCTTTGAAGTAGCGCTACAATCAGTCCAGGGTAAGTATCTGCGCAGGGTGCAAGGTAGATGCGGTATTACCCGTATGCCTAACGGCTGTGAGACACGAATACTGTCTCCGGTTATAAGGTAGTTACCGTGTATACCATTGTCACGTATGTATGATCTGGAAAATGTTATTTTCTTAACAAATGGAAGTGTCTTTTTTTATCAGTATCAGTGTTGTATGTACGCTTTTGAGCAAAAGAATGCGGGCATGTTAGTGTCCGTCGTACATAAACTGGTTTTTGAGCAGGATATGGCCCGTACTATCTGCAATGGCCTGTGCATGGCTTATAAACAATGAAAGTGTTGGACGTAACGAACCCGATATGATATATTTTTATTGATAATGCGCAAGTGGCTGGATGTGAGGGTTGGTTGGGTTGTAAGTTACAGCTACGGGCCATGAGCTTCGAGCGATGAGCTGATACAAGGCCTTAGCTATTGGGTTTTAGCTGTTAGCGAATACAGGGTTGCGTCATGGTAGCTTTGTGTGCTTCTTTCTCTCGGACTGTTCGACTTCCGGTTTTCCGGACTTTTTTCAACCATCAAGCGATTTTCAAATTAGCACATTCTCAAATTTTCAAATCCCCTGCCGTTTATGCCGGAAATGCCGCTTTTGCACTCCTTATACCTTGAACCTTGTCTCTTTTACCTTATCCTTCTCCCTGTCTTCCTGCATCTTTCCTGCGGTTTAAAGCGTACAAACTAAGGGTTTCAGCTATTCGGCAGCAATAAAAGGATAAAAGTATGGGGAAGCGAGGATGGAAGTATCATATTCAGATGCGGGAATTGTAATCAGTGGTGATACTTTTAAATTCTGTTAAACATTATGAACATCCCTCTTGTATAACAACATTTTAATTATACTGAGTACCAGTTAGTAACAATTTGTAGCTGCTATTCTTTTCAAAAGTATACTATATGCTTACTGATAATATGAATACGGAAGATAAATATACTGCGGGAATGGATACATTACTATTGCCGGCTTTTATGCAGCGTGGAGATATTACTACAATAAAAGAATGGATTACAGCTAAACATGATTGGCCTGAGTTGCAAGAAGGTAAGCAGTGTACCCTTATTGTGCAAGAAATATAGTCTATACGGTTAAAATATTTATTTGCATTATAAAACAAACATTTTCTCTCTTAATTTCGTGCGCAGTCACTTATATTTGTCACATACTCAGAGACGCAGATATTTCCGGAATGCACAAGGAATATTAACCCACATCAGTAATCAATCCACACTTCATTTCCTCTATTAATTATTACACAACAGTTGTAAATTAAAAGCATTTGTACTATGCCCAGGATCTTCCCGGCAGAAGTGTTGCAGCAATCTGTATATACATGGCTTCCACGTATACAGGTACAAAGCCAGGTCATTTATACCACCGTAATAGGGGCCGTTATTGCCATGTTGCTGGCCGCTGTTTTTATTAAAGTAGATGTTTCGGTAAATGTAGGCGGCATTGTACGCCCGGTTACAGAAAGAAGTGAATTGCGTAGCCTGGCCAGTGCTACCATTAGAACAGTGCCTGTTAAAGAAGGGGATCATGTACAGGCCGGGCAGGTATTGCTTTCGCTGCAACAGGATATAACAGATAATAAACTGAGCCAGGCAGGATACGAACTGTCAAAACGCGAATCTTATATACGTGATCTTACCTTATTGCTGCAAGGGGCCGGGCCCGGTAAGATCAGTTCTGGTTTGTATAAACAGCAATATCTCAATTTCCAGGCGTCTATAGCTGAAAGACGGGCAATACTGGAAAAACTGAGATCTGATTTTTCAATGTACAGCAAGATGTACGATGAAAAAGTGGTTACCCGGAAAGAGTTTGTAGAAAAGAAATATGCGTACGAACAAGCCAAAGCCTCTTACGACGCATTACAGGCTGAACAACGTGCCCACTGGCAACAGGACCTGGAGCATTATCGTATGGAAAGCAAACAGTGGCAAACCGGCAATGAGCAATTAAAAAAGGAAAAAGACCTGCTCACCATCAAGGCGCCTGTAACCGGCACGGTACAGCAGTTTGCCGGTCGTTATCCCGGTGGTATTGTACAACAGGGAGAGTTGCTGGGTTATATATCACCCGACTCTGGCATGATAGCGGAGTGTTATGTATCACCTGCTGATATCGGGTATATTCATACCGGCATGACGGTAAAATTCCAGGTAGATGCATTCAATTATAATTCATGGGGGTTGGTTACGGGTAAAGTAACTGCTGTAGACAACGATTTCAGCATTGTAAACAATATGCCTGTATTTAAGGTAAAATGCAGTCTTGATAAAACCACCCTGCACCTGTCAAACGGGGCCAGTGGCAATCTTAAAAAGGGCATGACATTGCAATGCCGGTTCATATTGGCGCGTCGCAGCCTAATGCAATTGCTCTACGAAAAAACAGATAACTGGATCAATCCCAACAACGCAGCCAAACCTGTATCTGTCTGATAACAGATACACATCACACATCATATCGTTGCGGTATCACCATCATCCTCTGAATTAAACACGCATCCATCGTGCTATGAAAAAAGCTGTAAAGGTTAAACAACACGACATTACCGACTGCGGAGCTGCCTGCCTGCAGTCTATAGCCTCTTATTTCAACCTGCAGATGCCGCTGGCTACCATACGCCAGTATGCAGGCACAGACACCAAGGGCACCAACATCCTGGGTATTATAGAAGCTGCCCAGAAAATTGGTTTTGATGCCAAAGGCGTAAAAGGACCTTTTGAAGCCCTGTTCAACATGCCCGTTCCTGCTATTGCACATGTTATTGTACAAAAACGCCTGAATCACTACGTGGTGATCTACGAGGTTACCAGGAAACATATCCTGGTAATGGACCCGGCTGATGGCGCCATGCACCAGTATAGTCATGATGCATTTAAAGAAATATGGACCGGTATCCTGGTTTTGTTATTGCCGGCACAATCCTTTAAAGAAGGCAATGAAAAGATATCGCACTTCCGGCGTTTCTGGTTATTACTAAAACCACACAAAGCCGTTACCATCCAGGTATTGTTCGGATCGGCTATTTATACATTGCTGGGCTTGTCCACTTCGCTGTATGTACAGAATATTGTAGACCATGTGATCATTGGTGGCAATACCCGTTTGCTGAATCTGATGGGCATTACTATGATCATTGTACTGTTGCTGCAATTGTTTATCGGTGGTATGAAAAGTCTTTTTGCATTAAAAACCAGTCAGCAGATAGATGCACGGCTGATACTGGGTTACTATAAACACTTACTGCGATTGCCCCAGCAGTTTTTTGATACCATGCGTGTGGGAGAGATCACTGCGCGTATTACCGATGCGGTAAAGATCCGTGCATTTATCAATGATGTGGCTCTGACATTGGTGGTTAATGTATTTATTGTATTCTTTTCCTTTTTACTGATGTTTATGTACCAGTGGAAACTGGCATTGCTGGTCATGTGCATAATTCCTGTGTACGTACTGATGTATTATGTCAGTGATAAGTTCAATAAAAAATGGCAGCGGCGGCTGATGGAAGACAATGCCGAATTGGGCAGTCAACTCGTAGAATCGCTGAATACAGTAGGTACCATCAAACGTTTTGCACTGGAAGAACATGCCAACCTGAAAACAGAATCTTATTTCATCCGCTTGTTGCAGAGCGTGCTGCGTTCCGGTACATTCAATACCATCATAGGCAGTGTGGCAGGTTTTGCCACTGGTTTGCTGGTAGTGATA
The DNA here is from genome assembly GCA_001302245.1 of Chitinophagaceae bacterium PMP191F. Classification (GTDB taxonomy): domain Bacteria; phylum Bacteroidota; class Bacteroidia; order Chitinophagales; family Chitinophagaceae; genus PMP191F. Next base: position 54,416 of record LGYU01000018.1, read on the forward strand.
TTGCTGTGGGCAGGCGCATATATGGTAGTAAGCCAGCAACTGAGTACAGGTGAACTGCTGTCGTTCTATGCATTGATCGGTTATTTTACCGGTCCTGCCATGGGTATTGTAGGAGCCAATAAAAGTATGCAGGATGCATTGATAGCAGCCGACAGGTTGTTTGAGATCATGGATCTTGAACAGGAGAATGAGGGCCAGAAAATGAAACTGCCAGAGGGAACAAAAGGCGATATTGTTTTTCACGATGTACATTTCCGATATGGAACCCGTACTGAGATCTTCAAACATTTTTCGATGGAAATATCAGGCGGCCATATTACTGCCATAGTAGGAGAGAGTGGTTCGGGAAAATCTACACTGATGTCTTTGCTGCAGAATATCTACCCGTTGAAAAGCGGGCAGATCAGTATTGACGGAAAAGATATCAGGTATCTTGATAATGAAAGCCTGCGCCAGCGTGTGGCAGTGGTACCGCAGCAGGTGGATCTGTTCACCGGTACAGTACTGGAAAATATTGCTGTAGGAGAGTTTGAACCGGATGTACAACGCATACTGGATGTATGCAAACAGATCGGGATTCTTGAACTGATAGAGCAATTGCCGGGTGGTTTCAGTTGCTGGCTGGGAGAACATGGGGTAAATCTCTCCGGCGGGCAACGCCAGCGTATAGCTATTGCGCGTGCATTGTACCGCAATCCCGACATTCTTATTCTTGACGAAGCCACTTCATCGCTCGATCCGATTGCTGATAAACTGGTACAGCAGGCATTGCAAAAACTGCGTCGTACCGGTAAAACCATTATTGTTATTGCCCATCGCCTCAGTACGGTAATACAGGCCGATAAAATAGTAGTGCTGAAAGATGGTAAGCTGGAAGAAGAAGGATCGCATACCGAACTGCTGGCACGGCAAGCCGTATATGCCAGATTGTGGCAACAACACCAGGGAACGATTGTGAATTACGAATAGAACGGATGAATGGAATACAGGAATGTATAAAGAACCTGTGCCCAGGGAACCAGTGAATCATTTACTTATGAATTCCATTAAAAACTGAGGAGCTTATGTTAACACAAGAGTTTTCACACACAGCAAGAATTGCTTCAAAGATCAGGTCGTTGCGTCGCAGTAAAGAATATTCGCAGGAGTATATGGCACTGATGCTGCACATATCCCAGAATGCCTACAGCCGTTTGGAAAACGGAAAAACTCCCCTGACAGTAGACCGGTTATATGAAATATGTATTATCCTGAATGTGGAAGTGATAGAATTGATTAATGTTAGTGAAGCGGCGGAACTGGAACTGGCGAAAAAAATACTGCAGAACAAAACGTCCTGAATTACCCGGCTGTTTCAATTGTAAACAACGGATGGAGCTACAACAGCCTGTTGCTGATCATTACATTGTTTCTGTTAAAAGAAATTGGTGGTGATGGTGATTGCTGCTGTCTGGAAAATACGTACAGAAAAGTGCCGGTTACTATTAATATACCGTAAACGGTAGATAACAAAAAAGACCAGGAAATTCCCTGGTCTTTTTTGTTGCAGATTGTACCACATTTGTGTAATGGGAACAACCTTATGTCAATCCGTTGGTGTAATTGCCTCTTTATTGCCATAAAGACATCTCAGCAAAGATTGCCGGACCGTAAAGAAACAACACACAATCAATTACAGACCTGTGCTAAAACGGCTCAACAGGTTGTTCAGGCCGGTGCCAGTGTTAGCCAGCGCGCTGGCAGCACCTGCACTGAGCAGGGTTAATGAATTGCCAAGAGCAACACTGCTAACATTTAGCGTGTTGTTCAGTGAATTGCTAAGACCATTGATCAGGTTTTCCAAAGATGAGCCTAAGCTGCCACCGTTAACGTTTACGATTTCAGTTTCAGTCAGAGGAATGAATTCAAAATTTTTCATAACAGATAATTTGTTAATTGAAATGAATACTGTTTGCGTTATAAAATTGCTCCTTATTAGTTACATAATCTAACCCTGTTGTTTTTAAATTATGCCTGTTTGTTTTAAAATAGGATAACCGGTATCGTTACCAATGAAGAAGATCTGTTTAACTGTGTAAACTGCATGTGAATAATTGGGTGAAATGATCTTTAGGTAGACGTTTTGATTGTATTAGAGCATTGATATTGTTGTGATAGCTGGCAAACATGTTGTTGTATGAACAGGTGTTCATTGGGCAGGGGAGTATGTCATTTGACTGATCCTGGTAAATTATTATTTATTACAACATTCGGGTATAGTTTATCCATAGGGCAGTTAGGTTAATCACTTAAATAGAATCAATTTTATAATGCTGACTTATTCCTATTAATAACCAAAAAGTCAATCATGAAAAACCAGCAATTCACGGCACTAACAGAGCAGGAAATGTTAACTACAAACGGCGGTGGTCCGCTGGATGGCCTGCTGAACGGTTTATTAGGTGGTTTACTGGGTAGCACAGGCGGTCTTGGCAGCCTGGTAAGCAACCTGGTAAGCACTGTTGGTAATCTGCTGAACTCCTTGCTCGGTGGCCTGGGCAATGGCTTACCTCTGTAATCAGAATTTTTGTTCTGCACTGTACAAAACTTCCCGGTAAATTGGCTTGTTTACATACTGTTGTTCCAGTACAAAACAGGTACTTCCTTTTCCGGTACTTTAAGTACAATTCTGAAAAGCGGCTGCTTCAATTTTGAGACAGCCGCTTTTTTATATTTTAGAAATGGTTACCCGAAATTATGGAAGATTAGTTTTGGGGGCAACCACTAACACATTCATTCCGGTAATACGAACAGCTCTCCAGTGAAAGTTGATAATAGAAGCTTGCTGTCTGCATGCACAATGAGTAATTCCAGCATGCTCCACTATCCTGACCATCTTCTGCATATCTGCAAATGATGCCATACCAGCTATAACAATTGCTTTCGTCTATATATGCATTAGTATGCGCGGCCATCTGGCAGTAATAGTAGTTGATGTCGCAGCTTTTAACACAATCTGCGTTATTTAGAATCCCCGATTTTAGAAATAATGTTTCCGGATTAGTAAGTTCGATAATGAGTTTCCCCATACCCCATTTGTCATGTTTAGGGTTCAGTCCGGTTTTTTTATATAGAGAATCGGCCAGGTACATTACTGCACTGCTAAATCGTAATAATGCTGCCGAGCGTTGCAGCCATGAAGGATAACCGTAAAGTTTTGATTGCTCATCAAGAGACAATGACTTTAGTCTGGTAAAGAATGCCATTGATCTGTTTTGCTTGTTCCCTGAAATTACCGGGCCTGCATTTACCGAATTATTGTAAGCTTCTTTCACACCTGCATGAAAGTTTACATCGGCTTTTTTTCGCTCTTCAATGGCTGCTACTGCATCCGCATTAGCAAGTACCTGTTTTCTGATCTCCTGATATTTATCCTGATCAGATAGAGCGATATCTGCAACACCTGTTGCTGTATGTTCTTTTTTAGAACATGATATTAGAGAGGAAATACCCAGAAAAATTACCAGCAAATTGGTCGGCATTGATCGTTTCATCATAAAAGCTAGGTTTAATGTTAAATTACTTTGATGAAAGTATCGATGGGACTTCCAGTCGTAAATAGTAATTTATGCCAATGGTAAAAAAATACCTGCGAACCGTAATTCCGGAACCTTGCTTTTTTGCTGGAATGTAGAAATGGCATGTAGATTTTTACAGCTTGCCAAATAAAACCCGGATTGTAATTGACTAAAAAACAGTTAACAGATGCTGTATAAATAGGTTGAGATTCTGAATTGGCAAGTAAATTGGTTTAAAAAAGCAGGTTGGTGAAAATACTAATCACAATGATATTGTTTTTACCTGCAGCTTTCTTTATTGTTGATTTCTGTATTACCGGTGAACCAGCGGTCCATTGTCTGTTGAAGTTCATTGCCATCAGTTGTATTGTCCGAAGCCCAGGCCACAATACCGTCAGGGCGTATCAGTACAGCGCTCAGACCCAATTGTTCTTTCGCAGGGTTGGAAATATACCTGATCTGGTTATTATATGTATTCACTAATTTTTTACGTAGAGCATTGTTGTCGAAATCAAGCAGTATACCCATGCCATCTTGCATCAGCTCTCCAATAGTAGTACCGTCTTCAAATTCAAAGTTGGGAACACTGTAACCTGTCAACGGATGATTGCCATCAAGATCATAATGCATAAAAATACCCCATACTCTTGCTGCAAAATACGTGGCGCCATCACGTGTATTGATAAGATCACGGACAACAGCATTCAGCGCGCGTGATGACAGGTCAGGCTTCATAATAGCAACCTGCGCGCGTGACCAATCCAGCACCTGTGCACCAATGGGATGCCGTTCGGTATGATAACTGTCCAGCAAACCTTCCGGTGCTTTGTTGTGAATGGTGGCAGCAAGTTTCCAGCCCAGGTTCATAGCATCACCCAATCCAAGATTCAAGCCCTGGCCGCCCAGCGGTGAATGAATATGTGCGGCATCGCCCGCCAGCAGAACACGTCCGTTACGATACATGGTGGCCTGCCGCGCCCTGTCGGTCCAGGTAGTAGCAATATGCAGTGCACTGATCGTAACATCGGTACCAGAGATGCGGCGTATCACTTCCTGCACGTGTTGCGCAGTAATGGGCTTTTGTGTATGATGAAATGCACCACCATCAAAATCCTGTATCAGCAGGTAACCCGGCTGAGATTGCAGGTACATGCCGGTGGCTGTAAGGTTGCGCCCCAGTTTAAGCTTTTCCGGATCGGCAATATCAACCAGGGTAGTATAACCTGTAAATTCCGGTTCTGTACCGGCAAATTCAAAACCACCCGTTTTGCGAACAACGCTACGGCTACCATCGCATCCTGCCAGCCACCTGCCTTTAAAAGATTGATCACCTGCCTGAACAATTACATCATTTTCGGTTTGGTGAAAGCCGGTAATGGCAAACCCGCGTTTGATCGTTACTCCCAAATTCTCTGCACGACGGGCCAGTACTGTTTCCAGTTCCTGCATTTCAGAAATTAAACTGGTACTGGTAGAACCGGGCAGGCGTTTCCATTGTGAAATATCAATATCTCCATCATGAAATGGAATACCGGCAAAGTGTCCTGCCTGCCGGCGTGCACCTTGCGCAGCATTGGCGTGCGGATTTTTAAGACGTTTATGTATCTCAAGTTCATTGAGCAATCCACGACGGTAAAGTGCTTCAATAGTGGGTGTTGAAAGCCCCCGTATGCCGAAGGGAAGTTGTTTTAAGAGCGAGTGCGGCTCTGTTGCCTTTTCCAGTATCAATACAGCGCATTTGGCCAGCGCCAGTTCACAGGCAAGGAACAGCCCTACGGGGCCTGCGCCGGAAATGATAACATCATAAGGAAAATGATTTTGTGCTATAGTTTTCATATAGAACGATTGAAGCATAAAATTCCGGAATGCTGTTGTATCAGGCTTGTACAAACGCGACAAAATCGTTGCTGACAACCCGTTTTCCTTTCTTTACTTTTCGCGCAAATGCTGCTGGTGTAGTACCGGTGTAGCGTTTAAATTCCCTGCTCAGATGAGATTGATCTGTATAACCCAGCTCCGGTGCCAGGCCGGCAAGATTGGTATCCGGGTGGTTCCATAACTGGTTTCGTACCTGTTCAAAACGTATCAGGCCCGATACGTCTTTGACCGTATAACCGGAAGATTGCCGGAACTTTCTTTCCAGTGTGCGCACGGTTGCATGGGCAGCAACTGCTACCTGGCTTACCGGCATAGTGCCATTTGCTTTCCGCATTGCGGTGCCTGCTTTGAACAACATGCTATCAACAGCGATCTGCGCGTGCGCCTGTAGAAAATATTGTTGTACCTGTGCCAGTGCTTCGTTGATGTTTCCGGTTTCTATCAATTGATTCAATATTGGTTGGAGCTGTGCGATGGGATGTTCAAATATGCGTACCCCTTCTTTATCGGATGGTAGTCCAAGCAGATCAAACACGGTCCAGGGAAAGCACCTGACAGCAATGATCTCTAAACGGTTTTGCGTGTAAAAAACAACCGGCTGATTAAGCAGGCCAATCATAAAAGGCGATGGTAATGGCTGCAGACTTCCATTAGCATTAATGCCGCAGCCGCTTCCGAAATGGAAAATAATTTCAGCATAACCATCGGGTAATACCTCAAAACCCGTTGGCTGTTCTCCAACATTCCTGCTATTGTACCAAAAGCATTTTATGGCATCCCGCAATGCTTCGGAAGGTTCAAATTCCTGGTGCTGCATACTGAAAGGTAGCATATTTGATTGTTGCTGCCTGTTCTTTATAAACGTCCTCATCTGCAACTCGCCAAGCCGTAGCTGTTGTCTTCACCAGCTACTCACTCAACAACATTGAGCAGCTTGCCGGAATCAAAACCGTTCGCTAAACCCGCTGATTAGCCATTGATAAACGCCAGCGAAATGCACAGGTATGTGGTTAGTTACCGCGAACAATAAATATCCGGGACAAAATGACAGTATAGCCTGTTGCAATTGCCTGTTATGTTTTTGAAATTTACTGCCTTTGCCGGCAGCTTATTGTCCATTGTACGCATTAATGAGGGGGTAAAATGAAGAAATCCTATCTTTTTAAACTGTTGTTGCATTGACAAATAATTGTATTCATAATGAACTGATAAGTAACTAAAAAGTGAATTTACCCCTTATTATTTATCAATTTTTCCCCCTTATTGTCAGGGGTAAATATGCAATTTTAGACGTTACAAAAATCAACGATTGCTGTTCAGCAGAACAGGAACGTTTTGCCCTGATCAAAGTTTATGAAAAGAATCATCACCCAACTATTACTTTCTGCCGGTGTGTTGTGTATAAGTGTCATAAATGCAGTACCTGCATTGGCAAGCACAGTTGCCGACACCATTCACTGGGAAACTGTTATTGACACCAGCTCTTTTTCCGGGTATAAGGCACTGGAAGAAAAATGGAATTATCTCTATCCATGGGGCGCAGATCACAATGGTACTGCCCGTATGTATGCCAGCAAAACAGATCACAGCCAGGTTACTCTGTTAAGCAATAATATACTCCGCATTACTGCCACGCGCATAACTGCCGATGAAGGCAAAAGTGCCTCGCATCCTTTTTTACCCATCAGGTATCATGCAGGCACCATTCATGCCAAACACCAGGTAACTGTTTCTGAAGAATATCCCGAATACGAGATCAGTGGTAGTTTCAAAGCGCCCATATCAAAAGGTACATGGCCGGCTTTCTGGTTGACCAGTGTAAAAGGCTGGCCACCCGAACTGGATATACTGGAGTTTAAAGGCGATGCGGTAAACTGGCAGAATACATTTATTACTCCCAGGCAGGTAACTACCATCAAAACCAATATTGCTGATGCTGCAGAACAATGGCACCGGTATGCTGCGGTATTGAAAAGGGTAGATGATAAAGACCTGGATATATATTATTATATAGATGACCGTTTGACCGGTGTGCATCGCTGCAATTTTACCAACAAACCATTATGGATCATTATTAACCTGCAAATGGAAGGATCTGCCGGTGAACCCGGACCAACCGGTACTACTTATTATTACATAAAAGACATTCTTGTAAAAAGAGCAAAAAAATAGAATGTCGTAACAGTATCCCTGTGCCATAGCAATTAATATACAGCAACAACAGGTCATCTCATTACTCTAAATTCATAATTATGAACCATTGCTTGTCCATTACAGCCTCTGGGCTTTATACCAGCCTTGTCTGCATTAAATATTGTCATATATACACTTATACGTGTATTTGCAACACTTATAATGATAGTTATTATATTTTAAAAACATTCTGACAGCATAATACAAAGTTAATATTGGTATAAACACGGGTAACAAGGGTCAACATTCAGACTTGCAGACAGAATAATTTTATGCCGCCTCATACGAGTTAACCAATCAACTGTTTCCACCATTCAAAACAACTCAATAATTGTTTATGAGATTTTTTTTACAAACTATTTCCTTTCTGTTACTTACCGGAATGCTGTTAAACAGCGGCGGAGCCTGGGCTTCAGGCTTTCCGGCGGGTAATGTTCCTGCACCTGGAAATTATTTTTTCCAGGATAAAGGCAGGCTGGCATATACAGGTAAGGTGATCAGTTCAACAAAGAAAGCTGTTGCCGCTGCTACTGTAAAACTGGTAAGTACAGTTGATTATTCTGTTACTACCGATGCTTCCGGAGCTTTTTCTGTTAATGCCACTCCTGGTGATACTTTGCTGATCACAGCAGCGGGCTTTTCTGATCAGACTTATGTGTTGTCTGATCAGACAACCTTTACCATTACGCTGGTAAAAGAAGATATTATCAGCCTCAGTAAAAGAAAAAATGTACAGCTTTTGTACAGCAGTGTACCTGCCAATCTTACTGCTGCTTCTACAGCGGCAGTGTACACTGAAGACCTGGTTAAAAATCCTGTAACAGGTATACGTAATACCTTAACCGGCCGTTTGGCGGGTATTATCACTAACCAATACTCAGGTCAGCCGGGTAATGATGGTGTAGGTCTTAATATGCGTGGACTGTCGCCATTGGTGGTGATTGACGGTATTCCGCGTACACTGACCATTTTTGACCTGGAAGAAATTGAATCTGTTACTGTGCTGAAAGATGCATTGTCTACGGCTATGCTGGGAGTAAGAGGCTCTGCCGGCGTATTGTCTATTACTACGCGCAAAGGTAGTCCCGGAAAACAACATATCTCTTTCACTGCGCAAACAGCCAGTCAGCATTCCATGAAAATGGTTCAGCCGCTGGGCAGCTATGACTATGCAAGATTGTATAACGAAGCATTGCAGAACGATGGATTATCGCCTGTGTATTCGGCTGCTGATCTGCAGGCTTACAAAGACAAATCTGATCCGTACGGACATCCGGATGTAAACTGGTTTGACAAAGCATTAAAAGACAACGCCCGTTTTAACAGATATACACTGAGCTTTAATGGAGGCAGCCAGGTGGCCCGCTACTTTGTGTCACTGGAGCATATCAGCCAGTCTGGTATTTTACTGACCAGTAATGAAAACAAATACAACACCAACAACGATTTTAAAAGTTATGTGATCCGCTCTAATGTGGATATAGACCTGAACAAAAAGCTTTCGATGGGCTTACACCTGTTTGGCAGGATATTGAACGGAAACCAGCCGGGTTATGGCAGCAATGGTGCCGCATCAGTATTGGCCTCTTTACTGAGAACACCCAATAATGCTTATCCTGTCTTCAATCCCAATGGTTCATTGGGCGGTACCACACAGTTTCAGAACAATATTTATGGTCAGCTGATCAGGTCCGGCTATATGGCAAACTATAAACGTGATGCCTTTGCCGATCTGTATATGAAACGTACACTGGATGAGATCACCAAAGGTTTGTATGTACGTGCTACGTTGTCATTCAGCTCTACCTTGTCTCAAACCAGTTACCGGCCCAAATCATTTGCCACATACAAAATGAATATTTCCGGTACTGATACCACCTATTCCCAGTTCGGAAGCAATGGTACACAAAGCAACAATACCTACATAGATTACCAGGGGCGCCAGAGCTATGTAGAGTTTATGCTGGGCTATGAACGCAATTTTGGCGTACACGGCATCAACGCACAGGTACTGGCTAACCAGGACAACAGCGTGGACGGATCTAACCTGCCGCTGAGTTATCGTGGTATTTCCGGCCGGATAGCCTACGATTACCGTAAAAAATATGTAGCTGAAGTAGCATGGGGATACAATGGTTCCAACCGTTACCCCGAAGGCACACGCTACAGGTTGTTTCCTTCTGCAGGACTTGCCTGGAATGTAACAGAAGAAGATTTTATGAAATCAGTTTCCTGGCTGAACCGTTTGAAAGTATATGGTTCATTTGGTAAAACAGGCTGGGACAATGCAGGGTACTTTATCTACAAACAATATTACTATGATGGTGCTGGCGCTTATTTCGGTACTTCAGCTACCTGGAATACCAGTATAAATGAACAGGTGCTGGCCAACCCGAACATTGATTATGAAAAAGCCAATAAGCTGAATGTGGGTGTAAGTGCTTCATTGCTGAAAGACAGGCTTTCTGTTACTGCAGAATACTATAACATGAAGCTGTACGATCTGCTGCAGCAACGAGGAAAAAGCACTACGCTGATTGGCAACGATTATCCCAATGAAAATATCGGTATTAATCGCTACAGGGGCGTGGAGCTGACACTGGGCTGGCACGAATCGATTAAAGATTTCAGCTATTATGTAAATGCTAACGCCAGTGTATTGAAAACAACAGTGGCGTACCAGGATGAAGTATTCCGTCCGTATGGATGGATGCAACGTACCGGTCAGCCGATAGGACAGTGGTTTGGATATACTGCTATAGGTCTTTTTCAAACACAGGCTGAAGCAGATGCATCACCTACCATTGACGGATACAAACCCAAACCCGGTGATATCAAATACAAAGACCTGAACAATGACGGGGTGATCAACCAGTTTGATGAAAGCCCCATCGGTAATACCAAACCCACACTGACGTATGGATTGGAACTGGGCTTCTCTTTTAAAGGATTTGACTTCAGCGCATTGGTACAGGGTGTAAAGAACCGCAATATTATGCTGACCGGAGATGCAGAATGGGAGTTTCAGAACAATGGCTATGGACAGGCCTATCAACAGCACCTGGGCCGCTGGACACCCGAAAATGCAGCACAGGCAACATATCCACGCTTAACCGTTGGTACCAATGTAAACAATCATATCAGCTCCTCTTACTGGCTGCATGATGGTAGTTATGCCCGTTTGAAATTTGTTGAACTGGGTTATTCATTACCCGACAGGTTGGTTGGCAGAATAAAACTTGACAGGATCAGGTTGTTTGTAAGTGCCACCAATCTGCTGACGTTCTCTGCATTCGATCGCATAGATCCTGAGGTATATGGCGGTGCATATCCCATTCAACGTGTTATCAACACAGGTATCAACATTAAATTCTAAAGCACGAAAAAAGTATTATTATGACCAAGCTGAATATAAAGTCATATTGTATTATAGGATGCCTGTGCGTGTGTATTGCACTGGGAGCCTGTAAAAAATATGAAACAGTACCGTTGTACACCATCGAAGATGACCTGACCTGGGATCGCCTGGATTCACTGGGCACCCTGGCTGCATGGTTCCTGAACGATGTGTACACCTATCTGCCTACAGGTTTTAACCGGGTTAACGGCGATTACCTCGATGCTGCTACAGATGATGCCATGCCATCACGCAATAACACCACTGTACAATATTTTACCAATGGCCGTATCAACGTGCTGAACAACCCGGATGCAGTATGGGGCAACTCATACTATGGTATCCGCCGGGCCAATATTTACCTGAAGAATGTAGACAAGGTGCCCAACACTGCACTGAAAACGTATGGCAAGGCTGAAGCCCGTTTTCTGCGGGTGATGTTCTATTTTGAACTGTTGAAAAGATATGGTGGTGTTCCATTGATCGGTGATACGGTTTTTACATTGAACGATAACCTGGAACTGCCGCGCAATTCATTTGAACAATGTGTAAACTATATTGTAAGTGAGTGCGATGATATCAAAAACAAACTGCGTGTTGAAAGTGCTATTTCAGATGGCGATTGGGGACATGCACCACGTGGAGCTGCCATTGCCCTGAAGGCACGGGTACTGCTGTATGCTGCCAGTCCGTTGATGAACGGTGGGGGTGTGGAATCAAATGCTACCCTCAAAGCATTGACAGGTTATCCGTCTTACGATGCAAGCCGCTGGCAGAAAGCACTGGATGCAGCCAATGAGCTGATTGCACTGAACTATTATGCCCTTTATTCTTCTTTCGGTACCATGTTCACTACCAAGAAGAATACGGAAGTAATACTGGCAAAACAAAGGGCCAACGGTTACGATGTGGAAACCACCAATGCGCCAATGGGTTATCAGTCTACCGGTGCCACCAGTTATGGCTATACCAGCCCTACGCAGGAACTGGTAGATGCATTCCCAATGCTCAACGGCCTGGGCATTAATGAAACCGGTTCCGGTTATAATGCTTCAGATCCTTATGCCAATCGTGATCCCCGTTTAGGATTTACTGTTTTTTACAACAACTACCTGTGGTTGAACAGGAACGTACAAACATTTGAAGGCGGTGTAGATAAACCGGGTGGCAATGCAGTGCAAACCAAAACCGGTTATTACCTGCGCAAGGCCATGTATGATTTCTCCAAAAACCAGACCTATACCAACCAGAGCCACAACTTCATCATTTTCCGCTATGCAGAAATTCTGCTGAACAAAGCTGAGGCTTTGAATGAACTGAATGATGTGGAGGGAGCTGTAACCGTAATTGGATTGCTGCGCAAAAGAGCCGGTATTACAGCAGGCACTGATAGCAGGTATGGTATCAAAGCAGGCATTTCACAAGCCGACATGCGTACACTGATCCAGAATGAACGACGCATTGAGCTGGCTTTTGAAGAACACCGTTTCTGGGATGTAAGAAGGTGGAAAATTGCCAATACAGTGCTGAATGGTACTGTACATGGCATGAAGATCACCAAAAATCCTGTAGGCGGCGCTTTAACCTACCAGCGTGTGGATGCGGGCACACTTTCGTTTGTGCCACAGAAAATGTATCACATGCCGATACCCTATAGTGAGATCTCAAAAAATACCAGTCTGCTACAAAACGAAGGATGGTAACAACAAACCAAAACTGAATCTGAATTTTTAAGCCAGAAAGAAATTATATGAAATACAGATTTTATTTACTGCTGCTGCTTTGCTTCTTTGCGATGTCTGCCGCATGGGCGCAGAACAGGGTAATACAGGGCGTGGTGCAGAATGCATCAGGACCAATACCCGGTGCTACCGTTGTTGAAAAAGGTACTACCAACGGTACATCTGCCGATGCGCATGGTATTTTCAGGATCACATTACGTGGAACCGGTAATACATTACAGGTACAGGCGCTTGGGCACCAGGAAAAAGAAGTGAAAATAAATGCTTCCACTACTTCGCTGACCATCACACTTACTGAAAAAGACAATGAGATGGAAGAAGTGGTAGTTGCCTATAGCAAACAGAAAAAAGTAACAGTAACCGGTGCAATCAGTACGGTATCCGGGCAGGATATCCGTCAGAACCCATCGGCCAGCTTACAGAATACATTGTCAGGCCGCTTACCGGGTTTTTTTTCACAACAACGTTCCGGACAACCCGGTGCTGATGGAGCGCAATTTTATATTCGCGGTGTCAGCACTATTTCCGGTGGTAACACCAATCCGCTGATTGTTGTGGATGATATTGAATTTACCTACGACCAGTTTGCAAGACTGGACCCCAATGAAATTGAAAGTGTATCTATTCTGAAAGATGCGTCTACCACTGCGGTATATGGTATTAAAGGCGCCAATGGTGTAGTACTGGTAACTACCAGGCGTGGAAAAACAGGCAAACCACAGATCACGGTGCGTTCGGAAGTAAGTGCACAGCAACCCACCAAATTTCCCAAGTACCTGGATGCATACGAAACAGCCAGACTGTATAACGTGGCTAAGGCAAATGATGGTGCTGCCCCGTATTTTACTGATCAAGACCTGGAATTGTACAAGAACGGTAAAGATCCTTATGGTCATCCCAATAACGACTGGCGCAGCATCCTGTTCAAGGATCATAGCCTGCAATCGCGTAACAACGTAGATGTATCAGGTGGTACAGAAAGGGTTAAATATTTCCTGTCTGTTGGTTACCTGTGGCAAAATGGTATGCTGAGAAATTTTGGTAAAAGCAACGATGTAAACAGTGATTTCTACTACAAACGATACAACTATCGTTCAAACCTGGATGTAAAGGTTACCAAAACCACTGATCTGAAAGTTGACCTGTATGGCAACGTGGGTGAAACCAATTCACCTTATTTCCAGAGTGCCAATGGTATCAACGATATCTTCTGGGAATACGGTAGCTTTCTTACACTGTCGCCCTATGCATATCCTATTTACAATCCCAACGGTTCTTACGGCTACAGCTATAAACAGCCTGACCGTTATGATATCGGCAATATTGTGGCCCGCTTAACACTGGGTGGTTATAACAGGAATTTTGAGAACAATATGAACCTGGTAGGTACATTGAACCAGCGTTTGGATTTTATTACCAAAGGATTGTCTGCAAAAGCTACGGTGTCGTATGCCAGTTCTTATTCTTACAACAGGAACGTAAACCGGCAAACCAACGATTATCCGCAGTTCATTTACAATACCACTACCGGTGTATATACGCCTAAGAACGCCAACCTGTTCAGGGTACGTCGCTTCTTCCTGGTGTACGATGCCGGTAATACCAGGCGTTTTGTAAACCTGCAGGGTATATTGAATTACAACCGCACTTTTGGTGATCACAATGTGTACGGTTTGTTGCTGGTAAACCAGAACTCTGTTACAGATAATAATGGTGCTTATCTGCCTACCAACTTCAGGGGATATTCAGGCAGGGCAGGATACAACTTTAGAGAGAAATACCTGGCAGAGTTTAACGTAGGTTATAATGGAACCGATAAATTTATAGGCTCCAAACGCTACGGATGGTTCCCTGCGGGTTCATTGGGTTGGGTGATCTCCAACGAAGAATTTTTCAAGAAAAGTGTGCGTGTGATAGATCGCCTGAAAGTGCGTGGATCTTATGGTCTGGTAGGATCAGACCAGTTGCCCAGCAACCTGAAATATTCTTATACACAAAGCTATTCTACCGGCACAGGTCCTTCCTTTGGTTATTCAGACAATACACAACCTTATGTAGCGGAAGGTACCCTGGGGAATACAGAAGTGACCTGGGAGAAAGCCAAAAAAATGAACCTGGGTCTGGACGTGGAAGTTTTCAATCACAGATTGTCGGGTTCATTCGATTACTTCACTGAAGATCGTTACGATATTCTTACCACCAGGGGAACGGTATCTGCTATTTTCGGACAGGCGTTGCCTCCGGTAAACCTGGGCCGCGTACAGAACCATGGTTTTGAAATAGAGCTGAACTATAAAGACAGGATCGGTAAGGACTTCAATTACTTTGTCCGCGCCAACTATTCATACGCCAGGAACAAGATCATCTTTATTGATGAGCCACAGGCAAAATATCCCTGGATGCAGCAAACGGGTAAAAGTGTAGGGCTGGCACAGGTATATCGCTGGATCGGTTATTATTCAAGTCAGGAAGACATCAACAACAGTGCAAAACCAACATCTGCACCTAAAGTAGGTGATCTGAAATATGCCGATCTGAATGGTGATGGCATTATAGATGGTTATGATATGGAGTATGCAGGTTATCCCAACCTGCCCAATACCAATATCGGCTTCGGTTTTGGCGGTTCTTACAAAAACTTCAGCTTTAGCGTATTGTTCCAGAGCGCATTGAACTTCAATGTACGTGGAGTAGCTGAATCTATCCAGGCATTTGGTTCCAACATGCAGCCTTTACACCAGGAATACTGGACTCCGGAAAGAGGCGATAATGCAAAATATCCACGTCTTTCATTGTTACCCGGTACCAATGAAGCAAGAGGTTATCCTTCTACCTTCTGGCTGGTAAGCGGCAACTACGTGCGTTTGCGTAATGCAGAGATCGGTTACAACCTGCCCGGCAGCTTTATGAAACGACTGGGCATTTCCGGTAGCAGGTTGTACCTGAACGGCTATAACCTGTTTTCCTGGTCAAGTGTACAGAAGCGTTACCAGTTTGATCCTGAGATCACATCAGCGTCTGACAGGGCCAGCTATCCTCCACAAAGGATCGTTAACCTTGGCTTATCGGTAACTTTTTAAACCAACACTTAATTCCCGGCAAATGAAAAAACAATTCATAATAGCAATAGCTGCTTTGGGAGCAATGGCTTCCTGCAAAAAAAGCAGCGACTTTCTTGATACTTCCAGCACTACTACTGTGTTGGATGAAAAGGCAGTGTTTTCAGACAGTGCCCGTACCATGCAGTTCTTAAATACTGTATACAATGATGTAGGTTTCAGTTTCAGAAAAGACCGCTGGGATAACCACGGCAATCTTGATCCTGCAACGGATGATGCTGAATATACCTACAGCGGTGGTACACAAAAGGCCGTGATCCTGTATGCAGGAACACTGAGCCCGGTAAACTTTCCTTTTACCGATTTCTGGAACACGCCCTATACTTCATTGCGCAGGGTGAACCTGTATCTCTCCAAACTACCGGTTACGCCATTGTCGGCAGGGCTGCAGAAAAGAACAGCACTGGAGGCCCGTTTCCTGCGTGTATGGTATTATTTCCACCTGGTACGTGCTTTTGGCGGTGTACCGCTGATCGGCGATAAAGTATATGGCAACAATGATATCATCAACCTGCCCCGCAATACGTTTGAAGAATGCGTGGATTACATGGTAAAAGAGCTGGACGAAATAGCGCCGCAATTACCTGCTGTGAATGAATATGCAGAACAGGATTATGGCAGGGCAACACGTGGTGCAGCACAGGCTTTAAAATCGAGGATACTGTTGTATGCGGCCAGCCCGTTATTTAACGGAGGCGCTACCACCAATGATGCATCGCTGGCAAAACTGGTAAGCTATCCCACGTACGATGTAAGTCGCTGGCAGAAAGCTGCTGATGCTGCACTGACAGTGATCAATTCAGCCGCTTATTCGCTGGTGAAAGACAATACAACTGCCCCCGGTTACGGATTTTACAATGTATTTCTGAAGCGCGTGAACAGTGAATATATTTTTGCCAAACTGCGTTCGGCCAATAAAGACATGGAGTGGTTTTACAATCCGCCTACCCGTGGCGGCAACTGCTACCAATGGGCTACGCACAACCTGGCAGAAGCATTTCCGATGAAAAATGGTAAGGCCATTACCGATGCTACATCCGGGTATGATGCCACCAATCCTTTTGCCAACCGAGATCCGCGTTTCGGATACAGCATTATTTACAATGGTGGTTTGTACTATCGTTCCAGTACCAACAACCAGCAACCGGTGTACACCTATGTAGGTGCTGCACAGGATGGTTATGGTACTAAAACCACTACCGGCTATTACACCAGCAAAATGTGTGATGCTACTACCAGTGCTGGCGGCGGTGCCAATACAGAAAGAGGCTGGCCGCTGATACGGTATGCAGAGATACTGCTGAACTATGCAGAGGCTATTAACGAAACCGGCCATCCGGAACTGGCCTATGCAAAACTGGCTGAGCTGCGCGATCGTGCAGGCATTAATGCAGGAGGCGACAACCTGTATGGCATGAAAGCCAATATGACTGTAGCAGAAATGCGTGCTTTTATACAGAATGAAAGACGTATTGAGCTGTCATTTGAAGAACACCGTTTCTGGGATGCACGTCGCTGGAAAATTGCCATGACCGTTTTCAATGGTTACAACAAGGGTTTACAGATCACACCGGTTACGGGAGGATATACCTATACCTTAGTGAACTCTATCAGGCTGCACAATTTCCGTCCTGAAATGTACCTGTTCCCGATCATGCAGACAGAAATTTCAAAAATGCCGGCCATGGTGCAGAATCCCGGCTGGTAATAAAAGATATCGTACTCCCTTTTTCTGTCAATGATGGTGGTGAGAGAACTGCCATCATTGATTTTTCCGGATAAGAGGTGTGATTTAATGAATATTAATCGGCAGGTAATCTGTAAGAGTAGGATATTTGAATTTAAAATACCTTACAGTTTAAATTTAACAGCATGAAAAAAGTATTGGGCATATCGGCCGTGATTGTAGCTACGGTTTTGATGAACACGGCATGTTCAGCACAGAAAAAGAACGGTTATAAGCCTGCCAGCGATCTTACTGCCACTATCAAAAAAAATTTTACCGATGCTGCTGCTCAGTATAAGGTAATGATGACCAATGTATCGGGTGATCGTTTTCCAAAAACATTCCATCCTACTACCAATAAATTTGAAACCAGTGCTTCCGGCTGGTGGTGCAGTGGTTTTTATCCCGGTACCTTATTGTACCTGTATACCCAAACCAAAGACACTGTATTATACAATGAGGCCAAACGCATCCTGGTTCCCTTGCAGAAAGAAGAATACAACAAGGGCACGCACGATCTTGGTTTTATGATGTTCTGCAGTTTTGGTAATGCCAATATGATTGCACCTTCTGAAGCTTACAAACAGATCCTGATCAATAGTGCAAAATCTCTGAGCACCCGTTTCAATCCTACTGTGGGTTGTATCAGGTCATGGGATTCCAAAAGCAATGAATTCCTGGTGATTATTGACAATATGATGAACCTGGAGTTGCTGTTCTGGGCAACCAGGGTTACCGGCGATTCTTCTTTCTACAAAATTGCCGTTACCCATGCCAACACCACCATTAAAAATCATTTTCGTCCGGATTACAGTTCCTACCACGTGATCAATTACAATGCAGAGACCGGCGCTGTTCAGCAAAAAAGAACTGCACAGGGCGCCGCTGATTCATCTGCATGGGCCAGAGGACAGTCATGGGGCTTGTATGGCTATACCGTGATGTATCGCGAAACAAAAGACAAAAAGTACCTGGACCAGGCCAATCACATTGCCGACTTTATACTAAATAATAAGAACCTGCCTGCTGATAAGATTCCTTACTGGGATTATGATGCACCTGGTATTCCCAACGCATTGCGTGATGCTTCGGCTGCTTCCATAATGGCTTCTGCATTCATTGAACTGAGCCATTATACAGACAAAGCACGTGCTGCAAAATACCTGCAGGTATCAGAAACCATTTTACGCACATTATCAAACAACACTTATAAAGCTGCTCCCGGCACCAACGGTGGATTTATTCTGGAACATTCTGTAGGGCACCTGCCGCAGAAATCGGAAGTAGATGTTCCGCTGACGTATGCCGACTACTACTTTGTAGAAGCGATGATCCGCTATCTGCAACTGGGTAAGTAGCAGCGATGATTGAGACATGAAACAACCTGTTTTTTATTCCGTATTGCTGAGCCTGGCAATTGCCGGCAATGTGGCAGCACAACAGCCGTTCACTGTTACCGCCGATATGCGCGGTCGCGCACAGACCATACACAATTTCGGGGCATCCGGTTGCTGGTTCTCCGAATCAATTGGCAGGTACTGGCCACAGGAGAAGAAAGAAAAAATAGCAGAACTTTTATTCAGCAGGGAACTGGATGCACAGGGTAACCCCAAAGGAATTGGCCTTTCTGCATGGCGTTTCAATATCGGTGGCGGAACAGAAGAACAGGGCGATAGCAGCGGCATCAAAATGCCACAGAAAAGAGTAGAATCTTTTCTTGATGCCAAAGGAAACTACAACTGGAACAAGCAAAGTGGTTACCAATGGTTCCTGAAAAAGGCAAAAGCATACGGCGTAGAAACGTTGATCGCATTTTCAAATACTCCTCCTGTTCAGTTCAATACGAACGGACTGGGGTTTAAAACGGTGAAAGATTATAAGGCAAACCTGAAACCGGAATATTATACAGCCTATGCCGATTTCCTGGCAGAAGTGCTGCAGCATTTCGATAAAGAAGATTTGCATTTTGATTATATCAGCCCGGTAAACGAGCCGCAATGGGACTGGTCGAATAAATTCGGCAGCGCCAGCCAGGAAGGTTCACCGTGGAGCAATGAGGAAATTTATCATGTAGTGACTGAACTAAACAGTTCATTACAGAAAAGATCACTCAGCAGCCGTATCATGATCACTGAAGCAGGTATGCTTACCTACCTGTATGGCGGTAATGGTGCAGGCAAACAGATACAGTATTTTTTTAATGACAGAAGCCCGCTGAATGTAAAGCAGCTAAGCCACGTACCCGGTTTTATCGGCGGGCATAGTTACTTTACTGATAATGGCGACAGTGCCATGATAGCAGTGCGCAGACATGTGGCAGATACAGCCCGGCAGTATGGCGTTGAATATTGGCAAACAGAATACTCCATGCTGGGCGATGGTTTCCGGGAAGGGAGCAATAACAAACGTACGGCTATGGACTGCGCACTGTTCCTGGCAAAACTCATTCACCAGGATATTGCTATCGGCAATGCGGCCGCATGGCAGTTATGGAATTCCTACGAACCGGGAAAGGCTGATGAAGATACCCGCTACTACCTGGTAGCGCTTCATCCCGATGCTGATTTTAAGAACGGTTCATTTACTCCGGTTAAGAATTTATGGGCATTGGGACATTACAGTCGTTTTATACGCCCTGGTATGCACCGGGTGCCACTTTCGCGCAGCGACAATGCCAGTGATCTGCAGGCTGCACAGGGCATTATGCTATCAGCTTATGCAGACAATACCAATAAAAAACTGGTACTGGTGGCCGTTAATTACACTCAACAGGAACAAACCTTTACACTCAACCTGCAACATTTTGGAAAAGTAAGAACATATACCAGCTATACCACCACCGCTTCGCCCGATGAAAATATGAAGGCCCGTCAGGCATTGCCATTAAAAAACGGCATCCGCTTGCCATCGCGTTCCATCACCACAATACTGATCAACCGATGAAATATATCATTATGAAGCACGTATATTCCCTGCAAAAGACACTGTTATTGTTATGTGCATGCATTGCTATGCATATAACTACACATGCTCAACAGGTATTGAAAACATTTACACCCGGCCAGTTGTGGTACGATGATAAGGGTGAACTGATCAATGCGCATGGAGGTGGTATCCTGTATATTGACAAAACTTACTATTGGTTTGGTGAAAAAAGAGGTCGCCACGGTTCTGAAGGAGTGAATGTGTATTCCTCAAAAGACCTGTACAACTGGACCTTCCGCGGACTGGCGCTGGCACAGCAGGAAGATACTACCAGCGATATTACCAAAGGATGTGTAATGGAACGTCCCAAGGTGATCTACAACAAAAAAACAAAGCAGTTTGTAATGTGGTTTCACCTGGAGCTGAAAGGCAAAGGCTATAGTGCAGCAAGGGCTGCTGTAGCTGTGAGTGATAAAGTAACAGGCCCTTACAGGTTTGTCAGCAGTTTCAGACCCAACGGAAATATGTCGAGAGATATGGGGTTGTTTGTAGATGAGGATGGCAGCGCCTATCATATCTATTCATCACGTGAAAATTACGATCTGCGGATCGCAAAATTATCTGCCGATTATCTTACGCCCACTACACAGGATACGCTGCTGTTCAGCAAGCACCGTGAAGCACCTGCATTGTTCCGCAACAATAACAAATATTATCTTATTACCAGCGGCTGTACTGGCTGGGCGCCCAACAGGGCATCCCTGCATGTAGCTACTTCATTGTTTGGGCCCTGGCAGTTGGTAGGTGACCCCATGACAGGCACCGGCGCCGACAGCACTTTTGGCGGACAATCCACCTTTGTATTACTAGTACAGGGCAAAAAAGATGCATTCATTTTCATTGCCGATAAATGGAATCCCAAAGATCTGCGCGACAGTCGCTACCTGTGGCTGCCGGTACAGTTCAAAGAACAAACACCGGTCATTGAATGGACAGATCAATGGAATATGAGCTTTTTCAAATAATGTATTCACACTACTGAATACAATACGGAGCTGCATATTCCTGCACTGATACAAACCATTTACTGCTAATTCCTGATCTTCCGGACAATGAAATATTGTATTGCATTTATTATACTGTTGGGCTATACCTGTACACTACCGGCACAAACACCTGCCTGGCTGGATGAAAAGAATAACGAAGAGAACAGGATGCCCATGCATGCATCGTACTTTGTATACGAAAACGCAGCAAAAGCTGCTGCCAATGACTGGACCACATCTGTCAATTACCAAAGCCTGAATGGCAACTGGAAATTTACCATGGTGAACAAGCCTGCAGATCTTCCTGCCGGTTTTGAAACCCGTGGTTTTGACGACAGCAAATGGGCTACGATGAAAATACCGGGCAACTGGGAAATGAATGGCTTTGGTTTTCCCATCTATACAACATCCGGATTTGAATTTGCTTACCTCATGAAACAGGTAGCTCCCCCACAGGTACCTGTGAATTTTGATCCCACTGGTGTATACCGTCGTGAAATAGCCATTGACAGCAACTGGAAGGGCAAACAGGTCTGGCTGCATATTGGTGCAGCCAAATCCAACCTGACCGTATGGATCAATGACCAATATATAGGTTATGGAGAAGACAGTAAACTGCCCTCTGAATTTGATATTACACGCTACCTGCAACCTGGTAAAAACCTGGTGGTACTGAAAGTGATGCGCTGGTGTGATGGTAATTATCTGGAAGACCAGGACATGTGGCGTTTGAGCGGTATTACCCGTGATTGTTACCTGCTGGCGCGCAACCCGGAACATTTGTACGATGTACAACTAACACCTGATCTTGACAAAGCTTATAAAAATGCAAACCTGCATGTTCAGTTAACGCTGAATACCAAACCTGCTACTCCGCTTATTGCTACTGTAGCATTGCAGAACGGTACACAGGTAGTGCAGACACAGGACATACGTTTTGATACATCGGCAAAACAAACACTCGTAATACCGGTAACAGCCCCCAAACTATGGACGGGTGAAACGCCCAATTTATATACAGTAATCATTACACTCCGCAACAGCAAAGGAGATGTACTGGAAGTGATACCGCAGCGAATTGGTTTTCGCAAGGTAGAGATCAGCAACGGGCAGTTGCTGGTGAATGGGCAACCGGTGCTGATAAAAGGCGTAAACCGTCATGAAACCGATCCGGTAACAGGACAAACTATCTCTAAAGAAGCCATGTTGCGCGATATACAACTGATGAAACAATACAATATCAATGCTGTACGTACCAGTCATTATCCCAACAGCGAATATTGGCTGGAGCTGTGTGATCAGTATGGAATATATGTAGTAGGAGAGGCCAATATAGAATCGCACGGAATGGGTTATGATATTACCCGTACCATGGCCAACCGGCCCACCTGGGTCAATGCACACCTGATGCGTGTACAGCGTATGGTAGAGCGCGACAAGAATCATCCTTCTATTGTTATCTGGAGCATGGGCAATGAAGCAGGTAATGGTTACAACTTCTACTCCTGTTACCTGTGGATGAAAGCAAGAGATACCACGCGCCCTGTACAATATGAAAGGGCCGTGGCAGATTATCGCAGTTTTACCTGGGAATGGAATTCAGATATTGTCAACCCGATGTATCCCACACCGGAAGGAATGATCAGTTATGCCAGGAATAATCCCCAGCCCAAACGCCCGTTCATCATGTGCGAATACGCGCATGCCATGGGCAATTCACTGGGCAACTTTACTGATTACTGGGATATTATCCGGAAAAATAAAAAGGTATTCCAGGGAGGTTTTATCTGGGACTTTGTAGACCAGTGTTTTTACAGGATCAATGCAAAGGGAGACACTACCTATACCTATGGCGGTGACTACGAGCCTCCGGAAGCGATCACTGACTGGAACTATGCAGCCAAGGGTATCTTCTATGCCAACCGCACACCGTATCCCCATGCATGGGAAATGAAAAAAGTTTACCAGGATATTCATACACAGTTGTCGGGTACTCATGCTATCAGTGTGTACAATGAAAAATTCTTTACAGATCTGTCAAACGTTGTGCTGCAATGGGAAGTAATAGTAAATGGCCGTAAAATACAGTCAGGTGTATTGAATGATGTAAATGTACAGCCACAGCAAACAGCAGTTTTTGAATTGCCATTAAAACCTTTACCAGTAGGAGAAGCATTTCTGAACCTGGCATATGTAACCAGGGCAGCAGAGCCACTGGTACCGGCCAATCATACTGTAGCTACTGAACAACTATCGTTGGGCGGCAGCTATACAAACAACCTTCAACTGGCAACAATACATCCGGTAAAAATAGAAGAACAGTCACAGTCAGTGATCATCAGCGGCAATGCCGTAAAGATCACATTCAACCGACAGACTGGTTGGATACAGCAATACACTGTAAAGAACAAAGACCTGCTGGATGTGCAATATGCAGTACATAGCAATTTCTGGCGCGCACCCAATGACAATGACTTTGGTGCTGGCTTGCAAACCAAACTGAAAGCATGGAAAACTGCTACTGAAAAACCACAGCTGCAGTCATTCAATATTGTTTCTGAAAACAACCTGGCTGTTGTGAAAGCTGTATACAACCTGCCGGAAGTATTTGCGCAGTTGCTGCTGGAATACAAGATCAACGGGGCGGGGGAGATACTGGTAGATCAGCAGTTGATAGCGGACACTACTAAAAAAACAGAGATGTTGCCCCGGTTTGGTATGCAATGGATCTTATCGAAAGATTTTACTACTATAGAGTATTATGGTCGTGGACCACATGAAAATTACCAGGACAGGAGCTTCAGTGCACATATAGGTATTTACAAACAACCGGTGAGTGCGCAGTATTTCCCTTATGTAACACCACAGGAAACCGGTAACAAAACAGGCATCCGCTGGTATGCAATAACTGATGCCGCCGGTAAGGGATTGATGATCCAATCTGATGAACCGCTTAGCATCAGTGCACTGCATTATTTCGATGCAGACCTGGATGATGGCGAAAAGCGTCATCAGCGTCATGCAGCAGACCTTACCCCGCGTGCACAGACACAACTGAACATCGACTGGAAGCAAATGGGCGTAGGTGGCATTGACAGCTGGCGGTCACGACCCATGACCCGATACCAGCTTCCCTTTAAATACTATCATTTCAGATACCTGATAAAACCCTTACAGAAATAACATGCAACAGATGCGAAAAATATTGTTCAGCGCAGGCATAGCGCTGCTGGCTGTAGCCGGAACTGCAAAAGCACAGCAGAATGACTGGGAAAATCCGCAGTTATTTGAGCTGAATAAGGAAAAGCCCCATGCTACATTCATGTTGTTTAACAACATACAGGACGTTAAAAATGATGATTACAATCGTTCACCCTATTATCAATCATTGAATGGTACCTGGAAGTTTGTGTACGCAGATAAATATGCAGACCGCATACAGGATTTTTATCGTACAGACCTGGATGATCACACATGGAGTAACCTGGCGGTGCCTTCCAATTGGGAATTGAAAGGATTTGGTACGCCTATCTATACCAATATTACCTATCCGTATCCCAAAAACCCGCCATACATAGGAGAGAACAATCCTGTAGGTACTTACCGTAAAACGTTTACAGTGCCCGATACCTGGGATGGCAGAGAAGTGCTGTTGCATTTTGGATCTGTTACGGGTTGTGCTTTTATATATGTTAACGGCCAAAAAGTGGGAATGACCAAAGCGTCAAAAACAGCTGCAGAGTTTGATGTTACCAGGTTTCTGAAAAAAGGAACTAACCTGCTGGCTGTACAGGTGTTCCGCTGGCATGACGGCAGTTACCTGGAAGACCAGGATTTCTGGCGTCTCAGTGGTATTGAGCGCGATGTGTTCCTGTATTCTTTACCCAGGCTTACTATTTGGGATTTCTTTATTAAAAGTGACCTGGATGCAAAATATACCGATGGTGTATTCAGTGCAGTAGTAGATTTACGCCGTTTTGCAGGCAACACACTTGTGGCCGGTTCTGTGTTGGTTGAAGTACTGGATGCCAGTGGTAAAGTAGTTTTTACCAAACAACAACCGGTAACTGCTTCAACAGATACATTACAATCAGTATCATTCAGCGGTACTATAAAAAAACCATTGAAATGGAGTGCTGAATTTCCTGATCTTTATAACTGTATAATCACGTTGAAAGATAACCATGGTAATGTGTTGGGCGTAACAGGTGCTGCAACGGGATTCAGAAAAGTGGAGATAAAAAATGCGCAGTTGATGCTGAATGGGGTTCCTGTACTGGTTAAAGGTGTAAACCGCCATGAGCATGATATTGAAAACGGTCATACACTCACACGTGCTTCTATGGTGAGAGATATACAGTTGATGAAGGCTTTCAACATCAATGCTGTTCGTTCCTGCCACTACCCGGATGATCCATTATGGTTAAAACTTTGCGACCAGTATGGGTTGTACATTGTAGATGAAGCCAATATTGAAACCCACGGTATGGGTGCTGAATTCCAGGGATGGTTTGATAAATCCAGACACCCGGCATATCTGCCTGAATGGGCGCCTGCGCACATGGATCGTATTACCCGTATGGTAGAGCGTGACAAAAATCATCCTTCGGTCATTATCTGGTCGCTGGGCAATGAGTGTGGTAATGGCCCTGTATTTCACGATGCCTATAGCTGGATCAAAAAAAGAGATATCACCCGTTTTGTTCAGTTTGAACAGGCAGGGGAAGACTGGAATACGGATATTGTATGCCCAATGTATCCGCGTGTGAGCAATATGAAAAAATATGCCGACGATAGTACAAAAAAGCGCCCCTATATCATGTGCGAATATGCACATGCTATGGGAAACAGTACGGGCAATTTCCAGGAATACTGGGATGTTATAGCTGGTAGCAAACATATGCAGGGCGGTTTTATATGGGATTGGGTAGACCAGGGTATTAAAACTACCAGTGCAGATGGAAAAGTGTTTTTTGCTTATGGCGGTGATCTGGGCGGGTATCATTTACAGAACGATGAGAACTTCTGTGCAAATGGTGTAGTAGCCGCAGACAGAACACCCCACCCCGGTTTGTATGAAGTGAAAAAAGTATACCAGGATATTATTTTTAAAGCAAAGGATATTAGCCGTGGTATTATTGTTGTAGAAAACCTGTTTAATTTCACCAACCTTGATCAGTATGATTTTAAATGGGAGTTGTATCGCAATGGTGAAAAGGTAAAAGAAGAATCGTTTGTAGTAAACTGTGAGCCGCACAGGCAGAAAGAGATCACACTGGCTATTCCGCTGATGAAATCTTTGCCGGGCAGCGAATATTATGTAAACATGGTAGCTGCGTTAAGACGGGCTACTGATCTGCTTCCTGCCGGACATGAGGTGGCGCGGGAGCAGTTTAAACAGGCGGGAGATTATTTCGCCCGGTCAACTGATAAAGGAGGTGATTTGAATATTACCAGGAAAGACAATGTACTTTCGTTTACTTCAGGTACCGTTAGCGGTACATTTGACCTGCGCCAGGGAAGTTTAACCAGGTACAGTAATGGTACAGATGCTCGTGTAATACAACAATTTCCTGAACCATATTTCTGGCGAGCACCAACTGATAACGACTTTGGTAATAATATGCCAGCACAGTTGGGTATCTGGCGCAATGCCCACGTTAACAGAATAATAAAGAGTGTCACTGCGGGTGATAAAACAGATAGTGGCGTTACTGTAACTGTACAATATGAACTGGCGGGTATTCATGTACCTTATACGGTGCAATACCTGGTTCAGAATGATGGAGCAGTTAAGGTTACAGCCTCTATTGATATAACAGGAAGAGATCTGCCCGAAATACCCCGTTTTGGTATGCGTATGCAATTACCTGCCTGGTGCAGTAACCTGCAGTATTATGGCAGGGGACCATGGGAAAACTATAGTGATCGCAATACAGCTGCTTTTGTAGGAGTGTATACCGATTCAGTAAGTAATCAATATGCATGGAGCTATATACGGCCGCAGGAAAGCGGTTACAGAACAGATGTTCGTTGGCTGGCACTTACCGGCAGCAATGGAAAAGGTTTACTGGTAGAAGGTGTGGGACCCGTATGTTTCAGTGCAACCAATATGCGTACAGAAGATCTTGATCCTGGTATGACAAAAAAACAACAACATCCAACAGATATCAAGCCACGCAGCGAAGTTTACCTGCAGGTAGATTATAAACAGCGTGGTGTAGGTGGCGATGACAGTTGGGGCGCGTTGCCGCATCAGCAGTATCGTTTGCTGGATAAAAAATACAGCTATAGTTATATTATCCGGTTACAATAACCCATTGCAGACAACCTCCTCTGAAAAGGATATCGTCTGTTAATGATGAATATCGTCCGTAAAACTTGCAAATATGAAAAAGCTTTTTTTTGTTCTGTTCTGTAGTCTGTTGTGGAGCATGGTGTATGTACAGGCGCAGGAGAAAAAAGATGTTACAGGAGCCAACGACAGAAAATTCTGGCTGGCACAGATGGATAAAATTGCACGGCCGGTGTTGTCCAATCTTGCAGCAGACAGGTTGCATGAAAAAATGCCCATTCTTTTGTCTGATTCTATTGACAACAAAGAAGTCCGATCTAAAGTAGCTTACCTGGAAGCATTTGGACGTGTACTGAGTGGCATTGCTCCGTGGCTGAATGGCGAAGGTGGTTCAAAAGAAGAAACAGCATTGCGCGATCAATATCGTGTATGGACATTGAAAGCAATAGCCAATGCCGTAAATCCTGCCGCCAGGGATTACCTGAAATGGGATGGCGGACAACCATTGGTAGATGCTTCATTTCTGGCACTGGGATTGGTGCGTTGTCCCTGGTTATGGGAGCATTTGGATACTACGGTAAAAACAAATGTGATCACTGCATTTAAAACCACGCGCAATACAATACCGGTATACTCCAACTGGATCCTTTTTTCCGGTATGATAGAAGCCTTCTTTTGTAAATACAGTATGGAGTACGATAAGGTACGTGTGGAATATGGTGTACGCGAGTTTATGCAACACTGGTATGTAGGAGACGGCCTGTTTTCTGATGGCATGCAATACCACTGGGATTATTACAACAGTTATGTAATACAACCCTACCTGTCTAACATACTGGACATTACAGCGCTGAAAACCAGGTCTTACGAAGGGTTTACCAAAAACATGGATAAGATCATCAAACGCTATGCTGTGTTACAGGAGCGACTGATCAATGCAGATGGCACCTTCCCGGTT
Source organism: Chitinophagaceae bacterium PMP191F (assembly GCA_001302245.1). GTDB lineage: Bacteria > Bacteroidota > Bacteroidia > Chitinophagales > Chitinophagaceae > PMP191F. The sequence continues at coordinate 83,252 of LGYU01000018.1, forward strand.
ACAGGCAGATCTATTACCTACAGGGGAGGTGCATTTCATCACCTGGCAGATGTGGCATTGCGTAAAAAACTGCCAAAATATCTGTTGCCTGCACAGGTACGTGGTGCATTGACTGCAGTGATCAGGAAAACCATGGAGCCTGCCAGCACATTTACCAAAGATGGATGGTTGAATATCGGACTGTATGGCCTGCAGCCGGAGTTGGCAGATTTCTATATTACTACCGGCAGCCTGTACCTCTGTATGAATATCTTTCTGCCACTGGGTTTGCCGGATACAGATGAGTTCTGGAGTGCTCCGGCAGCACCCTGGACTTCGGTAAAAGTATGGAATGGTCAGAATGTACCAGCGGATCATGCCCTTGATATAAAACTATGATCCGGTTTTGATAAACGTTCAGTATAAAAACATTGTGATGTTGCACCAATACCATCAATCAGTAAAATTTTTTGTACTGGCAGTACTGATGTTGACTGCCGGTTTTGTAAAAGCACAGACACCGCTTATTACCAATATTCCGGGCAGGCATACCACCAGCCTGGACGGCAAATGGCAATATATTGTAGATCCATACGAAACAGGTTTTTACGATTATCGTTTTAAAGAGCGGAATGAAAAAGACCGTGAAGCTTATTGGAACAGTGATATACCTGATAATAAAACGGATCGGAAGGAACATGGATACATTGATAAATACACACTGAATGTACCCGGCGACTGGAATTCACAGGATCCCAGATTTGTGTACTATGAAGGAACTGTATGGTACAAAAGAACATTTGATTATACTAAAAGCAATGCTGCCAACAAACTGTTTATCTATTTTGGTGCAGTCAATTACCGGGCTGATGTATACCTGAACGGGAAAAAACTAGGCATGCACAAAGGTGGTTTTACACCCTTTAATGTTGTAATACCCGATTCGGTATTGAAACCAACAGGCAATTTCCTGGTAGTAAAGGTTGATAATAAACGGTCAAAAGATGAAGTACCAACAGTAAATACAGACTGGTGGAATTATGGTGGTATTCATCGTTCGGTAAAACTGGTGGAATTGCCTGCCAGTTATATCCGTGATTATTCTTTACAGCTTACTTCACTGCCTGTTGCAGATAAAAAAAAGAAAACCACTACTGCAGCCATCAATGGCTGGGTAAAAATTGTACAATGGCAACCTGGGGATCAGGTACAGGTGGAAATACCTGAACTAAAGATCAGCCAGTCATTTGCAGTAACAGATTCATTGGTGAATATCAGCCTGCAGGCAAATGCATTACAGGTATGGTCGCCGGAAACCCCCAAACTATATACAATAAACATCAGCACTGCATCAGATAAACTGCAGGATAAGATCGGATTCCGTACAGTGAAAGTATCCGGCAAACAGATATTGCTGAATGATAAACCCGTGTTCCTGCGGGGCATTTCCATACATGCCGAAATACCACAGGATATCCGTCGTGCATATAGTTATAAAGATGCGCTGCAATTACTGGGATGGGCAAAAGAACTGAATTGTAATATGGTGCGCCTGGCGCATTATCCCCACGATGAAAATATGACCCGTGTGGCCGATTCGCTTGGATTACTGGTGTGGTCTGAAATTCCGGTATACTGGACCATTGATTTTACCAGCAAAGAAGTGTATGACAAAGCCAACGGGCAATTGCAGGAAATGATCACACGCGATCGCAATCGTGCCAGTATCATCATCTGGTCGGTTGGTAATGAAACGCCTGTAACACCCATACGTACAGAGTTTATGCGTAACCTGCTGGCCTCTGCCAAAAAAACGGACTCCACCAGATTGGTGTCTGCTGCACTGGAAGTACATTACAATGCAGGACTAAATACGATTGATGATCCGCTGGGACAGTATACCGATATAGTGGGCGTAAATGAATACCTGGGATGGTACAATGGCTTACCCGATAATTGTCGTACCGCCTCGTGGAGCACTATTTATGACAAACCGCTTTTCTTTAGTGAAACGGGAGCTGAAGCACTGGGTGGTTTTCACGGCGATTCACTGACCCGCTGGAGCGAAGAATACCAGGAATGGTTTTACAAAGAGCAGATAGCGATGATGAAACGCATGCCTGATAATTTTACAGGACTTTCACCATGGATACTGGCCGATTTCCGCGCACCCAGAAGAAATAACCCGGTATACCAGGAAGGCTGGAACAATAAAGGACTGATCGATCACGAAGGCAGGAAGAAAAAAGCATTCCATATCCTGAAAGCGTATTACGACGAAATGGAGAAAAATGGTACTGTACGTAAAACAGCCAAAGCTGCTCATGTAAAAATCAGTACGGTAGGTGAGGGGTGGGCCAACAATTCTGTAAATGTAGTAGTGTTCAGAAAAAATTCGCTGGTAACATCCGGTAATATGCAATACACCGCTTATTACGATGACGACCGTTACCTGGTCCTTGCAAAAAGAAAAACCAGCGACACTCAATGGGAAGTACACAAAACACAATACCAGGGAAATACTGCCGATGCACACAATACCATCAGCATCATGACAGATGGTGCAGGCTACCTGCATGTTTCATGGGATCATCATAATAATCCATTGCGGTACAGTCGCAGTAAAACCCCCGGTTCACTGGAGCTGACAGATAAAATGCCGATGACCGGCAAGCTGGAAGAATGTGTTTCTTACCCGGAGTTTTTCCGGCAGAAGAATGGCAACCTGCTTTTCTTTTACCGCAATGGTCAATCTGGTGAAGGTAACCTGGTGATGAACGAATACAATGTAAAAACACAACAATGGACACAGTTGCACAGCAACCTCATCAATGGCGAAGGGAAACGCAATGCCTATTGGCAATCCTGCATAGATGCAAAAGGAACCATTCATATATCATGGGTGTGGCGTGAAAGTGCAGATGTAGCTAGTAATCATGATCTGTGTTATACCCGTTCAACAGATGGTGGTAAAACATGGGAACGTTCCAACGGACAAAAATACCAGTTGCCCATCACTGCATCATCAGCAGAATATGCCAGCATCATTCCGCAGAATAGTCAGTTGATCAATCAAACCTCCATGTTTGCTGACGCACACGGACTTCCGTACATTGCTACCTACTGGTGCGAAGCTGGAACTAAAGTGCCGCAATATCACATTGTATATCTCAATAGCAACGGGTGGCAGACACAAAACCTCGCTTTCCGGCAAATGCCTTTCAGTCTGAGTGGAACGGGCACGAAACGCATACCGGTAGCGCGTCCGCAGATCATAGCATGGGAGCAAAATAAAAAGGTGGCTGCAGCACTGATCTTCCGTGATGCAGAAAGGAATGATAAAGTGTCTGCTGCTGTTACCAGCGATATCAATAGTAATCAATGGCGTATTACAGATCTTACTGATCATTCAGTAGGACAATGGGAACCTACCTACGATACAGAATTATGGAAGCAGAAACAATTGCTGCATCTCTTTGTGCAAAAAGCAGAACAGGTAGATGGTGAAGGAAAAGCAAACATACCCCCCACACCTGTACAGGTGCTGGAATGGGTTCCCGCTTCTGAAAAATAATAATAAAAAATCTCCGACCGGATAACCATCATGTCCTAAACAGTACATTTGGGCATAATTACTATTGTTATGAGTATGATTGGTTACTTGCTTCGTGTCAGCAACGAACAACTGGAAGCTTTTAAGACCAACAGCAACCTGCTGGAGAGTTTTATTGATGAAGAACCGGAAAGTGAAAACAGGAATATGGTTGACCTGGATAAATCATGGGACGCAATTAATTTTATGCTTACCGGCAAATCCCTTGAAGAGCTGGAAGAAGCTGAACCTCCTTTAGGAATGGTCATCTTCAGCGGACAGGTAATAGATGAAGAGCAGGACCTGGGATATGGACCGGCACATTATGTAACGCCTGTACAGGTAAAAGAGATCAGTGATGCGTTGTCTGCCATCAGCCGTGATGAGTTTTGCAGCAGGTATGCAGTTGAGAAATTGAATGAACAGAGTATTTATCCTGAAGGATGGACAGATGAAGAAGATCTGCTGACCTATATAGCTGATAATTTTGAGAGCTTAAAAGGATTTTATGCTGATGCTGCCAACGAAGATGAAGCCGTGATCTCTTACTTGAGCTAATTAAAAACTGAAATACCTAAAAAGCGGTCATTTTTTAAATGACCGCTTTTTGCTTTTTGTAGCTTAATGCATTAAGAATGAATATCATTCCCCAAAAGATAGAGTCCGTATTTTGTTGAATCTGGTAAAAAAACAATACCTAAGATCCAAATGTATTTGAAACTGATGTATATTTGAGTCATGAATAAAACAAACCTGTATAAAGGTTGCCTGGAGCCGATTGTGATGCAGTTGTTGAAAGACAATGGCCGCATGTATGGTTATGAAATTACCCAGCGTGTAAAGGAAATGACCAGGGGCGAACTGCAGATCACTGAAGGCGCATTGTATCCCTTATTGCACCGCCTGGAAGCAGAAGGCATGCTGGAAGTGGAAATGGAAAATATCGGCAACCGGGTGCGAAAATATTACTCGCTTACCAAAGCAGGAAAAAAACAAACGGCAACTGCCATGATTGAATTACAGATGTTCCTGCAAACCTTGCAAACCCTTGTAAATCCCAAACTGGCTTAATGATGCTTACCAACCAACAGATCGAACAGCTTTTTATCTTTTGCAAAAAACACTATGTTGAGTATTATGACGTACAGGTAGAGCTGGTAGATCACCTGGCCAATGCCATTGAAGAAAAGATGGCTGCAGAACCGGCTCTTACATTTGAGGAAGCGTTGCAGACCGTATACAATGGATTTGGTATACATGGATTTGCTCCGCTGGTAAAAGAAAAGGAAAAGGCTGCTAAACGATTTAATCAGAAATTGGTCAGAAAACTTTTTTTAGAGCAGCTACGCTGGCCAAAGATCTTTGTTGCATTGGCTGTTTTTGCAGCGATTTACAGTCTTTTACAATTACACAATAAAGACTTTGCCAGGGCAATCATCATTGCTGCTATTGCAATACCCACGTTTGTGATACTTGTTATCATGAGACGATTGCAACTGACACAGAAGCGGGCGGGTAAAAAATTTCTGCTGGTAAATCTGGGAGGCATAATCAATTTCTTTTTGTTGCCATTGAACAGCTTTAATGTTATCAATCCTTTAATACAGAGAGATGGAGGAATAATTGATGGCATTGGCGTTACCGGTAGTTTGCTGATCAGCCTGTTGTTTGCGGCATATCTTGTGGCGCTGATCGCTTCTTATCAAACGGTGCAGCATATAAAAGGTGTATTGAACAGAAGCTATCCGGAAGTATTTGCGTCGTAATCAGCGGTTAATTGCGAAAGGTGAAACGTCAAATGTAAAAAGTAATTAACCCCGCCACGGAGGTATCCGGCGGATGTCTCACCAGCCGGGATCAAAATACCTTAGCTCAACAAATGAGAATGTATGATGCTGAACGATATAAAAAAACAAAGCCCTGCAATGCAGGGCTTTGTTGAACAAGCTTTGTAGTTCTACTCTAAAATTTTCAGAGCGGTAGAGCACAGATACAGGAATGCATACAGGCATCCGAGTACTACGCCTCCCAAAAGAACTAAACGGGTAATCACGGGTTTTAATGAATGGGTTTGCTGAACATTCATAGCTTTCATAGGTACCGTTTTGGAGTGAATAATATTTGGTTTTTCAAAAGATATCGAAAACAAAATACTACTCAGGCCTGCTTTGTGCAAGAGGAGTTTTACTAAGAATTTATCGTTTTTCAGGCCGTAATTTCATCACCAACTACGTAATTGTAAACCTGTAAATACCCATTCCGGCGTGTAAATGAGGCGGTTATCAGTATGTGCCAGGTACCAGGGGGTCAGGTCTGCATGCATAGGGTTTTTTACAATATGTATATCCTGAGCAGGCATATAGCTTTGTGCCAGCAGGTAGATCCGTTGTCCTTCATTGTTAACCGCTACATCTATCACTATCATGGCATGACCCGGTGAACCACCTTTGATCAGTACATCGCCCGGCTGTAGCTGTTGCCATGTTTTTACCGGCTTTAACTGTTTTTCGAGCGATGCTGTACCGCAATACGAAAATACTTTTTCAAGGTACTGTTGAAATTGCTGCCTGTCATTACCATCGGTATACCGGTATTGTTTACTATTGTTGTCAGCAAATACGATCTGTGAAAATTGTTTACGGCTATACAGGTATTCGGCGCGTAACCGCATTACTGCATCGGCACATTGTTGCAGATCTTTAGTACCGACAGATACATCCAGTACGGCAAACTGTGCATCCTGGTTTCGTTTCAGTGAGCCATTGTACAGGTGTACCCGGTTGTCTTTTTTCAAAGGAATATGTTGCAGCCAGGCAGCAAATGAGCTGTCTGCGCAGGGAAGTCTTTTAAATCCGGTGGGTAGCGGAATATCGCCTACCTGCTTATATTGTACGGGAGTTACCTGCTGCTTTTTGCCTGTAGTATCTGTCTGCCTGGGCTGAGGAGTGTTACAGGAACCAAAAAATGGCAAAATAATTGTCATTAGCAGGTGCAGTTTCATATTTCACTACATTTGGGTGTAGTAACTAAGATGAAGTGGTATTATTTTTCCATGCAAAAGAATGTTAAAAAGATATGTCTAACATACTGATCATTGACGACGAAAAAGCCATCCGTAAAACACTCGGTGAAATACTTTCTTACGAGGGATACAAGATAGAAGAGGCTGGTGATGGCGAAGAAGGATTGAAGAAATTCAAGGAAAAAAATTACGACGTGGTACTGTGCGATATCAAGATGCCCAAGCTGGACGGCCTGGAGTTTCTTGACAAGGTTCGCGAGATCAATCCTGATATACCCGTGATCATGATTTCCGGTCACGGAACCATCGAAACAGCAGTGGAAGCCGTTAAAAAAGGTGCATACGATTATATTTCCAAGCCACCTGATCTGAACCGTTTGCTGATCACCATCCGCAATGCCATGGATAAAACCAACCTGGTGGCGGAAACCAAAGTGCTCAAACGCAAAGTGAGCAAGGTGGAGGAAATGATCGGCGAATCAGGCCCCATTGTAAAGATCAAAGAAACGATTGATAAGGTGGCGCCTACCGATGCGCGTATCCTGGTGACCGGTGAGAACGGCGTGGGAAAAGAACTGGTGGCCCGCTGGGTACATGAAAAAAGTAACCGTGCTTCCGGTCCGCTGGTAGAAGTGAACTGTGCAGCCATTCCCGGCGAACTGATCGAAAGCGAACTGTTTGGTCATGAAAAAGGTTCTTTCACTTCTGCGGTAAAACAACGTATCGGCAAATTTGAACAGGCCAATGGCGGCACGCTGTTCCTGGATGAAATTGGTGATATGAGCCTGAGTGCCCAGGCCAAAGTATTGCGTGCACTGCAGGAAGGTAAGGTGACCAGGGTAGGGGGCGACAAAGACATCAGTGTGGATGTTCGTGTAATTGCAGCTACCAACAAAGACCTGCTGAAAGAAGTAGATGATAAAAATTTCCGTCTCGACCTGTATCACCGTCTCAGTGTGATCATTATTCATGTGCCTTCACTGAACGATCGCCGTGCTGACATTCCCTTGCTGGTAGATAAATTTCTGGCCGATATCTGTGCTGAATATGGCATTGCCAAAAAAGCAATTGATAAGGAAGCGCTCACTGCTTTACAACAACACAACTGGACTGGTAACATCCGCGAATTGCGCAATGTAGTAGAACGTCTCATCATTCTTTCCGGTAAAACCATTACTGAGGAGGATGTGAATACGTATGTGCTGCCAAGACGGTAGGTGGCAGGTTCCCGGTTTCTGGATACAGGTAAGGCCTCTGCCTGAGTAGCATTCACTATAATATCCTGGTGTGATGAAAGGCTACAGAGATATTGAAATATTCATAGGGTAGCAACGACCTGCGGTTGCCGTACATAAAAATGACATTGCATTGCCAGAATTTGAGCTGTATGAAGAAAGCAGCCAGATAAGGCGTTCATCAAAGGCTGTTACAAGTGCCATTGTTGAAAGTTATGGAAGAAGGAGGTACAAAATAGATTTTATCCGCTTTCTGATATATGCTCAATCGGAATGTGATGAAACAATTGCTCATCTCAGCTTTTTATACAATACAGATTCCTTAAAAGATGAAGCTCTTTATAATGAGTTTATTGAAGGGCATAATACATTAAGCAAAAAGATAACAGGTTTCTGCAGTGGGTAGAAGCAAACCTGAACGATCTTTATCCAGGGGCGTCCTGAAACCGGTAACCAGAAACCGGCCTTACCCTACAAACTCCGCCACTGCATTCTGGCATTTCAGAATATGAACATTGGCGGGAAGTTCGGTTAGCTGGCAGGTTTTAGTGCCGCAGAAGAAAATCTCTTTGTCCGGGAACATTGCAGACAGCTTGAAAGCATAGTCGTCCATATCACAACGGACAAGACTATTGGCCTGGTGACAGTACAACTGCGTAAAGGGCTGCGACTGACCAAAGGTTTCCAGCATTTCAAGTGATACATTGGTGCCCAGGTAGATATGGGGCACTTTTTGTTTTTTAAGACGGTATTGTGCAAACAGCAATGCAACTTCCTGGAAATCACCTTTAGGAGCAAATAGCAATACCCGGCGACCTTCTGTATAGGGTGTAGGTTCCAGTCCGTCAATAGCTACCAGCATCTTTTTCACAATCAGTGCACGGGCAAAATGTTCCTGCGCGGGAATAACATGTCCGGCCAGCCATAATACATTCATGCGCTGCAATACCGGGAAAACCACCTGGGTAACACATTTTTCAAAACCGATATACAGGATAATATTGTACAGTACCTTTTCAAAACGGGCAGTGTCCAGTGCAATGGCGGCTTCGGTAAGCTGGTTTACAAAAATCCCATAGCTCTCGGCGTTCGCTTTCAGCTCCAGGGTCAGTTTGCTGATCTCAGCTTCTGGTAAACAGGCTATTTGTGAAATTTTATAACCATTGGAGTACAGGTAAGCAATTTTAAGCAGCCTTTTCAGATCGTCGTGATCATAAAAACGATGCTTGCTCTCCTTGCGCTTACAGCACAAAAGTTGGTAACGCTGCTCCCAGATGCGGAGTGTATGAGCCTTTATTCCAGTAAAGTTTTCTATATCGCGTATAGAAAAAATATTCATATTCATGTAACAGGGCGGAAGTTATTACAACTAATGGAACTGTTCAAATAGTGTTCATGAAAATTTAACAAGTTTGCTAAAGGTTAGCTATATTTTAGCAAAATATTCATGTCAGTACGGGCGCAAGTCAATTATTATGGTATTTTTGCCCGGCCTCTAAAACATTCATAATGAGTTTACACGACTTGTCAATCATCATTCTGGTTTCCCTAATAATTGTCTGGTTACCCGCTTTTGGCCTTGCAAAACTCTTTCCGAAAGCCGGTATCGAGTCCTGGAAAGCCTGGGTCCCTTTCTTAAACACCTGGGAAATAGTGAAAGTTGCACAAATCAGAAAACATTGGTTTTTCTGGCAGTTTATTCCCATTGTTGGCTGGTTTATAAGCATGTGGCTGCTGGTAGAATTTGCCAAGCTGTTTGGTAAATTCGGTTTTCTGCAACATGCAGGCGCCGCACTGGTACCATTTATCTACTTCCCGGTAATGGGCTCTGACGCCAAAGAACGTTTTATCGGCGCTGAACAGGTAAAAAAGCATAAAAAATCTGCTGCGCGCGAGTGGGTGGACGCCGGTGTCTTTGCAGTGGTAGCTGCCACCCTGATCAGAACATTCGTTTTTGAGGCTTATACCATACCTACAGGTTCTATGGAAAAGACCCTGTTGATCAACGATTTTCTTTTTGTAAGCAAGCTAACCTATGGTCCGCGTATTCCCAATACCCCGCTGGCCATTCCTTTTGTACATCATACATTGCCCGTTGTCAACACCAAATCATATACTGAACTGGTGCATTTGCCTTATACCCGTTGGTTTGAAAAACCGGTAAAACGCAATGATGTAGTGGTGTTCAACTTCCCTGCCGGAGATACACTGACCAAAGAGATGGATTCGCAGAATCCTTATTATGATATCCTGCAGGATGCAGAGATCCGCAAATACAATGACCTGAAATCCCAGTATCGTGATGAAGCACAATTGCAGGCAGCCAGCAAAGCAGCCGCACGCGAATACGTGTGGGATACCTATACGGTAGTAACACGTCCTGTTGATAAACGGGAGAATTATATCAAGCGTTGTGTGGCTATAGCCGGTGATACGATCCAGATAAAAGATGGTCACCTGTTTGTAAACGGGCAACCGGCTTTTCTTTCACCCACGGCTGCTACAGATTATATCATGAGAGTGAATAATAATGCTACCGATCGCGATGGGTTGATCAATACCCTGCGTGAAGCAGGTGTACGCATTAACGAGCGCCCGGATGGTGATTTGTCTGATCCCGTGAACAATGCCTATAGCATCAATCTCACCCAGTCAGAACTGGAAATTGTAAAGAAGCTGCCTTTTGTAACCGGTATTACTCCGATTATAGATACGTCTTATCTTGACTGGCGCATATTTCCGCGTGATACCAGTGTAGCCCGCTGGACAGTAGATGAATTTGGTCCGCTGTGGATTCCGAAAAAAGGCGTTACCATACCGCTGACCAAACAAAATATTGCATTCTATCAGAGAGCCATCCAGGTATACGAACACAATGAATGGACAGAACAGAACGGTAAGATCTTCATCAATGGCCAGGAAGCAACTTCCTATACCTTTAAAATGGACTATTTCTGGATGATGGGTGATAACCGTCATCGCTCACAGGATAGTCGTTACTGGGGTTTTGTACCGGAAGATCATGTGGTAGGTGGTGCCTGGCTGATCTGGATGAGCTGGGATAAAGGTGTGCGTTGGAACCGTATGTTCAGAACGATACATTAATGTGTACAGGGGAGTTTGAAAATCTGAGAATGTGCAAATTTGAAAATGGGATATCCTGATGGTTGTATTGTTTGATTGTTGTTGAAAGCTGCCGGCTTTGCACTACGGGCTGTGAGTAAATACAAGTTCCGAAGAAAGAAATCCGAAGTAAGAAATACGGCTTCATTTTATTGCCGCTTTGCGATACTTAGCTAGTTGCCAGCAAAAATAGCATCGACCACTCACGACTGACGATTCACGACTCAAGATCATATATTCACAATATTTCGTATCTTACAGCATCCTTCTGCAGCCCGCGGGAGGATTTTTTGTCTGTACTTATCCTGTTCACAGACAAGGCTTGTAAACACGATATATGAAGAAAAACGAATACACCTTTGCTTACGAAGTTTACGACTCTATAGATGAACTGAAAGAAGAAGATGCCTGGTTGCTGAACGAAGCCCGTGAGGTAACGGAACATGCCTATGCACCATATTCGCACTTCCAGGTAGGCGCAGTGGGTAAAATGACAAACGGGGAAATTGTAGCTGGCTCTAACCAGGAAAATGCATCCTTTCCGGCGGGGCTTTGTGCTGAAAGGGTTTTACTGGGTTCTGCGTCTTCATTGTACCCGGGTGTTCCGATTGAAACGATCGCTATCAGTTATCAGAGCAGCAATAGTGAAAGTAATCAACCTATCAGTCCCTGTGGTATTTGTCGGCAATCGTTACAGGAATTTGAAACACGTGTCAATCATCCGATACGCCTGATATTGGGCGGCATGGAAGGTAAGGTATTTGTCATTCCTGATGCAGGCATGCTATTGCCGCTGGCATTTACCAGTAAAGAACTGAATGTCTGAGGTCATTTTTGATCACTTCTTGTCCTGCGCCACTACATAGCCGTTAAATGAGATCGGCTGACGATTGGTGCTGATCACCTGCAGGGATGCACTTCCACCGGTGAAGATGCTGAGTGATAACTGTTGTACATCACGTGTGTCAGAAGGCTTTATAATAATATCCCATCCGTCTTTTTTATCCTTCACTGTATAAGAGAATTTGGTAGAGGTGAACTGTATACCGCCGCTGTTGGGATCTACATTGCCGTATGCCCTTCCAAAATAAGGCAGAAATGAGATCACAGAATCTTTGGTAATGCGTACATCATATTCGCTGGTCAACTGGCGTGTGCGACCGCTCATAGGTAATACCGTCTGGGCCTTAAAAGTATAGTTCTGTGCATGAACAGCATTGGTAATAGCTTCATTTTTTTGCGCCTGCTTATTCTTTTTATTATCCTGCGCCAGCAGGGTATTATTCACTGCTGGTAACAGCAACAGTATTGTAATGCCCGCCAGGTAATATATCTTTTTCATATTGTCCTGTTTTTGTAATGTAATAAGCAGCAAGATAGTGGCTGGATACACAACTGGTGTACATGGAAGTGATATACTTAAAGTTACGAAATAGTTGGTTAAAGAATTATGAAAACCAGGTGCAGGTCGGGGCTTATCATTCACTTTCAGGGTGATCAATATTCTGTTTCAGTATTGCCAGGTAACGGCCAAAGCTTTTGTACATCATCCGTTTGTCAATGTAACAGCACGGGGCATCAGAACGGCATCACAGCAAACGCGGGGAAATTATAGCCGGCAGAAAAAAATAAAAATTATCAGGATTATCCGGCAGATCCTGAGACGGTATTTTATGCCTCCAGCCGGATATCATTTTCTGCAAATCCTACGCAGGTAAGAATGAGTCCCTGCTCCATATCTTTTTCCGTCAATACATCATTGATGCTCATTTTTACACTGCCGTTGGTACAACGGGCCACGCAGGTACCGCAACGGCCTCCTTTACAACTGTAAGGCAGATGAATATCATGGTTCAGGGCTGCCTGCAGAATGGTGGTGGGATAACTTACACTGAACTCATATTGACGATTGTCGAAATATAATGAAACCTTTCGGGGAGCAGTATCTATAGCAAATGCAGGAGGTGGAATGGTTTCAATAACAAAATTCTCTTTACGCAGTTGTGTTTCGGCAAAACCCATTACACGGGCAGTAAACTGAACCATACGCATAAAAGGTCCGGGTCCGCAGGTATATAAAATACTATTGGCGGTAGCAGGAGTGTGTACAATATGTTCCGGCAACAGGAAATGACCAAAACGATAATCGTTCAGTAGTTTTTCAAACAACCAGTTATTCAGTCGTTGTGGTGGTGTTTCGTGATGAAGCGGGTTACTCAGTAACAATACCTGTTTGAACCGCGGTTCATATTGTTGTTGCAATTGTTCCAGCTCACGGCGATAAATAATGTTCTGTTCATCGCGGTTCTGATAGATCAGCAATACCGGGCTTAGTGGCTGTTGCTGTAAAATCTTTTTCAACAGTGAAAAAACAGGAACAATACCGCTGCCGGCGGCTACCAGTATTACCGGCCTGGTTTCTGCTGCATGTGTTTGCAGTGTAAACAAGCCGGAAGCAGGTAAACTGTTGAAAACACTGCCTGGTTGCAGGGTGTTCAGCAGGTAACGTGATATTTCACCGTTCTCTTTACGCTTAATGGTAATGGATATATTGCGGTCGATACCGGGAGCAGAACGGATAGAGTAGGAGCGCCGTACTTCGCGTTCATTATGCTGTACCAGTAGTGTAAGGAATTGTCCTGCATCATAAGTTACAGGCGTGCCGTTCACTTCTTCCAGCAGATACGTATTGGTATCAGGTGTTTCACGAATAACCTTGGTTACTTTCCACAACAGGGGGGCCGTCATTTATTATCGCACATTTTTACCAGGATGCGTCCCATTACCTTGCCCTGCAGAATAGCGTCAATATAATTGCTATTGAGCTCTTCCAGGGAAACTTCTTTGGCAATCGCATTCAGTTTATCTTTAATGTTCCACTGTTCGGCTAGCTTATCCCATACCGCCAGCCGGTTGCTCATAGGGGTTTCTGCCGATCCTACACCCAGCAAACTTACACCATTCAGAATAAAAGGATATACATTGGCTCCTTCCAGTTTGGGTGAACCTGCCAGCCCGGTGCTGACCACTGTGCCTTCAGCTTTACAACCTTTCAGCAGGGTAAGTAATGTATTGCCACCCACGGTATCAATAGCGCCTGCCCATTGCGGCCGCAGTAAACTTTTGCCGGAGGCATCATCTGCAAACGAGCGGGGTTCAATGCGGGCGGCCCCCAGGAATTGAAGGTATTCTGTTGCATTGGATTTACCACTTACAGCAATCACTTCATAACCGGCTTTAGCCAGTATGGCCACAGCCATGCTGCCTACACCTCCGGATGCTCCTGTTACCACAACAGGACCTGCATCGGGCGTTTGTCCCAGCATTTCCATTTTAAACAGTGCAGAGGCAGCAGTAAAACCTGCAGTACCCATAACCATACATTCACGCAGGCTGTATTGCTCAGGCTTTTTAACGATCCATGCCGCCGGTATGCGTATATACTCGCCAAAACCACCAGCCGTGTTCATGCCCAGGTCGTAACCCGTTACCAATACTTCGTCGCCGCTTACAAATGATTCGCTGCGGCTGAGTTCCACAATACCTGCTGCATCAATACCGGGGGTGTGCGGGTATTTGCGCGTGATGCCTTTGTTGCCTGTGGCAGAAAGCGCATCTTTATAGTTAAGCGCAGAATATAACACCCGGATAACCACTTCGCCGGGCGGAAGATCATCCAGTTCGCGATTAATAATGGAACGTTCTATTTTTCCTTCGGGGGTTTCTGTAATCCAGAGTGCTTTAAAGGTCATGGCCGATATTGATTTTATCTGAAATCATCAACTGTTGTGCCAACGATATCTATTTAAGGAATGTTGAGCAATTGGTGATAAAACGTATAGCTTTCGTCGTCAAAACATACAAATATTATTTCATTTAAAGCAGTATTCTGAAGCGGGTATTGCTGTATTGTGCTGACAGCAATGGCAGCGGCTTTTGCTTTCGGAAACCTGTACACGCCGGTACTGATGCCGGGAAAGGCGATGGAACTAACAGCGTGCTCAACGGCCAGCGCCAGTGAGTTGCGGTAACAACTGGCCAGCAGTTGTTCTTCATGACTGCGACCGCCCTGCCACACAGGACCAACCGTATGGATAACATATTTTGCAGGTAGCTTACCGGCAGTGGTGATCACGGCTTCGCCGGTAGCACAGCCGCCCTGTCGCGCGCGGATAGCCTGGCAGGCTTCCAGTATGGCAGAACCTCCGGCACGATGAATGGCTCCATCCACACCTCCTCCGCCCAGCAGGGAACCATTGGCAGCGTTGACAATGGCATCCGCCTGTATGCGGGTAATATCTCCTTTGTGTATGGTAATTCGGGTTTTCATTGGAAAAAAAGATCAAATGTGAAAAGCCGGTTGTGAGTGGCGCGTCGTGAATGGTCAAAAATGAAAAGTCAAACGTGAATCGTGAGACATCAATCGTGAGTGGTCAATGAAAACAGTTTCGGGTTGCGTGTTTCTGGTTCTGCAATTCCCGGATTCCTGATAAAAGAAATTTGGATCTCTGCTCCCTGGTTAACCTGTCCATTTTTCAACATCTCAACCATTTACCACCTGAACCTTACCACTTATGTCTTTGCAGACTTCCGAGCCCAGATGGCTTACTGCATGTCCGCCATAACCATCAAACAATAAATCAGCACATTCTTAAATTACCGTGTACTCATTAAAAAAGCGTTTGCACACCATTGGCAATCTTATTCTCATGCTCCAGCAACCATCTTTTGCGCCACAGACCACCTGCATAACCAATCAGATCATTGTTAGATCCGATAACGCGGTGACAGGGTACTACAATAGCAAGCTGATTTTTACCGTTGGCAGATGCTGCTGCACGGATCACTTTGGAATCGCCCAGCCGGCGGGATAGTTCCAGATAGCTGATGGTTTTACCAAAAGGGATCTTCACCAGTTCCTGCCACACGATCTGCTGAAACGGTGTGCCCTGCTGCTGCATGGGAAAATCAAAAATGCGCCGGGTACCGGCAATATATTCCTGTAATTGTTTGATGGCCTGTATTGCTACGGAAGGCAATGCGGGTGTGGCTGCAAAGGTGGAATGTACTTCGGCGTTTTCCAGGAAATGTACTTCCTGCACATACTCGTCAGTGCCTGATACACGCAGCAAACCCACCGGTGATTCACAATAGGTAACAAAAATGCCGGCAGGCGCTGATGGCCGTACTGCTTCCTGTGGCGTAATAGCCGGCATAGCAATATCGAAAGGGGCCAAGGAGTTATCCGTCATGATAAAGCGTTTATAACGGTGATGATCCCGTGAAAAAAGCCGGTGTTATCCTATTTTCCAGCCATTGTCGACAGGTTTGTCGGGACACAGTAAAACTACTTCTTTTTTGTCAGTGTAAACGCCCAGAATGAGGCATTCACTGAAAAAATTAGCAATCTGTTTGGGGGGAAAGTTTACAACTGCTACTACCTGCTTTCCAATCAATTCGTTTTGCGCATACAGTGCGGTAACCTGTGCCGAAGATTGTTTGATACCCAGTTCTCCAAAATCAATAGAAATCTGGTAGGCCGGCTTTTTTGCTTTTGGAAAATCGCTAACTTTCACAATCGTTCCGACCCTGATATCTATTTTCTCAAAATCATCCCAAGTTATTGTTGACATCCATTATATTTTTTCAACATCTAAATTAGACAAATTATGAAACGTAACGCAACCGCAGTATGGAACGGATCAGGAAAAGATGGAAACGGTACCCTTACCACGCAAAGTACAACCCTTAATAAAACCCAGTACTCTTACAAATCTCGTTTTGAAGAAGGCACGGGCACCAATCCTGAAGAATTGATTGCAGCTGCACATGCAGGCTGTTTTACCATGAAGCTGGCCTTTGTACTGGGCGGCGGTGGTTTTACTCCGGAAAGTATTGAAACCACTTCTACAATAACACTGGATAATGGCGCTATTACAGAATCACATCTTGTGGTAAAAGCAAAAGTACCCGGCATTACTGAAGATAAATTTAAAGAAGCAGTGGCCGATGCAGAAGCAAACTGCCCGGTGAGCAAAGTCCTGAACGCAAAGATCAGCTCTGAAGCTACTTTAGTGTAATAACAATTTATTTGTACATAGCACAATGGGAATAAGCAGATGCTTATTCCCATCTTTTTTTGTAGAACCTGCAACTGGTAATAATACTGAAATAATATCAGGCTGTTTTTTGCGTTACTGCTGAATACTGTTTCATGAAGAAATAGGTATGATGGATATTTTTTATTGTTATGTGTGACACGTAAAAAAGCAAATGTGGCAATGCTATTGTGGTGCGCGATGTCTTTTATATTTGCAGTGATACCTGAAAAACCAACCCTTTTTTCCGGAGCCTATGAGGAATTTTCTACTTAGTTTATCAGTAACCCTGTTTTCTGCTGTTTCTTCCTTTGCGCAAAATGTTTTAATTATAAATGATGGAGGTGCCTATACCATGCACCTCAGGTGGCAGGCAATTGTTACAGGTATGGGATATACAGCCAATTTACAGCCCACCTCCGTACTGGATAATACATCCTTTTTTGCCAGTACCAATGCATTGATCATTCCTTCAGGTTTTACCTCATTAACAACAACGCAGATCAATACCGTACAAGCTTTTCTGCAGTCTGGCAAAGCTGTGTATGTACAGGGTGAGTATCTGATTACCTATCAGGGCAATCAATTTTTTAGCCAACTTGTCAATAGCCTGGGTGGAAATTTTACGTGGACAGGAACAGTAAGCGGAAGTCTTATACCCAATGATGTACGTGGACCAATCTCAGGGCCTGGTTTGCCATACTATTGGTATGGCGCAACCGGCACCACTACCAGCCGTTATGTAACTCCCTTTATAATTTATAATTCCACACCTATAGGCTGGGTATTTGATCCACCCAATCAGGCCTATGGAATGCTGATCACCACAACAGATCAGGATTGGGTACTGAATAGCGGCATTTATTCTGATGCACAAACAGTAATGAAGAATATATTGCTGAAGTTACTGAACCCTATACAAACAGTCAATACTACTCTTCAGATCTGCTCCGGGCAACTACCTTATACATGGCATGGACAAAGCATTGCCGCCGGTGGGTTGTCAATAGCCTCCTATATAACAACATCAGTACTGACCGGTAAGGACAGCGTAACCGTTCTGCATCTTGAAGTACAGAATTCTATAAATACTACTCAATCAATTACCATCTGCGCCAGCCAGTTGCCCTATACATGGCATGGACAAACTGTTAACGCCGGAGGTACTGCCGTAGCTACTTATATAACAACATCTGCAGCAGGTTGTGACAGCGTTGTAAAACTGGATCTTACAGTGAATCCATTGAAAACAGGAACTGAAAATATTACTATCTGTGCAAACCAATTACCGTATACCTGGCATGGGCAGGCGGTCAGTGTAGGCGGCGCAGCGGTAGCTACTTATACAACTTCTTCTTTCCTGACAGGTTGTGACAGTATTGTAACATTAAACCTTACTGTAAACCCGGTAAAAACAACCACGGAAAACATTACTATTTGTGCCAATCAGCTACCGTATACCTGGCATAGTAAAACTGTAACTGCCGGAGGTACTGCTGCAGCTACCTATACCACAGCCTCTTTGCTGACAGGTTGTGATAGTACGGTAACATTAAATCTTACTGTAAACCCGGTAAAAACAGCCACGGAAAGTATTACTATCTGCGCCGGCCAGTTGCCCTATATATGGAACGGCCAAACCATCGCTGCCGGAGGTACTGCAGTTGCCACCTATACTATTCCATCTGCATTAACCGGTTGCGATAGTATCACCACGCTGAACCTGGTTCTGAATGCTGCGCCTGTTTTGGGTGCTCAGCCCGGCGATGCAACTATTTTAATTGGCGATAATACCAGTTTTGCCATTACGGCCAGTGGCGCAGGTATCAGTTACCAGTGGCAGGTAAATACAGGAAGTGGTTTTGTGAATGTAACAGATGGAGTCGTATACAGCGGTGCTGCTACAGCTACGTTAAATATCACCAATGCTCCGCTCAGTATGAATGGCTACCATTATCGCTGTGCAGTAACAGGTACATGCGGTGCCCCGGTTATCAGTAATGAATCGTTACTGACAGTTAATAAACATCCGCAAACCATATCATTCCAATCTTATACAAATGGCAGTACGGTGCCCAAAACGTATGGTGATGCTGATTTCAGTGCTGCAGCTACAGCTTCTTCCGGTTTAACCGTTACTTACAACAGCAGCAACACTGCAGTGGCAACCATCAATGCTGCCGGACAGGTATCTGTTAAAGGGGCAGGGACTACTATGATCACTGCAATACAGGGCGGAGACGCTATGTTCCAGTCTGCAGCAACAGCTACTTTATTTATACAGGTCCATAAAAAAGACTTACAGATAGTAGCCGATTATAAAACAAGACCGTATGGTGAGCCTAATCCTTCATTGACAATAAGCTATTCAGGATTTGTGAACGGCGAAAATGAATCGGCCATCACTGCGCCTGTACCGGCTACCGGTGTAATACTGACCACTATGCCCGGTACTTATCCCATTACCTTGTCTGGTGGAGCCGCCGCCAACTACAACCTGCTTTTAACCAATGGCAGTTTTGAAGTAACAGGAGCTGTGGTGTATATTGATCTGCAGCCGAATAACCAGGATGCCTGTGAAAAAGGGCAGGCCGGGTTTATTACCGCGGCAAGTGCTGCCAGTCCTATTGTTACAGTGGCCTATCAATGGCAGGAAAGTATGAATGGTACCAACTGGCAGGATATTGCAGGTGCTACCGGTGATACCTATGTTACAGCAGCAGTGAACAGCCGTTATGTTCGTTGTGTTATTCTTGCACCGGGTACGGCAGCACCTACACAGGCCGCATATTTTACAGTAAATCCTTTGCCAGATGTCAAGGCGTTTAAGTCAAACGATCTGGATTGTAACCTGGGCAGTGCCAAACTCACAGCCACAGGTGCGGTATCTTACAACTGGTCGCCACTGACAGGAATGAACAATGCGGGGATTGCCAACCCGGTTGTTAGTCCAACAGCAGCAACTATGTATACCGTAACCGGTACTGATGACAAAGGATGCATAAATTCAGATAGTGTAAAAGTGGAGATACTTACTATCAGGAATGGGGAAAATGTAGTAGCCAATGCCTTTACGCCCAATGGTGATGGTAAGAACGATTGTTTTGGTATCAAATACTGGGGGGTGATCCAGAAAATAGAATTCAGCGTTTACAACCGCGATGGCCGCCGTATTTTTCATACTACCACACCGGGAGCCTGCTGGGACGGTACTTTCAATGGTCAGCCGCAATCTACCGGTACGTACGTATACAGTATCCGCGCATTAACGCAATGCGGCGTCATTGACAGAAAGGGTACCGTGACGTTGATCAGGTAGGGGGGAAGGCACAAGGTTCAAGATATAAGGTTCAAAGGTATAAGATCTAAAGTGCAGGGCATAGTGTATTTCCCTGCACTTTCTGTATATACATATGTTGCTAAACGAGGTAATAGTTTTCTGCATTAACTTTTTCATTTTTTGATCTTCGGTGCTCCTTCATTCTGGCTTTTCCTGTAACTTGTTTGGGCTAAACCGATTTTGTACTAATCATTTCCTGTAAAGTTTTGTCAAATGAAAAAAAAGCACCAGATCAGTCAGTCGCGCAGGCACTTTATCCGGAATACCTCGGTAGCTGCTGCCGGCTTTTTTATTGTACCCAGGCACGTGTTGGGACGTGGTTTTGTAGCTCCCAGTGATAAACTGAATATTGCCGGTATCGGTGCCGGTGGTAAAGGACAGAGCGACCTGTCGGAATTTGCCAAAAGTCCCAATGTGAACATTGTGGCTTTGTGTGATGTGGATGATCGTGCTGCAGCCAAATCACGTACACGTTTTGCCAAAGCGAATTATTACAGGGATTTCCGGGAAATGCTGGAGAAAGAGAAAAACAATATTGATGCCTGCTCTATTTCCACACCGGACAATACACACGCAGTAGCAACCCTTGCTGCCATGCAACTGGGTAAGCATGTATATACACAAAAACCGCTGACACACGATATTTATGAAGCAAGATTGCTGACAGAAGCCGCTAAAAAATACAAAGTGGTAACCCAGATGGGCAACCAGGGAGGATCGGGCGACGGTGTACGCATTGGTAAAGAAATTTTTGAAGCCGGTTTACTGGGCGAAGTCCATACAGCTCATGCCTGGACCAATCGCCCGGTATGGCCGCAGGGGATACCTACGCCCTCCGGAAAATTTGATATTCCCAAAGAACTGGACTGGGATCTGTGGTTAGGCCCTGCCAAAAACATTGATTACAATCCTGCTTATGTACCGTTCAACTGGCGTGGCTGGTGGGCATTTGGTACCGGTGCATTGGGCGATATGGCCTGTCATATTATGGACCCTATCTATCGCATTTTGCCCATTTTATATCCTGATTCTGTTGAGTGCAGTGTAAGCAACCAATGGAAAGATATGTGGGCAGAAGCGAATTATATTGACAGTTGTCCGCCATCTTCTATCATTCACCTGAATTACCCGCGCAATGATGGCAAAGGCAATATCAAAGTATCATGGCATGATGGTGGCCTGTTGCCGCAACGTCCTGACGAACTATTGCCGGAAGAAGCATTTGGCAACTGGGATGGTGGTGTATTATTCATTGGTACCAAAGGAAAACTGTTGTTTGACTGTTATGGAGCCAATCCGCGTTTACTGCCTACCAAACTGATGACAGAAAAGAAGCTGCCCAAACCAACCATCAAACGTGTTACGGAGGGGCACTATATACAATGGGTAAACGCCTGTATGGCCGGTTATGGTAAAGGCGAAACCAGTTCTCCCTTTGAATATGCAGGGCCGTTTACAGAAAGCATCCTGATCGGCAACCTGGCTATCCGTAGCTGGATGATGGTAAATCCCAAACTGAAAGGATGGGAAGACAAATACCTTGGCCGCAAGAAGTTGCTGTGGGATGCAAAAAATATGAAGATCACCAATTTTGACGAGGCCAATCAATTTGTAAAACGCGAATACCGCGATGGCTGGAACCTGACCTTGTAATGATAGATATTGAAGTTTTTGAAATAGAAGGATTTCGTCTGCCGGCGAAATCCTTTTTTATTGTAATGGATTGATAGGTGAAAACACTGGTTATCTTTCCAGGCATATTTCATGCAATGGTAAAAAAGAACAGGGACCCTGAGTGCTTGCACATCTCAAAATCCCCGTATCTCAAAATCTGCAATGCAGTAATTTATTTCTCCAGCAAACCATCAGTTTGCCATTGTTTAAATACATTGATGGTAGAGTCGGACAGTTTGGGGTGACGTGCAGGCATAAAACCTTTTTCACCCGGATTTTTCTGTATCCTTACCAGTATATCGTCAATGTCAGCTTTTACAGCAGCATACGTGTTGTAAGGTTTTTTGTTTCCCTGTGGCGGCATATGACAGGGTGCACAGCTGACAGCCATGATCGGCTGTACATTGGCTTCGTAGGTTAATGACTTTGGTTTGGCAGGGGCCGCTGATGCCTGTGATTTTTTGGATGATGTACAAAATTGCATGGCCAGGGTTGTGAGTACCAGTGCCGAAAGAACAATTTTTTTCATGTAGTCCGTGTTTTAAAGTGTTTCGGTAAATGTGGAAATGTGAAACGCTATGTTGTTTGGTTAAAAACGTATTGACTGGCCGGTCAATATGGTTTGGGCAATCTGTTGTATTGGGCGATACAATACTATAAATTTAAGGGAACTGTTTTTTGACCGGTTTACCCTTCATCCTAATTCCTGTTCAAAGTAAATGGGGTGATCATTCCTCGGGAGATGCCGGGTCAATAGTAATAAGACGTGATAATGCCAGTAACTCCTGCTGTTTGTAACGATTTTTTTCATCGTCAAAACATTTGCTGAACTCTTCCAGCAGCATCTGGGTAATGCGTTTGTTGGAAAGAGGTTTAAAATAAACGTCGGCAGGCTGTACATTGATGCGTTTAAAATAGGTTTCCACATCCTTATGGGTGAATACCTGTCCGCTGGCCGGATCAATGAAGAACTCCGGTCTGTATGATACTTCTTCGGTATGGCGGGTAAAGTCGTAGTCTGCCTTGAAATAAGCCAGTACAAAATGTTGTGGAATACTGACAGCTTTCACCGGTATATCCAGCAGTTCGGCCAGTATTACATACAGTATACCATTGGCAAACGCATTGCCCCGTTTGGTTTCCAGTTGCTTGTTGATCAGGAATTCTTCGGGCGCCTGGTAGGCTACTTCGGTACCTTTCAGGTTATAATAATTGTACAGTATACTGGTCAGCACATTCACCTGTTCAAGCGGTGTAAGATAGCTGTTCAGTTCAAGCCAGATGTTGCGGCGTAATTTTTCTATTTCCTGGTATACCTGTGCAGTAGTAAGATCAGGGTATTGAAATTTTGCGGTCAGCAGTGCTGCGGTCAGCAGATCCTGGTGATTGCTTTTATTCCAGTTCTCAAATTCAGTAGTAAGATCGTGATAGTGCAAGCGATGGATCAGCAGTTCAATGCGTTCCTGTATATCCTGGCTGATGGTATTTTCCCAGAGATTTTCGAGGTTAGGGATAATACCTTTCCCGTAATCGATGATGCGGGTAGATACCACATCAAAGACCTCGTTGTCAGGGTCATCGATCAGGTGAAAAAGTGCAGATATTTCCTTGGTTTCTTCCATCACTTGTCTGATTACAGGCATTGCATCAATACGCAATCAATATCGCGCAAACTATCAGAATAGGAACAAAAATGTTTTCCACAAATTAACAATCAGTTCATCGGGAATTCAGAGCCAAGTGGTAAATAGGTGTTAAAAAGCCGCTCCAGTTCACGCTTGTCAGGCGGTGTGGTAATGGTTCGTTTGGGGATAACAATTGCGTGGTGGCTACTGGTATACAGGTAATAGCTGCCTGTGGTTTCAGCTTTTTTTACAATTGCTTCCCAGTCGTATTTACTTTCCGATGCGGGGTCTTTATCAATAATACCGGTATCAGACAGTATTACTTCCGCAGCTTCCAGTATATGATGGTTTTCGGGTTCCAGCAGAATATTGTGTACCCGTTTACGGATGGAGCGTTTAATAAGCCAGGGAACCATCAAAAAGTAAGCAACGGCAATCACTACAAAAATTACCAGGTCTATTGTAAGCTGGCGGCTGTGATTGGTAAAAATATACAATGCTGCAACAGCGGCATACATCAGGAAAACGCGGAGATAGTAACGCAGCCGGTAACCTTTTTTATCAGGCGCGGCCCAGGCCGTATAATAATTGTAGTCAAAGTATTCCTCTTCGGTAAGATGATATCTGAGGGTAAGCATGAGCGTTGAAACGACGGTTTGATTGTTAAAACAGTTGAAATGCCTGATGGTTGTTACCGGTATACGATATTACCACCAGATAATGCAACAATTAAACCATCCTGGGCAGTTGTACACCGCCCGTATGGTGTTCAAGCCGGTTATTTT
>LGYU01000019.1 GCA_001302245.1 Chitinophagaceae bacterium PMP191F
CTGCCTTGCCAGTGCAGGATACTATTGCTTGTTCGGAATGACTGACCGCTGCGAGTGTAGCAGTGCTGAAAACCGGTTACGCCGTATTGTGCTTACAGGCAGCCTGCCTTTACTCCGGGACAGTCATCCCGACCAAGCCAGCAGGAAGACAATAGCATCAACAATCAATGGCGCGGGGAGGAATCTGAAGATTAGTATAGCCCGCATGCAGCAATGAACACGTCTTACATCATACGCAGCATCCAGGGCCCTCACTGCGCGTTACAGCCTTGCCAGTGCAGGACACTACTGGTTGTTCGGAATGACTGACCGCTGTGGGTGTAGCAGTGTTGAAAACCGGTTACGCCGTATTGTGTTTACAGGCAGCCTGCCTTTACTCCGGGGGCTGTCATCCCGCCCAAGCCAGCAGGAAGACAATAGCATCAACAATCAATGGCGCCGGGAGGAATCTGAAGATTAGTATAGCCCGCATGCAACAATTAACACGTCTTACATCATACACAGTATCCGGATTCCTCACTGCGCGTTACTGCCTTGCCAGTTAAGGATACTATTGCTTGTTCGGAATGACTGACCGCTGCGAGTGTAGCAGTGCTGAAAACCGGTTACGCCGTATTGTGCTTACAGGCAGCCTGCCTTTACTCCGGGACAGTCATTCCGCCCAAGCCAGCAGGAAGACAATAGCATCAACAATCAATGGCGCGGGGAGGAATCTGAAGGTTAGTATAGGCTGCATGCAGCAATTAACACGTCTTACATCATACGCAGTATCCGGATTCCTCACTGCGCGTTACAGCCTTGCCAGTGCAGGATACTATTGCTTGTTCGGAATGACTGACCGCTGTGGGTGTAGCAGTGCTGAAAACCGGTTACGTTGTATTGAGTTTACAACAGGCTGCCTTTACTCCGCCGGCTGTCATCCCGACCAAGTGCAAACTTTGTTTACTTCGCGAGCTGTCACCTCGACCGAAGGGAGAGGTCTGACATTCCGCACGTAAAGCCTATTGAATTTAATATGGGATGCTACCTGTTTCATTTTTCTGAGCAATAAACGTTTGCTGCGTGTATTACCAGAGTATATAGTTGACGGTGATGCCGTTGGTTTAGCCGGAAGCAGGCCGGGCCTTGTTAACGTAGCGGGCTGCGGATGTTGCATGTCATGTGCTGCTGTAAAGCCAACAGTAGCCAGGTATTGCCACAGTGCAGCTTCAATAAAAGTATCAGCCTGCTCGCCTTGTTTCAGCAACCGGGCACCCAGGCCTGTCATCTTCCGGAACAGGCTGTGCAGCTTCCATCCATCGGGTAGCTGACGGTATACCCTGGATGCAATAACAGACGCACGGCCTAACCGCTCTGCATATTGCATGGTAACCCTGAAAGCTGCAGCCGTTTTTACTGTCTTGCCGGAAAGCGTACTTCTTGTACGAACACAATACTTCCCCCGCCAATAGTAAAATACCAGGTTGCCATAGGTACCGGTAAATCTGGTGTTGTTAGGTATAAGCGTCATGAGGAGGGGTAGATTTTAAGATATGGGTAACTTAATGTCAGAAGCCGTTATAGGTTTTATGTTGTAGTTTAAGGTTTAAATACAGCTTTTTGCATTTGCGTGTATTACAACAATCAGAACCATCCGGCCATCTGACAATCTGTTTATCCAAATTACCAAATTTTGAAATCAGGCATTGCCGTTAGTGCCGTTTATGCCAACAAAGCCGATTATGCCGCTTTTGCACCTTGTACCTCAGATCTTATTTCTTCTCCTTTGTATCTTTACTCTTTACCCCTTGTTCCTTTCTTCCTGCATCCTTACTGCATATAAAAGCGTACGCAATAGGGGTTTGGCTTTGGTGGCTACAATAGAAAGGTAAAAGAAGAGTAGAAGTATACTGCAGGCAGGTGGCAAAGAAGTATAGAGAATGCCGTATTGAGCTTACAGGCAGCCTGCCTTTACTCCGGGGACTGTCATCCCGCCCGGAGGGAGGGATCTGAAACCATGCATAACCGGTTTGCTGCATTGTCAGTAAATAGCGGCGCGGGGAGAAATCAGAACGGCAGTATAGGCAGCATGCAGCAATGAACACGTCTGACATCATACGCAGCATCCGGATTCCTCACTGCGCGTTACAGTCTTGCCATTGCAGGATACTACTGCTTGTTCGGAATGACTGGTCGCTGCGAGTGTAGCAGTGCTGAAAACCGGTTACGCCGTATTGTGCTTACAGGCAGCCTGCCTTTACTCCGGGGACTGTCATCCCGCCCGGAGGGAGGGATCTGAAACCATGCATAACCGGTTTGCTGCATTGCCAGTAAATAGCGGCGCGGGGAGGAATCAGAACGGCAGTATAGGCTGCATGCAGCAATGAACACGTCTGGCATCATACGCAGCATCCGGATTCCTCACTGCGCGTTACAGCTTTGCCAGTGCAGGATACTACTGCTTGTTCGGAATGACTGACCGCTGCGAGTGTAGCAGTGCTGAAAACCGGTTACGCCGTATTGTGTTTACAGGCAGCCTGCCTTTACTCCGGGGACTGTCATCCCGCCCGGAGGGAGGGATCTGAAACCATGCATAACCGGTTTGCTGCATTGTCAGTAAATAGCGGCGCGGGGAGGAATCTGAAGGTTAGTATAGCCCGCATGCGACAATTAATACAGCTTGTATCATGTGCAGTATTACTACCGCCCCCGCACAATCTTCTGTTTCCTTTTCTTAAGCCGGTCAATGACTTTCTGTTCAGCGATAAGCTGTTGCTGATAGCGCCGCTGCAGTATACAGGCAGCTTCAATGGTGCGCAGCATAAATTTCCTGAACCCCAGGAACTGGTGACGGTTGTATTGCCATTGCTTCTCATGCTGTTCGTTCTCCATAAAATGATTGAACACCTGCAACAGGTTATTATTAATCCTCCTGGTAAGGGAGGGACATTCCAGTAACTGTAAATGTTTCAGCAGGTAAGCGGTGTCTGCATTAATCATTACTTCCACCCTGCGGGGATAGCGTGTAGCGGTTTTCTTTTTCATATTATGATATTGAGTTAATAATAGAGCCTGCCTGTTGCAGTTTACGGATGCGTTGCTGCATCAGCATAATGCCGCGTATCCGTTGATTGCGTACAGTGTGTACCGACCTGTTCAGCAGCCGGGCTATTTCAGCCGATTCCAGCCCTTTTACAAAATACATTTCCATTACCTGTTTGCATTTGTTGGGCAGTGTATCCATTACCTGGCGGCATTGCTGCAGTTGCAGCAGGTATACTACCTGGTCGGTCATCATATCTGTATTAGCAGGAATGATACTGTCCATTTGTGCATGATGGGTAAGCGAAGCGGCAATGCGCTGGCGGTACCGCTGGCGCTGCTGGTAGTTGATACAGGCATTGCGGGTACTGATGTACATAAAAGAGCGCAGACTGGGGTAGCTGGGAAAATCCTGCCGTTTAAGCCATGTTTTCAGAAAAATATCCTGCACAATTTCCTGTGCATCGGGGTAATGACGGATCATGCCATAGGCAAAGCGCAGCAGGGCAGTATTCAGTTTAAAATAAATAGCAGCATAGGCCTTAGGGCTGCCGGTATGCAGCAGCGATATCAGAACAACATCTTCCATAATAATTACAGAATGGTTTAGCCGGTTTCAAAAAAAGCGGGGAGCAGACAGCAGGGTGCTGCCCCCCGTATTGGCAAGTAACACGGGGAGGGCTGTATAGCCATAAAGCCGCACAGGTAACACCTACCAATAAGGTATGGTGGCTGTTGGTTGGGAATGAAAAAAGGAAAAAAGTATAACCGGCGGGAAGGAAACCTTTTGTAGAATATCCAGTATACACAGGTACAAAACAAAAGGAGTTGGACCTACCCGCAATTTGCTCCCTGGCTCTGACAAAGCCACCATCCGAAGACGGTTCAGCACAAATGCGTAAGTAGGCCCAACCCCTTTGAAATAATATGAGGTTGGGCGCTTTTAACTTACTCTCGTGCTGAATTTGTCAGATTCGGGAGACGAGATCGTTAAAGGCGCTTACTTGAAACCGAAAGCGCAAAGATACAGTGTTACCTCTTAAAAGATTGCATCCATTTAACTAGACAAACATAATGAAGTTGCACGAACTATCAAAACATTATAGTTATTGCTATAATTAAACGGGAGTTAATTTTTATGTTTTGCAATAATCTTTGTAAAAATTTGCAATATGTCTATCCATATTGGCAAAATCATACATGAATTAATAAAAAAACGCGGCATAAAAGCAAAAGCTGTTGCTAAGGCAATTAATGTTAGCGAAGCCAGTGTGTACAAGATTTATAAACGTGCTTCAATAGATATTGATAAACTCATCTTGTTATCGCAGTTCCTTGATGAAAACCTCTTTATTTATTATTTCCGGAAAGAGCCTCTGAAAAGTATGCTGTCCAACGAAATGGAAAAACTCCGTAATGAATTGACAAGTGTTAAGTCTCTGCTAAGTCAAAAAGAAAAGCGTGTAAAGGAACTGGAGGATATTAATGCTTCACAACAAAAGGTAATTAGCCTGCTGGAAAAAGGTGTAAGCAAGAATAAGAAATAGAATCGTTACTTGTCGTATTCAATATAAAGCGTGGTAAAAAACTGTATCTGATCTTGAATAATTGATTAGAAATGCAAAATATATGTCCTTGTTGTGGTTACTTAGATTTTCTTTCGTAGTAGCTTTATTCCCTTCCGATGGATTTAGTCAGGTTAATTATCCAATCTTTAAAACCAAGACATACTTTTTTTGTATAGGATCTTATGATTATGAAAAATCACGATTCAGGCAGATGAATTTTTTGGGCTAAATATTACAAAAAGGTGTTCGGCTAAGGAGATCATTAGATTATCAAGAATGTAACTTGCAATTGAAAAATAAATGTTTCACCTGTCAGAAATAATTTTATTATATACCAACATAGGTAGTAGTAAATTACAATAAATAACACTGGTAAATACACGAAGGTTATCTATGTGATAGGATGTGTATTGAATATATGTGAATGATTTTGACAAAAGTCAATAAGTTGCCAGGTTTAATAATCTAAGGTTCATATTATGTCTCAAATATTTGGATAAATTAAAAGCCTTTGTTAATTTTCGTATAACTGATCCTCTTTTATCCTTCAAAAACTGCTTCTGGTTGGGTTCTTAGTATCTATTGCTGTCATTAAAAGAGTTGTTTATAGTCCCAATGGCAATTAAGAAATTAACTGTTTATAAGAATAGATTTTCGAATTTTATTACTGGATTGCTTTGTCATCATGTAATGCCGTTAACACCGTTCATATTTCAGTATATATATTCAACGCCTCATCAAATAAGCATGCGGTCTGTGACTCTTGCTGCGAGCACTTATTGTTTCTCTGCGTCTTTTGGAACTAAGTTCAGGTCGTATAGTTTAATTACAATTATAGTGGGTTTTATTCTATCTGGATTGTATGGGTCTTACAAGGCAGAGGAAATATCAAATTATGGAGAAATAAGCTGTATAATAATATATGTGATTTTTGCAATTGGCGTTATGGAACGTTTTTACAGGCATTTTTATGAAAATGAAATATGTCAATTTTATAAAAAATTTGTTGAATAAAACTTTTATGAAAGAAAATTTATATGCCGCCTCTTTGATAATAATAAGCTTAGGAGGATTGTACGTGTTTATTAATATTTTGTTACAAAGGCGCGCCGAAAAAAGACTTGAAACTCTTATTCATAGACATAGGGGGGATTTGATATTTAAAATATTTGATGCCCCTGAAACAAAGAGAATGCATACAAAAGTGCATTTGGGAAATCAGGATTTTGAAAAGCATATTTTATTGATACTTATGCGAGAACAAATTGAGTTATTAAAGAAAGAGGATAAGTTTATAATGAAAAAAACACTTAATAGAAAAGATCAGGACAATCAATTAAGATATGCAATGAGGATATTTTCGAAAGGTGGTTTGAAAGAGTTGTTTGTTGAAAAGAAGATAGATATTAATTTGATGTTTGCTTAAAAAAATGAAAATTAGTTGACTGTTTTTGTCAAATTTATAGCCGTCTACATAAGAAAGAAGATTTTAATAATTATTGGGCTATATGTTTAGGCATCATATTAATAGATTTAATGCATAAAATATGTTTCAGTTAAGTTATGAAAGTGTTATTGGAAGAATACCAGAACAAAAAGGTGTATACAAACTTTATGCATTCAGATTGAATGAATTGCCTATCCCAATTCAACGATTTGGAGGTGTTGATAATAGCGGAGTGCTTTACATCGGCCAAACAACCAAACAGACTTTGAGAAAAAGAATATACAATCTGTTAGCAACAACAAGGCAAAACGGAAAAACAACAAATCATAGTGGAGGATTAAAATATCGAAATATTCAGGTTATACGTAAGATACTAGGAGAACACTTATTGTACTTTGATTTTTGTGTATGTGATAATCCTTCTGCTAAGGAAAAAGAATTATTAATCGAATATTCAAATGTTTATGGTGAGTATCCCCCGCTTAACAAATAGGTATATTTAGTTTAATATAGTTTTTCTCGTATAAACAATATGATCGTTATTACATTTTGTTACTAGCATATCAGTATTGTATTAATACTTTGGTTGATCTTTATGCAGAATCAATAAGATGGCTATGTAATGTGAATTATGTGACTGTAAAAGTTTTAACGCAATTAATGAAAACTAGAAACATCTATCTAACTTGCTTGATGCTATTTGCCTTTGCCTGTTCCGCTGACCCAAAAAAAACGCATGTAGTAAGTATTGACCTTAATAACAAGAACCTGTCTGTAATTCCGGATAGTGTACTTAATAATTCCAACCTTACTCATCTTGCTATAGGCTCCCGTGCCGCATTGCTTACACCTTTTGAAGGTTTTGAGGAGCCGGAGGATAGAAACCACCTGACCAGCCTGCCGGATAAGCTCTGCAACCTGCAGCGGCTTACAGTGCTATCTGTTAGCGATAACGATCTGGAACAGTTACCAGCCTGCCTGGGAAATTTACAGCAACTGGAAAAGCTGGATCTTTCAGGTAATAGTAAACTGGATATCCGCAGTGCTATGCCCGTTTTGCAGGAGTTAAAGAAGCTGAAAGAGTTGAACCTATATGGCATTGTATCGGTCTTGAAAGATACTGCATGGGTAAGACAACAGCTATCTGCTACAGTGGAAAAGCTTTCTATTACCCGGGCTGATCTGGTAAAGAACTATTCAACAGACAGTGCATCGCGCAAACAGGAAAATTAAACATCGCAAATGTTATTTGAAGTAGCTTGTCAGGTTACTTCTGTTTTTTATACATGGCTGGTTCCCGCTCAATAAAATATCCCAAAAACAGTAGTGTCTTTTTGGTATTTTCTTCTTCCTGGTTTGTTGCTGACTGACTCATATTAACATATACTTTCATGCCTTGTATATAATCTTAAAATTTAACAGTATCTGGCAACAGGCAAACGCAGAAAGTCTTATTTTAGACTAACGGTGTCTTTCGTGTGCAATTAATTGATTGCCATCAATTCAATAGCATATTTGATTGACCGTTATCATTAAACCCTAAGCCATGCCCACCGTTGTAAAAACAATTCTTCCATTGTTTGGATTGGCACTTTCATTTTCTGTGCAGGCGCAGGTAGCCCCGCCTGATCCTTATAATGCCAATATCAAAATCAACTATGTACGCACCTGGGATGCCACAGCCCCGGAAACAAACGCTGCCACGCTGGTAACACGTCCGCTTAAAGATGTAAAGATGACCACCGTGTATTTTGACGGGCTGGGCAGAAAAACGCAACAGGTGGCCAGGCAGGGATCATTACCTACCGGCGATTCACCAAAGGACTTAACACAGGCTGTAGTGTATGACGAGTTTGGTCATGAGCTTTATCAGTATCTGCCGTTTGTGGCCAATACCACCGGCGGTAATACTTCTGTCAGCGATGGTGGTTTTAAGCTCAATCCCTTTCAGCAGCAGGCTGGTTTTGCTACTGTGCAATTTCCCGGGGAAACTTTCTTTTACGGTAAAACCAATTATGAGCCTTCGCCACTGAATCGCCCGGTGAGCACTTATGCTGCCGGCAACAGTTGGGCAGGCAGTGAAGACGCTGTGAATGCCACCGACCGGCATGGTATAGCCATGCATTACCAGGTGAACGCTGTGGAAGATTCTGTGCGCATCTGGCAGGTAGATGGCAGCGCCGTGAGCAGTACTGCTTCGGTATATGCCGCCGGGGAGTTATTTAAAACCCTGATCGTTGATGAACATACAAAACAGGTTATAGAGTATAAAGACAAAGAGGGAAAAGTTGTACTGCGCAAAGTACAACTGGCTGCTGCACCCGCGGCCGGACATACCGGCTGGCTCTGCACCTATTACGTATACGACGATCTGAATAACCTGCGGTTAGTAGTGCCTCCCAAGGCCACACAGCAATTAATAGCAGGTAGCTGGAACCTTACGGCCACCATCCGTGATGAACTGTGTTTCCGTTACGAATACGACCAGCGCAACCGCCCCGTGGTAAAGAAAATCCCGGGTGCGGCCGAGGTACGGATGGTATATGATGCGCGTGACCGTATGGTGTTGTCGCAGGACGGTAACCAGCGTAATCAACAGCAATGGTTGTATACACAGTATGATGGATTGAACCGGGTAGTTGCCGGCGGTGTGCTGACCGATCCTGCCCATTACAATGATCATAGCTGGCACCGGGAACAGGCGTACAGCAGCACGGTTTATCCTAACCTGTCATCCTACAGTTACGAAACACTTACCAATAGTTTTTACGATAATTACAATTGGCTGAGCAGCTACAGCACGGGTTTGAGTGCCACGCTGAACACCAGTTACAATACCTATTTTGCAACACCCGACAATAATAACTGGCCCTACCCGCAAAGCCTTACGCAGAACAACACTCCCACAGGGCTGGTTACCGGCACACGCATCAGGGTATTGGGAAGCAGTACATGGCTGTATGCAGTGAGTATCTATGATGACAGATCGAGGGTTATACAGGTGCAATCGACCAACGTTACCGGCGGCAAGGATATCATCACTACACAATACAACTGGAGCGGTCAGTCTTTATTGACGGTTCAGAAACAGGAAAAAGCCGGCAGTCATACACAATCCATACTGACATTGACAAAATTCACGTACGATGACCTGAACAGGCTGGTGACCATTGAAAAGAAAGCAGGTCATAGTTTGGTAAATAGCGGCAACTTGCCCGCTAACTGGACTACCATTGCACAACATAGTTATGACGCATTGGGGCAGTTAAAGACAAAAAAACTGGCACCGGCTTACAATGGAGGCAACGGACTGGAAACACTTACCTACGATTATAACATACGTGGCTGGACACTGGGCATGAACCGTGACTTTGTAAAGGATGTAGCCACCGACCGCCATTTTGGGTATGAGCTGGGGTATGATAAAACCGGTACCATCATTACCGGCAGTAACTATAGCGGTGCACAATACAATGGCAATATTAGCGGCACTGTGTGGAAAAGCAAGGGGGATGGGGAGAAACGCAAATACGATTATACCTACGACGCTGCCAACCGGTTGCTGGGGGCAGACTTTAACCAGTACACCAGCAGCAGTTTTAATAAAACGGCGGGCGTTAACTTCAGTGTCAAAATGGGCAATGGGGCAGATGCGGATTCTGCGTATGATGCCAATGGCAATATTCTGCGCATGCAGCAGTGGGGCCTGACGGGAGTGACCAGCAGCCAGGTGGATGATCTGCGTTATACGTATTACGATGGTGGCAACAAACTGAAAAATGTAATTGATGGCGTGAATGAACCCACCACCACGCTGGGCGACTTCCGCAGTTCCTCTGCCTATATGACAGCTTTGGGAGGCACAAAAACAACCAGTGCAGCAGACTACAGCTATGATGATAATGGCAACCTGAAAAAAGACCTGAACAAAGATATTACGGATGATACTTATGACGCCATTGAGTATAATTTGCTGAATTTACCTGCTAAACTGCGTGTAAAAAATAAAGGCACGATAGAGTATGTGTATGATGCTGCGGGTAATAAATTAAAGAAGATCATTAAAGAAACCGGTCATCCGGATAAAACGATCCTGTACCTGGGCGGTGGGGTGTATGAGAACGATACGCTGCAGCTGCTGGCGCATGAGGAAGGCCGTATAAGACTGGAAGGTGATACGGCACTGTACTATGATTATTTTATCAAAGATCACCTGGGCAATGTACGCGCGGTACTGACCACGCAAACTGATCCGGAAAACAGTTATTACGCCACGATGGAAACAGCGCGGCAGGATGTGGAAACCCGGTTGTTCAGCCAGGTAACAGAAACGGTTGACAATAAACCGGGTGGTTTTGACAGTGACAACGGCAATACCAAAGTGAGCAGGCTGTACAATGCTTCCGGTGATGACAGACGGATAGGGCCGGGTGTGGTATTGAAAGTGATGGCAGGTGATAAGTTTAAGACCGGCGTAAAAGGCTGGTACCTGCCGGGAAGCACCAATACCAATACTTTACCGGGTGCGGGCGGCCTGGTAACGGCTTTAGTCAATATCTTTACGGGTGGTCTGCCTGCGGGTGCAGGCAAGGAGGCCGCGCTCAGTACCAGTGGCAGTGCTGCGCTGGGTGGTTCACTGCTGGATTTTATGAATGGTGAAAACAGTACTCCGGGCAGCAGGCCCAAAGCATACCTGAACTGGATGGTGCTGGATGCAGAACAGTTCAAACTGGTAGCGGGCAATTACGGGGCAGTACAGGTTCCGGAAATTACGGGTACTATGGAGAAACAGGCCATGACAGCGAATGGCAGTGCGGATATTGAGATCAAAAAGAATGGTTACCTGTACGTATATGTCAGCAATGAAAGCCAGGGCAATGTATATTTTGATGATCTTGTTGTTAGCCATACCAAAGGCGACCTGCTGGAGGAAACGCATTATTATCCCTTCGGGTTGGTAATGGCGGGTATCAGTACCAAAGCATTCGGTAAACTGGAGAATAATTACCGTTACAATGAAAAGGAACAACAGCACAAAGAGTTCAGTGATGGCAACGGCCTGGAGTTGTATGATTTTGGGGCAAGGATGCAAGACCCGCAGATTGGGAGGTGGCATGTACTCGATCCACTGGCAGAACAAATGCGTCGATTTTCACCTTACAATTACGCATTTGATAATCCTATAAGGTTTATAGATATTGATGGTATGGCGCCTACAGATATTGGGATTGTAGGAGATAAAGAATTTAGGGAAAAAGCTTTTAATGATTTGCAAAAACTATCGTCTACTCAGTTAGTACTTCTTGAAACAGGGCAAGTCATTGAGGCAAGTAAGGTTACTAAAGATGATAAAGTGGAATTTACCGGAAAGGTTGAAGTTGTATATGATAAAGATGGAAATCCAATGAGTAAGATGAATGGAACGGACTTAGTCAGCGCCCTTATAGAAACTCCTAAAAACATAGTTATAACAGAAACCAATGAAGATCATCATACCACGCCCGAGGATGCCGAAATGGCTCAAAATGGAAAAGGCTCCGGCTCTACGGTATATTATAATCCTTACAATCGTAATGATGGCAAAGTTGGAACTCCCATTCCTGTTATTAATGTTGATGGCTCTGTAGGGGCTGCGGCTTTCGTCTTTTTAGCGCATGAATTATTTCATTCTCTTGATATGCAGGCTGGAATAAACGATAAAAATGTTCCTAAGGATATCATTGATCCTGACACCAAAAGTAAACAAGTATTATCTACCGGAGAAATTAAGGCGCGTGTTCAAGAGAATAAAATCAGGAATGAACACAACATTATTAAAAGAAAATTGCCCTATTAAAAAAAACTAATTATGATTCAACAACGTGTCGTATTATTTTTATTGTTTTTTTTCATAGCTATTATTCCAGGAAAGTCTCAATTGATAGACTCTCTTTTTGTGCGCTGGAATAAAGCTACAACAATCTCCTTAGAGCGTCAGATTGCATCATCAACAGATAGCTTAAAGCGAGTGAGATATGAGAACAGACTTTCTGTCTTTAACGGATATCTAAATATAAAGTCCCTATCTGATATTAATACACAATCTGTTCGATATAGCTTTTTACAACATCTGGTTAAAACAGGTAGTAGGAGAAAATTGTCCAGATTCTATATTGTAGAAGCAAATCAATCCGGATCTAAATTTGTTTTGAGAAATTTTCTTATCTATTTTACCTCAGCTAATGGCGCACAAATAGAAATGTTTTTAAAAGTTGGTCAGAAATGGATAAAAGAAAGCCAATGCCAAATAGACAATTTTAAAATCGAAAGCTTGAGGAACTATATTGCTCAGGGATGGAAGGGGTTTAATAACGATGATGTAATAGTGACTAAATTTTTAAATAAAAAGGTTCAGGAATCTGAATATTTCTTATATAATACTTTATCAGAAACAGGGGTCATTAAGGAGATTTTTCAATGCGATAAATTTACGAAGTATTAAGAATCGCTTTTTGTAGAAAAATAAATTTTGACTGGCGTGGGGGTTCTTTCAGGACACTCGTGTCTTGTTTATATGCACCCGGTCTCTGACCGGTAGGAGCGATAAAACAGGAGCAAGAATGCAAGTCCGTCTCTGAGAGGCAGAGACGGATATTCTTTGACAACCTGAGTGCGAAACACCGCAGTGGTCCCATTACCAGGGAAACGCATTATTATCCGTTCGGTTTGGTGATGGCGGGTATCAGCAATAAGGCTTTTGGTAATTTGGAGAATAAAAGGAAATTCAA
Organism: Chitinophagaceae bacterium PMP191F; assembly: GCA_001302245.1. Taxonomy (GTDB): domain Bacteria; phylum Bacteroidota; class Bacteroidia; order Chitinophagales; family Chitinophagaceae; genus PMP191F. The sequence goes on from LGYU01000019.1 coordinate 12,804, forward strand.
TAGCATTGAGGAAACGAAAGAACTGGGCCTTGCCCAGTATGATGCCTACTTCAGAACCTTAGACCCGCAGACAGGCAGATGGTGGCAGATAGACCCCAAACCCAATGAACTGCTCTCGCCTTATAATGCAATGGCCAACAATCCAATTTCCTATGGTGATCCTATGGGTGATACGACTTGGCTTTACGGCAGAAATGGAAAGCTCGTTGGCGTTCTTAATGATGGATTGGAAAATCAAGTCCACTTTATGAGTTATAACATGACGGCCAAACCTTTGGACTTCAGTTCCATGAGTAAAGAGGACGCAACAAAATTGGCAACCGCTTTTCGCGATTTATCAATCGCCTATATAGGTCAAAATACCATCAATGATGCACAAGCCATCGAAAAGGAAGCCACTGCTTCAGGTATGGAAATTGCATTTGTAGGAACGGCAGGAAAAAATAAAGAGATAAGATTAACAAAATTGAAAACAGATGGTAATAGCAAAGAGGCATCCGTCGATAATATGGATCAGGTAATAGATAATAGTTATTCTAAGGAGCAGCAATCAAATATATTTCTGGTGGGGCATATCCATCATGGAAAACTACCAACACCTGACGAGGTCCTGAGTTTGGTCAGAAATTTGTCGGCAAAGACGCCCGGTTTATGTCGTTAGGAAGACCATCTTCACCACAATATTCAAACAATGGTGACTATGGGCCTTATTTATATCGAAATCCTAATGATGCTAAAAGAGGACAATCCGCAGCCTTAATAGTTACTCCTTATGGTTTCACCGTTTATGGCACAGCGTCTTCCTCCGCGATGAACCCGAACGGAGGGCTTTATTTGAGCGAAAACCGTGTTCAACCAAGTCTTGAAGCATATTTCAGGTACAAACAAATCAAGAAATAAAACATCATGAAAGTATTGGGATATATTTTCTTTATCGGCGCTTTTATTGTTGGCTGCAAAAACAATGAACCGGTTAAGCCTAAAAACGAAAACGGTAAATTGCTTGTCGTTAAAAACGCCATCATTAAAAAATTCACCCTGCCTTATAATGATAGTGTGTTGACCAACAGTAATAGCCTATTCTTTTATTACACGAAGTCGTTTGATACAAGTTTCTTAATTCATATTGAAAATATTGATGGCGAATATATTGGCACTTACTATGAAACCCTTCCGAAGTTTCACAGTGACTTAGAGGGCTATGCCGATGACGATATGACGTTTCTTTTCTTTGACGGGTTTAGCTTCAGGATGGGCAAAAATCAATGGGATAGCGTTAGAAACAAAGCAGCCGAATTATTGAAACTCGGCAGTTCTGATAGCTCAAAATTGTGCTTTGATTGCGGCTCCTATTTTTTATCCTATGATACAAGTGCGAGACATGACGACAAAAATACTGAAGCCTATTTTAAGGGGTTTGGCGACTACTTAAAATCAACTCTGATTGAAAGAGGGAATAAAATCAAACGAGAATTTGGTAAAGCGTCTAAATAAAGCGGATAATACATTTATGATCTTTCTTCTAGGACAAGTATCAGTTAGAAGAAAAAGCGGCTTTAAAAGCCTATAACCATTTCTTGATAAGTCTGGATTTCATTAAAGATTCAATAAACTCTAAAGCGAGTTAATAATGTTAAACTCAACAGAACTTTGGCCAGTGTTCTTGAAAAATGCTCGGCTTTATCAGGAAAAAGCAGAGATATTTGTTTCACCAAGAAAAAATAAGCCATATCAAATAATCAGCATTAAAAGAGATGTTGTTAAAATAAAAAGACTATCGGTTAAGGAGAATTCTTTTGAAACTATTTCCTCTAAAAAATTCAATACAATAATTGGAAGACTTGATGACCAATATCCAAATATCAAAAAAGGTGGTGGATATGAGCATGTTGTAGAGGAAGCAACAATTGTGGAATTATTACCAATGCTTGACTGGGATTATGACGAAGGAAAGATATTCATTAGAGTTCTGCAGAACATAGATATTCAAGAAGGTATTTCAGAAAATCAAAGTGGAGAGAAATATAGTAAAGCCGTAATTAGGAGAGGACAGCAAAAACTTAGAGAAAAACTACTTTATTTATATTCTAAAAAATGCGCTGTGACAGGCTGTTCTGTTGAAGCTGCCCTTCAAGCATGTCATATTACTCCCTATGTAAAAAGTGAAATATGTTTAGCAGAGGATGCTATTCTGTTAAGGGCTGATTTACACTCATTATTTGATTCAAATCTTCTGGCAATTAATCCTGAAACCTTTAATGTACATATCCATGCAAGTATCCAAGATAGTGAATACATGAACTTTAACAGTACTAGAATTGCAGATCGATGCGATAACGGCCAATTAAAATTATGTGGTTTACAAGTAAGATGGCGCTTATTTACTGAAAATGATGGAAAGAAGGTATCTCTTTCTTATTAAAAATAATGCTAATCCTCTCTTTTTCCCAAACTGGCGCGGGTGTTCCTTCAGGACACTTGTTTCTTTTTATGTGCATCCCGTTTCTGACCGGCATGAACAATGAAACAAAGAATAAGTATGCCTGGCTGCTGTGTGAAATAGAGACAAGTATTCTTGAATGGTACCATGGAGAAACAGGCATGGCAGCAAATGGGGCGGATATTGAGAACAAAAAGAACAGTAGCCTGTACGTGTGCGTCAGTAATGAAAGCCAGGGTAGTAGTAAAAGCAGAAAATTAATTTATGAGAAGTAATACTGCGTTAATTTCATTATTGGTCGTTTTATTTTATTCATCTTGCAAGCCTGATACAAGGCAATTGGTGATACAGAATGTCAGTGAGAAAGATTCACTGATCGTCGTAGTTAAAATAAACGATAAGAAAATCAATGACACAGTACTAAAGGCGGTTACAAATATTTCCTACAACATACATCAATTTGATATTGATAATGATTCCGCAATCGTAGAAGTAATACTGCCTCAATTGGGCATAAGTAAAACAGAAAGCGGAAGTTTGAAAAGAGTAGAAAATATATTTGTAACGATTAAGTCTGTACCAGTTTCATTTATCCCGGTAAAAGGAAATGATTTGCAGACAATCCCTACAAAGCTCGAAATACTGATAAGTTTTGCTGAAAAACGTTCTGAGAAAAAGGCGTTGTAAGCCAGGGGTAAGGTGATAAGTTTAAGGATTCGATGGCTCTGATCTTTACGATTATGTCGAGCACTTATAAAGAATTTAAAGGTCCGCAGCTTTACAAAAGCTGCTAATCTTGAACAGGGCGGGAGATTAAAATAATATTCAAAGAATTATATATGTAACCTGGCTCCGTCGAAATAAACAAAACCGATTTATTGACTACGATGCTCCGCTAAAAGGCTCACCTTATCAATGGTATGGAGCTTATACTGATAAAGACTATATTTTTTCAGATACTTTTCGTATTCATGCTCTTGAGGCAGCTGCAACAACCATTGGTACCTGCAGAAACTGATATCCGGAATAACTGTCATTTATGCAGTGAATAGAAGTGTATTAGTGATTCAAGAGCCACTGAAAACTCTCCAAACAGTTAAGTCGATCCCGATTTCCAAAGTGTTTGCAATTACAGACCCATTACTACTATTTTTCTGTCTGCTGATGCAGGTATGAAATTCTTCCATTTACACCTGCATAATACTGATATAAACCCGGCTGTTTGGACTGATAACGGCACAGGTGGCAATAGCGGCAGCAACGGCAAAGATGGCTTTGTTGGCTAAGTTGGCATAAACGGCACGCACGTTTGGATATGGGGGTTACATCATCGTAGGTTTGTAGTGCAATTGCATACATCATTGATGGGGCTTAACCGGAATGTGCCTTTATAAACATTTCGTTTTTAAGTACATTTTAAAACTTCATTGTATGGGACATTATAAAAAAGGCATACTGGGCGGTTTTTCCGGCAAAGTAGGCACCGTAGTAGGCAGCAGCTGGAAGGGTATTGAATATATACGCAGTCGCCCTGCTTTTAAAAAAAGCCGCACTTTTTCTCAGCCTCAGCTGGAACAGCAGGCTAAGTTCAGCCTGGCCGGTAAATTGGTGCGTAGTATGAGTGATCTGCTGAACATCACTTTTAAAGATGCAACCGGAATGACAGGTGTTAACAGTGCTATGCGTTATAACATCAGCAATGCCGTGGAAGGTACCTATCCCGGCTATACCATCAGTTTTCCCAACGTATCGGTAAGCAGGGGAGCGTTGCCACTGGCCGAAGGAGCAGGTGCAGAGAACGCTACCGCCTCCATGCCGGGTTATATCAATTTTATATGGAATAATAATTCTGGCGCAGGCCGTGCAAAGGCTTCAGACAGGGCAGTACTGGTGGCTTATTGTGAATCGTTGCAAACAGCCATCTATTCTACCAACTCCGGTACCAGGAGTACGGGAACTGCCTCCCTGCAGGTATCATTGTTTTCCGGAAAAACCGTGCATACCTACCTCTGCTTTATTTCAGATGATGGTAAGGTAGCATCTGACAGTGTATACACAGGTGTACTGCTGATACCCTGATACAGGAACATAGTTATATAAACACCCACAGCACGGGGCCGCATGCACCCTGTGCTGTTGTATACTGCCGGTGTTTACCACTCATTGTTAATAGTTTCCGGCTACGGGAATATAAAAATAAAAGCAATGAATAACCTGACACTGAATATTAAAACCGGCACGCTGGCAGGTACCTGTACTGTTATTATTGCCAATATCACAACGGCCGATCTGGTGAAAACAGCAGTGCTGGCAGCCGTAGGTGCGGTGATCAGTTGCGCGGTATCGCTGCTGGTAAAGTGGTTGGCGGGCGCCGGCAGAAATGCTTCCGGCAACCGGAAAAAAGAATGACACACCGGTTGATGTGTCATTCTTTGAAGAGAGCTGTTCCACATACGGAACGGCTCTTTTTTCAGGTGATGAATGAATAAATTGTTTTTTGGTCAATGCCTGAATAAGTACTGAATTCTTCTACTGTTACCATGGCGTTTTTCTCCTTGCCAAAAAAGGCTCTTACTTTTTCAAGCAACGCGCGTGACCCACGTTCACTTCTGCCGGTGATCTTCCGGATGTCGGTAGGGTAGATCACTACACGTTTTTGGGGTTCCTTTTCTGTAGCCATCATCTGATAAGTTGAATTTAACAATAATGCTACTATAGGGCCTTGCTATATAAATTTAATAATTAATGTATTGGTGCCGCTGCTGCCCAAAGCATTTTAACTTTTGCTTCTGATAAAGCAGATAGGATGTATTAGGGTATTGTTTGTAGTTATATTTTTAGTGTAGGCGTATGTAGTGGTTGAACGCTGTGTAGCAATGCCTGCTTCGCCGGTATGATGTTGCTGAGCATCGTTAGCATGCCTTTGACTGAAGGTGAGTAACGTTTACTTTGGGGTCAGTCCTCTCGCCCGGAGGGAGAGATCAGAATAATTGAATAGCGAGTTGGTTGAGTTTAAGCAGTATGCTTTATATGCAGCTTTCAGATTCCTCACTTCGCGGATACAGCGTTGATAATACTAGTTACAACTGCTCGTTCGGAATGACTGGTCGCTGTGTGTTGGATGTTGCTGAGTACCGCTAGCATGCCTTTGGCTGAAGGTGAGTAACGTTTACTTTGGGGTCAGTCCTCTCGCCCGGAGGGAAAGATCAGAATAATTGAATAGCGAGTTGGTTGAGTTTAAGCAGTATGCTTTATATGCAGCTTTCAGATTCCTCACTTCGCGGATACAGCGTTGATAATACTAGTTACAACTGCTCGTTCGGAATGACTGGTCGCTGTGTGTTGGATGTTGCTGAGCATCGTTAGCATGCCTTTGGCTGAAGGTGAGTAACGTTTACTTTGGGGTCAGTCCTCTCGCCCGGAGGGAAAGATCAGAATAATTGAATAGCGAGTTGGTTGAGTTTAAGCCGTATGCTTTATATGCAGCTTTCAGATTCCTCACTTCGTCGGAATGGCTGGTCGCTGTGTGGGTAATGGCTTCTTTGTTTATAGGTAGCTTACATTTACTCAGGCAGTAATCATTCCAGCGTGAGTAGTGACTTATGTTCTGTTAAGAATTGTAATCGTTGTAAAAAAGAATATAAAATGAAGTAGTTTAGTACAACAAATTGTATGTTTAAACAGCACCTGTTTATGAAACAGTATTTATCGGGCAAATGGAAACATTCAGTCAGCTTTACAGCCATTGTTTGTTTATTGCTGATCGGCTGGCTGCCTTCGCAGGAGCAGGAGGCGATATCTTCCGGAAAAAAAAGTCTGGAAGAACTCTCCTGGATGCAGGTGGCTACCAGGATGCCGGATGATTGGTATGGTTCACCCGAAGCTCAGCGTATTGCAGAAACAGTTTTGTTCTGTCAGCAGGATATTGGTGGCTGGCAAAAGAACAAACCTTATCATCACGGGCTTTCTGATGCAGAAAAGGAAACATTTGCAGCCGGCAGATCCGGCATTGGTGCTACCATCGACAATGGTGCTACTACTACTGAAATGATCTTCCTGGCAAAAGTGTACAGTCAGCATAAAGACGAGCGTTACTGGAATGCATTCAGCAAAGGATTCAATTACCTGCTGGATGCGCAATATAAAAATGGCGGCTGGCCGCAATTCTATCCTGCCAGGGGAACAGGCGGTGTATCGTATTCGTCACATATTACCTATAACGACAACGCGATGGTGAATGTGCTGCAATTGCTTAAAGATGTGGCAGATGCTGCACCTTTATATGTTCAACTGCCTATTAGTAATGAAATGCGGCAAAAGGCCAAAAAGTCTTTTGATAAAGGTGTGGAATGTATTTTAAAAACACAGATCAGGGTAGATGGCGTTCCTACTGTATGGTGTGCACAGCATGATGAGGTGACCTTGCTGCCCGCTAATGCGCGGGCATATGAACTGGCATCTTTCAGCGGTGGTGAATCTGTAGGCATCATTAAACTGTTGATGGAAATTGAACAGCCTTCCGCAGAGATCGTTGCGTCGGTAAAGGATGCCATGGCGTGGCTGGATGCGCATAAAATAACCGGGTTGAGTGTAGTGCGGGAAGCAGATGCCAGCGGGAAGCGAAATACCGTGGTGCAAAAAGATGATAATGCGCCTGCGTTGCTGGCGCGCTTTTATGATCTTCAGACCGGAACTCCCTTTTTCTGCGACAGGGATGGCATTAAGAAAAAATCGCTGGCAGAGATTGGTTCTGAAAGAAGAAACGGCTATAGCTGGTACTATGCAGGACTGGCGCCCTTACAAACGGAATATAGTAAATGGTTGAAGAAGTGGCATATTAATCAATAATTGTGAGGTGTAGGTTGTAAGAGTGTACATGTGATTCGGGGCCGTATGTTCTTCATTAAAAGTAAGTTTTATTTACTTCGCGGGCCGTCCCCTCGACCGAAGGAGCGGTCTGAAAGCCGCATTTATGGGCCGTTATATTTAATGTAGCATGTTGCGGGTACAGCTTCCGGATTTCTCACTTCGCTTCAGCGTACTGTGGTTGAGTGTTGCTGCTGCTCGTTCGAAATGACTGGTCGCTGCTCTGCTGCTCGTTCGAAATGACGGGTTGCTGCTGATGGTAGGTATTCATGTATACTTGAAGCCGTCGATTACAAAAAGTAAATAATAGCATTCACGTAGCATAGGTGTCTGACCGGTATTGCTGTTTTGTATATTGGGGGCAGCCGGTTGTTGGCTCCGGTGCCTTATCATGTCTGTCGGAAGCTTAGTAGGGCTTTTTCTTTAATAAAGAATACCGGTAGCATTAACTTCTGTGGCTGCCCCTTCTTGTTTGCCCTCCAAAAACAGATTGTATGGTTCGGGCTATACGATGTAAGCTGACCGTCTACTCTTTAAAAAAAGAATATATACAATTGACATTTTATAAATGGTAGCTTACTATTATTGATTGTAAGCTGCTATGAAGTGATCTGCTTAAATGGATGAAAAAAATATGTATTGAATTTCAGGCAACTGGTGGATATTTAAGCAGTATGGTCCGTTTATTTGGAATGTTTTTGTATTTTCACCACACTGGCATCTGCGCTGTTGAACGAAAAACATTAAAAAACTGGTTAACGCTTTTTGCTGCTTCATAGAAACAGGACAGGGATTTGCGTAGCACTGTTATTTTACATCAATTACCAAGGATGGTTTTTCCGCCCGGATGATGATGCCTGTACTCAGAACAGTGTTTATGTACCCCATCCACCAACAGCATATTACAGATGAGAAGGGCCTGCTGCACAAGATTGCGGGTGGAGATGTACAGGCGTTCCGGCGATTGTATGATCATTACCAGCCTCACCTGATGACCTTTATTTTCCGCATTACCCGTTCCAGGGAACTGACAGAAGAAGTGGTACAGGATATTTTTCTGAAAGTATGGATGACCCGCGAAGCCTTATCGGGAGTAGAATGTTTTAAAGATTACCTGTTCATTATTTCGCGCAACCAGGCATTGAATATGCTTGATAAACAATTGCGGTTGCAGGAAAAAATTGCAGCATACAAACGCGAGGCTGCACAGCATTTACTGCAACACTCTGCCGATACAGAACCTGATCTCTCTCAACATCTTATTGATACAGCCATTGACAGTCTGCCCGATCAGCAACGCAGGGCATGGCTGCTTTCCCGGCACGAACGCTATACTTACCAGCAGATTGCTGTGGAAATGAATTTGTCTCCACTCACCGTAAAACGCTACATCCGCCTGGCCAATGATGCCATCAGGCAGTTTATCAGTTCCAGCCTTTTTTTAATTATCCTGGAAAATTTTTTCGGTCAATAGGACCTTTTTGTTTCCCTGTTCTGTCTTTATAGATAAGGTACGTCAGTATTATGCCGTACTGTTTACCAAAACTAATAGCCATATGACCGAAGAAAGGTTATATACATTATTTGCGCGTTACCACAAGGGGGAAGCTACCCCTGAAGAAATAGCGGCCCTGCAGGAATACCTGCAACAGGTGCCGGACAGGGAAGCGCAATTGAGAGGCCTGTTGCAACGTGCATGGGAAGAACAGGACCAGCCAGACTCAGCATTTATCAATTACAGAAAAGAAGAAATGTGGCAACATATTGTCCGGAAAGAACCGGCAGCATTTGCAACGCGTCGCCGGATGCGCTATGCAGTGGCGGCTGTGTTTTTGCTGGCGGCCGCCATTCCGGCATACCTGTGGCTGCGTACAGCACCTGTTGCTACTGTAGTTTCTGCGGTACCCAAAGATGATGTGCAGCCCGGGCATAGCGGCGCTGTTCTGCGTTTGTCTGACGGACGCACCATTGTACTGGACAGTGCTGCAGACGGCATGGTGGCACGCCAGGGTGATATAGATGTGGTTAAAAAAGACGGCCGCATCAGCTATTCCGGTACTACTACGGGCGACCTGCTGTATAATGATGTAATGACCGATCGCGGCAGGCAGTGGCAGCTGACCTTGCCAGACGGCACCAGGGTGTGGCTCAATGCTGCCAGCTCTATCCGCTACCCGCTGGCTTTTACCGGCAATGAAAGACTGGTGGAAATGAGCGGTGAAGTATTCTTTGATGTGGCACACAACAACAAACAACCTTTCAGGGTAAAAACGGGCAGCCTGGTTATTGAAGATATCGGAACGGCCTTTAATATCAATGCCTATACAGATGAACGCAGTGTGAATACCACGCTGGTGGAGGGCAAGGCAAAAGTATACAATAACAATAAGACGGTGGTACTGCAACCGGGCCAGCAGGCACGGGCTACAGGCAATGAATTGCTGACCGTTAACAACGGGGTGAACCTGGAAGAAACAACAGCCTGGAAAGATGGCATGTTCCATTATGAGCATGCAGATATACAAACCATTCTGCGCCAGTTTGCACGCTGGTACGATATCACGGTGCATTATGAAGGTGCTGTGCCGGACGACAAATACTTCATGATCATGAACCGGAACAATAAGCTGTCTTCTGCACTGAAGGTATTGAAGGCAGCAGGCATCGGCTTCCGCATCGAAGATCAGCATTTGTATGTAACTGCACCTGCGGAAAAGGGCCTGCCCGTCAGATCAAATTAATGCACTGTCTATAAAATAAAGAGCCAGAGATGCTCGCAACATCCCTGGCCATATTGGAGACTCATAAATAAAACCTGCAAGGCATCATTTACTCATCACCAAACAAGCCAAAACTATGCATTTAATTACTACTGTGTACCATGCTGCCGCCGAAACAGGGCGGAGGTACAGGAAAACTTTCCAGGTTATGAAACTTACTGCTTTATTAATGACCATTGCCTGTCTTCAGGTGTTTGCACATGCTGAAGGACAGAGTGTAACGCTACAGGTAAAGAACGCTGAGTTAAAAGAGGTGTTTCGCCAGATCCAGAAGCAAACAGGCCTCAATATTCTCATTAATGAAAAGGTGTTGAGTAAGGCAGATAAGGTGACACTGGATGTGCGCAATATGCCGGTAGCCGATGTGCTGAACCTGTGTATGAAAAAGAAAGACGCATTGTCTTATTCCATCATTGATGGCACCATTGTAGTAAACCAGGCCGCATCTGCCGATACAAAAGCTGTAGCGAATGAGGTTGCCTTCCAGGACGTTAAGGGCCGGGTGGTAAATGAAGAAGGCAAGCCACTGGCGGGTGCCAGTATCCAGGTAAAGGGATCTGATAAACTGGGTACTGTAACTGATAATGATGGTTATTTTTCATTAAATGGTATCTCTGAAAAAGCTGTACTGGTGATCTCTTTTGCCGGCTATGCTACCAAAGAAGTGGCTGCCAAAGGCAACCTGGGCACTATTCAGCTGACACTTAGTGTAAATGAGCTGTCTGATATTGTTGTTACAGGCTATACATCCTATTCAAAAAGTAAATCAGCTGCTGCCTCTGCCGTTGTAAGCGGTGAAAAGATCAATGATGTACCGGGGCTTACACTCGACCAGATATTGCAGGGTCGCGTAGCGGGTATGAATATTACTTCTTCTTCCGGTCAGCCGGGACAAAGTGCTGCCGTGGTAATACGTGGTATCGGCAGTATCAACGGTTCTTCTGCGCCGCTGTATGTACTGGATGGTATTCCCATTGAGTCGAATTACTTCCAGACCATTAACCCGGAAGATATTGCTTCTGCCACTGTATTGAAAGATGCATCGGCCAAAGCATTGTATGGTTCACGCGGTTCCAATGGTGTGGTAGTGCTTACTACCAAAAAAGGAAGAACCGGCAAATTGTCTGTTCAATACAATTCCCAATACGGTTTTTCAAACCTGAGCCGTCCGAATTTCATTATGATGAATACGGCACAAAGACTGCAATTTGAAGAAGAGATCGGTTTAAACTATGGCCGTAACCTTGGCCCTGGCTGGACCTACTCTTCTAAAAATCCTAACTATACTTCCGGTACAGATGCGTTCAGACAGAATGCTGATCACATTCTGGACAGTTTGCGTGGTGTGAATGTAGACTGGAGAGATTTCTTCTTCCGTCGTGGTAAATTCCAGGAGCAACAACTGAGTTTAAGTGGTGGTAATGACATTGTACGTTTTTACACTTCACTGAACTATTACAACCAGGATGGTGTGGCTGTACGTACCGGTCTTAAACGGTATTCACTGCGTAATAACCTGGATGTAAAGTCTGGCAAGTTTACCGGTAGCTTTAACCTGTCTATTGGTTATTCCAATTCCAGCTTTACAGAAGGTGAGGGTAGCACCAGTGCCGGTACTGCTATGTCTGCAGTATATTATGCACTGCCTTATGAATATCCTTATGCACCCGATGGTACACTGGTACATCCGGGAAACAGGTCTTCCTATTTTATACTGGACCAGCGTGAGGGTAGCCAGGCACTGGAAAGACTGCTGAACTCTTCCAACAAAACAGATCAGTTAAAATCAATTTTAGGAATATCACTTGCATACCAGGTATTGCCTTCTCTGAAAGTATCTACACGGGCCGGTATTGATTACCGCAACTCAACAGATATGGCCTATATCAATCCTGATTCTTATTACGGCTCACGCAGTGTATCTAATACACTGGGAGGCAAAGGACGCTTTGATGAAGGCACCAGGAGGAACTTCAATATCGTTTCTACTTCCGGTTTAACCTTCAATAAATTGTTTGCAGATAAGCATGATGTGGAAGTATCCGGTTTTTACGAATATGTATATAATAACTACAACAGTTTCAGTCTTACCGGTTTTGGTATTGATGGCCGTTTGCCCGAAACACCTGCCGGTGTAACCAATGGCAGTTCAACCTATCTGCCTTCTATCAGCGGTGGCAGAACAAGAAGTGCACTGGCTTCTTTCATGGGTATTGCCCGCTATACATTCAATGATAAATACACTGTTACCGGCAGCTATCGTTATGATGGTTCTACCAAAGTAGCATCGGTAAACAAATGGCACGGTTTCTATTCAGTAAGTGGAAGCTGGGCTGCTAAAAGAGAAAATTTCCTGCAGAATGTATCTTTCATCAACGATCTGCGTTTCCGTGTAAGCTATGGTACTACTGCCAGTCCGCTGAGCTCTGACTTTGGTTACCTGGCTACTTATGCAACCACTACTGCATCATACGGTGGCGTAACAGGTATCAGACCTGCTACACCCGGTAATGCTAATTATGACTGGGAATATGTGAATGAGTTCAATACCGGTTTTGATATCGCCCTGTTTAAAACCAACAGGCTGCGTATCTCAGCAGACTATTACAATAAGATCACTTCTAACATGTTCTTTGATCAGCCGTTGTCTGCCACTTCCGGTTTCAGCACCTTGCCGCTGAGCTCAGGCAAGATGCGCAACAGGGGTGTTGAAGTGGATGTAAGTGGTGATGTGGTAAAGAATAAAAATGTTACCTGGACAGTAGGATTCAATTTCGGGTATAATAAGAATACGATCCTGGCATTGACAGATCTTGCTACGGAATTACCTGATGGTGATACGCGCATCTTTAAAGTGGGTAAGGCTTATGGTACTTATTATGCTCCCGATTGGGCAGGCGTTAATCCCCAGACCGGTGATGCACAATATTATAACCTGGATGGCAGCATTACCACTACCTATAACGTAACTACCCAGAGCACTACCAATTCCGGTCGCCTGTATCCTTCACTTACAGGTGGTATCAGCACTGCTGTAAGCTGGAAGGGTTTCAGCCTGAGCGGTCTTTTTTCCTTTGTTTCTGATGTAAAACGCTGGAACAATGAAGATTTTTACAACGAGAATCAACGTTATGCAACCAGTAACCAGACGGTAAGAATGCTGAACGACCGGTGGAAGAAACCTGGTGATGTGGCTATTCTGCAACGTTTTGACGTTCCCCGCAACTTTACTTCCAAAGACATTCAGGATGCTTCTTACCTGCGTTTGCGCAACCTTACACTTGCTTATACCCTGCCTCAGTCAATGCTGAGCCATGTAAGCTTTGTGAAAGGCGTAAAGGTATTGCTGCAGGGACAGAACCTGTACACCTGGACCTCATGGCGTGGCCTGGATCCTGAGAACAACAGTGTGTACGGCAGGTTCCAGTATCCCAATACACGTACCTATACCGCAGGACTGAATGTTAACTTTTAAACCAACTGCCATGCAAAAGAATTCTTTTATAAAATATACTTTACTGCTGTTTACAGTTATAGCAGCCGTTTCCTGTACCAAGCTGGATCAGACACCTTATGACGTAATAGATCCCGATAAGGCTTTCAGAAATATCAATGACATTAATATGGGATTGATCGGTGCTTATGCACTGGCAGAATATTCCCAGATAAGCCTGAACTCCACCGTATCAGACGAGGCTATGTATCCTACTGAGAATACTGTAGGTAACAGTGATGCTTTCAGATGGTTATATACGGCCAGCAACGGATCTGTAACTTCTTTTTATAATGATTATTACCGTGCCATTGACCGTGTGAACAGAACACTGACCGGGTTAAGTGCATTGACCTTTACCGGTAATGATGCCGCTACAGCAGACCGGTATAAAGGCGAATTGCTGGCATTGCGCGCATTCTTTCATTTTGAACTGCTGCGTGCATATGCTTCGGGATATGAAACCGATTCATTGGGTGTGCCCTACATGAAATCTTCTGTTATTTCCTATCCTGCACGTGACAAGTTCGGAAAAGTGATTACAGAGGTAAAGGCTGATCTTACTGCTGCAAAAGGATTGATCCCCACATCTTTCAATGATAAAACACGTGTTACCAGGCTGGCAATAGCGGCCATGCAGGCACGTGTGGCATTGTATGAGAAAAACTGGCCGGATGCAATTACCTATTCTACTGAGGTGATCAATGCCATGCCACTGGCTACCAAAACACAGTTTCCTGGTTTGTGGACTGACGCCAATGATAATGAAGTGATCTGGAAACTGAAACGAGTTGGAACAACCGACTCCCGCGTAGGTGATTTTTATTATCGTCAAACCGGTGGTATTGTATTGTATGCTCCTGCGTTCAAACTGATCAATACTTTCGACAAGGTAAACGACCTGCGTTATACAGCATATATTAAATACGATGCTACACGCACAAGTCCCAAATCACAATACCTGGTAAATAAATATATCGGTGGTACATCCACAGCTCCCGGGTTGACTGATATTAAAATGTTCCGTACGGGTGAAATGTACCTGATACGTGCAGAAGCAGAAGCGGAGAGCACTGGTGATGCCGCAGGCGATCTGAATACATTGCGCGCAGCACGTATTAACACCTATACCAGCCAGACCTTCAGCGATAAGCAAACGCTTATAAATGCGATCATGACAGAACGCTTTAAAGAACTGGCTTTTGAAGGACATCGTTTTTATGATCTGAAACGTAGAAAACTGGCGGTAGATCGTTTGCCGGAAGATGCTGTTAATGCATCCGGTGCTGTAACCTTGCTGCCTACAAAGGCGCAGTACTGTTTCCCGCTGCCTGCCACAGAAATACAGATCAATAAGAGCACTATTCAAAACCCTTATTATTAATATTATGATACGCTTGTTCCTGGTTATTTGCTGCTGCAGTATATCGCTGTACAGTTGCAGCAAAACTTCGTCTCCGGCACCCGATACCGGGGGAGGCAGTGGAAATGGAAATGTTCCGCCGGCAGCAGCGCGGCGCCCGGCCTCACTGGGTGTTGTGGGTGATACCGCCAATGTGGTAAAAACGGTGAATGGCGGTATTGTGCTGATGGGTGGCGGTACAGATGTAGATGCAGCTTTTAAATGGATGATAGAGCGCAGCGGTGGTGGCGACGTGGTGATTATCCGTGCATCGGGTACTGATGCCTATAATCCGTATGTAAACGGACTGGGTACTGTCAACTCTGTGGAAACGCTGAAAATAGACAGTCGTGAACTGGCGAACAATGATACCGTGGCCTACATTATCCGCAATGCAGAAATGCTGTTCATTGCCGGTGGCGATCAGTCAGACTATATGAATTACTGGAAAGGCACTAAAACCGGCGAGGCGATCAATTACCTGCTCAATGATAAAAAAGCGCCGGTAGGTGGTACCAGTGCAGGATGTGCTATCCTTAGCGGTATCTATTACAGCGGCGAAAATGGCAGTGTTACTTCAGCAGAAGCATTACAGAATCCATTTGCCAATACCATCACTTTATACAACAATGACTTTGTAAAATCACCTGGTTTAAGCCAGGTGATTGCTGACCAGCATTTTCTGACCCGCGGTCGTGAAGGGCGTACCATTGTTTTCCTGGGACGTATCCTGAAAGACTGGAACATTGTGGCAAAGGGAATTGCTGCTGACGAGCGTACTGCGGTTTGTATAGATAAAGATGGTATCGCTAAAGTATATGGTGATTATAGCGCATCAAGACCGTACAGCTATGCTTACTTTATTATTCCGGATGCTGCGCGTCAGCCTGAAAAGTTTCAGAGCGGACAGAAAGTTACCTGGTCAAATAACAGCCAGGCATTGTCGGTATATGAAATACCCGCTTCAGTAAATGGTGGCGGAAGTTTCAATATCAAAACGTTTAGTACGGGTGCAGCTACCGGTGGTAAATGGTATTGGTGGTGGGTAGATGATGGCGTGGTCAATAAGAAGGAACAATAAGTGTAGAATTTCAAACGAACAATCAAATGCGAACAACCAGGTTATTGGCAATCATATCATTATTGATAGTGAGTGTTGCGGTACATGCACAACAAACCAAAAAATATGTACTGGTAATACATGGCGGCGCAGGAACCATTCTGAAAAAGAACATGACGCCGGAAAAAGAAGCTGCTTATACAGCGGCATTGACCGATGCACTGAAAGCCGGTTATGCGGTGATACAGTCCGGCGGCAGCAGCATGGATGCTGTGGAAGCGGCTATTCATGTGCTGGAAGATTGTCCTTTATTCAACGCCGGTAAAGGTGCTGTGTTTACACATGATGGCAGAAATGAAATGGATGCAGCCATTATGAATGGTAAAACACTGGAAGCCGGTGCAGTGGCTGGCGTTACGGTAATCAGAAATCCTATCAGTGCAGCAAGAGCAGTGATGGAAAAATCACAGCACGTAATGATGATAGGAGCAGGTGCAGAGAAATTTGCAAGAGAAGTAGGACTGACAATTGTAGATACCTCTTATTTCTGGACCAAGGAACGCTGGGATGGATTGCAGCAGGCTTTAAAAGAAGATTCGATGAAAGCAGTGCTGGATCATGATGGCAAAACCTCTTTCAGACTGGGAGCAGAAAACCGGGATTACAAGTTTGGAACAGTTGGTTGCGTGGCGCTTGATAAAGCAGGCAACCTGGCTGCAGGCACTTCAACCGGCGGTATGACCAATAAAAAATATGGTCGCGTGGGTGACGCTCCAATCATTGGAGCCGGTACGTATTGCGATAACAAAACAGCAGGTATTTCCGGTACAGGCTGGGGCGAGTTTTATATACGCAGTGTGGCTGCCAAAACCATTTCAGACCTGATGGAATATAAAGGTTTACCGGTGGCAAAAGCTGCGCAGACGGTGATGGATAAAATAGGTAAAATGGGCGGTGATGGCGGATTGATAGCGCTTGACCGTAATGGCAACCTGGCTATGCCTTTTAATACGGAAGGAATGTACAGGGGCGCCATTACTGCAGATGGCAAAATAGAAGTGAAGATCTACAAGTAAATCTGAATGCTGTCAATTTTAAAAACAAACCAGATGCGTACCATTTTAGTAATACTTTGTTTTTTGCACTGCATACTAACAGCAGAGGCGCAAAAAAATGCTGTGCCAGCAGGTAATCTTTTTATTATAGGCGGTGGCAACCGTTCTGAAGCCCTGTTGCAACAAATGCTGGCAACAGCAAAGATTACGAATACGGATTATATCATTGTGCTGCCGATGGCCAGTGAGCAACCGGACAGCGGATTCTTATATCTCCATAAACAATTGCAACCGCTTACCCATGCATCCATGCGTTTATTTGATTTCAATAAACACGATGTAAACGATGCAATGTGGAATGATTCTGTTAAGAATGCAAAGCTGATCTATATACTTGGCGGAGATCAGAACCGCTTTATGAAGGTGGTATTGAACACACCGGTATATGCCGCTATACACCAGGCGTATGTAAATGGTGCTACCATAGCAGGTACCAGTGCCGGTGCTGCGGTGATGAGTAAATACATGATCACCGGCCGTCAGTTGCGCGACAGTGCCAGGTACAATGAAACGTTTAATAAACTGGTAAGCCAGAATGTAGAGTTTGCCGAAGGGATGGGTTTGTTACAGAAAACGATCATTGATCAGCATTTTTTAAAACGCAGCCGTTACAGCCGGTTAATATCAGCACTGGCTGATAAACCGGGTTATGATTGTATTGGCATTGATGAAATTACGGCTATTATAGTGCATGGTAATACTGCGCTGGTAGCGGGAGATGGGCAGGTGCTTCAATTCAGTAGTGATAAACCTGGTGTAACAGATAAGGGGCTTTTAAAATTTAAAGCAATCAAAATAGCTGTCTTTACGGCAGGCGATAAGTTGCGGTTACAGCCATAGGAATAACGGCTGTTGTACAAAATAGTTTTTCAGGTACAATGATGAACACCATTACCAGGCGCAGGGATCTACCTGCGCCTGGTAATGGTATGATATTGTAAAGGGATTGTAGAAATAAAAATAACAGCCCTGTTTATTCAGGGCTATATATAGTTACTTCAGAATTTTCTTTTTTTCGTTTTTGGCAAAATGATAAATAATGTTGGGTATAAAAAAGATCCACCAGAAAAGCAGGGCGAGTAAAATATGAACGCCTGTAGATGCTTCATTGCGTATTAACAGGAAATACTCAGGAGTTTCTTCTTTAAGTTTCCAATCATTTGCGATGTAAAGTTTTACATCTTTCAGGGCTTCTTCTCTTGCTTGTTTTTTTGCTTCATCTGTATACATAAAGTGAGTAAGGTTTATGCTGTCATCCCTGACAGCAGGTGGTAATAAAAACCAGCGTGAGATATGGGAATTATCCATACCTGGGTATAGAGCAAACTAAGCCCACGCCGGATGCTATCGATCTGTTTTTTACTGATGTCCCAAAAAGTATTTTGTTGTATGGGTAGGTGTGTAGTCTAGTTAATTATTGACCTTGCACCCTTTCAGCATTACGTTCATGAATTTTCCTTCTACTGTACCAATTACGGTAATTTTTTGTCCCCTTTTTAAAGAAGCTAATACATTGTCGTCTTTAAAAAAGCATTGAACAGTAGCTAATTCCAGGTCATTGCCGGTGCCCAGGGTCACGTATGGCTGATCGGCAATGTCTTTCGCAATGCTGGTGATTTTACCGGTAACTGTTACCTTTTTGTCTTTATACTTATTGTCTGCAGCTACTTCATTGTCTTCGTACTCAGCAACCAGTGCTGTTGCCTGTACTTCAACAGGTTTTTCTTCTACAGTAGTTTTGGATGCTGGTTTTTCTTCGGCTGCATCAGTTTCGCCGCAGTAGGCAAATGTCATGGCTGTAATGGCTGCAATAATGATCGATTTGATTTTCATATGTGTTGGTTTTTATAAAAAATGATGATATCTGTTAATAATTGATAAATCTCGGAGTCATGTTGTCTGCAATCTCCTTACAGACAATCCAACAGGTCAGTGCAATGCCGATAGTAATTGCGCAAAGCAGTATGCTTACCGGTAGAGTAGGTGCCTGGTAATAGTCACGGAATAAAAAACGGATGTTCAGAAAATTCAAAACAATAAATAGCAGGCAAACAAACAGTATAACAAGAAATGACCGGGCTAAGACCAGAAAAGATGATTGGCCTGGGGAAGTATTGCCATCCCGGTAAGTTTTCACTGCCTGAAATATAGCGGATGCATTGGCTGATGATATCAACAGCACGCATGTTAGTATTGCAACGGCAGGCAGCAATTCAGGATAATCCATACCGCTGTATGGCTGTTTGAGTAGTTTCAGACGTTGCAGAATAAATAATGCTACATATACCAGCAGGTAGGCCTGTATGATAAGCAGCAGGAAGGCAATACAAGTGTATACCGGGAAAATTGTTTTCATAATTATATTATTGAATCAGTGCTATATTCCAGTGGTTAATATTTGAAAGTGCATCCGGTAGTTCACCCGGCCCCAAACCTTTGGAGGTTGTTTCCCATAAATAGTAAGGTTGTTCATTGATATGAATTGCTATTGCAGTATCTGCCGGAGTTTTGTCGAGACATACTGCAATCAGCGCATGTTTGTAGTAATTGCTGGTCATTAGTGCTACTTTATAGCCAAGTTTTCCCAGCAGGTCATACAGTAGCAAGGCCCTGGTGTCACAATCGCCTTTCAGATCGCCGATAAATTCAACGGGCGATTGTACTCCGAATTTTGAGTACCCTTTACAGCAATTTCCTTCGCAATGAGCAAGGTATTGGCTGATGTAATCATCTGTATAGTTTGCTGTACAGGACCTGTCTACAATTAACGCGTAAGGAATAGACTGAATACATGAAACTATCATTGAAGCCTCCTGCAATCTGTTCAGTGATCTGGCTTTTGCCAGCGAATCGAACCCGGCGGCTATATGTTGTGTATAGCTGTTATCGGTATTCAGCATGAATTGGTATACATCACTGATACCCAGCGCAGCATATTGCTGTTCGTCCATTTGTTCATGAGCTGTTGTTGACCGGTGAAGTATTGATAGTGGTAACGAGAGTAGTATTGAGTAACGATTGCTGTCACCGTCCTGCCATTGCAGGTGATGGGTTATGACGGTATCTGCCTGCTTATTTTGATCCCGGATAACTTTTTTTTGAGTACTGACATGATCAAACGCATCTTTCGGAGAACTACGTTTGGTAGCCCCGGATCTGTGTAAAGAAGAGCGGGTTGCAAACAGAAATATATAACCCAGTGCGAGTACAATAAGTACCGGCAGTATTTTATTAAACAGAGAAATGAACCATCCCAGCAATAGTATTACCAGCAACATAGCAAGAGGTGGAAAAATAAGGTATGCCATGAACGGGAATATGATACCAGGGATCAACAGGATCAACAGCCATGACCAATCTGGTAGTTGACTGACTTTTTTGGGGGAAACATGCTGATGTTTATAATATTTTCCGGAATAACCAGGGCGTCGTTTCCATTCAGACCAGTATGTGCTGCCATCTGCTGCGTAAAACTGCTGCCGGGTGAATACATAACCTGATTCCGTTTTGGTTTCTATGTTACCTGTGGAGCCTGAGTACTCACTATATTCTTCGGTTACCTCTTCTTTATACTGATGTAATACATAGCCAAACAGGGTTCCGTATAGCGTTCCGAAACTGTATTTGTCATGGCGCGTTATGTCTTTCAGTACAGGGTCTTTTACACGGATATCATACAGGTCGAGTTGATAAAACTCTACCTGATCTCCGGCAATGATTTTGCAGTGAATGGGTTGTTTTAATGGAGTGGCAAAAATGTCAATGGCATAATATCCGTGCTGATACTCTTTTGGAATACTATCATTGTAAATACCCGATGAAGTGATGGTTGCCAATACTTCGGTTGGAATAATGGTATATTGTTGCTCCCATTGCCGGATATAGGCATCAGATAATTCCGGATCTCCCTGGAACTTTACTTCAATAATACCGTGTACATAGATTCTTTTTTCGCGTGTAACGGTATAGGTTTTTGTCTTTGTTGTTTTAAATGGCTCGTAGTGGTGGTTAGGATCATTTGGTTTATCAGCGGATTGTTGTTGATATTCCTTTTTGATACTTGCCCTGTAATTATCGTATATGCTTCTGGTGATCTCGTTACTCAGTATTTCATAAGCCTCGTTGATGCTTTTAAAACGTTCTTCCGAGCCCGGATCGCCCGGATTTTTGTCAGGGTGATGCAGCTTGGCAAGGCGACGATAGGAGGCGCGTAGCACTTCCGGTGTTGCTTTTTCGTCCACTTCCAGTATACTATAATAATCTTTTTTATAGTTCATTGCTGCCGGTATAACTAGACATTATCAAGATATTTTTTCAGGAAATCTGTCATTGGTGCAGAAACAGGCGGTTGTTTCCGGATCATATTGAAAGGTGGATCTTCATACCGGGAAAAAACAGATATCTGTCCGGTAAACATTGTTTGGTAATGCATCTTAAAAAAAGCATAGGCATCCAGTATCAGCTTTTTCTCCTGCGCTTTTTTGAGCTGGTAATATTCATGCCTGCTTGAAATGGTATACACCAGGTAGCCGGGTAACAGAAACAGTATAACAATAAGCAGTGCCAGTATCCATGATTGCGGATAGAGGGTGTTTGCTTTTTTTACCCTGTACAGGAAAAAGCTATTGCGTTCGATTATTTGTTGTGCAGACAGTTTTAAATAAGCTGCCTTATCCCGTATTGAAGTGATTGCGCTCTCCGTTTTTGAAATCTGCTTATCATATATCCGTGTACCGGATTTTTTTTTCTGTTCTGTATAATACTGGTGACTGGTAATCATGTAGGCCAGATCATCATTTACCAATTTGTCAACTTTTGCAATATGTTCCTGTAGCAGTTGCTTTTTGTAATTTTCTACCACGGAAGAAAGACGGGAAGTGTATAAGAATATTATCAGCGGCTGAGCAATCAGAAAGCCCATAAATGCAATAAACCCTATCCGGATCACATTTGAGGTGCTCAGTATGCCTTTGCGTATCCTGTTCTCTTTGGCAAAAGTGTTTAACAGGAAAATATATATGCATATAAATAGCAGGCCGAAGAATAGTGAAAACAATATTTCCATAGCTATTGTATGGAATAGTAATCCCATAGCGTAGGCAATGCTTATGCTGGTAGATGCCATTATTACAACAATAAGCAGGGAGGAAATATAAAATCGTTTTAATAAACCTGCATCACGCATCAGGTCGTATTCTGCACCTAATAATCTTATAAATCCCCTCGGTGATATCATCCAGGAAGATTTGTTGTCATTGTTCATATTATAGTTCCGTTATCCTTGTTGGAATGTTCATTGACAAACAGATCGGGATTATTGCGGATACTTTCCTTCTTTTTTTCCTTCCATTGCTCAAGTGCAGCCTCACTTAACTGGCTTTGTGCTTCCAGCAAGGCGATCTTTTCTTTTAGCAGACGGATAACCTGGTGATGTACCATTTTATCTCTTTCGTGCCCCTGTTTGTCCTGGTAGTAATTGTATTGTATTTCAATTCCGTTTTCTGCTTTGATCAATTCTTTGATATTTTCTTCCATATAATCGTAAGGACTTTTTATCAGCATGAGCTTGAAGAATATTGGGGTCAACTCTATAGCCATGAAAAGGAGCGTAATGAATAATGAGATCACCGGGCCGGATATTTCGTGAGAGATCTTGATCCGCTCTAACAGACCATCAAGCCCTGCCGCGTATTTTTCACTCTGGTTTAATGCCTGTGTTCGCCTGTTTTCGATGTCTTCCTTTTCCTTTTTTACACGCAGGTAATCCGGGTTGGCTTCCAGCTCTTTTATATCTGCATGCAGCGCATCCATTTGTGCTTTGATGGCCTGAGCCCTGGGACCTACAGTTACAATGCGTGCTTCTTCGATATAGTTTGCCTCCAGTGACTGGTACCTGGACCTTTTATTTTTTAACTCATTTTCCGTTTTCTCTATCTCCTTATCTTTTTTCGACAACTCGCTGTTAAAAACAGAATCGGTTTTTGCTTTGTACGCCTGTTGCTGTTCAATTTGCTTCTCATGAAGCTTAATGTCTATTTCTGTTTTGAACATCCTGATCTCAACGGGTTTGGATATGGTCATAGCAATAACAGCCCCCATGAAAAGCCTGGGTAATGCACCTTTCAGTTCCTTACCGGTAATTTCTTCTGTGCCATCACCCTTGCCGGTGCTGGAAACAATAAACCGGTCTAGGTTAAAAATGATCAATCCCCAGATGATACCGAATGTCACCGCTTTGATCATTGTTGCGATATCCACGGCGTCATAGCTGCCGTCAATATCTGCAGCGGTCTTAAATGAATTGATAGCATTTCCCCGTGGTTCGAAAATGGTGTAAAAAGCGTAGCCACCGGCAAGGCCGGCCATGAGACCCGTAGCAACGATAATACCGCCCAGGCAGAGATATTTTACCTGGTCGCCGTAAGTACTGCGCTCAAGAATATAGCGGTCTGCACCGGCAGCTTTCCAGAAAAGACGCATGACGCGCGTAGGCTTTGGGCTATTGTAAAAGTCACGGGGCATAGTCGTTAAATTGAAATTGATTAATAGAAATATTAAATACCGGTATGGATGGTGCCGACACTATTTGTGGCTGCAGACTTTTTAATTGAACGTGGGGTATTGTAAAGTCTGGCTGTAGATGCTTAATAGCAAAAGGTGCCTGCGCCAGGACATGCTCATTTATATATTGTAGCGTTTGATGGTCTACAGCGATGCGTTTAAGGGCAAGCGATATTTTTGTTGATCGCCATACATTACTCATAATAACGTCAATGGTATCTGTGCCAACGGGTAACCTGCAGACAGCTGCGCCTGTAGATTGCCGGTAAACAGCCTTGCCTGGCCGGATACTTATTTTACCAGTGTGCACGGCATCCCAACTGATCAGTAACAACAGTTTGTTTTCCAGTACAAGATCTATGCAGTCCAGGTGCCGGAAGTGAGGCGGATGGAAATCTGATAGTTGTTGCAGCCATTTTAAAAGCCGGTAAAAAAACGGTTTCATTTATAAAACGGTTTAGGGAACAGGGTATATACTGGTTCAGGGGGTACTGTTATGTTCATGGTCACGTTCCCAGTCGCACAGGGTCTTGTTGCTTTTTCTGGCACTATCCAGCGTTGTTTCGATGACCCGGTAATGACAATTACTGAGGCCGCGGCAATTGGCTTTGTAATGGTATTTAATAGCATTTTTGCTATCGCACACATACACCGTAGTGGTAGTACAGGTAATGTTTGTAAAAAATAACAGTACTGGTAAAATCGGTTTCATGCTCCGGGTATGTGAAAGGGCTACAATAGAACAATCCTGCCGGGTATGAATAGTAAAAAACGGCTGATTAAATGTTTAACCGGCTCACTTTACAATGGTCAGATGCATTTCCGGTATACCTGGTTCTGTATTACAGGGTTTGCAACAGTGTATACAACCACTTACACCGGTATAGTAATAATGTGCTGAAAGCATTGCTTCCTCCAGTGATTCGTGTACGCCTATATCTATCCTTTTGTCAGGGTTCAGCAGCCGGGTACAGTTTTCGTGGTGCATCTGGTGATATCCGTCATCCTGTTCGTATACCGAAACGAAATAGCGGAGTTTCATAATAGAAAAGATTTAATTGATACAGGACAAATGTAAACAGGGGCGAAGGTCTTTTTTTACGGGAAACCGTATCCTGCAGCATTCGTACGAAAGAATTACAGAATTGCTGTTACTGCAATGCAGGAAGGGATCGCTAACGGTTATTGGGAAACAGATCGCCGGGAGTGTAGGGCGTCAGATAATGCCCATGTCTTTGCAATAGGCTACCAGTTGTTCATTGTTGGAGAAACCGAATACCTCCCGCATGTAATTAAGACGTTTTTCAACGCTGCTTAAACCGGAAGGTTTGATCTTGTTTTGCTGCAGGTGTGCGGGAATATCTTTCTGGCGAAAACCCTGTGACAGCAGGTGTATAATGATGATGTCGAATGAAGTGAAATCGTGAGCGTTCTTTTGTTTGATCAACTGCATTACATGTCTGGGGAAATAGCGCTGGTTGTTATTGATATGTTCTATGGCCAGTTTAAGTTCTTTGGCATCGTTCCTGGCCTTACGTACATAGCCATCAACCTCCAGTTTGTTGAAAAGCATTTCGATGGTAGCGGCATCGCCAGACGCAGAGAATACCAGTACTTTCAGATCAGGCTGTGCCTGTCGTGCAGCGGTAATAAGTGCTGCTCCACCGGTGATCTGCTGCGGACGGCCATCTTCTTCAAATGACAGATCGGTAATGAGCAGGTCGTAAGACTGATGTGCTGCTACGGCTTTTTGTATATTGCGCAGGGCATCATCACAATAGTATACATATTCCGTATCAACCAACCCCAGTTCTTCCAGGGTTTTCTGTACAGATATGTTGGCACTTTCGTGATCTTCTGCTATAAGTACTTTTCTGATCATTTTGATTTTGCAATTGGAACATGAACCAGGATCTTCAGTCCTTTTGTAGTTGTTTTGTCAAAAGTAATCCTGCCCCCGATACTTTTAATACGGGAAACCGTATTGTTGAGCCCATTTCCATACTGAAACTCCTGTGGAACACCAATGCCATCGTCTGTATACCGGATCTCTATATGATCTTCCTGCTGTTCAAATTTTACAACAACATTCCGGGCATCACTGTGTTTTTGCATATTTACCATCAGTTCCTGCAGAATGTGTTTCAGTTCCTTTTTTGCCTGCTCTTTTACATTGTTCCATAGCTCTTTAGAATTTCCGGTTAACAGTACGTTGGTATTGGAAGTGCCAAATGATGTCAGCAGGCCGGCTACAGTTTCATGGAAGTCTGTATGCATATTTCCGGAATGTTCATACGATATATCGCGTGATTGATTGTACAGGTCTTCTATTTTATCCAGTAATGATTCTGTTTCTATAGTGGAGCTGTGCTCAATTTCTGCCATAATGCGGTAAAGACCATTGGCTACCACATCGTGTATTTTCTGTGATGCTTTCAACTGTTGTTCGCGGATGATCTGTTGTTTTCTTTTTCTGTACCAGGTAATGGATATAACAACAGCCAACAGGAAAACAAAAATGATCCCGAATAGCCATACACGCTGCCAGATGATCTGGTATCTTTTTTCTGAATTGTCTTTTTGCAATAACAGGTTGTCTGCCTTGTTCTTTTCTACATCGTAACGAATCAGTGCAAACTGGTTTTTGGCCGCATTACGGGCCGTCTGGATACTATCGTTCAAGTGCTGATAAAGAGTAAAATACTGCCTGGAGGCTTTGGCAGGACTGAGCGTGATCAGTTTTTGCAGTGCTTCCAGCTCATCATCGGGACTGGCAATCTGCTGTGCTATTGCATACATGCGGGTGGCATATACCAGGGCTGAATCGGGGTTGGTTGATGCATAGTAATCAGACAGGTGCGCATAGCTGGCATTTAATCCCCATTCATCTTTCATTTCTTTACGGAACTGTAAAGCTCTCCAGAATTCCGGTGCTGCATAGTAAGCAGGGTTCTGCAACCACCTGGCAACGGCAAGGTTGGATACTGTTCTGGCATATTCTCTTTTATTTTTCTTACTCAGTTCTATCGCTTGCTGATAGATTTTAATAGCCTGGGTATAATTGCCCTTTTTTTTATAAACCAGCGCTTTGTTATTCAATATGATCCCCTGGAGATGTTCTTCTTTGGTGAGTGACAGCGCCCGGTCAAAATAACCTGCTGCAGCGTCGTAATCTTTTAGCTTCAGGCTGCTGCTGCCCAGTTCATTGTAAGTGGATAATAAACAATGCAGATCACTTTTCTTTTTGGGATTCAGGTGGTTGACTGCCATTAACAGGCTTTCTTCACTACCAAAATAATCGCCCGCATCGGCCTGGATGCCTGCCATATTATTGTAAGCCATGGCAACCTGTAAACTGTCGTGGGAACTGGTAGCTACTTTATTAAAGTAGTAATAGGCTGAATCACGGTTCTTACTTAAAAAAGAGTCGCCTGTTTTGTAATCAGGTTCTGCAACCGGGGGAGTTGCCGGATGTTGCCGACTGCATGCACAGATACACATGATCAGCATTAACAGGGAGGGGTGTAGTCCTTTCAATAATGACAATTTCCCTTAAAAATAAAAAAAACGTATATTTTTAAACAGTAATGTTGAGGTTAAAAAAGTAAGGCAAGAAAATTCCTGCCTTACTCCTTTAACTGTTACGGTTGACCGGGGGTGGAAGGTTTGGGTGGAATACGCCCGGTTTCGCCGCCTGTATCTTCACCGCCATCTCCATCGTCATCCAGGGTGGTAACCTGTGAGTTGTTGTGATGGGTATGTTTATGAGTATGTGTAGGGCATGCAAATGCCCAGAATATCGCCAGTATTAATGGTAACATTTTTAAAAGTTTAAATTGGGGAGTAATGGCTGCTACCGGTTTTGGTGCAGCGTTGTAAGTGCGGCAGGAAGCGCTTCTTGCCTGTTTGGGAAGTGTGGTGAGCGTTGATCACGGAAGCCAGTAAACGCTTCCCAAAGCCGTTCGATAACTGCCGTAATCATTGCTCTGGCAGCAACCGGTTCTGTACAGTGCACCTCTTAGCTATTGAGGGATCAACTGGTTGCCGGAACGAAGATAGAGTGGGGTAAAGGCCTGGTTGACAGATGATTCCGATAATTCCAATCATTCCGTTGAAATTCCTGTAATTCCGGAACCCTCCTTTGTTTTACCTTATAATTGCCAGAAATGTTTGCAGATTATGAATCACTGGTAGTGCAGAGTTACCGGGATAAAAGGGATGCGAATACCCTTTCGCCACGTTTACTGCACCTGACACCTGCTAATCTTAAAGAAGAATGCATAGCAGTTTGTGAAGAGAGATATGAGCGGAAGGATGATGGAATGCTCAGGACTTTTTTTAAGATGAGTGGTGACAGGGATACTTGTTTGCGGGTGATTACTCAATGTGGTATAGATAAATTCAGGCCCCTGAAGAATTTTCTGGAAGGGAAAACCAGTACTACGGATGAAAAGAATATTGAGTTGCTGGCCTGGCTGATAGACTTTAAACCCAGGCCATTTGACCTCCAAAGGAAATATAATTCTGATAACTCAACAGTTTCAGACAATTCAAAAGAGAAGGAGCCGGTAGCAGGGAATTATACTGAAGAAGAGAATGCCGTGCATGAACCGGCGGGTATTATAAATGAAGAATGGGGTATGCCTGTACCTCAGCAGCTTTTTTCAACAACCCTGCGTCGTGGTTTTAAAAACAAGCTGGTTATTATTGCCGCAATGATACTGGTAACAGCCGGTGGACTTATTTATTGGGTATGGAGTGATAAAGCTGCAGCTGTTGTGCAGCCGGGGAATGGCTGGTGTATGTATTGGGCAGAGGATCATTATGAACCCATTTCGTGTAACCAGAAACCGGCTGGTAATACATTGGTGGTTGCGCTGGATTCTCAAAGAATCAGTAATTTTAAAAAGATCACCCGTATTGATACCATTACGTCCAGGTCGAAGGGGTTTGTATGGTATGTTAAGATCAATAATACTGTTGAGTTTTATACTGCAGATGGTTTTCACCCGGTAGATATACGATTGCGGTTAAGACCCATTACTGATTACATTATCAGGAAATATATTCCCGCTCCATAATGAATATATCAATGAAATTGCAAAGGTTTGAATTGTCGCTTGCATAAATTGATCTGTAGAAAATATGGCATGAAAATCAATGCTGCTGGAAGTGTCAACAGCTCATTTTCTCTTTATACTTTTGCATCTAATATCCGGATGGATAAGTAATGTAAATATGGCCTTATTATGATAGACAATGTAAAGATACTGGAGACAGCAGTATTATCTGACAACTGGTATGTGTTAAGGAAAATAACCTATCAGTATTCAAAAAAAGATGGTACCACGCAAATCCAGAGCCGCGAAGTATATGATAGAGGGAACGGTGCAACCATTCTGCTGTACAATAAAGAACTGCGTACTGTAATCCTGACAAAACAATTCAGGCTACCCACTTATGTAAACGGCAATGAAACAGGTATGTTGATTGAAGCCTGTGCCGGTCTGCTGGATAAAGACAACCCCGAAGATTGTATCAGGAGAGAAACGGAAGAAGAAACGGGTTACAAAGTAACTGATGTACGCAAGGTATTTGAAGCGTATATGTCGCCGGGGTCTGTAACCGAGATATTATATTTCTTTATTGCTGAATATTCCCGCGAAATGAAGGTAGCAGCAGGAGGTGGCGTAGCACATGAGGAAGAAAATATTGATGTATTGGAGATCGGGATTGACAATGCAATGGCAATGATGGATTCGGGTGAGATAAAAGATGGAAAAACCATTATGTTATTGCAATACATTAAGCTTCATCATATTCTATAATACAAGCTCCCATATAGCTGGCGGGGTAAAAGCTGATCTTCTATTCATCCCGGTTCCGGATAAACTATTCATGAGGGCCGTTCCGGCATCAGGGTGCTATTGAATTGTTAAGCGCTGATTATTACACCCGGTTTGCCGTATCTTACTGCGTTGCTATATTCAGAACAGGCTAAGCCTGTATCCCGGATATCATTAACCGTATTGTATTGCTAACATTTTAAATGTAATATATGGGCCTTTTTGACAAGATCTTTGGTGTAGGAAATAAGAAACAGGGGAATACCGGCGGAGAAGAAGAAAAAAAAGCACAGGA
The DNA here is from genome assembly GCA_001302245.1 of Chitinophagaceae bacterium PMP191F. Classification (GTDB taxonomy): domain Bacteria; phylum Bacteroidota; class Bacteroidia; order Chitinophagales; family Chitinophagaceae; genus PMP191F. Next base: position 42,662 of record LGYU01000019.1, read on the forward strand.
ACGGGCTGAACAGGATTACCAACTGAAAGAACAGGGACTTGAAAATGTATTGGGTAAAATGCACGATGTGGTAGGGCATGCAGTGATCCCTTTTGCCGCTGGTGGTACTGTTGATATGTATTATTTCTCCAACCACATTGCAGGGACGGGTTTTGCTACCATGGAATTACTGGATGAAAATGGAAGTGGTCCTCAACCCAATGAATACGGTACTTATGAACTGGTGGCTTTTACCAGGTATCCCTACAATACGAATGAGAACAGGGATACTGCTTTTGATACCATTGAAAGGCATATCTGTGGATTGTTTACAGTGATTGGCAATTACGCATCAGACGCTGTGCTGAAACCGGGCGACACCTGTGAAGTGCCGGGCGATAATGATGACGAATACTGTTGCGTGGTATTTGACCTGTATAAGCCTGGCAACAAAGTATTCAATGTTGGTAACCGGAAACATCATTTGCTACTGGTGATTGAGATTTTCAATAGCGAAATGGAATTTGCCAGGAAAAACGGAAGCAGCCTGTTATTTGAAAAACTAAAACAGGCAGGTCATTATCCCTATAGCGACCTGGATAGAGAAGCCGTAGTGTAATGGTTTGGAAATTTAATATTAGCAGCACGAAGAATATTTAAATATCATTTCTTCATGGGATATTTCAAGTGGCGTAACAGGAGAGTGGAGTTGGGCAGTAAGAAATTTGTCGGACCATTGGGATAAATTTATTATGGATTTGGGTGACAGAGGGCAACGACGTTTCAGGATGGAGAAGTTCCTGAAAAAGCAAACTGCTTGATTGATAAAATAGCTGCCTGTGATAATTTTTGGGGGCTGTACAGCTATATAAATATGAAAATAAAACACAGTAGGTTCAGTATTGACCAAAATAAAATGGCTGAAACCTGTGCAAAGCTACGAGATGGTTTGGCGTGGCGGATATTATCGTTAAGCCTGGTTTCCCACCCTAATTGCGGAAAATCTTCCTGTATAATAGCTTTTTCATAATTCTTTTCTATATAAGTACTGATAAGCTCCATGCGCATATACAATGCAAACACCCGGAAGGAAAATAATGCAGCAATGAGAAAAGGCATCGGTTTAAGCAGGTGATAATAATTGGCAACTTCCTTTTGATGTGTAACGATTATTGTACAGACACTGGCTGCAGCAATAATAGCATAACGAGCCAACTGATTGGTTTCACTTTGAGTGGCTGCAATCTCCCCGCATAGCCTGTCATATTCCTTTTGAGCAAGTTCGGCAGATAGTGGATTCATATTGATTGATATTTGGTATATACTAATATCGGCCGATTTTGGCGGTTTAGCCATCGTGTTTTAACGGTATTTCATAGATGCAATGTTTTTGAACTGTAACAGTAAAAGCCCGTTAATAGAAATTAGCGGGCTTTTTGCTTGTATTGTCTTATTTCATAGGGGTTGCATTCTGGCTATTATAACCATTGATTGAATTTCCTGGTGAACCAGGTTTTAACGGTTTGTGTAAGGATGCAGTAGCACAAAAGAATACCTGTCAGCCAGGGAAAATATGCCAATGGCAAAGGTTGTAGTCTGAGCCCTGCTGCAAAAGGGGAAAAAGGGATGTATATTCCGATGGCCATGATGGCAGTTGTTAAAGCCAATACCGGTGCTGTTGCCCAACTTTGGATAAAGGGTATTTTCCGGGTGCGTATCATGTGTACGATCAATGTTTGTGACAGCAGGCCTTCAATAAACCAGCCTGATTGAAAGAGGCTTTGCTGTGCAGGTGTTGTAGCTTTAAAGATCCAGTACATCACTCCAAAGGTGGCGTAGTCAAATATGGAACTGACAGGACCAATAAAAATCATAAAACGTGCTATACCGCCGGCTTCCCATTTACGCGGTTGTTGAATATACTCCGTGTCCATCCTGTCCCACGGAATAGATATCTGGGAAATATCATACAACAGGTTTTGAATAAGTATCTGTACCGGCAGCATGGGTAAAAAAGGACAGATAGCACTTGCACCCAACATACTGAACATATTGCCAAAATTGCTGCTGGCAGTCATTTTTATATACTTGATGATATTGCCGAAGGTGCGTCTGCCGTATATAACGCCTTTGCGTAGCACCATAAGGTCTTTTTCCAGCAGAATGATGTCTGCGCTTTCTTTCGCAATATCCACTGCTGTGTCAACAGATATGCCAACATCCGCATCGCGCAGTGCAGCAGCATCATTAATGCCATCACCCATAAAGCCTACTGTATGCCCTTTGGATTGTAATACTTTTACCACCCTGCTTTTTTGTGCAGGACTTAGTTTGGCAAAAATGCTGATGTGATCAATTCTTTCTTTCAGTGTATCATCATCTATTTTTTCCAGTTCATGACCCCGCAATACATTGTGTACAGGTATGCCTACATCCCGGCAGATCTTTTTGGTTACGATCTCATTATCACCGGTCAGTACTTTTAAACTGATGCCCAGTTTGTGCAATGCTTCAATAGCAGGACGTGCTGATGGTTTTGCAGGATCAAGAAAACAGATAAACCCGGTAAGTGTCAGGCCGCTTTCGTCTGCTACTGAATAGGTAAGCGGTCGTTCATCATACTCTTTGATAGCTACCAGCAATACTCTCAGACCTTCTTCATTCATTTGCCTGGAGATCTTTAAAACAGTAGCCCTCATTGCTTCATCCATAGCAATGGTCTTGTCGTTCTCCAGGTGAAGATGCCTGTCTTCCCCGGGATCAAAAGCAAAGGAGCAAAGGTCTAAGATCTCTTCCACGGCACCTTTGCAGATCAGCAGGTGTTTGCTGTTGCGTTGTTCAAGAATAACAGACATACGCCGGCGGTGAAAATCAAAAGGAATCTCATCTACCTTTTTAAAATACTCTTCCACTTTGAGGTAATCATGTATTTCTACATGCTCCAGCACAGCGGTGTCCAGCAGGTTTTTAAGTCCTGTTTGGTGAAAGCTGTTTAAATAAGCCCATTTAAGTACTTCGTCATCATCATTACCAAAAACATTCAGGTGTCTTTCCAGTACAATCTTATCAATAGTGAGTGTGCCGGTTTTATCAGTGCAGAGGGTGTCCATTGCCCCGATATTCTGGATGGCATTAAGACGTTTAACGATCACTTTACGTTTACTCATATTCACGGCACCTTTAGCCAGGTTGGCTGTCACGATCATTGGCAACATTTCCGGTGTCAGGCCTACGGCAACAGCAATGGCAAACATCAGCGCTTCCAGCCAGTTACCTTTTGACAGACCATTGATCACAAATACAAGTGGCACCATGATCAGCATAAAGCGGATAAGCAGCCAGCTTACACTGTTCACTCCTTTGTCAAAACTGGTCTCTGCTCTTTTGCCTGTAACTGATTTGCTGATAGAGCCGAAGTAGGTGTGGCTGCCTGTGGTAACAACCATTGCAACGGCAGTGCCACTTACTACATTGGTGCCCATAAAACAGCAGTTCTCCAGGTCAAGCGGTGAAAGATCATCTGCATTCTTTATTGCATAATCTCTTTTCTCAACCGGCAATGCTTCGCCGGTCAGCGTAGCCTGGCTTACAAACAGGTCTTTGGACTGAATAATACGGCAGTCGGCAGGAACCATATCCCCGGCAGATAATACAATGATATCGCCAGGGACAAGTTCCTTTATGTCGATCTCTCTTTTCTGCTGATTGTCATCTGTGGTGCGTAGTACTGTAGCCGTTGTTCTGACCATGCTTTTCAACTGCTCTGCTGCACGGTTGCTTCTGAATTCCTGTATAAAACGCAGTATACCACTTAGCAGCACCATTATCGAAACAACGATCAGTGTTTTATAATCGCGGTCGGCAGCATCGGTAAATATCACATCTGTTACAAGAGATATCGATGCAATAATTACCAGTATGGCTATAAAAGGATTGATGAACGCCTGTAATAACTGTTTCCACCAGGTTGGCGTTTTTTCGTGATGCACTTCATTTAAACCAAATCTCAATGCCTTGCTGCGCACCTGCACATCAGAAAGCCCGGTTTCCCTGCTGTCGAGCATTGTAAAGAACATATTCTTTTCCGTTCTTGCCACAGACCTTAGTTTAACGGTAGCACTTCCGTTAAAGTCATCATCAGCAGCGTTCAGTAAAAAGCTGCGGCGTTTTGTTTTCGTGTTAGTAAGCATTTTATAACTCCCTTTTAATGATCCTGATAAATATGATAATGTCCAGGGCGATCAGCAGTATATTTTTTGTGATTGTTATATGCCGGTTGGCAGGTAGTTGAGAACAGCTCAGGTCAATCCACAACGTGCTCGTCAGTACGATAGCGATCCTGCATATCCATTTTAAGAAATAGTTCATGGCGTGCTGTTGACAGGGTACAAAGCATAATAAGTTCAGATTGTTTACAGATCGCTTTCCTGTCCGGTTACTTTCCAGCTTACTTCAGTAATGCTTGTTTCAAGGGTAAGTTTGCCGGCAAGACGTTCCAGTACATCGTTCTGGTTGCCTGCTGCAAAAATTTCAGCATGAATAACTACAAAGGCCGGATCGCCATTGTCTGTGCTTTTCAGCGACCGCAGGGTAAGTTGAGTGGAATCATTCATGAAATGTATCAGTAACATTCTTACCTGGTTTTCTATTTCCTGTTTTGATCTGATGGTCAGCACATAGCAGAGTTGCACTTTTGTTTCTTTGTCAATGGGCAGCACACTCAGTTTATTACCCAACGGGCGAAGCGCCAGGTGGGCTGTTAATATAAAGGCAGTTCCTATTACTGCTTCAGTGATATATCCCATACCTGATAAAGAACCGATAGCTGCAGAGCACCACAATGTAGCAGCAGTGTTAAGTCCCCTTACATTCATACCATCTTTCATAATAACACCGGCACCCAGGAAACCAATACCGCTTACAATATAAGAGGCCACACGCCCATTGGCATCGCCACCAATGAGTATGCCCAACGTAATAAAAATGGCGGCGCCTAACGACACCAGTGTATTGGTGCGTAGGCCTGCCATCCGTTGACGCCATTGGCGTTCTATACCAATGATGGCACCCAGTAACAACGCAATAAAAAGGCGCTCAGCAAATTGAGATATAATAAGCATTGCCTGCTGATTAGCCCCCTGCGAGACTTTCCGGCAGGGAGGATTAGATAATATGATAATAGATAGAACGACTATCGCCGGTCATAACAATGAGTTGTGTTTTACGCTGCAAACCTATATCCATTTTTTCAGAGAGGCCATTAGAGAGCCTATATAAATTCATTAGAAAATCATTAGAGCAGGTAACGCGTTCCTAATGGAATTCTAATTAAATCCTGTACTGTTTCTAACGATGTTTCTGAATGGGCCATCTTACTTTTGCATCGCATTTATAATTTGAAACAATTCATCAATCAGTTTCTTACAATGGACACAGAGCCTCCAGGTTGGAACTATCATTACTAATCTCCCAAACGAAAAGGTGACCGCTGTTGTCTTTCCTTTTGGGAATAAACAACAATGTCATGTTTTCTTTTTCATTCAAAAAAAGCAACAAACAACAAAGGCTGCCCTCAGCTTATCCTTTAGGTGAGGAGGCGGCAGTTATCGTTTCAACAGGTATTGAAACAAGTGTGCCGAGATCATCTATTTCTGACAGACCGGGATTAAGGTACCTGCACATCAAACGAAGAAGGGATCAGCGCCACAGGATCATGTAAGCCTACCGATTGTTTACAAACGTCCGGGTAGCTGGTTCCTTTATGGTACTGTCTGAACGTACACTGTACATATTTACAAAGGTCAGTATGCTCCTTTGATTTGCCGGCAATCATCGGGTGACATACCCATGCCTGTATGTAAGCATCTATTGCTGGCGATTGCCCTGCCTGCTGAAATGCTGTTTTGAATAGGCAGCCCATACACAATCACAATTCAGTTATTTAATTACTGGTTATGAAAAAAAACATTTTTAACAGACTGGCTATACCATGCCTGACCTGGATGGTTGTCGGGTCTTTCGTATCATTTGTTCGGTTTTGTAAATGGCGCAGAAGTATTATTGCTTTGTACATCTCTCTATTTCTTACTACAGGTGCACTTGCACAGGTAATGATTACAGGAAAAGTAATTGCTGCCCATGGTGAAGCATTGAGTGGAGTAAGTGTTACCATAGCTGGTACCAGAACTGGTACCATATCAGATTCTGCAGGCGTATACCATATTAAAAATACCAGCGGAACATTACTGGTGTTTAGCCTGGTAGGTTATAAAAGCCAGCAGGTGAAGATAGGAACCCAGAACCTGATCAATATTACACTGGAAACAGGTTCTGATGAACTGGCGGAAGTGGTAGTCACTACGGGGCTTGCATCGGGTATCAAAAGAAGCAATGTGGCCAATGCTGTGGTGTCTATTTCTGCTAACCGGCTAACGGGTACTGTAACACCTTCCACACTGGATGGTGCGCTCAGCGCCAAAGTAGTGGGAGCTACCATTACACAAATGAGCGGTGCGCCAGGTGGCGGCATTTCTATGCAGTTGAGAGGTATCTCTTCCATTACGGGGAGCTCACAACCGCTGTTTATTCTTGATGGAGTGATTATCAATGATGCCAGTTATGATGCAGGACGCGGTACCAATGCGTTTACTGGGGCCAATAGTATTAGTAGGGGGCAGGACAACCTGGCCAATCGGCTGGCTGATATCAATGCTGCAGATATTGAATCGGTAGAAATTCTTAAAGGTTCCAGTGCAGCTGCTATCTATGGCACACTTGCCAATGCAGGTGTAGTGATCCTGAATACTAAAAAAGGATTTAACGGGCCTACAAGAGTTAGTTTTTCACAGGATGTTGCTGCTATCAGCGTTATAAAGCTGTTGCCCTATGGTAGCTGGAGCGAGGAAAAGATCAAAGCGTTTTACAGTGATCCCGTGCAGCAGGCAGCGGAAATCGATGCCTATGATTCAGCTAAAGCAGCGGGTAGCATTTATAATTATCCTAAAGAGATCTATGGCCGTACTGTTTTGGGAACTTATAGCCAGCTAAGCATATCCGGTGGTAATGAAAGAACAAAGTTTTATATATCCGGTGGTTTCAATAATGAAAACGGTATTACCAGGAATACGGGGTTTCAACGCGGCTCGCTGCGGGCTAATATCAGTCATGCTATTAGTGATCGCTGGGATCTGAATTTTTATTCTAACTACATCAATAACGTAACCAATCGTGGATGGGAGAATAATGATAACAATGGTGTGAACATCGGAACGAATCTTACCTCGCTGCCAGCTTATGCACAGATCCATCGCCTGGCAGACGGCACATATCCGGTAAACCCTTATTATGCAGAAAATCCTTTTCATGTAATTGATGCATTTATCAGCCGGGAAACAACCAACCGGTTTATGCAGTCTTTTTCTTCCAGTTTTACCATTATCAACAACCGGCGTCACCAGTTAAAAGCAAGTATACAGGGTGGTTTTGATTATTTGCTGACGGAAGCAAAATTGTATGCACCGGATGATGCACAATCGCAGATCAATGCTATCAGTGGTTATCCCGGTGCTGCAAGAATCACCAACGACAGGAATGTCAACACCAATTTCCAGGTAGCACTGGTGAATACCTTGATCGGAAAGAATTTTACCAACAAAACTTCCGGGGGATTGGTACGCTATAATCAAAACCTGGCCATCAATGCTGTACAGGGTGAAGGTATGGTGGCGGGTCAGTCAAATCCTAATAACGCTGTTGTACGAACCACGTATAGTCTTTTTCAACAGATTAATAATGCTGGGGCATTTCTGCAGCATGAAATGAACTGGAAAGACCGCATTATCGCTACTGCGGCAGTGCGTATAGACAAAAACACTACCAATGCTGCTTATAATACTTTTTATCCGTTTCCCAAAGCAGCACTGGCTGCCAATCTTACCAGGTTTGATTTCTGGAAAATAAATTCTATCAACCAGTTTAAACTACGGATTGCTTATGGACAAACCGGCGGTCCTGCACCTTTTGGCAGCAATTTTAGCCAGTTGAATCCTATTGTATACCAGAATGGACTGGGTATTACGGGGCCTGTTACCATTGGCAATGATAAGATCAGGTATGAAATTGCCAGCGAAATGGAGTATGGCGCAGATCTGGGATTTTTTAATAAACTGCTAACTCTGGAAGTAACATGGTACAATAAAAAAGTAAAAAACCTGATACAACCTTTCACACTTGCTCCTTCTGTAGGATATGAAAGTATTACGGGCTATCCCATCGGCGACCTGGAGAATAAAGGACTGGAAGTATCTGTTGGTTATACGCCTGTAAATACAGATAACGTACAATGGAATACCACACTGAATTACTGGTTTAACAGGAGTAAGATCACCAGGCTGATCATTCCCCCAACTGCGGCAGGCCCTAACCTGGGTGCATTGTATGGTTTTAATGAGCTGAGAGTAGGACAGTCGCCTACTGCTTTTGTGGGTACGCCGGAAAATAAAGACGGACGCCTGACTGTATACGGAGATGCGCAGCCTAATTTTCAGATGAGTAGTTATAATAAGATCACATTTTATAAAAATATTGAACTGACCTTTTTACTACACTGGAACTACAAGAGTTATGTCAGCAATTTCACCAGGTTTCAACTGGATCAGGGCGGTCAGAGTCCTGACTGGATGGTATTGACAAACCTGGATGCTTCTGGCAACAAAATTCCGGGACCAGCTATACCAATGGGATTGGCCAGGCAGCAGGGACTTACAGCCGCTTATTTTATTGAAAATGCCAGTTATATCAAACTCAGGGAAGTGGCTATTAATTATGTGCTGAACAAACATCAGTTACAGAAAATATTCAATGGACACTTAAAAGGTTTGAAACTGGGTATATCGGGCAACAATCTCATCAGGATCACTAAATATACTGGTTTTGATCCGGAAGTTTCTGCCTTTGGGCAAACATCCGTTGGAAGCAACTATGATATTGTAGGTGCACCGTATACCAAAAGAATACTTTTTCATCTGGGTATTGATCTGTGATCACTCCTTTCTATTTCATGCTTAACAATTATTATTTATGCTACACGTAAAATATATATTGCAGGTTGCCATTGTTGCAGCAACAATAGTACTGGCGCTGTCCTGCAACAAGATCGTTAACACACCCGATGTGGGAAATTCCAATGGAGCCGGTTTGTCCGATATCCTGACAAATGCATCGCGCAGCCAATTGGATCAACTGGCAACAGGTGTTTTTTCAGCCATGCGTACCGGTTATAATACCAATCCCGGTAATGGTACCAGCAGTTATGAATCGTATTGTAAAGTATCCGGCACATTGGGGCGTGAAGTATATGTTATTAACCAGTCAGAAACACGATGGGTAAATGAACTTGCCGGTCTGAATGGTGTGCTGGATCCCGGAGCTTTTTACAATGGTTATTATTTTTCATTTAGCAGTGCGCGGCAAACTGCTGCCATACTACAACAGGCGGCTCTTAATACTGCTACTATTAACGACCTGGAGCGATCAGGTATCCTGGGTTTCACCAATACCATCATGGCTTTTGAAATGCTGCATATCTTAAACATGCAGGGTAAGAACGGTATTCGTACCGACTTGGTTGATTACTTAAAGCCAGGGCCGTTTATTTCTTACGACTCAGGGCTGGTTGTAATAAAGAAAATGCTGGACAATGCTATTACAACATTACAGCAGGCAGGCGGAGCATTTATGTTTACGGTGCCTCCGGGGTTTGCAGGATTTGATACGCCTGCTCGTTTTGCAAAATTCAACAGGGCCATTGCTGCAAGAGTGGCTATTTACCAGAAAGACTGGCAAGGTGCATTGACCAATTTGCAGGCATCTTATTTTGATCTGAATGGTTCTTTATCTAATGGGCCTGTATTTAACTGGGGATTGTCGCCGGATGTGCTCAATCCATTATACCAGCCTTTGAACAATGCAGTATCTGTAGTGGCTAACAATGCTTTTGTAACAGAAGCAGAACCCGGTGATGCAAGATTGTCTAAAGTAGCCACCAGGAGCTCAGCGCTCAACCTGGTGGGTATCTCGGGCACTTCAGATGTCAATCTTTATCCTTCCAACCGCACAGCAGTATCGATCATCCGCAATGAAGAACTGATCCTGATCTATGCAGAATGTATGATCCGGCTGGGGCAGCTTCAACAGGGTAAACAGGCGTTGGATATTATCAGGGATCAGGCCGGCAACTTATCACCTTATGCCGGTGCGTTGACTGCTGATGCATTGACAGATGAACTGTTGAAACAACGTCGCTATTCATTGTTTTACGAAGGACACCGTTGGATAGATATGCGTCGTTATAACCGGCTGGATCAATTGCCGCTTGACCAACCGGGGCAAACCATTTTTGATGCTATGCCAAGACCGTTGGCAGAAACCAACTGGGGTAAGTAATGCCCCGTAAAGATGCAACTATAAACCTTGATGGCTATGAGAAGGTCGGATTTACATCCGGCCTTTTGGTCTGTAATTAAGTTTGACAGATGTTGTATAACGGACAATATCATTGATAACATGTAAATCCTGAAGTATGAACATTCTTGTAGTAGAAGATGATAAAAGAGTAGCAGACCTTATAAAACGTGGTTTGGAAGAGCAGGACTACACCGTGCAACTGGCCAATAATGGCCTTACCGGTAAGCTGCTGGCTAAGGCACAGGAGTATGATGTGATCATCCTGGATATCATTCTGCCGGATATCAGTGGCATTGTTGTTTGTAAAGAGATCCGCATTACCAGACCCGATACACAGATCATTATGCTCACGGCGCTGGGTACTACAGACGATAAAGTGGATGGTCTTGATGCAGGCGCTGATGACTACCTGGTAAAACCTTTTGACTTCCGGGAACTGGAGGCAAGGATCAGGGCGCTTACCAAACGAAGGGAAAAACGAAACGTTGTAACGGCTACTGCACTACGTATAGCTGATCTTGAATTGAACCTGGATACATTTACAGCAACCCGTGCGGGTAAAGAAATTCCGCTTACACCCAAAGAGTTCAAGCTATTGTTATTTATGATGCAGCACAGCGGCAGGGTAGTAACAAGAAATGAGATTGCGGAAAAAGTATGGGAAACTGCTTTTGACACAGGAACCAATTTTATTGATGTATACATCAACTATCTCCGCAGGAAAATTGATAAGGAACATGCCATAAAGTTGATCCATACCAGGCCGGGAATAGGATTTATTCTGAAGCCGGATAATGAATAACAGAACCGGTACTGTTAATACTTTAATATTCTGTACATGAAGATCAGACTGAGGTTTACACTCTTGTTCGCTACATTGTTTGCAGCATTACTGCTGGTGTTTGCTGCATGCATTTACTTTTTTTATGCGGCAGACAGGGAACAGCAATATTATGATCGTTTGCAGCAGCAGGCAATTACCAAAGCCAAATTGTTGCTGGAAGCCAGGGTAACACCCTCTGTATTGCAACTGATATATAAGCATTCGCTCAATTCATTGCCCCAGGAAGAAGTAGCGATCTATGATACTGCTTTTCATTTGTTGTATCATGATGCAGTAGAGATTGATAAAGTGAAAGAAACCCAATCTATGATTGACAGCATAGTAGCGGTAAAGGAAATTCACTTTTATGTGGGGAAACTGCAGGCTATCGGGTTTCTGTATGCATTTGGTGGTAAACATTATGTAATTACCGCTGCGGCCAGGGATGATTATGGTCTTGCTAAACTAAGTATGTTACGTACGGTGCTGTTTACGGGGTATGGAATAGTGATCTTGTTAACGGTATTGGCGGGCGCATTCTTTTCTGCCAGGGCGCTAAAACCCTTGTCTGAATTGGTAAACAGGGTAGAAGATGTTACTGCATCGCGGTTGGATCTTCGGATAGATGAAGGTAATGGAAAGGATGAAATTGCAGAGCTGGCCCAAACCTTTAACCGTATGCTCGACCGGTTGGAAAACTCTTTTAATGCGCAGAAAGATTTTGTATCTAATATCTCTCATGAGCTCAGAACACCACTGGCGGCCATTATTGGTGAACTGGAGATCACTGCTTCCAGGGACAGGACTATTCCTGAATACAAACAGATGATCCGGTTTATTCTCAGTGATGCGCAGCGGTTGGTAAAATTGTCCAACGGGTTGCTGGATCTTGCAAAAGCCAGTTATGACCAGGCTGAAATTGCTTTCCGGAACCTGCGCCTGGATGAGTTGTTGTTGGATACACGCAAGGAGATCATCAAGGCAAATCCAGACTATCATATAAAGATCATCTTTGAACGGGAGATAGAAGATGGCGGGTACATTTCAGTAAAAGGCAATGAGTACCTGTTGAAAGTAGCGTTTACCAATTTAATGGAGAACGGTTGTAAATTTTCAGATAATCGTCAGTCTGTAGTGGCTATCAGTTTTCATGAAAGCGTGGTGATCATCCGTTTTTCAGATTCGGGTATTGGGATACCTCCACAGGATTTGCCTGATATTTTCAAGCCTTTTTACCGGGGTGCCAACCAGGCATATTCAGAAGGAAATGGTATTGGACTTTCTTTGTCAGACAGGATCATTCACCTGCATAAAGGAACGGTCAGTGTTACTTCCGGCCTGACAGAAGGAACTGTTTTTACAGTGGAACTTCCACATGTATGATTATGACAATCAATGCTGGTATTTTACAATGTATGATAAGTTGCTACAAGTGCATGAACCATTAATCTGTTATTGTTTGTTCTTTTTTCTGAATTCAACAGGTGTAATTCCCTTGTGTTTTTAATGCCACATTACTGGACATTCCTAAAAATATAAAAACAGATTGGCTGGATAAAAACTATCCCACTAAGGATTGATAGAGAGGTTGAAGTGATGAAATATACAAGAGCTATAATTCAAACGGTGCAATATGAATAAAGCCGATAAAGCCATTGTTGCCGTTAGAGCAGGTCGCAGTCTGGCCTTTGACGGAAGATGAAGTTTCAATAAATACAGTCCACGGCAAAGCTTACACCTTACATCCGTTGTTTTGGGCCCTGGAAAGTGAGCATGCACCGAAGACCGGCCCGTACGCTGGAGAATTTTGCCAGGGATTATGCAGACAGTTTCGGATAGATGGTATTTGTGTAATTGCCGGCAAATTTGCATCCTGAAAGAAAATATCATGACACTTCAGTGGTTTACGGTTAAAATTGTTGCCAGGTGTATAGCTTTCATAGGTCTCTATAATATTACATCCAATGTATCAGGGCAGGTGCAACCTGATACCAAAAGGGTGATCTTTCTCAAAGAGACACGGATATTGTGCGATCTTATAGAAGATACTGCTGCGCGAAGATTTACTCCAACAGTGGGGGATATGGATAGAGTTGATTCGCTGCTGGGGCAATACTTCATACAAAAAGGTACTGGTAACAGCCCGCAAATAACCATTCATGACTACTACAGGCAGTTTGCCGGATTTTGGGTAAACGGCAAAAGATGCATTTTCGTTAATGCTTCGTGCATATACCCGGATTACTTTTTACAGAATACGTACTATCCGCGGGGAGGGGGGCAATGTTATTTCCGGGCCATGGTTGACCTGGATAACAGGAAAATGGTTCGCTTTTATTTCAATGCTCCCAAGTAAGATGTTCAGAAACCGGGGTTCTGGTATCTAAAAAAGATCAACAGATACCTATTATATATAGTAGCAAAGAAATTTTGCAAAAACTGACATTTCCGGGAGGTGTGCTGCCGGACCCGCAAAAATGACACGTTTCGATCCATACAATCAATACATCTTCACCGGTTTGTAACCTTCCTTTTACAGTTATTTTCAACAGGAATATAGCATCAATTTCTACTACGCAAGCTGCAATCGGTTACAAAAATCCCTTCAAAAAGAGTGATTGACCGTTGGGTAAATGACTTCATTCCATTTTTCACAAAGAATAAAAAAAGCATTCCTTCTTATCCAGTTTTTAGCAAATGCACGGGTGTGATCCTATTTTTTGAAGTAGTATATCTGGTCAACCGATGTATTGGACGGAAGTGTCTATTTACAATAAATGTGTTTTAATTTGCATGCGTTTTGGCTTTCACATCAATAGAACAAAAGTCCTTTTCTTTTTATAAAATGAATTGATATAAGTAGTTGATTATTAATGAATTTTTTTAAAATGTAGAGGTTTTGACGTACCACCTAATTGGGACTTTTTGCGTGTTATTGCCCAAATTTGTCTTTGTTTAGCAAACAACTGGTCCGATAGAATTGCTTATGAGTAGATGCCCCTTGTACTTCGGTACACTTTCACAAACCTCCCCAAAAAGGTTTCAGGATGATACTCCAAGTAAACAGCTTTGTCTGGCCAACTTGTCAAGTTAAACATAAAACCAAAACGCTGTTTAGCATAACCATCTGCTAATAGTGCCAATAATTTCTCTTTAAAAATTGGTAAACCCCAAAACGAATGCTTGTCAACTACAGAGTCCAGCCTCGGATTTATCGCCGTGCACCTGCATAGGTGTATTCTTTTCAACTCCCGGTTTTACAATTCATAAAAAGTCTTACGGTAAAAACTTTATTGCATTTATCACCAAAACAACCATATGAGAAGTATGAGCAAAAAACAACTTTTGCGACAAGTTCTGCTTTTTCTTCTGGCCATCATTGTTCAGCAGGAAAGTATAGCTCAAACAAAGAAAATCACTGGTACCGTTAGCGACGGTAACGGAGCGCCCCTCTTCGGCGTTTCTGTAACGGCTACCAAGTCTGCCGGCAATACCGGTACTACTACCAACCTGCAGGGTAGTTTTTCGCTGACCATTGACGATTCATACAAAAAATTGATTATAAGCTCCGTAGGGTATGTGAAACAGGATGTGGAGATAGGCAAAAAGACTGTTTTTAACATCACACTTTTAAGTGATACAGTTAGTTTGTCTGATGTAGTGGTGGTGGCTTATGGCCAACAGAAAAAAGAAACAGTAACAGCGGCGATGAGTACGGTAACAGCCAAAGAGCTGGTACAGGCGCCGGTAGCCAACCTCAGCAATGCGCTTGCTGGTCGTTTGCCGGGTCTGATCGCTGTTCAGGGTTCAGGTAAGCCGGGTTCTGACGCGTCTACGCTTTATATCAGGGGTATTGGCACTTATACCGAAAATACTGCACCGCTGATCATGATAGATGGAGTGGTTAGGGACTCTTATAATGACATTGATCCCAACGAGGTGAGCGAGATCAGTATTCTGAAAGACGCTTCTGCTACCGCTGTGTTTGGTGTGCGCGGTGCAAACGGCGTGATCCTGATCACTACAAAACGTGGTAAAGAAGGAACTCCTAAAGTGAGTGCTACTGTACAGTCAGCCATCTCAGAGTTCACCCGGATGCCTAAATATGTAAACTCTTATCAATATGCTACACTGCGCAATGAGCAGGTTTTTGAAACATACTGGCAACAGCATGCAAACGATCCTGACGTAGCGAACCAGCCCAATGGCTGGGGAAATTTTGTAGCTAAAAGAAATACCGGTTATTCGCCTCAGTTCTCTAACGAGGATTTGAAATATTTTCAGAATGCCCATACTCCGAAATTAAGTGATGGTTCTCCCAATCCTTATTATGATCCTTATTTCCACCCAGACCAGGACTGGCAATCACAGATCTATAAGAACTCTACACCGCAAACACAGGCCAACGTAAACGTAAGTGGTGGTACAAAGGGCATGAGATATTTTATTTCGGCAGGTTATTTATCACAAAGAGGTTTGTTCAAAACCGATTATATGCCTTTCTCCAAAGAGATGGACTACAGAAAGGACAGGTATAATTTAAGAGGCAACTTTGATTTTGATGTCACTAACAACTTTAAAATAGCTGTTGACGTTGCAACTTATTTTGTTCAGATCTCAGGTATGAACAATGATGGCTATAACTATGAGAAGAACCTGATGTGGACCAATCCAATGGCGTCTCCCGGTTATGTTGATGGAAAATTTACGTTTATCTGGAACAAGTTTCCGGAGCAATTCAATCCTTTATATAGCCTGGTATTGCGTAATGCTTATAATCTTAACAATAACAGTACGCTGAACTCCGGCATCCGTTTAACACACAAACTGGACTTCATTACGAAAGGACTTTCAATAAACGGCAGACTTTCCTATGACAGTTATTTCTCCAGCAGATCTGTTGGTCAGTCATATCCCGTATACTGGGCAGTACGCCCCAATCCCAATGGAGACAAGCTGAATCCGATCTGGGTGCAGATGAATAATGAAACACCTTCTACCAGAAATGCGAATGTGTACAATGGTAAATGGCGTACCTGGTATGCTGAGTTATCATTGAATTATAACCGTACTTTCGGCGATCACAATATAGGAGCGCTGTTTAACGCAAACCTGAGTAAAAAATATGATCCAACGCTGGCATACGATCTTCCTCATGCTTATGAAAGCCTGGTAGGCAGGGTTAGCTATGATTATAAAGGAAAATACATTGCTCAGTTTGATATGGGGTACAACGGATCTGAAAACTTCCCTCCGGGCAAGCGATTTGGATTTTTACCGGCTTACTCACTGGGCTGGATAGCTACCAATGAATCTTTCTGGCCTAAAAATAATTATGTTACCTTCTTAAAGATTAAAGGGTCAACGGGTAAAGTAGGTAATGACCGGATTGGTAATGATGCCGACCCTAATAGCCGTTATATGTATCTGCCGAATGTGTGGGCATATAGTACCGGTACTATGGCGGGATATTATTTTGGTCAGAGCGGATCAAACCGCAACTACGTTCAATCTGCCTACGAAAGCAGGTTGGGTAACCCGAATGTTACCTGGGAAATTGCTCAGAAAACGAACGTTGGTTTTGAAGCCAAATTATGGAATAACAAGATCAGTATTGAATACAACTACTTTACTGAGCACAGAAAAAATATCCTTTCTGCCAAAGGAACAGTTCCCGGAATTGTTGCAGCCAATTTACCTCCTTATAACTTGGGTGAGGTAGAAAACAGCGGTAATGAACTGGATATTACCTATCGTGATAAAATTGGTAAAAAATTCAATTTCTGGATAAGGACTTTCGTGGCCACTAACCAGAACAAGATCGTTTTCCGTGATGAGCCGATTGTTCAGGGACTGGAATACCAGGCTATGACAGGCAGACCGATTAACCAGGGATTATACTTACAGGCTAATGGTTTGTATACATCATGGTCCGAATTGTATGCGGTGGATGCTTCCGGTAATCCTATTCTATCTCAGCCAACACTGGCACAGGGTCCTGGCGGAAAGCCATATAACAATGCTGGCGGTCAGCCGGTTTACCAGAAAGATCTTTCTTTTGGCAATGTGCCTTTACAACCCGGAGATATTAAACTGCAGGATGTCAATTACGATGGTGTAATTAATGACAAGGATTATAAAAGATCAGGATATACCAATATACCCAGGATAACATACAGCCTTTCATTTGGCTTTAATTTTAAAGGATTTGATATGTCTGTGTTATTCCAGGGTGCACGTGATGTAGCTGCTAACCCGATGCCGGTAACCAACCTGCATTTCAATGGTACTACAGAAGCACTGTTTGAGGTAGACTGGACCCGTTTTACACCTGAGCGTTATGCTGCCGGAGAAAAGATCAACTTCCCCATTGCGGCTTATAACCGCCCCGCATTTCAGAATACCTTCTTCAACCTGAATACTTCTTACATACGTTTGAAAAACGTGGAATTGGGTTACACCTTCCAGCGCGGAATCCTGGGCAGGGTAGGACTAAATTCTCTTCGTGTATACGTAAACGGGTACAACCTGTACACATGGAGCAAGAACCGTATCTGGGGTGACCCTGAAAATATGGGCTTTATGGGATATCCGCTTACCCGTACCTACAACGCAGGTGTTAACATCGGGTTTTAATTGTTAAATCAGCAAAAAGAGCAAAAAGATGAAAAAGATATATATACCAATTATACTGATAGCCGTGATCGTTACGGCTGGCATGATGACTGGTTGCACCAAAGATTTCCTGGAAAAACCCAAAGGTGGTGCAGTAACGGTAGACACCATTTTTCATACACAAAAACAGGCCAATTATGCAGTGGCAGATATGTATGGCTGGTGTATGCCAACAGGTTTTGTAATGAATGCGTCTGGTGATAGCCGTGAAGATGTGCTTACCGACCAGGTACAACTGTTACTGCCCGGCGCAAACTGGGTGGGAGGAAATCTGAATTTCCAATATTATGTAGCCGGTGGTATGGCACCCGCTTACAGTATAGACAGGGGGCCAATTGCATCCCGTGGTAATACCGCTGCTGTAGCATTTACGAATTGGTATAAAGCCATCAGGAAGGCAAACCTGGTATTGAAGAACATAGATGCCGTAACAGACGCTTCGCCCGACTGGAAGTCTGATGTAAAAGGACAGGCTTTATTTTGCCGCGCCATAGCGCATTACAGCGCTTTCCGTATGTATGGTGGTGTGCCGCTTGTATCTGACGTACTGGAAGGTGATGGTAACATTTCCATTCCACGTGCTTCTATTCAGTCTTTTGTAGATACCATTGTTAGCTGGTGCGACAGGGCCGCCGGTTTATTGCCGCTTTCCAGGCCCACTACTGATTATGGTAAAGTGACAAGCATTGCAGCTCTGGCACTGAAGGCAAGAATTTTATTGTACGCTGCCAGTCCATTATACAATACACCAGATAATATGAAATCTGCTATTGCTGGAGCACGCTACGGTGATGCCAGGGATTCTGTATTATGCTATCCTTCTTATAGCAAAGAACGCTGGAAAAGAGCTGCCGATGCTTCTAAAGCTGTTATTGATGCTGCATCTGCTGCTGGTGTTTCTTTCTATAATACGAACAAACCGGTTACTGTGGCCAAAACAGATAACTATGCTAATCTTGGCGATTATGAGGCTGTCTTCAACAATGTATTCGGAACTACCGGTGCTTATGGCAACCCTGAATATATCCTGGCAAACACGTACAATCAGAATGACCCCAACCGTAACGGCTGGGCAGACTGGGGCAGGTATAATTTCTCCAAGGTGCGGATGTTTGATTGGGGTGCGAAAAATAACGTGCCCGTTGAATTTTTGCAATTGTATGAAAAAAGAGATGGTACCAAATGGACTGCAACCCCTTCAGGTACAGATTTTAAAGCATACTTCGAAGGTTTAAATCTTGATCCACGTGCTTATCAGTCACTGGCATGGGCTGGCGAATGGTTTAACAGTGGAAGCGGAAGAGCGTTCTTGCCTTATTATAAAGCATCTGCAGATGGTGCTTATGCTGATGGAAAATTAGTAGATGATTCCAATGCAGGTGATAAGACAGGAAGCGCAGTGGAAACAGTGAAATTTGTTGCGCGTGTTGATAACAGTAATGATAACCATTTTGCATGGCCTGTTTTCCGCCTGGCAGAATTTTATTTAAGCTATTCAGAAGCATTGAATGAATATTCCGGTCCTTCAGGTGAAACCTTCACTTATTTAAACTACATCAGACAAAGAGCCGGTATGCCGGATAAAGATGCCTCTATGTTACCTGATCAGGCAAGCTTCAGAGCAGCCATCCAGAACGAGCGTACTATTGAGCTGGCTTTTGAAGATCACAGGTATAATGATCTGCATCGCTGGTTAACAGCACATGTGGTTTTAAACCAGACCCTTCATGGATTTACTGTTATTGCATCAACAAATGGTGTTACTCCCAAACCTGCCAATCCTTTCTTAAACTGGAGTCTCGTTTCTTATGGTTCAAGAATATTTCCCATTAAATATTACTATGTGCCGTTTCCTTATAAGGAGGTTAGTATGAGATACCTGGGTGGAAAAGACTGGGATGGTCAAAACCCCGGATGGTAATAAAAAACTTGTTGAATGTATAACTCGAAAAAAATATGAAATATAAAAATATACAACTGCTTGTTTGGCTACCCTTGTTTGCCGGGATCTCTGTAACCCAGGCGCAAACAAAAAAAACCAGTCAATCAGATACTATTGCATTGCCAGCCATCACTTCTGCCAATACTGTTGACCTGGGTATCAGGAATGAACAAAACTGGAGAAATACCGGAGCCATAGTTACTATAACAGGAGATGAACTGGCAAGAACAAATTCCGGTAACTTACTCAATACATTACAGGGCCGTATCCCGGGATTAACGGTAGCAACCGGTTCCGGTGAGCCTGGTTATGATAACCCCACTTTGTACCTGCGTGGTCAGAGCAGTTGGAATGTTGCCGGTAATGCTATTGCCATTTACCTGGATGGATTCCAGGTAGACATGAACGCATTGTCTGCATTGTCGCCTTTTGAAATAGAAACCATCACATTGCTGAAAGATGCAGCAGCACTTGCAGTATATGGGTTTAATGGCGGCACGGGCGTGTTAAGTGTTCGCACCAAAGAAGGAACCCTAAATGGTAAAACGAAGATCGAAGTAAATGCCAGGTATGGTAATCTGACGCCTATTTCGATGCCTAAAGTAATGGACGCGTATGGTTATGTAACAGCTTATAATAAAGCGTTGCAGAATGATGGGTTACCTATCAAATACTACAACCCGGAACTTTACAAGGCCAGCGACGATCCTTTTCACCCCAATGTGAACTGGTACGATAAAGTATTGAACAATAGTTCTGCCACACAGGATTATAGCATTTCTTTCCGGGGTGGTAACAACAGGGCCAGGTATTTTGTACTGGGTGGATTAACTGATTTCAGAGGTGCATACAGGGATGCAGATATTATAGATAAAGATTACGGAACCAATGCCAAATACAAACGTATCTATTTAAGAACGAATGTAAATCTGCAACTGAATAAAAACCTGTCAGTAAAAGCAACTGTGTCTGGTCTTACAGAAGACCGCAATACGCCGGATGGTTTTACAGCATCAGGTCTGTTTGCTAATTTATTGCGTATTCCTGCTGCTGCATTCGCGGTGAAGAATCTGGATGGCTCCTGGGGAAATAGCTCTGTGTACAATTTTAACCCGGTACAGTTGTTAAGACGCAATGGTGTGTATAGTTCACATACCAGGAGTTTGCAAACCAACTTAAGTTTTAGCCAGAAATTAGATGCGATCACTACCGGCTTGTCTTTAAACGGGGGTATTTCATTCAGTAACCTGTATATAGGTGTTTATGAAAAGCAATTTACAGTTCCTTCTTACGAGGTTACAAAAGATGCTTATGATAACCCTGTGCTGGATGCTAGCGGAAATGTAGTATACAAGGTATTAGGAGCCGTAAGCCAGAATATCAACGATGCCGGCAATGTACACTGGAACAGGAATACCACTCAACTGGGATTCGGTTATGACAGAAGTTTTGGTAAAAGCACTTTTACCGGATTTGTACAGGCATACCGTTTCAGCTACAATCATGACGGACAGGTTTATGCAGTAGTGGAACAGGGGCTGCGTGGTGCAGTTACTTATGACTACAACAAAAAGTATGTTGCTGATCTGTCTTTTTCTTATTCAGGTTCCGGTGATTTCCAGTCTGGACGCCGTTACGGATTCTTTCCTGCTGTAGGTTTGGGCTGGATAGCCAGCAAAGAAGCATTTCTGAGTGATAGCAAAGTTGTTGACTTTTTAAAAGTAAGAGCTTCTTATGGTATCACTGCCAACACCAATGAAGATTATCGCTTTTTATATGAAAGATGGGGTGTGTCGGCTGGTGGCATTATCATGGGAACCAATAACAGCTCATACGGCGGACGTACAGAAGGTGCTTATCCCAATAGCGACTTTACATGGGAACAAAAACGTACGCTCAATGTTGGTGTGGATGTAACCATCCTGAAAAAATTGAATGCAACCCTTGATGTATTTACAGAAAAACGTACAGGTATCCTGGAAGCTCCGGTTGGTCCGCCTGCTTATACAGGTTTTGGTCTGAGAAATACCAACAGCGGGGAGGTGGTGAATAAAGGACTGGAAGTAGCACTGCAATACCGCGATAAAACAAAAAGTAATTTTGAATACTATGCAGGCGCTTCTTTTGCCTTTGCCCGCAATAAAATAACCAAAAGAGCGCAGGACGCACAGCCATACGATTACCTGTATCAGAAAGGTTATAGAATTAACCAGTTCAGAGCGTTGCAGGGGGCTGGTTTTTACCAGGTATCAGATTTTGATGCCAACGGAAACTTAAAGCAGGGTGTTGCCCGATCAACCTATGGCCAGGTACGCCCCGGTGACTTAAAATATGTTGATATCAATGGAGATGGGCTGATCAATGATTATGACAAAATACCGGTGAAGTTTGCAAAGCTTCCTGAAATTACGCTGGGCTTTAATGTAGGATTTAAATATGCAGGTTTTGATTTTGATGCTTTTGTGCAGGGTGTCATGAACAGAACTGTAAGCTTACTGGATGATGCATTTGATTATACACATCCTTTGGCTAACAATAATAATATTACAGCTTTCTCTAACAACCCCTGGACTCCTGAAACTGCCAACACAGCCACTTCTCCCAGGTTATCTACGCTGGTAAACAGCAACAATAACCAGCAGGCTGATTTCTGGCTTCGCAATGGCAGCTTTATCAAGTTGCGCAGTGTGGAAGCAGGATACTCTCTTCCAACAAAAAAGTTCCTGAAGAAAGTTGAAATTTTAAGAGTGTATGTAAGCGGTAATAATCTGCTGAGCACAAAGATCGAGGGACTTGAGCCGGAAAGACTTTCCATGGGCTATCCTTTGATGAAGACAATTACCGTAGGTGTTAAAGCAAAATTTTAGAACGAACATTTGAAATCTTACAGAATGAAAAAAGTTCATTATCTCCTCATCGTTATAATATTCTCGGCATTCAGTCTTGCCTCCTGCAGGAAAGACTTCCTGAATGTGAAAAACATTCCAGCAGATATGCCGATAGACCTGATGTATCAGAAATACGATTACATACAGGGTATTGTATGGAATGCATACAGTTATATGCCGGATGGGTTTGGATGGATAGACATGGAGGCTGCAACAGACGATGCCTATCATACAAATGTTAACAACCGTTCACATACTTTTAATTATGGTGTATGGAACCAGTTCAATAACCCGGATGGTGTATGGTCAAACATGTTCAATGGTATTTACCAGGCAAACCTGTATCTGAAGCATAAAGACGACGTAGATCTGTCGGCTATTGCCAATCGCATCGTGAACAGTGATTCTACCGAATACAAAAGATCAGTAGCGAACCTGAAATTTATGGTAGGTGAATGTTATTTCCTGAAAGCATTTTTCTACTTTGAGCTGGTAAAACGATATGGTGCCGTTCCTATTATTGATCAGCCGCTGGATTATAACCAGCCTTCTACCTGGCAGGGATTGCAGAGAAATTCAGTTGATGATTGTTTTAAGTATATCGTTTCATTATGTGACAAAGCGGCTGTTATAATTCCGGATAGCGTGCGTACAAGTTCTGTAACCAGTTGGTACGAATCCGGAAGAGTAACATACGGTACCATTAAAGCACTTAAAGCAAGAGCATTGTTGTATGCTGCCAGCCCGCTGTTTAAAGATGCAGGTTCTTCATTTACCTGGGCAGCAGCAGCTGCTGCAGCACGCGAGGTGATTGCGATGAATGTATTCAGCCTGGATGCATCTTATGCCAACCTGTTCAGTGCTACTAACTTCACTTCAACAGAAACGATCTTCTTTAAACGCTATGGCGCGCAGAATGGCTTGGAAAGGAATAATTTCCCGATTGTATTTGAAGGTAGTAACGGAAACAGTGTTACGCCAAGCCAGAATTTTGTAGATGAATTTGAGGTAAAAAATGGTACTACTTCAGTGCCTTTTGACTGGAGTAATACTACACACGCCGCCAATCCATATAGCAACAGGGATCCACGCCTGGCTGCTACTGTAGTGTATAACGGAACATCATTCAAATCAACTACTATCCAGACCTACTTTGGAGGAAACAGCGGTCAGCCTAAATTAAACGCTACCAAAACCGGCTATTACCTGTCAAAGTATTTAAACCAGGGCGTTGACCTCATCAATAATACCACTACTAACCATCAGTGGTTGTATTTCCGGTATGCAGAGGTTTTATTAAACTATGCAGAAGCTATGTACAATGCCTATGGCGCCACCGGAGATCCATTAAATTATGGTATGACCGCTTTGCAGGCCATTAATAATGTAAGAGCACGTAGCACGATGCCGGCACTGACAGACGTATCTGCTGATGCCATTATTCACGAACGCAGGGTGGAACTGGGTTTTGAAGGGCATCGCTGGTGGGATGTGCGCAGATGGAAAAAAAGCAGTGTTCTTGCTAATCCTGTAAGAAGCATTTCTATTACACTCAACGGCGCAAACTTTGTTTACACGCCCGTGAAGTTGGAAGACAGGGTATTTGATCAATCCAGAATGAACTGGTACCCCATTCCTCAGACTGAGATCACCAAAACCGGCTGGGGACAGAATACGGGCTGGTAATTCAGCCTGAATTGAACAATATCATAAACGTTGCTAAAAATATGATTATGAAGTCATCAATAAATTTCAAAATAGCAGGAGCCATATTCTTTCTGGGGCTGGGTGCTTTTACATTTATCGGATGTAAAAAAGGCAACAATTCCAGCTATGAACAATATGGAGCTGTTGACAGCCTCACTGCTACTTTTACTGTTACCCCGGTGGCGGGTAACGATACAAAATTTGTGATCACCAACACTACCAAGGGGCAGGTTGTTGGCACAAGATGGGATATAGGAAAGGGTAGTGGACCTGTTATGGGAAAAACAACAGATACTGTTTTTTATCCGTTGGCTGGTACCTATACCATTAAAATGCAGGCATTGGATAAAAGAGGCAAACTATACAGTGCGCCTGTTGCTACTGTAACTACCACCAAAAATGATCCGGCTTATGACAACCTGCTGAAAGGCGGTAAAATGAATACCGGAGATGACCAGTTCTGGGGTAAGTATGATGCCAATGCCAATAAAATTATCTGGACGCTGGCCAACAACGCCTATACTGCTACTACTGCAACAAGACCTGTAAGTGCCAGCGTGAACGGTGGTATTTACCAGGCAGTACAAGTGGTAGCCAATAAGACGTACCGTTTTGCAATGAATGCTACTTACGGTGTAACGCAGGATGCGTGGCTGGAAATATATCTTGGCCAGACAGTACCTGCAGATGGTAAAGATTATACTGATAATAAGAAGCTCGGCTACATTACATGGGGTACGTGGACTGCCTATAGCGGCACAAGAACCTTTGATCTTACGTTTGGTGCAAGCGGTACCATTTATGTAGTGATCAAGGCTGGTTGTAACGCACCCAACGGTCATTTCAGCACCCAGGGTATTGCCGTTACAAATGTTGATTTCCGCCGTATACAGGAATAATGCATAAGCTGCATTGCCTGTAACATTCATGGGCTTTTAGCCCGATACTAAAAAGAGAGAACATACGCAAGCATATAGTTAGTTACAAGCCCCCGCAATTCTTTGCGGGGGCATTTTGTTTTTATATTAAGCACTTAATATTAGCATAACATTAAAATAAGCGCCCGGCGATCAAATGTTTGCGGTGTCTGTCATTCATCTGGGTAGTTTGTTCATGTTGTCTGCTGCGCAAAACGTAATTCTGGTTTTACTGTGTTACCTTATTGTTAATCGCGTTAAATAATTGTAACGGAATTATAAACCAATCATTAAATGTGACAGATGAAATTGTGTAAAAGGGTTCTTCGATTTCCTTTGCACAAATTTTTTCTATGCTGCTTTTGCGATCGCTAACTTGCTTATTCATTTTAACCTTTTCACTTTTGGGCAAGGCTCAAACATCCGGCCATACCATCAAAGGCACTCTGAGGGATGACAACACAAAAGAATTACTTATCGGAGCCACCATTCAGCTTAACAGCATTAAAACCGCCACACAACTAGACGGATCTTTTGTATTTAAAAATGTAAAGCCTGGCACTTACAGGCTTACCTGCCATTACATAGGTTATACAGATAAGGATACTACTATTAATGTTAATAGTGATCTGCAACTGAATTTTGCAGTAACAACTGTTTCTGCCGGACTTTCCACCGTTACAGTACTGGGAAAACGTGATGCTGAATCTGATGCTTATGCTAAGAAAACAGAAAAAAACGCAGTAGGTGTAATGAACGTGGTATCGGCGAATGCTATTCTGCAATCGCCTGATGTTACCATTGCCAACGTATTACAAAGGGTGTCTGGCGTTTCATTGGAACGCAGCACCAGCGGTGAAGGACGTTATGCTATTATTCGGGGTATGGATCAGCGCTATAATTATACACTGGTAAATGGCATTAAAATACCCAGCCCCGACAATAAGTTCCGTTATGTACCCATGGATATCTTCCCTTCCGATCTGGTGGAAAGAGTGGAACTGCACAAAACATTATCACCCGATATGGAAGGAGATGCCGTAGGTGGAGTAGTAAATATGGTGATGAAAAGTGCGCCCGCTACAGGTTTATACCTGAAAGCCAGTGCTTCTGCCGGTGTTAGTCAGAACCTGCTGGACAATGGGTATGATAAATTTCCGGCAAGTGCTGTTAACAAGAAGTCTCCTTTCCAGTTGAACGGGTCCGATTACAATGCCACTGCCCAGGATTTTACACGCGACAATTACAATTATACACATACTTCATCAGCTCCCATTAACAGCTTTGCCACCCTGGCAATAGGCAACCGTTTCTTTAACAAGAAGCTGGGTGTAATGCTGGGTGCTTCTTACCAGAATGTATATAAAGGCTACAACAGCTTATTTGTTCCTGCAGAACCCTTGTTGAGCGATGGAACATTTCTGCTGAAACAGGTGAACGTAAGAAAATTCAACAGCCATTTAACCAGAACAGGCAGCAGTCTGAAGCTTGATTATGCATTCAATCCCAATAATTCTATCAGCCTGTACAACCTGTATGTGAATATGAAAGAAGCACAGGCTCGTACTACCAATGATACCATTATTTCATCCAACAGAACTATCGGAACCGGCCAGGTTTGGTACTACGGAAGATCCAGGTACCAGGACCAGACCATTTACAACTCAACCTTACAGGGTAATCACAAATTGAACAATGGTCTGGCTATTGACTGGTCTGCGGTTTATTCAAAAGCTACCAACAATACCCCGGATTTTGGAGAATATGAACATCGTGGTGGTCTTAATCCTGACCGTACTGCATTACCAGACATTATACAGGATTTTAAACGTGCCTGGTGGCATAACAGCGACAGGGATATTGCAGGATATTTAAACCTGCATTATTCTGCTAACCTGAATAACATTCCTTACACCGTAAGTGTAGGTGGTCTATACAGGGATAAACAGCGCGAGAATACCTATGATCAGTATACTTTGACACCGGTGTTTGAAAACGGGGAGCAACAGTTGTGGAAAGGTATCTATAATTTTCAGTGGGCTGTAGCCAACCCGAAAGGTTCATTTGAAAGCGCCAACAACTATACAGCTTATGAAAAGATCAAAGCAGGATACGCAATGGTTAAGTTTAAGGTGAAAAAACTGGAAACTATTGCCGGTGTTCGGGTAGAGAATACCAACCAGGGATACAATACCAACCTGCCGGTGACAATAGAAGGTAAAACCGCCTCTTACAATTATACAGACATCCTGCCCAGCATAAACTTTAAATATGCGCTGACTGCCAATTCAAATCTTCGCCTTATTTATTTCGGTGCTGTTAACAGACCGGGATTCTTTGAGCCGGTACCATATTCTATACAAGGCGATGACTTTGATGAGCATGGAAACTTCAATGTTAAACACGCCACTGCACAGAACATAGACGTAAGATATGAGCTGTTCACAAAATCAAACGGACAGGTAATGCTGGGTGGTTTTTACAAACACATCAATAACGCCATAGAATACGGTTTTGGTTTTACAGGTGCACAAACACAAACGTATTATCAACCTGCCAACTATGGTAATGCCAGCAACTTTGGTTTTGAAGCAGTAGGGGAGAAATATATCGGTTCTTTTGGATTCAGGGGTAACTATACTTATACCAACTCCAGTATTTCTACACCCAAAAGACAACCCTACAAAGACCAGAATACTGCATCACAGGTACGCATTATCAACGAAAAACGCCCTTTACAGGGACAGTCAGCACACCTGGCCAATGCCGCCGTGTTGTATAAGAACACCAAAACCGGTACTGATCTGCAATTCAACTGGCAGTTCACTGGTAAACGTATCGCCATGGTATCGCCTTACTATGGGATGGATTACTGGATGAAATCAGCCCATGTGTTTGATGCATCCGGTGAGCAAAAGATTGTAAGACATTTTTATGTTTTTGCCAAAGTGCAGAACCTGTTTGATACCAAATACCAGGTATACATCAACAAACAACCTGATAACATCAGTGTAATGCCTTTCCAGGATATTAAAAGCGGCAGAACACTGATGCAGCAAAACCAGACCGGCAGGGTATACCAGTTGGGTATCCGTTATGATCTGAACAAGTAATGATTAACCAAGTGTATCGCTTTTTTATTACAAACAAACATACAATGAAGAAGAGTTTCGTAAGAATCAGCTTTCTGGCGGTTGCAACAGCAGTACTGTTTGCATGCAACAAGTCAAATGATGGCGCAAACATTTCCAAACCTTTAACGGTAGTAGGTCAGGCTATTTCAAGCGACACACTGCCTCTGAAAGATGCCAGTGGAAATGCTATTCCTTTGAAAGGAACCATGTTATCCGGCAAGACATATCACATTATGTCAAACGTATCTGTTAATGCCGGCGACACTCTTTACCTGCAACCGGGTGTAACCGTTCTGGTACATGGTAATGGTAAACAAGGCAGCAGCCCAATGTTCCTTGTAAATGGTGTTATCATCAGTGATGGTAACAAAGAAAAACCCAACACCTTTACCGTATATGAAACAGCCAGCACTCCTAAATCAAACAACACCTATCTCAGCGATGTGGCAAATGACCCCGCTTATAAAGGTTACTGGAGTGGTTTTCAGGGCACACCTACCTGTAACCTGATGGCTTTCCGCTGGACTCATATTGAGTACACTGGTGGTCCTTACGGCGCTAACTCAACTTTATTCAGTGCAGAACCCGGCGATCCTACCCCTACTATTTACATGAATGTTAACCCATCATCACCTTATGGCAAACTGATCGTGGAAGATTCATGGTTGTTTGGCAGCCTGGATGATTGTATCGGTAAATGCCAGCACGTATATGTAAGCCTGATGAGAAATACATTAAGCAAACTGGGTGGTACCGGTGGTGAAGGCATCAACCTGAAGAACGATGTATACGGTGATATGGCTTACAACTTCTGCTATGGTATTGCTACCAATGGTTTGAAAACTGCCGGTATCGACGGTTCTTCTACCATTGTAAACATCTACAATAATACCCTGGTAAACTGTGGATTCCGTCAGAAAAAAGCAACCCGCAACGGTTCTATCAACACAGAGACCAATGCTGGGGGGTATGTATTCAATAACATCATCGTAAACTGTAAACAAGGTTTAAGGATATCTTATCTTTCTGAGAAAGGAAGACCCAGCGATACCCTGAATACTTTATACGGTAACAACCTGACCTATATCGGCAGCACTGTAAAAGATGCTACAGGCAACAGCCCGCTGATGTTATATATTGAGCCAAAACAATTCACTAAAAAACAGGCTTACGACGTTAATGGTTATGTAAACGGCCCGGATTCATCCAATGGCACCAACCTGGGTTCTAACGTAATTGATACTACCAAATACAGCCCTGTATTTAAAAGCTACGACGTAATGGCAAATGCAAAAGGTACTTCTTACCTGTATTCAGTAATTCCTACAGGAGCAGATTTCCACCTGGGGGCAGGATCTCCTGCACTGAATACCGGTGTTTACAAAGGTGGCAGCGGTACCAACGCAATACCCGGTAAATCAAAAGCAACCTTATTGAACAAATATGGTTTCCCAATGACCCTGTTGTCCAATACAAATGGTCTTGATGCAGCTATCATCACTCCTCCTAATAAGGATATGGGAGCTTTCCCTTCAGATGGTACCGGCAACCAGCACACTTATTAATCATTTTCTGAAATGATATAGTAAAAGGAGAACGGTTCCGTTCTCCTTTTACTTACGATTAAGATTGAAATGAAGCATTTAATATTATCTGCGTTTGCATATTGTTTCTTATGCGTCGCCTGTTCAAAATCGAATAATGATTCAGGTGGTACAACCAATCCGCCTGTAGAACCACCGGCCAATCCTGCAGATACCACGCCTTCTACCAAATATGATATAACCCAACTGGCTGCTACCACAATTTTTGAAACTTCACCTGTGCTTACTGTAATGCAGCGACAGGACTACAACGAATTATCGGGCGTGGCTGCAAGCGTATTGAACTCTGGTATATTGTATATGCACAACGATGCCAAAAATTCACCTGTTGTTATTACCAATGCCAAAGGCGAAGACCTGGGCAAAATCGTGCTGGAAGGTGTAAGTACTACGAACCCTGAAGACATTAGCGTAGGGCCCGGTCCGGAATCCGGGAAAACCTATATCTACCTGGCAGATATTGGCGATAATAAGCACACACGTACTACTGTTGCTGTATATCGTTTTGAAGAGCCTGTGCTCAGCAATCCCAATGCGCAGACGGAGATCCATATCTCCAATGCCGCAAAAATTACATTGAAATATCCTTCTTACGCCTATAATGCAGAAACGTTGCTGATAGACCCCGTAACGAAAGACCTTTTTATTGCTACCAAAGAAACAGCCAAGAGCACTTTATATAAAGCAGCCTATCCGCAGTCTACCTCTGCTACCATTGACCTGGTATCTGTATTGTATATGCCATTTGACCTGCTTACGTCGGGTGATGTGTCAGTGGATGGTTCTGCTATTTTACTGCGTAACAAAAGCCAGATATGGTACTGGAAACGTTCTGCCGGTCAAAGCCTGGCGCAGGCATTGTTAATAGCGCCGGAAATGGCTCCTTATGCCGGTAATGAATACCAGGGAGAAGGCGTTGGTTTTGCCGCTGATGGCAGTGGTTATTATACCAATACAGAGATCAGGGATTATCCCGGTGCGGTTTCCAATATTTCATTTTACAAAAGAAAAAAATAACCTATAGTTCATGAAAAAAACTTCAATGATGGTGCGCAACGGATTAATGATACTTCCATTAGTTGCGACGATGGCAATGACAGGATGTAAAAAAGATGATAAATCTGATGACAATACACCTGCTATCATACAATTTGTTTTTACTTCCGACGCCCACTACGGTATTACCCGCGCTGCTTTCCAGGGAAAAACAAAAGTAGATGCACACGTGGTAAATGCGGCTATGGTAGCGCAGATGAACACTTTGCCGGGATTGACATTACCCAATGACAATGGTATAAACTCGGGGTTGAAGATCAATGCTGTTGATTACGTTTTAGAGGCTGGTGACATTGCAAACAGGATGGAAACAAGCGCCAGTGTACAAACAGCAGCTTCTTCCTGGGAACAGTTTAAGATAGATTATCTGCAAACCCTGTCTGTTAAGAACAGCAAAGGAAAGAATGCAGAATTGCTGATCGTTCCGGGTAACCATGATGTGTCCAATACCATAGGATATTATGCAACAATGAGTCCGCTTACTGATGCTACATCTATGGCAGGTATTTACAACCTGATGTTCAATACAACCACTAAAACTGCTGCCAATTACAGCTATAAGAACGACCGTATCAACTATTCAAGAGAAATTGGCGGTGTGCACTTCTGCTTTATCCAGATGTGGCCTGATTCCAGTGTTCGTGTTTGGTTGGAAAAAGATCTGCAGAATGTTGCCGGCACCACCCCGGTGATCATTGTAGCACATGATCAGCCTGCGGTAGTGACCAATCACTTTACCAACCCCAACGGTGATCATTCCATTAACAACGTTGATAAGTTTGATAACGTACTGGATGAGCAACTGAAAGACGGAACTTCTTCTACCGGTTCTAATGCCATTGAACAGAGAGCGTTTGTTGCTTTCCTGAAAAATCATACCAATATCAAGGCATACCTGCACGGCCACGTACACGAGAGCAAGTACTATACATATACAGGGCCTGATAATGATATTACCCTGCCTACCGTAGGTGCTGATTCTCCCATGAAAGGTGTGGTATCATCAACAGACGAAACCAAACTTACTTTCCATTTTGGTGCGCTGGATACAAAAAATAAAGTACTTACGATGAGAGAGTGCTACTGGAATCCTGCTCCTTCAAATCCTTCGGCTGCTATTCAATGGGGTAACAGTGTAAATATTTCTTTGAAATAGGTTAAATTGTGTTTGTATCTGGTGAAATGATATTTCGATCAGTGGTATTCATCATACTAAAATATAAACGGGTAAAAGCAGAAGTGTCTTCTGCTTTTACTTTTTTTAAGTTATGAGAAAATTCTTTTGCCTGTTGCCTGTTGTATTGTTCAGCGCGGTAGTGACTGCACAGAATGTGAACCTGGTATTTGTATCAGATCTTCATTACGGTATTTCGAGGCCTCATTTCCGTGGAGAAGATAGTGTAAGCGGAAAAACTGTTAACAGGGCAATGGTTGGTATGATCGATACACTTGACAGGTTGTTTTTTCCGGCAGACAAAGGTATTGCCGCCGGTAAAAGAATAGATAATATCGCTGGTATCGTTATTGCCGGAGATATAGCAAACAGGCAGCAGCCACCGGTACAGCCCGCATCTGTTTCATGGCAACAGTTTACAGACGATTACCAGGGTGTACTGCATTATACGCTGTTTCCATTGCCAGGTAATCATGACGTGTCAAATGCTATTGGCTATCCTAAAAAAATGGAACCAGCACACGATGCAGGTGCTATGGCAGGGATATACAATATTGCTATGCATAAAAATATTACCAGTGCGGAATATAACTATGCTACGCAGAAGATCAATTATTCACGGGATATAAATGGTGTGCATCTGGTATTTGTAAATATCTGGCCGGATTCCCTGAACAGGATCTGGATAGAAAAAGACCTGGCACGCGTGAGTAAGAAAACACCTGTCCTGATCTTTGCACACGATCCGCCGGCAGGTGATTACAAGCATTTTACAAGTCCGAATGGCGCACATGATATTAACGCTACAGATAATTATGAGAATCTTTTGAGTGAAATACACAAGGACCCTAAAAAGAAAAGTACAATATTGGAGCAGGCAGGTTTAGATAAGTTTTTATTGAAGCATCCGAATATCAGGGCCTACTTTCACGGGCATGAGAATTTTTGTGAGATGTATGATTATAAAGGTGTCAGCGGTAAACTGTTACTTCCTGTATTTAGGGCCGACTCCCCGATGAAAGGAGAAAAGTCTCGCCCCGATGAACATGAACTTTCACTCCAGGTCATCAGTTATGATGTTCGCCTGCACCAGCTAACAGTACGGGAGTTGTTATGGAATACCGCAAACGGCATTCCTCAATGGCGCCAGGAGCGGACCATTAAACTGTAGCAATGTCTATGCCTTTGTAAGACCTGTTGAACAATACGATTATTTTCCAATGACCCCCTTACGATGCGCAAGACCCCAGTTCCAGAGCTCATAGAGCACTTTGTTCAGTGACCTGCCGTGTTTGGTAATGGTATAGGAAAAGGTAAAGAAGTGGCGAAAGATACGTTTTTGAGATTGGAAAGGGCCGCCGGTGTTTTTTATGACATGGATACAGTTAAGCCAGACTTTGAGCAATACGGATTCATTGAATCTTTTGAAATTGATGGGCAAATCAATGCCATAACGAATAAGCCTTTCGGTTTATAGTGGTTATATGTAAAAAGGAAAATTAAGAAATATGAAATGCCCGGCCTGATGAGGCAGATAAAAAACAAAACCCCGACCATATAATATGGCCAGGGTTCTTCTGTTACACAGCATGCAGATACGGCAAGCCGGTGCTGCAATGATCTGTCTTAATTCGCTTTTCTCAAGCGCCCATACATGAAATCACCGGGGGCGCTTGTTTTATAGAGTCCTCCCAAGGTAGGTGACGATGGCGTTGTACTGGCAACCCAGTCTGCTTTAAACGGGCCACTTTGCAGCCAGGTTAAAAAGCTTCCGATCTGGGTTATTCTCGACGTCCAGTTGCCATTGGAAACCGACGCATTATAATTTGACAATGTAATGGTACCATTTGTATAAGTATATGTAAATGATGCGTCTGCCAGATAGTGTGTAGAACTGCTCCAGTACCAGATCCTGACCAATGCAGTATTGCTGTTTGATAACCTGAATTCAAGCGTATCAATAAACCTTGACGTGCTGGAAAACCTGCTGATTAACGCGTTGAACTCTGTGTTGAAATCAGACGTTACGCCGGTAGGCAGGGTAGCGGAAGCTGTACTGGGATATGCAATTCCATAACAGTAGATAGAGTTATATGTTTTGGTAGAACCAAACACATCAGCAAAATCTGTCAGTGGAGTAGGGTTTTGAAGTATGGGATATTCTTTACCATTTTCATCAATAGCCACCAGCGTATTGGCATCTTTCATTTTGATGAAGATGATTTTATAACCCAGTATCTGAATGGCGTCGGTAAAATAAGCTCCGTCAATAGAATAGCCATAACCTCTTGTGTCTGCAACAATATTATTGTCGGGCTTTTTAGCCTGCACGGTAGACTTTTTGCCTGTCACATCAAACGTAATACCCACTTTGATATCGGTACCGCCTACATTCAACAAAAAATAATTGTTGTTATGTGTTACAAAGTAATTGTTGAAACTGGAGATGGCAGTTGTATATGCCCCGTTACTATATTGTGTGGCTTCGCTGGCTGAAGCTTTCATCAGGTAAAGATAATTCTGATATTTCTTACCTCTTAAAAGAATGGTATCAGCGCTTGAACGGATGTATTCAAATTCAATATCACTTTGCAAACCGTTTGGTGTACTGCCGCCATTTATGCTTCCCTGCGGATCCTGCATAATGGAGATATAATTGTATGTATCAAACGAAAGCTGGGTGTTCATTACATACATTATTCTGTAAGTGGAGGTTTTTAAGGTAGCTGCCGAACTGTTGTTCCAGTCAGAGTACATTTGCACCTCACCATCTTTGTTAAACTTCATGTAAAACCCAAAACCACTTCCCTGTGCTGAGGTTCGTAAAAATGCTTTCCACCCGTTTGCACCTTCAAGCAACTTGTTTTGAAGTTCAGCATTGCGCTCCTTCATGCGCTCTTCGGGTAATTTATCAAACACCAGGCTAACATCGTGTTTTACACAACCCGCCAGTGATATGAGTAAAAAGAGATATGTTAATTTTTTCATTGTAAGTTATTTATAAATGACAGGGCCATAGAAGTAATTGGTAGGCGTTCCATTGACATAGAAACCTGCAAAGCTTCTGTATAAAGGATTGACAGATGTAATGGTTGTGGGCAGGTATTCTGCAATAAACTGCCTGTTTACCAGGTAAGGCAATATATATTGCTCAAATGCAGGCTGTACCTGCGTGTTGGCACCATTGTTATAATTGGTTCCTGTTCCTTCAGGCATGACTTTAGAAAAGGTCATCAGGCCTGTATAAGTGCCCAGCTTGGTTTTAAAGTCGTAATCGGCAACCAGGTTAGTGTTTGAACTGTTTCTGTAATATGCCCTGAATACCATTGTTGTGTCACTTGGGAAAACGAATTGAATGCTATCAAGTGTTCTGCTTCCCAAAGAGAACAGCAATGTTTTATAGTTGTTGTAAACAGTATTAAAGGCTGAAGAAGAACCATAGGTTGTATAATGAGCAGCTGCCAGGTTAACAGTAATGGTGCTCACTGCGTTGGAAGCCAGCTTGTAAGGAAACCCGGTAGTGATATCAACCGGGTCGCTCACACCATAGAACGTTTTTAAAGTGCTTTGCACTTCAGCCTGCAATTTGTAAAGATCAACATTGTAATAGTTGAGCAAATACTGGTAAATGATTGATTCTTTTTCTTTCAACCTTGCTTTACCGGTTGCATTTGCCTGTGCAACATAGTTGTTATACCATACTGGTCCCTGTACTACAATATGTGCTACCATCTCTGCAAAATCTTCAGTATAAGAAGAACTTGCATAAGGGGAAATAAAACCCGAAAGACGTACCAGGCTATCAGATTTTCCTGCCCAGTCAGGGTCATAGGCACCTTTGGAAACCAATTCGTATCCCCTTGGAATAGGAACGGTCTGGTTGAGACAGTGTGTAAATTCGTGGTGTACTGTTCTTATCCTTCTTCTTACATTTTCACCGTCTGCAGCAGAAAAGTTGTTCAGGTCATAAAGATCTACTCTTCTGGCACTGGTAGCCGAACCAAGTGTAAATGTGTTATCAGTATTATAAGAACCTGAACCGAACAATACCCATTGTTTGGGGAAGTTTACTTTTCCAAAAGTCTGCCCGGCAATCTTACCATAAGGATTGATAAAACAGTTGAGCATCGCCAGCATGGAAGGTTGAACCTTGTTCAGCTCAATTGGCGCTATATTTCTGGGGTAATCCGTTTCATATTGTGAAAAACGGTATTGAACATTGATATTCCATGGTATATTAAAATTTGTATTCAACCACTTGTCTATAGCTGAATTGGTAGGAGGAATATCAATTGCATAATCGTCCATGGTAATGTCCAGATTCTCATCCGATTTCCTGCAGGAGGCCAGGATAACTGAAAGCGCTGTATATAATAAAAATAGTCGTTTCATGCCTTTAATGTTTTAGGGTTATCGGGGATTGGGTTCAAGGTTAGATAAATCCCGGGCAGACTGGGGTATCTGGAACATCCTTCTGTTATCGTCTGGCCCCAGCTCTTTATAGGTTGCATCATTATTGGCATCCAGGTAGTCGTGTTTAACAGTGATACGATGTCGCAGGATGTCAAACCATCTTAAACCTTCTGTCATAAAAGCACGTCTTTTGAAATCGAGTACGGTAAGAATGATCGCCTCTTTATCATCAGTAACATTGAAAAATGCTTTTGACTTGGTGGTTGTTACAGCATGAGAAGCTTTGGCGTAACCTGAAATACGGTTGCTGGCCATGAGATCGCAATCGGCAATAGCCTTATCGAGCTGTCCCAATTGTGCATAAGCTTCGGCCCTGTTCATCAACGCTTCATCAGAAGTTAACAGGGGCAACATGATGTAAGGGTAACCGGTACCGGCAGTAACATTGGTATAATAGAAATATTCATAGTATTTATACAGCAGGTAGTTACCTGTACCACTTGTCCATCCTCTGTAATAGAAGGTAGCGCCTGCAGGGGTAGGCTTGGTATAATACCCGGAATATACATTTACCCCCAGTCCGTACCGGCTTCTTCCATAGCTGGAGGAACGCTGGTAAACAGAATAGGTTTCATGTATTAAGAGGTTGAATTTTTTATCTCCTTTATTAAACCATTGTTGATAAGCATCGGATGATAAACTGGGCGTTTCGGCAGCTACGTTCCTGATGTTACCGGTAAAGTCACCGCCGGTGAATATCAGGTTGGCATGGTTGATCACTTTTTGCCACTCACCTTTGAATAAATAGAACCTTGCCGCAAAAGCATGCGCTGCAGCAGGGGTAAAGTGATATGCCGGAACTGCCCATGTGCCCCCGGTTAGTAAAGGAATGCCGGCTTCAATATCTTTTTCTATTTGCGCATATACTGAAGCAACTGTACCACGTGTATATTTTTTTATTGCCACAGTTTCCGGTTCCATTACGTATGGAATACCAGGTGAATCGTTTGTGCCACCGGGAACATATGCTTTTGCAAAAAAAGTAACCAGCATAAAATGTCCGTAGGCGCGGGCCAGTAAAGCTTCACCTTTATAGGGATTGGCAGCAGCGCCAAGTTTGTATTCTTCAATGGAGGCTAAAGCCTGGTTAGCAGCCGCGATGCCTGTGTATACACCATTCCAGTATTGAATGGGGGTATTGTTGCCGGTAGCAGCCACTTCTTCCCAGTTATACATCTCAGGAAATGGAGTGCTGACATGTGTGTTCGCTACACCAGGTCCTTTATCACAGCTGTTGTCGGAATACATCTCGGCCATTGCCAGGTAGCCATAACCGGGGTAAGCTGTTCCCACCAGTTGTGCTACTTTTTCAACAGAATTGATCTCGGTTCTGTTGTCGGGTTCCTGCTCTAAGAATTTTTTACAGGAGCTGATCGATATAAGCAGAACGATTAATATTAATATCTTTTTATCTCTCATAATTTGATAAATTATAGGTTTGAACCTTGTTAGTTTATGTTACAGTCCAACTTTAAGTGAGAAAGTGTATTGCCTGGGTATAGGCATTGCCACACCACCATTATTAAAGAATTCAGGATCCTGTCCCAATAAACCTTTATCAGAATATAGCAGTGCAATATTGTTTCCTACCAGAGAAAGCTGCATTGCGTTAAGTCCTAATCGCTGGATTACCCGCTGAGGTACCTGGTATGATACAGAAACGGTCTTCAGCCTGATGAAGTCACCTTTGGCTATCCTTTGGTCTGAATAGTTATAGGCATTATATGCGTAAACAGGACTTAATGAGCTTCCTGTAGACAATCTTGTGAACTTGTTGGTAGTATACAGATCCAAGATGGAAGGCACATTGGTAGTAGCCTCATCTCCGGGCATGATCCACCTGTTTTTCATGATCTTACTCATTGAATACAGATCATCATAGGTTGCGGAGAAGATCGGTTGGAGTCTGATATAATTTCCCCATGAGTAGGTAACCAATGCAGATAATGAGAAATTCTTGTAGTCAAACCTGTTGAAAAAGCCGCCGGTAAACGTGGGGTCAGTAGGACCTTCATATTTTAAATAATTTACCGTGTTGCTTTGTAAATAGATATAGTTGTCCTTTATGCCGGCATCGCTGATATAGGTAGGTGACCCGTTAACAGGACTTAAACCGTCGAACTTAACCGAGAAAAGACCTCTCTGCGCATAACCCTGTAATGCACCACCTTCTGCTCTTACAAGATCCCATATTCTGGGTGCTACTTCCAATCTTGTGATCCTGTTTTTATTGATCGCAAAATTCATTTGTGTGCGCCATTTGAAAGCGTCAGGCCCACCTGATTTTACCGGAGAGCCACTGATAGTAAACTCAAAACCGCGGGCATCCATTTTGCCATTATTGGCAGTTTTGGAGCTTTCACCACCAATACCTGATGTTTGAATAGTACTGATCAACGCAAAAATGTTTCGTTTGTACCAGTCTACTGTAACATTGATATTGTTATTAAATAAACCCAGGTCAGCCCCGATGTTCAACTCCTTTGTCTTTTCCCAGGTCAGTTCAGTATTTGCCAGGGAAGAAATATAGGTTAGTGCTTCTTTCTCAGTTTCATAAGGTCTGTATGACATCCGGTTGTAAAATACCGCTGCCGTATTATTAGCATTCCCAATGTTTCCAACCAGGCCGTAAGTAAGTCTCAGTCTTGCTGCTGATAACACCTTATTGGGTCTGAAAAATTTCTCATTGTCCAAATCCCAGGCTGCAGATACGTTCCAGGTTGGCAACCATCTTGCCTGGTTGGATTTTCCCATTTTGTTGGAACCATCCATGCGGGAGGTAAAGTTGAAACTATACCTGTTGTCATAATTATAAGCACCCCTGAACATATATGCCAGGAATCGGTCATAGTTCTTTCCCATGCCAAAATAAGCAGCACCACCTTCCGTTAATTTTTTGAAATAGCGGTAATTGGTATTTACCAGCCCGCCATTTTCGTAATTATAACCAACACCGTCAAAATTATAGTTCTGGCGGTCTGTGGAACGAACTTCGGCAGATGCAAACAAGTTGAATTTATGATTGCCAAGCGTTTTGTCGTATTCCAGGTTATTACGGAAATAATAGTTGCTGATTTTATTTTCATTGACATTAAAGAAACCCCCATCAGGTAGTATTACCACAGGCAGGTCATTATTGTCGGGGTCATTATAGAGGTTGGTGTTATCGTCAATTACACCGGTATTGGTATATGCCCTGAAGGCAGATGCCATATTGGATTTGGTCTGAATATAATGCTGCCTGGTTGTTTGTGCAAAACGATACGCACCATCCACTGAATATTGCAGCTCTGGTAATATCTTATATTTTATTCCTCCCTGTATTTTGATATCCAGCATTTGCAGTTTTAAGTAATTATTCTGCAGCTCATTCAGAATGTTAAAGGGCGCCCAGTTCATTACAAAAAATTCCTGGTTACCGTTTTGATCATACGGCGTAATGAGCCTGCTGGTATTTAAAGAATAGGAGTAGGGGTTAATATCGAATGACCTGGAGTAAGAACCATATACAGGATCGGACTGGCGTGTTAATGTACCGGGAGCTTTCTGATCTCTTACCGAAGCGTTTGCCAGTAATTCCACCGTTAGCTTTTTATTGATCTTGATAGTAGATCTTGCATTACCGGTATACCTGCTTACCTGATCGCCGGGAGTTTGCCCGTTATCATGCATAAAGCTGCTGGAGAAATAGTT
This sequence comes from Chitinophagaceae bacterium PMP191F, assembly GCA_001302245.1. Taxonomy (GTDB): domain Bacteria; phylum Bacteroidota; class Bacteroidia; order Chitinophagales; family Chitinophagaceae; genus PMP191F. Next base: position 83,191 of record LGYU01000019.1, read on the forward strand.
CTGAAACTTATCAGTTCCGGAAGTTATGCTGATAGAATGCTCCTGCAGCATGGAGTTTTTAAAGAGCACATTAAACCAGTCAGTATTTGCTTTGGCATAGCGTTGTAAAAAATTGTTACGGCTGGCAAGGTTCTGATCATTGTTTAATGCCCAGGTATCTGTAGGTTCATCATAATCGTACATCTGGTTGTATAGCTTATGAAAAATACCACCGTTCTTGGGTGTGGCAACGCCGGCTGGTCTTAAATAACCTTTATTTTCCATTTCGATCATTACAGACATCTGGTCTGCAGAGCTCATAATGTCAAACTGGCTATAGCTGGGTTTTAGATAAGTAGTGAAATTGCCGCTGTAGTTGATGTTTGCTTTACCCTGGGTGTTCCTGCCTTTTTTGGTGGTAACAACGATTACACCGTTCATAGCTCTTGCACCGTACAATGCAGTGGCAGCAGCATCCTTTAAGATCGTGAACGACTCAATGTCATCAGGGCTTAAACCTGCTACAGAAGATCCGATAAGCGTGTTGGCATCTCCTGTTGAAAGTGCTTCGTTTGAAATGTTCACAATGTCTTCCAGGATAATTCCATCAACCACCCACAGTGGTTTATTATCTCCTGACAGTGAGGTGGCACCTCTTACCCTTATTTTAGGCGCAGCACCAAAAGTTCCCGAAACGTTCTGAACTGATACGCCGGCAACCTGTCCTTCCAGCATCCTGGAAACATCAGGCACCCCATTACGCTGTGCGTCTTTGGCGTTCAGTTTGGTGGTAGCACCGGTGAACAGTTTTCTGTCGAGGCTTTGATAACCGGTTACCACTACATCGGCCAGTTTATTCTCTGCCTGCTGCAGCTCGATAGTAAGCGTTTCGTTGGCAGAACCTAATTTCACCTCTTTACTTACATAGCCTACTGCACTGAATACCAGGATTGATTTTTCATTTACTGCCTTCAGTTCAAACTTACCATCTTTATTGGTGGTGGTACCGATAGTAGTGCCCTTAATAACCACTGAGACTTCCTGCAGTGGCTGGCCCTCGGTATTTTTTACCACACCCGTTACCCCAATGGTAATAGTCTGAATAATGACTTCCTGCTGTACCGGCGTTTCTACATTTACCGGCGCAGACCTTATCACCACACTACTATCAATGATGGAATAAGACAGCGATTTACCAGACAGCGTAAGTTTTAGTGCCTGATCAAGCGGTGTATTTTTCACCGTAATATTCACGTTCCCTGCCTGTTGCAACATGGTGGTGTTGTACACAAACTGAAATCCGGTTTGGCGCCGCATTTCCTGGAATGCTTTTTCGATCGGTGCATTTTTAAGTCTCATGGTAACATTCTGAGACCAGCCTGATGCCGATACCTGGAGCGTGGCAACAGTAGTAAATAAAAACACAAGTTTCATAAGCCGTAAGTGTTGGTACGGGAAACGTCGTAGAAAGGGAAAGACGCTCCCATAAGCAGTTAATTTCATACTTTAGAGTGCTGGGTTTAGCTTTTTGTAAATGTTCAAGTCAACTGGTTGAGCCCACGATCCGGCCAGTAATGTGTCACCATTACTGGCCTTTTTCGATAGATGCTGTTGGTTTTGTAAATGCTTTCTATCCGCTTGTTGCTTCCATATCAGTACTGTTTTGGTTAATAGTGAACAATAATTGTATTTCCTTCCATTGTAAAACGTACAGTTCCTGTCATTTCAAGAAGCTGTAGCAGTTTGCTTAACTTGTCTGTGCGGGATACTGTACAGGTAAACCTGAGTTTATTTACCTCGCCCACATATTGCACATCAACATTGTACCATCTTGATACCTGGCGCATGATCTGTTTAATGTCGGCGCCATTGAAATAAGTACGCCCATTTTTCCATGCTGTTTCCTCATCTATATCCGCATCTTCCACCAGTATGTCAGATGTTTGGTTGTTGATAACGGCATGCTGGCCCGGAACCAGTGTTCTGGCCGGCTGACCGGGAGATAATATACGCACCGATCCTTTTACCAATGTGGTGATGGTAACCAATTCATCATCATATCCCATCACATTGAACTGTGTGCCTAATACCTGTATCGTTTTGTTCCTGATCTTTACTTCAAAAGGATGCTGCTTGTCTTCCGCTACTTCAAAAAATGCTTCACCTTCCAGTTCTACTTCTCTTTTAGCACCGGTGAATGTTGTGGGAAAACGGATCATTGAGGCGGCATTCAGCCATAACTTTGTGCCGTCTGAAAGTGTAATATTAAATTCTCCACCCCGTGGAGTTGTAATGCGGTTGTATGCTATTGCTGCGGTATTGTCATTTTGCTGATGATAGGTAAGTTTACCATTGGTGATCGCTACCTGCGACTGTCCCTGCGTGCCGATTATCCTGTCGCCATTACTGGCCAGCTCCACTGTAGAATTATCATCCAGTGTCAGGATCGCGGTATTGCGGCCGGGTTCTTTTTCAGGCAGTTGCTGACTGACGCCTGCAGAATGATGCTGCAACGGCTGGTGTCTGAGCATAAAATATGCACCGGTAAGGGAGCATACAAAAAGTACAGCGGCTGCACCGATCCATTTCCGGTGCCTGGTAAAAAAGCTGACGTTGATAACCTTTGCAGGTTTATCGGCTGCCATAATCTTTGCAAAAGATGCATCATCCTGCATCTCTCCTTTATATATAGCAGCATTTGCTTCCTGCTCAGCTATCAGCCGGGCAACCTGTTCTTCAAACTGCTCCCGTTGCGAACCTGTTAAAAGTTGATCCAACTCTTCCTGTTCTTCTGTACTAAGCTCGCCTTTGCTAAACTGCTTTAATAAATATTCAATTCGTAACTGATCCATCGGATGGTTTTTTAATTGTAATCAGGTCATGATTCGATAAAAACACATGGCAAATCGCAACCGTCCTGATAAAAGACTGCACTCGCATAAAAACGTCACGTTTTTTTTCAGATTTTTTTAGCATAGCTATTCATGCGGTAACTGAGAGTGTCGCGAAAGTTTACCAATCCTGTCTGGCCACGAGGATGTTAAGTGCTTTTTGTGAGGCAAGTGGGCTGATGGCTGCCCGGGTTATTTTCCCGGTAAAAGGAGGGTAGGGTGAAAAAGAAATGAAGGGAGGAACAGGGCTGCTGTTATAAGGTAGGAGAACCCGGCAGCAACCATGTGTTCACGGATCTCACGAAGTGTGGCCGATAGTTGATTCTTAACCGTGCCAACAGGCATGCCGAGATGGGCGGCTATTGCAGCAGGCTTCATTTGCTGCTCTCTGTTTAGCCAGAACAACTTTTTTTTATGTTCGGAAAGCTTGTCAATGGCTTCGTGCAGATGATAGGTAAGTTCCTGTAATTGTGTTCGTTCGGCTGAGCTGACCTGGCCGGTGTCATACAATGCATTACCAAAACCGGCTTTCCGTTCCCGGCGTTTAATTTCTTTCTGCAGGTAATCGCTATATACCCTGGAAGCAATACGGTATACCCATCCGGAAAGATTCTCTATTTCGGGAAGTTTGTCACGGTAAAGCCATACGCGAATAAAGGTTTCCTGGATGATGTCCTCAGTATTGTCTTCCGAACTGGTATTGCGCCGCAGGAAGGTCCGTAGCAATGCGGCATGGTGCAGATAAAATTCATAAAAAGCACGTTCATCTCCTTCAGCAATCAGTTGAAGGTCAGTTCTCTTATCATGGGGAGTTGAATACACGCGTGCCTTTTCTGGCTTGCAATATAGAAGAAATTAAACAAAAACTTTCCGGGAATCACGGCTATGGAAAATTCCTGGTACAATAATCAGATGCCTAACGGTATGATCATCAATGAAAAATGCGGTCAGTACTAATAACGCATACAGCGGTCGGAGAGTATATTCTGTTGTTTTTATGGTGAGAACCATGCCTGTAACAAAAGACATATTTTATCCGTATTACAGGCAAACTGATCTATGAACAGGATGAAAATTTCAAGAATCGCCGGATTTTTATACCTGGTAATTGTTGTATCTGGTATGTTTAGCCTGGCCTATGTTCCCAAAAAGCTGTTTGTTTTGGATAACCCTGCAACGACATTTGGCAATATCCTTACTAATGAAACATTATTCAGGGTTAGTATTGCAAGCAGTGTAGTATGTTATGCCACCTTCGTTTTTTTGCCCATTGTTTTATACCGGTTGTTCAAGGCTGTCAATGAAAATTATGCAAGAGCAATGTTGATCCTGGCCATCGTCAGTGTTCCGGTTTCTTTTATCAACCTGCAAAACAAATATGCTATTCTCTCTTTAATTGAAATGTCAACGCAAACAGGTATTGTAAAACAAGAACTTTATGCACAAACAATGCTATATCTTAATCAATATGACAATGGTATTTTAGTGGCGACCGTTTTTTGGGGTTTATGGCTGCTGCCATTCGGGTACCTGGTTTTCAGATCAGGCTTCCTGCCCAAGTTCCTGGGTGTTTTATTAATGCTTGGCTGCTTGGGTTATTTAGTGAACTTTTTTGGTAATACACTATTGGAAAATTATAAAGCAATAGGAGTGTCGCGATATTTTGGAGTACTGCCTGCAATGGGTGAAATAGGAACTTGTTTGTGGCTGTTATTGGTAGGAGCAAGAGAAAAAAAATATCAGCAAACAATAATAGAAAGTGCGATCGAAAAATAAATTATGGATCGTTATCCGGATCGTGTTATTAAACTCCATCGGGATGTCTATCGTACTTCCACTGTTGCCATTCCTGGCAGGCAAATACATGTCATCATCAGGTCTTCGTCAGCTACCTTTGTGTGGTAGCCGTTCATGCAGATATAGGGCATAGGTATATGTCAGGCCTGCTGATAAATCAAACATTCGTCTTAATAACATCTTTTAAGCCGGATGTTGCTTTCTCCTTCACTTTTTCTTTTTTTGCTGGTGCGTTATTGTTGCCGGGTGTTTCTATAATCAATTTGTAGTCGCCTGCTTCCAATACCTCAAAACCGATTTCTCCATTTTCTTTTACGGTCAGGTTGGTGAAATTGCCTCCCGGATTCTTTCCCCCTTTTACAATAACACCTTTAATGGGCTGTCCCGGTGCTGGCAGTGCAACGTTGTCAGAGCTTTTAATATCTTTTTGATCAATGTTTTTTGCTGCAGGCTGGTCCGGTATACTAAGTTTGAACAGGTAAGTGCCTGTTTGCAGATTATTTAAGAATACCGCTCCGTTATTATCAGAAATAACAGTGACAATTAATCCCGGAGGATTTTTGCCGCCTTTTACCACAATACCGGGGATCGGATTGCCTGTAACCATTTGCGCAGCATTTCCTCCTGTCTGCATCCC